>JBAZEK010000001.1 GCA_041653995.1 Dehalococcoidia bacterium
TGATGATGGTGGGCATATCCCACAGACCTCGCTGCGGCGGGTACGGCGGTTTATAGCGCGACTCACCCCGCTGTCCCTCTATGGAGTTCATCAGTGCCGACTCCTCACCGCACACGTACGCGCCGGCACCCTCGAACACCTGGATATCCATATCCTTCAAATAGCCTCGGGCCGCGGCCTGTCCTATTGCGGAGACGAGCAGGCTGTTGAGCGGATGGTACTCACCCCTCAGGTAGATATAGGCCTTGCGGGCGCCGATGGCCAATCCCGCTATAATCATCCCTTCGATCAGTCCGAAGGGGTCGTGGGAGAGGATGTATTTATCCTTAAATGCGCCGACCTCGCCCTCGTCGGCGTTGCAGATCAGGTACTTCTGCCGGCCTTTGGCGTTCATGGCCAGCTCCCATTTGAGCCCGCAGGGGAAACCTGCGCCGCCGCGGCCTGTCAACCCCGATTTTTTAACCTCCTCGACGATTGCCTTCGGCTTCATCCTGCGCGCTTTACCGTAAGCCTTGAAGCCTCCCGCCTTGAGATAAGATTCGATATTCTGAGGATCTATCGTCCCGCAGTTGCCCAGAACAATACGTTTTTCCGCCACTCATAACCTCCTGTCAACAGGATTTCAGTATCCCGGCAATGCCCTCAGACGTGAGGTTGCCGTACAATTTATCGTTGATCAGCATGGCGGGGGCCTGGTCGCAGGCGCCGATGCATCCCACTACCTCCAGCGTGAACTTCCCATCCGGTGTGGTCTGTCCCGGCCCGATCCCCAGCTCCTTTTTTATGCTGCCCAGCACGCCCTGCGCGTCCTTCATGTCGCAGGGCAGACAGCCGCACACCCTGATGATATTCCTGCCCGCGGCGGCTACCGGCAGGTAAGCGTAAAAAGTGGCCACGCCGTAGATCTCGTTCAACGGGAGTCCGGTCTTTTCAGCCACAGTCGTCATCACGGCCTGGGAGAGGTTGTCGTTTTTAGCCAGCTCCTGTTTGAGGACAGGCAGGAGTTCCGCACGGTTGACGGTAGAGGATTGTGTCACTTTTGCGGCAGCGCTCATCGTACTGCACCTCCCTTCACGGCTTTAAAACCGGGCGCGGCGCTCATCGCTCCGGTGGGGCAGTGCTCGATGCATATGCCGCAATCCCGGCAGGCTTCAGCCGTTAAGGCCTCATCGAATCCTGTGACCACCTTTGATTTGAAGCCGCGGTATCCGACGCTCAGTATATTCTTGTGAGCGATATCGGCGCAGGCCCGGACGCATTTGCGGCAGAGTATGCACTTGGAAAGGTTGCGCATGACGTAGGGATTGGAGTCCTCAATCGGGAAAAAGCGAGGAACCCTCACATTGAAACGCGGGGCGCCCACCTGGTAATCGGAGGCCAGATTATGCAGGGCGCAGTTCTCGGCATTGGTGTCGATCACGCAGTCGCCGGTATGGGCGGTGAGCAACAGCTCCACTATCACCCTGCGGGCCGCGACAACCCTGGGCGAGCCGGTGTGCACCACCATGCCGTTGGATACAGGGGTATGGCAGGCGCCCATCAATGTTCTCGAGCCCTCCACCTCAACCACGCAGACGCGGCAAACGCCGGTGGGGACCAGTCCTTTGATATGGCAGAGCGTGGGTATCGTTATGCCTTGTGCTGCGGCCGCCTCTAAAATTGTAATACCCTGGCGAACCTTCAGCCACTTCCCATCAATGCTGATATTCACATTACTCATCTGCAACCCCCAAATTGACTATGAAAAGAACTAATTAACAGCCCGGGATATTTCTATGTTTACAAAGTAAAGGTCAATTCACTGAATAAACGATCAAGGCATATAAGTCAGAAAATGCAGGGATCTGCGCAGACTATGAAATTTCACAACTACTACCCCCTGTTATATAAAATGAAACATATTCATTATAGTGTTTTTATCAGCTTTGTCAATAGGTTTTCTGATCTGTTGGATGCCGCAGGCCGGCCATGTTGTGCAGATTATCGGCATGGGCTTCCTTTGGCCTCTCAGATCTATAAGGCAGCTCATGAGTAAAATCCTGTAGCTCAGGTCTCTTTGTAATCTTTTAGCAGGGCGTTCTGGAGCAGTTTAACCAGCGTATCTTCGTAACGAGTTGGGTCCATATCCGACCAGGTAAAGCATATTTTAGAGATCCACTCCACCAGACCGCTAACCAGCTCAGCCAGCACTACCGTATTATAAGGGATCATCGAACCTTCTTCCATGCATTTATGAAACCAGGTCCTGAGTACGCTCAGGAGAACTCGGTCGGCCTCGAGCCAGGATGTTTTGCCATCTTCACTGCGGCGCTGATCGATGAGACGGACCAGGTCTGCATTCTCTGAAGCGTGCACAAATGCGGCATGCACGATATCTTTCAAAGCTTTTTTGGTCGGGCTGTCCAATTCAGCATTGATTGCCTGTATATGACCGCGCAAATAATATTCACACAGCGCGTTGACAATCTCCATTTTGGACTTGAAATAAAGGTAAACTGTACCTGTGGCTATGCCTGCCGCGCTGGCTATTTCGGGTATGGTCGTACCTTCGACTCCTTTTTCCTTGAAAAGCTTGCGGGCATGAAAGATTATTGCATCGCGCTTGGCCGGATCTGTTTTTCGGACCATCTATATGCTGACCACCTCCATACCAGAGTCCATAATAGTTTATCATGATTGTGTCTTTGGAAATGTTTTGAACCGTGCAGCATAATTAAACTATAATTGCTTCGATATAAACTTGAGGAGGTTGTGTAATGGCAAGTTTGAACGAAGACATGAAGGCACTTCTGGCGGGGAGGCAGGTATATGTGGGCACTGCCAGCGCGGAAGGTAAACCGAGCATCGCGATGAAGGGCAGCAGCCAGATGATGGACGACGAGCACATCACATTTTTCGAGCTGGCGGGCGGCAGGACCTGGCAGAACATACAGAAGAATCCGCAAGTGGCGATAGTGGTAGCCGACTGGGGCAAGATGAAGGGCTACAGGTTCGAGGGCAGGGTGGTGGAGAAAATCACCTCCGGGCCGCTTTACGATGAAGCGAAGAAGCTGGCGGAGCTTATGAAAATCCCCGTCCCGCCCAAGGCTGCGGTCAAGGTCAAGATAGAGGAGATATACAACCTGGGTAAGGGCGGGATGAAAGTATCCTGACCCGGAGCCAAAATAAAGTAAGGAGGCAGTACAATGTCAGTTGATTACCCGGTAAGCCTGAAAATCGATTATCCGGACCGCAAGCTTAACCGCCTCACAAGTTTCTTTCGTATCTTTACAGTCATCCCCATTTTGATCGTACTTCTCCTTCTGGTGGGCAGCAACTTCCAGATGGGCTCCAAGGAAGCCGGAACGGTCGTATCCGGTGTCGGCCTGATCATGCTTCCGCTGGTGCTGATGTTGCTGTTCCGTCAAAAGTATCCCAAATGGTGGTATGATTGGAACCTAAACCTCTCCAAGTTCTGCTACAGGGTGGCGTCCTACCTCTACCTGATGAGCGATGTCTATCCCTCCACCGACGAGGAGCAAAACGTCCAGATGGAGATGCCGTATCCGGATGCCGCGAGCCTTAACCGATGGCTGCCGCTGGTCAAGTGGTTTCTGGCAATACCTCACATTATCGTGTTGTGCTTCCTGTGGATCGCCGCCCTGGTGGTGATTATCATCGCCTGGTTTGCCATCCTCTTCACCGGCAGATTTCCCAGGGGACTCTTCGATTTCGTGCTGGGCGTGATGAGATGGGGCTTCAGGGTAATGTGCTATGCCATGATTATGATCACGGATAAGTACCCGCCGTTCGCCCTGGACACATAAAAATCATGGCAGTCGAAACAGCGGCGCGCACGGAAAGATTCCAGCGCATAAAGAAGGAACTGCTGGGCAGCAGGGTGCACCTTTGCCCTGAGCGGGCCTACCTGGTGACTGACTTTTACAAGCATCACGATGCCCCGTCGCAGCCCATTATAGTGCGCCGCGCCATGGCGACCCGCTACATCCTCCAGAACAAATCGGTACGCATATATCCCGATGAGCTGATCGTGGGGAACATGGGCAGCCACCGCATCTCCGCCCTCATGCAGCCGGAGCTCAGCGGCGTTTACATGGGAAACGACATCCCGCGCATCGATAAACGCAAGACTACGCCCCTGCTGATGCCCTGGAGGGACCGGCTGAGGATCTTGTTCGACGTCATTCCCTATTGGCTTTTCCGCAACATGCCGTTCAGGGCCTTCTTCCCGCATATGGGCAGGTTCTTTCAGTACGCGGCTGAACAGCTCAAAGCCACTTTTTATCTGATCAACGAGGCCGGCGGCATAGGACATTTCCTGCCCAATTACGAGAAGATGCTCGGGATGGGCGTAAAGGGGTACCTGGATTCGATGAAAAGCAGCGGCGACGACCTATCCAAAGCGGCCGCGATAGTCTGCGAGGGCCTGCTGAGCTACGCCGGTCGCGTTGCAGACGAGGCCGGGCGCATGGCCGCCGCTGAACAGGATTCTGTGAGGCGCGCCGAGCTGGAGGAGATAGCAGCCGTCTGCCGCAGGGTGCCGCTTAATCCGGCTCAGACTTTTCAGGAAGCTTTACAGTCCCTGTGGCTCACGCACATGGCCGTCTGCCTTGAGAGCATCAACTCGGCGGTCTCCTTCGGCCGCATGGACCAGTTCCTGTACCCGTATTACCGGCGCGACCTGGACGCGGGACAGATCACAGCGGAGAAGGCCAGAGAGCTGCTGCTTTGCTTCTCGGCCAAGGCGGCAGAGCATGTCTTCCTGCTGTCCGAGAGCGTCAGTCAGTATCACGGGGGCTACCTGGTGGTTCAGGCAGCCATCATCGGCGGCATGGAGCGCGGCGGAGCGGACGCCACCAACGAGTTGACCTACGTAATGCTGGATATGATGGAGGAATCCGGCCTGCGCGATCCCAACTATCAGGCGCGCGTGCACGGCGGCTCCCCTGAAAAATATTTAAAGAGGGTGATCGATGTGGCCAAGGCGGGCAACGGCGTGCCCGCCGTATTCAGCGATGAAGCCGCCATCAGATCGCTGGTCGCCAACGGCATCCCGCTTGAAGAGGCCAGGAACTACGCCGTGGTGGGTTGCGTGGAGCTGGCCCTGCCGGGTAGGAGCTTCTTCTCCACCGATGCCGCCCTGATGAATATGCCGATCTGCCTCGAGATGTCGCTCAACCGCGGCCGCCTGTTCAAGGGCGGCAAAAGGCGGGGCGCGCCCACGCCGGACCCCGCCGGGTTCACATCGATCCGGGATGTCGTGGAAGCCTATACCACACAGGTGAATCATGTAGTTGGCCGTCTGGTGGAGGATATACAGATGGTGGAGCTCGGCAATCGCCATTACCATCCCACACCCTTTTCCTCCATGCTAGTGGACGGATGTCTGGAATCGGGAAAGGACATCAGCGCAGGCGGCGCGCTGTTCAATTCCAGCGGCATCCAGGGTGTGGGTCTGGCCGACGTGGCTGATTCGCTGGCGGCGTTGGATGAGGTGGTCTTTCGCAGGAAGAAATACAGCATGGCAGAACTGTGCGCAGCGCTCAAGCATGATTTCCGCTCAAGCCCGGCAATGCAGGCCGAGCTGGCCGCCGCGCCCAAGTACGGCAACGATAACGATCTGCCCGACGGATATGCCGCGGAGGCGGCCTCTATCTTCTACCGGGCGCTGACGAGGCATAACAATACGCGTGGAGGCAGGTACATCTCCGGATTCTACTCCGTGACCTGCCACGTAGCTTTCGGGTCGCTGGTGGGCGCACTGCCCAGCGGGCGCAATGCCAGGCAGCCTTTCGCCGCCAGCCTGGGCGCGTCCAACGGCAGGGATAAACTGGGAGTTACGGCGCTGCTCAACTCGGCTGCCTGTATCGATCCCTGTCACTCTCCCAACGGCTATGCCCTCAACCTGCGCTTCGATCCGGCGGTCATCGGTGGTCAGCGCGGGACGGATACGGTGGCGGCCCTGATGAGAGGCTTCTTCGAGAAAGGAGGCATGGAGGTGCAGTTCAACGTGCTGGACCCCGATATGCTGGACGATGCCTACAGGCACCCGGGCAAATATCCCGGCCTGGTTGTGAGGGTGGCGGGATACTGCGCCTATTTCGACGACCTGCCCGCGCCTTCCAAGCTGGAGATTATTCAGCGCACGCGCTTGAAATTATAACTTTCACTTACATTACATAATTTCGGAGGATCATATGGGAGATAATTTTTACGGTAAAAAGGATATCGAAAAGGCTGCCAAGATGTATACGCTCAAGCCGGAGCTGATGCAGGCTTACCTGGATTTCGATGGTAAGGTGATGGCGGAAGGCAGCTTGAACAAGAAGACCAAGGAGCTGATCGCGGTGGCCTGCGCGCATATCACTCAGTGCCCTTACTGCATCCATGGTCATACCAAAAACGCCAGGAAGGCCGGAGCCAGCGACGAGGAGATTGCGGAGGCGGTTTTCGTGGCGGTGGCGTTGAGAGCGGGCGGGTCCATGGCGCACAGCTGCATCTCCATGGCGACGCTGGAAGAATAGAAAGGATCAGCAGACCGCGTTCTCAATGATCTCGACTCGCATCGGCTTGCCGCCCGACGGGTCGATCTCGACGGCTACGAAATCAATGCGCCAGTTTTCGGGCAGGTCATTGTGATTGCCGAGATAGTCCAGGGCCGTGGCCAGAAGCCGCTGTTTTTTAGCTGAGGTCACCGATTCCTCCGGTATTCCGAAGGCGTCCCCTGTCTTGCTGCGCACCTCTATAAAAACGATATAGTCGCGGTGCCGGGCGACCAGGTCGATCTCGCCCAGCCGGCAGCGGTAGTTCTTTTCAAGGATGCGGTATCCTTTCTTCTCCAGCGCCCTGCGGGCGAGCTGCTCACCCCGTTTTCCCGTCTCCTGTTTTTTCATATCAACCTGGCCAGGTCGCGCAGTGGAGAGTAGGTCATCCTATGTATGCATGACGCCCCGTTGCGGCGCAGGCATTCGAAGTGCTCGCGCGTGCCGTAGCCCTTGTGACGGGCGAATTCGTAGCCGGGGTAGCGCTCATCCATCTCCAGCATGATGCGGTCGCGCGTTACCTTGGCAACCACCGATGCGCAGGCGATGCTCAACACGGTACGGTCTCCCCGGATAATGGCTTTCTGCGGTATGGTCATGTATCTCAGCCTTACAGCATCGATCAGCAGATATCCAGGCGGCTCGGACAACGCCGCCAGCGCCAGCTTCATGGCCTTTCTGGTGGCGTTAAGTATGTTCACCGCATCGATGACGTCCGGCTCGACCACGCCAATGCCCATCTCGATGCCGTACTCAGCCATGCAATCGAAGACCTGCTGCCGCTCCTTCTCCTGCAGGAGCTTGCTGTCTTTGACACGCGGCAGCCAGGGGAAGTGCGGTTCCGGGGGCAATATCACAACGGCGGCCACTACCGGCCCCGCCAGCGCTCCGCGGCCGGCCTCGTCCAGGCCGGCGATGCGGCGGTAACCCGACGAAAGCAGCTCCTGCTCCTCCCTCAGGTGAGGAACGTTGGAAACCGCCCTCTTGCGGCCGCTCACAGTGGGCCGCCGGATATCTTATTCATACTGCTGTATGTTACCCCGCGCCAATCATAGCTGCTCAGGGGGTGGCCTTGTTCAGAAGAAGCAGGACGCGGTCAAGTACGGCCTTCCCCAATTCGGCAGCCGGCTGCTGTGCTTCTATGACGATCCAGCGTGACGGGTCTCGTCCGGCGAGATCGAGATAGCCATCCCTTACCCTGTGGTGGAATGCGATGTCCTCTGCCTCGAAACGGTCGTCGCCTGTATTGCGCTTGCGTTTCAGCCCCGCCTGCGGCTGCAGATCCAGTAAAAAAATGATGTCCGGCTGCAGTCCGCCCGTGGCGGCGTTGTTGATCGAAGCGACGGTCTCCACCCCCAGGCCCCGTCCGTATCCCTGGTAGGCCAGGGTGGAGCCCGTGAAGCGGTCGCAGATAACGTTAGTGCCCTGAGCGAGCGCAGGAAGGATGACATCCCTGACGAGCTGCGCGCGGCAGGCGTTGAAAAGCAGGAGCTCGGCCTGAGGGCTGATATCGTAATTGCGTTTGACTTTGAGGAGCTTCCTTACTCTGTCACCCAGCGGTGTCCCGCCCGGCTCATGCGTCAGCGCCGAGGGAATATTGCGGCGTAACAGCTCGTCATGAAGAAGCCCGGCCTGGGTGCTTTTACCGCAGCCTTCGCATCCTTCGAAGGTGATGAACAATCCTTTATGCTCGGGCATAACGCAGTCCAGAATATCAGGCTTCTCAGTTATTTACTATCTTGACCCGCCGCCCGGGCTCGCGTCCCGAGCTGCTGGATGTAACGTCGTGCTTTTCGGCCAGCATATGCTGAAGGCGCCGGATGAACGAGTTCTGCGGGCTGAGGGTGACCTCTTTTTTACCGTTTTTAACTTCGTCGATGGCCTGCAATGCCTCGTCAAGCGCTGTATCTACAACCTCGTCGCGCGGCCCTGTATATATGCTGTCCAGGCAGTGGCGTAACTGCTGCAGGCTGTTGCCTCTTATGGCGTAGACAGGTATGCCCTGCGCCTCGGCGTCCCTCAATTTCTGCGGCTTGCGCCTGAAGTAGTTCTTGGTCGTGATCAGTATATTAGATAGTCGCAGATCGTCCGTGATATCGATATCCAGGCCTTTCTCGTGTGCGGCCTGCTCCAGTATGGGCCGGTTTATGCCGAACAGGTAGACTCGCAGCCCCTGTTTTACCGTCTCGGGTTTATTAAGGGTTTCACGTATGGTTGCCGCCTGCTCTTTGACAACGTTGCCGTCGGGATCCAGCCACCTGACCTCCGAACGGCTCTCCTTTCCATGCAGGACAGCGTCGACGGCGCGCGCCACATCGGGGTGGACCAGCACCTTGTACCGTTCCTGTATCTCCACCACGATATCAAAGGTGGGAGGGGCCTTGCGCTCCAGCACCGATTTCTGCGTGTGGCGCCGGCGGGCCTCCTCATCCCCCAGTGTGACCGTCTGTATGCCGCCGACAAGATCGGACAGCGTGGGGTTCATCATAAGATTTTGCAGGCTGTTGCCGTGGGCGGTACCTACCAGCTGGACGCCGCGCTCGGCGATGGTGCGGGCCGCCTCAGCCTCAAGGCTGGTGCCGATCTCGTCGATGATGATGACCTCGGGCATGTGGTTCTCCACAGCCTCGATCATGACGGCATGCTGGAGCGTAGGCGTCGGCACCTGCATGCGCCTGGCGTGACCGATGGCCGGGTGCGCTATGTCGCCGTCCCCGGCGATCTCATTGGAGGTATCCACCACGATAACGCGTTTCTTCAGATCGTCGGCCAGCACACGGGCCGTCTCACGCAGTATGGTTGTCTTGCCGATACCCGGCGGGCCCATCAGAAGGACATTGTTGCCGGTCTCGACCAGGTCCTGGATTATTTTGGCCGTTCCCATCACAGCGCGGCCCACGCGGCAGGTTAAACCGACGATCTTCCCTTCGCGGTTTCTGATGGCCGAGATGCGGTGCAGCGTGCGCGTCAGGCCTGCACGGTTGTCGCCGCTGAAGGTGCCGATCAGGCTGGTGACATGCTGTATATCTGCTTCTGTGACTTCGTGATCGCCTAATAATATCTCGCGATTGGGGAAACGTGCTTCAGGCAACCGGCCGAGGTCCATGACGATTTCCAGCAGGTCACCGTTTCCGATCTCTTGCTTGAGATCTGAGGCGATATGGGGTGGCATGACGGCCAGCAGAGACCGGATGTCATCGATATCTATCGTCTGCAAGGTATCTCCTCTGTGGTGGCGGAAATGACATCGGCAGACGCATATTGTGCGCGCAAATTACCAACCTCTGGTGGCCAGTAAACTGTCTTCGGGTATGCTTTTGATATCAAGTCCGGGCATGGCTGAGCCGAGACCCCTCGATACCTCGGCGATGATGGCCGGGTCTTTGTAATGGGTTACCGCCTTCACTATGGCGGTGGCGCGCACCTCGGGGTCGCTGGACTTGAAGATGCCCGAGCCCACGAAGACGCCCTCCGCGCCGAGTTGCATCATGAGTGCGGCATCCGCCGGCGTGGCCACGCCGCCTGCGGCGAAATTGACCACCGGCAGTTGACCGGTCTTATGCACCTCGATCACCAGCTCCAGCGGGGCGCCCATGTTCTTGGCCTCGGCCGGCAGCTCGTCGGCGCTCATCGATTGCAGCTTGCGCATGGCTGATTGGACCGAGCGCATGTGGCGCACGGCCTCAACGATGTTGCCTGTGCCTGCTTCGCCCTTGGTGCGTATCATGGCGGCGCCCTCTGAGATCCGGCGCAGGGCTTCGCCCAGGTCGCGGCAGCCGCATACGAATGGCACTTTAAAATCATGCTTCCACACGTGATGGCTCTCGTCCGCGGGAGTCAGCACCTCCGACTCGTCGATGAAATCGACGCCCAGCGCCTCAAGCACCTGGGCCTCCACGAAGTGGCCGATGCGGCATTTCGCCATCACGGGTATGGTCACCGCCTTCATGATGGCGGTTATCACGGTGGGGTCGGACATCCTGGCCACGCCGCCGTCCTTGCGTATATCGGCCGGCACGCGCTCCAGCGCCATCACCGCGCAAGCGCCGGCGTTCTCGGCTATCCTGGCGTGCTCAGGCGTCACGACATCCATAATAACCCCGCCCTTGAGCATCTGGGCGAGGCCGGTTTTTACTTTCCAGGTTCCAGTATCCATTTAAATCAAGTCCCGTCTTTATTTCGTATTCTGCGTACGATTG
Source organism: Dehalococcoidia bacterium (assembly GCA_041653995.1). Lineage (NCBI taxonomy): Bacteria > Bacillati > Chloroflexota > Dehalococcoidia > Dehalococcoidia bacterium. The sequence goes on from JBAZEK010000001.1 coordinate 10,742, forward strand.
TGTTACTCCCGTAAATAGATTATATCACGGAAATCTGCCGATTTGAATTTGTTATAATGTGTGGTCGGAGGCTGTGGCATCCTGCGCCCGGCGCCGGACAACAGAAGCCTATGGAATATGAGAAAACCACCCTCGAGAGCGGCCTGAGAGTAATAACCTGCCGCATGCCGCATACCAGGTCGGTATCCCTGCTGTTATTCGTCATGACGGGCAGCTGCTACGAGAATGATGGTGAGGCCGGGATATCGCACTTCATCGAGCACATGTGCTTCAAGGGCACCCAAAAGCGCAGCAGTTCGCGCGAGATCAGCGAAGCCATAGAGGGTGTGGGCGGCATTTTAAACGGCGGCACCGACCGGGAGCTGACCTCGTACTGGTGCAAGCTGGCCAGCCGGCACCTGGAGACGGCAGTCGACGTCATCACAGACCTGATGCGGCGTCCGCTTTTCCGCGAGGAAGACATCGAGAAAGAGCGGCAGGTCATCATCGAAGAGATAAATATGAGCCTGGATTCTCCCCAGCAGCGCGTGGGTATGATATTGGACGATATGATGTGGCCCGGCAAACCGCTGGGGAGGGATGTTGCGGGCACGAGGGAGACGGTCACGTCCATCACGCGGGATCAAATGATCAAGCGTGTTGAAAGGTACTACACGCCGTCCAATATGCTGGCCAGTATAGCAGGCGATTTTGATCGCGACAGCCTGCTGGAAATGCTCAGCCGGGCCGGGGATGGATGGCAATCCGGCGGACAGCCGGATTACATCGACAGCAGAGCCGGTCAGACCTCGTCCCGAACAAAGATAGAGTACCGTGAGACCGAGCAGGTCAACCTGACGCTGGGTCTGGAGGGATTATCCATTTTCGATCCCGACAGGTTTGTATTGGACCTGTTCAGCATGGTATTGGGCGAAGGCATGAGCTGCCGCCTATTCACCGAGATAAGGGAGAAGCTGGGGCTGGCCTATGATATCCACAGCTACGTCGAGCATTTCCGCGAGACAGGCTCTTTTGTTATCCAGGCAGGCATAGATACCGCGCAGACGGAGAAGGCGATCAGGGCGATCCTGGAGCAGTTATCGCTGACCAGGGACGGCATATCGGCTGCCGAACTGAACAAGGCCAGGGAGATGGCCAAAGGACGCATGCTGTTGAGCATGGAGAACAGCCGGACTGTGGCGGGGTGGTACGGCGCGCAGCAGATGTTGACCGGCAAGATAATGACCATAGACGATGTAACCAGGATTATAGATGAGATAACTCTCGAAGATATCAGACGCGTGGTGGGCAGGCTCTTTTTGACCGAGAAATTGAATCTGGCTATCGTGGGTCCGGTCAAAGACGATGGCTCCATAGCTAACTTGATGACGTTATAAGGTGGCTGTTTTACTGATTATTTTCAGCTATTTTACTCTGTTAGCGTTCGGATTGTATTAATACTGTACGATAATTTCGTACAGTTCATTTACCCCCTCGTTTTTCAGTTTTCATTTTGAATCGCTCCAATAACGTCGCGGGTTATCGGTTTAAATCAATATTTCGCAGACATCTATAACAGAAAAAACACCGTTGCTTTTCCTTACTCCACAGCCTGCGGACTTGCTTGCTCTCGAATAGAATTAAATTACTCATTTTTATAAGTCCCTATTTAAAATGCTTAACGCAACCAGGGGACAAATTGTCCCCCGCTTATATGGGTTAAACGCTTTCATTTTCAAACCGTGACAATTTGTAACGGTTTCATTCTCCAGATAATTCTCTATTAAAGGCCTTTTGCAATACAAGTTTAACTTCAGTTTTCATGCTAATAACGTCTCCACGGTTATTTCTTGCACAAGTTATTTAATAAAGGCTTTTAACTCGCCAGCTAACTGTTCGTAAACTGAATATATTTTCTTGGAAAAATTATCTGTAGAAGTTCCATATATAATGTGGCTTAGCTCCGTCAAGTATTCCTGTTGAGGATATTGCGATTGCTTTATCGCTTCATCAACCTTAATTTCAAAGTATTCATCTCTGTCTACTTTCAGTTCGGTGTAACATTCTCGATAAATTTTAATTGCATTTGATATTTTCTGAGATTTATCACCGAGTAATGTCTGAATTTCCCAATCCATTACTTGTAGAGCTTGCATATTTGTAGCCAAAGGCTTTAAGCGCTCCCATCTAAGGTACCACTGATCCTTTGTATTTGCCTCTACATCAGATTCACCGATGGCTTTTAGACGTCCTGAACTCTCAATTGAGGTGCTTAGCGGAAATCTCGCCCATTCAAAATTGGCCCGCAATTCTATACTTAAACGAATAATTTTCCGGGCAATATTGAAGAGGACCCTTCCTTTGAGTTCTCTGCGCCACGTATTTAGACCGACAATAGCAACTGATGCAACAACGATCGCTGAGATTGCTACTAAAGAATCACTGATAATCGAAATCAATTGATCAACACTCATTTCTCATCATCGTGAATATAGCACCATTTTGAATACATCATTTCACCTCGTACACCTTCAGTACTTCGTCGCCGTAGTGGTTGATGACTTTAATGGCAATGTGGCCGGTGGTGGGCGGGTCGAAGGGGCGGCTGGAGGTGGAATAGAGGGATGCCCAGGCGGATTCATCGATCTCGGCTTTGAGGGAGCGTTTGAGCTTTTCATAGGGATTGTCGTTGCCCAAGAAATAAGCATGGCGGACGAAGAAGCTTTCCTCGTTGTAATTGGTATCGATGAACCAGCACGCGATATCATCGGTAGAGCTATTGCGGATGGCCCCGGTTGTTGGATCATAGATGTCTAAACCTTTTATCTCAGCAGTGAGCTTGCCATTTTTATGCTTCTTGATATTAACATCCGGCTCGCCGAAGACCATGAATAGGTTGCCGGCGCCGGCCTTCAGCAGGTCTTCACTCATGTTCAGATCTGGGTTCATGCGGGTTATGAGGATATTTAGTTTACCGAACAGCTTTGCCTCTTCATTTACGTGAGCGTCGAAGGCGAACCCGCAAACAAGGAGCAGGTCGAAGCCCGCACCTTTAACGGCTTCTTTGGCGGCTTCACGTACAAGGTCGGCGTCCACTGTACCATGCTCAGGCCCAATGCAGACCGCCACACGCTTGACCTTGCCGTCCTTTTCAGCATATTCACCCTGGGCGTGCAGCCACTGGCCAGCGTAGGACTCCAGCCGATCGAATTTAAGGCGCTCGTTCTTGACTGTATTTTGAACGCCGGATTTCTTGAGGTTCTCAATGATCATGACCTCGAACTGCCCCATGCCTGCCTCGCGACGTGCCTCATGTTCGCTTTCCGAGAGGTTTTCTTCAGCAGCGAATACACGGTGAGGCGACAGACTTTCAATTGTGAAGGGCCCTGTAACGCGAATGCGCTTGTTATCTTCGTAAGGTTGATCATAAAGCCTCTCATTGTCGGCATGGCGAGCGATGGCGGCATCTATCTCAGCACGTGACATGCCCTCCTTGATATCCGGATTATAAGCGATGGATTTAAGCGTAATATGCGGTACCCGCTTGTAGACGAAGCCTTTACGTATATCGCCATCAGTCTTATATGCTGGGGGTACCTGGCCTGTCATCTCGGCCTCTTTTCTAACGCCCTCAGGCGAGTCGGCCAGCAGGTAGTAGGAAAAACGGGCGGACATCAGGCGGGTGCGTGCCAGTGCCAGAGCAACGCGGGACGTATCCATGGTCATCCAGCGCCTGCCCCACTGCTCGGCAACAAAAGCCGTGGTTCCGCTGCCGCAGGTGGGATCAAGCACCAGGTCACCCGGGTCAGTAGTCATGAGAAGGCAGCGCTCGACTACTTTGTTAGAAGTCTGAACTACATACCATTTCTCAGCGGCAAAAGTACTTCTCACAGTGTCATCCCACATATTCGTGAATTCTGTTACAGGGAAGTCATTTTCGTAACGTATGTAAGCCAGCGTGTTACCCACACTAATTAGACGATTTGCCTTTTCTAAATTTTTCAAACCAACTGAACTGGTCTTCCAATGGGTCCCAACAGCGGGCTTATATGTTTTACCTTCAAATATAAAGGGAAGTGATCCTTGTTCGGAAGCACCGGCAGAAACTAAAATACTTGACTGAAAGCGCAATCCTTGTGATATGGGAATTTCCTCTTCAATATCATTTATTATAATACGTCGTCTATCACCGTTATCGAATTCTACCCAATTGTAACCAGAATCGATCATTGATTGTGGACGTTCTCTAAACAGCTTGTGGTATTTTACTTGCTCCTGATTCTTTCCATACCATAGAAGATAATCGTAGACTGATGATAATAATCTTGGCGAAAAGCCGCCTGTCTTTTGAAAAGCAATCAATGCACAACAATTCTTGGCTCCAAACACCTCATCCATCAGACAGCGCACAAGATGCACGTTCTCATCACCAATCTGAACAAAGATACTACCGGTCTCAGAAAGGATCTCGCGTGATACAACCAGACGATCACGCAGGTACGCCAGATATGAATTAATACCGTCCTTCCAGGTGTCACGGAATGCCTTAATCTGCTCGGGTTGGTGGGTGGCATCCTCAGCTTTGCCATCTTTGACATCACGTTTGCGTGTACTGACCTGCCAGTTGGAATTGAAGCTGATGCCGTAGGGCGGGTCGAGGTAGATCATCTGCACCTTGCCCTTCAAGCCTTCCTTCTCGGCCAGCGATGTCATTGTCAGCAGTGAATCACCGAGTATCATGCGGTTAGACCAGCGCTGCTCATGCTGGTAGAACTCCACCAGCTCCTCAAACTTAAGCCCATTGAAGTCGGAGAATAGTTGTAACTGAGGTTCGGTTTGCCCTTTCTTTGATTGCTCCCGCAGGTCCTCGATGATGTACTTGGGGTGTATCTTCTCCTGAATATAGATGGGCACTGCTGGCACTTCGAGATCTTTAGAATCCTGTTCATCCTTGCCACGCCAGACAAGCTGTGGGTCGAGTGAGGTATCGCGGGGATATAGTATCTTCTTAGGTTTATCCTCTTCTTCCTTCACGAAGCCGCGCAGTTCCTCCGTGGGTATATTGGTGCGCTTCTCCTTATGAACGGTACTTTCAATGTTTGTGGGAGGTTTGCTTCTTCCCTCTTTTCGTGACATGTTGGCCTCCAATCAAGTTGTTAAGGCTTCGAGCGCTGTACGGGTGACGTTTGGCAACTCATCCCAGGTCCTGCCGTCCAGTAGGCGGCCCGTTTTTTTCTTTTTAGCCCCACCCCACTGCTTGAAGAAGAATGGCACCGCTGCCCGCTGACATTGGTTGCAAATGTCAGTTACCCATTCCTTATCGATGGGCCGTGCCTTAGGACCAGATTCTCCGCCGACGATTACCCAGTCTATCCCTGAAAGGTCAAGGTTTGGTAGCGGTCCCAGCAGTGGCTCCAACGATAGAAACTTGATTGACGCCCCCGTTGAACGGAGATGATGGATGCGGTACGCATAATCGGCGTTTTCAACGCTCACACCCATCCATACGTTTTTCGGCCACGCTAACTCTGAACTTAATTCCAATAGACGACTAGATCGCTTCGTAAGTATTTGGAAATCGTGCCATGACGCTCGCCTCATCACGTCAAACACCTCAAGTATAAACGCCAAGGGGACATCCTCGTGGAATAGGTCACTCATGGAGTTGACGAAAATAGTCTGGGGCTTTTTCCACTTCAATGGCAGATCGAGCGCCTGACAATGCATGGCCAGCTTGAACCCATCTGCATAGTTGGGCTGCTTCATAGCCTGCAATCGCAGCGCTATCCGCTCGGCGTAACAATGCTTGCACCCTGGGCTGACCTTCGTGCAGCCCGTAACTGGATTCCACGTGGATTTAGTCCATTCTATAGAAGAATTAGATGCCATTATTTCATACCTCGATTACGATAAGTGTTAAAAATATCTTCAACAATACCTGCGCCAGTCTTATTGGGAGAAGCAAAGAAAAGATAATATATTACTGATCCCTTTTCGTTTCGCATTGGCATCGGCTTCGGGACGTATTTGAATTTTGCAACATCTATAAGCCGCTGTCGGAAACACTCTGCAATGTCCTCATTAGTGGCTTTCTCGTCGATAGTATCTCCCCATAGTGTAGGTCTTGCTATATAAGCTTCTGTACGCCAAGTCCGATCACCCCAGACTTTATCCATACGGATTGCCTGTTCCGTGGCAACTTTATCAGGGTTGCGTAAAAACACGTTCATATTGGCGTCCATTATCATGAAATTGTAAAAAACTTCAACCGACTCCATCTTTCCAGCAGTTTGAAGTACATTCCAATCAACTGTCAATGCATAAGGATCAAGCAAACACAATGCCCGGTGGTAATCCTGGTGAAGACAACGTGGAAAGACGTTATCAAGAAGAACTTTATTCGCATCCTCATTATAAAAGAATACGTCTTGACGCTTGCCGACCTGTTGTTGAAGCTCATTAATTTTGCCACGATCAAGGTCAATTAGGTGATACTCATTGAATGCCGGTGCAATCTTCAATGCATTCAATGAGCTTCCAAGCACAAAATCCCCTGTACTCTTCAATATATGATGCCCCGCTCCGGAGAAAGCATCAATATAAAGATATTTCCTGATTGATGATTGTTTGTGCATGATCTTAGAATAGGCACTGGCATAATCGTTCACAATAGCAAGCTTGACCTCCGACCAATAGCCTATCAGGTCATATTTAAATTCATTCATGAGGAACCACCCTTTCCTGAATAAATGCCCGAATAGTATTCTGTGCATCCCAGGGATCAGATATTTCAAGGAACGCCCATTTACCAAAACCGCCATGGTTATTGATGGCAGGCACCCAGAGATTGCGGGCAGTAGCGACCTTGACAGCCTTGTCCTTGCGCGGTTCACCACTGACCTCCAAAATCAAGTTCAATATGCTGTCCCCTCCGTCGCGCAGATGGATCAAGTAATCAGGGGTATAATTCTTTTCCTCACCGTTGATGGTGTACGGGATAGTAAAATTCAGGTTGAGATTCTTGGCATAGCAAATTACCTCATCCATGTCCTCCAACGCCTGCGCCATCTTCTGCTCCCAGGACTCGGTATCGGCTACTACGTGTGATATATGGCATTTATCGGGTCGGGTAACATAAGTTGGACGTGTAGTGGTGAAGTCCAAGTAGCGAGTTGAGCCGATATTATCATAGGGTTTCAAAATAGGTTTCAGATATTTCTGACCGGGTGGATTAGATACAATGGAATTGTATATTTTATCCGCTGCATCATGTGCCAGCTCGGTAAAAAGCAGCATCTGCACAAAGGTATTATCCTTGAGCGATAGACATTTCTTAATCCATGCATGAGTAATGCTGAGGAGCTGGGGGAAGAACCACTGTTTGATATTGCCATCATCGTCCTTAAAATAGGTCTCGAGCACCATCTTAGCCAACAGAAAGGCGACCTCCTGCTCTCTTCGCATTTGTAATCCGTAAAGATCATGATATTGCGTTTCACCGATGATAGGCCGGACCTCGGTTTTGCTGGGGATATCCGCTGTTGATAGAGGCATCCTGGATTCATCGGTAAACTTAGCCGTTAGTTTTTCCATTGGCAGATCATAGCGATAGCCATCTACACGCGGGAAGGTTAACTCACAATTCTGCCTTTCCTCGAGGGCTCGGACACGGGTGGGAGTTGGACCTGGCTTTGGATTAGGATTGGAGCCGGCGCAGGGTATGAAAGAAAACGGCACACCATACACCTCGGCGTATTCAGGACTGAATTTGCCATCAGGATTGGGAACATAGCTCATGCGGCGAAGGGCACGTCCCACCACCTGTTCGCAGAGCAACTGCGTCCCGAAGGCACGCACGCCGAGGACATGGGTAACCGTATTAGCATCCCAGCCCTCTGTGAGCATAGATACCGAGACCACACATTTGATATTCTCGCCAAGCTTGCCGGTCTTGCCGATGGTGTTCATGACCTCGCGCAGAAGGTCCTCGTCTGTGAGCTTTTCTGGGTCATGACTGGTGCGTATTCTGTATTCATGTTTAAACTCTTCGATGGCAAGGGCGGAGATTTGCTTGAACTCCTTGCTCATGGCCTCGCCGGAATCAAGCTGCTCACTATCGATTAGAATAGTATTGGGTGAATTGAGCCATTGGCCATAGTCATCATGGTTTCGAAAGATGGGTAACGCACCAGTAGCAGTAACTTCACTGCCATCTTTAAGCGTTTTCTTCCAGCCGGAGATATAGTCATAAACCAGCTTTGAGACACTGGTATTGTTGCAAACTACGATGAAGACTGGAGGAGTCAGTCCACCTGCCTTTCCTGCAGTATTCGCTTCCCACTGCTTAAAATACTTCTCATAATTGCCATAAAGGCTGTGTAGTGCGCCTTCAAGTTCTTTGGGAAGTTTGCGTTCACTGCCCAGACTGTCCTCCGTGCCGCGGCCTTTCTTTGGCAGGTGGTCGCGGATGCTGATCCAGATATTACGGTAGGTGGGCATATCACCCTGCATGGAGTCATCTGCTATCGGCACGCGCGGCACTTTGACGATGCCGCTTTCGATGGCATCTATGAGAGAAAAGTCCGAGACCACCCAGGGGAAAAGCTTGCCCTCCGGGTATCCAGAGCCACGCAGGAAAAAGGGGGTGGCGGAAAGATCGTAGATAACCTTGATGCCGAGTTTATTTTTGACCGCGTCGAGACCCGATATCCAGACCCTGGCCTCTTCGTCCCGCTTCTCTGCCTCTTTGCGTTCGTCACCGGTCAGTATTATGTCTTTCGCTGATACAGGTTTACGCCGGTAGCAGTGGTGAGCTTCATCATTTATAACGATGATATTTTTCTTATTTCCGAGCTCGTTGCAGACACGGCGTACCATCTGGTCAGGGGTTTCTGTTAAAGCACCAGACTTTTCGTTTCCCAGTATATTTTTGGTCAGCTTGCCTGCTTTGAAAAGCTCTCGCTGTTTGAAAGCGTGGAAATTGGTGATCACCAGGCGGGCACGGTTCAACTCGGGAAGAAGGTCGGCAGGCAGCAGATCACGGGCTTTATAGTAATTATTAGGATCATTCGGATAGAGTACGCGCAGGCGGTCCTTGATGGTGATGCCTGGCGTAACGATTAAGAAAGCGTCTGTGAAGCGGTTATCCTGCTGATTGGCCAGCTTGTTCAATACATGCCAAGCTATGAGCATAGCCATGACCACCGTCTTGCCGCTGCCGGTAGCCATCTTGAGGGCGATACGGTAAAGACCAGGATTGGCGTCTTCGTTGGCTTCACGGATTTTGTATTCGACCCATGCGTCACCGTATTTACTGGCGACTTCAGTCAAATATATTGTTGTTTCCAACGCTTCAATTTGGCAGAAGAAGAGTTTGTTTTCACGTACGGGGTTAATCCAGTAATTAAGCAAGTGGCGGGTTGTACGCGTGATACCCACATATCCACCCTGACGCCACTGGGAGACACGATCACGGATACGGTTAATATCCTGATTTTCTTCTATGCGGTCCTGTGTCCATTCGGTATCAAAAGCAAGCTGTTTGGATTTGCCTTTCTTCTTAACGCCGGGTATAGGCACAAAATAAGAACTGACGCGGCGGGATTGGTCTATATCATTAGTTATGCCATCTTCAGAGAAACGGAAATGCTGCGTCGGCTCTACATAAGGCGAATTAAGAACCGGGTTCTCGATGACTACCTGCTCGGCTATGACAGACCTCCCTGACAGCAAGCTTAAGTATTGGTTATCGAGTGTATAATATACCTATGTGATTTAATAAGTCAATCGAGTTATTATCATAAGTGTTTATTATACTTTAAGCCTTTAAAGTATAATAAGGAAGATCATATTTTACTTTACTGATGGTAAATGAAGAGGCCGCCCCGTCGGGGCGGCCTCTTTTTATTGCGTATATCGAAATTATTTAATACTCGGGCATGGGGGGCATGGGTGGTCCCATCTTTTCCTTCTCGGGTATATCGCAGACCAGCGATTCGGTGGTGAGTATCATAGTGGCGATGCTGGCTGCGTTCTCGAGGGCGGTGCGGGAGACCTTGAGCGGGTCGATGATGCCCTTGCTGACCATGTCGACGTAATCGTTGTTGAGCGCATCGTAGCCTACGCCTTTCTTGCTGCGCTTAACCTTATCGACGACTACGGAGCCTTCCTGGCCGGCGTTAATAGCGATCCATCGCAACGGCTCTTCGACGGCCTTCTTGATGATGTCGACGCCGGTGCGCTCGTCACCCTCGGCCTTGACCTTATCGAGCACGTGCAGTGCGTTGAGCACGGCCACGCCGCCGCCCGGCAGTATGCCTTCCTCGACAGCAGCCCTGGTGGCTGAGAGGGCGTCCTCTACCCTGTGTTTTTTCTCTTTCAGTTCAACCTCGGTGGCAGCACCGACTTTGATAACGGCAACGCCGCCGGCCAGCTTGGCCAGCCTTTCCTGAAGCTTTTCCTTATCGTAGTCGGATGTGGTCTCGTCGATCTGGGCCTTGATCTGCTTGATGCGTGCTTTGATGGCATCGTCCGAACCCTTGCCCTCGACGATTGTGGTGTTGTCCTTGTCGGATACCACTTTCCTGGCGCGGCCGAGGTCGGCTATCGCGGCTGAGTCCAGCTTACGGCCGATCTCCTCGGAGATGACCTTGCCGCCGGTCAGCATGGCGATGTCCTCAAGCATGGCCTTGCGCCTGTCGCCGAAGCCCGGCGCTTTGACAGCCAGGCAGGTGAGCGTGCCGCGCAGTTTATTGACAACCAGCGTGGCCAGGGCTTCACCCTCGATGTCCTCGGCGATTATGACCAGGTTCTTGGATACCTGGAGTACCTTCTCGAGTATGGGAAGGAGCTCGGAGATGGCGGAGATCTTCTTGTCGGTAATGAGGATATAGGGATCTTCGATCTCCGTCTTCATCTGCTCGGCATTGGTAACGAAATAGGGGCTGATGTAGCCGCGGTCGAACTGCATGCCCTCGACGTAGTCGGTCTCGAACTGAAGGCCCTTGGACTCCTCGACGGTGATGACGCCGTCCTTGCCAACCTTCTCCATGACCTCGGCGATGAGGTTGCCGATCTGCGGGTCGGCTGCTGATATCGTAGCCACCTGTGCAACCTGCTCCTTGGTAGTGACCGGGGTGGCCATCTTCTTAAGCTCGATTACCATGGCCTCGACGGCTTTCTCCACGCCGCGCTTGAGCGACATGGCGTCTGCGCCTGCGGCGATGTTCTTGAACCCTTCCGTCACGATAGCCTGGGCAAGCACCGTGGCGGTGGTGGTGCCGTCACCGCACTTGTCGTTGGTCTTGGTGGAAGCCTCTTTGACAAGCTGGGCCCCCATGTTCTCAAAAGGATCAGGTAGATCGATGTCCTTGGCGATGGTAACGCCGTCGTTGATTACGCTGGGCGGGCCGAATTTCTTATCGAGCGCCACGGGACGGCCACGGGGTCCCAATGTCACTTTCACTGCGTTGGTCAGGGCGTCGATGCCGTTCTTGAGGGACCTGCGGGCATCCTCGCCATATTTGATCTGTTTTGCCATTTATGTTTTTCCTCCTAATTAAATGTGCTTGCTTATCAAATGGATCAGATTATGCCTTTTTCTTCTTGGCCAGGATATCGGCTTCCCTGAGGATGATCAATTCTTCGTCGTCTTCCTTGATCTCGGTGCCGCCGTACTTGGCGAAGATGACGATGTCACCTACGGCCACGTCCATGGGCAGCCTTTTGCCGTCGTCCGACAGCTTGCCCGGGCCAACGGCCAATACCTTGCCGTCCTGCGGTTTTTCCTTTGCCGTGTCGGGAAGGAAGATGCCTCCCTTGGTCTTTTCCTCTTTTTCAAGAGGCTTTACAACTACCCTGTCACCCAAAGGTTGAATTTTTACAGCCATGCGTACCTCCTTAAAAATTAGCAATCTCTTTACGAGACTGCTAAGTATAGTAGCACAAAAAATTATCACTGTAAAGGGGTGACTGCTAATAAACGTATTTAACAGGATGGAGGTTAAAAGTTATAACCGGCCTTTCGGTAGTTGTCCATGGCCCTCTCGTTGAGGGCTGATTTATCGGCCAGTTCGGCGGCGTGGCTCCACATACCCTTTTTCTCGTAATCGCGGAGTTTGGTGTTAAGCGCCTCCGCATCGACCGGAGTTTCTACACTGCAGGCTGCGAAGCTGGAGAAGGCGCGGCGGACAGGCTCGCCGCATTTAGGGCATGCCTTAAGCGGCGGGTCTGTCATTTTTTGCAGGGCGTCGAAACCCCGGCTGCAAAAATTGCATCCGGTTCTGACAGGCACGTATTCGTAAATCGGCATGGCAAACACTCCAGGTGATCAGGTAAATACTAGGGATGTGGGATGATGGTGACAATAGTTATTATATTTGGGGAGGGGCCGTAATACCAGAAAACCCTGAAGGCGGCGGGCGTTTTTTGCTGAGCATATGCTTCGAAAATCTTTTCTCCATTGGGGCCCTTCAAACTGGTAAACTCATGGGTTTGCAGACTGTTGTGACGGGGATTGGATGCCAGATATTGGATGGTTTTCTTGGCAGCTTTATAACGTTTACTTAAGGCAGGGTTGTTTTTCAGTAACCTGTATTTTTCTTCCGCCTCGGTCGTCCAGTGTAATTCGAACAAGGGCCTCAACCTTACAGGGAATCGGGATCAACTTTTGATATCCTGCCTTTTGCAGCATCAACAAGCCCTTTTCTCACGGAATTCAGGGCGGCAGGATTATTAAATAGCCATGCCTCTGAGGCAGGTACGGTCACCTGCGGATCCAATACAATCTGGCCCAGGGAATTTTTATATAAGTGATAGGTGACACCCTCCTCTACATGTACATGCCGCAGAACCACCCTGTTTTTTGCATCCGGCTTAATACTGTCCGCTATTTTATTGAAATCCTGATCTTTTATTATCACAGTGAATCCTTATTTCATTTATACACTTCGTTGGCCAATAAGCTGCTTTGTACTGTATTGTATCAATAGTGGGACAAAGAATCAAGTGGGAAAAACCCACTTCTTTAATGTCATGAGTATAAATTGACACATTGTGAAGGGTACACATTACCAAAATGCGAAGTGAACATAATATAGTAGAACCAATAACCTGTTATAGTGTATAATGTGGGTAGATGAAAAAGGCTGAGAAAAAGCAGGATTGGGATGCAGGGAGCATCAAAGCCCTCAGGGACCATCTTGATCTCACGCAGGTCGAGCTGGCCGGCCAGATGGGGATCAGGCAGCAGACGGTCAGCGAATGGGAGCAGGGAGACTATGAACCCAGGGGAGCTTCCGCCAAATTTCTGAGCATAATAGCGGACCGCAGCGGATTCAAATACAAAGCATGAATAAGTGCCCCTTTTTTAACGTTTAATACACTATAACGTGTAACGAATATGGAAACGATAACGGAGAGATCGGTTTCCGCGTTATGGCTGTCGGGCCGGCTGTCGCGTTTCAACGATGACTCGGGACACAACATTGAGGTTGTATGCCCGGGACGTGTCAGCACACGCGGCGGTTGCGACTTCCAGGACGTGGTGATAAAGATAGACGGGGAGAAGACCGTCGGGGATGTCGAGGTCCACGTCACGTCCGACCTCTGGCGGCAGCACGGGCACCACAGGGACGCGCACTACAACGGCGTGATACTGCACGTGTCGATGTGGCAGCGCGGACTCCTGCCCGTCAGGCTGCAGGACGGACGCATCCTCAGCACCGTGATCTTGGCCCAGTACGTTAAGACAGGCAGCAACCTGCCGAGAGTCATGTCAGCAGGATCAGCCCGGCGCTGCCCGCACCTGCCAGGCTCCGGGAAGAAGACGGATCTGGTTATTGTTGAGGCCGGCCTTGCAAGGTTCGAACAAAAATCGGCCCGGTTTGCGCAGGCGCTGCGGAACGGCGACCCGGATCAAATCCTGTATAAGGGCGTCTGTCGCGCGCTGGGGTACGCCTGGAACGTCAAGCCTTTCGAGACGCTGGCTGAAAAGGTCACGCTGCAAATAGTCAGGCGTAATGCTGCTGAGAGTATTCGTGCCAAATACAATCTGTTGCTGAGCGCAGCGGGCCTCGCGGACCGATGGATAGGGCGTATGCCTGAGGGTGTACAGCCCATGAGGGCGTCTGACTGGGCCACAGCGTCCTCAAGGCCGTTGAACCATCCTGCTTTGAGGATCGCAGGCTTGTGCCACCTGCTGCACAGATATGAGAAGACGGGCATGGTTCCAGGCCTGGTTGAGCGGTTGAATAATGCGCTGCCGAGGGAGGCTGCCGCTGTTCTCGACAGGTCTTTTACGGTGGGGGGAGTTGATTCGCCCGTACTGATAGGGGCCGGCAGAGCCAGGGAGATAGTGGTGAATGCGGTGCTGCCTTTTATGCATGCCTGCGGCGCAAACATCAATAACGGCCTGCTGGAAAACAATGTGAAGCGCATCTATGAATCATACCCTTCGCTATCACAAAATGAGCTGACGCGTTACATGGGTGGTCTGCTGGGCAATCAGGCCTACGGCGCCTGCAGGCAGCAAGGCCTGCTGCATATCTACCACAATTGGTGCCGCACCAGAGAATGCGGAATTTGCCCCGTGGTCACTTTGCGAAAGCCAGCCCCGGTATGACGTCGTGCTCCCCGGCCCGCAGGTTGCCCGATATGCAGTGGTAGTAGGCGCAGGATGCGATCATGGCCGCGTTATCCGTGCACAGTATAGGCGGCGGTATCAGCACAGGCAGGGGTGAATCAGCTTTGAAGCGCTCGCGCAGAGCATTGTTTGAAGCCACTCCGCCGGCCAGCATGATCTGCTTCACGCCGGTCCTGAGAGCAGCCTGTATGGTCTTATTGACCAGCACGTCTATAATAGCCTCCTGGAAGGCTGCTGCCGCTTCTTTCACCCACGTTTCATCCTTATCATCTTTCTCCTCAGCCATGTGAAGCAGCGCGGTCTTGACTCCGCTGAAGCTGAAATCGTCGCTGTCCTTAAGCCAGGCGCGCGGTAGCGACAGCCTGGTTGTTACACCCCTGGTGGCGGACTGTATTGAGGGGCCTCCCGGATAGGGCAATCCCAGTATCCTGGCGCCCTTGTCGAAGGCTTCGCCGGCCGCGTCATCCCTCGTGCAGCCCAGCCGGCGGAAGCTGCCGTGGTCCTGCATCAGGATTATATCGCTGTGCCCGCCGGATACGATCAGGCAAAGGCAGGGCAGCTCGGGTTCAACCCCGTACAGCCAGTTGGCATAGATGTGTCCCTCCAGGTGGTTAACGCCGATAAAGGGGAGGTCCTGCGACTGTGAGACCGCTTTAGCGAAATTGACGCCCACGATCAGAGATCCCGCCAGCCCCGGACCCACCGTAGCGGCTACGGCGTCGATATGCGTGAGCGTGACTCCCGCTTCGGCCAGCGCTTTTTCGGCAACGGGCGCAATGGTGAGCAGGTGCTGGCGCGAGGCCACTTCGGGCACAATCCCGCCGTACTTGGCATGTATGTCCACCTGTGACGAGATCACATTGGATAAAATAGCCGTCCCGTCCCTTACAACCGCTGCGGCGGTCTCATCGCAGGATGTCTCGAACGCAAGTATATTCACGGCAGGGATTATAGCACAAAGCTAATACAGTATCCGGCGATTGCTGTTTTGCGGACGTGTTGCTACAATTAAGCCCCGGCTCAAATCACCATCTGATAGCGAGGATAACAATATGGAAATAACCTGGTTCGGCCACTCCTGTTTCCGCATCAAAGGCAAGGAGGCTATTATATTAGTCGACCCCTGTCCCGATACCACCGGCTATTCTCTGGGCAAGGTACAGGCGGATATAGTGGCCATCAGTCATGCTCATCCCGGCCATTCCTTTCTCGATACACTGCAGGAGGGATACCGCGTGATCAAAGGCCCGGGGGAATATGAAATAAAAGACACTTACATTACGGGCATTGCTAGCTTCCATGACAACGAGCAGGGCAAAAAGTCAGGCAAGAATACGATCTATGTGATCGAGATGGAGGGTGTGACGCTCTGCCACCTGGGTGATCTCGGTCATCCGCTGACCCCCGAGGTCACCGGTGATCTGGGAAATATCAATGTATTGTTCGTCCCTGTGGGTGGTCATTCCACCATCGGCGGCCAGGCCGCAGCAGATTTAGTGCGGAACCTCAATCCGGGCTACGCCGTCCCCATGCATTACAAGACAGGGGACGAGAAGGCCGATCTTGAATTTCCTGAGAAATTTCTCAAGGAGCTCGGCATCAAGGACCAGGCCCTGCAACCCAAGCTTGTCGTCACCAGGACCAATATTCCTCTCAACACGCAGGTGGTACTGCTCGACTACCCGCATTAGCCTCGCCCGCCGGCTTTGACATATAAATTGCCCTGACGTATCATTGCTCGTTATGAGCCTCGCTAAACGTGTTTTCGATCTTCAGCAAATCGAGCTTTCAATTCAAGACCACGTCAAACAGCTTGAGGCTATGGATCTGCGTATCCGTCATAACGACCAATTTGAACAGGCTGAATCAGCGTTGAAGTCGGCCGAGAACGAGCGGGCCGGGCTCGAAAAAAGATATAAAGAGCTGGACGCTGAGGCTGAAGCCCTGAGGACGCAACTCGGGCAGATCCAGGATAAGCTATACGGCGGCAAAATAAAGAACCCCAAGGAGTTGGTCGGGTATGAGCAGGAGGCTACTTTAATCAAGTCGGGCCTGGATAAAAAGGACGACGTGCTGCTGGATATGATGGAGAAGCTGGAGACGGACAAGGTGGCGATTAAAAAACTGAAGGATGTCTGCAAGTCCGCCGGCGATGCCTGGGAGAGCGAGAAAGCAGAGCTGAAGGTCCAGGTGGACAAGGTCAGGGATGAATTTAAGCAGCTTGAGAAAAAACGTGGCGAGATGCTGGCCTCGATTGACAGGGATACGCTCGCCACTTATGAAGCTGTGAAGGGCAGGAAGGGGCAGGCAGTGGTCAAGGTGGAGCAGGGGCGCTGCCTGGGTTGCCGGGTGACATTGTCCGTCAGCGAAATGCAGCACGCGCGCGGCAACGCCATCGTAACCTGCGGCAATTGCGGACGGATATTGTATCTATCTTAGGTTTATTTGACCTGCTGTCAGTCAAGTTGTAGAGTAAGTGAGCCAAGCAGGCCGGGTGACCGCTGCGGTTTTGAAAATCGTAGAGGAAAGTCCGAACTCTACCAGGCAGGGTGCTGGGTAACGCCCAGGAGGGGTGACCCTACGGAGAGTGCAACAGAAACATACCGCCCGTCGCAGGATGGGTAAGGGTGAAATGGTGAGGTAAGAGCTCACCGGCGGCCGGGTGACCGGCCGGCCGTGCAAACCCCACCCGGAGCAAGACCTAATAGGGGGCTATGGCTTGCCTGGGCTGACCCCGGGTTGGTCGCATGATCGCCGCGGCAACACGGCGGGTAGATGGATGGTCACCGCTCCGCGCAAGCGGAGGCACAGAAATCGGCTTACAGGCCTGCTTGGCCATTCTTATCTGCAGGCATAAATGCGCTACAATATATGACGGCCCGGGGGGCCTTTTTAATTAATATTTTTTTCCACTGGAGTTGTCAGATGCATATGAAAATGAAACCTGCCCTGTGTGTCCTGCTGGCGCTGGCTGTGCTGGTTACCAGCCTGCCCATGCTGGCCTGCGATTTTAAATTTATACCGGGCGAAGCGGATAAAAAGATCCTGCAGGGATTGCCGCAGGAGTTCCTGACCATCAGCCAGGCCTGGGACGTGCTGCAGAAGAACTACGTTGATAAAACCAAGCTCGATCCGATTAAGATGGCCCAGGGCGCCATACGGGGCATGGTGGCAGCGGTGGACGATCCATATACCGAATATTTTTCACCGCAGTCATTCGAGTCGACACTGATCGATCTTACAGGCCTTTACTATGGTATAGGCGCTTATATAGGAAAGAAGGACAATCAGATCATTATCATGTCGCCCATACCCGGCTCACCTGCCGAGGAGGCCGGATTGAAGTCAGGAGACATGATACTGAAGATAGACGGGCAGTCTACCGCGCAGATGAATACGACCGAGGCGTCGCAGAAGATAAGGGGCCCGGCCGGAACAGATGTTGTCCTCCTGGTTTACAGGGATGGTGACAAGGAGCCGTATGAGAAAAAGATAACCAGGCGCGAGATCAAACTGGATTCGGTTAAATTCGAGATGCGCGGGCAGCTGGCCTATATACGGATACAGCAGTTCATACTTCCCACAACCAGCGACTTTAAGAAGGCGCTGACGGAGGCCGACAGGCAAGGCGCCAAAGGCCTCATTCTCGACCTGCGCGACAATCCCGGCGGCCTGCTTTCGGAGGCCGTCGATGTGGCCAGCCAGTTCTTAATTCGCGGCATCGCGGTAAAGACCGTGGATAAGGATGGACTTGAGACGGTCCAGAAGGTCAAGCCGGGAGGCATCGCCAAAGACCTGCCGCTGATAGTGCTGGTCAATGGCGGCAGCGCCAGCGCCAGCGAGATCGTGGCGGGTGCGCTGCAGGATAACGGCCGGGCAAAGCTGGCCGGAGAGAAAACATTCGGTAAAGCCAGCGTGCAGAATTTCGTCAGGCTCGATGACGGATCAGCCATTAAAATGACGACGGCGCATTACTATACGCCCAACGGTACGCTTATCAGCGACACAGGTCTGACGCCCGATTATCCACTGGAGCTCAAGGACGAGGAGTTGATCAAGTGGGCAGAGGATTATCTGAACGGGATCATTTCTCCGCAGCCCACGCCGGCGCCGGCTCAATAAGACGGTCTCCAGTCTACAGGCCGGCCATGCCCGCAAAATATCTGTGCAACCTGTCGTCGACGGTCAGCTCGGGATGAAAGGAGGTTGCCAGCAGCTTCCCCTGTACGGCCGTTACAATCTCGCCGCCGGGCAGCCTGGCCAGTACCTCCACACCGTCCCCTGCCTTGAATATCAGGGGAGCGCGGATAAAAACAGCGGGGAAAGGCCCCCCTTGTATACCTGATATCTGTAGTTGCGTTTCGAAGCTGTCCACCTGCCGGCCGAAGGCATTGCGCTTCACGGAGATGTCCATCAGCCCGAGAGTTTCCATGGGGTTGCCGTCCGGGTTCACCGCGCCTTTAGCCAGGCATATCATGCCGGCACAGGTACCCCAGACCGGCACACCTCTCACCGCAAGATTTTTAACCGAATCGATCAAGTCGAAGCTGTGCATCAGCTTCATCATGGTGGTGCTTTCTCCGCCCGGTATGACCAGGCCGCTGATCTGCCCCAGCTGATCGGGCAGTTTCACCTCGATTGCCCTGACGCCGATCCGTTCGAACATGAGTATGTGTTCTATGAAGGCGCCCTGAAGGGATAGAACTCCTATCATCGGATCAGGCAATTTTTGACTTGATATCGATGCAGTCATAATTTATGAGCGCCGCCCGCCTTTAAAGGCGGGCGGCGCATGGCCTCGTCTTTAGAGATGAGATTATACTACAGGACGGGCAAATATTTCTTGATCTCGTATTCCGTTACCTGGATTCTGTAATTGTTGTATTCCACTTTCTTGTTCTGGATAAAGGCGTTGAAGAGATGGTCTCCCAATGCTTTTTTGACCAGTGCGCTCTTCTCCGTTAACGCGATGGCCTCTGATAGGCTGCCGGGCAGCATTTTAATGCCGCGGCGCCTCCTCTGCTCCTCGGTCATCTGATAAACGTTCTCCTCAACCGGCGCGGGCGGCTCCAGACCTTTCTCAATGCCGTCAAGCCCTGCCGCCAGCATTACACTGAATACCAGGTAAGGGTTGCAGGCCGGATCGGGGGACCTGTACTCCATGCGGGTGGCCATCTCCCGGCCGGGTTTATACTCCGGCACCCTGATCAGGTCCGCCCTGTTGCGCCGGGCCCATGAAAGGTATACGGGCGCCTCATATCCGGGCACCAGGCGTTTATACGAGTTGACCCACTGGCTGGTCACCGAGGTTATCTCGGGAGCATGTTTGAGCAGTCCGGCGATATAGCTCCTGGCGATCTTGGACAGGTGGAAGGGGTCGTTCTTATCGAAAAAGGCGTTCCTGTCGCCCTTGAAGAGCGACTGGTGCACGTGCATGCCGCTGCCGTTCTCGCCGAATATGGGCTTGGGCATAAACGTTGCATAGACACCGTTCTCCATGGCTACCTGCTTGACCACCAACCTGTAGGTCATAACGTTGTCCGCCATGGTGAGCGCATCTGTGTAGCGCATATCGATCTCATGCTGGCTGGGCGCGACCTCGTGGTGCGAATACTCGATGCCGATGCCCATCTCCTCGAGCGCCAGCACCGTCTGCCTGCGCAGGTCGACCGCCATATCCAGCGGGACCAGATCGAAGTAGCCGCCGGAATCGAGTATCTCGGTGCCGCCGCTGTTCTTGAAATAGAAGAACTCCAGCTCGGGGCCCACGTAGAAAGTGTAGCCCAGGTCGGCGGCGCGCTTTAGATTTTGCTTGAGGATGAACCTTGGATCTCCTTCAAAAGGTGTGCCCTCCGGCTTGTAGATGTCACAGAACATGCGCCCGACCGACTGCTCCTTGGGCCTCCACGGCAGCAGCTGGAACGTGTCGGGGTCCGGCAGGGCGATCATATCGCTCTCGTCTATGCGGGCATAGCCCTCAATGGACGACCCGTCGAAGCCCATGCCTTCCTCCATGGCACGCTCAAGCTCCTCGATTGTGATGGAAAAACTCTTGAGGAAGCCAAGTATGTCGGTGAACCACAGGTTGATGAATTTTATATCGTGCTCCTTTGCCATCTTGAGCACGTATTCAACCGCTTCCGCCCGGTCTTTCTTTGCCATGAATTTCCTCCTGATAATTATTTCTTTTACCCGGCAGTTTTTATTCTCATAATCTGCAGGCAAGTATTAATTTAACAGCCATTTGTTACAAACAGATTAAATTTTGGGGAGAAAGCCGTTATTGCCCCGTGATTATGCCATATTTTGACCATTGTTTATACATTTTAGTAAAAATTTCTGTCATTTTGCGGTTATGCAGATTTCACCATTATCGCTGGTCCGAACCCTCAGAGCGTTCTCGACAGGTAATACGAAAATCATTCCGTCTCCTTCCCGCCCGGTGCGGGCCGCCTGGCAGATGATGTCCAGGGCTGTCTGGCATTCCTCATCTGCAAGCACCAACTCGATTTTCACCTTGGGCAGGAAGTCGACGCGATATTCACCGGCCCTCCATTGCAGGGCAATGCCCTTCTGGCGGCCACGGCCGCTGACATTTGTCACGGTCATGCCCAGCATCCCTCTGGCGGACAGGGCATCCTTGATAGAGTCCAGCTTTTCAGGTCTGATGATAGCTTCTATTTTTTTCATTATGAAACACCTCCATAAGCAGTTTCGCCATGCTGTGATATATCGAGACCAACAGCTTCCTCCTCTTCTTTCACGCGCAGTCCCATGGTCGATTTGAGAGCCTTCGCCAGCAGCCACGACACCCCGAAGGCGTAAACAGCGGTGGCTGCGATGGCCGACATCTGAATCAGCACCTGTTTCCAGTTCCCGTCGATCAGTCCGGAACCGGCGCTATTGACGGCTGTGGTGGCGAATATGCCGGTGGCCAGGGCGCCCCATGTCCCGCCCATGCCATGGCAGGCGAAGACATCCAGCGATTCATCCACTCCGGATGACTTTGCCCTCCAGACCATCACGTAATAGGAGATAGCGGCGCCGATTGCACCGATAGGAATCGCGGCCCAGACGGGCACGAAACCTGCAGCCGGTGTAATGGCCACCAGTCCCACCACCGCACCGGTAGCTGCACCCAGCACCGAGGGACGGCGATTGATCCAGCCGAGTATCATCCAGGTAAATCCTGCCGCCGCGGCTGCAGTATTGGTAGCAATGAAAGCGCTGGAGGCAAGCCCTCCGGCGGTCAGGGCGCTGCCGGCATTGAAGCCGAACCATCCGAACCAGAGCAGGGCTGCGCCCAGCACGACATAAGGTATATTGTTGGGCTCCATGGATTCGCCTTCCTTGAATCCTATGCGAGGGCCCAGCACCAGCGCGAGGGCCAGGGCGGATATTCCGGCGTTGACGTGGACCACGGTGCCGCCGGCGAAATCGAGTGCGCCTAACTTAACCAGCCAGCCGCCGCTTCCCCATACCCAGTGGGCGACCGGACAATAAACCAGGGTAAACCAGAGAGCCGCAAAGGCCAGCAGCGCACCGAACTTGATACGTTCCACAACGGCGCCTGTCCAGAGCGCCACTGTGATAATGGCGAACGTGGCCTGAAAGGCTACAAATGCGAGCTGGGGTACTGTGCTTGCGTAAACAGGGGAAGGATCCTGGCCGACGCTGGCAAGCCCGAACCATGAGAAATCGCCCACCAGCCCCTTAACATCGGGACCGAAGGCCATGGTGTATCCGTAGAGGACCCATAATATGGATATCATACAGAGGATAGCGAAGCTCATCATAATGGTGGAGAGCAGGTTTTTCCTCCTGACCATGCCACCATAGAAAAAGGCCAGAGCGGGGGTCATGAGCAGTACAAGTGCAGTTGATGTGAGCAGCCAGGCGGTATCGCCGGAATTCATGGTTAACCTCCTTAAAGTAATGATATAAGGAAGTTTAAAGCAGGCCTGTTTCGGGCTTATTACGGCGATGTTAAGATCATGTTACGGGGGCTATTTGGCTGAGCCGGATTCCTTGAATTTATAGCCGATATTTCTGACTGTTTCTATGAATGAGTGTACGGGATCCTCTATTTTGCTGCGCAGTCTTCTGATATGCACATCAACCGTCCTGTCTCCCCCGTAGTAATCGTAGCCCCATATCTCGTTCAGCAGCGACTCACGCGTGAAGACCTTGCCCTCGTTGGTTGCCAGTAATTTGAGCAGTTCATATTCCTTGAAGGTCAGGGCCAGCAGGCGGCCGGCCAGTTCCACCTCGCACCTCACAGGATCTATGGTCAGGTCTCCCACTTTGATTACCATGTCCCGGTCGGGCTTCGTCGTTTCGGCTATGGCGCGTCGTATTCTTGTAGACAACTCGTCCAGGTTCCAGGGCTTGATCACGAAGTCCTCAAAACCTTGCTCAAGCACCAGGTGTAATGTTGATGAAGAGACCAATGCGATGACGGGGAGCAATCTGCGCAATTTGAGCTTCCTGAACCACTTCCAGGCGGAGTCGCCGTGCGTTGATATCGAGGATATGTCTATGAGAACAGCATGAAAAGATTGACGGGCATCCTGCTGGATGACATCATCGGCGTAAATACAGGCTGTGCAGGAGAATCCCATGCGGCTCAGGCCGGCGCTAAGGTCCCTGACGCGGTCCATCTCGTTGGTAACCAGTAAAATATTGCTCACGGCACCCCGATGTTATTATAACAATTCGACGAACGGTCGCAGCCTGGATACGTCCAGCAAACCGCACATGGAGTGGTTGGACACCGTTATGCCGCTCTCAGCCACAGCTGCCGCTGCGTTCAGACCGCTGAGACAGACCAGTCCTGCCTTTTCAGGATTGAAAGGTATCTCACAGATCTTTTCACCCGGCCTGGCCAGGAATGCCTGCGTGATAAGGCCGCTGTTCTTCATCCGCTGCAGCAGCTCATCGGCTCTGCTGAAGGACAGCATGGGTATTTCACAATAGTCGGCCAGCACCTTGCCGTTACCATCAGATGCGGCTTGAATGACGTCAGTCATCCTGCCGGCGATAAAGATATCGGAAGGATCGATTGTCGAGCCTGTGAACTCGACCAGGTCAACAAATCTGAAAGGGTGACCTTCCTTTATCTGCAGCAGGCCCCCAAAACGCGCATAAACAGGTATGCCAGATTTAAGCAGGCAGCCGTTCACAGCAACATTGCATATAGTGGCCAGCCCGACCTGGCCCGCAGGAACCACGAGGCCGCCGAGGTTGTTGCCTTCACCGGCCAACGCTACCAGGCTGGATGAGGACAGCCCGGAGTCAAATACGGCCTTCATGATTTTCAATACTGCGGGGAACTGGTCGCGGTAGAAGAGTGATACATCTACCGGTATGCGTCCTGTCCCTGAACGCAGGCCAACATTGGTCTGATAGGCCAGGCGCTCTATCCTGGATCCGATAAAACCGATCTTGTCGGTGACCAGCGAGTTTCTTAATTCCTCGAGGCCGGGCACCGTAATAGTGCGGCCATCCTTGTGACCCGCTGAGCGCGTCAGGCCGCGTTCATCCATTATTTTGAGGTGATAACGCACAGCCCGTTCGCCCAGGTAGATGCCCTGTTCCTCCAGCAGGCCCGATATCATGCGGCTGCCCATGGGCGCCTGCGCATCGCTGAGTATCTTAAGTATGGCTGTGATCTTTCTTTCTACATCGCGCGTTTCCTGTCCAATCATATCTTGATCACCTCACTGCAGCCTCACTGGTATCCCTTTTGCGGCCAGGTATTCTTTGGTCTGCCTGATCGAAAACTCCCTGTAATGAAATATGCTGGCGGCCAGCACTGCGTCCGCCTTGCCGAGGGACAGTGCCTGGTACAGGTGCTCCAGCGTGCCGGCACCGCCACTGGCGATGACCGGCACGGTCACCAGTTCGCTGACCGCGCGATTGAGCTCGTTATCGTAACCCGACCTATGCCCATCGGCATCCCAGCTGGTCAGCAATATCTCGCCCGCGCCAAGGTCGACCGCCTTTTCAATCCATTTCAATACATCGATGCCGGTAGGCTTGCGGCCGCCATGCGTGCAGACCTCCCAGGCGGCAGTGCTGTCATTGGTTAATCGCCGGGCATCCACCGCCAGCACCATGCATTGCCTGCCGAAAATGGCGGCGCCCTCCCTGAGCAGTCCGGGATTCTGTACGGCGGCGGTATTGATAGACACTTTGTCGGCGCCTGCCTTTAACATACGCCGCATATCCTCTATGGTGCGCAGTCCGCCGCCCACACATAGCGGAACAAAGACCTGTTTGGCCACGTTTTCAACTACGTGAACCATGGTTTCCCTGCCTTCGGGTGTTGCCCCTATGTCCAGGAAAACCAGTTCATCCGCTCCTTCGCCGTAATAGAAAGCTGCCTGTTCTACCGGGTCTCCGGCATCGCGCAGATTGGTGAAGCTCGTGCCTTTGACCACGCGTCCGCCCGTTACGTCGAGGCACGGTATAATACGTTTGGTCAACATCTGATTCTGATCATAGCAGGCTATATTTCAGGAAGTTTGAGTACATCCTGAGTCCAGGCTCCCCGCTTTTTTCGGGGTGGAATTGAGTTGCGAAAAGGTTGTCGTTAATAATCATGGAGCAGAACTCGAGGCCGTATTCCGTTGTTCCGGCAATAACGGAACGGTCCATCGGCCGGGCATAATAGCTGTGCACAAAATAGAAATTGGTATTATCCGGAATGCCGGTGAAGATAGGGTGAGCATGAATCTGTTTGACCTGGTTCCATCCCATGTGCGGTATCTTTAATCCGGCGGGAAGCATGCAGACCCTGCCGGGTATAATGCCCAGGCATTTGTATTCGCCGCCTTCCTCTGTGGCGTCGAGCAGCACCTGCAGGCCCACACAGATGGCGAAGAGCGGCTTTTTTAAATCAACCAGCTTCTTTACGCACTCATCAATTCCGGCGGCCGACAAGCTTTTCATCGTATCGGCGGCCGCGCCAACGCCGGGCAGGAACACGGCGTCGGCATTGAGGATTGCAGATGCGGAACCAGTGACAGTGGGCCGATGGCCAAGGTTCACCAGGGCGTTAACCACGCTGCCGATGTTGCCGGCGCCGTAGTCGATCACGGCAATTATTTTTGTATCTTTGCCCATAGCACTTCCATCTCATAGTACCAGCGGTATACGGAAACCTGTTGCCGTAATTTTAACATTATGAAACGTTGATGTCAATACAAATCAGTATATAAGCCCGGGTATTCAGCCGGGCTATTATTTCAAGAAGCAGATCGCCTTCTGGCTCTTAGGGTCAGCCAGTATTTGTACGTACTGTCCTTGGGATACAGATGGAACGTCTATCAAGCTTATTATTTCTGCGAATTCGGCCAATTCCGGAAATATTATAGTCAGTATATTTGTGGATTTTTCAAAAAACTCGTTATTGTAGGAAGTCTCGCTATTACCCGGATACAGGGGCAGATAGATGATTTGAGATTCAACCAGATCCTGGAAGAAATGCGTGCCGTATGATACTTCGGGCACATGACCCATTTCCTCGCGAGCGATTTCAACCAGCACGGATGTGTTGCTGATGTCCGCATAGCCGACATTAACACCCAGGTCAACGTTGCTGCTGCCCCAGCGACCGGGCCCCATCATTATGATTTTCCCTTCTCTGACCGCCGGATGTTTATTGATACGGCCAACGATGCGACCCACGGATTTTTTAATTTCCGGAGAACCGATCCGGCTGTATTTCCAGGGATCTATGTATAAAATGTACCTCAAATTTGAGGCCAGCCCGCCGCTGATAAACTTTTTTGCCTTAAACAAAACACGTTCATGCGGTATGTTGTCAGGTATTGTAATTGTTCCTGATGTTCCCGGAACCTGCAAAGACCGGCACTGCAGCAGATTGATCTTGATCTCACCGTCTGCCGTGATATGGGCGGTAAACTCCACATCCACGGGATGTCCCTGGGCGGACTCCAGTTTCATCAGCATATCGCTCATAATCCTGATGAAGGGAGTTTTTCTCAGCAGAGAATCAAATGTTAGAACCAGGCTGTCGCCCGATCCATGGGGACACTTGCCGATAATGGCGCGTGGGAAGCCGTCCTGCATGATCGACGCTATTAAATTAAGATTGGGATAATCGCCGTCATCCAGGATTTCCGCTATCGGCAGGGTGATTAACTCGTTGAGCTTGATATCGAGCAAATCGATGTTATGCTGAGAGTATTTGGCGATTTTGGCGCCGATCTCGGGCCGCAAATCGGGGTGGCTGACGGCGATCATCCTGGTATAATCTCCGCTTACGCGGTTAACAGCACGTGTGCCCAGGCCGAAAACCAGCCGCAGCATTCCTCGCCGGGGGTCTATGCGATTTGTCCACGCATAAAGATTCTTGGAGAAGGCTACGCCGGCCATGGTGGGGAAAAAGAAGTTCTTGTATGGCATGCCCGATACACGCTGTACCAGTATTGCCATCTGTTCATCGTTCTCACCCAGGCCCTGGTTCTGTCTGTATGTGAGGGCATCGGGATTCAATGCGCTGGCATAAACGAGTTTAACTGCACGTAGAAACGCCTCCATCCTCTCGTCAGGGGTTCCCTGATTGGCGCAGAATTCGCTGCGGTATTTGCCGGCGAAAGCATTCCCGAAGCTGTCTTCAAGCAGGCTGCTGGACCTGACGATAATCGGAGCCTGACCGAAATAGTCCAGCATATCGCGGAATTGTTCCATTATCTCCTGCGGGAATTTACCCTCGACAAAGCGCCTCTCGATCTCCTCGAATTCTTCAGGGGATATCTGCCAATCTCTGGTGAGCTGCAGCCGCAGTTGAAAAAGGTGGTTGTTGACCAGAAATGTAAAAAAGACGTCGGAACCTATATAGAATGAATCATGCGCCTCCAGAGCTCGAGAAAAGTCGATTTCGCCGCTCTCCGCCGTTAAAATACGCCGGGCCAGCAACATGCCGGCGGCTTTGCCGCCGATGCGGCCGGAGCCTATCAGCCTATTCCTTATATTAATAAGGTCATCGGCCGTCAGATATTTGTCGGCGAGTTTGGTGAAAGAGGGCTGATCGCTGATCATCATACGGGAGAGCTCATGTTTAAGCGGTATTATTTCCTCCATCTGTCTGGGAGAATCCGGATCTGCCGATTGATACTGCAACAGTTTTGTGTAGACGCTTTCCCATGGAGCAATGGAAGTGAAGGCTATGCTGAGAGGTTGCCTGTGTGCGGTCGAGGAGACGGCAGCCGCCTCACCGCTCTGAAATACAGGGACCCAATTGTCCTGGGTGATCAGGTGGGGCAAAAACATCTGCGCTGAGTAGCGCTCCCACACTTTAAGCGGGTGTATATATGTTGCGTCGTTAACATGGTACACATCGATCAGTATTTGTGTTGTTTCCCGTATCCTGGCCACCACCGAGTGTGTATGCTTTCCCCTGGTTAAACCGAAATACGCTACCGGCCCGAGCTCAAAAATATACGGGCAGGTCACCTGGAAGAAATTGGCCAGCAGCTCGTCGGTGGCCCACTGCGCGACGAGCGAGGACAGGTTGTCGAAAATATAGCATGCAGTATGGCTGTTTTTCGCTATTATGTTATGTATCTGTCCGCTGAAAGCATCGAATCCGGGTTTGGGGTCGATTTCTATAATCTTCAGCTTCTGTCCCGGTATTAAAATCGGAGGGTGTGAGGCAAAACGCAGGTAGATACAGCTATGACCGTCGGCTATCGACCGGTTGGCAAACGACTGTGCGAAGGATGCGTAATCTTCCAGGTTGTCGATCTGCCAGACCAGGTTATCCCCGGCGCGGACCTCCTGGATCAGCTCGTCTAATGCATCGATTCCGCTGCTTAATTTTAAAGGCTGTGTTTTCTTTCTCATGATTGCTACTTGTTAGAGTAATTTCCACGCCCGGCCGGTGCAGCAATTGCTTCAACTCACAACAGGAGTGATTTAATCCGTCAGTTTTACAGTCTCTCTTAGAAAGGATATAATAATAATAGCCTTTAAGCCAGTCCAGTGAGGCTGGTAAGGAGAAAATGGTGGTCTATTTTTATGCTCCAGGATTCCAGCCTGGGGCTGTTTTTTTGCACCTCTCGCACGTTCGGTGCGGGAGGTTCTTTTATTTGAGGGCATACCATGAGTAATAAAGCCATACTCGTTCTGGAAGACGGCACTATTTACAGGGGCGATGCTTTCGGCGCCGAAGAGACCGCCTTCGGTGAAATAATCTTTATCACGAGCATGACCGGTTATCAGGAGATGCTGACCGATCCGTCTTTTGCCGGCCAGATCGTGGTGCCGACTTTTCCGCTGATAGGCAATTATGGTATCAACCTTGATGATGTCGAGTCGGCAAAAATTCAGGTCAGAGGCTTTGTTGTCAGAGAGTACTGCCCGATACCCAGCAACTGGCGGAGTATGGCGACTGTGGATGAGTATCTGAAAACGGGAAATATTCCCGGCCTCAGCGGTATCGACACGCGCAGCTTAACCAGACATATACGCTCCAGGGGGGTCATGATGGGGATATTGACATCCGAATTGACCGGCAGTGAGGCGCTGCATGAGTTGAAACAATTGCCTTCTTACGGGGACACCGATTTTGTCAAGGAAGTGAGCGCTAAAGAGCCTTTTGAATGGAGCTCAGGGCAGGGGCAGCAGCATACATATAATATCGTAGTCGTTGATATGGGTTTGAGATTTAATATAGCACGCATACTGAGTCGGCTCGGCTGCCGTGTGACTGTTGTCCCCTGCACTATTTCCTGCGTGGATTTACTCGCCATGGAACCGGACGGAATAGTTCTTTCGCCCGGCCCCGGAAATCCTGCTTTGCTGGACTACGCCATCGAGAATATCAAGGGGCTGCTGGGTAAAAAACCGATTTTGGGAATATGCCTTGGCCACCAGCTCATAGGCCGGGCTTTCGGCGCCGATACGTTCAAGCTCAAATTCGGACACAGAGGGGCCAACCATCCTGTCTTAGACCTGGCCACGGGTAAAGTGCATATCACTTCACAAAATCATGGATATGCAATAGACACAGATAGCCTTAAGGGAGGATTACAGGTCAGCCACATAAATTTGAATGATGGCACTATCGAAGGTTTAAAACACAGTTCCATGCCGATTACTACAATACAGTATCACGCGGAAGGCTCCCCCGGTCCACAGGACAATACGTATATATTCGATGGATTTTTGCAGATGATCAAAGAGGGACGCAGGTGATAGATGTCTGAGCTCTCCAAGGTGCTGGTTATAGGATCAGGTCCTATCATCATAGGCCAGGCGGCTGAATTCGACTATGCGGGCACCCAGGCGTGCAAGTCGCTGCGGGAAGAGGGGATAACCACGGTGCTGGTTAACTCCAATCCTGCAACGATAATGACCGATGAAGGCATAGCCGACATAGTGTATATCGAACCGCTGACTGCGGATGTACTGGCAAGGATAATCGAACGGGAAAGGCCCGAGGGGCTGTTGCCAACACTTGGCGGTCAAACCGGCCTTAACCTGGCTGTGGAACTGGCCGATACGGGAATACTGGATAAATACAACGTCCGCATGTTAGGCACGCCCTTGGAAACCATTAAAAAAGCAGAGGAGAGGTCGTTATTCAAGCGGCTTATCCAGGAGATCGGTGAGCCGATCCCGGAAAGCGTAACGGTCAATTCCGTCGGCGAAGCCAGGGATTTTGCCTCGACCATCGGATTACCGCTGATAGTCAGGCCTTCCTATACGCTGGGTGGCACCGGCGGCGGCATCGTTTATTCCATGGCCGAACTGGAGTCCACAGTGGAGAACGGGCTGGCATCGAGTATGAGCCATCAGGTGCTGGTCGAGAGATGCCTGCTGGGCTGGAAAGAGATTGAATATGAAGTCATGCGCGATGCGGCCGACAACTGCATCACTATCTGCAATATGGAGAATATCGATCCGATGGGCGTCCATACGGGCGACAGCATAGTCGTGGCGCCCAGTCAGACGCTGACCGACAGGGAATACCAGATGCTCCGGTCGGCCAGCTTGAAGATAATACGGGCGCTGCGCATCGAAGGCGGCTGCAACATACAGTTCGCTTTAACCCCGAGCCCGGTAGTCGCCAGGAAATGGGCGCCGGACCAGCTGAATATAGTTAAAAGCCAGTACTATATTATCGAGGTGAATCCCCGCGTCAGCCGCAGCTCGGCCCTGGCCAGCAAGGCTACGGGCTATCCCATAGCCAGGGTTGCCGCCAAGATCGCTGCGGGCAAGCGGCTCGATGAGATACCCAACCGGGTAACCGGAAAAACAATGGCCGTCTTCGAACCTGCGCTGGATTATTGCGTAATCAAGATCCCGCGCTGGCCGTTCGATAAATTCGCCGGGGGCGACAGGACCCTTGGAAGCCAGATGAAGGCCACCGGTGAGGTGATGGCTATCGAGCGCTGTTTTGAAGCCGGGCTGCAGAAAGCGGTGCGCTCACTGGAGATGGGCAGAAAATCTCTCCTGTGGGAAGACAAAAACTGGGGCAACACCAGCGAATATGGGAAATATCCGCTTCACGCCAATGACATGAGGTTGTGGGCCTTGATGGCGGCGCTGAGAAGAAAAGTGGGGCCGGAACAGCTTGCAGAACAAACGGGAATCGACCCGTGGTTCATACATAAAATGGCCAATATCGTTAAGCTGGAGCAACGGCTGTTATCTGAGGAATTGAATCCCGAATTGCTGAGGCAGGCCAAGCGTCTCGGTTTCTCGGACGAACAAATTTCAACCCTGGGAGATACATTGCCGGACCAGGTGCGCCAATTGAGAAACCGCTGGAACATAAAACCGGTATATAAAATGGTGGATACATGCGCGGCAGAGTTTGATGCCGAGACCCCCTATTTTTACAGCACGTACGAGATTGAAAATGAGGCTGAGTCCCTGGAAGATAATAAGGCGGTCGTGATCGGCAGCGGGCCTATTCGCATCGGACAGGGGATTGAGTTCGATTATTGCAGCGTCCATTCCGCCTGGGCGCTTAAAGAAGCCGGCTATAAAAGTATAATGGTCAATTCAAATCCTGAAACCGTTTCAACTGACTTCGACACCAGCGACCGGCTTTATTTTGAGCCTCTCGACGAGGAAAGTGTCCTCGATATACTTGAGAATGAGAATTCAAAATTACTGGTCAGCACCTTTACTCCCTCGGTGCTGCAATTCGGGGGGCAGACTGCGATCAACCTGGCTGCTTCGCTGTCCAGAAACAATTCACCTATCCTGGGTTCCAATGCGGAGATAATCGACCTGGCGGAAGACAGGCGCAGATTCGAGGATTTCCTTAACCACCTGGGTATCCCGCAGCCGCCCGGAACCGGTGTAACTGCGTTAAGCCAGGGGCAGGAGGTGGCCAGGACGCTGGGCTATCCGGTGCTGGTCAGGCCGAGTTATGTGCTTGGCGGCAGGGGTATGGAGATAGTGCAGAACCAGGAGGAATTAACCAGGTATATGGGGCAGGCTCTCGAAATTGATGAACGCCATCCCGTTCTGATCGATAAGTATTTCGAAGGCAAAGAGGTGGAGGTTGATGCGGTATGCGACGGGGTCGATGTCTTAATTCCCGGGATTATGGAACATATTGAACGGACCGGTGTGCACAGCGGTGATTCAATAGCCGTGTATCCGGCTCTGGGATTGTCAGAAAACGAGGTTAATACCCTGATTGATTACACCGTCAGAACCGGGCTGGCGCTGGGTATAAAGGGCCTGATGAACATTCAGTATGTTATCATGCGGAGCGGAGCCGGGCAGACGTCGTCCATATACATGCTGGAGGTAAATCCGCGCGCCAGCCGGACGATACCGTTTATCTCCAAGGTTACGGGGGTCCCCATGGTGCGCATCGCTACCAAAGTGATGCTGGGGATCAGTCTTTCGGAGCAGGGGTACGAAACGGGTTTGTGCAAGGAAAAGGCTTTAGTCAGCGTTAAGGCTCCTGTCTTTTCCATGTCGAAATTGACGAGGGTTGATACCTATCTCAGCCCGGAGATGAAATCCACCGGTGAAGTCATGGGAATCGATCTGACATATGAAGCTGCCCTGGCCAAGGCATTGATCGCCGCAGGACTTATGCTGCCTCCTCAGGGGACGCTCCTGTTCAGTATCGCGGACAAGGACAAAGTGGAAGCGCTGCCCATAATAAAGGGATTCTATGCGCTGGGTTACCAGATATACGCAACCAGGGGCACCGCCGCTATGATCAGTGAACATGGCATGAACGTTAATGCGGTCAGCAGGAAACTGAGCGAAGGACATCCCAATATCATTGAAATTATAAACAGCGGCTCTGTGGTTGGCGTGATCAACACGATCACCGGCGGTCGAATTCCCATGCAGGACGGTTTTCATATCCGCCGTGCTTCCACCGAGAGGCGTATCCCATGTTTCACTTCGCTGGATACGGCAGGCGCCGTTCTGAAAGTCTTATCTCAGGGCACGCAGAACATTAATATTAAACCGCTGCATGAATATGTAAGGCCGTAAAGCCTGATACATATCAATTCGATCGTGCCTGCGATCTCGCTGTATCGAGCAGATCCGATATCAGCCGTTTATTGATCGCGGTCCTTATTCTCAGGGAGTCGGGACCCCGGCTTGTGGATGGTTTTTTCGACCAGTTCAAATAGTATGAGGGTGAAAAGGGCAATAAGCAGGAGCAGTAACAGGGTCTGGAGGAATTCCTTGTGTACCAGGAACATTATGATGAATATCTCCAGCATTAAAACGGCTGTCTCGACAACCTTGCGGCGCACCATGTTGTCGATGATGAAGGAGAACATAATCACCTCTACCCAGCCCTCTGTGATCACGTTGACTGTGATGGTATCCCAGGTAAGCATGCCCGCGGGCAGCGTAAATGACATCCAGTGCAGGAAAAAGAAGGTGAAAATCGACTCCGGTATATACGATAAAGTGATGGCGAGGAAGGTCGGCATGCGTCCCCGCAGCAGGCCACAGAAAAAACCGGTTATGGATTTACCGAGTATGATGGCCAGGCCGTACACGGGGCCGTAGATGCCGAAGACCGCCAGGTGAAAATAGGGGTATATAGAGGAAAGCGCGGCTGTCAGCAGGCCGTACCAGGGCCCGAATGTGATGGCGATGGCGAAGGTGGCCAGGTGTGAAAAATCGAATGTTACCTGGGGATTGAGGGGTGTGAGCATGCTGGAGAGAAAAGACAGCAGGTTTCCCAGCACTGCAGCGGCAAGGGAGATACCCAGCTTCTGGGCTTTCTCGCTCTTAAAGAAAACAACAACCTGCTGCATCTTCGACATGAGACTTTGCTCTCAGTATAACATTTTTCCTATTCATAAAGTCCGCGTTTACGGTTATCTTCAACGATGAGGTTGTACTCCTTATCCACATCTATGCCCCGGTCCCTCAAAACACGGTCCATCATCTCAACTGAATGCGTGAGGTCGAGAAAGCGATTCAGCCACGCTTTCGGGTCGTCCGGGCTTTTCTCATAATCTTCCGCCAGCTGGTTGTATTCCTCGGTGATCTTGTTGAATTCGACTGCAGGATCGAACTGTCCCTTGATGCGCGGGAACCTGAACAGCTCCTTGACCTTGCCCAGATGGCGGCGGAAGATGAATTTATCGACATACCAGAAAACGCATGCCAGCATTAGCTGGTTGAGCAGGAAGGCCGGGAAATCGGGTATGCCCAGCTGTTGCCTCAGCAATACCTGGAGCAGGGCTCCGGCAATGCCGGAAAGAAGTATCCAGCGGCCGAAGACGTAGATGAACCACTCCCTTGAAAACATGTCATTCTCCCTTTATTCAAACTTGCTTTTGATTGTAGCCTACAGAATAGCTTTTAAACGGTCAAGGATGTCGCATTCAACATTAAAGATCATACGAAAAGGCGGCCGGTGAATGCGAATTCAGGGTAATCGCACGCCGGACACCTGTCTGGATCGAGGCCCATATATTCTACCTCGATTTCGATCGGGTGCTTTTCTTAGCTGCAGTCTTACCTTCTAACATACCCGAGAGAATTTTGGCATTTTCGTCCATGCGTTTTTTATTGGCGCCCACATAATCCGCTGCGTTGTAACTGATTACATGGGATAATTTCACGAGCTCATCAAGCTCTTTCTGATTAAGGTTTCCAAAGACTACTTCCAGAACTTCATTTATGTTAGGGGACAGGCTTTTTAAAAGCTCAATGCCCTGCCTGGTTAACTCAACCTCAATAGACCGTCTATCACTTTTCGAACGTCTTCTTGTTACCAGTTTACGTTTGTGCAGTTTATCAACCAGGGGGCTGATTGAATGGGTGTCAATCGGCAGTACTTTTGAAATCTCCGTCGGCGACATGGGGCGCTTGTTATAAAAAAGCGCCTGCAGGGCCGTTATCTGAGAAACCGTCATCTTTGCCGGGCTCAGGCTTTTTTCCAGCGCTTTTACCCAGGTGTTCCAGGCCTGGGCAAAATTGACGATAGTCCACATATATTTTGTGGGAGGAGCCAGCTGCACCAGGTCAGCATATTCTTTTTTTTGAATATTCATTGAACGAATATCCTTATCAAAAACAATCTAGTATCGACAATTTACACTTATGTTATCAACATAAGCTGGATCAAGTCAAAAGTACTTGTTATAGCTAACTACGTACAAATGTTAGGGAATATTAAAACTCAATATAAATATTATCAATATGGAATTATATACTATTGACATACAATATTACAGTTGGTAATATATGCACATAATTTTTCGATGAGGTCAAGTCAGGCGGAGGCAATTTTTGATGCGTGTGGTTGAATATGAAGGATGATGAGATTACTGCTGTTACTCAAACCGGATGAGCAACGTTTTTTTAAAACTGGGGGGTTATTTAAGAAATGCGTGAGATGGTAGTTTCCAAAGACACACTGAACGAAATGATGTACAGGGCCACAGTGCGCGCAGCCTGTATTATTCCGAGGGATTGTCGCCAGGCTGTCGAAAAGGGCGAGCGCCTGGAGGAAACGGAGGTATCCAGGGGCCCACTGAGTTTTTTCCTTGAAGCCTGCGACGCCGGCGAAAAGGGCAGGACGCTGTGTCCCGATACCGGCTGGCAGATTTATTGGATTAAAATGGGGGAAAACGTCAGGATTGAAAATGGTGTATCAAGTATACAGGACGCAGCTGAACAGGCGGTAGCAAAAGCTACCGGCGAAGGTTATCTGCGGCCTCATCTGGTGCATCCCCTGACAATGAGGAATCCATTAAATAATGTAGGAGTTCATGCTCCTATTGTGCACATTCAATTCGATCCTGCTATTGATTATATAGAGATTGTTTCGGTCTGCAAGGGAGGCGGTGGCGAGCTCTTTGGAGGAATTCAAAGAAACCTATCCGAGGCCGATGGTAGAAAAGGAATAGTTAAATTCGTTTTGGATTGTTTCGTACACACATCTTACTCGGGTAAAACATGCCCTCCAGGCATTATAGGCATCGGCATAGGAGGTACTACTGCAACCTCGGCACAGCTTGCCCTTGAAGCTGCGTGCCTGCGCACTATAGGCAACCGTCACCCGGACAAAGATATTGCAGAACTTGAAGACGACTTACTGGCCCAGTTTAACCAACTGGGTATTGGCCCTATGGGTATGGGGGGAAAAACCAGTGCACTGGATGTGCACATCGAATATGCTCTAACCCACTTTGCCGGCATATCCGTTTCTTTTAATACTTTTTGCTGTGTGATACGACGGGCTACCGCCCGCCTGGACTCATTGGGACATATTGAATATGGTGATGCACCCAGCTGGAATTATCGTTAAGAGGTGAAAGATGGAAATTAAAAGATTGAAAATTCCACTGAGTGAGAACGATGTTCGAACACTTAATATCGGAGACCTGGTAACATTTACCGGCCTGTTATTCACGGGCACCGAGGTTTTCCATAAAAGAGCATTCGAAAAAAATGCTACGCCGCCTATAGATTTCAAGAAAATGAACGTAATGGCCCATGCTCCTCTGAGTATCAAAAGAGGTGAAAATGGTGAATGGGAACCGATGCAATGGGATAAGTTTGCGATTATGGTAACATCGGGGAGTCGTTTTGAACCCTATTTACCCAGGCTCATCCAGCAACTTGGCCTCAGGGCGGTTGTCAGCAAAGGCAGTATGGGTGAACAGACCAGGAAGGCAATGGCGGAATTCGGCTGTGTACACCTGACTGAGAATTCGCGATTGGACAAGCCGGGAACGGCCGATACGGTAAAACGCGTTATAGAATCCTATGGATACGATGAGGTGGGACCATTTGAGGCAACCTGGGTACTGGAAATTGAGGACTGGGGTCCGCTAGTGGTTGATATCGATGCCCATGGAAATAACCTTTTTGACCAGATCGAGCAAGTCGCTATAGAGCGACTGAAAAAGACCTACGCCCACTTTAATATACCTTCAGGTTTTCGCTATTCCATGGCTCTGCCTGATTCTAAAGAGGACAGTTATTATTCACGATAAATAGATTCTTTAATCGCTATCGATCCGAGTTTCAAATGAACGCTTCATGGCCGGGTATGCAGTATAATTGGCGTGAATTAGTTACGTTGCCACGATTACTGCAGGAGGAGGAAGATCATGAAGGTAGTGTATCATCCGCGCTACACGGATGTGTATGAGAGCGATCCCGCCGCAGCTCCCGGACGTATGGAAGCGGTAGTAAAAGAGCTGGGCGGCTTCGATTTCGTCGAGCCTCAGCCTGCCGGCCTGGACTACATCCAGCTATGTCATACGCCTTTTCACATCAGCTACGTACAGCGATACGGCGATGTGTTTGACGCGGCCTCGCTGGCCGTCGGGGGCGCCATTCTGGCATCGGATCTAGCCATGAAAGGCGAGCCTGCATTCGGATTGATCCGTCCTCCCGGCCATCATGCCAGCGCGGACAGCTGCTGGGGATTTTGTTTCTTCAACAATATGGCTATTGCCATCGCCAGATTGCTTGAAAAAAAGAAGATTAAGACGGCGCTGATACTCGATTTTGACCTGCACTTCGGCGACGGAACATCCAACATTTTCAGTGGCAATCACGATGTGACCTATTTTCATCCCGAAGACGGGGACAGGCAGGAGTTCGTAGACCATGTGGGACGTTTTCTGGGCCAGTCCAGGGCTGATATCATAGCAGTCTCGGCCGGATTCGACCGCCATATCAATGACTGGGGCAGGCTGTTAACTACAGAGGATTACATGACTATCGGACAACATGTTAAAGAGTTCGCCGAGAAGCAATGCGAAGGCCGCCGTTTCGGCCTGTTGGAGGGCGGATACAACCACGACGTCCTGGGAAAGAACGTCAGAGCCTTTCTGGAAGGGATGAGCTGAGGCTTTGTCCGGTTGTCTTTCGCATCTAGACGGATGCGCGGTTATTCACTCAACGTATCATTGTGACGGCGTAAACACCCATTGTAAGGGCATACAGTATCGCTGCCGCCAGTGGTACTGCGATGATAATCAATGCGGGTAGCGGTCTGTTTTTGCTATATAGTATGGCTGAAGCGATGATGCAACCGGCCGCAATTGCCCCGTAGGCCAATATCGGCGC
Source organism: Dehalococcoidia bacterium (assembly GCA_041653995.1). Lineage (NCBI taxonomy): Bacteria > Bacillati > Chloroflexota > Dehalococcoidia > Dehalococcoidia bacterium. The sequence goes on from JBAZEK010000001.1 coordinate 48,933, forward strand.
CACTATCATCCAGACGGACGGATCTCTCTCAGACCCCGGCTTATCAAAGGCAAACAATGATGTGAATGCTGCAAAAGCCCAGGGTATCAGCGAGATCATAACTATCACCAGCAGTATAATCGTTGCCGTTCTGATATTCTTATCCTTGTCCTTCATCAGGTGCGCTCCTCATATTTATTGAAACAGGTGTATCAGCGGCGCAGACCCGGCAGGCTTGGCCGGTTGGGTACGCTGCTGTGGCTGAAGCGTGACTGATGATCGGGTATCTGGAATGAAGGCGCATCGGGCGGTTTGGGAATCTGTACGGATCCCGGCGCAGGCAAATTGGTTATGTCCGGCTTGATCGGCGGTTCCCCGTTACCACTGATGTTGACATCGACGTCTGCGTTGGCGTTTACATAATAGTATTGATAGCCGGCCAGCCATCCTGTTTGCCAGGCACTCGGGTAAACAGTGTAATAGGCGCCGGTATAGCCATCGTTATAGCCCACCTGTTCTCCTTCGTAGAGTCCGGTGCCGTCTCCAAACTGTGACGAGAGCAACTCGATCAGTTTCTCAACGGCCTGATAACCGTTGTCGAAGCCCGACTTCTGGCCCTCGGCCTTGCCGTCGTTCAAACCCTTCTCGTATCCGAGTTTCTCGCCGGCGACCAGCCCTTTGGCCATGCCGACTTTCTCGCCTGCCTCAAAGCCCAGGTTCCTGCCCATCTGGTAGAATCCGAAGCTGGCCCCTCCGATGGCCAGTATGACGAGCACGATGGCTATTATCAATACAGATGTATTAATCTTCATGATTCTTTCTCCGCTGTAGCATGATTCTGACGAAGTCTATTGCTGGGGCGCCGGCGCTGAAGGGGCGGTGGGCACCCAGGCCGTGCTGGGTCCGTCTGAATAGGTGACCATCTGATTTCCCGCTACAAAAGGCCCGGCCTGTTGCCAGCAGTTGTTGCAGCCCTGCCACCATCCCGATCGCCAGCCGTTTTGCCAACCTCTGGACCATCCAGCGCTATAGCCGCTGTTATAGCCGATTTGCTGGCCCTGCGCCTCGCCCTGGGCCTGTCCCTCAACCCTGCCCTTGGCCAGTCCTGCCGAATAGCCCTTATCGTAACCGGCTGTCTCACCGTCCTGCTTGCCCTGCTGATAACCGGCGGTCTGTCCTCTGTTGTAACCTTCCTGTGTGCCGATTGCCGTTCCATCGGCATTGCCTCTGCTGTAGCCCGATTTATATCCGGTATCCATGCCCATCTGATAAGCGCCGTATCCCACCACTGCCAGCGCAACGATGATCAGGATAACAATGACTGCAATCTTACCGCTACCTAAAGTCATATCGTACCTCCTTGAAATCCACGCCAATATATTAGATCAAACAGGGCATTAGTTAAAGTAGAATCGAATTATTGCTAAGCGTATTCTTTTCTTACCATCAAACTAACATACAAGCCGGTCATTTTCAATAGCCTCTCGTTGATTAATTAAAAGCGATTTGATAGAATGCTAGCTGTCGAATATCGTATGCTCTTCGATCCGTATACCTAAACTTTAAAGGCATGGTATCCGGACGGCAGGCTGAAAAGCCTCGAGGGTGCAGTAGGAAACATCTGCGCCTCCCATTTTGGAAAGGAGGGTAAAATGAGAACCCTATTAATCAATCCTATCCGTCGCTCATCAATTTCCTTCATCATCACCTGTCTACTTCTGGGCGTCATGCTTGCCGGTTGCGCACCAGCTGCAATACAGCCGGCGCCGGCCGACAACACGTCGTCCCAGAGTACAGCCACTCCCATCATTCCCGGTAAAGCGCGTTTCAAAATTGCCACGACCACCAGCCTTTATGACACCGGTCTATGGAATTACCTTGAGCCGATGTTTGAAAAGAAGGCCAATGTCGAGCTGGACATCGTCTATGCCGGCACAGGCATTGCTCTGGAGTATGCCAGACGTGGTGATGTGGATGCCGTTATCGTGCACGATCCCGCGGCTGAGGCTAAATTCATAGCCGAAGGATACGGGATCAACAAGCGATCGTTTGCCTTTAACCATTTCCTTATTGCCGGACCAGCAGGCGATCCAGCCGGTATCAAGGATCTATCCCCCGAGCAGGCACTAACGAAAATATACGAGGCCGGTATAGCTGATCCAACGAAGGTAAAATTCATATCCCGAGGGGACAACTCGGGGACGCATTCCAAGGAGAAGCTGATCTGGAAGGCGGCCGGGCTGGACTATGCGGATGTGCAGAAATCAGGGCCCTGGTACGTTGAAGCGGGCAAAGGCATGGGGCCCTGCCTGCTGATGGCCTCGGAACAGGGCGCCTACATCCTGGCCGATATATCCACTTTTCTCGCATACAAAGGCAAAGTGGACGTGGTACCCCTGGTCGAGAAAGGCGAGCTCTTTTTGAATGTCTATGATGTGATAGAGATCAATCCTGACAAGATAAAAACAGCCAAGATGCTTTCCACCGCTAAAGCCTTTACCAACTGGCTGATATCCGACGAGGTGCAGGATTTGATCGGCAACTACGGGGTGGCTGAATACGGCAGGTCGCTTTTTAATCCTCTCAAGGGCGGCGGATGCACCGAATCCGGATGTCCCAAACTGGAAGATTACACAGTACCGGTTGAATAAGGGATAAAAAGATGCAGGAGATCTGGCAGGCCCTGGTCCAGGCGGTCGACCTTATCGTCAGCCTGGATAATGAGGTCATCCAGATCTCACTGCGTTCACTGTATATCTCTGGATGTTCCATACTGATCGCCGCGCTTTTTTGTATCCCCATCGGCGGCCTTATCCATTTCCATGATTTCAGGGGTAAGCGTGTTGTGATCAATATCATACAGACCTTTTACAGCCTTCCGACCGTTGTGGTGGGCCTGCTGGTGTTTCTTTTTATCTCGCGCTCGGGACCGCTGGGTGGCCTTGAACTGATGTTCACACCGACTGCCGTGGTGATCGGGCAGGTGATACTGATCCTGCCGGTGCTCACAGGTATGACGATCAATGCGTTGAGCGGTGTAGACAGGGCAATACGAGACACAGCGCTTTCCTCCGGCGCCAGCAATACTCAGGCCATGTGGGCGATTCTGTTTGAAGCCAGATTCGCCGTGGTGGGGGCGCTAATTCTGGGATTCGGGCGTGCCATCTCCGAGGTGGGCGCAGCGCTGATGCTGGGCGGCAATATCCGAGGTTATACACGGATTCTGACCACCGCCATCTCACTGGAAACACAGCGCGGCGACCTTGTGCTCGCTCTGGCGCTGGGCATTATCCTGATCAGTATTGCTATGGTGGTCAGCATTACCATGAACATCCTTCTGCAGAGGTACTGATGGCCATTCTTGAGACTGTGGACCTGGAACAGCGCGCCGGCGCCGCCGTGCTCCTGAACAAGGTTAGCCTGTCAGTGGAGAAAGGGGAAATATTTGCCGTCATCGGTCCCACCGGCGCGGGCAAGACCACGTTATTAAGGCTGATCAATTTGCTGGACCGCCCGGCGGCCGGCGACATTTATTTTGATGGGCAGAGAATAACCGATCCATCCTACGATACTGTTAAGGCGCGCCGCCGTATGGCGATGGTCTTCCAGAAGCCGGCTGTTTTCAACAGCACGGTATATGAAAACGTGGCATATCCACTTAAAGTACGCGGGGCTCATGGGAAAAACGAAAGATCCGCCGTTTGCCAGCTGCTTGAAATCATTGGATTGGGCGGATATGCCGGGCGTAAAGCCAGGACCCTCTCGGGAGGCGAAGCGCAGCGCGTAGCGCTGGCGCGCGCCGTGGTGATAAAACCGGACCTGCTGCTGCTCGATGAGCCCACGGCCAATCTCGATCCTGTGAACGTAAGAATGATCGAAGAACTTGTAATGCAGTTCAACCTGGAAAGCGGGTTGACCGTAATTATGTCGACACATGATATGCAGCAGGCGCAGCGTGTAGCCAACAGGATAGGCGTCCTGATGAACGGTAAGCTCGTACAGGTGGGCAAGCCCGGCGATATCTTTTACTCTCCCGATAGTGCCAGGATCGCGGGCTTTGTGGGTATTCGCAACCTGTTTCGAGGCTACATTGTGCGGAACGAAGCTGGCATTGTTGTAGTAAACATCAATGGCCGGGATATCCAGGCTGTCTCGGACTTGCCGGCGGAGTCGGCCGTGGAAATCTACATCCGGCCTGAAGATGTAGTTCTGTCCACAACGGTCTCTACAGGCAGTGCGCGCAACAACCTGCGGTGCTCCATCAGGTCATTTTCCCCAAACGGTCCGCTATGCACTGTCATTGTGGATTGCGGATTCCCGCTTGAAGTGCTGGTAACGGATAAGTCCGTTGTTGAGATGGAATTGAGCCAGGGCCAGGAGGTGTATGCCTCGTTCAAGGCTTCCGCGGTCCGAGTGTTGCCGTCAATGCCGAGATGAGCCTGTCAATGGGCTGGCGATGTAGGTACCGCTTTTGCCGCCCGTTTTCTTGATAAGGCGCATATCTGTGATAATCATGCCCTGATCGAACATCTTGCACATATCGTAAATAGTCAGCGCCGCAACAGCTACAGCTGTGAGAGCTTCCATTTCGAAGCCCGTTTTGCCCCGGCCTCTGACCGTAGCTTCGATAGCTATGACGCCTTTTTTGGCAGGGAAACTGAAATCAACAGATATACTGGTAATGAGAAGGGGATGGCACAGCGGGATGAGGCTGGATGTCTGCTTGGCAGCCATGATGCCGGCTGCCTGCGCTACTGCCAGGACATCGCCCTTGGGTGTATTCTGCCCTTTTACCTTCCCGAGAGTATCATTGCTCATGCTGATGCGGGCCACCGCAGTCGCCAGTCTCTGCGTGTCCTTTTTGCTTGATACATCTATCATGCGGGTGTCATGTTTGCCCATGTCTTATCCCCCTATGCCTGACATCCTGGTATGCGCGGCGCAGTTGTCCGACAGCCGGTGCATCTCGGGTTTGGCTGCAATAGCATCGAGCAGCAATTGTTTAATATCGTGAACCGTGGCGCCCCTGCGCAAAGGCGCTCGTACATCTATACCGTCTGTGGAGAAGAGGCAGGGCAGCAATTTGCCGTCTGCCGACAGTCTAAGCCTGTTGCAGCGGTTACAAAAAGGCTCCGAGACAGCCTCGATAAATCCCACCGTACCGCCGGCCCCGGGCAAGCGATAGTATTTTGCTGCGCCGTTGCCGGTCATGCCGTAGTGAGGTTCAAGCGTTCCCAGCTTCTCTATTTCCCGGCGCAGCAAATTGGCCGGAACAAGGCCGGCCGCTCCCTGAAGCGGCATCAGCTCAATAAATCGCACGTGCCACCCTTTTTCCAGCGTCGTAAGGGCGAAATCCTGTATCTCGTCGTCGTTGATACCCTGCATGGGAACCACATTAATCTTGACCGGGTCCAGTCCGGCTTCCCTGGCGGACTCCATTCCCCTGAGCACGTCAGCCAGGTCGCCTGTGCGTGTTATCTGTCTGAAGCGGTCGGTTTTCATCGTGTCCAGGCTGATATTAACGCGCTGCAATCCTGCCTTTGCCAGCTCGGCCGCATACTTATGCAGCAGTATGCCGTTGGTGGTCATCGATATCTCGAGTATCGCTTCCACCGCTGAGATCATGCGTATCAGGTCCGCTATGCCCGCTCTGACCAGCGGTTCGCCGCCCGTGATCCGGATCTTATTCATGCCGATCTCCACTGCTGCGCGCACCACCATAAGGATCTCTTCATAGCTTAAGATATCCTGGTGCGAGACAAGCGGGACGCCTCCAGGCGGCATGCAGTAGATGCATCTGAGGTTGCAGCGGTCGGTGACGGATATCCTCAGGTAGTCTATGCCCCTCTGAAAGCCATCGCATATTCCCGGCATAATTACCCCCTGATCAGATATGATCTCCCGATCTGCCCTGCAGCGTCTCTATGGCATGTGGCACGAGGGGCAACAGCAGACCCAGGTATTCCTGAACGGCTTTAGGGTTGCCCGGCAGGTTGATGATTAGACATCTGCCGCGCGTGCCGGCCACAGCGCGGCTGAGCACGGCCGTAGGGGTTTTTTTATAGCCGATGGCCCTCATCATCTCCACGATGCCGACCAATTGCTTGTCAATTATACTCAGCGTGGCCTCCGGTGTAACGTCCCGTGGACTTATGCCGGTACCGCCCGTTGTGACAATCAGGTCCACATTGCTGCTGTCAGCCCATGTTGCAAGGGTACTGGATATGATTTCCTCCTCGTCGGCCACGATCTGATAAAGGGCGACCTCCATCCCCATGTTGCGGAAAGTTTTAACTATGTAATCGCCGCTTGCATCAGTGCGCTGGCCCTGTGAGCCTTGGTCGCTGACGGTGAGAACCCCTGCTTTATACATTCAACATCCCTTGTAGGGGCGTACCTTCAGGTGCGCCCGTTTTCGGGCGGGTTTAAAAACCCGCCCCTACCCTGACCTCCTTATATGAATTGAGGCCGTCTTTATTATACCAACCCTTTTCAATGTTCCCAGCATGGCCAGTATGGAGCTGGCCATAATATCTTTTACGAACCGTTTGAGCGGCACGTTTTTGCCGTTCACTGCCACCGACATATCGGCAGCCATGTCGGCGATTACATCATGTTCGATAAAATCGGCGATCCTGGTTATTTCCTGCCGGCCGAACACCGGTTTTTCCCCGGCTCTCTTGACTTTTGCTATTACTGCACAGAGGTCGGATGCGTTGCATACCAGATCCCCTGGTTTGCCTGATGGGCAGACCTCGATCTTGGGCGTACTGGTATCTTTAAATCCCTCCGCCAGGATGATGTCGTAGCTATCGCCGAGCAGACGCACGGTTTCCTCCAGCGCAGGTTCATGATCGAGCTTATTGAAGACGGTTACCCGCAGAGGTGAACTGATCGCCACGGCGTCACTGCCGGCCTCAGAATAGCGCCAGGTGTCCTTACCCTGCGCATCGAGATCGATTGTCTGGTGGCTGTGCTTGACGGCGCCCACGCGATAACCTCGTGACTTGAATTCGGCAATGAGTTTCTCCATGATAACCGTCTTGCCCACTCCTGACCTGCCAACGATAGCTATAACCGGCACCATATGGTTCACCTCGCTATAACATTTCCTCTATATCATCCAGTAATTGCACCTTTAATATATCTCCCGGTCTGGCCAGTGGAGAGTCCTCCGGGACGATTGCCAGGCCGTTGGCTCCCGACATGGAGGTCAATATGCCCGATCCCTGCGGGCCGGTGACGCATGCCTTCCAGCCATCTTCTGTTCTGGCGACTTTAACCCGCACGAAAATGCGTCGCGCATCAGTATTGATAATCTCCTGGTCTATTGCGGCGTATATAACCGGCCTGGTATGTTTATGAATGCCGCGCATCTTCAGGATGGCCGGCCGGGCGAACTGTTCGAATGTGATCATGGAACTGACGGGATTGCCCGGCAGTCCAAGGTGGGGGACCTCCCGGCCGTTGTCCGCTTTGAGTGTACCGAAGGCAATTGGTTTGCCCGGTTTCATACGCACTGTCCAAAATCTGATGTTTCCCATTTGGGCCAGCACATCCTTAACTACATCGTAATCCCCTTTGGAGACCCCGCCGGAGGTTATCAGCATATCGGCGTCCAATCCAAGCCTGATTTTTTCCTGCAGCGAGGTCAGTGTATCCCTGCCTATACCTATTATCCTGGCGATGCCACCGTATCTGGCGACGTTGGCTGCGATGGTATAGCTGTTGCTGTCGTAGATCTGACCCGTCGCAAGCGGTTTGCCGGTGGGACATAACTCATCGCCGGTGGAAAGTACCGATACTACAGGGCGGCGAATGACGTTCGCGTTCTCATTTCCCAACGAGGCCAATATACCTATGCCCGAGGGTAGCAAAAGAGTGCCTTTTATCAGTACGACCTGTCCGGCGCGGATGTCTTCGCCTTTCAGGCGGGCATTGAGTTGAACCTGAGCAGTCTCCAGTATTCCTATTACGTCCAGTGGCTTTTTCTGTTTTTTTCGCTCTGTCTCATCGGTATTTTCAAATTGGACAACTGCATCAGACCCTGCGGGCAGGGGCGCGCCCGTCATGATGCGCACGGCTGTCCCGCCAGTCACTTCCAGTGATGTAGTATAGCCGGCTGCCACCTCTCCGATTACCTTTAGATAAACGGGACTTTGCCGGCTGGCGCTGAATGTATCGCAGGCTCTAACCGCGAATCCATCCATGGCCGAGTTATCATGGGGCGGTATATCAAACCGCGCCACCACATCTTCAGCCAGAACCTGGCCCAATGCTGAAAGGATCGGCCTGTTCTCGGACTCCAGTACATGGACGGTGTCCAGTATTTTTTCCAGCGCATCTTCAAGAGGAATCATAGTCTGCAACGACCTCCGGATTGGATGGTATTATGTTGGTGGTAAATTTAAATGTCAAATTGAGTAAATCGGACCGCTGACCGTAGTATCAGCCCTGTTTAGCTTCCATTTTGCGCAGTTCAGCCCGCAATAATTTGCCCAGCAGGTTTTTGGGTAACGCATCGATAAATTGAATGGCTTTGGGAACCTTATAATTTGGCAGCTTCAATTTACAGTAGGCCAGTATTTCCCCGGCGCTGATCATCTCGTCCTTGCGCAGCACGCAGTACGCCTTTATCTCCTCTCCATATACGTCATCCTTGACGCCGATAACACCGACCTCTGCGATCTGCGGTATTTGAAGCAGGACCTCTTCAACCTCCCGTGGCGATACGTTTTCACCGCCCCTGATGATGATATCCTTCTTGCGATCGGTGATATAGAAGTAGCCGTCCTCGTCCATGTAGCCGACATCTCCGGTGTGCAACCAGCCGTTACGAAGGGCGTTGGCGGTCTCCTGAGGCATGTTCCAATAGCCTTTCATAAGGGTGGGCCCTTTGACCACCAGTTCGCCTGTCCGGCCGGGCGGCAGCTCATTATCCTGGTCATCGAATATCTTGATGGTATCTGCCTTTATCATGCAGACGCCGATGGATCCATACTTTGGCGGTTTGTTGGGCATATTGCCACATGTTGTAGCGCCGGTCTCCGTCATGCCCCAGCCTTCGTAAATATATGTGCCGGTCTTCTCCTTCCACTGTTGTCCCACCGCGAGTGGCAGAGGCGCCGCCCCGCAGGCGCACTCCTGCAAAGAGCTGAGGTCGTACTTGTCGAAGTCCGGGTGATTGAGCATCATGATATACATTGTTGGCACGCCGGAAAAATTAGTAACACGGAACTCCTGGATCAGTTTGAGGGCCTGCTCAGGATTGAACCACTTCATCACAACGCCCCTCATGGCGCCGATGACGCCCATCAGTGAGGTGGCCAATCCGTAAGAATGTGAGAGCGGCAGGACGAAAAGGCTGAGGGCCAGGCGGTTGCCCCCGGTTACCTTGCGCTCGATATCTATCGGTTTATGGGTCCTTACGTCCATCATGGTGCTTCTAATTTCAACCGTAGAAGAGCGATAGCGAAGGACGAAATCGCCGTATCCCAGCGCCGTCATGTACAGGCTGAAATGCGAGTGCATTACGCCTTTATTGGGACCGGTCGTGCCAGCTGTATAGATCAGTGCCGCAATATCATCATTATCGGTCTCTTCGATCTTCAGACTATCCGGCTGGTTTGAGACGAGAGTGTCATAAAAAATAGTGCCGGGGATATCGTCCTTCTCGGTCACTATGACATGTTTGAGTTCGGTGGCCTGTTCTTGCGCGGCCTGCACCCAGGGGGCGAACTCAGGGCTGGTTACAACGGCCCTGGCCCCGCTGTTCTGGTATATATAGGCTGCCTGGTCCGGTCTCAGCAGCGGGTTCATGGGTACTGCGATCGCGCCTATCTTGTAGATGGCAGGAAATGACCAAATTACAACCGGGCTGTTGGGCATCTGTATGGCTACTCGATCCCCCCTCTGTATGCCCAGTGACTTCAAAGCGTTGCCCAGTTTGTTGGATTGCAGTTCCATCTCTACATTGGTGTACCACTTCCCCTCGTAATAGACGCTTTCATATGGACCGTATTTCTGGATATTGTCGAGGCCGAGGCTGCCTAAATTCATACCACCTGCCTCCTGTCCGCGCTTATTTGGCTAAAAGTGGATGGGATTCTGTGACTGGAAGCATTTCCAGTAAGGTTTTAGATTGTTTTTAACCTCCGCCTCGACCACCTTGGTCTGGGCATATGCCGGATCCTTGTAGAATTTCCTGGTGGCAGGCTCGGGCTCCTCTACATCGATATCCCAGTCTGCCAGTCCGGAAATCAGTGCCATCCATGAGTAAGGCAGGACGCGTTTATTATAGCCGGAAGCAATCAGGTCGAGCTCACGGCCCTGGCATACCTCGTCTGCCAGATATCTGACCTTCTCACCGATCATCTGAAATCCGCGTACCGGCAGCCCGAGGTCGGTCAAACCGTCATCCGGGTGGGGATCGGATCCCCCGTTGCGAATAATAATCTGGGGTTTGAACTCGCGCACCAGGGGTTCGACTATCTCGCCGAAAACACGGTAGTAGGAGTCATATCCGGCGTTGGGAGGCATGGGAATATTAACGGTAAAACCTTTTCCCTTGCCCGTACCGATGTCGCCGACAAAGCCGGTTCCAGGGTAAAGAGTGCGAGGGTCCTGGTGCAGGTCGATAAAAAGCACCCTGGGATCATCGTAGAAATACTCGCAGGTCCCATTACCTGCGTGAGCGTCGGTGTCCAGAATAAGCACCTTGTTTAATTTGTAATTGTTGATCAGATAGCGGGCGGAGAAGGCGACATCGTTATAAAGGCAGAAACCTTCTCCGCATGAGGGCTTGGCGTGGTGCATCCCGCCGCCTATAGAAATGGCCTTCTTGTAGGTGCCTTTTTGAATGATGTCGCAGCCCATCTTGGCCTGGCCGATGATAAGCCGGGCTGCCTCCTCCAGCTTACCCGGCGTATCGAAGGGCATATTGTCCATACTCTGGAAAAGGCCGAACTTGACATGATCCAGTACGCCTTCATGGGCCGCTTTATAGTAATCATGTGTGAAATCTACATAATCTTTGTTACAGATGAGCAGCAGGTCTTCCAGTGTGGCCGGCGGCGCCTTAATGAAGCGGTATTTCTCCCCCTCAGGCAACCTCTCCCGCAGGAAACTTGGGAAAATCTCATACCGGTCGCCGCGGAACGGGTGTCCCGGGCCATAATCATATTCCCGCAATTCTTCGCTGTAGAGAATGGCAATAGTCAAAATGGCCTCTCCGCTAATTTATACGGGGAAAAATGCTATAGCAATATTACTCCACTGGAAAAAGTTAAACAAGGTGTCCCAGGGCGGCGTTCGTTTCACTCTGAAAATTGCTGGCGTTTTGTTTAACCTTTAATATAAAATGTATACATTTACTGGTGAGGAGGCCGGATCTATGAAAAAGGTATTGGTCACCGGCGGCACAGGATTCATCGGCCGGCATGTTGTACGTGGCAATGTTGAAAAAGGCAATCAGGTGCGCGTGCTGGTATTGCCGGGAGACGAAGGAGAGGCCGCTATCAAGAAGCTGGGTGTGGAGACCGTGACCGGTGATATTCGCGATTACGAGTCTGTCAGGCAGGCTGCAGCCGGCAGAGAGGTCATATTCCACTGCGCGGCGGTTGTTACGGACTGGGCGCCGGCCAGGCTATTTAAAGAGGTTACCGTGGGCGGGGCCGAAAACATCTGTCGCGCCGCCATCGAAGCGGGAGTATCGCGGCTGGTGGACATCAGTACTTGTGACGTCTTCGGCACCAGTGAATCGATAGTGATGGATGAGACTCTGCCGCTGCAGTACTGGGGAGAGCCCTACCCAGATGCCAAGATAGACGCGGAAAAGATCATGCGCAGGTATCATGAGGAGAAAGGGCTGCCGCTGGCCATGGTTTATCCGCTGTGGGTGTACGGCGAGGGTGATCAGACCTTCGTTCCCCTGCTGGCCGATGCCATCATCAAGAAGGAACTGATATTCTGGCGAAAGGGCGCCATAGTGTGGCCCACATACATCGACAACCTGGTAGACCTGTTGCTGTTGATCTCGGAGGACAAGAGGGCCGTCGGGAACGGCTATCTGGTCCATGACGGCGAGTCGACAACGCTGGAGGAATTCTGCGCGGGTATAGCCGCTGCACTGGGAGTGCCGCCCATCAAGACTTATATACCTTACTGGGCAGCGATGAACGCGGCCAGGGTGATGGAATTTAGCTGGAGGCTTTTCAAGATTAAAATGCGCCCTCTGCTGACTACATATACTGTAACAAACCTTGGATCGAGGTTCAGGTTTTCCATAGACAAAGCCGAACGGGAGCTGGGATGGAAACCGCGTATAAGCTACCGGGAGGGCTTCGATCGCACCATGCAATGGTTAAAAACACTGGACAAGGCATCTTTTAAACAGAAATAAGGGAGAAAAAAATGAAAGACTTTAAAGATAAGCTGGTTTACATAAGTGGTGGTTCTTCAGGCATTGGGCTTGGAGTGGCGAAAGCGATGGCGGCCAGGGGGGCCAACGTAGTTATCTTTGCGCGCCGTCAGAAAACGCTGGACGCTGCCCGTGATGAGATCAATGCATGCCGGATGATCGAGAGGCAGAAGATACATTGCCGGTCGATGGATGTCTCTCAGCGCGAACAGGTGGAGGCGGTGCTCAAAAAGGCTGTAGCGGAATACGGCGTTCCCGACATCCTGATCAACTGCGCCGGACGTGCCCGCCCCGCTTACTTTGAGGAGATCAGCTTTGAGCAGTTCGAGGAAACCATGAAAGTGGACCTGTACGGTGTATGGAATACGATATCGGTACTTCTTCCTTATATGAAAGAGCGCGGCGGATATATTGTGAACGTATCTTCCATCGTGGGTTTCCTGGGCATCTTCGGCTATACCGATTATGCTGCCGCCAAGTTCGGCGTGATTGGTTTATCGGAAGCTTTACGCAGTGAATTCAAGAGATACAATATCGCGGTCTCGGTGCTGTGTCCGCCGGATACCGACACCCCCGGATTTGTGGAGGAAAACAAATCCAAACCTGAGGAGACCAAGGTTATCTCGGCCGGGGCAAAGCTTATGCAACCGGAGGCTGTAGCGGAAGCCCTGCTGAAGGGAATGGCTAAAGAGGAGTTCATTATCATCCCCAACACGGACGGCCGTTTTACCTATATTATGAAGCGGCTTTTCCCCTGGCTGGTCGAGATGGTAACCGATTCGCAGGTGCGGCAAGTGCAGAAAGCACAGGTAAGAGGTCGGTGAGAAGGGATGATTAAAGACGACAAACGCCGACTGATCGCTTCGCTCGAGATCGTTACCGGTGTCGGGCTAATTCTATTCTGGCTGGCCTTTTTCACTGTGGGACTGGCGCCCGAAAAGGCGCCGCCCTGTTATTACGCCTATGAGAATTCCTTTCCATTACCGGATGGTATTCTGGCCGTATTGCTGCTGGTTGCGGGTATGTTGCTGATGAAATCAAATCCCGCCGGGCGCGCTCTGTCATTAATTGGAGCGGGAGCATTGATCTTCCTGGGGCTGCTCGATTTCAGTTTTAACCTGCAGAACGGCATATATCTAACCTCGGTAGTAGACCTTGTGCTGAATGCCTTGATCAACCTGTGGTGCGTTGGCTTCGGTTTGGCGGCGTGCATAGTCGTCGGCAGGATGGAAAAATGACTGCCGGTCAGCCGGCATTATCTGCGTTTTTACAGATATAATGGTTGCATCAGGGTTGCAACCATTATTATATTAGTCATGAAGCCGCGGCCGGCGTCTCTATTTTGCAGACTATCTTTCACTGATATACAGTCGTCCTTGCTATTGAAAAAGTATGTTGTACAATTTCCCGGATAGAACCCGCAGGTGTTTTGCTTGCACGGTTGGGTGAAATATTGAAAAGGAGAGAGGTTGTTATGAAAGCTGTGCAGTTCGATGTTAAAATCCCGCAATATCTGACGCTCAAGGTTATCGGCGCGTTGAGCGAACGAGCTTATTACAGCGGTCCTCTATCTACGGTGAAGCTGGTCGATATTCCCGAGCCTTCAATACCTTTCCCTGACTGGGTAAAGATTAAAGTTTCCCGTTGCGGTAATTGTACCAGCGATATCTACGCTGTTCTGTTGAAGGTTTCGGCAGCCTGGACACCATATACTTCTTTTCCGGCTGTGCCCGGCCACGAGATATGCGGCACTATTGATGAGGTGGGTGCGGATGTGCAAGGTTTAAATAAAGGCGACCTGGTTGCCGTCTGCCCGGTGCTCAACTGCATAACACGTGGTATTGAACCGGTATGTAATGCGTGCAGTAAAGGTCTTTCGAGTTGTGAGAACTTCGCCGAGGGCAAGCTGCCTCCGGGACAGGCTATCGATCTCTGTATCGCGACGATGGGAGGCTATAGCGAATATATCATCGCCCATAAAAGCCAGGTTTTCAAGATTCCGGCGGGGATGAGCGTTCAGGAGGCGGCCCTGGTTGAGCCGTTTGCGATTGCGCTTGAAGCAGTCTTTACCAACATGCCACAGAAAGGGGAGCAGGTGCTGGTAATCGGCGGCGGGGTGATCGGCACCATGATCATGCATTCGATACGCGCCCTTGAGATCCCGTGTGAGATGACGGCCGCTGTCAGTTCAAAATTCACATCCGATCTCGCCAGGAAGTCGGGCGCAGACCACACGATTACGGGCAAAACTGCGTTGCAGCAGGCAGCGAAGATTACCGGAGGGCGGTGCTATAAACCCATGCTCGGTCCGGATGCTATGATGTGTGGATACGACAGGATATACGACTGTTTCTCCACTTCAAGCAGCGTCGGCCTGGCCATGCGTCTGGCAAGGACCGGCGGTGTGATCTCCCTGGTGGGTAACTCCCGCGAGATCAAATTGGATCCAACCCTGATACTGATCAAGCTGATATCGATCAAGGGCTCGCTGTATTATGGCTTCCACGAGTGGAAGGGTAAACGCAGGCACGTATTCGAGATTGCCATCGACCTTATGTCGGGAGGCAAGGCGAAGCTGGCTGATATGGTAACGCATACCTTCAGGCTGGATGAATACAAAAAGATGATGAAGGTCAATACAAACAAAGGTCGTAACAAGGCTATCAAGACCCAGTTTGTCTACGACTAGACAAGGCATCATAGATTTCAGCGGCACATATTGACATGTATAGTAATTATTGATATATTATAGGTCAAACGTTCGAACTAATTAATTAGCATAAGCTTTAAAAGTACAGATTATTTGCTCACGGGGGAGATCAGGGCTCGGCATATATTTGTATATGGATTGTAATGAGACGGCTCATCCAAATAGTAAGGGAGGATGATGGAGTATGAATATAGTCATAGGCGATCTGTTGAGGCACAGCGTAAACAGGTATCCCAAACGCCTGGCTATATTAGGAGATGATGTCCATTTCACGTATGAGGAGTTTAACCAGCGGGTCAACCGCATAGTTAACAATTTGCTTGGAAGCGGATTGAAGAAGGGCGACAGGCTGGGGATACTGCTTATGAATTGCTATCAATTTCTGGAGCTCATTATGGCTTGCGCCAAAGCCGGCATTGTCATGGTTCCCATAAACTGGCGCTTCCAGGCGCCTGAAATCAAATATGTCGTCGAAAACTCCGATACCTGTGCCATGATAATGGGGGAAGAATTCATACCGACTATGGAAACAGCGGCCATGGATATAGAGCAAATACCGGCGGATAAATACTGGGTAGTGGGGAGTAAGAAATTCCGCAATGCAGGCGGTTTTTATCAAGACCTGGTAAAGGAGGGCTCGTCGGACGAGCCAGATGTTAAAATCGATCCGGATGATATTTTCTTTATAGGATATACGTCGGGTACAACCGGCTTCCCCAAGGGTGCGGTGATATTACACAAAACGGAAGTGGAGCGGGCCATTGCGATTAATATGGAATACGCTATGCCTCCTTCCGGACTGGTCAACCTTATTGTGATGCCCACCTTTCACTCAAATTCCATCTGGAATACAGTGGCTTCTTTTCTCAGCGGTGCCACCATTCATATATATCACCTGCGTGGTTTTAATGGTGAGGAGATACTGTCGATAATCGATAAATACAGGGTGACTCTATCGGGTATGGTTCCCACTATGTTCAACATTATCTTGGCTTTGCCGGAGCAGGTGCGCAACAAGTACGATGTTTCCAGCATGGAGATATTGCTTTCGGGCTCCGCACCGATATCGGAGAAAACCAAGACCGAGATACTGTCCGTCTTCAAAAATGCCAAGCTCTACGAGGGCTATGGCTCGACCGAGACGGGTCTCGTTACTAATCTCTATCCCGAAGACCAGTTCAGGAAGATGAGATCGGTAGGGCAGGCTGCTTTCGGCAAGCAGGTGAAGATACTGGATCCTGAGGGCAAGGAACTGCCACCCGGTGGAATAGGAGAGATATACACCCGCGGCATCAATATTTTCAAGGAGTATTTAAAGAACCCGCAGGCTACTAAGTCTGCCTTTCGTGGCGAATGGTGTACGGTGGGTGATATGGGATACCTCGATGAAGAGAACTACCTGTTCTTGGTAGACCGCAAAAACGACATGATCATCTCCGGCGGCGAGAACATCTACCCGACCGAGGTTGAGAACGTCATTTATACACACCCTTCCGTCAGGGAGGTGGCCATCGTTGGCGTACCTGACGAATTCTGGGGTGAGTCGGTTAAGGCGGTGGTCCTTCTGAAGGACGGGATGAGCGCGACGCGGGAGGAGATCATCGAGTTCACAAAGGGAAAGCTGGCTGGCTATAAACGTCCGCGCACGGTGGACTTCGTTACAGAGCTGCCCATGACTCCCACCGGCAAGATATTGCGCCGTCTGGTAAAGGAAAAATACTGGCAGGGCAGAGACAGCAGGATTTGATAAGCGGTATTTAATTGTCCCGATACTGGATGCAATGAAATATTTTCGAGAGGAATATATTAATCGCATTGCACAGTCTATGTGTCAGCGGAGCTATCTCAACGGAGAATCGGCTAAAACAGAGGAGGCAGGCAGATGACCAGGCAATCGGAAATCGAATCACAGCGTATGATCGAGATGTTCGACAACCTGAATGCGGACAAGTATCCGTTGAAGGAATACAGGTATATCGGGCAGAAGGGGGTGCGCAGGATCGACGGCCTTGCCAAGGCTTCCGGGCATGCCGATTATACCATGGATATACTGCTTCCCGGCATGCTCTATATGCGCTTTCTGATGTCTCCCTATCCACATGCCAAAATACTCAAGATGGATACCAGCAAGGCGGAGAAGCTTCGGGGCGTCAGGCATGTACTGCGCTATGACGATCCGGAGATGCCGGACGCGCTGTGCCTTGGTCTTGGAGCAGGATTCTTCAGCAATATGAGGCCACTCCCGAATGTCGCCCATTTTGAAGGGGAACTCGTCGGCGCTGCCGTGGCAGCGGATACTGAGTCTATTGCAGAGGAGGCGCTGTCGCTGATCGATGTCGAATGGGAGCAGCGCCCATTCAATCTGGATCCGGAAAAGGCAGCTGAAGCGGGAGCACCGCTTTCCAATCCCGAACGGTATAGGGATGGGAACTACTGGAACAGGGGCGTTTTTGAGGAACTTGAGACGGGCGATGTGCAAAAAGGATTCCAGGATGCAGACAAAATAACCGAATTCAAAGTTATACGCCGGGATCATACATGGATATGCCCCGAACGGCCTTGCGGGATCATCAGATGGAATGGAGACTGCCCCGAAATCTGGCTTAAACATCAACGGCCTCATTTTATCAAGCGCCACCTCTCCGGCTGGTATGGCGGCACGCCTATGGACAAGATTGAGCTACATATGCCGTTTCAAGGTGCGATGTTTGGCGGCTGGACCTCGGTCGACTGGTCTTTTGGCCCTTTCTGGTCTGCCGGTTTGGTGGCCAAGAGGACGGGAAAGCCTGTTAAATTCATCTTCAACCGCAGGGAAGATTTTTACGGCGGCTCCATGGACGGGGGCGTATATTACGTCAAGGCAGGTTTCAAGAAGGACGGCACTATCACAGCGGTCGAAGCCGATGTCTATGTAATTAATGCGCTCTTTCCGGTCTTTCATCCTCCGCTTCATTTCAACGAAAACTCCAGGGTACCCAATCTCAGGGGAAAATCCAAATCAATCTGGATTAACAAGGGACCTACGGTAGCTGTACGCTGTGAGATGTTGCCAACATGCTTGACTTTCACTTTGGTGATGGACCGCGTCGCGGCCGAGTTAGACATGGACCCAACTGAAGTAGCACTGAAAAATGATGGCGCCGAGGGACATGATATGATCTGGTTGGACGAAGAGAAAAAGAGACGCGGTTTCCAAGTACGCGATAGCCTGAAGGAATGCATCGAGAAAGGTAAAGCGGCGTTCAAATGGGATGAGTCATGGCATAAGCCCGGTGCCAGGAAGCTTCCCAACGGCAGGATGCATGGTGTGGGCTTCACCTGGACACAGGAGTGGGGTGACTCATGCGGCGGTGGCGAGGTCGCGTTACGTATCGAACGAAAAGATGGAACTGCAACGATATTGAGCATGGGTTGCGATCATGGTGTTGATGCGGAAAATTCCTATTGTCGAATTGTGGCGGATGAGCTTGGGTTTCGACTCGAGGACGTGCATTATAATCCCAGGTTTGACCCCGGCTTTTTCAGGATGACGCCGGGCTCCTCCACCAATATGTCCGTCAATGGTTGGGCAGTGCGTCATGCGGCCAGGATTCTGAAACAGAAGATACTCGAAAATGTCACCAGCCCCACATCCCCCTCACAGCGGGGCAGCTTTAAGCCGGTATTCCCAAATGCCAGGCCCGAGGACCTGGATATAAAGGACAGCGTCATCTACCTCAAATCAAACTCCTCCACGCAATTACCTGTAGCTGACCTAGTAAAACCGGGAGGTGAAGGTGGACCACTAACAGTACTTGAGAACATGGGGATACGAGTTGCTTATGTTGAACCGCTTGCCGTTCACGCCTTCCATGTACAGGAAGGCGGATATAATCCAAACAATCCTCGGCCCCGATTTTGCCGTCAAGCGCATTTCATGGAGGTCGAGGTGGATACTGAGATGGGCGAGGTCATAGTCACCAGGATTGTAAATGTCAATGATGTGGGAAAGGCAATTAATCCGATGAGCTGCCAGGGGCAACAGTATGGGGGCAGTATTATGGGGGTAAGCAGGGCTAAATTTGAGGAAGTTGTACATGATCCGGTCACCGGCGTTATGCTGAATGGGAACCTGCTCGATTATAAGATCACTACTATGAAGGACCTGGGCCCGGTCCAAACAATTTTAGTGGAAACCGGTATGGGTTATGGCCCCTACGGACTGACAGGTATCGGCGAGGACATTGCCACGGTAATACCCGCACTCCTGTCGCCCGCCGTTTACAATGCTACCGGGGTGTGGATCGATGATTTCCCGATCACCCCTGAAAAGATATTGAAAGCTCTGGGGAAACTATAAATGCGTTTATTCCGCTTCATAAGAGGATGCGAGAATTTGAGTAGAGTCAGCGAAGACTTCTGGAGGGACTATTAAAGATGCTGTTCTCGCTGTTGCTCTCTATCCTGAATATTGCCATCGGCATTACTACAAGAACAAACCGATCTGTAAAGGATATGCTCATCATTCAAAACTCTACCTACGTGCTGATGACCGAAGACGGGAAAAGAGGCAGGCGATACATTTTCCGAAACGGGAAATATTCGTCAGACAAGGTACTTTCCAGCTATGATTTGGCCCTGGTGTTCAAGGATGCCTCCATCGGTTTTAAAACACTTGCATTGGGTGGGAGTACCGGGATACAAGATGCAATAAACAATTGGGATCTGAAGCTCAAAGGTGATCCATCTGTCATGATATTTTTCGCCGTGGTGATGATGGTGGCTCTCGGTGCAATCAAACGGTAAAATTTAGGTTGTTACCTTGCCTGCGATCGAGACAATTAATCTCAACGATAGAGAAACACCGCAGGAGGAGTTCACATGAAAATCAGTCTTCATTACAAAGGATTTATCAAGATTGAGAAGTATGAGAACGATTCATTGATTGAAATCCCCGAAAATTGCACTGTTCGCGATCTTATTCTATTTTTAGGAATATCGAAACAGCAGGATTCCCCATATATCCTTGTCAATAATGATCCTGCATGGAATTCGACGGTTTTAAAAGAAAACGATTCGGTAAAACTGATCACTGTGGTTGCAGGCGGCTGAAAGGGTACTGTTCTATTCAGACAATTATCCTTGAAGCGGTGTCACATTACCATTTTCCACTGCGCAGAGCTTTGACTATGAAATCGGTCTGGTCTTTTATGAAATTGTCAAGATTATAATCGTGTCTTAAATCCCATCGCCTGAATGCCCACGCCGTAATCAATACCTCTATATTGGTAGCTACCAGACGTGGATAGTTACACTTAAAGTAGCCCTGTTTGCACCCCTTCTCTATTAGCAGTTGCAGCTTCTCCGAAGTACGGTTGAATGATCCCAAAACCAACCTGCGAAATTCAGGTTCCAGATTTTTCGACTCCTGATACCAGAAAACAAAGATGTCCTGGTATTTATCTACGTGAAGCGCATAATACCTGATTGTCTCTTTCAATGCTGTCAACGGATTGGACTTGTTCAGTATCTTTTCGATCTCTTTTATCAGTTCCTCCTGCCATTGATTATTCATTTCAATGAAAAGGATCATAAGATCTGCTTTTGACGGAACATAGTAATAAAGGTGTCCGATGCTCATACCGCAACGGTTTGCAATATCGCGGGTTGTGGTCTTCAGGTAGCCCTTTTTCACAAAGAGATAAGCCGCTGCCTCTAATATCTCCAGCTTCCTCTTGCTATAGGCCACCCCTTTTCTGGGCTTGCTTTTTACAGTCGCCATGCTGAAAACATTATACCCGAAACCGGTATTTGACACAGCCAGGAATCGTTAGTATATAATAGGTCAATCGCTCGAACTATTATATCACTGGGTAAAATGCACCATTTATCAGATATTTACATACCCGGAGGTTTAATCTTTTTGATGAGGAGCAACTTACAGGGGACCGTCATCGTAGCGTACGGCATTTGGAGGAATATAAATGAGTGATACTATTGCTCCCGTCAAAACTGAACAGAGGAGGGCCATTAATAGGCTGAAGAGCATGTACCCTCTGCGCAACCTGGTGCAGCAGGACTATCTGAATACTCTTCAGGCCGCCAAGGAAGGGGAACCAACTGTCTGGGCCATGATTAATTACTGGGAGGGGGATATCCCTCTAAAAGCCATGGGCCTCAATATCGTTTATCCCGAGAACTACTCCGCTCTCCTGGCAGCCTCCGGCACAGCCGAACCGTTCTTGGATGGCTCGGACTCCGACGGCTTCCCTACCCATATGTGTGGTTACGGCAGGAGCACCATCGGCTATTCATATCGCATGATGAAGGAAAATGGCGGCATGATACCGCCTGAAGCGCCCATGGGCGGTATGCCCAAACCGCAGTTGCTCGTCGCCTCAGGTATCATCTGCGATGCCAGATTCAAATGGTTTCAGGCTCTGTCCAGGTATTTTGATGTTCCCAGGTGGTGCCTTGAGATGCCCCTTATGGGCACCGCCGAAGGCACAGAGGAAGACCTCGAAACGTATCAGGTAGAGTTCCTGGTCAAGGAGCTGAAAGAATTCATCACTTTCCTGGAGAGACTTTTTAAGAAAAAAATGGATTGGCATAGGTTCGAAGAGCTCACTGACCTCGCTATCAGGATTCACGAAATCACTTACCGGATCAGTGAAGCACGTAAAGCGACACCCGGCCCTATGCACTCTACGGATTTCTGGAGCAGCATGCCACCATCGCTATTCTTTGCAGGTGATATGAATGTGTCGCTCAAGCTGTATCAGGACATGCTGGCGGAAGTGCAGGACAGGGTTAAGAATATGGAATCTGCGATCAGGTTCCCCGAGAGGTATAGGATCATATTTGCCGAACTGCCGCCGTGGCACAGCCTCAAATTCTTCGATAGTCTGGCCGAAAGAGGCTGGAATTTCGTATTTGAAAGCAATGGCTATCATGCTCCCAAACCGCCGGATCTGGTTAAAGTGAGCGACCCGGTGGAGAAGCTGGTGCGCCTGTCGCGTAACTTCATATTCAATATGCATCCGCAGGCCAAGAATGATGGAATAGCCAATCCCATTGTCGAGTTCTATCTTAATTATGCCCGATGGTATAAAGCGGATGGTTATTTCCTTCACCCGCTCATGTCCTGCCGTGTGGCCAGCTCAAGCCTTAAGACAGTGCAGAACTTCCTGCTGACAAGACTCAACGTGCCCACGCTCTGGGTGGAGGGCGACATTATTGATAAGCGCGTTTTTAATCCCCAGGAAACACTGTCCAGAGCTGAAGCCTTCGAACAAACGATGGATCATTTCAGGAGAACCCGCGAATCACAGGGTGTGGAGTGGTAACCAAAGAAGAATAATGACGGCAGGTCAGTGTGATAATAGCTATAAGAAAACCAATTTCTAGCGATGTTTTGCAATTGAAAAGTTTGTTATATTATTAAAGCTATCGTTTTAGGAGCCTGGACAGGCGTCCTAATCAATAATGAGGGGGAGATCAGATGGAACAGGGTAAGGTTTCCTTGGGCGTAAAGCTCGGATACGGAGTCTGCGATTTCGGAGCGAACCTGTTTTTTACTGCGACTGCATTCATATTATTGAACTATCTGACTGATACTGTAGGTCTCGCTGCGGCACTCGCAGGTATTGCCCTCATGGTGGGCCGTCTGTGGGACGCCTTTTATGATCCTGTAATAGGCTATATCTCGGACCGCACCGTGAATAAAATGGGACGGCGCAGGCCGTACATGCTGGGAGGCGCCATCCCTCTCTTTATAGCGGTGATCGTGATGTTTATAAATCCGGTGCTTCTGGCGGGCGCAGGCATATCTCAGACAACGCTTTTTATCTATGCAATGGTCGTCTACCTGATCCTGTGTACCGCTTACTCAACGGTGAATATCCCTTACATGTCCATGGCTCCTGAGTTAACGGCCGACTACCATGAAAGGACGTCAATGATGGGCTACCGCTTTGGATTCGCGGCGATAGGCACTTTGCTCGGGGCGGGTTTGGCACTGCCCATCGTGGCGCTTGCGCCGGATAAAAATATCGGCTTCGTACTGCTGGGTATTGTATTCGGCTCCGTCATGCTTATTACGGCATTAATCACTATATTTACAGTCAAAGAGCCTGCTAATTTGAAACCGGCAAAGTCCATGGGCTTCGTTAAGACTTATACCGAGGTCTTCAAGAACAAGCCTTACCTGCTTATCCTGGCAACATACATATCTCATATTATGGCTATTACGGTGGCCAGCGGCATAGTCATTTACTACTTTAAATATATTCTGAACGACGAAGCCGCGACCACCTGGGCTATGCTGATACTGATCGGAACGGCTATTCTGTTTATCCCTGTCAGCGTCTTCCTGAGCAAGAGATTGGGCAAGAAAAAGGTTTACGGTGCGGGCTTCGTAATCATGGCAATCATGCTGATGGTGCTCTTTTTCTTCGGTCACACTCAGGGCGTTACCTTCACATTGATAGTCATGTTTTTAATGGGCACAGGTTTCGGCTTTACATATGCTATGCCCTATGCAATAGTGAGCGATGCAATTGAATACGACTATCTGAGGACCGGAGAACGAAGGGAGGGCGCTTTTTTCGGCATTTGGACATGGGGACTAAAAATCGGCCAGGCGCTGGCTATCTTTCTGATGGGAGTGACTCTCGAGTCGATGGGCTATGTAGCCAACGTCATGCCGCAGACTGCAAGCGCCCAACTCAGTATCAGGCTATTCCTGGGGCCCATATCGGCCGGCATATTTATCATCGCGGCTGTATTTTTATATTTCTACCCGATAACGGAGGCACGGTATAAGGAGATTTGTGCGCAAATCGCCGAGATGGAGGCCAGATCCGCCGCCTCTTAAGGCCGAGTAACCTTGAATTTATTATATATGCGCAGGCGCTGTCAGTTGAGAGATTGAATATATGTGGATATACTGTATTGGATTGGCCTGTTAATGTATGTGGCGGTTGATGGTTGATTAAATCTAATTTTGAGGTAAGTAGATGGGTAATATCAATGTGAGCGTAGACGGAAAAAAGGTCAGGGTTCGCGAGGGTTCTACCATACTAGAGGCGGCCGAGGCGGGCGGCATCACTATACCCACATTCTGCCATATCAAGGGGTTGCTGCCCACAGGTGTTTGCCGCGTGTGCGTGGTGGAGGTGAAGGGTTCCAGAACGCTGGTGGGAGCCTGCCACACGCCTGTCGCGGAGGGCATGATTGTTTCCACTCATACCCCGAGAGTGGTGGCTGCACGTAAAGTCATCGTGGAGCTGATGTTGACGGGCCATACCGGCGACTGCGTGAACGATCCCAACGCGGAGAACTGCAAGCTGCATAACCTTGCCTCGGACTATGAGGTGGGCGCCCCGCGGTTCAACGTTAAATCGCCGCGTTTCTATCCCGCAGAAGAATCCAACCCCTACGTGAGGAGGGATTTATCCAAGTGCGTACTCTGCCGCAAATGCGTCAAGGCCTGCCGTGAGATAGCGCACAAAGACGTGCTGAGCATAGGATATCGCGGCTTCAGGTCGAAGGTGGTCAGCGGTTACGACCAGGCGCTCACAACGGAGGCCTGCCGTGACTGCCTGATCTGCATCGAGCACTGCCCCACGGGAGCGTTGGGCAGGCCGGTCAAAGTCTGAGTAAAAGGGGGCATGTTGAAGATGAGCGATAAGAAAGACACAACCGCGGGCGGACAGTCCGGCGCCGGACTGTTGCCCGGTCTGAAAGCGGAGGTGGAGCAGAAGAATTATCTCTCCAAAGAAACACTGGAGGGGATTGCAGGACAAACAGGCCTTCCGCTTAACTATGTTTACGGGGTGGCCTCGTTTTACGCGTTTCTGCCTGTAACCAGGGTGGGGAGAAACGTGATTAAGGTATGCAACTGCCTGCCCTGCGAGATGAAGCAGGCCTCCGCATTGGTGGAGGGCATCAGGCAGGAGATTGGGATAGGGCCCGGCCAGACCACGCCCGATGGGAAGTTCACGCTGGAGATGGTGGGCTGCATCGGGGCCTGCGACCAGGCGCCGGCCATGCTGATTAACGATAAATTATACGGCAACCTCACGTCTGAGGGCATTGCCGGGATACTGAAATCCTATTGACAGGAGGTTATGAGTGGCGGAAAAGCGTATCGTATTAGGCAATTGCGGGAAAACAGACCCTCAGGATATCGAATCCTATCTCAAGGTGGGAGGGTTCAAGGCCTACGAGAAAGCGCGCAGGATGAAGCCGAAAGCTATCGTCGAGGAGGTTAAAAAATCGGGATTGACGGGCCGCGGCGGCGCCGGATTCAACTGCGGGCTCAAATGGGAGCTGGCCATGAACGCCAAAGGCCGGCAGAAGTACCTGATCTGCAACGCTGACGAGGGCGAGGTCGGCGCATTTAAGGATAAATACATCCTCTCCCACGACCCCTTCGGACTGATCGAAGGGATGATTATAGCGGGACTGGCCATCGGCGCCCGCAAGGCCTATATCTACCTGAGGGGCGAATACCACCCGCTCAAAGGACTACTCGTCTCCGCCATCGGTCAGGCCTCAGGCAAAGGTTATTTGAAGGATATGGATATCCAGGTGTTCGAGGGGGCCGGCGCGTACGTGTGCGGTGAGGAGTCGGCACTGATGAACTCCATAGAGGGACAGCGGGGTGAGTCGCGCTATAAACCGCCGTACCCGCCGCAGCGAGGTCTGTGGGATATGCCCACCATCATCAACAACGTCGAGACGCTGATGAACATCCCCCACATCGTCAACAACGGCGCAGCCTGGTTCAGCGCCATGGGCGCCGGCAGGAGCAAAGGTACCAAGGTCTTCAGCGTCAGCGGTGACGTTGCCGGTCCGGGCATCTACGAGATGGAGATGGGCAGTACGCTCAAGGAGCTGGTTGTCGGCCTGGCCGGGGCCGCCGATATAAAGGCGGTGCAGATAGGCGGGGCGACCGGCAATATCATACCCGGCTACATGATCGATACTCCCCTCTCACATGAAACCTTCCTGGGATCGGGCGCGGTGATGGTCTTCAATTCGACGCGGGACATCATCGACATAGTCCATAATGATATACGTTTTCTCAACGAGGAATCCTGCGGTAAATGCACGCCCTGCCGCGAGGGGACCGAGGTGATGCTGGAGATATACGGGCGTTTACAGCAGGGGGACGGCAGAGAGAGGGATATAAGTACGCTGGAGGAGCTGGCACGCACGATGGCGGCTGCCTCGCTGTGCGGGTTGGGACAGGCGGCCGCCGTGCCCGTATTGGACTCACTGAGATATTTCTATAACGAGTATATAGACAGGGTCAACCAATCGCAGTTTCTGCGCAGCTACCTCGGCGGTGAATTAGTTGTATCGAAGGAGGGAATCAGATGAGTACGAACTCGCAAGATCAGACAGCGCGCATGCAGGAGATGTTCGATAACCTTTCTGCGGATAAATACCCGCTCAAAGAGTATAAGTATATCGGTCAGAAAAGCCCGCGAAGGATAGACGGCCTGGCCAAGGCATCGGGCCATGCCGATTATACTATGGATATACAGCTTCCGGGCATGCTGTATATGCGTCTTCTTATGTCCCCCTACCCCAATGCCAGGATAGTCAAAATGGATACCGGCAAGGCCGAGAAGCTGCCTGGAGTCAGGTATGTTTTGCGCTACGATGATCCGGAGGTTCAGAAGTCTGAGATCATAGGAAAGACGGCAGGATTTTTCGGAATTGACAGGGCTCTTTCCGATTCAGCGCACATGGAAGGGGAACTGGTCGGAGCTGCCGTTGCGGCTGAGACTGAGGAAATCGCCGAGGAAGCGCTTTCCCTGATCGAGATCGAATGGGAGGAGCGGCCCTTTAATCTGGACCCTGTGGCAGCCAGCGATCCGGCAGCGCCGCTCAGCTGGCCGGAGCGCTATAGCGACGGCAACCACTTCAACCGCGGCGCCTATGATGAACTGACGCACGGAGATGTAAAGAAAGGCTTTGCCGAGGCGGATAAAGTCATAGAATTCAGCTTCAAACGTACCGCTAATACCTGGGTAGGTCCCGAGAGGCCCTGCGGCATTTTCAAATGGAATGGTGACAATGCCGAGATCTGGCTGAAGCACCAGCGGGTGCACCTGCCCAAGAGCCGTATCTCAGAGTGGTACGGCGGCATTCCCATGAGCAAAATAGAGATACATTCTCTATATCAGGGGGCCAGCTTTGGAGGCTGGTGCCAGATAGACTGGAACCTGGGCCCATTATGGTGTGCCGGTGCAGTCTCAAAGAGGGTGGGGCGGCCGGTTAAATATGTCTTCACACGTCGTGAGGATTTCTTCGGCGGTTCCATGGACGAAGGCACCTACTTCTTCAAAGTCGGATTTAAAAATGACGGCACTATCACCGCCGTGGATGTAGACCTGTACCATGTAAATGCCATCTGGCCGGTTTTCAGCCCGGCATTGCATATACATGACAATACCAGGGTGCAGCACCTCCACGGGCAGTCCAAGTCCATCTGGGTGAATAAGGGGCACACGGTTCCCACTCGATGTGAGATGCTGCCGCCGGTACTTGCCCAGACCATGATATTCGATCGCGTGGCCACCGAGTTGGGTATGGATCCCACGGAACTGGCTTTGAAGAACGATGGTTGTATGGGCCATGATATGGAGTGGGCCAGGGAAGAAAAGGAAAAGCGCGGCTTTCCGGCGCGCGACAGCCTGAAGGAATGCCTCGAGAAGGGCAAGGGTGATTTCAGATGGGACCAGGCATGGCACAAGCCGGGCGCCAGGAAGTTGCCAAACGGGCGCATGCACGGGGTGGGCTTCAGCTGGGCTCATGAGTGGGACGACTCCAGCGGCGGCGGCGAATTCGCCATACGTATCGAGAGGACCGACGGGACAGCCACATTGATGGCCATGGGTGCGGACAACGGCGTCAATGCGGAGGATACCTATTGCCAGATCGCTGCCGATGAACTGGGTTTTCGTTTGCAGGATGTTAATTATAATCCGCAGGTCTACCGCGGTTTCTATCGCATGACACCGGATTCCTCCACCAATATGTCGATCAACGGCTGGGCGGTGCGTCACGCCGCCAGGATACTCAAGCAGAAGATACTTGAATCTGCAACAAGCCCTTCCTCTTCAACACAGAGAGGAAAATTCCAGCCGGCTTTCCCCGACACCAGGCCCGAGGACCTGGATATCAAAGACAGCGTGATAATCGTTAAGTCGGATCCCAAACGGCAGATGAGCATAGCCGACTTCGTAAGATTGGCCGGAGAGAGCGGGCCGTTTGCTACTGACGAGTTTCTGGGAACACGGGTTGGCTGGTCAGAGCCGTTGTTTGCGGCGGGCTATCACGTTCAGTACGGCGCGTATAATCCGGTCAATCCCCGGCCGCGCTTCTGCCGCCAGGCCCATTTCATGGAAATTGAGATCGATACAGAGACCGGCGAGGTCTTCGTTACCAGAGTGCTTAACGTTAACGACGTGGGCAAGGTCATCAACCGCATGAGTTGCGAAGGTCAGCAATACGGTGGCAGCATCATGGGAGTGAGCAGGGCCAAGTTAGAAGAGGTGATACACGACCCGGTTACCGGCGTGATGCTCAACGGGAACCTGCTCGACTATAAGATAGCCACTATGAAAGATCTGGGGCCTGTGGGTACTATCTTATTGGAGACGGGCATGGGCTACGGCCCCTATGGGCTGATCGGCATTGGCGAGGACGTCGGCACAGTTGTCCCCGGGCTGCTGGCGCCTGCGGTCTACAACGCCATCGGAGTCTGGATAGACGAGCTGCCCATTACCCCGAGCAAAATACTGAAGGCACTGGGAAAATTATAGCATAAAAACAAAGCTTCGAAAGAGGAGGACGAGAACTTGAGTAAAGAGATAAAGAATTTCGTTTGCCCCTACTGCGGGGAATCTCATGATACGCAGGACGGGCTGAAAAGCCATGTCTTCAAATCGCACAAGGGACGCGGCCTGCCCACAGCCGAGGGCCGCATAAAATTGACAATCAACAGGGCGGAGCACTCCTTCCTGGTGGAGCCCAACTGGACCCTCTACTACCTCATCCACGACGTACTCGGCCTGACGGGATCCAAGCAGTTCTGCGACCGCGGCGCCTGCAGCTCCTGCACCATGATCGTGGACGGTAAACCCGTCCTCTCCTGCATGATGCTGGCCATCGAGTGCGACGGCAAGACCGTCGAGACCGTCGAGGGCATCGCAGCCGACGGCCATCCCCTGATCGAAGCCTATGTCAACAACCACGCCATGCAGTGCGGCTACTGCACGCCCGGCTTCGTGGTCGCCTCCAAGGCCCTGCTCGATCGCAACCAGGACCCCAGCGAAGAGGAGATCGTCGACGCGCTGGCGGGCAACCTGTGCCGCTGCAGCACCTATCCGCAGCATCCCATAGCAGTCAGAGAAGCCGCTGAAAAAATGAAGGCAGGTGGCAAGAAGTGAAGGAATTTAAACATTTCAACGCATACAGTGTGGACGAGGCCGTGGCCCTCATGGGCCGCTACGGTGAACGCGCCGCCGTCATTGCAGGCGGCACCGATATCCTGGGCAAGATGAAAGACTCCATCCTGCCCGCCTACCCGGAAGCCCTCATTAACATCAAGACCATACAGGGGCTGAGCGACATCAAGGAGTCGGGCGGCATGCTCAACATAGGCGCGCTGGCCCTGCTGGCCGATATCGCCGACAACGCCGTCATCAAGTCCAAATACGCCGCCCTGGCACAGGCCGCCGGCAGGACCGCCTCACCCCACCTGCGCAACATGGGCACCATCGGGGGCAACATCTGCCAGGACATCCGCTGCTGGTACTACCGCAACCAGAACAACAGGTTCTCATGCCTGCGCAAAAAGGGCGGCAGGTGCTACGCTATCAAGGGCGACAACCGCTACCACTCCATCTTCGGCGGCAGCGTCTCCGGCGGCTGTTTCGCAGTCCATCCCAGCGACACCGCCCCCGCCCTGGTGGCCCTCGATGCCAAAATCGTGACCTCCAGCCGCACCATCGACGCCGAGAACTTCTTCGAGGTCAAGCCCGTCAAGACCACCGTGCTCAAGGCCGACGAGATCGTCACCGGCATACAGATTCCCGAGCCCGCCGCAGGATCGTCCAGCGCGTTCCTCAAGTTCGCCCTGCGCAGGTCCATCGACTTCCCCATCGTCAACTGTGCGGTCATGATCACAACCAGGGACGGCAAGGTCTCAGCCGCCAGGATATGCCTCAATGCCGTCCATGTCATACCCTACCGGTCTGTTCAGGCGGAGCAGGCGGTTATCGGCAAGAAAATAGATGAAGCGCTGGCTGAAGAAGCGGGCCAGGCCGCTGTATCCGCAGCCAAACCGCTCGAACACAACAAGTACATGGTGGCGGTCGCCAGGACGCTGGTTAAAAGGACGCTGCTGGCCTGCGTGGAGAAGTAACATATGACAGATCTGCTGGACATCATCGCCGGCCACCTGAAGCGCGGCGAAGACCTGGTGCTGGCCAGGGTTATCAGTATAAAAGGCTCAAGCCCGCGACACCTTGGCGCCGCTATGATCATACGCAGGAACGGCGGGATTGAAGGAACCGTGGGCGGTGGCCTGATCGAGGCTGCTACCATGAGAAAAGCCGTTGACCTGTTCCGTGAAAAAGGCTTCGCCAGGCTGTGGTTTGATATGACGGGCGATGACATAACCGTAACTGATATGGTTTGCGGCGGCAAATGTGAACTGCTGATTGAGTATCTTCCTGCCGATCACGATACGTCGGCGGTATTTAATAGTCTGTTGGCGGGCAGGCGGCATAACCATAAAAGTTACATAATAACTGCGCTGCCTGCCGCTGGGGAAGGTTCCGAGCCGCTGGAACACAGTGTGCTTGCTCCGGGCCTTTCCTGTGCCACGGGTTCGGATGGGTCCGTCGGATTATCAGCCAGACTGACGGACATGGTATGGAGTCTGAATGAACCTGCGCTGATAGATATCGAGGGTCAGCAGTTCTGGATTGATATCGTGCTTAATACGGGTGTCGCATATATTTTCGGAGCGGGTCACATATCTCGCGAAGTCAATGATCTGGCGATCAGGGTGGGTTTCACGACCGTAGTGCTGGATGACCGTAGCGAATACGCCAACCGCGAGCGGTTTGCGTTGCCGACAGAGCTTATTGTGCTTGAATCGTTTGACGATTGTTTCAACGGTCTTCAAATCGATGATGACAGTTATTTGGTTATTGTTACCCGCGGGCATGCTTATGACAAAACCGTGCTGGCGCAAGCTCTGCGTACAAAAGCCGGCTACATCGGCATGATCGGCAGCAATCGCAAGAGAGATGCTATTTATAAAGCGCTGTTAGAGGAAGGTTTCACAGCAGAGCAGCTTAAAGTGGTGTATTCCCCTATCGGCCTGAAGATAGAAACCGAGACACCTGCCGAGATAGCGGTCAGCATCGTTGGGGAATTAATAAATATAAGGGCGCAGAAGAGGAAATGGAGAAGCCAGGCATCACAGCCATAATACTGGCGGCCGGGTACTCGGAAAGAATGAAGCGGTTTAAACCGCTGCTGGATCTGGGCGGCCAGCCGGTCATTGAGAGGGTAATATCATCATTCCTGAATGCAGGGATAAGCGATATACGAGTTGTCGCAGGCTATTGCAGGGAGAAACTAGTTCATGCGCTGGCCGGTCAAAGTGTAAAGGTGGTAATAAACGACCGTTTTGCCGCAGGGATGTTCTCTTCAGTGCGGGCAGGAGTTACAAACCTGGATTCATCCACGGAGGCGTTTTTTCTTATGCCTGCCGATGTTCCGCTGGTCAGACAGGAGACTATTCGATATCTGGCCGGCGCCTACAGACTTCACAGTGATAGAATTTTAATTCCGGTATTTGGCGCAAGACGGGGGCATCCTCCGCTGATAGCTGCCAGGTTTGCAGGCTCGATAATCGATTATAGCGGAGAAAACGGGCTGGGGGGTGTATTTAGCCTTCACAGCGCCGATATTGTTGCTCTGCCGGTCCCGGACGGGAATATTTTGCTCGATATGGACACGCCGGAGGATTATGTGACCCTGTGCAGGAGATTACAAAGGATGAACGTTCCAACCGCTGCTGAATGCGAGGTCATAATGAGCGATATCCACGGCGTACCGGATGCAGTGATCGCTCATTGCAAAGCGGTGGCATCAGTAGCGCTATTGATTGCTGATAAGATGAACCGGTGTGGATTCAATGTCGACAGGGAGCTTCTCATGTCGGCAGCGCTGCTGCACGACCTGGCGAAAGGGAGGCCGGACCATGCCGCGGAGTCGGCACGTATAATAAGAGCGATGGGATATCCCACAGTCGCCGGGCTTGTCGAAACCCACATGGATATAATTCCCGGCGAAGGCGAGGAAGTCACAGCTGCGGAGGTGCTTTACCTGGCAGATAAACTGGTCAGCAGCGACAGGGTAGTGCCTTTGCAGAATCGTTTTGGCCGGGCTGTTGATCGATATGGAGATAATGCGGAAGCGGCCGACAGGATCAGGATCCGCTATGAGAATGCACTTAATATTCTAACTCGAATCGAAGCGCGCACCGGCGCTCTTGATTTCAGCAGCCGTACGATGGCGGGAGCACAGCCGTGAGCCTGGATCTGAGGATCATCACTAACATTGGTGGCTTTTCACTGAATGTGAGTTGGACCATGGAGAGCGAGCTGGTTGTGCTCTTCGGGCATTCCGGCTCCGGCAAGAGCATGACGTTGCGCACCATCGCAGGAATAGTTCCACAGGGCGACGGATATATCCGGTTGAACGGCAGGCTGCTGTACAGCAAGGATATGAAAATCAACCTTCCCCCACAGCAGAGGTCTGTCGGCTATGTCTTCCAGGACCTGGCTCTCTTTCCCCACATGACCGTGGAGAAAAACATTCTCTTCGGAACGCGCGGTATCGACAGCCGGGAAGCGCGAAAAAAAGCCATGGATATGATGGAGTTGTTCAACCTGGCCGAATTTAGAGGCAGGTATCCTAATGAGATTTCGGGCGGTCAAAAACAGAGGGTGGCCCTGGCCCGGGCATTGATGCGCAATCCCGAGATTCTCCTGCTGGACGAGCCTTTCTCATCTCTGGATGACCAGCTCCGGCTGGAGATGCGCAGGTGCCTGGTAAATGTGGTCAAACGGGAGTTTCGCATACCGGCGATTCTGGTAACGCACAACGTCCTAGAGGTATTTTCGCTGGCGGATAGAGTCATGGTGTATTCCAGGGGCGGAATTGTGCAGTGCGACACGCCCCAGGCCGTCTTCAACAATCCGGTGAATGAAGAAGTCATGTCGCTGGTAAGTTTAAAGACGCTCTATCCCGATTATCTTTTCACGTAAATCAAATCCGGAGGTGATTGTGAGATGCTGTTCTCGATGTTGCTGGCAGTCCTGGCGTTTATGATGGGCATGGCAGCTAAAAATAATAAGGCGGTTAAGGAGCTGTTGCGCGTACGCACCGCTACATATGTCATTATGACCAAGGATGGCACGAGAGGCAGGCGCTATATAATCAGGAACGGGAAATTCTCTTCAGATACGGTACTGAAGGACTATGATATGGCACTGGTTTTCGAGAATGCCGATGTGGGCTTTAAAACCCTGGCCCTGGGTGGAGATACCGGCCTGCAGGTGGCCATCAATAACTATAATTTAAAACTGGCTGGCAACCCTGCCATGTTCAACTTTTTTGGTATCCTTCTATCAATTTGCATGGGCATGATAAAAAGGAAATGAGCGGGAGATTTCTTTAAGAAATCAGAGGTAGAGAAATGAAAATTAATTTGAGCTATGGCAAGTTCATCAAGATAGACGATTATGCCAGCGATGCCATAATCGAGGTTCCGGATAATTGCACGGTACGTGACCTGCTTGTATTTCTCAAGCTGCCGCCATATGTGCAGAAGGCCGTTATCGTACACGTAAACGAGGAGCCGGTCTGGAACGCCACCGTGCTCAAGGATAACGACACAGTGAAATTGTACCGCCTGGTGAGCGGAGGCTGAGAAAGAAGGATGGACGCGGCTACAAAATATCGAATATATGAACATCGGAATTGATATAATTGGGACACTAAAATCCGGGAGGAAGGTCATGCAATCCAAATTCACTTCATACATGTCAATTGTCCTGTTGTTGGTCGTCCTATTATGTATTGGATGTTCAGCGCCGGCTGCCACGGTGAACGTGTCTGCGGCAGCAAGTCTCACCGACGTGATCGGTGAAGTCAATGCGCTCTATCAAAAAGAGCATTCGAATGTAACCATCACCTCGAATTTCGCGGCATCGGGTGTCTTACAGCAGCAGATCGAGAACGGCGCGCCGGTGGACGTATTCATATCGGCGTCTCCCAAGCAGATCGATGCGCTTCAAAGCAAAGGCCTGATCGTGGAGGGTACACAAAAGGACTTGCTGTGCAACAAAGTAGTGCTGATAGTGCCCGGCGACAGCACCCTGGACATAAAGAGCTTCAACGATCTGACGGGCGACGCGGTCAAAAAGGTATCTATAGGTGATCCTGATTCGGTGCCGGCCGGCCAGTATGCACGGGATATCTTAAATCAATTCGATATCATGGAAACGTTGAAGCCCAAGTTGGTGCTTGCCGGCAATGTGCGGCAGGTGTTGCAGTATGTCGAAAGTTCCAACGTCGATGCAGGTATTGTATTTCTAACGGATGCCAGAATATCAAAGAGCGTTAAGGTTGTGGCTGACGCGCCGTATGAGATCAATAAAAAAGTCGTCTACCCTGTGGCCTTAATAAAAACGGGAAAGGACATGGCGTCTGCCTCAGCTTACGAGGCGTTCTTATTCAGCGAAGAGGCGGGCGCCATATTCGATAAATACGGCTTTACCGTGATCAAATAGCAGATAAGGTGGAAGATTTAATCGCAGGATAGCGCAGATGATGGACTCTTTGCTTTCACCGCTATGGATCTCTCTGTCGACTGTTTTTACAGCCACGGTGATCACCTTCTTTGCGGGTATAGCTGTGGCCCGCTGGATGGCAAGGTATGAGGGAAGGCTGAGGAATTTCATCGACGGTATCCTGATTCTGCCGCTTGTTTTGCCTCCAACCGTTGTGGGCCTGGGTCTGCTGATGCTGTTCGGCAAGAACGGTCCTATGGGACAACTGCTGTTATTGTTCGGAACAACGGTGGTTTTCTCCTGGCCGGCAACGGTCATTACCGCCACCGTTGTATCCTTTCCGTTGATGTACATGAATGCGCGGGGCGCTTTCGAGCAGGTTGACATAAGCATAGAGAATGCGGCGCGCACGCTGGGGGCCAGTGAGTGGAGGACATTCTGGTCGGTCACGCTGCCCCTGGCCTGGCCGGGGGTGGCGGCCGGCGCCGTTATGGCTTTTGCCCGGGCCATCGGCGAGTTCGGCGCCACACTGATGCTGGCCGGATATATACCGGGCAAGACGGCAACCTTACCGGTGGCGATTTACTTCGCAGTCCAGGACGGTGATATGCACCAGGCGCTGGTGCTGGTAGTTATCGTGCTTATTATCGTCTTCATATCTCTCAGCGCTCTGGCTTACTTCAAGGGCAAGACATACAAGGCGATAACGATCTGAAGGCCTGGTCAGCGATCATCAAACTGGTTTGAAGGCGGCATCCTCCAGCCTGACATCGCGGATATCCAGCAGCCGGTACTCACTTTTTGAAATCACGCTGCCTGTCGATAAAGATAATCGCTGTTTGAAAATGGGGCCGTTTATTACAACCGTGTGGTATTCGCCGTTTTCACCGCATGGATCGATATTATTCTTTTTAAGATAATCCCTGAATGACGCGTCCACCTTTTTTCCTACCCATTTTTCATCCATCTGCTTAGAGTTGACGCCTACAATGACCGCCTCAAAGCCGAGATCGATAAATTGGTCGAGTAATTCATCGGTGGGCCTGCCCCAGAGAGGCTCCAGCGCCTCGATGCCTATTTCGCCGCATACACGCTCAACCCACTCTCTGTGGACATCCAGATAGATGTCGCCGAATATCATTCCTTTTACCCCGGTGGGGAGCAGGCTGCGTACTCCAGCCTTGAAATCACGCTCATAGCCGTCCCAATCCGTCTCGTACTGCGCTACCTTTATGCCCATGGCGGCGCCCTGCTGCTTTATCAGGTCGGCGTTGGTCCCGTGAAACCTGACTCTCTTTTGGTCATCGGAGATGAAGTTCACCAGGTGCGTAACTTTACAGCCGCGCTGCAACGCTTCATAAAGCGCCATGCAGCTGTCCTTGCCTCCGCTCCACGATACAATGTAATTTTCACCTTTTATCGCCGTCGCTTTGTTATTCATTCTTTACTCCTTCAATTCCCGCTCGCTGTAATATTCATCCAGATAGCCCAGGATGTCGCCGCGGGAGAGTTGATTTTTAAGGTTGTAATCGTAAAGGGTGTATTCATGATCGGGGCTTTTAAGTGATTTGAACCAGATATGCGGCGGCTCATCGTCGCGGTGGGTGAATCCGGCCTGGCGGTTGAGCTCCAGCCAGGTATCCCACATGCGGGAGCTGGCCCTTTTAAGTTCAACCGGCGTCTTCTCAATGCCTGTGATGGCCGAGTACAGATCAGCCAGGGTTTGCAGGCTGTAAAAACGCGATATATAAAGGCGGTGGCACTGGCCGAGTATATTGAACAATCCGAAGAAGTCCTCACCGTGTTTGGCCAGGCGTCCCGGATTGAAAGAGTCGGCTGTGAAGAGGCGTTCCATATCCGATGGCGCAACACCGCAGCGCTCGGCTTGTTTTCTGATGTCGGCCAGAGGCCACCCCGGGCTGTAAGAAGGCGCCCCCATGGCAGGGGCTACACCCAGAGTGCGACCGGGATGCACCAGCATACCGAGGTGCATGGGCAGAAAACCGCTCATGCGCGGATCAAAGGCGATGAATTGTCCCTTGACCACATTCTGCACGCGCCCTGCAGCCAGGTTGCCTATTTTACGGGCTGCGCTCAGGACACCGTCGCACAGCACAGCGCCAAATCCCTCGCGGGCGGCGGTCATACGCGCCAGCGCCAGCAGAGTGTCATAGCTGCGGTCAAGCTTCAAGCCGTTTGTATCACTTTTGTTGATGATCTCCTGCTCATAAAGAGTAATTACGAAGTCAGCAAGGCCGTTAAAACTGTAAACGCGGTCAAGACCCAGCCGGTTGATCTCATCGTAGTACTGGATGGCCATGCGGTATCTATCTGCAATCGTGCCTTCGTTGTTATAACCAAGGGCGGGTGAATAGGTCAGGGCGGCCATCTCCATGAAGACGGCTGTATCATAGCTGCTGCGGCAGCCGGGCAGGTCCAGGCGGTCCTTATCCGACAGCGGACAGGTTGCGCAGGCAATCTTTTTTCGGGCTGCTTTATGCGATTCATAAAGCCCTGCCTTGGTCTCTTTTAAGTCGGCAGGGTATGGTATAAGCTCTGAAGAGTTACGCGCCACTACGCCGGGAGGTATCCAGGCGGAGGTCATAGTCATGGCGCCGCCCTTCATCATCTCGCCGCGCAGGTGATAACTATTTATCTTCTCTGATATCCCATCCACTATGGCCCGCAGCCGCTTCGGATCTGCCACCTCAATGGACCTGCTGCCCATGCAGGCAACGATAGCCTTGAGCTTCTTTGAGCCCATAACCGCAGCCAGGCCGCCGGAGCCGATGGTACCGCCTTTATCGATGTGAGTGACCGAGATGGCCGATTGTCTTTCACCAGCAATTCCTATGGGGATGATGCTGCAGGGGGAATGTCTCAGCCTGAGTTCGTCGGCCGAGTCGAACCCGTCCAGGCTCCATATATCGGAAGCGTGTTTCAAACCGACGTTATCGTCCTCAATAACCAGATAGACCGGCCATTGCGACCGTCCGGTTATCACCAGATAGTCGTAGCCCGAGGATTTAAGGAAGTGACTGAAAACTCCTCCGGCATTGCTGTGGGGGAAAGATCCGTTTAGCGGGGATTTGTAGACAGACATTGTCTGGGAAGCGCCGGGTATGAATGTACCGTTGAAGGGTCCCGTGCCGATAATAATGGCGTTGCCGGGTGAAAGCGGATCGACATCCGGGCGTATCAGATCGAGGGCCAGCCTGTTGTTGATGGCTGCGCCGCCGATACATTCCCTGACGAGGTCTTCATCCAGAGGCTGTTTGCGTGAAGTGCCGTCCGAAAGGTTCACGTAAAGGATGTTGCCCGCGTAGCCGCCCAGCTTCATATCAGATCTCACCCGCCTCTTTACTGGCAGTCAGGGCACCATAAGGGCAATAGCGGGCGCAGATCAGGCAGGCATCGCAATCCGCGTTGAAGCTAACATCAAACTCGTTGGGGCGTCCCACCAGCCGCTCAATCCGGATATTCGAAGCGGCAAGGCTGAATTTATTGCCGGATCTGAAAGAGCATCGCAGCATGCAGGTGATACAGCCGGCGCATTTTGAAGAATCGGCCTCGATAAATCGTTTGTCTTTTTCCACCCTGACTGTCATAGCATATGTCTGTGAAAAAGCAGGGACGGGTCTTCAGACCCGTCCACAAGAGCGGGCGCAGCTAAAGCAACGTCCCTGCATGCTTTCCTATTAAATACCTAAGCTACCTTACAGTGCGCCGATGCCCAGCTTTTCCATACGGTCTTTGCTGGGCTTGCCGGTTGACTTGTCCCAATCGCGTATCTCGTAATACTCAGGCAGCATCTTGGCCATGTTGGGTACATTGCCTTCCTGACCGCCGTCGGGTATCGGCCGCAGCGCGATCTCCGGCAACTGGTCGTCCCTGGGGGTGACGCCGAACCTGCAGGTCATAGTTCTCATGAGCTGGAAGATGCGCTCGCCTGCCTTGAGAATAGCGTCCTGGTCCACTCCCCAGCCGGTGGATGCATTAATCATATCCACTATCGACTGCGTCGACATCATGGCAAAGTGGCAGATGCCCAGAGCATCGGTGAGTGAGCGCCAGTCCTGCGAGAGCACGACCATGGGGGCCTTGTCGTCTCCCCAGCGGTCTCCCGGATTCAAGCCGAGGTCGGGATTGCCCATGCCGTTTTCAACCAGGTAGGCGTCGCTTTTGTTGTGGTCAGCGCCTCGGTTGCTGGTAGCATAGGCCAGGCCCATGCAGCAGTAAGCGCGCGGGTCATGCATGGGGAACTCCAGGCCCTTGACCTGCATGGCCTCGCCGGGGCAGTTATACCTGGCCGCCATGCGCTTGGTGCCCTCCTGTATGATCTTGCCGAAGCCCTCGTTCCTGGCGATGAGGTCGATCAGTTTAAGCGTGACGTCGATATCGCCCCACTTTAACTCCAGGCCGCCCGTATCTTTGCTGGTGATAACACCCTTCTCATAGAGGTAGAAAGCGAAAGCGGCGCTGGAACCGCTGCTGATGCTGTCGAAGCCGTAACCATTGACCAGCTCATTGAAATGATTGATAGCTCCCAGATCGGCGATCATGAGCTGCGGCCCCCAGGCAATGAGAGTCTCATATTCAGGCCCTTCGGTGGGTTTCTCCTTCTTGAAGCGACCTTCTTTGATGTGCAACACCTTGCGACATCCGATCGGGCAGCCGAAGCAGGCCGTATTTCCGACCTGGTATTGCTCGGACTGTGTAACGCCGCTGATATCAGTGGCTTCAGGCATGGTGGCGATAGTATAGTATTTGGTGGGCGTGTCGCCGTAGGCGATGCCCGAATCCACCCATCCGCATGTGCCCGTATCATGCATTATAGTTGTGACAAAGCCGCTCTTGACCTCCTCCATGGCGCCGCGGGCGAATTCCCTGAATTTCTCCGGGTCATGCATGGGGATCTTGGCCTTACCTCTTACCGCAATGGCCTTGAGCTTCTTGGTGCCCATGACGCAGCCCATGCCGGCCCGCCCCGCGCAGTGGCCGTCCTCGGTCATGATGTTGGCGAACAGCACTTCGTTTTCCCCTGCCTGTCCAATGCAGGCCACGCGCGTGCGCTGGTCGTCATATTCCTTGCGTATAGCCTCGATCGTCTGGTATGTGTTCTTACCCCATAAAGCAGCCGCATCTTTAAGCTCG
This sequence comes from Dehalococcoidia bacterium, assembly GCA_041653995.1. Classification (NCBI taxonomy): domain Bacteria; kingdom Bacillati; phylum Chloroflexota; class Dehalococcoidia; species Dehalococcoidia bacterium. Next base: position 89,068 of record JBAZEK010000001.1, read on the forward strand.
GCTTTGCCGTCTTTTATGTACAGGTAAACGGGTTTGTCGGATTTTCCCTTGACGATAATACCGTCGTAGCCGGCGAAACGCAGTTCGGAGCCGAAGTGCGCCGCGCCGTTGGCATCGCCGTAATAGGTTGTATAGGGCGAACGGGCCGCGACCACCCAGCGGCTGAAGCTGGGGCCGCCCGTGCCCGTCAGTAGCCCGGCCATGAAAATAAGCGGATTATCGGGGCCCATCGGGTCTGTTTTGTCCGTGGTAAGGTCCGCCAGGTAGCGGCAGGCGATGCCTCCCGCGCCGATAAAGTCGCGAGCGTACTGTTCGTTCAGCGGCTCATCTTTCAGTTCTTTTTTAGTCAGGTCGACAACAAGTATCTTGCCCATGTATCCATTCATGGCAGACCCTCCGTGCTTGTTATTTTACGATATCCCGCTCTGTGGTGATCATTAGAAATCGACCGGCTTGCCGTCGTAGGCGCAGATGAACATTTTCTCAAGGTCGGCGTTGTCCGCGATCCTTGTAACCGCGATGGTCATGGCTTCATTCACCGCCCTGTCGACAAGTTCGGGCATGGCCTTCAGGTATTTGTCTTTATCGATCTTAAGGTCTTTGACTGAAGGGCTTTGCCCGATATCTTTCATCAGTTTACGTACAGCCGCAATCAGCGCCTTGCAGCATTCTTTATCGCTGCCCTGTGCAATGCCGCAAAAACGGGCGATCTCGGCATACCTTTGAAGGGACTCTTCCGAACCATTAGCTATGTATTCCATGGTATATGGAAGGTATAAGCCCATAGCCACACCATGCGGTGTATGGAAGATGCCTCCCAGGGCGTGCCCGCAGCTGTGCGCCAGCCCGGCCATGCCGTTGCCGAAGCAGGTGCCGGCCTGGCAGGCTGCATACATCATGTACTTGCGGGCTTCCTCATCCTTGCCGTTATCGACGGCTTTCTTAAGATTTTCGAAGATATATTTTATGGCGAGCAATCCCGGGCCGTCCGTAAACGGCGTACGCCATGTCGCAGTGTAGCCTTCTACGGCGTGGGTGAGGGCGTCCATGCCGGTAGATCCTGTTACATGCGGCGGCATGCTCATGACCATACGGGGATCGAGGATGGCCACATCGGGCAGCGTCTCGTAAGAGCCCAGCGCCACTTTCCTCTGGCCTTCAACATCTGTCAATACTATGGCCCAGGTTGCCTCCGAGCCCGTGCCGCTGGTGGTGGGGATGCAGATCAGGCGGGCCTTGGCCCTGAGATTGTAAAAATCGGATGGCGACATATCCAGCGGGCCGATGCCGGCGCCGTAACATACCATAGTTGACTTGCAGGCGTCCATGGAAGATCCACCGCCCAGACCGATGAACAAATCCGGCTTGAAATCTTTAGCGATAACAGTTGCCTTTTCCACAGTCTGTATCGAAGGATCAGGCTCAACCCCGTCGAAAACCTTGCACTCGATATTGGCTGTTTTCAGTTCAGCCATGACCAACTCGTGCAGGCCGAGCTTGACGATGTTGGCATCCGTGACTATGAAGGCGCGTTTGGCCAGGAAAGTGTTGAGATACTGCAGTGAATCGTCGCCAAAAACGGTAAACGGAACACCAAAAAACTGCATATTGCTTCCTCCTCAGTATAAATACCGGGAAACCTTGATTCTAATTACAGCGATTGTTACTCGGGATATTCGGTCTGAACTTGTGTTACGCAGTTGACCAGCTCCTGCGCTGCCTTGACGGCGCGCATGACCTTGCCCATGTTGCCGGTGAGTTTGAGCTGGCGCGTAACAATAGCCTGGATAGGATCGACTTTCTTCTCGGCCACCTTGCGCCAGGTAGCTATAGAAGCTGACAGAACAAATTCCGGCTTATACTTGTCCTTCTCCGCCGCCGGTATGACATCAACCTTGCGGCATTTGCCGTGCCAGAGGTCGACATACTGATAACCGGGCTCTTTGACAGCTCCCCCCGGCTCGATGATGAAATAGAAGTCACCTTCCCATGTTTTTGCCGCGTCCTCATACGGTTTGCTTGCATTGATTGCATCCATGAACGCGGTTGCCCACTCCAGTGTTCCAAATACTGCCATACCATACCTCCCTGAATTAGTTTTGCTGGTATTCTATGCGGACAGGAGAGGGATGTCAACAGCACTCAGTTACGGAGATTGTCAGCCCTGCCATGAGTATTGACTCTTTGAACTGGTTGACTGCTGTTTAAATGGTATAAAATGGTTTTTAACAGCATACATCAAGAGCAGGGTAAAAGAGTGAAATCACGGAACATAACCGTGAAAGGGAATGAATATGAAACGACAGTCTGAAGAACTGAAGAACGTCGCTTATGAGCTTTTCATAGTAGCATTATCAATAATCGCAATAACAAATATTCTAATTTTCTACGTTACCTCGGACCGGGATATTGCCGGTGTGTTGGGGGTGATGGACTGGACATACAGCTTCATATTCCTGGTAGACTTCATAATGCGGCTTTCGCTGGCAAAATCTAAATTCAACTACTTTTTCAAACAGTTCGGCTGGGCTGACCTTCTGTCGGCAGGGCCGATAAACTGGGCCAAACTGCTGCGCCTTATCAGGATCGTACGAACCGCCAGAATGTTGTCCAGCTACGGCCGCCACAACTTTATACGCGAACTCAAAGATTATAGCTCTGCAACAGCTTTCCTCACCGTTCTGTTTCTCATCATGTTAATACTGGAATTCGGCGGCATAGCTATAGTGAAGTTAGAGAACAAGGTGCCCGGCGCCCAGATCAGTAACTGGCAGGATGCCATGTGGTTTATCTATCAGACGATCACGACCACAGGTTATGGCGATGTTGTGCCCGTAACCGGTGAGGGACGTTTTGTGGGGATACTGGTTATGACGGCCGGCACGGCGCTTTTCGGCACCCTAACGGGTTTTGTGGCGAATGCATTCCTGCAAAGGCGCGGGGGTAAGGGATCGATGAGGCGGGTCAGCAAGGGCAAGGACGATCAGGGGGTAACTCTGTCGGAGATTAAACGCCTCATACAGGAGCAGAAGCAGTCTCAGGTGGAGCTCGAGGCAAAGATCGACGAGCTTGAGAAATTGCTTTAGAATGGCAATGACTGCTCACAATCGGTGATCCCTTGTCTGGAGATGGAAGTGGAGGCGATAGCGACTGCGTTAAATAAAATTCCTTTTAATACTAGTATTATCCGACGATGGGTATAAGCAATTACGGCCAAGCAGTCATGCCGATGAACGTCATGCCATACGCAGGTATGATTAATGCTATAAACTTGCCGGTCCAAATGCTGAAACTGGGAGCAGGTAAATAGCGAAATATCCCCAGGAGTAGCACCTGAACTGACCGTTTATACCTTACAATCAGGGTCGCATGTACTCGTGAATCAGAGGGGTTTTAACATCGATTTTATCCCCTGCCACATTGAGCTTAATGTCGCAATCCGATAGGAATCGGAAATAAGCATGACCTCCGCCGCCTTTTGCACCCCACGGTGAAAGCCCTTCTAACAAGTGATTCAATTTATGAGTGATCGTCCCCTTAAGGACGCTGCCTTCAGGCCGTAGGACCAGTGTCTGCGGATATTGTGCACCGGTCAATTTATCCGTCACGAAGTCGCTGCCTTCCGCGGTAATATCTGTCGTCACATCCACCAGTTTTTCTCCCTTATAGACAAGTATCACCGAAATAGGCTTATTCCTAAGGGCATCGGTCATCTCGCCTACCGAATATATAAACGTGTAATCAGGCAGGTATATCCGGCCCCAGTACCAGTAATTGTACATCGCTGTCAGTGCTACATTGCCCCAGTTATGATCATGATAACCAGCACCCTTCACAGGGATTTCCTTCCCATTAAAAATCAATGTTCCTGTTACCTTGGCCCTTGGTAGAGCTACTACCCAACCGATCCACCTGTCCGGCTGCCTGGTGAAATAGGACACGCCATCAGGGGGTGACCGGAAAGCCTCAGTAACGCTTTCGAATATCAATTTGCATCCCAGGTCTTTATCGCGGAACTCCATGTCATACCGGGAGATGTTGCCTTTTAAATGGTTGGTTCCCATAGTCACATCACAGCTTGTTTTCGAGGCAGCGACATCCCTTACGGCAAAAGGAACATCCACGCTCGTCTTCTTGCCCGAGGGATCATAAATGGCAAACATTACGAGGTGTGTATTCTCTTCATCACCACCTATGAAACTCGGATCAACAATCTGCCATGCCGCTGACATAGAGTAGCCATTATCAAAAGCAGCATCCAGATACCACCATTCATAAATAATACCGGCAGTTTCGTGCAGTGAATCGTCCGCATCGGAAGGAGTAAATATTGCCTTCATCGTGGGCTTTTCATCCATCATACAGCCTCCTTGATTGGGTTGTTTTTGATCTAAGTAAACGGACTTGTGAAGCGGTCCCCATAAGCCTCACTACTACCGCACTACCTGATCGAATTATAGCACTGCAGGGAAATTAACTTCTAATGATTGGATTCCATGATATTTTTCATAGTCGAACATACATACCATTGAACGTCAATTGGCGCTTAAGGTTTGGTGGTAAACAGACTTAAATTGGGCAATATTCAACATTACCTGAGAATATTTTTACGATAGTAGGATTAACTTTAGAGGTGGTACAATTATGGAGGGCAGGTCAAGCTCAAAGATGATCTAGATTAAAAGGGGGCTTTATAAATGGTAAGAAAAATAAGAAAGGATATCACTGGTCCTGGATTGGCAAAAAGACTTAAGGGTAATACTGGGGCAAGAAAGATTAGAAAAGACATTACTGGTCCAGGACTAGAAAAACGACTTTCTAACCGTAAGGGTAAATAGGGATCCTTTCTTCAGCTACTTTCCTGTGGGCTAACCCTATCACAATTCACCCTCAAGTACGTAGGGAACTCAGATTAGGTACGGAACTCAATTCTATCAATCTGAAAATTAAGTCTCTCGAGAAATAGAGCCTCTGGCCAAGTGCCGATTTCATCGAGGGCAGCATCCTCAGCAACTTCTTGGTTGGGGGCTTCCACTTTCATATCAATTGTCCCAGCATATGTGATGCTTACTATGTATTTCATTTTCATTCACTCTGTTTCATTGGGAACTATATATTAAACGCAGAATGTATTTAATTACAGATTGTCAAACCCTATTTACCCCCGTACCCTTGCATACTTCACAGGGTGCTCCAAATGCATAGGGATCTTTACCACTACCACGGCAACGGACACACTTGATTAGAGTAGATTTGCTCGATTTAACCGTTTTTTGTGGTATACCCCCGGTAACACCTGTGCCTCCACATACTTCACAAGGTGCACCGAAACCCATTGGGTCTTTCCCTGTACCACGGCAACGTCTGCAATTATTTTGACCGGCCATGTTAGATTTCCTCCTTCACCCTGTAAAATCCTTTGTTTAGTTAAAGCATCTAGTTAATCATATTTCGTTAATAATTTCGTTTTGTGATTACCCCGACTTTAGGAATCTTCAATAGTCCATCTTTAAGGTCTTTAAAATACGCTGGTGATATTTCCTTCTGCGGATCGAACAACACGATAAATAGAAGTGTGTGATGACCCCCAGCAAGGTATCTTATGACTTTATGTGAAAGATCCCTCAATTGATTTTTACCAGTGGGACCCTTTATCTCTATTGCAATATGCTCTATACGGATATCGGGTTGAGATGACCCCACTCTTTTATTAGACTGGGCCTGGTGAAATTTGTTTTGCAGATAATTAAAAAGTTCATTATGATAGCCTCCTTCATTATCATATTGCCTACTTGGCCTGAAATTGAGTATCTCATTCCAGACATTACGACTAAATACGTCTTTCATTTCTCCAGGTTCCCATGTCCGTTCGCTGATATTAGAATGGCATTCTGCCGGGTTGAAATTATTCGGTATGTAGTGTGCAGTTGTTGAACGTATTGACTGGAAAACATGAAAACAATACTGCCAGAAGCGACGTGATGTTAATAAAATGCCAATGATCAATAGAGAAATAGTTAATAAGACCATTTCTATCGGAGAACGTTTCACCAATACTTGAATTACCCATGGTATAACATAGATATAGACTATTAGTGCAATCAACATGAAAATCAGAACAAAGACCAGAAAACGGTCGAGGACATTTTTATTGATAGATTCTGAGGTTATCCATTTTTGTGTTGAGTTGACCGCTGATTTCAATAAAGTAATAAGGCCATGGCGAAATTTGGCTGCAAAGATCAAGCTTGCTACTAATGCACCCAATAGCGAAGATAGTATGTACAAAATCCAGTTGTTCTGAGTAACAAATAAACTAATAAACGGTGCTAGTATGAATACGGACACGAGCGCAAGATCTGCGACCAAGAGAATAATTATGGCTATTCGTCGACTGTTTACTGCCCTATGACCAACTGTTTCATCTTTATATTTTGGGACATCGAAGTCATTAACTTTGGGAATATACTCAGCTTTATATTTGGGGATACCATTGTCCTTAACTTTGGGAACATACTCAGCTCTATATTTGGGAACATCATCGACTTTGTCTTTGGGGATGTATTCGGACGGATAGAGCTTTCTTTCTAGCCATTCTTGATGATAAAGTTCTCGCAATGAGGGATCCTTAACTACACTATATGCAAAGTCTATTTTACTCATAGTTTCTGCAGCCGAGGGATCATTATTGCTGTCCGGATCGTATTCTTTAGCCAGTCTCTTATATGCTTCTTCAATAACTCCTGGCTCAGCCAATGAATTAACCTGGAGTATTTCGTAATAATCTTCAAAAGTAGCCATCGGTTAATTACACATAATATAAAACTGTATTCCTATGATAGGGTGGAAAGACTTGAAAGCTCCCCAGCACAAGTTTCCTTAACCTCATCAATCCAGTTTCAGGGGTTCAGTCATAACATCCCAATATTTTTGCTTTTAAAAAATCAGCTCGTGCCTTATTTTTTTCACCTTTCTGATTATAAACAAGACCACGATTGCGATAAGCATTAGCACCCTTCGGGTTCATCTTTATCGCCTTGTTTAAATCAGCTATAGCTTTATCAAATTCCCCTTTTTCAGCGTAAGCATTCCCACGGTTATTGTAAGCCTTGGCATACTTTGGGTTTAGCTTTATCGCTTTGGAATAATCTGCAACTGCTTTGTCATGTTCACCTTTTTCATCATAATCAACCCCACGATTGTTAAGAGACTCCGCATCCCTCGGATTTATCTCTATTGCTTTAGTGTAATCAGCAATAGCCTTCTCATTGTGGCTTTTACTGTCATAGGCAAGTCCACGGTTGTAATAAGCGTCAGCAAACTTCCTGTTTAGGCTTATCGCCTTAGCATAATCAGATATTGCCTTACCGAAGTTACCTATTTCAGCGTAGACATTCCCACGGTTGTTATAAGCCACAGCATATTTCGGATCTAGCTCTATTGCTCTAGTATAGTCAGCAAGGGCTTTATCGAATTTACCTTTCTGACCATAGGCGAGTCCACGATTTTTGTAAGCCTTGGCGTCCATTGGGTCTAGCTTTATAGATTTATTATGATCAGCAATAGTCATGGATGCAGCCTCATCATCACAACTTGTACCATCTGAAGGTTGTTATAGACCTTCATAAGCGCAATTATAGATTACGTCGTCCAGGATAGCAATCGCCATTGGCGTGATATTATAGTCTATGCTTTGTTAGCATTATATAGTCTGCATAGGTAGTGATTAAGTTATTCTGGCATTTAATATAGTGAAATGGGTGAAAGGAAAGAATTAAATCAGAGGGTTATGTAATCGGCAGCTCTTTTACAACTTTAGACTTATTATTTTTATTATGGATGAACATACATACCGATGTTTGTTCAATTGTAGTGAGCTTTACCCGAGGGGCGAAAATCAGTCGATGCTGTCCTTGGTGCTGGGCACGTTGCTGGAGATGCGGGGATCGATACGGGTGGCAGCATCGAGGGCGCGTGCCAGCGCTTTGAAGAGGGCCTCCGCCTTGTGGTGGTCGTTCTTGCCGCTCAGCACCCAGGCGTGTATATTGATGCGCGCCTCCTGGGCGAACGAGACGAAGAAGTGGTGGACCAGGTCGGAATGCATCTCGGATATCACCGGCTCCTTGATAGCAGTCTCGATAATGGCATGGCCGCGGCCCGATATATCCAGCGCCACCAGGGCTACGGCTTCGTCCATGGGCACAATCGCATCGGCCATCCTGACGATGCCCTGTTTTTCTCCCAGCGCCTGGTTAAAGGCGCGGCCAAGCGTGATGGCCACATCCTCAACCACATGGTGCTGATCAGGGCCGTTGGCCGAGATCTTGAGGTCGAAGATGCCGTGCTGGGCAAGCTGGCAGAGCATGTGGTCGAAGAAGAGGATGCCTGTGGTTATCTCGTACCGGCTGCTGCCGTCGATATTTACCTCGACCTTGATCGAGGTTTCTTTTGTTCGGCGGGTGATGCTTGCTTTGCGTTCGGACATTTTCACCTCTTTATCGCTGGTTTCAGGCAAAGGTTATCACATATCCCTGAGGGCGGCAATCACACGGAGCGTATCTTCCGGGCGTCCAACGCTGATGCGGATGTAATCTTTTAACTCAGGCGTCTCGAAATAACGAATAAAGATACCCTTCTTCTGCAGCCTGGTATAAGTCTCTTTAGCGCTGCGATCCAGCACGGCACAGAGGATAAAGTTGGCCTGAGAGGGATAGGATTTAAGCCATTTGAACTGCTGTAGCGCGGCGAAGAGCACTTCTCTCTCGCTGACCATGGCCCTGACGGTCTTCTGCAGGTAATCGAGGTCTGCCAGCGATTCAAGGATTGCTACATAGGCGGCCATGCTGATGTTGTAGGGCTGCTTTATTTTCATCATATAGGGGACGATATTGGCCGGACAGATGCCGTAGCCTGCCCTCAGTCCGGCGATTCCCGCCCACTTGCTGAAGGTGCGTAATATGATGAGATTGGCGTACTGTGACACCATTGGTGTCAGCGAGTTGCCGCTGAATTCGACATAGGCCTCGTCAACCACCACCAGCAGGTCCGCAGCTAACAGATCTTTAATCTCGCTTGCTTCGGACCGGTTACCGCTGGGATTATTGGGCGATGCAATGAAGACCATCTTCGTTCCGGCGTCGATCGATTTTTTAATGGCAGGCAGATCCAGCGAGAAATCCGGCCTGCGGGGCACTTTTATCACCTCTCCTCCCGCGATCACCGTACAAAAAGGGTACATGCCGAAGGTGGGCGGACAGTTGATGACCCGGTCTCCCGGCTCAATGAACAGTCGCAGGATGATATCGATAAGGTCGTCGCTTCCGGCGCCGGCCACGATAGAATCTGCTTTAACGCCTGTATAAGCAGCCAGGGCCCTGCGTACATCTCTCTGGTCCGGATCAGGGTACCGGTTATAGTCCTGGAATCCGGCCAGCGCCTTTTGCACTCTTGGTGAGCACCCGTAGGGATTCTCATTGCCGTCCAGCTTGGCGGTGTCCCCTGCCGGCACTTCGGCGCGTCCGGTCAGCACGTCGACCGGATCGACGGGAGTATAGGCTTTCATGCCCTTAAGCCCGCCGCGGACCATTTTTTCAACATCTTTTGAATTGAGCATTTTACATCAGACCCAGCTGCAATCCATAATAGAAATGCAGCGCTCTCATTTTACCATTTCACAGGGGAACGCTGCATGCTAAAGTCATTGCGAGGAGCGCAGCGACGAAGCAATCTTGTGCTGTCATGCGGGGACACCAGATTGCCGCGGCCTTCGGCCTCGCAATGACGTGGGTGAGGCAAGGCTCGAAGCTAAAGCCCGAAAACCCTTTTGGCGTTTTCACAGAGGAAGAGCCTTCTAACTTCATCGGTTAACTGCAGGGTATCCAGGTCCTTGAGGCACATGGCCGCGGTGATCATGGGGTAATTGGTGCCGAACATGACCTTCTTTTTACCGTGTTTTTGCATGTATGCCACCAGTTCGGGCGGGAACCTCTTGGCGACATAGGCTGATGTGTCGATGTATACGTTCTCATGCTTGGTCGCCACCGCGATCATCTCGGTCGTCCAGGGATAACCGATATGTCCGCAGACCATCTTGAGCTCGGGGAATTCGAGCGCCACCTCGTCGATATAAGGTATGGGCCTGCCGGGCTCCGAAGGGCAGAGCGGACCGGTATGGCCGACCTGGCAGCAGAAAGGTATATCCAGCTCCACACACTCGGCGTAAAGAGGATAATAGCGGCGGTCCGTGGGTGGAAGGTTCCACAGCCATGGCACGATGCGCAACGCCTTGAATCCGAGCTCTCTGACGCAGCGCCTGAGCTCTCTGACCGCCTCCATGGGACGATAAAGATCGGCCGATGCCACACCGACCAGCCTGTCCGGATACTGTTTGACAAAAGCCGCCACCTCATCGTTGGAGATAAGCGGCCCGGTCGGGCTCCACCACGCGCAGGTCAGCCCTTTGGAGACATGAGCCTGGTCCATCAGGCCGATGGTCAGATCCAGAGGCAACTCGGAGGCGAGCTTCTCCTGCCCGGTCCACCGCCTCAACGAATCGAACATCCGGTGGTTGCCGAATTTCATGGTGGGATGCTGCATCCAAACATCTATGGCCTCATATACAGCGCTCATCTTGATCTCCCCCGCGTTATTAATAAATAGTTTTGTATAAAACTATTTTATCACGTTTGAGGGAGGATGTAAACGTTTGTAGGGGAATATGTGGACGAGTGGATTACAGCTTATCGACGTTATGGCTGATCCTGGTCATCAATTTAAAAAGGGTGTTTTTTTCGTCTGTGCTCAGCCCTTCGAAAAGCTGCGCATTCATTTTCTCGGATATCTTCTCAAGGGCAGGTTTAATTTGCGCGGCCTTATCCGTGACCCGAATATTAACCAGCCTTTTATCGTTGCCGTCCCTTACCCTGGTCACGTAGCCGTTCTTCTCCAGATGGCTGATCACCGCCGTTATTGTGGATTTATCCTTGAGGGACAGCTCGGTTAAATCGCGAAGATGGAGGGTGCCCTTTTTATCCAGGATGTGAAGGATATCGCCGTGCGAAGGAGCGATGCCGCTGATACCGTGCCTGGAGAGCTCGGATTCGAGATAAGCAAAGAGGCTCTGGCGAATGCTGTTCAGCGTATACAGGAAGTTGCCGCGATGCACTCTGATCATATGTTACACCATAACGAACGGCTGCTCAGATTCATTTATTTTTTATCTTTTTCAGTCTGACCCTGACAGCGCCGGCATGAGCGGTCAGCCCCTCGCTGTCCGCCATCATTGCGGCCGCCGGCCCCAGCCTCCGGAGGGCGCTATCTTCAAGGGCGATGATGCTGTTGATCTTGAGGAAATCCAGCACGTTCAGCGGTGAGCTGAAGCGGGCGCTGCCCCCGGTGGGCAGCGCATGGCTCGGTCCGGCTACGTAATCGCCCAGCACAACCGGTGAATACCGGCCGATGCAGATACAACCGGCGTTCCTGATTCTGCTGATGTAGCGCTCTGCGTTTTTCACCATGAGGGAGAGATGTTCCGGCGCATAAAGGTTGGCCAGATCTATAGCCTGCTCCAGAGTTTTCACTATGATGATCAGGCCGTTTGACGCCAGAGCTTTATCTGCAATGGTTCTTCTTTTCAGTCCGGGCAGCTGTTTTTTAAGTTCGGACTGCACTTTATCCGCCAGTCCCTCCGACGTGGTTATGATAATTGATGATGCCATGGCGTCATGCTCCGACTGCGCTATCAGATCGGCTGCACAGAAGGAGGGATCTGCAGAGCCGTCGGCGATCAGCATGACCTCGCTGGGACCCTGGAGGGCATCGATATCCACCAGGCCGTAAACCAACTTCTTGGCGTTCATAACATACATATTGCCCGGGCCGCAGATTTTGTCCACACGTGGCACTGAAGCGGAGCCGAAGGCCATGGCCGCCACGGCCTGCGCACCGCCGATTTTGAATATCCGGTCAACGCCCGCGATAAAAGCCGCGGCCAGTGTGCCGGCAGGCACTTTTCCATCTTTTCCGCACGGCGTGGACATGATGATCTCTTTCACCCCCGCCACACGTGCGGGGATGGCGGTCATCAGTACCGTGGAGGGATATGAGGCAGTGCCACCGGGTACATATATTCCCGCGCGCTCGATGGGCAACACCTGTTGTCCCAGGCCGTTTTTGAAAAATCCGCGCCCGTATATGCGCATGCAGATTTTATGGAATTTTACCAGGCGCGCGGCCGCGAATTTAAGCGCATTCATCAAGCGGGGGTCGATGGATGTGAGGGCCGCTGTCACTTCCCGCGGTGTAACCTCGAGCGATTTTAACCTGGCGCCGTCGAAGCGCTCGGCATAGGCGATTAGAGCCGGATCCCCTCCTTTCCTGACGCCTGCAATTATCTCGCGTACGGCAGTTTCGATCCTGCCGCCCGGATCATACTGAATGCTTCGTTCCAGGGTTTTCAAGGCCTGCCCGTAATCCCGAATCACCTTCATTTTTTACTCACCGCCTCCCGAAAAAGCCTGATCAGATTATTAATTTTATCCTTTTTTCCACGCTCTTCCAGGCTGCGCCTGTTGCCTATCAGGCAGGCCGTTGACTCGAACAGCGTGTCTATGATTTTTAGCTTGTGCCGGGCCAGTGTTTGACCGGTCTCGGTGTTTTCGATCAGCATATCGGCATCCTCAGGCAGATAGACCTCGGTTGCGCCCCAGGTAGGAATAACACGATAACGGGCGATGTGCTTGTCGCGCATATATTTATCGGCAATGTTGATATACTCTGTGGCGATACGCAGGGGTACCATTTTGCCCGCAGCCACGAGGTCGCGCAGCGAACCGATGCTATCCGCCGGTATATCCTGGCTGACTACAGCCACGATCCGCACCCAGCCGAAGCCGAGGTTGACCAGTTCGGCCACCGGGCTGGATGGGAACTGGTAAAGGTGATCCAGCAGCCAGTCCCGTCCGGTGATGGCAAGGTCGAAATTGCCGTTGGCAACCTGCTGGGGCATATCTTGAGGCCGGATTACTTTGATGCTGAGCCAATCGATGTCGCAGGACGGGCGCCGTCTCAGATCACTCTTTGAGTATCCTTCAAGCCTCAGGCCCGTCTTCTGCATGAAAGCTTCGGTATGCACCTGTTGATGGCCGTCGGCCAGCGCCAGCCATACATCACCGGCGCCTGCGCTGCCGGCAAGGTTGTTGTTTACCGCAAACACTGCTTTTTCCGGCGCCTGCCAGGGCTTATTCTTCAGGGAGGCGGATGCGGCAAATCGTTCGAGCAGGCCGCTGCAGTCGCTGCTCTGAAGACTATTGCAGTTGGCGATAATGCAGGCGTTACTGCCGCATATCCTGCGTATCGGCTTCAAATTCAGGCTGCGCAGAGCGTCCTCATTTTTAACGCGAAGCACAGAGAAATCGGCGTTCTCCGGCGGGTATGCTTCAGTCGAACCCCAGCAGGGGAAGATGCGATATCTTTTCAGACGCATTTTATATGCGGCTGCTTCTGCCAGGGCAGGATATTCAGTCACTATACGCCAGGCTGCAGTGCCGCTGGCCATAGACTGCGGGGATATATCCGATGAGGTCGCGCAGGCCATGTAGATATCAGAGATGTCGAATCCGAGGTCGGCGATCTTCAACACGCGGCTGGCCGGATACCGGGTCAGCAGCTCCTGCAGCCAGTCGGAACTGCAGATGCCGAAATCGTAGTTGCCCACAGCCACCTGTACGGGTATATCCCGCTCGTTAAGCATCTTGGCCGTCAAACCCGGCATGGCCTGCGACCGCATGCGGTAGATGCGGGTTCCCGAGTTATAGTTGTCGAAGCCGAGTCCTATGGAGTTAAGGAAGAGCGAAGTTCTGGCCAGCATTTTACCCTTGGGCAGGGCCAGTCGTGGCTCGGACATTGCTTTAGCGGGCAAGCTTGCTGAAACCCCCGATGATATTTATGACCTCACCCACTGCGGACACTTTTTTGCGCGTCTTCTTGAAGTTATCGACCAAGGTGAAAGAGGCTGGGCGTGTCCCGATTGAAACCGACCAGCGGGCCTGCAGTTGATTGCCGCAAAAATCGAGTTCGGCTATAAGTCCGACTTTGCGCATGGCTGCCGCCGCCTCAAAGGCTGCATTAACTGCCTCCGCCGAGCCTCCTGCAGCTTTCACAGATACGGTCTTCTCAGCCTTTTGCTGCGACCATGGCTTCACCATGGCTGTAACGGTATCCAGGTAGAAGGCGAAGCCGCAGGCGGGTATATCCTGACCGCCTACCAGGCCTATCAGGTTATCGTACCTGCCCCCGCTGCATATCCTGTCCCCGCCCGAGGTTATCTTAAAACACAGGCCTGTGTAGTATTCAAAGCCCCTGATGGAGGTAAAGTCTATGGAGTAGCTCACCTGCATTTTGTCCAGCAATGCGGTAACGGCAGCGAAGCCGTCGATCTCTTTTTTAACACTTTTTGAGACGGCGGGCATAGCCTTGAGGTTGGCCAGAAAACCGCTTGATCTGCCCTTCAGCTTAATAAGCGTGGCGATGGCGTTGACCACTTCCTTATTCTTGCTTTTAACACCGGAAAATGCCTGCCAGTTTCCTTCGAGGATATCGTCGAGCAGAGCGGCCTTGCTGTCGCCGTCCAGCTTGAGCTCCCCGATAAGAGCTTTCAGAATGCCGGCATGCGATAGCTTGAGTTCAGGTTTTGTTAATCCCATCGCACCTGCAATCTCCAGGGCCAGGGTGATCACTTCGGCGTCTGCGGCCCGGTCGCAATCTCCCAGGAGTTCCACCCCGCACTGCCATTTTTCGCGGTTCTCACGTCCTGTCTCCTCAAATGCAAAGACGTTGGTGATATAGTAGAGACGGGCTATCTTCTGGTTTGCGAGGTTCTCGCTGTAAAGCCGGGCGGCGGGTATAGTCCCATCGGGACGCAGAACGACTCGCTCGCCTCCCCAGCCATCCCAGTCGAGGAAGGAGTAGACACGCCCCAGCATAGCGGGCGTCAATGTCCCCGCCGCGGTAAAAAGATGTATATATTCCAGGGTGGGTGTCCTGATCTCGCGGTAACCCCAGTTTAAACACGAATTGCGGAAGGCATCCTCAACCTGCCTGAAACGCTCCATATCATCCGGCAGCAGGTCGCGGGCCCCTTTACATCTCTGACTTTCCATAACTATTTATCCTTTCCATAAAACGAGATAATTCTACACTAATGGTATCGCAGCTACAATTGCTGTCTTTACGGCGTTTCTGATATACAATATACGCATGACTGCAAGAAAGATATTCCGCATATTTTATGTTTCGCTGTTCCTTGTTGGGCTGGCGCTTTCAATAGCCGGCTGTAACGCTGTCCCTGAATCAGGGCAGATCCGTGTCCTGGAGGTCAGGGGTAATATTGTGCCCGTTGTTGCCGACTATATCAGCCGCGGAATAGCCGAGGCTGAGGAAAGAGGCGACACCGTCGTTATCATTACCCTGGATACACCCGGCGGTCTGCTGGATTCCACTGAGAGGATAGTCAAAAGCATCATGAACGCCAGGGTGCCGGTCGTTATATATGTATCGCCTCATGGCGCCTGGGCGGCTTCGGCGGGCACATTCATTACTGTATCTGCTCATCTCTCCGCTATGGCCCCTGCCACCAGCCTGGGGGCTGCGCACCCGGTGAGTGTGGGGGAGGAGATGCCCGAAGATGTGCAGAAGAAGGCGACCGAGTACTCGGCGGCCTGGATACAGAGCATAGCTGAGAAACGCGGGCGTGATCCCTCGCTGGTTGAGGCTGCCGTGAGGGAGAGTAGATCATTCACCGCTTCAGAAGCAGTCGAGAAAAAGCTCGTCGATTTCCAGGCCGATGATCTGGACAGTGTCATAAAGCAGATCAACGGCAGAAAAGTAACGCTGGCGAACGGCATCGAAGTGACTATTGATACAGAAGGGGCCGAAGTAAGCAGAAGCGACATGACGCTGGTGGAGAAGATACTCCAGGTCATCAGCCATCCCAATGTTGCATACATATTGCTTACGCTGGCTTCCATAGGACTGATTACGGAGATCTCCAATCCCGGGCTGATCTTCCCCGGCGTGATCGGCGGCATATGTCTTTTACTGGCATTCTACTCACTGGGTGTATTGAATGCGGGCTGGGCCGGCCTGTTGCTATTATTGCTTGCTTTCGGGCTCTTCGTCACTGAGATTTTTGTACCTGCCTATGGTATACTGACCACGGGTGGAATAGTATCGCTGATAATAGGTTCACTCATTCTTTTCAGTGAAAGTGAGGCGTCCATGCAATTCGATACAAGTCTTATCGTGTACGTTGCCATATTTTTAGCGCTCTTTATGGCTTTCCTGGTCTGGGCTGTTGTCCGTGGTCAAAAAAGGAAGGTGACCACCGGCAAGGAAGGTATGATCGGCCAGGTAGCCGAGGTTAAAACTGCTCTTGAACCCGTGGGCATGGTGCAGGTGGAAGGGGAATTGTGGAAAGCTGAGCTGGATGAAGGCCTGGCGCACCCGGGGGAAGAGGTTATTATACAAAAGGTGGACAACCTTAAATTATACGTAACAAGAAAAAAATAAGGAGGCAGACATGCAGATAGCGGGAATTATAGTACTGGCAATTTTTGTCCTGATAGTGCTGTTCGCATCTATCAGGATAGTCAACGAGTATGAAAGGGGCGTAGTCTTCCGCCTGGGCAGATATGTGGGAGTGAGGGGCCCGGGCCTTATTTTGCTCATACCCTTTATCGAGCGAATGGTGAAAGTCGAGCTGCGCGTGGTAACGATGGATGTGACGCAACAGGAATGTATCACCATGGACACAGTGACGGTCAAAGTAGATGCCGTGGTATATTTCCGTGTTATGAAGCCGGAATCGGCGATTCTGAACGTTGAGCAATACATCAGGGCCACTTCATTGCTGTGTCAGACGACGCTGCGGAACGTGGTGGGACAATCGGAACTTGAAGATCTGCTGGCGCACCGGGAAAAGATCAACAATAAGCTGCAGACTATTATAGATGAGAGCACCGAGCCGTGGGGCATCAAGGTCAGCATGGTCGAAGTACGAGATGTTCAACTGCCCGACAATATGCAGAAAATCATGGCTGCTCAGGCAGAGGCGGAGAGAGGCAGAAGGGCCAAGATCATCGCTGCCGAGGGCGAGGCGCAGGCGGCGGAGAAGTTGTCTGAGGCTGCCCGTGTAATTTCAAAGGAGCCGATGGCACTGCAGTTACGCTACCTGCAGACTCTGGTGGCAATCGCATCGGACAGATCAAATACCGTGGTATTCCCCCTGCCTATCGAATTAATTCAACCTATGCTGCAGAAGATTGAAGCTGATAAGAAGAAGCCCGGCGCCTGATAAGGAAAAGCGATGTGAAGTAGGGGCGGCTGTACAGCCGCCCCTACTTTTTACTACCGTCGTTTATCAGGGATACGTCTCCCGCCAAAATCTCCTGCAGGCTTCCGTCGTCCTGCCGCAGCAATAGATGCCCCGATCTGTTGATAGCCGCTGCGATGCCCTCGATCTCGCGGTTGGCCGACCTGACCTTCACACGACTGCCGATTGTGATCATGTTGGCTGCCCATTCTTTAAGTATCGAATCCGGCTCCTTGCTTCGCAGGTAGAGTCCTTCTAATTCGGTATAGAGGCGCAATGCTACCTGGCCGACCGGTATCTCATGTCCCAGTTCGACCGAGAGGCTGGTTGCAAAGCCGGCTATGTCAGGATACAGAGATGTGTCGAAATTAATATTGATACCGATGCCCATAATGCTGTATCGAACTGTACCGTCTGTGAGTCCGTGTTCGATTAATATGCCGCAGACCTTGCGGCCACCGATCAGTATATCGTTGGGCCATTTGATTTCAGCATCGATTCCCAGCGCCTTAACCGTGCGGAAAACAGCCAGGGCAGATATAGCCGGCAGTAGAGGAAGAACCGACATAGCGGGGCGCAGAATTATCGATGTGGCCAGTCCGCCCTCCGGAGATAACCATGACCTGCCGAGCCTGCCGCGGCCCGACTGCTGCATCCCGGCTATTACAGCAGCGCCCTCGGGGGCTCCATGGTCGGCCATGTCTTTAGCCACATCCTGTGTCGAAGAGGTGACTGCCAGATAATGCAGCTTTCTGCCGATAAAGCCGGTGGTCAGGTTTTTTTCCAGATATTCGAGGATGTCATTCATGTTTAACCCGTATTAATATATCAAAGAGATTGAACCATGTATAATAAACGAGAAGGCACGAGTCAAGGAAGTGTAATATCGGAGGAGTTTGAATTATGGGAGGCGACGATATCGAGAAACAGGCCGGGAAGATAGCCGAACTCATAGTAAATTCGCAACGATGCCTGGTTTTCAGCGGGGCAGGGATCAGCACCGAGTCCGGTATACCT
This sequence comes from Dehalococcoidia bacterium, assembly GCA_041653995.1. Classification (NCBI taxonomy): domain Bacteria; kingdom Bacillati; phylum Chloroflexota; class Dehalococcoidia; species Dehalococcoidia bacterium. The sequence continues at coordinate 107,453 of JBAZEK010000001.1, forward strand.
GACTTCCGGGGTGAGGACGGCATATGGACAAAGCTGGATCCGGAGGATTTCACAATACAGAGGTTCGTGGCCCGGCCGGAGGTTAGAAAGATGCAATGGAAGCTCCTGGCTGAAGGAGGGCTGGTTAAAAATGTGAAGCCTAACGCAGCTCATTTCGCCGTAGCAGGCATGGACAAGCTGGGTAAGCTTGACTGTGTTGTGACGCAGAATATCGATAACCTCCATCAGATGGCCGGCGTGCCTGATGAAAAGGTATTCGAGTTACACGGCAACATGCAGTACGTCCGTTGCCTGGGCTGCCGCAAGCGCTTTCCTATGGACGAGATAATATCGCGACTTGTAAATGAAGAGTTGCCGGAGTGCGAGGCGTGCAAGGGCATACTAAAACCTGACGCCGTATATTTCGGAGAGATGTTACCGCAGGCTGTTCTTAGCGAGGCCTCCCGCCGGGCAAACCTGTGCGACCTCTGCATCGTAATAGGATCCACACTGGTGGTATACCCTGCGGCTTATATCCCTGAATATGCATTTAATGCAGGGGCAAAGATCGTTATCATCAATATAGGGTCCACGCCCATGGATTCCAGGGCGGCTGTACGCGTCGAAGGTAAGGCCGGCGAAGTCATGGGGAGGGTGATGGACTATGTTAGAGCCAGAATCAATCAATGAGTTTATTGACAAGGCAGCAATACAATGTTAGATTGTGAGAAATATCATACGCATGGAGGTGTCGATTTGAAAAGGGCTGCTATAGCCATCCTGATGCTGGCAATACTGGTTGCAGGATGTGCGAGACCGGCGGTTAATACCAAATTGGCTCCTCTCGCTTATATCGATTCCGTGTCTTCGCCACAGGTTTACGTCGGCGAGAAGATCAAATTCAGCGGGCATGCCATTTCATCTGAAGGGCAGATAGTAGGCTATAACTGGCGTTCAAGTATTAACGGGAATCTTAGCCAGTTGGCCTCGTTTGAGACCGATTCACTGACGGCAGGGCAGCATACGATCTGGTTCAAGGCGCAGGACAATTACGGCAACTGGTCAAATGAGGTTGGTACGAACGTAATCGTGCTTATCTCCGGCGGCCCGGAAAAAATGGCCATCAAGTTGTTTACGGCTACGCCGCCTGAAATCAAGGAAGGGGAGTGGTCCACACTTACCTGGGACGTGAGCGGATCCGGCACGGTGCGCATAGATCCCGATATCGGCGGTGTGTCCATGTCCGGCAGCCGGTCGGTTCAGCCTAATACGGATACCGTTTATACCATCTTTGCCAGGAATGATGAGGGGACCATGACGGCCAATACCAGGGTACTGGTAACTCCTCTGCACGTGTATACTACCACCCTGTATTCCGTCGCTGCCGAGGACGGCACGGTCAGAAAGGACAAAGTCGTCCTGGACGGTGTTTTGGTCGGACAGAACGATTTGCAGATACAGATGCAGGGCTTTCTGAGCTTCGATATATCTTCCATCCCAAGAAACGCTATTATCAAGGGTGTGGATCTGGATATCTCGAAATCAGTCGTGGTCAACTCACCCTTCCCGTGGCAGGGCTCGCTTAATATTTATAATCAGCAGTATGGCAGCAATTTGCGGCCAAGTGATTACATGGTTATAGTTCCCGCCGGATACCTTTACAGCTGGAACTACAATTATGTGGCAACTATGATGCCGAGCACGCCGTTCACCTCACCGGATTTCGTTGCCACTGTACAGAAGCAGCTCGATGCAGGCAGCGACCGCTATCAGATCCGTCTGCAGTTCGAGAAATACTATTATTACAGCCGTGCTGATTATACAGCCCAGCTGTATTCGACTGTTAAGAGCGGTGAAAGCAGCGCTAACTATCTTGACATCAGCGCAGGCAATGCGAAATTGATTGTCCGCTACGTGATTCCAGAGTAAAGCCGAAGCGACGGCGACAGCTAAACATTAACTCAGCTTTTCCGTTATCCTTTTTATAACCGGGATAATTACATCCCAGGAGGACTCACCATGAAGAAATTAATGATTACTCTATTATTGGTCTTTGTATTACTGTCAGGGTGCTTGTATTTGCCCGGTACCTTTCCTCAGACGACGGCTGAGACGGACAAACCTGTCGTGGCAACCTTTGCGGTTGACCCAGCGATAGTGACCGAGGGGCAGAACACTGTTCTGAGCTGGATTGTGACGGGCGCCCAGATGGTCAGCATAGATAATGGTATCGGACCGGTGCCCCTGAGCGGCACGAGATCCATCATGCCGTACGCAACTACGATTTATAATCTTACGGCATCGAATTCAGTCGGAAGCAGCACGGCGACTGCTACGGTGACAGTTGTGGGCGGGCTCAGTGTTCAGCAGGGTATGGAGATGGCCGCCGTATTGAATATAATACCAAATGAGAGCGGATCGCTAACTAAAAGCGGCGCGAATTATGCTCGTTCAAGCGCTGTCTGCGCGGGAGATAATCCCGCGAACCAGGCCGTCCGGGCGTTCTTGAGTTTTGATCTGACGACGCTGCCGCCTACGGCAGAGATCGGCCGGGAGGTTCTTGATTTAACTGAATACTCGATCGTGGGTAATCCTACTTACAGCGGTGCCACCTGGGGCAATATGGGCGCTCTCGAGATATATCAGTATCAGTACGGCTCAATGGGCAGCCTGGGAAGAGTGGCCTATGAGTCCGCAGCGCCCGCCGTGGGAAGCGTGAAGCTGATGGCTGTGCAGAGAACGGACCCGCTTCTGATTGATGTTACACTGGACGATCATGGAAATAATATGATACAGAAGCTTCTTTCCAGCGATCAGGGGAGATGCCAGTTCAGGCTGGGGTTCTTCACTTCCACCAACTGGGACAGCGTGGCTGACATGATCTGCCTGGACAGGGCCGTATTAAGGATCACATACAAGGTACCCTGAATCTCACCCGGGCTTCATCTCCTCGATATCAAAACGGAAGTTCTCGATAACCGGATTGGCCAGCAGCTTTTTACACATATCCTGTAGTTCAGCCCGCGCTTTTTCCATGTCCCCGGCTGCAATTTTTATCTCGATGTATTTGCCGGCCCTGACCTCTTCCACATCTTTGAAACCCAGGGTATGAAGGGCGCCTTTGATGGTTAATCCCTGCGGATCGTTCACGGTCGGCTTTAGCGTTATGTAGACTTTAGATAAATACATTCTTAAACTTCCTTCCGGTCAGCAGTGTATATGCATCTTGATAACGTTCCGTCGTTGCTGCAACAACATCCGCGGGCAGGGCCGGCGCCGGTTTTTTACGGTTCCAACGCGAGGCAATCAGCCAATCCCTGACCGGCTGCTTATCGAAGCTTGGCTGAGATTGCCCCGGCTCATACTGGCCGGCATCCCAGAACCGGCTTGAGTCGGGTGTGAGTACTTCATCAATCAGTATAAGTTCCTTATCATGAAAACCGAACTCGAATTTAGTATCGGCTATGATGATACCGCGCTCCATGGCATATGAACGCGCGTAACTGTAGATCTCCAGGCTTTTGGCTTCGATCTTACGGGCTGTCCTCTCTCCTACCAGATCGACCAGTCCTTTGGGAGACAGGGGCAGGTCATGGCCGATTGCCGCCTTGGTAGTGGGTGTAAAAATAGCTTCCGGCAGCTCCTGGCTTTCCCGTAAACCTTTGGGCGCTTTTCTCCCGTTGATTGTCCCTTTTTTGCTGTACTCTGCCCAGGCTGAACCGGCAATATACCCTCTGACTACACACTCCACCGGCAAGCGCTCCGCCTTAAGAACAGCCATCGAGCGGCCGAGCAGCAGTTCGGGCAACGGTCTTTTCCAGGGGGAATATTTCGATAGCGCCCTGCGGCTCTCAATCGATTCAACCATATGATTATGTATGATATGATAGGTTTTCCCGAACCAGAAAGCCGATACTTGATTAAGCACTATCCCCTTATCCGGTATGCCATTGGGAAGTACCACATCGAAGGCGGAGATGCGATCGGTGGCTACTATCAGGAGTTTGTCCCCGACCTGATAGGTATCCCTGACCTTGCCTTTTCCGTACAGGGGTAATTTCAATGAGCTGTCGAATAACATGTTCAAGATACAACTCCTATCTCTTTATCTGCGATTTACGCGTTTTCTTGAGCAAACCCAAACGCTCAAACACCGTATCGATATGCTTGAGGAAGCGCCGGTAATCAAATAAATCGTCCAGTTCCTTTGCATTCAGGCGGCTGGAAACATCGGGATCTGATTTCAGCAATTTAAGGAAAGGAGTCCTGGATTTCCATGCTTCCATGGCATTGCGCTGCGTCAGTTCATAGGCCTTCTGACGGCTGAGACCTTTGCTCACCAGGGCGAGCATGACATTCTGTGAAAATACCAGGCCCTGAGTTATCTCGAGGTTGCGTTTCATATTTTCAGGATAGACCTGCAAGCCCTTCATAACGCCGGTGAACAGGCTTAAAATATAATCGAGGGCAAGGCAGGCGTCAGGCAAGATCACGCGCTCATTGGATGAATGGCTGATATCACGTTCATGCCAGAGCGCCATGTTCTCAAGTGCGGTCACGGAATAGCCCCTGATCAAGCGTGAAAGTCCGCAAACTCTCTCGCAGAGCTCGGGATTACGTTTATGCGGCATGGCGGATGAGCCCGTCTGGCCTTTGGCAAATGGTTCCTCTGCCTCCAGGATCTCCGTCCTTTGCAGGGACCTGATCTCCGTAGCAAACCTTTCGAGAGAGCTCGCAGCGATGGCAAGCGTGGTTATAAGCTGGGCGTGGCGATCACGCTGGATCACCTGATTCGAGATAGGCGCGCAGGCCAGCCCGAGAGCGGCGCAGGCTTTGGCCTCGATATCCGGTGATACAGTGGCATATGTACCTACAGCACCGGATATCTTGCCCACGATGATGACTTTTTTGGCCTCTTCCAGCCTGGCATAGTTTCGTTTCATCTCCTGCGCCCACAGAGCCATCTTCAGCCCGAACGTTATCGGCTCGGCGTGTACTCCATGCGTACGACCTATCATGATCGTGTCCTTGTTGGAGACAGCTCTGTCCTCGAGCACCGTGACAAGCGAGGCCATATCCTCTAAAAGCAGGTCAACAGCCTCGCGAATTTGCAGCGCCTGAGCTGTGTCTATTATATCCGAGGAGGTCAGGCCGAGATGGATATAACGCGAATCCTCTCCCACCGTTTCGCCCACGGCGTTCAGGAAGGCGGTCACGTCGTGATGGGTGACCTTGAGTATCTCTGCCATGCGGTCGAAATCGACGCTGGCCTTACTGATATTTTGCAGAGCCGATTTGGGTATCCGTCCGACATCAGCCCAGGCTTCGCATACGGCAATTTCAACCTGCAGCCATTTGTCGAACTTATTTTTGTCCGACCAGATTTTTTTCATTTTCGGGCGTGAATAGCGTTCAATCATATCTACCTGCCTTACGCCTCAGCCAGCCTGCGTTTGTATTCTGCAAAAGAGCTTTTGATCTGTTCGAACTTAATCCCCAGTACCTGGACGGCCAGCAGGGCTGCATTCTTAACTCCGGCCGAGCCAATGCCTGTGCAGGCAACCGGGACCCCACCCGGCATTTGTACGATAGAATAGAGTGAGTCCACACCTTTCAGATCGCTGGTAGGCAAAGGCACCCCGATAACAGGTAAAGCTGTCCACGAAGCGATCACTCCGGGCAGATGGGCTGCGCTGCCTGCGGCAGCAATTATGACCTCGTAACCTTTAGAGCCTGCTTCAAGGGCATACTGGCGCACCCTGTCCGGCTTGCGGTGTGCGGATAATATGTCTATATCGTACTCGATTTTAAATTCCTTAAATACAGCGAGAGCAGGCTGAATATACTCCTCATCCGTCTTGCTCCCTATCACGATACCAACCAGCGCCATCAATTCACCTCCCTCGCCGCAATGTCCCGCCGGAAGTGGCATCCCTTAAAATCGATATGCGGTATATTGCGATATACTTTCTCACTGGCCTCTTTTAGAGTACGGCCTGTAGCCGTTACCGTTAAGACCCGGCCCCCGCTGGTAACGATCTTGCCGTCATTGCATTCTGCTGCTCCCGCAAAGAATATGTTGATGTCTTTTTCCAATCTGTCGGATATGCTGATGGGGAGATCCGTGCGGTAGCTGCCTGGGTATCCGCCCGATGCCAGGACCACGCCCACGCATGCATCACGGCTCCAGTCGATCTTCATCCGGTCCAGCCTGCCGTCCAACACAGCCAGCATGATCTCTACCAGATCGGACTCCAGCCTCGGCAGTATCACCTGTGTTTCAGGATCGCCGAAGCGGGCGTTGAACTCCAGAACTTTTGGTCCCTGCTGTGTGATGATCAACCCCGTATAAAGGACACCCCTGTAGGGTGATCCTTCTTTAGCCATGGCGGACACAGTGGGTCGGATGATATCCTCAAGTACCCGGTCGGTCATATCCTGATTGAAAAAACCGGGTGGGCTGTAGCTGCCCATTCCTCCGGTATTGGGGCCCTGGTCATCATCGAAAACCCTCTTATAGTCGCAGGCCGGCACCATCGCGACAACGTTTACACCGTCGCTGAAGGCTAACAGACTTACCTCTCTGCCGAGCAGACACTCCTCGACAATCACTTTGTCTCCGGCTGATCCGAAGGCACGGTCTTTCATGATTGAATTGAGCGCACCAATAGCTTCAGCAAGGTTCTTTGCCACGGTTACGCCCTTGCCGGCAGCCAATCCATCAGCCTTAACAACGATGGGCATATCATGTGTCTCAATATACTTTTTGGCCTTGCTAAAGCTGGTAAAGGTCTGGCCTTCGGCACAGGGCACATTGTTTCTTTGCATGATGTCGCGGGCGAAAGATTTGCTTGATTCAAGGCGCGCAGCAGCCATGGACGGGCCGAAAACAGGTATACCGGCCTGGTCGAAAAGGTCTGTGATCCCCGCCGCCAGAGGAGCTTCGGGGCCAACTACCGCGAGTCCGATTCCGAGCTCGCGGGCCTTTTCAACTATCGAGGATATATCGTTTAAAGGTATGGCCAGGTTGCTGGCCAATTTACCGGTGCCGGCATTTCCCGGAACGGCATATATCGCATCGACGCGGGGGCTGCGGGCAATTTTCCATACGAGGGTATGTTCACGCGCCCCGTTGCCGATAACCAGTACCTTCAAACCGGAGTCTCCACCTTAATCTACGCAGTTATCTTCTTGACTATGTTGCGTTTGCTGCTTTTGGTTTTACCGCGGTTCTTTTTAGCAGCCTTTAGCTTTGGTTTGTGTGCCATTTTCTCACTACCTTAACTCTTTATTCAATTTTTCAGCCTGTACAGGATCAAGCAAGCTCAGTATGTGTAAAAGCCTTGCCACATGAGTCTTTTTGTCTTCGAGTATCTGTTCGATGGTGTCAGCCGCATCTTCATTTTCGATCATCTCAACCTGAGCTTCATACTCGTTGATTGATTTGAACTCGGCGATCAGGTCATCGCGTATCATCTCGAGGTCCATCGAACTCTCGATTGCTTCCTCCTGTTCTTCAAAAGCTTCAAATGCCATAGTATCCTCCGGGAGTTAAACCACATGGGGTATCAACGCGAAAATAGCCTTTATTGCTTGGCAAAATCGCCTAAAAAGTATATATTTTCAGGCGTTTTTAATCAAGGGACAGAATGTATCAGGCGTTGCTCGGGATGGCTTTAAGCAGTCTGTCTCTCAGGGAATTTATTGCATCGGAGCTGTACCTCTCGATGTGCTCCTCGTCGCAGAGCGCGGCAAGGCGCGGATCTACAGGTATCCTGGCCAATAGTGGCGCGCCGGCAGCCTTTGCTCGCTATTTCTTGACTGATTTTTTCAGATCGGAGCCGGATAACCTGAGGATGACGGCATCTCCGACCGTTACGATGTCATCGAGCTTGATCTTGTATTTGTCTCTAAGGCCGGCGTTTATAACCGCATACTTTACGGTTCCTGAAACAATGTCGATGTCCAGGTCGCCTATTTTGCCTATCTTATCGCCGCGTGAACCTAGAACTTCTTTTCCCAGCAATTTCTTTACGAGCATATTACCTCCGCGTTTCCACACTTACCGGTATTGAATTTTTGTTCTTTATTATACAATTATTACCTGAACCAACAAGAAAGAGTGATCAAATCCAGCAGGCTATGGGAGGATTATGTTTTACATAATACATGGTAACGACAGTTACAGGTGCCACCAGGCATTAAATGAGATAAAAGCGAGCATCGGCAGCCCGGACATGGTGGATGTAAATACCACGGTATTGGATGGACGCAGACTATCTATCAGGGCTCTGAATGATGTATGCAGCGTGGTCCCTTTCATGTCTTCCGGCAGGCTGGTGATCGTGGAAGGTTTATTCAAGCGCTTCCAGCCGGGGGACAGGCAGGCCAGGGCGAATAGTGGTGGTGAGGAAGTAGGGCAGGCACTCAAAGAATGGCAGGGCTTATCCGAATATATCAAGATGATGCCCCAGACAACCACACTGGTTCTTTTCGATGCCGACCTCGATCCGAAAGCGGTCAACCAGCTTCTGAAATCGCTGGCGCCGTCGGCGGATCGCGTGTTACAGATGAACGAGATAAAGGGCAAAGAGTTGGCAGCCTGGATTAAAGATTATACGGCTAAGAACGAGGGAAAAATCTCGGCGAGCGCTGTGGCTCTGCTGGCTGACTATATCGGGGGGGATTTATGGTCGTTGACCGGTGAACTTAATAAGCTGATTACCTATTGTGAGGCCCGTGAAATAAACGACAATGACGTCAGAGAGATATCCAGTTTTGCACGGGAGGAAAGCATCTTCGCTCTTGTCGATGCGGTGCTGGAGGGTAGAATCAAGGATGCGCAACTTATGCTGCACCGCATGCTTAAATACGGGACGGCGCCGCAGCAGATCTTAGCCATGATCGAGAGGCAACTCGCGATCATCCTCAGGGTTAAAGAATTGAGTCACAGCAACCAGCAGGAGATCCGTGAGAGCCTCGGTCTTCATCCCAGATATCCACTGGAGAAAACCCTGCGTCAGGCCAGGTCCTTCACCATACCCAAACTACGCAAAGCGTTTCACTCGCTGCTGGATACTGATGTGGCGATCAAGACGGGGAAATACGAGGACGACCTGGCGCTTGACCTACTGGTAATTGAGTTGTGTAAATAAAATACGAAAAGAGAAAAATCTGACGTTTCGCTGCTGTACGGTGTAAGTCCTTTAAAAATGTAAATCGTAACCATCGACAATTACCTGACATTTAGTTAAAATTGAGTCGAGGTATGGTTGCGATATCGAATATGCGTAGGGTTTTAGCTATTGTTCTGGCTGGTGGTGCGAGCGAGCGGTTGAGCGTCCTTGCCGACGAGCGTGCCAAGCCGGCTGTCCCTTTCGGTGGAAAATACCGCATCATCGACTTTACGCTAAGCAACTGCGCCAACTCGGGCATTTATAATGTAGCCGTTTTGACACAGTTTAATCCGAGGTCGCTGGCCAGGCATGTGGGCGTAGGCAGGCCCTGGGACATGGACCGTGAAATGGGAGGAGTGGTGCTGCTGCAGCCTTTTCTCAGCCGCTCACAGAGGACATGGTATAAGGGGACCGCTGACGCTGTTTATCAGAACCTTTACTATATAGTCGACCAGAGAGTCGACGAGATCCTTGTCCTGTCGGCGGACCACATCTACAGCATGCGTTACGACCAGATGCTGGCCTCTCATCGCAACAGGCATGCCGATGTGACCGTAGCGGTCTATGAAGTCCCTCAGGAAGATACTTCAAGGTTCGGCATTATTACGATAGATCACAATGAGCGCATCGTCAATTTTGAGGAGAAGCCCAAAACAACCAAAAGCAGGCTGGCATCCATGGGCATCTATATCTTCAATAAAAAAGTGCTGGTAGATGCTCTGGAGGAGATGGCCAGCAAACAGGAAGGCCATGACTTCGGGCATGATATCCTGCCAAACCTGATAAGTAAATACGAAGTGTTCGGATTCCGTTTCCGCGGTTACTGGCGCGATGTGGGAACTGTGGATGCATACTGGCAGGCCAATATGGACTTGATCGTGGACCTTCCGGAACTGAACCTTTATAATCCGGAAAATGAGGTGAGGACCATCACGCAGGGATACCCACCCGTCAAGTTGGGGCCTCACGCCCGGGTCAACAGGGCGCTCATCTGTAACGGGGCGATCGTCAACGGTACGGTCATAGAATCAATCATATCACCGCGCGTTTTCATCGAGGAGGAAGCGATAGTAAAGAACTCAATCATCTTCGAAGATACCACCATCGGCCGCGGAGCTGTTATTGAAAAGAGTATTATCGATAAACAGGTCTGGGTCAGCCGCGGGTGCCACCTGGGAGCCGGAGACGATCTCACTGCTAACAAGGAGGAGCCCGACCATCTGGATTCAGGCATTACTCTGGTCGGCAAAGGTGCGAGGATACCAGCCGATGTAATAATCGGGAAAAACTGCAAGATAGAGCCCTGGGTGGAGGCCACAGATTTCGCTTCCAAGACGGTTGAAAGCGGCGAAACGATCAAGGGTAAGAGCGTTCGCAGATATCAGGTCTGATCAAGCTGATTCCGTATAACTGAAGCTTAAGCATATCCAAACCGGGACTGTTAATCATGAAGATACTTTTTGCAGCTTCGGAAATAGCCCCTCTGACCAAAGTGGGAGGCCTGGCGGATGTTGTCAGGTCCCTGCCGGCGGAGCTGATTAAGCTGGGACACCAGGTCCGCGTGATAGTGCCCAAATACGGCTTCGTGGACTATTCTTCCTATAAAGCTGTGACTGTAATCCGCGACCTTATAGTATTCTCTCTTAAGGAATACAGAACGATCGTGCTGGAGCAGATCTTCGTCGACGAGGTTCCGGTCTACCTGTTGTCCAGTGATGTTTTTTCCAGGTCCGAAACTGTTTACGGCGGCGATGAGGTCGAAAAATTCTGGACCTTCTGCGACTGTGTCAACCAGTCGCTGCCCTACCTGGGTTGGAAGCCCGAAATAGTCCACTGCCACGACTGGCACACTGCCTTGCTCCCTCTACTGCTGAGGACAGGCCGGTCTGATTGCCGTACGGTATTCACCATACATAATTTAAGGTATCAGGGCAATTTCGATGACCGCATCTTACATAGATCCGGTATAGACCAGTACTGGTTCGGGCAGGTGGCCGGCCTGACCGATTTACCCTGGAATTTAATTGTGCAGGGTATACTCTGGTCTCATGTAGTAAATACAGTCAGTGAGAATTTTGCACGGGAGATACTTACCGCCGAATATGGCTGCGGCATGCAGGCGTTCATCGAGTTTCGCAAGAGCAGCCTTTTCGGCATCATCAATGGTGTGGGATATGATGAATATAATCCGGCGAGTGATGCGTTGATCGAGGCCACCTATAACAGCGAGGATACCACCAGCAAGGCGGTGAACAAGCTTAAACTGCTGACGACGGCCGGCTGGAAACCGCGGCCTGAGGCTCCGCTGGTGGGTATGGTCTCCAGGCTGGATGAACAAAAAGGCATGGACATCATCATTAATGCCGTTCCTGAAGTAATAAAATCGACAGGAGCAAGGTTCATTTTCCTGGGACGCGGAAAAGAGTATTACGAAGAGTCGCTGCTGCAGCTTGAATCAAAGTATCCGGACAATGTGAGGGCATATATTGCCTACGATAATGCCAGGGCGCACCTTGTTTACGCGGGATCGGACCTTTTCCTCATGCCCTCGCTTTGGGAACCGTGCGGCCTGGGCCAGATGATCGCCATGCGCTACGGGACATTGCCGGTAGTGCGCAATACCGGGGGACTGGCCGATACGGTGCGCAATCTGAGCGGCGATCTCAAACAGGGAACGGGGTTTGTCTTCTCGGAGTACTCCGCGAAAGCGCTGGCTTTTACACTAAAAAAGGCGGCGGAGGCGTTCAGTAACAAAACAGCCTGGCAAAGGACAATAAGACGCGTCATGGAATTGGATTTCAGCTGGCAGGCATCGGCCCAACGTTATCAGGCGCTTTACAAAAGGGCGCTGGGATTGAAGACAGATGGTCCGCTCTGAATCACCTGTTGTCGCAGTGGATATCGGCGGCACAAAGATAATCGCTGCCGTATTTGATAGAGACGGCGCAATGCTGTCGAGGATATACTGTCTCACCCTTGGCAGCGAAGGTCCGGCCAGGGTGATAAAAAGGATTGAGTCGACGATAGTCCAGGTAATTGAAAAGGCAGGACTGAAAAGAAACCAGGTGGGGTGCATTGGGATTGCTGCTGCGGGGGCGATAGACATAAACAGGGGGATTGTCGCCGATTCGCCCAATATTCCTCACTGGCAAAATATTCCTCTCAGAGATAGGTTGCTTGAATCTCTGGGCGGTCCTCTTTTTGTGTTGAACGATGCCAACGCTGCTGCGCTGGCTGAACACCGGCTGGGCGCCGGACGTGGATTGAATAACCTGATATATATAACCGTCAGCACCGGCATTGGTGGAGGCATGATTGTCGACGGCGAACTGTATCAGGGCACGGACGGCAGCGCTGCCGAGATCGGGCACATGATTATCAAGATCGGTGGACCGGTCTGCAAATGCGGCAAGCGCGGATGCTTTGAAGCCATGGCTTCAGGCACGGCAATTGCCAAGCTGGCACAAAAAAGATTGCGTCGGGGCGAGCAGAGCAGCATGCCCGGGCTGGCCCATGATAAAGTAGGCGATGTTACTGCACAGGTAGTTGCTGAGGCGGCTCGCAAAGGTGATGCGCTGGCTCGGGCTGTAATCGAGGAATCAGCCGGCTATCTCGGCATCGGGGTGGCCAATCTTGTGAACCTGATGAATCCGCAGATGATTATAATCGGTGGCGGAGTATCAAAAATGGGGGAGATGATTTTAAGGCCGACCAGGAAGTCAATGACGGCTAACTCTATCGAGCTGCCTGCCCGGACAGTGCATCTGGTCAGGTCCCAGTTGGGTGTGGATGCGGAGCTCACCGGCGCTGCATTATATGCGCGTGATATGATGAGGGCGAAAGTATGATTTATTGGGCGCCTCTTTTCCATTTTTATCAACCGCCGACTCAGACTCCCTCCATATTAATGAAGGTGGCCAACGAGTCTTACCGACCCGTGCTGGAGGTATTTGACGAATTCCCCCGGGCCAGAGCTACGTTCAACATCAACGGTGTTCTCAGCGAGATGCTCGGCCTGTACGGGTACGGCGATGTGCTGAGCGAAATGCGCAAGCTGGCCGAGAGGGGTCAGATCGAGTTTACAGGCTCTGGGAAATACCATCCCATATTGCCCCTCATACCCGAAGATGAGATGGCCCGGCAGATCATGCTTAACCAAACGACAAATAGCGAGTATCTGGGCCAAGCCTATCAGCCGAGAGGGTTTTTCCCCCCGGAGATGTGTTACTCCAGGGATATCGCCGGGCCTGTCAGCGCTGCGTATCACGAATGGATTATAGTCAGCGGTATCGCCTGCCCGGTGGGCTGGCCCATGGATGTCATCCACCGCATCGATTACGCCGGCCAGTCGCTGGCGGTGTTTTTCCGCGACGATATCCTGAGCAACAAAATCAGCTTCAAAGATGTGGACGGCAAAGGATTTATCCAGCATTTAAAACAACTGCGCCAGGGCGAAGGAGATATCTACGTGATAACGGCTATGGATGCGGAAACGTTCGGCCACCATATACAGCACTGGGACAGGCTATTCTTATCCCAGGTATATGAGACACTGGTGCCGGCCGAGGACAGCCAGGCTGTAATGCTCGAACAGAAGCCGCTGGCCGAACAACACCGCAAGCTATTCGAGTACGAGAGGTCCCAGGACGCCGATGAGATCAGGATTGTTACGATAAGCCAGTTGCTCGATCTTTTTCCTGCGGGGCAGAAGATCAGCCCGCGGCCCTCATCCTGGAGCACATCCGCCGGCGATATCGAGGCGGGTAACTACTATCCGCTCTGGCAGGACAGGAACAATCCGGTGCATAAGATGCAGTGGGAACATCTGGACCTGACTATACGGGCGGTGCATAAAGCGGTGGAGGTGGGGGACAATCCAGACAGTCTTGAGTATGCCGGACTGGCCAGAAATGCGCTCGATTGCGCGCTGCACAGCTGTCAGTTCTGGTGGGCCAGCAGAAAGCCTATGTGGAACATCAACATGATAGATAAAGGCCTGGTACAGCAACGGGAAGCCCTGTTAAACGCAGTAAAAGCCGTATCGCTGAGCGGATGCAGCCAGCAGGCAAAGCGGGAGATTAATTACAGTGCAATGGCGGCCAGACACGTATTTGACCGAATCACTGATTACCTTTTCATGGATCAGGTGTAAATATAGCCTGCCATCGCTTATGGAGGGTTAATGAAATGATGTCCCGGGAGATTGTCGGAAAAGAGGTTATCGACTCCGGCGCGCGCATCGTCGGACGCGTGAAGGATGTCGAGGTAGACACGGTTAAGTGGAACGTGACGGGCATCGTTGTCTCGACGGGATTTATGCGGACCAGGACGCTGCTGACGGGCGATATCGACAAGGTCGGCGACAAGGTCGTGCTAAAAGTATCCATAGACAAAGCGCACAAGGTCTGAGCACAAGGGTGCATATTTGAAGCGGATATATCTGGGCCTGGCCATACACAACCATCAGCCTCTCGGCAATTTCTCATGGGTTTTTGAAGATTCTTACCGGCAGGCATATTTGCCCATGCTCGAGGCGCTGGAACGCCACCCTTCTATCAGCGTTTCACTGCATTACAGCGGATGTCTGCTGGACTGGATCTCCGAGCAGCATCCCGAATTCTTAGGACTGCTGGCAAAGTTAATCTCCTGCGGGCAGGTGGAAATAATGGGTGGGGGATACTACGAGCCGATCCTTTGCATGATACCTGATGCCGATAAGAGCGGGCAGATAGCCAGGATGAGCGAGTACATACAACAGCAGTTCGGTTGCCTGCCGCGCGGCCTGTGGCTGGCCGAACGCGTCTGGGAGCCCTCACTGGCTATGGTCCTTGCGGAGTCGGGGATAGATTGGACGCTGGTGGACGATACGGCCTTTAAAATGGTGGGCAGGGCTGAAAAGGATCTGTTAGGCTATTTCACAACCGAGGAGCAGGGCAGGTATATCAAGGTCTTTCCCATCAGCAAGCACCTGCGTTACGCCATACCCTGGCATAATGTGGGCGACGTTATCGCGTATTTGAAAGAGAACGCATCGGAAAGCGGGGAAAAGATTGCAGTGCTGGGTGATGACGGCGAGAAATTCGGCGTCTGGCCGCAGACCGCAAAGCTTTGCTGGGAAGCGGGCTGGGTTGATGAGTTCTTCACAGCTATCGAAAATAATGGAGAGTGGCTGTCCACGATCAAACTCGGTGATTACGCACAAAGGCATGACCCTGCAGGCTGTGTATATCTGCCGTGCTCATCCTATGACGAGATGCTGGAATGGTCGCTGCCCGCTGACGTATCTGAGCAGTATACGGAGCTGAAGCGCCGGCCGTCCGGAGACAGGGAGTTGAATAATCTGTTCAGCGGCTACTGGCGAAATTTCCTGGTCAAGTACCCGGAGATAAACCGTATGCAGAAGAAGATGCTTGCAGTCAGCTCCAGGGTCCACCAGGCGCTGGCCGTGGATGGGACTGATTGCGGGATAGAATACCTCTGGAAAGCGCAATGCAATTGTCCGTACTGGCACGGCGTATTCGGAGGTATCTATCTGCCGGACATAAGGGCGATGGCCTTCACCAATTTAATCAAGGCGGAGAACTGCGCGGATGCCGTATTGACCGATGTCGATCAGCGATACCGCTGGCAACAGGTTGATTTCGACGGTGACGGACGTGAAGAGATAATAATAGAAGGTGGGGACCTTAACCTGTACCTCTGCCCCGCTGAGGGCGGCAGCATATTTGAATGGGACATTCGCCGGTACGCCTATAATGCGCTCAGCACGGTATCGCGCAAACCCGAGGCCTATCACAGTGCCCTGACTGCTGGTGAGAACGCACGTCAGAAATATCAGGATGGCAGCAGCGTCCGCAGCATTCACGATGGCGTGAAGATCAAGGACAGCGATGTCGCGGACTGGCTGATCTATGACAGGTTGCCGCGCTCGAGCCTGATGGATCGCTTCCTGGACAGTCAGGTAAAAATGATGGATTATCGTAAGAATATCTTTGATGACAGGGGTGATTTCGCCGGACAACCTTACCTTTGCCGGGTTGTCCCGGAAATCAATAGTCTGAAAATAGAACTGGAGCGTGAGGGCGCTGTGCTTTCTTATCATAACACGTGCGGCTTGATGCTGAGTAAAAACATCACCCTTGAGCGTAACGATGGCAGCCTGAGAATCGATTACAGATTTGAAAACACGGGCGATATCTCAATAGATACGCTCTTTGCAGGTGAATGGAACATCAATCTACTGGGGGGAGGCCGGAACGAGGCAGCCTATTATCGTATAGAAGGCAGAGAAATCGCAGACGCCCATCTTGATTCCAGCGGAGAGATAGCGGACGTGGACCGGCTTATCATGGGCAACCGCTATCTGGGATTCGAGCTTGAGCTGGAGATCGACCGGCCGTTGACTATCTGGCGCTATCCCGTGGAGAGTATATCCAATTCCGAGGCCGGCCTGGAGAAAGTCTATCAGTGCAGTTGTGTGGTGATGCTGCTGCCTTTGACCCTGGAGCCGGGACGTACGGCTTCCTATAACTACATCTGGCGGGTGACAGAATGACGGCCGCAGAGACGCCCCACACACCGTTGAGGAAGCAGTACCTGCGCATCAAGCAGAAATATCCCGGCGCCATTGTCTTCTTCCGGCTGGGCGATTTTTATGAGACATTCGACGAGGACGCCGGGATCACCTCACGTGAGCTTGAGATCGTGCTCACCTCGCGGGAGATGGGCAAGGGTGTAAAAGTTCCGCTGGCGGGAATACCTCACCATGCCCTGGAGAACTACCTGGCGCGTTTGATAAGCCGCGGCTACAAGGTGGCTATCTGTGAGCAATTGACACCACCGGGCAAGGGCCTGGTTGAGCGCGATGTGATCCGGGTGGTCACACCGGGCACGCTGATCGAGCCCGGCCTGCTGGCGGAGAAAAGCAATAACTATCTGGTCAGCGTACTGATGCATAAGGACCAGGCCGGCATCGCCTTTGCGGATATCACCACCGGCGAGTTTGCCGTAACTCAGGTGGACCGCGACCGGGCTGCGGACGAGTTGGCCAGGTTAAATCCGGCCGAGCTCATTGTGCCGAAATCATCAGGATACGTTGAAATCAGTGCTTTCCGCAATGTAACCGAGGTAGAAGCGTATTTCTTTGAGCGGGAGAGTGCCGCTCAATCACTGCTGGATCTGTTCTCCGCCTCGTCCCTGGAAGGTTACGGCTGCGAACATCTACCGCTGGCAGTAGGTGCGGCTGGCGCCGTTGTCGCTTATCTGAAGGACAACCAGAAAGCAGCCCTGGGTCTGCTCACCCATCTGTCGACCTATTCCACGGCGTCCTTCATGACGCTGGATATGCAGACCATACGCAATCTGGAATTGTACAGCAGCTTGCGCTGGGGCGCTGCCCAGGGATCCCTGCTGTCGGTTATCGATATGACTAAAACATCCATGGGCGGCCGCCTGCTGAAAAAATACATCGGCCAGCCGCTGCTCGATCTTGGGGCTCTCGATCAACGGCAGCAGTCCATCGGATGGTTCGTCAATAACGCCATTCTGCGCGGCACAATTATCTCCCTTTTGTCCGACATGCCCGATATCGAACGCATCATCAATAGAGTGCGCGGTGGCAGCGCCCTGCCCAGGGAACTGGTGGCGCTCAAGTCCGGACTGGAGAAACTGGCTTCGATACAGGTTTCGCTGGATGAAAATGGTCCGCCTTCCTATCTCAGCGATGGACTTAAACCCTGTCCGGACGTAGTCGAACTGGTCTCCAACTCCATCGCCGACAACCTTGCCTCAAACTTCGATCACGGTGGCGTTATCCGAAAAGGCTTTTCAGAGGAGCTTGACAGGATCAGGTCCATGGCGTCCGATGCGCGGCAGTATCTGGCCGGGCTGGAGAAACAGGAAAAGGAGCGCACCGGTATCAAGTCGCTCAAGCTGGGCTATAACCGGGTTTTCGGCTATTACATAGAGGTATCGCAATCGAACCTGGGGTCGGTGCCCTCGGACTATATCCGCAAACAAACTCTGGCCAACGGGGAACGTTTCTACACCCCGCAGCTCAAGGAATACGAGTCACGCATACTCAATGCACAGGAGAGGATGATCGAGCTTGAGAAGTCTATTTTCAGTCAGGTGTGCGGTCAGATTGCCGACAGGGGTGAAAGGATCCTGGAATCGGGCAATGCGCTGGCGAAGGTGGACGTATATTCCAGCCTGGCAGAGCTGGCTGTGCGCAACAAATACGTAAAGCCTGAGCTGAATGACGGGGATTCCATCACGATCAGGGGCGGCCGGCATCCGGTCGTGGAGAGGGCTTTGGGCAGCGGCGTATTTATTCCCAACGATACGTCGCTTTCCAATAGAGATAACCAGTTGATCGTATTAACCGGCCCCAACATGGCGGGCAAGTCGACCTATCTCAAGCAGGTGGCGCTGATCGTTTTAATGGCTCAGACCGGGAGCTATGTACCGGCTGATGAGGTCGTGATCGGGCTGGTCGACCGCATCTTTACACGCATCGGAGCACAGGAAGATATAGCGGCGGGGCAATCGACATTCATGGTCGAGATGATCGAGGCGGCCAACATTCTCAATAATGCGACAACCAGGTCGCTGCTGATACTCGATGAAGTCGGGAGGGGCACCAGCACCTATGACGGTCTTTCCATCGCCTGGGCCACCATCGAATATATACACAATAATGCTAAATTGAGGGCCAGGACGCTTTTTGCCACTCACTATCATGAGTTGGTGGAGCTGGCTGCCAGCCTGCCGCGGGTGAAAAACTACAACATGGCCGTGGCTGAGGAGGGTGGGAAGGTCATATTCCTGCGCAAAGTCATTCCCGGGGGCGCCGACCGCAGCTATGGCATACACGTGGCTCAACTTGCCGGCTTGCCCAAAGCCGTCATACGACGTGCAGAGCAGATATTACAGCAACTGGAAGAGGACCAGGCCTCGCGCAGGAACGGTACAGGCAGGGAGTCGACTGATGCTCAGTCGCTACAGCTATCCATATTCGGGCGGTCATCCGAAATTGAAAGCGAACTGAAGGATCTCGATATAGATTCGATGTCGCCCATTGAGGCTATTAACAAACTGTATGAGCTGAAGAAAAAAACGGAGCTTGATAAATAGCGATAATTGATCAAAAGGCAAGGCGCTCGGCCGGAAAATAGCGGTATCAGTAGAAAAGTGCTATAGTCTTAACCCCATGAAAGAGAAAACAGAGGATATCAAACAGGGCACAGTCACATCGCCGCAGGGTTTTTTAGCCGGTGCTGTGGAGGCTGCAATCAAATACAAGGGCCGCCTCGATCTGGGTTTGCTTTATTCCGAAGCGCCGGCGGTTTCCGCCGCGGTCTTCACCCGCAGCAAAGTAAAAGCGGCCCCCATTATTCTCAGTATGAAGAATAATGAAAAAGGCAGGGCGCGCGCCGTGGTAGTGAATTCGGGTTGTGCCAATGCCTGCACAGGTGACGGGGGATTGCGCGATGCCGCCGAAATGGCTGCCCTGGCTGCGAAAAAACTGGGTATCAGGGCCGATCAGGTCATGGTGGCCAGCACAGGAGTTATCGGCAATATCATGCCCATGGACAGGATACAGAATGGCATCGGCAAAATCGAGTTGATTAAGAGCGGGGGACATAAACTGGCCCGGGCCATCATGACCACGGATACCCGTCCCAAGGAGATCGCCGTCAGGGTCATGGAGCAGAACGGGCATTATACTATCGGCGGTATAGCCAAGGGCGCGGGCATGATCCATCCGGATATGGCCACGCTGTTGAGTTTTCTGACCACCGACGCAAGGATCGATCGTGTATTTCTGGCCAAAGCGCTGAGAGCCGCCGTTGAGGACAGCTTTAATATGATAACTGTAGACGGAGATACCAGCACCAATGACATGGTATCGATTATAGCCAACGGCAAGGCCGATAACGATTTGATCACGGCTGAAAATGGCAGAATGTTCAAACATGCCCTGAGCAGGGTATGCCGTTACCTGGCCTGCAGCATCGCTGCGGACGGGGAGGGCGCCACCAGGCTGATCGAGGTGTGCATAGAAAGAGCAAAGAGCAGATCCCAGGCGAGGAAGGTGGCCAGGTTGATCGCCGCATCAGCGCTGGTTAAATCGGCCGTGCACGGCAACGATCCCAACTGGGGCCGTGTCGTGGCTGTTCTGGGCCGCAGCGGAGCTGACATGGACGAAGGGGCGCTGGATGTTTACCTGCAGGGTGAACAGGTCATGCGCGGGGGCAACCCGCTGCCCTTTGAGAAGAATAAACTCAGCCGTCGTATGAAGGCCGATGAGGTTACGATCAGAGTCTGCCTGAATATCGGCACGGGAAGTGCAGTCGCGTGGGGATGCGATCTATCTCAGGAGTATGTTACTATAAATAGCGATTATACTACCTGACCTGTCCCTTGATTGCATATGTTAAGATCGAAAATCATTGTGGTTAAGATCGGCGGCAGCACTCTGGGCCAGAACGATACCACGCTGGAAGACCTTGTTACGCTCCAGAAAAAAAAGGTCCCCGTGGTCGTTGTACACGGCGGAGGCAATGCTGTTACGGACTGGCTGAGCAGGCTGCATATCTCAACGCGCTTTGTGCAGGGCTTACGCGTGACGGATGAGGACACGCTGAAGGTGGTCACGGCTGTGCTGGCGGGACTGATCAATAAGGAACTGGTATCCGAGATCAGCCGGAGGGGGGGGAAAGCTGTGGGTATCAGCGGCGCCGACGGCGCCATTGTTACAGGGAAAAATAAGAACCGCGAGTTGGGATTGACTGCCGAAGAACTGACGGTGAACTCACGGCTGCTGAAAGTGCTGCTCAACAGCGGCTACATGCCGGTGATAGCACCCGTCTGTATCAATGCCCAGGCCGGCGACAGAGATGATAACAACCTGCTGAATGTCAACGGCGATACTATCGCCGCCCAGATCGCTGCTGCGCTGGACGCACGGAAGCTGATCTTTTTGACCGACGTGCCGGGGATATACGATGATTCCAGGCAGGTGATAACTCATATCGATGTAGGCAAGGCCAGGAATATGATCGAGAGCGGGACCGCCTCCGGCGGGATGGCGGCCAAGCTCGAAGCGGGCGTGATCGCCGCCCGCAAGGTATCGCTTACGCGCATAATAGACGGGCGGGTCGAACATGCGCTGATAGACGAAATCGAAGGAAAAGGAAAAGGTACAACAATTGTCAACCAAAAATAATAACTGGCAGGAACTGGAAAAGAAGGTTTATATGCAGCTGGCCAAACGCTGGCCCATCACTATTGTACGCGGCAAAGGAATGAAGGTCTGGGATGATAGAGGCAAGGAATACCTTGACTTCGTGGCCGGCATCGCGGTGACCAGTCTGGGACACTGCCACCCTGTTGTGGTTAATGCGCTGACACGCCAGGCTAAAACGCTGATACAAATGTCCAACATGTATTACACAGTCCCGCAGCTGCAGCTGGCTGACCTGCTGGTTAAGACAAGCTGCCTCGACCGCGTCTTTATCTGCAATAGCGGAGCGGAGGCGAACGAGGGCGCCATCAAGCTGGCGCGCCGCTATGGCAAGCTGAAGCTGGACGGCGCCTACGAGATAATAACCACGCACGAGTCGTTCCATGGAAGGACGCTGGCAACTACGGCTGCCACAGGCCAGAACCAGTTTCAGGAGCCTTATACTCCACTGCCTACAGGTTTTGTCAATGTGGATTACAACGACCTGGAGGCCATCAAAGCAGCCACCAATAAACAGACCTGCGCGGTAATGCTCGAGCCGATACAGGGTGAGGGTGGGGTCAACCTTCCGTCCGACGATTACCTGAAGAAAGTAAGGGCCTGGTGCGATGAAAAGGGACTGTTGCTCATCCTGGACGAGGTACAGACCGGCATCGCCCGCACCGGCACGCTATACGCATATCAACAGTACGGAGCGGAGCCCGATATCATGACGCTGGCCAAGGGTCTGGGTGGGGGTGTTCCCATCGGAGCTTTCCTGGCCAAGGAGCGCGCCTGCGTTTTCAAGATCGGCGAACATGGCACTACCTTCGGCGGCAATCCCCTCGTGTGCGCAACGGCCTTGGATGTGCTCAGCTACATAATACAGAAGAATCTGGCCGGCCATGTCCAGCGTATGGGTGAATACCTTCGCGCCGGCCTTAAGTCCCTGGCCGCCGACTATAAGATTATTAAAGAGGTCAGAGGAAAAGGTTTGCTTGTGGCCTTGCAGTTCAATGCAGAAATAGCAGAGCCGATAGTGCTGGCCTGCCTGGAAAAAGGCCTGATCGTAAATAAAGTGAAAGCCGACACGATACGCTTTATTCCACCGCTCATCGTCACGGAAAAAGAGATCGACAGGGCGTTGGACGTGCTCGGCAAAGTACTGAAAGAGAGGCAATAGAAATGGCGAAAAAAGCAAAGGAAAAGGTTGTCCTGGCCTACAGCGGCGGATTGGACACATCTGTGGCCATCAAGTGGCTGGCAGACAACTACAAGATGGACGTTATAACGCTTTGTGTTAATATCGGAGGCGTCAAAGATGTGGAGGGTATCAGGCAGAAGGCCTTAAAGCTGGGGGCGGTGAAATCATTCGCTGTTGATGCCAGGGACGAGTTTATTGACGATTACGTCTTCAAGGCCGTTAAAGCCGATGCGCTGTATGAGGGACAATATCCACTGGCCACGGCGCTGGGCCGCCCCCTCATGGCCAAGCTGCTGGTGGACCTGGCGCACATGGAGGGCGCTACCGCTGTCGCGCACGGATCGACCGGAAAGGGCAACGACCAGGTTCGCTTTGACGTCAGCGTGCTGGCGCTGGGGCCCGACCTCAGGATCATAGCCCCCGCACGCGAGTGGGGCATGACCAGGGACGAGACCATTGAATATGCCCAGCTGCACAAGATACCCGTGCCGGTCAAGGTAAACCGTCCATACTCCATCGATGAGAACCCGTGGGGCCGCAGCATCGAATGCGGTATACTCGAAAACCCCTGGACGGAGCCGCCCGAGGATATATACGAATGGACCAAGTCCCCGGCGGACGCGCCGGACAGGGCCGAATATGTTGAGATCGGCTTTGAAGAGGGCGTACCCGTCAGCCTTAACGGCAGGAAGATGGATGGGTTGCCCCTGATCGAAAAGCTCAACGTGATGGCCGGGCGAAACGGCATAGGCAGGATCGACCACATGGAGAGCCGTCTGGTGGGCATTAAGTCCAGGGAAAACTACGAGGCCCCGGCTGCCCTGGTCATTTTAAAATCCCACCTCGCGCTTGAAGCTATGACTCTGACCAGACACCAGCTGAGATACAAGGAGCGGGTAGCCCAGGAATACTCGGACCTAATATACAACGGCCTATGGTTTTCCAATCACAGGGAAGACCTGGATGCCTACATCGACAGCTCTCAGAGGTATGTATCTGGGACAGTCAGGGTCAAAATGCACAAGGGCAATTGCGTCATCGTCGGGCGCAAATCGCCTTACTCGCTTTACAGCTTCCAGCTGGCAACCTATGACCGTGGCGATCTGTTCGACCAGAGCGATTCGGCGAGCTTTATCCGCATCTGGGGCCTACCGCTCAAGATACAGGCGCAGGCACAGGTCATAGGATTAGCTCCGCCCAAGAGCGGCAAGAGGAGCAAGAAAAGTAAGAAGAATAAATAAAGTACGGCGGGAGAAGGATGGGAGTTAAAAAAGAGGCAAGGTTACGGGGCAGGTTTAAAGAGGATATTAATGAAGCTGTCCAGCATTATCTGGCTTCGATTCTTTATGACTGGCGGCTGTACAGGCATGATATCGAAGGCAGCTTGGCGCACGCCGAAATGCTGGCGCGGCAGAAGATCATAGCCAAAAGCGATTACACAAAGATACGGGACGGGCTGCATTCCATCCTGAAGGAGATAGAAAGCGGACGTTTCCAATTCAAACTCGAGCTGGAAGATATCCACATGAACATCGAGAGCCGGCTCTTCGAACTGATCGGCGATACCGCAGGAAAGCTGCATACGGCCAGATCGCGCAACGACCAGGTGGCTCTCGATATGCGGCTTTATGCCCGGGAGTCAGCCAGGAAAGTGATCGGGGCCCTGCAAAGGTTTAATTCGCAGCTTGTGGATATCGCCGAGAGAAACATCAAGGTGATCATGCCGGGATATACCCACCTGCAGCAGGCCCAGCCGGTGCTTTTCTCTCATTACGTCATGGCTTATTTCCAGATGTTCAGCCGTGATATACAGAGATTTGAAAGCTGCCTCAGCCGCATCAATATTATGCCGCTGGGCAGCGGCGCGCTGGCCGGTCTTCCCTACCCTGTGGACAGGGAGTTCGTTGCGGGCAAGCTGGGATTCGATGATGTCAGCGCCAACAGCATCGACGCAGTCTCCGACCGCGATTTCATTATAGAGTTCGAGTCTGCCGCCGCCATTGCCATGATGCACCTCTCGAGGATGGCTGAGGAGATCATTATCTGGTCCACGGCCGAGTTCGGATTCATTGAAGTCGGCGACTCCTATGCAACCAGCAGCAGCATCATGCCGCAGAAGAAAAATCCGGATGCGGCTGAGCTTGCCAGAGGGAAAACCGGCCGCGTATACGGACATCTGGTATCAATGCTGACCGTAATGAAGGGCCTGCCGCTGGCCTACAACCGTGACCTGCAGGAGGATAAAGAGAGTTTTTTCGATACGGTGGACACGCTCATCTCAAGTTTGGATGTTCTGGCAGGTCTGGTTTCTTCCATCAAGATCAACTCTGCCAGGATGAAGTATTCCATGCAGAGCTATATCCTGGCCACCGACATGGCGGATTACCTGGTAAACAAGGGCCTGTCGTTCCGCGAGGCGCACGACGTCGTAAGCAGGGTGGTCTCATATGCCGTTGATAATAACAGGGATTTGAACGAACTGGATATCAGGGAATACAGGGGATTCTCGAAGCTTTTCGAGAAGGATGTGCTGGCCATCTCCCTGCATAAATCCGTCGAAGCGAGGTCCTCACAGGGCGGCACGGCCACCGCCGAGGTGAAAAAGAGCATAGAAAGAGCCAGAGACGTCGTCAGGGGATATGAAAAAGAATAAAGTTAAAATAGCCCTTTCCATCCTTTCTGCGGATTTCGGCCGTCTGGGAGAGCAGGTACGCGAGGCAGCCGCCGCAGGCGTGGATTACATACACGTGGACGTCATGGACGGCCATTTCGTACCCAATATATCCATCGGCCTGCCGGTGGTTGAATCGCTGCGCAGAATCACGGATGTTCCGCTGGATGTCCACCTTATGATTGACAAGCCCGAGTTATTTATTGAGAAGTTCGCCGGGGCGGGCGCCGATATCCTGACGGTGCATGTGGAAGCATGCCCTCACCTGGATGGCACACTTAACAGCATCAAGAAGCTGGGGATAAAAGCGGGCATCTCGCTCAATCCGGCCACGCCACTATCCTCGCTGGACGAGGTCTTGCCCCTGGCCGACTTATTGCTGTTGATGACAGTTAATCCGGGTTTCGGCGGGCAGAAGTTCATCGCGGGAATGGCCGATAAAATAGTCAGGCTGAGGCAAATACTCTATAATAGAAAATCCAGTGCCGAGCTTGAGGTTGATGGCGGGATAACCACTAAGACGGCCCCTGTCGCTGTAAGCGCTGGTGCGGATGTCCTGGTGGCCGGTTCCGCCATTCTTAATTCAAGCTTGGGTATAGGCGCAGCGATAAAAGAGCTGAGGAATTCTGTATGTTAGCGGGCGACTTTGTTTCTGGTCCTGATGCACCTGGTACACAGGTTGAGCCGGACGGCGGTCCCGTTGATGTTGAATGTAGTGGGCTGGACGTTGGGAAGCCATGTCCGCCTGGTATGCTGTTTAGAGTGGCTGATCCTGTTGCCGAACCGCAGCGTTTTTCCGCAGATATCACATTTGATAGCCAATTTATAACCTCTTTCCGATACTTTACGAATTCCGAGTAAGAATGATATATAATACCACAACGTTCAAAATGTTGAAAGGAGACAGATGAAACAGTCCTGGGACGGCAAAGACCTCAGAGATATGTTTGCGGCCGGCAGCAACTGGCTGGAGAAGAGCGTCGCCGAGGTCAATGCCATCAACGTCTTTCCGGTCCCCGACGGCGATACGGGCACCAACATGCTGCTTACCCTCAGGTCGGTTATCGAAGAAGCGGACAGGGCTACCGATAGTACTGTGGGCGTAATGGCCAAAGCCATGTCGCACGGAGCGCTTCTCGGCGCCAGGGGCAACTCCGGCGTGATCCTGGCCCAGATCTTTCGAGGCATGGCCAAGGGATTCGACGGGAAAGCTCAATTCAACGGCACGGACTGGGCCGCAGCTCTGGTGCAGGCGGCCAAGACGGCGCGGGAGGGCCTTTCCAATCCCGTCGAAGGCACTATACTGACGGTTATAGGGGATGCCGCCGGCACAGGCCAGCAGTATGCGGACAAGCACCCTGATGACCTGGTGGCCATTATCGATGAGACGGTCAAGGAAGCCCGTGAGTCTGTCGCCAGGACCCCCACGCTGCTGCCCGTGCTGATGGAAGCCGGCGTGGTGGACGCCGGCGGCCAGGGATTGTACATATTACTGGATGGCGCCCTGAGATATCTTAAAGGTGAACTGGAGGACCTGCAGTTCCGCAAACCCCAGATGGTCAGCGCCAACATCACAGCGACCAGGAACGTCAACGTGATCTCTGTGGATGAGGATGAAGCCTACGGATATTGCACCAATTTCCTGCTGGAGGGAACGAACCTGGACCCCGAGAAGATCCGGCGTAAGCTCGAGGACAGGGGGCAGTCGCTGGTAGTGGCGGGCGATGAGACCGCCGTGCGCGTGCATATTCACTCGTACGATCCAGGGGGTATTCTGGCCTACGCCACGACGCTGGGCACCCTTCACCAGATACAGATCCAGAACATGGATGACCAGCACGTCGGATTCAAGGAGATGCAGAAGCAAAAAGCCATGCCCACGGATATAGCGGTAGTGGCCGTTGCTTTTGGCGCGGGCATGATCAAATTATATGAGAGCCTGGGCGCCGTGGTGGTGAAGGGCGGGCAGACCATGAATCCCAGCGTTAAGGAGATACTGGCTGCTGTTGAAGCCGTCGAGCCGGATAAGGTCATATTGTTGCCCAATAATAAAAACATCATACTGACAGCCTCACAGATTAAAGAGTTGACCAGGAAATCGGTGGAGGTTATTCCGAGCCGCACGATACCCCAGGGCATCACAGCCCTGATGATTTTCAACTACGAGAGCACGCTGGAAGAGAACATTAAGTCGATGAGCGAGGCCATTAAATCGGTCAAGACAGTCGAGGTTACCACGGCTGCCAGATCGACCCAGATACACGGGCTTAAGATTAAGCAGGGGCAGGCCATCGGCATAATCGATGACACGGATCTCGTGGCGGCGGGCGATGACGTTCAAGATGTGCTTGTGCGGAGCCTCGATAAAGGCGGGATCGGTGCGGTCGAGATGATCACCATATATTACGGTGCTGATTTGCCGGGTGAGCAGGCTGAGGAGGTGGTCAAACAATTAAAGGAGAAGTATCCGGGCAAACAGTTCGAGTTGGTCAGCGGAGGACAACCCCACTATTTCTATGTAGTATCTCTGGAATAAGTCAAGGGAGGCTAAGTCATGATTAAACTTGTTACCGACAGCACCTGTGATATCCCGGCGGATCTAATCAAAAAGTACGCCATCACTATCGTGCCCATCAACGTTCTTTTCGGAAATGAGACTTACCGGGACGGCATAGACATCAATGCAGAGCAGTTTTACAAGAAGCTGGTGGAGTCCAAGGTACATCCCACGACTTCGGCGCAGTCACCGGGATACTTTTCCGAGCTGTTCACCCGGCTATCCAAGGAAACCGATGAGATTCTACTGATACTGTTTTCCAGCAAGATCAGCGCTACTTACGAGAGCGCCATCCAGGCCAAGGCTCTGGTAGGCGATATCTGTAAAATCGAGATCGTGGATTCACTGCAGACCTGCGGTGGATTGGGCCTGCCCGTTATCAAAGCAGCGGAGATGATTCAGAGCGGCGCCAAGCTGGCGGATATTGTTGCATCCGTGAATGACATGTGCTCCCGGTCCCATTCTTATATGGTCTTTGATACGCTGGAGTACCTGCGCAAGGGTGGCAGGATCGGACGCGCACAGGCCTTACTGGGTGGATTGCTCAAGATAACCCCCATCCTGACGCTACGCGAAGGCATTGTGACTCCGGTGCAGCGGACAAGGAGCAGAACTCAGGCTATCGATGCTCTGGTCAATCTGGTAAAGGGCGCTAACAAAATCGAGGGCCTGATGCTCCAGCATGCCACCACGCCGGACGAGCTGGAGATACTGGCCAAGAGGGTCGCCGAGTTTTATCCCAGGGAAAAAACTGTTTTCAGCACGGTTAATTCAGTGATCGGCGCCCATGTCGGACCCCATGTGCTCTGTGTGAATTTCATCGAGGGCAAATAGCCCCTGTGAATACAGTGTGTGAAAGCGGCGTCCATGACACAGCCTGTTGTTGAAAACGCTGCCACTTTCAGGACTGTATTGAATCTGGAAGCCAGAGGCGGTTATAACAACCGCGCTGTAATCGGCGGCCTCGACAAATACGTGGCCAGGTGGATTTCGCAAATCCCATCCGGCCACGATTATTTTCTGGCTCATCCGCAATTAAAGACGCTGCTGCTCGGCAAGCCTTCCTACGCTGAGAAGAATGTCGATGAGAGGCGGAAATGGGTGGAACAGGTATTGAGGGAACTGGACAGCACAGAGAGTTCTCGTAAGGTTGGAGTGCAGACGAGCAAAGCGTCCTTGCAGAGAGCGAAGGCGGCGTCCGGTAAGACGGTATCCACTGCGGTGGCAACCGAATCTCTGGATTTGCAGGCATCCAGGATAAAAGGCATAGGCGATGCAGTTGCGGCACGATTGGCCAGACTGGGCGTGGCCAGTATAAGGGATCTTCTTTATTTCTTCCCGAGGCGTTTCATGGACTTCAGCCGGCGCTGCACCGTATCCACGCT
This sequence comes from Dehalococcoidia bacterium, assembly GCA_041653995.1. Taxonomy (NCBI): domain Bacteria; kingdom Bacillati; phylum Chloroflexota; class Dehalococcoidia; species Dehalococcoidia bacterium. The sequence goes on from JBAZEK010000001.1 coordinate 136,651, forward strand.
CGAAACAGGCAAAGAGCAGACGATTTTCGTCGATGTGTGGGAAGCGCGTCAGGTCATGCTGGGCCGCATGAAGAGCAGCGAGGCCGTGCTGGGTGATGAGACCGGCAATGTGCGGGCTGTGTGGTTTAATCAGCCCTGGGTGGCAAAACAGCTCAAAGTAAATACTAAAATAGCCGTCAGCGGTAGAGTGGGAGAATTCAATTACGGTAAGGTTTTTGAAAATCCCGAGTGGGAGATTGTTGACGATCGTGAGCTCCTGCACACCGGTCGCATGGTCCCCGTCTATCCCCTGACCGGCGGCCTCTTTCCCAGGCAGGTGCGGGCTGTAGTGAGAAAGGCGCTGGATGTATATCTGACGGCTCTACCCGAGTTTCTGCCGTTACCCGTCCGGCAGCGCTGCGGGCTGATGGACCTGCGGGACGCGATAATGCAGGCGCATTATCCCTCTGACTATGCAGCGCAGAACAGGTCGCGGCAGCGGCTGGCTTTCGATGAGCTTTTCCTGCTGCAGATCGGTGTGCTCAATAAGAAGCGCGACTGGCAGGAGGATCAGCCGGGCCGGGGATTCCATATAAAGAGGGAAGATATTCAAGGATTCATCGGGACGCTGCCCTTCAAACTGACTGCGGCCCAGGTCAGGGTCATAGAAGAAATATGCCGGGACCTCGAGCAAGACGTACCGATGTCGCGCTTGCTGCAGGGCGATGTGGGCAGCGGCAAGACGGTGGTGGCAACCATAGCACTGCTGGCTGCGGTTACCAACGGATGCCAGGGCGCGCTGATGGCGCCCACCGAGATACTGGCTGAGCAGCATTTCTCGACATTACAGAAGCTGCTGTCAGCCATTTCAGAGGAAAGCAATGCGGAATCGAATATCTGTATCTTCAAGGGAATCATGGGTCGCGAAATCAGGATCGCTCTTTTAACGGGCAGCCTGTCTGCCGCAGATAAAGCCAGGACGCATGAACTGGTAAAGCGGGGATCGGTGGACATCGTGGTGGGTACTCATGCGCTGGTACAGAGGGGGGTAAAATTTGCGTCCCTGGGGCTGGCCGTAATAGATGAACAACACCGCTTCGGCGTACTGCAGCGCTCAGCTTTGAAACAGAAAGGTTACAATCCACATCTTCTGGTTATGACGGCCACTCCCATACCGAGGACACTGGCGCTAACGCTCTTCGGCGATCTGGACATCTCGACGATAGACGAGATGCCGGCCGGCCGGCTGATAATAAAAACGCGCTGGCTGAAGCCTGAGGACCGCCAGCGCGCATATAATTTTATAAAAAAGCAGGCCGCCGAGGGGCGACAGTCCTTCATTATTTGCCCCCTGATCGAGGAGTCCGAGAGCCTTGACGCTAAGGCGGCGGTAGCGGAATACAAGCACCTGTCGAGCGATGTTTTCCCCGATCTAAAATTGGGGCTGCTCCACGGCAGGATGAAGAATGCCGATAAAGAATCCGTCATGCGCGATTTCAAGGACGGCAGCCTGGATATACTGGTATCCACCTCGGTGGTGGAGGTTGGCATAGACGTGCCCAATGCCACCGTGATGCTGGTTGAGGCGGCGGACCGTTTCGGTCTCTCTCAGCTGCACCAGTTTCGGGGCAGGGTTGGAAGGGGTGAGGTCCAGAGCTATTGCATCCTGCTGTCGGAGAACCCCTCGGAATACGGACAGGAAAGGCTGAAGGCCATCGAGGAACTGACAGACGGCTTCGCCCTGGCCGAAAAGGACCTGGAGTTGCGCGGGCCCGGCGAGTTTTTCGGTACCCGGCAGAGCGGACTGCCCGATCTTAAGATGGCAAAGTTATCGGATACACGCTTGTTGGAGATGGCGCGCAGGGAGGCCCGCATGATATTTGAAAAAGACCCCGGACTTTCCGCCGCCGAAAATGGGCTGTTAGCTTTGGAGTATCATAGAATCTGGCATAAAAGCATAGAAAACAATTAAAATATTACTTTCTCGGCGGGAACCCGTGTGTTCCCGGGCAAATTTTACTGATTTATTCGGGGGATTACATGACTTTCAAAAAACGCCTGGCTGAAATGCTTGAGCAGGCATTCGCCCGCGCCTGTGAAAAAGGATTGGTGGAGAAGTCCAGCCTGCCTGATATAACCATAGAGCGACCTGCCAGACCGGAACACGGGGACTATGCCAGCAGCCTTCCACTCAAGCTGGCGCGGCTGACAGGCACAAAGCCCATGGATATTGCTGCAGCCATAATCGAGAATATGCCGAAGGACAGCGATTTTGAGAAAGTCGCCGCGGTGCCGCCCGGGTTCATCAACTTCACATTAAGTCAAAAATGGCTGGCCGGCCAGGTGGACGTTATCTGCCGGGCCGGAGAAGCCTATGGCAATATACAACTTGAGGATAAAAGCATTCAGATCGAGTTCGTGAGCGGTAACCCGACCGGTCCTTTGCACGTGGGGCATGGGAGGGGAGCCGTGCTGGGCAGTACGCTGGCCAACGTCCTTAAAGCGGCCGGATACAGGGTGTCCACCGAATATTACATCAACGATGCCGGAAGCCAGCTCCAGGCCTTCCACCGGTCGTTATATGCCCGCTACCTGGAGAAGCTGGGCAAAGAGGCCGAGGTACCGGCCAATGGTTACCACGGCCACTATCTGGCGAACCTGGCCGGTGATCTGGTCAATCAATACGGGGATAAATTCGCCAATATGCCGGAGGATCGCGCTGTTGAGGAGATCGGCCAAATCGGTATTGAGAGGGAGATGCAGCAGATCAAACAGGACCTCGAGACGCTGGGAGTGACTTTCGATGTCTGGTTCAGCGAGCAGGGCCTGTTTAAGAGCGGCAGGTATGACAGCACCATGCAGATGCTGCGCGATGGAAATTATATAGTCGACAGGGAAAATGCAACCTGGTTTACTTCGTCCACATTGGGGGAGGATAAAGATAATGTACTGGTGCGTTCCGACGGCACACCCACCTATTTCGCCTCGGATATTGCCTATCATTACGACAAGTTCGCCGTCAGGAAGTTCGACAACGTAATCGACATCTGGGGCGCCGATCACCAGGGCCATGTGCAGCGCATGAAGGTAGTATTGAATGCGCTGGGCATCGATCCCGAGAGGCTGGAGATAATCATATGTCAGCTTGTGATGCTGAGGCGTGGCAAGGAGGCGGTTAAAGTCTCCAAGAGGAGCGGCGATATCATCACACTGCGCGAGCTGCTGGAGGAGGTGGGTCCCGACGCCTGCCGCTTCGTATTTTTGTCGCGCTCGGCCGACAGCCAGATGGACTTCGACCTGGAGTTGGCCATAAAGCAATCCGCCGACAACCCCGTCTATTACGTGCAGTACGCGCACGCGCGCATCAGCAGCATTCTGCGCAATGCGGTTGAGAAAGGGATCGATTTCAGTAAAGGCGATACAGGCCTGCTGACGGCCGAGCCCGAGTTGACGCTGATACGCAGCATGGTCAGGATGCCGGAGATAATCGAGACCGTTGCGGTATCACGTCAGCCGCATCACCTGCCGTTTTATGCCCAGGACCTGGCCACGGTCTTTCACTCTTTTTATAAACAGTGCCGGGTCATCTCGGAAGACGCCGACCTGACGGCTGCCAGGCTGAAGCTGGTGCTGGCGGCCAGGACGGTGCTGGCCGGGACGCTACACCTGATGGGCATGAGCGCGCCGGACAGTATGTAATAAGCCTGTAATTGCGGTGAGCCGAAGCTGCGAGCCGAAGGCGTGGCAGCCGCAGGGCGCGGCAATCCTGTGTCCCCGAATGGCGGTATCAGGATAGGGCAGGCTTAATCGAGAATCCACTAGTACCTCCGGGCGTTCTGGTTGCCCCTGGGCGCACTTCTCTGCTTCTTTTCTATCATGAATCACTTTGAGCATGCCGTAGACGATGGTCTTAGCCGCCAGCTCGTAGTTACCTTTCCTGAGCGCTTTTTCGAGTAAAGACATAGCCGTTGGATATCATGATAGTACACATGCGTTGATTAAAAAAGAGGGTTTTGTCAGGGTGGGGGGGGAGGCGGAAAAGATTTAAACAAATTTCAGATAAGCGTTGCTAATTATTATGAAAAGAGATTAGAATATCCGAGATGAAGGGTCGTAAAGGTATGAATGCGGCATTGCTGGTTACTAATTCGCGAAATAGACGATTCAGAATATGAGCTCTCCTTACACTGTATGGCTGCAATAAAGTATTTACCTCATTCATACAGAAAACAACACAACGGAGGATTGAATAATAATGAGAGCGGCGATATTATTAAGCGTTGCAGCAGTATTTCTTTTAGGGATAATTGCGGGTGGCATTACGGGGTGGTGTTTAGCTGAAGGAAACGGATCATCAAGCGTACCAGGGCTTATCAATTATCAGGGGACATTAACCAATCCAGCTACAGGAAATCCTGTACCGAATAATCAATATCAAATGACCTTCTCGATTTATTCTTCAGATACCGGTGGCAGTGCGCTTTGGCAAGAAACCCAGCAGGTAACGGTGCAAAATGGGGTATTTAATGTATTGCTGGGCAGTCAAAATGCACTTAACGAAAGCATATTTGAAGGCAGTACCAGATACCTCGGAGTTAAAGTGGGCACAGATAACGAGATGACGCCGAGACAACGCCTGACAACGGTTCCCTATGCTTTTCAAGCGGAGAATGCACAAACACTTCAGGGATTATCAGCAGATTCTTTTATAAGAGCACCTGCTGTAGCACCGGTAATATCAGGAATCACCGTATCCAGTATCTCTTCATCAAGTGCTGTTATAAGTTGGACAACAAATGTAGGAACAAATACAGTTATATTTTATGGCACTACTACATCTTTTGACGAGTCAGCTGGACAGCAACTGCTTCTAGTAACCAGTCACAGCATCACTTTGACTTCACTTAATGCTAATACAACATATTACTACAGGATTAAAGCAGAAGATATATATGGAAATGTGGCTACATCGTCAGTTGCGACATTCACTACTACGACTGGTCCAATACCGCCAACAGTAAATGGAATTTATATAAATTATGACTATCGTTTCTCAGTACACTACCCTGAAACATGGACTTCTCAAACTGTGACTCTATCCGGAGGCGTCTTCTATGCAAAGGATGATGACTTGGTTTATATAGCCGTACGCCCAGCCACTAACTTTGCGGATGCAGCAACATCATTCCTTACTGACCTGATTGCTTCCTCTGGTGCTGCCTTTTCTCCCAGCGTTGAGAGTGAAACTACTATAACGCTGGACGATGGTACAACGCAAGCCAATCAAATAGTTTTTTCTGCTGCTTTTGGTATGGCCAAGGCGGTCGTCACTGGTGTCTTAAAAGATGGCAATGCAATCATGGTCTGTGGTGCAAGCGACCCCCAGCATCTTGACCTGTATAAGGCAATAGGGCAATCACTATTTTTTTGGACTGCTGGACCATATATCGGAGACATGGCACCAGATTTCACCTTGAGATGCATTGATGGTAGCCAGGTGACTTTGAGCAATCTCCGGGGGAAGAAGGTAATTATTAACTTCTGGAATCTGAACTGTCATTTCAGCATGGAGGAGATGCCCGATTTTCAGACCGTGCGTGATAATCATCCCGAAAGCAGTGTGGCCATGCTGATTATCAACAGCGCTGCCGCCGGATTCCCCGCCAACAGCGATCTAGCCGTTGGAGCTGCTGTTGCAACTGGAGGCTGGACTTTTACAGTCCCGCTGGACGACTCCGGCGCCGTTGCCCAGGCCTATGACGTGACCAGTGGTATACCGGTGACCTTTTTCATCGACTCCGGCGGAATCATAAGGGCCAAGCAGGATGGTAAATTCAGCGACGCCGCCGCCATTGAGGCCATGCTGAGCTCTTATTAAAGAATATATGCATTAATTAGGATGATCTTTTCTCTTACCCGCTTGAAGAAGCGTTAATTGGTGATTGCTATTAGGCTCATAATATGAAAATTGTCATCATAACCCTGATTTGCCTAGCAATTGGCGCACTTGCTGCTGGAGAAGCATTGGCAGTGGCTTCTACCATTACTCCAGGATTAGTTTCAAGTAGTGGCGGCACTAGCAATTCTGCTAGCTACTCTGTTAATGGCATAGCTGGACAACCTGCTACAGGCTTGTCTCAAAGCCAGAATTTCGGCATATTTGCCGGTTTTATCACAGGTATGGAGTATCCAAGTCAACCTCCACCTTTCCCTACAACTACTAATATACTAACACCAGAAATATCAACCATGATTTCGACTACACCACATGGTTCATCAATGCCAGCTACGATAGCACCTGCTCCGATGCAATTGCCAAATCTATTAGTTCAGAGCGCATCGCTATCCACATCAAAAGTATTACCGGGGACACTTGTAACGGTAACCGCTAATATTGCCAACAAGGGAACTGTCAACGGGTCAACCAGGATAAAGCTATATGTCAACGGCGAGGAGGATTCCAGCCAGGGCGTCACAGTGGAAAGCGGCGGCAGCCGGCAGGTTTACTTTACAGTGAATAGAAGCCAGCCGGGAACCTATGACGTGTACGTAGGCGGTGTACAGGCCGGCACCTTTATGGTCGAGAATGAAATAGATCCAAATATCATCCTCTTATGCAGCTGCACATTAATATTGATTTCCCTTGCACTTGGTATAGTTTATGTACTGAGGCGGCGGAATTACAGTTATTGAGTATTTGTACTATTGCGAGCGAAGCGAAGCAATCCTGTGTTTGATATAGAGGCAACACCAGATTGCCGCGTCGCCTGCGGGCTCCTCGCAATGACATTATTTTTGTGTTAAACTTTCCCCCTGTTATGAAGAAACGGGTTTTCTCCGGTGCGCGCCCCACCGGCAGGCAGCACATCGGCAACTATATCGGCGCAATTCAGAACTACGTCAAGCTGCAGGACGATTATGATTGCATCTATTGCATCGTCGACCTGCATGCGCTGACAACGCTTGAGAGCACATCCGAGCTCCAGCACAACATCTTCGAGATGACGCTGGACTGGCTGGCCGCCGGCATCGATCCTAAGAGGTCTATCGTCTTTGTGCAGTCGCACGTTCCCGAGGTGACCGAGCTTTTCACACTGCTGGGCATGCTCACGCCGCTGGGCTGGCTGCTGCGCGTCCCGACCTTCAAGGAGAAGGCCAGGATGCAGCCGCAGAATGTGAACTACGGCCTGGTCGGGTATCCGGTATTGATGGCTGCCGACATCATGTTATATAAATCGGACGCCGTTCCCGTGGGAGAGGACCAGCTGCCGCACCTGGAAATGACAAGGGAGATAGTGCGCCGCTTCAACTACATATTCGGCGAAACCTTCCCCGAGCCGCAGGCCAAGCTGACCAATTATCCCATGGTGCGCGGCCTGGACGGCGGGCAGAAAATGGGCAAGTCATATAACAACCACATCGAGCTGGCGGCGACCCCCGAGGAGACGCTGGAGCGGGTAAAGACGGCCGTGACCGATCCTGCCAGGCAGCGCCGCAACGATCCGGGGCATCCGGAGGTCTGCAACGTTTTCAGCCTGCAAAAGTTCTTCAATGCATCACGTGTACAGGAGATCGAGTCGCAGTGCAGGGTGGCGGGGATAGGCTGTGTCGATTGCAAGAAACTGCTGGCGGCCGGGATAAACAGCAGCCTCAAGGATTTCCGCGAGCGCAGGGCGAAGCTTGAGAAGAACCCGGACCATATTTACGAAATACTGGCCGACGGTGCGAAGCGCGCGCAGGCCATAGCAGGAAAGACCATCGGCGAAGTTAAGCTCAAAATGGGCCTCAGCAGGCATGACTGAGAAGCCGTCTACATCACTCCCTTCATCCTTACAGGGACAATCCGCCTATCATGTGGCCAGACAGGCAGCCGCCGAAGCAGGCAAGATACTGCGGCAGCGCTTCGGTTTACATAACGCCACAAAGGTCAAAGGCAAGCGCAATCTTGTGACCGAAGCCGACCTGCTGTCTGAACAGACCATTATTCGGATCATCAACGCCGCGTTTCCCCAACACGGGATAATGTCCGAGGAAGCAGGGAGCAGGCGGGAGGGCAGTGAATATACCTGGATCATCGATCCACTGGACGGCACCAACAACTTCCATTTCGGGATTCCCCTGTTCTGTGTAAATATCGCCCTGGCCCGGCGTGGTGAGGTATTGCTGGGCGTTACCTTCGATCCCATGCGCGATGAGACCTTCCGGGCCGTCAGGGGCAGGGGCGCTTACTTGAACAACAAAAGAATCGAGGTGGCGGATGTTGCCGACCTTAATGACGCCGCGGTCGGCGTGGACCTTGGCTACGACGCGGAAAGAAGCAACGATCTATTAGAAACGGCGATGAAGTTGTGGCCGAAGATACACTGTATGAGATTGATCGGCTCCTCCAGCCTGGGGATGGCCTATGTGGCCGGTGGACGGATGAGCCTTTACTTTCACAGGAGCCTGTATCCGTGGGATTCGGCCAGCGGACTATTGCTGGTGCGGGAAGCGGGTGGAGAGGTGACAAATTACACGGGACGCCCTGCCACTATTCATGACAGAGAGATCATAGCGGCCAATCCCCGCCTCGGCCGTGTATTCAGAGACTGGCTGGTTAAAAAGTAGTTATTTTCTGCGGCGCCGTGCCAGGAACTTCTTGATCCTTTTGAGGGCCTCTTCGATCTCGGGCATTGAGGTAGCGTAACAGCAGCGAACGTAGCCCTGTCCACATTTCCCGAAAACCGAGCCGGGCACCACGGCCACCTTCTCCTCCGTCAGCAAATCCTCGGCAAATTCCTCTGATGTCATGCCGGTGGATGTAATATTGGGGAAGGCGTAGAAGGCGCCCTTCGGTTCGAAGCAGGAAAGGCCCAGGTCTTTAAATCCCTTGACTATAACACGCCGGCGCCTGTCATATTCGGCCAGCATGTCCTCAACCTCCTGGTTATTGCTGTCCTTCAGTGCTTCAAGGGCGGCCAGCTGGCCCATGATGGGAGCGCACATCATGGTGTACTGGTGCACCTTGAGCATGGCCTCGGTGATCTCGTCGTTGGCCAGCGAAAATCCGACGCGCCATCCTGTCATGGCGAAGGCTTTGGAGAAGCCGCCGATCAGTATGGTCCTGTCTCTCATGCCCGGCAGGCCGGCCATGCAGGTATGCTCCATGTCATAGGTCAGACGGGCATATATCTCGTCCGAGACCACCAGCAGGTCGTGTTCGACCGCTATTTTCGCTATCTCAAGCAGCAGCTTCCTGGGCATGACCGCGCCGGTGGGATTGGAGGGGAAGCTCAGAAGTATGGCCTTGGTCTTGCGTGTCAGCTTCTTTTTGATATCGGCCGGCATTAGCTCAAAATTATTTTTCTCGTAGGTCGGAACAGGCACCGGCACGCCTCCCGCCAGGGATACGCAAACAGGGTAAGCCACGTAATGCGGATCGGACATGATAACCTCGTCACCCGGATCGATAATAGCCCTGAAAGCCAGGTCGAGCGCTTCGCTGCTGCCCGTGGTCACTAAAATCTCCGATTTCGGATCGTAATTGAGGTTATAGAATTTATGGTGGTATTTTGCTATGCCGTCCCTTAACTCGGGTATGCCCCGGTTGGAGGTGTACATGGTGAATCCCTTCTCGATTGCCGTGATACCGGCCTCGCGCATCGGCCAGGGTGTCACGAAATCAGGTTCTCCTACACCGAGAGAGATAGCGCCATCCATGTGAGATAGCAGGTCGAAATATTTCCTGATGCCCGATGGTGAGATGTCCTGTGCTTTTTGCGATATATAGCTACATTTGTTTTTTTTAATATGATGCGTCATATGGAGTCTCCTGTAAGAGGTATGATGGGTGGTGATCAGGCTACGACGCCCAGCCGCCGGGGCTCACCGTCATCCTCGAATATGACACCGTCCTCTTTGTATTTCTTGAGTATGAAATGGGTTATCGTGCCCTGGACGGTATCCATAGGCGCCAGTTTTTCGGAGACGAAAATAGCGATCTCCTGCATGGTCTTGCCGGCTATGAGTATGGCCAGGTCGTAGGTGCCGGATGCCAGGAAGACCGATTTGGCCTGGGGGAAGCGATAGATACGCTCTGCGATGGCGCCGAATCCGGTATCCTTCTGCGGGACTACCTTTACCTCAACCAGCGCCCATACCTGTTCCTCACCCAGCTTGGACCAGTTGATAACCGTCTTGTATTTAACGATGGTGCCGTCCTTCTCCGCCTTCTTGATTATCTTCTGTACATCATGGACGGGCACGCCGGTCATTTCGGCGATCTGGTCGTGGGTCAGCTTGGCATCCTTTTCCAGTGCCTCGAAGATTTTCTTCTCGTTCTCCATAACGCCTCCTCGAACAGCCTGAATTTTCGGGTAAACCGTATTATAACAAAACAGGCAGGCAAAGTAACATAACTATTTATGAGGGGCTCTTTCAACGGGTCATTGCGAGGAGCCGCAGGCGACGCGGCAATCCTGTGCGTGCCTAATAATATTAGATTGCCACGCCCTTCGGACTCGCAATGACGGCAGGACGGAATTGCGTTGTTAGGCGATGACGGGCTTCTGCTTGTGCCAGGGCGTGGCCTGCTCGTAGGTATAGGCGGCGCGCAGCAGGGTTTCCTCGCCGAAGTGTTTGCCAATGAACTGCATGCCAACCGGCAGGTCGTCCACGAATCCGGCGGGAATGGAGATGGCGGGGATACCGGCGATGTTGATCGGAAGTGTGCACACATCGCTGAGGTACATCTGAACCGGATCGTCTGCCTTCTCGCCGATCTTAAAGGCCACGGTGGGCGATGTGGGTGTGACCAGGACATCGTACTTCTCAAAGGCCCGGTCGAAATCGCGTTTGATCAGGGTTCGCACCTTCTGCGCTTTCAGGTAATATGCGTCGTAGTAGCCGGCTGAGAGGGCGTAGGTGCCCAGCATAATACGCCGTTTGACCTCCGCGCCGAAGCCGTACTGCTTGGTCTTCTCCATCGATTCCCACATGCTTGTGGTCTCGCGGTAGGAGTAGCCGTATTTCACGCCGTCGTAGCGCGCAAGGTTGGCTGAAGCCTCCGAGGGCGCGAGGATATAATATGCGGCCAGGCCGTATCTGGTGTTGGGCAGTGAGACGTCCCAGTCGACTTTCGCGCCCAGTTCTTCAAGCTTTTTAACTGCATCCTCTATGGCCTTACGGACGGCGGGCTGCATCCCCTCCACCAGGTACTCGCGCGGTACTCCTATGCGCAGGCCCTTGATATCCGGCTTCAGCGCTCTGGAATAGTCCGGCACCTCCAGCGGCACCGTGGTGGAATCGCGTTTATCATGTCCCGAGATGACATTCATCACCAGTGCGGCATCGGTTACATCTTTAGCTAACGGTCCGATCTGGTCCAGCGAGCTGGCGAAGGCTACCAGCCCGTAGCGGCTGACACGTCCGTAGGTGGGCTTGAGCCCCACCACGCCGCAGAACCCCGCCGGCTGGCGTATGCTTCCACCCGTGTCGGAACCCAGGGCGTAGACGCAGGAATCGGCGGCGACCGCTGCGGCCGAGCCGCCGCTGCTCCCGCCGGGAACGCAGTCCAGCTTCCAGGGATTGTGCGTGGTAAAGAAGGCCGAGTTTTCCGTGGAGGAGCCCATGGCGAACTCGTCCATATTGGCCTTGCCCACCATCACGGCATTAACCGAGTTGAGCTTCTCTATTACGTGCGCGTCGTAGGGCGGCACGAAGTTCTCCAGCATTTTGGAGGAGCAGGTGGTGGTGACGCCCCTGGTGCACATGTTGTCCTTGATGATGGCCGGCACGCCGGTCAGGGGGCTGCACCTGCCCTCAGCGATTGCCCTATCCGCAGCCGCAGCGCTTGCCATCGCCTGTTCGGTAGTGATGCGCATACAGGCACGGATCTTGCCGTCGATGGATTCGAGGTATTTTAGAACGGCGCGCGTCAGCTCGACCGAAGAGATTTTTTTCTCTTTGAGCAGGGCGTGAGACTCGTGGATGGTCAGGCGGTGAAGGTCGTTCATGGATTACTCCAGGACTGCATTGACCTTGAAGCAGCTCTCTTCGCGGTCAGGCGCATTGGCCAGGACATCGTCGACCGGCAGGGAAGGTCTGTCCTCATCCGGCCGGTAGATGTTCTCCAGTGCTACTGATTGTGCTGTAGGCGGAAGGCCTTCGGTGTCCGCCTGGCTGAGTATGTCGAAGTTCTCCAGGATATTGGAGAGCTGAGTGCGGAACCTCTCCACCTCGGCATCGGAGATGCCCAGCCTGGCCAGGAGAGCGATGTGTCGTACTTCTTCGTCTGTTAATTTCATCGGCGTGCATTAAGATTCCATGCCCGAGTTGGTAGATAAGGATTATAACATAAATGAAGCCGTATGGTGACAGGCACTGTCCCGCTCTTGCCCATCACGCGGCCAAGATAACATGCAGTTTTTAAGTTTCACACGGGTTCAGGGATTGCCGTAGCCGCAGATAGAGACATTTATTTTGGTTGTGCCGTTATCTGAAGGGGCCTTGGCCGGGAAGGCAAAGTCATCGAAAAGGGCCTTTAAGTAAAAGGCCTTCTGGGTACCCGACCCGTTCATCACAACACCCGTTGTATCTGTATTGAAAGCGAGCCAGTATGCTCTCCCTTTGGATATCGATACAGGCGGGATATTGATGGTATTCCACGTGTTGGCGGCGCAGGCAGTGGGCTGATCGTTTGAGCTCAGCTTGTTCACAGGATGGTCGGATGCTGGGTCATGATCATAGATGGCGGCTTTGGCGGATCCGGACTTGGAGCTATAGACCATGATTAGATCAGCGCTTCCGTCGCGGTCGGCCGTGAATTTAATGTAGTGCACATTATCCTTTCCGCTGGAGTTCTTATTTGACGTGGACAGTTCGCTGCCCAGTATTTTAGTCATGATAACGGGAGGTGTTGTGCCGGCGGGTGGCTTCAGCTTTTCGCTGATCCACAGCGGGATCTGGTCGTTAGCTTTATCATCGGTTATCCTTTTTTGATTTCCCCCATCGGTATTCATGATATAGATGTCGTCGTTTCCAACAATATTGGAATGGTATACGATTTTCATGCCGTCCGGGGAAAAGCAGGGTTGATAGTCCTTGGCGCTGTTGAATGTGATGCGTTTCTGATTTTTTCCGTCGGCGTGCATGGTATATATCTCAGGATTGCCGTCCCGCTCGCTGACAAAGACGATCCTCTTACCGTCCGGCGACCAGCGCGCCTGCCCGTCATAGCCCTCAGCGGTGGTAAGCCGTAGCTGGTTGCTGCCGTCGGCATCCATGACATAGATCTCATAGTTGCCGTCACGGTCTGTATAGAATACGATTTTATCTCCCGCAGGTGACCAGCGCGGCCTTTGATCGTTAGGTTTGCTCACCGTCAGCCGCTGGAGATTGCCGCCGTCGGCGTCCATAACATAGATCTCGTAATTACCGTCCCGGTTACTGACAAACGCTATTTTCTTGTTGCCGGCTGACCAGTCAACCTGTTGGTCGATGAAATTATTTTTAGTCAGATTAGTATCATTCGATACGTCCGCATCTATGCTGTATATCTCATAATTTTTATCGCGGCTGGTGCAAAAATATAATTTTTTCAGGTCAGCGGACCAGCTGGATTGCACATTGAAATATTTGCTCGTATTGTCGTGAGCGGTGAATAGTTGCGGATCCGATCCGTCCGGATTCATAACCCAAACCTGCCAGGTACCATCACGATTGCTGTCAAAGATGATCATGCCGCGCTCTGAAGAGCCGACCGGCATGCCGGGCAGTATCGCGAAAACAAAGACAACCACGGCATAAACCGCCGTAAGCCCGATGCCGGTCCAGAGCATAGCCTTCGCTTTGCCGGGCTCTTTAGATTTATTCATGAACCAGGCGAGCAGACCTCCTATGAAAGCGAGCAGTACAGGGGCCAGCCACCACAGTCCCGAGGGTACTTTGACGTCACGATGGGGTGTTTGTTTACCGGTATCGGTTGCAGCGGATGGAGTTATTATCGCCTTTTTTATTACGGGAGGCACACTTGTGGCAGGGGTCACAGCGGCTGCTGTCTGCGGTTGCGCCATCGGTACAGCCGGCGGAGCAATCCTGCCGACGTCCTGTTTGGACTCGGTTGCAGGAGCGATGTTGCTGATCTCCTGCTTCGGCGCGGACGGTTGCTGTTCTATCTGTTTCTGCTTTGATTTAGATCGAGCATCGCCGGTTGGCATCGGAGCAGACGGCTGCTCCTTTATGGTGAACAATTTATTGGCACAGGACGTACAGTAGACCCTGTCCTTGACCTCTGTATAACAGGCTTTGCAGACCAGGTGCCCGCATTCGCTACAAGCTCCAACGGCGTCTTTCCCAGGATGCTGGGTGCAGTATGACATATCGGACCTCCTCGCCACAAAAGGATGTTTGGATGTGATGTATCATACTCGATATATATAATAATGGTCAACGAGAGAGCAGCACTGAAAGCAAGCGGGGTTAAATTTTAGTCCATCTGTACCCGCTTAATGCCCAGAGCACCACGTTGGTTCCGTAGAATACCCAGACCAGGCAGAACATTACCTGTGAGACGTTTCCCAGGCCCAGGTTATAGACCTCCCCGAAAATCTCTGTAATGTACCAGCAGGTGGCTGCTATGGCCACCATCCAGGCATTGGGCGCGGGATAGAGCTTGCGGCGCATCGTCTCCCACGCCAGCCAGGTCGTGGTGCAGAAGAAAGCTGTGTAAACCGGACCGAGCACGCCGTGCCCGACCCGCACGATGTCATTCCACAGGATCGCTATTACAATCACGGCTGAGCCGTAGATTAACACGGGAAGCCATAATTCAGACAGCCTGAACTTTTTGAAGTAACCGAAGCCGCGTCCTACGCGTATGATCAGGAAAATATGGGCGATAATGGAGAGCACGCCGCCGATCATGAAGACCCAGCCTCCCACGGTCATTCCTGGAACCGCAACCACCACACTCATCAGTATATCCGTGGGCAGCATACAGCAGAACGCCAGCAGCAGCAGCGTCCAGTCATTTTTCTCCAGCGCATACCTTCCTGCGATAAGAACGATGATCATCGACAACAGGGTGATACCCGGCTTGGCGATGGCGGGATAGAGACTGCCTGTGCCGTAGAGATAGTTGATCCAGTCGACGCCGAAGATTGATCCAGCCAGCAGCAGAGTGGCGCCCAGCAGCGCAAATACCCATATTCGCCTTGCGCCCTGCAATACCGCTCCCTGAAGCTGTCCATTACTCATCTTAACCTCCAAAACTCAAATCGGAGAGGTGGTTTTCTTTATCAGGAATTAATCAAATAGCTCTTTAATAAGAGTATGCTTAGCCATTTCAAGGTATACTGATAGGTCGTTTATGATATTGTTCAGGGTGCCGACCCGTATAGGATTATGTGCCGGTATGGTTATATGATGCTCAGCGCCTTTGATATTACTGGTTATTTTGATGTGACTGCCGGCACGATGGCTTTCCCGATATCCATACCTCGTTAGAAGTGAAACAAGTTTCTCGCCACCGATATCACGCGGCAGCTTCATACTTTGATGACCTCGTCCTTTACCATGTGCAGCCTGATAAGCGCAGGCCGGTCACTTTCCGGAAAATGACACATAACCGCATCCAGCGCCATGGTTTTCAATTGCTCAATGTCATCGGCTTCTGTAAATATTGAATGGCCTAGTGCTTTCGCCTGGTAGCCCCCTTCGGGCGATTCTTCCACTAAAAAGATAATTTCCTCGGCCATTTGACTTCTCCTCTATTAAGTCGGCAACGTTGTCCAGAGCAGGTCGATTATCTATTAGTGTAACATAGTTTAATGATCTATTTAATTTTGCACTGCGTGACAGCCGGACTGCTGTAATTTGAGCGTGTTCAAGCTACGATGCTATAATGCCATGTGAATTTGCAGGACTGAGTAATGTTTGAGAAGCTTGAAGCAATTGAAAAGCGCTACGAAGAGCTGGGCGAAATGATCACCCAGCCGGAAGTCTACAATGATTTCCAGCGCGTACAGGCGCTCTCGCAGGAGCGGGCCGTCATAGAGGATGCTGTTAACAGATACAGGCAGTACAAAGCAGTGGGAAAGGCCATTGCCGATACGCAGGCCATGATCGAAAGCGGACTGGACCCTGATATGCTCTCCATGGCCAGGGAAGAGCTATCTGAACTGAAGGCTTCGGAGCAGGCATTGGGCGAGGTTTTGCGCCTGAGCCTTGTGCCGAAAGACACCAACAAGGACAAAGACGCTATCGTGGAGATCAGAGCCGGTACGGGAGGTGATGAGGCGGCGCTCTTCGCCGCGGATTTGTACCGCATGTATTCGCGCTACGCCCAGGCTAAAGGCTGGCAGATAGATATAATCGACAGCAACCAGAATGAGATGGGGGGCTTCAAGGAGATCATCTTTGAGGTCAAGGGCAAGGGCGCCTACGGTCATCTCAAGTATGAACGCGGTGTGCACCGTGTCCAACGAGTGCCTGTCACCGAGGCTTCGGGCAGGATACATACTTCGGCTGCTACGGTAGCCGTATTGCCTGAAGCGGAGGAGATAGACGTGCATATCAACCAGGAGGACCTGCGGATCGACATCTTCCGCAGCGGAGGCGCCGGCGGGCAAAACGTCAACAAGCTGAGCACGGCTGTGCGTATCACGCATATACCCACAGGAATTGTTGCAATCTGCCAGGACGAGCGGTCGCAACTCCGCAATAAGCTCAAAGCCATGGCGGTGCTGAGGTCCAGGCTATACGATATCGAGCAGCGCAAGCAGCAGGACGAGCTCACCGAAGAGCGCAGGTCGCAGATAGGCAGCGGGGACAGGTCCGAGAAGATACGCACCTACAACTTCCCTCAGGATCGCATGACCGATCACCGCATCAATCTCAGCCTGCACGGGCTGCCCCGTATTATGGACGGCGACCTGGATAAGCTCATCGATGCGCTGGCCAATGAGGAGCAGTCGCAGCTGCTTCAGGAAAGCAAGTTGTGACCTGCGCAGAGTGGCTGCGAAGATACACCACTGTTTTTCGTGAGGCGGATATAGGTGAGGCGGGGGATGAGGCTATAGCTCTGCTGTGCCATGCTCTCGGTCTGAATAAAGCCGCAGTTTTGGCACAGCCCGAGAGGGTATTGACCGGCGAAGAGATATCGCGGCTGGAGGAGAGGGCAGCGCGCAGGTTGCGCCGTGAGCCCCTGGCCTATATCACAGATGAGAAAGAATTCTACGGTCTCAGCTTTTTCGTCGATCCGCGGGTGTTGATACCCAGACCTGAGACGGAGACGTTGGTGGAAGCGGCGGTCGAATTTCATCGCTCATGGACCCTGCGCAATCACAGGCAAATGCTGGCGGCCGACATCGGCACCGGCTGCTGCGCCATCGCCATCGCGCTGGCGGCCAATATACCTGAGGCTCACCTGTACGCTGTGGACATCTCACCCACTGCGCTGGAAGTTGCCGCCATAAACGTTCATCGCCATGGACTCGACAAAAGAATAACTCTGGTTCAAGGAAATTTACTGGAGCAAATAAATCAGAAAATGGATTTGATCGTGGCCAATCTACCGTACATACAGAGTATGGAGCTGGCAGGGCTCCAGCCCGAGATTTATCTGCACGAGCCAATATTAGCGCTGGATGGGGGTGACCGTGGTACCGAGGTTATCGAAGCTATGCTAGCACAGGCGCTGAATAAAATAGCCTCCGACAGCGCTCTCCTCCTCGAAATAGGAGCAGGCCAGGAAGAGCGGTTGGGGCAGATTATTTGCGATATCTTGCCCAGCTCAGATGTGGCACTGGTCAAAGATCTGGCCGGTATCAACAGGTGTATGCGCATTACGAACGTAGCTTGATATGGCACATATTCAATGCCGGCTTATAATATGCAGGCCAATGCAGATTACAGGAGGAGGATTCGATGACGATTCCGCGACCGTTCAAAACGACCTATGATTGGGACTACATGGAAAAGGTGTTGAGGCGTGAAACGACGGAGGGGCCGGTGCCGCTCATTGAGTTGTTCCCGGATGCCGAGATCATGTCCGAGGTTACGGGAATCGACTATCCCTCGGCCAGGGCCGTGGAACTTTCCACTAATACCGGTCAGTTGATCGATGACCGGGAAGCTCTGGATATGGGGATCAGGCTGATGGACCTCAGTATAGCCTTCAGCAAAGCGGTTGGATACGATTACGTGACAATGATCCCCATAGTCCCGCTCACCAAGACAAGAAGGGAACTGGCTGCGGATGACGACCCACGGCGGCAAAAACGCGCCTGGAAGGAGGAGGGCAAGGGTATTATCACCAGCCGCGCTGAATATGAAGAATACAAATGGCCTGCGCTGGATCAAATCAGTCTGCTGCCGCTGGATTACGCGGCCGGTTGCATACCTACCGGCATGAAGATCATGGTCATGTACAATGGCATCTATGAAGACCTGTCGGAGCTGATGGGGACACAGCAAATGGCTATCAAAAGCATCGAGGAGCCTGATCTGGTCGAGGATATAATCGAGCAACTGACGCGCATTGCTGCACATGCAGTAGGTTTGTGCGCGGCTCACCCGGGCACCGGCGCCATTTTTTATTCCGATGACCTGGGCTTTAAAGGCGGCACTATTTTATCGCCGCGCTTTTTGCGGAAATACTATATGCCCAGGCTGAAACGCATCAGCGATGCCTGTCACAGGCACGGGAAACTGTTCCTGCTCCACTCTTGCGGACAGGTTATGTCCATCATGGATGACCTGATAAACGCGGGTATAGATGCCAGGCACAGCTTCGAAGACACCATCTTGCCGGTAGAGCAGTGGTACGATAAATTTCACGACCGATTGGCTATCCTGGGGGGAGTAGATATGGACCTGATGGCCAACGGCACTGCGGAGCAGGTGGCGCAGCGAACGCGCCGGATACTCGAGCACTGCGCCCCGGGTGGGGGATACTGCATGGGAACGGGTAATTCAGTGGCTAACTATGTAAGAATCGAGAATTACTATGCTATGATCGACGAAACACGGAAATGGAATGTGGAGCATGGGTTTTGACATCCATATAAGGTTAAGGTAAACTTTGCGATTGGTTAAATTCTTTAACCAAATATCATATTTAGGGGTGATTTGCTACCATGAACATGATCGTCTGCTGTAAACAGGTACTCGATCCCGAAGCAGCTCCAGCCACCTTCAAACTGGATGCTGCCAACAACAGGATGGTCCAGCCGCCTGAGGTCAAGCCGGTTGTAAATCCGTATGACGAGCAGGCTGTCGAGGCTGCCCTGCGCATCAAGGACAAGGACAAGGCTGCCCACAAGGTGACTATTATTAGCCTTGGCAACAACCTTGTGCGCGATGTGGTCAAGAAACCGCTCTCGATGGGCGCCGACGAGCTGATACTGCTTGAAGACGCTGCTTTCGAAGGCGGAGACAGTTTCTCAGTTGCTTCGGCGCTGGCAGCCGCCGTTAAAAAGGTCGGAGCTTTCGACCTGATCTTCTGCGGCAGGCAGGAATCAGAATGGGACGACGGACAGGTCGGCTCAGGATTGGCCGAGCTGCTGGGTATACCCAGTGTTACGGTAGCCAAGAAAGTTGAGGTTCTCGACGGTGGCAAAGTAAAGGTGGAACGCGTGGTTGCAGACGGCTTTCAGGTGCTGGAAGTTCAGGGCCCCGCGCTCATCACCGTCAGCAACGAGCTTGGCGAAGCGCGCTATGCCACGCTGAAGGGCATTATGGCCGCCAGTAAAAAACAGCCCGTTGTATGGAAGCCTGCGGATATCGGCGTGGATGCCGGCAAGGTCGGCGCCGCAGCCAGGAAATCCAAGATCGTCAAGCTCTTCCAGCCGGTAAAAGAAGGCAAATGCGATATCGTCAGCGCCGATTCACCGGCGGAGGCAGCAGCCTTGCTCGCCAATAAATTGCGCGAAGCCAAGGTTATTTAACGCTACCGACAGGATAATTAATAGGAGGATACAATGGCTGATAATAAAGGAATACTGGTAGTCGGTGAAGCCGCTGAAGGCAAACTTCTCCCGATCACCGCTGAAATACTGGGCGCCGCTAGGAAACTTGCCGATGAGCTCAAAGAGCCCCTGAACTGCATTATTATAGGCGCAGGCCTGGGCGACACAGGGAAAGCGGCCGTGGCCGCCGGCGCGGACAAGGTCTTACTGGCCGACGATGCGCAGCTTAAAGATTACGAGAACTCTACATATATGCAGGTCATGGAGAAAGCCGTGGCCGAGCTGGCTCCCAAGGTCATTATTATGGGACAGACCGCCAACGGTCGGGACCTGGCCCCCAGGCTGGCCTTCAAACTGGGTGTGAGCGCGGTTATGGACTGTCTGGAGTTGGCAATGGACGGCGGTAAGCTGCAATGCACTCGCCCGGTATACGGCGGCAATGCCAAGGCCATCTTCACTTCAGATGCTCTTCCGCAGATAGCCACCCTCAGGGTCAAGGCTGGAACCCCGCTGGCCCCCGACGCAGGCCGCGCCGGTGAGGTAGCCGCCTTCGCAGTGGCGCTGGACGCTTCCAAAATAAAGGCCAAGGTTCTTGAGACCATCAAAGAGGAAGTTGCGGGCGTCAAGATCGAGGACGCTGCTTCGGTTATCGGTGGTGGACGTGGCATGGGCGGGCCCGAGCCATTCACCAAAGAGCTGGCGGAGCTGGCCAAGATACTCAAAGGCGCTGTAGGCGCATCCAGGCCCCCCTGCGACAACAAATGGGTGCCTGATTCCATTCAGATAGGGCTGACGGGCAAGATCATTGCCCCCGAGCTTTACATCGCGGTCGGCATCTCCGGTTCGAGCCAGCATATGTCCGGTTGCTCAGGCGCCAAGTGCATAGTGGCCATCAACAAGGACCCCGAGGCCAACATCTTTAAAGAGGCGCGCTTCGGCGTGGTGGGCGACTGGAAGGTTGTGCTTCCGGCCTTCACAGCCAAAGTCAAAGAACTGGTATCGTAACAGATTACGGTATAGTAAAAGGAATACCCCGCCGGATTTCCGGCGGGGTATTTTATTTTTTATTCGTAGGGGCGTACCTTCAGGTGCGCCCGAGTTAATATGCCTGTTGATATCCGATTACTATTCGGGCGGGGTTAAAAACCAACCACAACATTCATTCTTTCTGCGCCGCGCTCTTATATTGGGCGATGATCTTCTGGGCGACAAGGGCGGGCACGGGCTCGTAGTGGCTGAACTCGATGGTAAAAGTGCCCCTGCCCTGCGTCATGGAGCGCAGGTCGATGGCATACCTGAGTATCTCTGACTGCGGGGCTTGCGCCTGGATAACATTAAGGCCGTGGCTGGGATTCATTCCGCTGACCCGGGCGCGCTTGGTGTTCAGATCGCCGATGATGTCGCCGGTAAAGGAATCGGGCACCGTAACGGTGATGTTCATAATCGGCTCGAGCAGTACCGGCGAACCGTCCAGCATTCCCTTCTTGAAAGCCTGGGCAGAGGCGATTTTAAAGGCCATTTCCGATGAATCAACCGGATGGAAGCTGCCGTCGTAGAGCGTGACCTTCATGTCCACGGCCGGGAACCCGGCCAGCACGCCCTCGATTCGCGCCTCCTTGATGCCTTTTTCGACGGCCGGGATGTAGTTCCTGGGCACTGAGCCGCCCACTACCTTTGAGTCGAATTCGAAACCACCACTCGGTGGCAACGGTTCCATCCTTATAAGGACATGCCCGTACTGGCCGTGACCGCCGGTCTGCTTCTTATGTTTAAATTCAGCTTCCACGGGCGTTGTAATCGTTTCCTTGTAGGGTACCCTGGGTACATCGAGCAGTACTTCCACGGCGAATTTGCGCTGCAGCCTGCTGGCCGCGATCTCCAGATGTGTGTCTCCCATGCCGCCCAGCGTGAGTTCACCGGTATCGGCTTCCCGCTGTGACCTCAGGCTGGGGTCCTCCTCGCAGATCCTGGCCAGGCCGGAGCTCATCTTGTCCAGGTCCGCCTTGGATTTGGGATGCACGGCCTTGCTCAGTATTGGCGACGGGAAGTTGATTGGAGCTAATTTGAGGGGATGTTCTTTGACGCCGAGGGTGTCGCTCGATGCGGTATTGGTTAGCTTGACCACCAGGCCGATGTCACCTGTACCCACCTGGGTGACAGTTTCCTGGGTCTTGCCATGCGGCATCGAAACCTGTCCGATACGCTCGACCGCGCCCTTGTTCACGTTCCATACTTGCGAGTTGCTGGAGAGCACTCCGGAGTAGACACGGAAAAAGCTGACCTTTCCCACGTGCGGGTCGGTGGTCGTTTTGAATACCAGGGCGGTCAGTGTTGATTCGGCAGCCGGCTTGACCTCCTCCTCTTTGCCTGCAGCGTTGGTTGCTTTGAAAGCGCCTGCTGCGATGGGAGACGGCAGGTATTCTACGATAGCATCCAGCAGGCCGATGACGCCGTTGTTGGCCAGGCTGGAGCCTGCCAGAACCGGGATGACCGTGCCCTGTAAAGTAGATGCTTTAAGACATTTATATATCTCATCGGTGGTGATCTCACCGCCGTCGAGATAGCGCGTCATAATCTCGTCGTCGGCCTCCACTACGGCCTCGATCAGCTTCTCCCTGGCGGCATCCACCTCGGCCGCCATGGCCGCGGGCAACTCCATTTCTTTGGCCGGCGCTCCCGCATAGGCCTTTTTAGCTATGATATCTATGACGCCTTTAAAGGCCTTTTGCGAACCGATAGGGATCTGGATGGGCAGGCACCTGGCGCTCAGTTTATTCTGGATCTGCTCCAGCGTGCCCGCGAAATTGGCGTTCTCACGGTCCATTTTGTTTATAAAAATAAGGCGCGGTATCCTGGCTTCCAGGGCATAGTTCCATACCTGCTCGGTGCCCACCTCCACGCCCGAGGCCGCACAGACCACCACTACGGCAGACTCGCATACGCGCAGGGCCGATTTAACCTCGCCCACGAAATCGGGATAACCGGGTGTGTCGATTATGTTGATCTTGTTGTTCTTCCAGGGGGCAGGCAGTATGCTGAGGTTGAGGCTGATCTGGTGTTTGATCTCATCAGGGTCGTAATCTGAAGCGGTAGTGCCGTCGGCAACATTGCCCATGCGGCTGATGGCGCCTGCATCGAAGAGGATGGCCTCGGCCAGGGAGGTTTTTCCCGAGCCGGAGTGAGAGAGGAGGGCTACATTGCGGATTTTATCAGGGCCAGGCTGCTGCATATAAATACCTCGATTCTCGTAAAATTTTGAAAGGAATACCAGGGGGCATTTTAGCAGCGTATGAGTGTAAACGTCAAGGTTGTTGACGTGTGATCAAAGCTAACGCGGTTCACATCCTGACAGCAGGATTAAAACGGTCGAAATCAATTGGACTGTATGACATGCTATAGAGTAGCAGGAATCACCGACGTCGTTTGCATCGAACGTTGCACGCCGCATTAATGGGTAGGAGGTATCGGCAATGAGGAAGTTGTTATAAATCGCACTGGTCCAGTTGATCTTGATCGTGATGGCAGTGCCCGGATGCCGGCTACTAATACAGCGCTTCCTCCGCCTCCGCCGCTCCAGCCATACATAACCGGAGCTTCCGCTCGCGGACAATATTTGAAAACTGGTCATCAAACCGGAAAGCTTTTTGCTCACAGACAGTCATGCTATAATGAATATTATTCAATAACATCGCTTGTTTTGAGATGATTTAGTTATGAATCTAAGAGCAAGAACCCTTGAAGCCAAACAGCAAAAAAGGCAGAAGATTCTTGAGGCAGCCAAGGAGCTTTTCTTCAATAATGGCTACTACGGCACTTCTATCGAGATGATCACTGAGAAAGCTGGTGTAAGTACGGGGACTTTTTACCTGTACTATACGAACAAAGTAGAGATCTACAAGGCCCTGCAAAATGAAGGCCTTGATATTCTTGTCGATAAGATTACGAAGGTTATATCGTGGCCTGGCATGAGTTCCCTTGCGAAACTCTCAGAGATCGCACGGACTTATTTTAATTACTATAATGAGCATAGGGAATATTTTGACATAATATCCATATTGAGTGCCATACCGGATGAGCTCAAGGAAACGCAAACAGAAATCGGCAGGGTCATAGACAATAAGGCATATAATTTATTAAAGGTGATTGAAGGTGTGTTGAAAGAAGGTATAGAAAATGGTGAATTCATCTCGATGGATACGTGGAAAGCAACAAATGCGTTCTGGGGCTTGATGGATGGCCTTATTCTACTCGACGAACGGAATAATACACGGAACGTAATTGGGATTGGTCTGGAAGATTTGATTAAACAGGCACTCGAAATGGCATTCTATGGTATAGTGAAGCAGAGACCTGTATGAAAGTTTAAAAATAGCATAATTTGGTCGTGATTTCCTGAAATGTGTTAATAAGCAGGATTTCATGTGACAACTGAGAGTTCGCCGGTAACAAAATTCTTGTCAGATTGCAATATATCAAACATTTTTTATTGGCCAGTCTATTACTATCAAAGTAAGGTCCTATACTTCTCCCATTAAGACAGATCTGCTGCAGACTGTTTGAGTTTTCGTTTTTCTTCCCCCAGAACTATAACCGTCTCACCCCATCCGCATCTCCATCCCACGTACCCCCTCTAACGCAAAAAGTTTGCTCTACGGAGTTTAAAAATATTTGACAATTGAACCAGATTCAGTTATAAATATAGCCGAGGTTAGAACCGGTTATATTTTGCAGGAAGATGATTAAGAGAGTGCCCAAGACCGCGATTCAACAATAATTAAAAGGGGATAGCAGGAATGAATATAGCAGATCAGGCCAGGGAGAGGATAAAGAGAATTCATAAGTGCTATCTGAAGGATATTTCGGTTATCTCCATCCAGCGGGCTAGGTACTATACTGAAAAATGGCGTGAGACTGAAAACAGCACGCTTTCGCCGGCTGTGAGAGTGGCACTTGCCGTGAAACATGTCTATGAAAACATGGACATCTGTATCCATAGGGATGACAGGATTGCCGGCACCTGGACCGAGAATTACCTGGGCATACCGATCGATATTGAACGTGGTCTGTTTAATAAGGTAATGGAGATCGAACTCGACCGGCCTTCCATGATCCGATACCTTGTAAAGACAAACCTCAGTTTCTTTATCTACATGTTCAGGAAATATGGGATTCTGAATCTCTATCGAAACCTGAAACATATCCAGGCAGTCGGTGCCGCCATGCCCAGCATCGGCACCAAGCCCGTGGATAAGCGCAATATCAATCCCTATTCGATCCGGCCTAAAGACCGGAAGATACTGCAGAAAGAATTATTGCCTTACTGGGAGGGAAAGACCATTGTCGATGTGTTCAGGAAAGAGCTCGAATCTTCAAATATATATAAAGGAGATATGCTCAGTTTTGCTATAGCCCTTCCTTCAACCACTTCACGAAACGACACCATTATCTCGCCGGGTGCTGGAATCGGTAACTGGCAGGGACATGTGATTCTCGACCATGAGAAATACCTGCGACACGGTCTTATCGGTATGCGCTCTGCAGTTCAGGGATTAATTAAACAGAACGGAAACCTCAGCCCCGATGAACGCGCATTCCTTGATTCCATTGATATCGTTCTTGAGGGAGTGATGATCTATGCTCGCAGGTTAACGGAAAAACTGAAGCAGGAACTGGAGCGTGAGAATAATCCGGAACAAAAGCAGATACTCTCAGAAATGCTGGAGATCTGTGAGCACGTACCTCTGAACCCAGCACGCACCTTCCGCGAGGCAACGCAGTCGTACTGGACCGTGAAGACAGCAGTCGCGCTTGCCATTCCATTCAATGTTCACACGCCCGGCAGGCTTGACCAAATCCTTTTTCCATATTACCGCGATGATATAGCGGAAGGTCGTATCACCAGGGACGAAGCCTGTTGGCTGTTACAGGAGCTGTTCCTGAAGGTTATGAGCCACAATATGCGGCCATATTCCAATTTTACCGCCTACTTCGCCAGCCGTTACGAAGGCTCGGAACCGGTGACGCTCGGCGGGCAAACCGTGAACGGGGAGGATTTATGCAACGAGCTAACCCATGTAATACTGGATGCCGCAGAACAGTCCAAGGTTGTGCTGAATTTTGCGGTTCGCTTTAACAGGAATACCCCTGACGAGTTATACATGAGGTTAGCCGATATGTACTATAACGGCTACTCAAGTGTTTCTATGCTGAATGATGATGTCTGTCTCAAGGCCATGGAGAAACGGGGATTTCCTCAAGAGGACGCCAGAGAGTATGCCATGGGAAGTTGTGTTGACCTGTGCGTGCCCGGCAAGATGGGCAGTATGTCGTATTCCGCATTGCTGCTCTGTCGTACCTTGGATATTACGTTGAGAAATGGGGATGCCCGTACTCTTGTGGGCACGGTGGCAAACGTCGGGCTCAAAACCGGCGAACCGGAGGGGTTTTCTTCTTTCGGTGAGTTCGTTGATGCATATGTCAGGCAGGCTGCTTTCCAGATTGAGAAGATTGCAGAGGCGTCCTGCATCAGAGACCGGCTATATGCCAAATATCTTCCTGCCCCGCATATCTCGGCATTCATCCAGGGATGTCTGGAAAAGAAGAAGGATGTCACCCGTGGTGGCGGCATCTATGATCTTGAGGGTATCCTCTACATGAGTAGCATCGCCAATGTGGTTGACTCGCTCTATGTGATCAAGAAACTCATCTTTGAACGGCGGGAGTTTACTTTCAAAGAACTGCTGAGTGCCATCGATAACAACTTTACCGGCTATGAGCATATCCATCGCATGATCCAGGGAGTGGAGGGTAAATGGGGCAATGGCAATCCCGAATCGGACGACTTTGCCAGGGACCTTACCACCCGTTTGTTCACTGAGACATTCAAATACCGCACCTACAAAGGGGGATTCATAGCTCCATTTGTCAACAGTATGACCTCACATACCTATGACGGGCGCATCTGTATAGCAACTGCCGATGGCAGGAAAGGCGGCAAACCGTTTGCCTCGAGCTGCAATCCTTACAATGTGGACAAGCACGGGCCGACAGGAGTGCTTCGCTCGGTTGCCACAATGGATTTCACCAACGTGCTCGGGGTTGCGGTTAATCTCCGAATGCACCCCTCAGCGATCGGTAAAGATACGGAAAGCAGAAAGAAGTGGATATCCTTGGTCAAGACATACTTCGGTATGGGCGGCGAACAGCTTCAGCCCACCGTGGTCTCTACAGAGGTGCTGAGGGCGGCCCAGAAGAATCCCGAGAACTACATGGATGTGGTTGTAAAGGTCGGTGGCTACAGTGCTTGCTTCGTGGATCTCGGGTATGAGATCCAGGAGGAGATTATTTCTAGATCAGAGCACAAAATGGTGTAGAGGATATGGCTTCAGGGATTGTATTCGACATTTAGGTGGTGGAGCTTAGTAGTATTGGTGGTATTGTCAGGTAATTCGGGGTAATAATGGCAGGGATGATAATAGTCATAGGAGACATTAGATGTATATGAAGGATAAGGCGTCGGA
The DNA here is from genome assembly GCA_041653995.1 of Dehalococcoidia bacterium. Lineage (NCBI taxonomy): Bacteria > Bacillati > Chloroflexota > Dehalococcoidia > Dehalococcoidia bacterium. Next base: position 164,096 of record JBAZEK010000001.1, read on the forward strand.
ACGCATCAAACGAATTCGCCGCAGGTACCTTGAGGATATGCCCGGCATCTCCATTGAACGTGCGCGATATTATACGGAAAAGTGGCGTGAAACAGAGAAGAGCAACTTTTCGCCGGGAGTGCGGGTAGCCCTCTCCATGAAAAATGTATATGAGAAAATGCGTATAAATCTGGATCCTGACGACAGGATCTGCGGTACGTGGACAGAGTATTATCTGGGGATTCCTATTGATATCGAACGGGGTCTTTTCAATGAGACATTAAAGATTGAGCTGGGCAGACTCTCGATGGCGGGGCACCTGGCTAGATCAAACCTGAGATTTATCGGAAGCATGATAAGGCGCTACGGTTTATTGACCCTTTACAGGAATATGAAACATACGGCGGATGTGGGCGTGGCGATGCCGAGTATCGGATTAAGTCCAATGTACAGCCGCAAAATAAATCCCTACAGGATAACATCAGGTGATAAAAAAGAACTCCACAACAAGCTTTTCCCTTATTGGAAGGGGAAAACCATTGCCGATCTTCTTAAAACAGCTCTGGAGAGTTCAAACGTTTATACCGGAGATATCCTGAGCTTTTCGGCAGCGCTTCCATCCACTACGTCCAGGAATGACACGATCATCTCAACCGGGTCTGCAATAGGCACCTGGCAGGGACATTTGATTCTGGACCATGAGACGCCGCTGAAGAAGGGACTGCTGGGGATGCATGAAGAAATAAGAGAACGACTGAATAGCAAAGACTTAACATCAGATCAACGTGAATTTCTGAAATCAATTGACATTGCTTTAGAAGGGGTCATTATTTACGCCCGAAGGCTAGTGGAAACGATATTGCGAGAGCTTGAACAGAACAAGGATCCCCAAAGAGGCAGATTATTGCAGCGGCAACTTGAAATATGTAAGAGAGTTCCACTGTACCCGCCGCAGAGCTTTAGTGAGGCCGTCCAATCGTATTGGACGATAAAAACCGCGGTCGAACTTTCGATGCCATTCAACGTGCACGCACCTGGGAGGTTGGACCAATTGTTTTACCCATATTACGTCAAGGATATGGAAGAGGGTAAGATCAGCAGGGAAGAAGCACGTGAATTACTTGAAGAGCTCTTTCTCAAAGTCATGAGCCATAATATGAGGCCGTATTCCAATTTCATCAGCTATTTCACCCAGCGATACGAAGGGTCTGAGCCTGTAACAATGGGAGGACTTACCGCCAACGCGAAGGATGCCACTAACGATCTAACGTATGTGATGCTGGAAGCCGCAGCAGATTCAAAGGCAGCGCTGAATTTCGTTGTCCGACTGCATAAGAATTCCCCCCCGGAGCTTTTTAGGAAGGTTGCCGAGCTTCACCATGAGGGTATCTCCAGCATATCAGTCATGAATGATGAAGTGAGTATCAAAGCCCTGGAAAAGCGCGGTTTTTCGCGCGAGGATGCGCTTGGCTATGCTATTACCGGTTGTGTTGACATGGTGGCCCCGGGCAAAACCGGTGGAGAGGCATTCTGCGCATTATTATTAAGCCGGATTCTCGACATGACTCTTCGCAATGGCGATTCGCAGACCGTGATAGGCATGGTTGAAGGCATCGGACTTAAGACAGGAAATCCTGATACTTTTATAACCTTCGATCAACTGGTCGATGCATTTGTAGAACAAACAGCCTTTCAGATTAAAAAGCTCGTTGAGGCAACATATATACGAGACAGTCTGTATGCTGAACACCTTCCTGCGCCTTATATCTCGGCTTTCATGGGTGGATGTTTGGACCATGGCAGGGATATAACGGCCGGCGGTGCAGTATATGACCTTGAAGGCATTCTATTTATGAACAGCATAGCAAACGTCGTTGACTCGCTCTTCGTGATGAAAAAACTTATCTTTGAACAAAAGCGGTTTACGTTTAAAGATCTTTTAAATGCCGTCGATAAGAACTTTGTGGGATATGAGAATATCTATCAATGGATAAACGAAGTGGACGGCAAATGGGGCAACGGGAATCCGGAGTCGGACTCTATAGCACACGATGTGACAAAGCGTATTTTCGAAGAGACTTTCCACTACCATACGTATAAAGGAGGTTTTTATGCCCCCTTTGTCAACAGTATGACTACGCATACATATGACGGTCGCATTTCAACTGCCACTCCTGATGGCAGGAAGGCCGCAAAGCCATATGCAGCCAGCTGTAATCCTTACAACGTGGAAAAATGCGGTATCACCGGTGTGCTGCGATCGGTGGCTGCTATCGATTTTTCCAATGTCATGGGTTGTGCAGTAAATATCAGATTGCACCCATCCTCCATCGGCCAAACAGAGGAGGCAAGGAAGAAATGGATCGATCTATTGAAAACGTATTTCCGATTGGGGGGCGAACAGCTTCAGCCGACAGTGGTTTCAACTGAGGTGCTTAAAGCGGCGCAGAAGGATAGGGAGAATTACAGGAATGTCATTGTGAAGGTCGGCGGTTACAGTGCATATTTTGTAGACCTTGGATATGAAATACAGAATGAAATCATCGAGAGGACTGAACACAGGGGAGTTTAAGATACTTCATGAAGGGCTTGGTTTTCGATATACAATACTACTCCATTTATGATGGCCCCGGTATACGCAGCACAATTTTTCTGAAGGGATGTCCGCTCCGTTGTTTATGGTGCCACAACCCCGAGTCACAGTCTGGTATGGCGGAGATGTCATATTTTGCAGAACGGTGTGCACGTTGCGGCGCCTGCATCAAAGCCTGCCCGCAGGCAGCGCTTAGCATGACTGGCAAAGGAGTCCTGCGGGATCGTGAAAAATGCTCTGTTTGTGGTAAATGTGCCGCTGTCTGCAGGAACAACGTCATGGAAAAAATCGGACGTGAGTGCGACTCGGAAGAAATAGCGCTTCTAGTCTCCAGGGATAGAGATTTCTACCAGGCTTCGGGGGGTGGAGTGACGGTGTCAGGGGGTGAACCGACAGTTCAGACATCGTTTCTCTTCGATCTTCTAATAAAGTTGAAAGCCTTGGGTATCCATACCGCTGTAGAAACCAGTGGATGTTTTAATACGGATTCTCTTGAGAAACTGCAAACGCTTTCTGACCTTATTCTCTTCGATCTCAAACACTCTGATCCGGTAAAACATCGTGAGTATATCGGCACTGGTAATGAAAGAATACTAGAGAATTTCAGTCAGTTCGTTGAGAGAATCGGAAGCAAACGGATCATACCGCGAATTCCGGTAATCCCGGGTTTCAATGCTGATGCCAAATCAATGCATGGAATTTTATCGGTTCTCAAAGAATCCTCCTATAAGGGACCAGTACATCTCATGCCGTATAACAGAATGGCTAAAACAAAATACGAAAAGATCAACAGAGGCTGCGACTATCGCGACATGGGCGAGCTAACCGACGCGATGAAGACGGAAATAGCCGGGATAGTTGAATCATATGGTTACGAACCATTGTTCAATCAATAGGATAATTCAGCTACAAATCTGTAACACAATAGGTAATTAAGAAATGTGTGAGGAATCCATATGAAAGACATTCAGCAGGTCTCAAATGTGAACACGGTCGAAGGCAGCGAACGCCTCTCTCTGGGTGTTAAGTTGGGTTATGGCATAGGCAACTTTGCCTTTAACTTAGCGTTCCAGGTTGTCGCCCTTTTCCTGATCTTCTTTTATACTGATGTGTTTATGATCAGCGCGGCCTTTGCAGGGGCCATTTTTTTTGTATCTAAAGCCTGGGATATTGTCTTCGATCCGATGGTAGGATACTTTTGCGATCATACAAAGTCACGATGGGGGAAGAAACGCCCATATATTTTGTTTGGATCGATATTATTAGGTATCTCGATGATATTGCTTTTCGCCTCCCCGAACCTTTCAGAAACAGACCGAATAATCTATGGATTTGTTACATTTATAGCCTTCTGTTCGGCAATCACTGTGGCGAATGTTCCCTACGGCTCCCTTACGGCCGATCTCACGCTTGATGCCCACGAGAGGTCGTCTCTTTCGGGCTATTCCATGGCCTTCGCGCTTGCAGGAACGCTTGCTGCTGCGGGCGCAACGAAGCTACTGGTGGGATCTTTTGCTGACGAGACTACAGGATTTCGAGCTATGGGGATAATATATGCAGTTATCGTTGTCGTCTTGCTGATGATTACATTTGCGAGCGTCAAAGAGAGGGGTTTGTCTTCGGGAGAGGTAAAGCAGCCGCTTAAGAAGGATTTGGCGCTGGTAGTAAAAAATGGCCCCTTTCTCATACTAACCGGAGCGACTACTCTGATGATGGTTGGGATAAGTATTGTGGGAGTGGTGGTAAACTATTATTTTAAATATAACCTCCAGATGGAATGGATGATCCCCATCGCCTTCCTCCTACTCTTCGTCACTGCGGGCATTTTCCTGCCTCTTTTCGTGTTTATCTCAAAAAAGAAGAGCAAGAAATTTGCCTTTAACACAGGCCTGATAATTTTTTCCATCGCACTGGTACTTCTGTATTTTTTCAGTGATAAAGGCATTGAGTATATAGTTCCGATCTTATTCCTGGCTGGTGTGGGGATGGCAACCGTTTACCTGAGCCCGTGGTCGATGATTCCCGATACGGTTGAATTCTCCCAATGGAAGACGGGATTGCGCAGAGAAGGGATCCTTTATGGTTGTTTCTGGGTTAGCTTTAAAATAGGAGCCGCGCTTGCGGGTTTTATTGCCGGGCAATGCCTCACTCTGGCGAACTATATTCCAAACATTGCACAGAGTGAAGGTACACTATTTATGATCAAGCTTTTAATGACTGCCGTGCCACTCATTTTCATTCTGGCTACTATTACGCTTATTTCTTTCTATCCCATCGATGCTGAAATGCATCGTAAAATGCTTGATGAGATCAAGTCAGGAGCCTGATTGTAAATGATGGGGACCTGTAATGGCGTTTGTGGGCAGCTCGTTGCAAGAGGAGACATCAGAACGCATTAGTAAGGGTTCTACGCGAGTACCTTCAGGATATGCACTGCGTTTTAAACAATTTTTATAACTGAAAAAGTTCATAATGATGAATCTATTCTGAGGTGAATTTAAAGGCCATCGTAAAAGAAAAAAGGTGTAAATAACATTATGTATGAAGATGTTGATATGCCAATAATTAGCGAACGTTATCTCGAAGATTTAAGGTTATTTCAATTGTTCGTAGAAACACCTGTAAGGAGTAACTCATGAACAGCAACGAACGAACCGCAATCGCACTCAATCTGGGAATACCTGATCGTGTGCCTATCTACTCCGAGACCGTGATACAGAACCAGATTTACGAAATCCTGGGCGAGAAAAACAAGGCCGTTCCGCTACGCCTGATCCAGGAAGGCTTGACAGGGACGTTATTCAAACTGGCTGCCCCACTGATAAATCGTATTGGCTGGTCCAATCGACAGGTAGAGAAATTTATGTCAAAAAAAATTGAAGCCGACATCGTCCTGGGATACGATTGTTCCCTGGCGGGGTACTCGGCGATTTTCAATCTAAAGGGTAACCGGCAGGCGACCGACATTTGGGGTAAGCTATACGATTTGGTAGCCGACCCGGATGGAAATGTGGACACGCCTATGTACCGTCAGGGATTGCTGACCACGCCGGAGCTATGGGACGCCTGGCCTCACCCCACTCCCGATCGATTGTATAAGATGCTGTATCCTATCTTCGCCGACCTGCAGAAACGCTATGGCAAGCGGATTTATCTGCTGGGCAGCCTGTCGTGTGCTGGGTTGTGGGAGGCGTCCACCGGGGGCATGGGCTTGACAGCCTTCTCAGTTGCGCTACACCGCAATCCCGACTTTGTGCGGCGCATGGCAAAGTATTATGAGATGATCTGGCTGGCTACCATCCACGCTACTGCCGATGCTGGAATGCCGGCTTTAGTTTACGAGGACGATTTGGCCTACAAGAGCGGACCGATGGTTTCGCCACGTGTGCTGGATGAATTTTTCGGCCCCGGCCTGCGGAGAATCACCAAAGAGGCTCACAAACGCGGCTTGAAGATCATCATCCATTGCTGCGGCAACGTGAACCAGTTGCTGGATCTTTTCGTGGATTGGGGCTTCGATGGTGCACAAGCATTGGAGCCAACTGCCGGGGTAGACCTGGCGGAGGTGAAAAAACGAGTAGGGAAGCGGATGTGCATTTTTGGTAACCTTGACATCTCCCATGTGATGAGCCAGGGTACACGGGAGGAAGTGGAGGCAGCGGTAAAGTCGGCGATACAAGCTGCTGCTCAGGATGGTGGGTTCATCATGGGTAAGACCAACTCGCACTATGCGGTGAAAGTCGAAAATACCCGCTGGATGATCGAATATACCCACCGCTACGGGGCGTATCCTATCGCACATTAGATTGAAATCGATGAGGTGAGCAATGAACGAACATGAAGCTATACAAGGGGTGTTGGCAACTGTTGTCAGCCTGGATATCGACGGAGTGACAGGGCAGGTAAGCGCTGCTCTAAAGGCGGGCGCCGATCCGCGCAATGTGCTGAACGAGGGTCTGAGCGCCGGCATGAGGATCGTGGGCGAGCGATTCCAGTCAGGTGAATATTTCCTGACCGAGCTGTTGCTGGCGGGAGAGGTGATGAAAGCCGGCTTGGTCCCGCTGGAGCCATTGCTGGTCAATACCGATATTCAGGGCAAAGGCACCGTCGTGCTGGCAACCGTCAAGGGAGATATCCATGACCTCGGCAAGAACCTGGTGGGTATGATGCTGAGCGCCGCTGGTTTTGAGGTGATCGACCTGGGGTCCGATGTTGCCTCTCAGCGGATTGTTGAAGCAGTACGCAAACACAAGGCAAAAATCGTGGCGCTCTCTATGCTGCTAACACCCATGGTTATCTCCTTACGGTCCGCGGTGGAGGAGATAACCATGGCCGGGCTGCGGGATCAAGTAAAAATCATCATTGGCGGTGCCTGCACCACGCCGGTCCTGGCAAAAGAGCTGGGCTGTGATGCCCATGGAGAAGATGCGATGGCGGCCGTCTATCTCTGCGAGAAATTTATTTAATATTTCAGTAGCTGGGGTTATTTCTGACTTAAATTAACAAGATTAGATAGGTAATGAATAAAACTGATAATAAGGGTAAAATGACATCCATCGAGCGGGTAAACTCCCTTTTGAACAGGCAAAAATTCGACCGCGTGCCTTTTTTCCCCTTTTCGCTGGGCTTCAGCGCTAAGAACGTCGGGTACCCCATAGGTTCAGTGTACAGCGAACCTGTTAAAAGCTTCGATGCCCAACTATGGACCCAGCAAATGTATGGACACGACCAGTACCCCTTTTTCGGCAGTGCTGTCTATGGGACGAGAGAGTTTGGTGGGGAAGTAGAGTTCCCGATCGGCGATTCGATTCAATCACCGAGAAGTATACGCTACCCGGTACAATCGCTTGAAGATATCGATAAGCTCAGGCTCTTGGATCCGCAGGCAGCGGGCAATCTTCCCAAGGCGCTGGAGTTTTCCAAAATGCAGGAAAGCCATGGTGGTTTGATCAGTCTTGTGGTGGGCGGTGTATTCACCACGGCAGGCAACATCTGTGATATAAAAAATCTGTGCATGTGGATAGCGAGGGAACCGGAAACGGTCCACAGGGTTATGCAGCTGGCGGCCGATCATATCTTAAGTGCAGCCAGGCTGTGGGTTAAGATCTTCGGCACGCAGCGCCTGTTGGTGCAAATATGGGAACCCACTGCAGCAAACTCCATTATATCGCCACGCACTTTTGAAGAATTCGTGTTGCCCTACCAGCAGAAGCTGCACCAGGAGATACTGGGATTGAGTGTGAAGCACATTTTATGCCATATCTGCGGAGAGCAGAATAAGAACCTGCCTTTATGGAGCCAGGTGCCTATGGGCGATCCCGGCATCGTTAGCTTGGGACAACAGGTTAGCATTGCGGATGGAATAAAATACTTTGGTGAAAAAAATATCATTGCCGGCAATCTCGATACTTCACTTGTTGCCAACGCGGCGGCCAATGAAGTCTATGAGGCAGCTAAAAAATGCATCCTAGCCGGCAAAGATGCCCCCAGTGGGTATATCCTCATGACGGCCTGTGAGACTCCGTCATCGACGCCGCCATATAATTTCTACATGCTGACAAAGGCCATTGATGATTTCGGATTCTACGATTAGCGTATTGACAGTTAAGTTTTATTAATATTTGACGTTGATCCACTCGTAAGACTATTACATGTTCATGGTCCAGGGTAAAGTGCGTTATGATACGCGTGATACTTCCTCCTTGGGATATACCCACCCCCGTACATGCAACATCTAAGTCAAGCCTGCTTCTTTCAGCCATTTGTTTCCAGGGGAGTAACAGCACACATTACTATTCACTGCCAGAATAATATGCGCCTATCTGAATCGGTTGGGAGTGAAGGTGACAAAATCACAGAACATCAACAATTGATTTGGTATTGTTTGACATCCCCCAAACGGCATGCTAATATAAGTGCTGTTTTCCAAAACGTACCTTAACAACTGGATAGTGGAAGGAAGGTTCTAAACTAATTAAGAGAGTTTGATCCTGGCTCAGGATAAACGTTTGCGGCGTGCCTGATGCATGCAAGTCGAACGCCCCGATTTTTCGCAAGATTGATCGGGGAGTGGCGAACGGCTGAGTAACGCGTAAGTAACCTACCCTTAAGTGGGGGATAACTTGCCGAAAGGCAGGCTAATACCGCATGTTCTGGTAAGCGTCAGCTTATCAGCAAAGCTTTTGCGCTTGAGGAGGGGCTTGCGTCTGATTAGATAGTTGGCAGGGTAATGGCCTACCAAGTCGATGATCAGTAGCTGGTCTGAGAGGACAACCAGCCAGACGGGGACTGAGATACGGCCCTGACTCCTACGGGAGGCAGCAGCAAGGAATTTTGCGCAATGGGCGAAAGCCTGACGCAGCGACGCCGCGTGGGGGATGACGGCCTTCGGGTTGTAAACCCCTTTTCACGAGGAAGAAATATGACGGTACTCGTGGAATAAGTCTTGGCTAACTACGTGCCAGCAGCCGCGGTAATACGTAGAAGGCGAACGTTATCCGGATTTACTGGGCGTAAAGAGGGTGTAGACTGTTCTTTAAGTCAGTTGTGAAATCTCCCGACTCAATTGGGAGACTGCAGTTGATACTGGGGAGCTTGAGGGCATCAGAAGAAAGCGGAATTCACGGTGTAGCGGTGAAATGCGTAGATATCGTGAGGAACACCAGTGGCGAAGGCGGCTTTCTAGGATGCTCCTGACGTTGAGGCCCGAAAGTGTGGGGAGCGAAACGGATTAGATACCCGTGTAGTCCACACCCTAAACGTTGAATACTAGGTATAGGGGGTATCGACCCTCTCTGTGCCGAAGCTAACGCTTTAAGTATTCCGCCTGGGGACTACGGCCACAAGGCTAAAACTCAAAGGAATTGACGGGGGCCCGCACAAGCAGCGGAGCGTGTGGTTTAATTCGATGCAACGCGAAGAACCTTACCAGGGTTTGACATGCTTGAAGTAGAAACTCGAAAGAGGGACGACCTGTATCCAGTCAGGAACTTGCACAGGTGCTGCATGGCTGTCGTCAGCTCGTGCCGTGAGGTGTTAGGTTAAGTCCTGCAACGAGCGCAACCCTCGTCGCTAGTTAATTTCTCTAGCGAGACTGCCCGTATAACGCGGAGGAAGGTGGGGATGACGTCAAGTCAGCATGGCCCTTACATCCTGGGCTACACACACGCTACAATGGGTGATACAATAGGTTGCAATAGAGCGATCTGGAGCCAATCCAAAAAATCATCCTCAGTTCGGATTGCAGGCTGAAACTGCCTGCATGAAGTTGGAGTTGCTAGTAAACGCAGGTCAGCACACTGCGTTGAATACGTTCTCGGGCCTTGTACACACCGCCCGTCACGTCATGGAAGTCGGTAACACCTGAAGTCGATAGGCTAACCCGCAAGGGGGGCAGTCGCCGAAGGTGGGACCGGTGACTGGGACGAAGTCGTAACAAGGTAGCCGTACGGGAACGTGCGGCTGGATCACCTCCTTTCTAGGGAGTATTTACTCCTATGGTCGTTCGGTGGCGGCAACGCCGCCGTACCTTTGAAATCAATTTACTTCCTTCCACTATCCAGATGTTAAGGTTTTTTATTTCCCTCCCACGCCATCCCCGGCAATTCAATCGATTCTCGCCAAAGGTATATCTTTCCATTGACTTGGATGATACAATAAAATCAATAGATTTACGTGGACAGAGAGATAATTCCCCTGTCGGGCGGACCGACCGTATTAAATGAGTATTTTAATATCCTGAGATGATATACGAAGCGTCACAATACGTTTTTCAACCGCCTCCGCTGGTCTCCAGGGCACACAAGATCCTCATTAAGCCCAATGCCAGTTATCCTTACCCGTATCCTTTCAGCACCAGTAGGGAGATACTTGGCACGGTGATAGACAAGGTCAAGCAGGTCAGCGACGCCGATATCATCGTGCTGGAGGGCACCGCAAGCGGAGAGTCGGTTTATCCGATCTATAAGTCGCTGGGATACGATTTCCAACGTGTTCTGATGCTGGATGTCAAGGATTGCATCTGGGTGGAGATCGAGAATCCCCTGCCTCATCCCTTCGCGGTGGCAACTTTCTGGGTGCCCAATGTTGTGCTTTCGTGCGATTTCCTCATCACAATATCATCTCTGCGCACCGTTGGAAACCACGCCTTTCTCAGCATTAAAAACCTGCTCAGTCTGCTGCCGGTAAGCAAATATAAGAAAGGATCCGACTGCGGATGGGGTTCGCTGGATGAATTCGGCTGGGACAAGGTATACGCCGACCTCTACTTCACATTGCCCTTCGACCTGGCCATCATCGACGGCAGGAAAAAATTCAGTGCGGCCGACGATTCGTTCAAAGGGAAGACCGAGTGCCCGGGTAAAATATTCGAGGGAGAGCCTTATGAGATCGACCGGGAAGCTTCGGATATGCTGGGAGTTGACCGGCAGTATCTGGATGTCATTAAGGCCGGCAAAAGCGAATTAGAGAGCTGATTTCAGTACCTGACGTTAAAGCCGCTGAAATCACCCGTGTAATCCGACCAGGTCACGTCGATTTCAGAGACTGAAGCGCCTTCCGGACCCACTTTCAACTGCTTGAGCAATGCTTCCAGGTCTTCTCTGGCGCCCTCGGCCTGAACCTCGACATCTCCAGAGTGTGAGTTTTTCACCCAGCCACTGAGCGACAAACTCTTGGCTATGCGAAATGTGAAAGCCCGGTAATAAACTCCCTGTACTCTGCCGTGTACGACGGCTTGAAGCCGGGCCAGATCAGACATATGACGACCCCGAGGTACCGGATGCGGCCGCGACTATTAAAAGTGTCCGCCGACTATTCAGGGAACTCCTCTTTTTTCCCTTTCTTCCTGATCACTTCGACTTCGGACACCGGTTCAAAAATCGTAGCCGGCGCCGCTTTTTTTGCATCTTTCTTAGCCTTTTTGTGTTCCTTCTTGCCCTTATCTTTAGAACCCATAACAATTCTCCTTGAGTCGTATTATGCGCTCAGCTAAGTCTAACAAATAAATCGCGGGCAAGTAAAGATAGCGTGGGGTATTGATTTACCTTGACTTTTAGCTATGCCCCATCTATAATTCGTGTTTGTCGTCTGATTAAAGCACGGATAGGACGCCTTGTTGCCCGAGTGGCGCAATGGAAGCGCAACCGACTTGTAATCGGTAGGTTAGCGGGTTCGACTCCCCTCTCGGGCTAAGATCTGATGACCGGTATGGAGGGATGCCGGAGCGGCCAATCGGAGCAGACTGTAAATCTGCCGCCCTAAGGGCTACGTAGGTTCGAATCCTACTCCCTCCACCAGTATTCTTTTTTGAATTTTGTAGATTTAAAATGATTTATTGTATAATTTGTGGTCGCATCTGCGTGATGTGATATATAATATTATGGCAATTTGCCCACATAGCTCAGTCGGTAGAGCACGTTCTTGGTAAGAACGGGGTCATCAGTTCGAATCTGATTGTGGGCTCAGAAATGAAGGAGGTTTTACCATATGGCAAAGAAAGTATTTGAGCGAAAAAAGCCGCATTTGAATGTGGGCACAATAGGTCACGTGGATCATGGCAAGACCACATTGACCGCTGCTATCACATTAGTCTTATCCAAACAGGGCATCGGTGATACATCGTTCAGACCTTTCGATAGCATCGATAATGCTCCCGAGGAAAAGGCCAGGGGCGTTACCATCGCCATCGCCCATATCGAATATGAAACCAAGAAGAGGCATTACGCCCATGTGGACTGCCCCGGCCATGCCGACTATATCAAGAACATGATCACCGGCGCGGCCCAGATGGACGGCGCCATACTTGTCGTGAGTGCTCCCGACGGCCCCATGCCCCAGACGAGGGAGCACATCCTGCTGGCCAGGCAGGTAGAAGTACCCGCCATGGTTGTGGCGCTGAACAAGGTTGACGCAATGGAAGACGAGGAACTGCTTGAGCTGGTCGAAATGGAGCTGAGGGACCTGCTGACCAAATACAATTTCCCTGGAGACAAAATCCCCATCGTCCGCGTGAGCGCCCTGAAGGCGCTGGAATGCGGCTGCGGCAAACCCGATTGCAAGTGGTGCAGCGGCATAATAAAGCTTATGGATGCTGTGGATGATTATATTCCTCAGCCGACTCGTGCAGTTGACAAGCCGTTCCTGATGCCAATCGAAGACGTGTTCGGCATCAAAGGGCGCGGTACTGTGGTCACCGGCAGAATCGAGCGTGGCGTGGTTAAGATCGGCGACGAGGTTGAGATCGTCGGCATTAAAGAAACCAAGAAAACTGTAGTCACAGGCGTTGAGATGTTCCACAAACAGCTTGAAGCCGGAGAAGCAGGCGATGCGGTCGGCTGCCTTATCAGGGGCATCGAGCGCGAGGATGTGGAGAGAGGACAGGTGCTGGCCAAACCGGGTAGCATCAAACCGCAAACACATTTCGAGGGTGAAGTCTACGTTCTGACCAAGGAAGAGGGCGGCAGGCATACACCTTTCTTCAACGGATATAAACCGCAGTTCTTTATCAGGACACTGGATGTTACAGGCCAGACCGAGCTGCCGCAGGGCGTTGAGATGGTCATGCCGGGTGACAGTATTAAAATGAGTATCAAACTGATTTACCCCGTTGCACTCGAGCAGGGCATGCACTTTGCCATCCGCGAGGGCGGTAAGACGGTTGCATCAGGCGTGATCACGAAGATACTTGGATAAAAGATGGCAAAAAAAGGTGATGCGCGAGGCGTAGTCTATATGGCATGTACGACGTGCCAGGAGAGGAACTATACCTCAGAAAAAAATAAAAAGAATGACTCACAGCGTCTGGAACTGAAGAAATATTGTCCCCGTTGCCGAAGTCATCAGCTACACCGGGAGACCAAGTAACAAGGTGGCTAATAAAGAACAGGTAAAGGTTATACAACCTACCAAAACACGAGACCAGGCAGTTCAGGACAATAAAAGTCAGGCGCTGGCAAAGGCTAAGAAACCTCAGGTTCAGCCCTCTCAGCCCAAGAAACGCCGGTTTACTTTTTTCTCCGATGTAATCGGAGAGTTGAGGAAAGTAGTATGGCCCACCCGGCAGGAGACCATACGGCTGACCCTGATCGTTCTGGGCTTGTGCATTGTCATGGGCGTTATACTGGGCGCTGTTGACTACGGTTTTTCAGAGCTCGTGGCAAGAGTATTATTAGGTGGCAAATAGTGTGACCGTTGACGCCAATGCCAGATGGTATATCATACATACCTACGTAGGGCATGAGGAGAAAGTTAAGAATAAGCTGCTGCAGCGTATCAAATCAATGGACGCCGGCAACAAGATCCTCAATGTAGAGATACCTAAAGAGAACGAGATCGAAATAAGGTCCGGGCAACGCAGGACCGTTGAGAAAAAAATGTTCCCGGGTTACCTCCTGGTCCGAATGGCGATGGACCACGAGAGCTGGAAGGTAGTCAGGGAAACACCGGGGGTTACGGGCTTTGTAGGTGATGGAAAGGAAGCCACACCGCTGCAAGAGAACGAGGCCAACCGGATCCTCAAGCAGAAAGAGGAAGGCGTAGCACAGGTCAAGATCAGGTTTAAAAAAGGCGAGAACGTCCGGGTGGTCGACGGTCCATTCACGGATTTCATCGGCACCGTCGACGAAATAAATATGAGCAAAGGCAAAGTTAAAGTTATGCTGACCCTCTTCGGACGGGAGACTTCAGTAGAGCTGGACTTCCTGCAAGTGGAGAAACTATAAAATGGCCAAGAAAGTTAAAGCAATAGTCAAATTACAGATACAGGCCGGCAAGGCGACGCCTGCGCCGCCGGTCGGTCCTGCCCTGGGCCAGCACGGCGTCAATATCATGGGTTTCTGCAAGGACTACAACGACCGCACCAAATCATTTGAAGGCTCCATCGTACCGGTGGAGATCACGGTCTTTGAGGACAGGTCTTTCACCTTCATTACCAAGACACCGCCGGCCTCGGACCTCCTGAAAAAAGCCCTGAGCATTGAGAAAGGCAGCGGGGCTACGCCGACGCAGTTAGCCGGCACAATAACAAAAGCAAAAATCAACGAGATCGCCAAGGTCAAACAGAAAGACCTGAATGCGCTGGACCTGGATGGCGCAGCTCGTATTATTGAGGGAACCGCCCGGAGTATGGGCATAAAAGTGGAGTAATTACAATGGCTACCAGAGGTAAAAATTACAGAGAAGCAGCCAAACTGGTTGCAAGCAATAAGGTCTATGATCCCAGGGAGGCTGTTGCCATCGCTAAAAAGTCGGGCTACGCCAAGTTCGACGAGACGGTCGAACTGCATCTCAGGATGGGCGTCGATCCCCGCGCAGCCGACCAACAGGTACGAGGCACAGCTCTTTTACCCAACGGCCTGGGCAAGCAGGTGAGGGTTGTAGTATTTGCGCAGGGAGAAGGCGCCAGGCTCGCCTCAGAGGCCGGCGCGGAATACGTGGGCGCCGACGACCTGATGAAAAAGATCGAGGACGGCTGGCTGGATTTTGACGTGAGCATAGCTACACCGGATATGATGGGCAAAGTCGGTAAGTTGGGCAAAATATTGGGCAGGAAAGGGCTTATGCCCAATCCCAAGGCAGGAACCGTTGTCGGACCCGCCGATTTACCGCGCGCTATCAACGAGGTGCGGAAGGGCCGCGTGGAGTTCAGGCTCGATAGGACCGCCATCATACACGTTCCTGTGGGCAAGAAAAGCTTTGAAGAGGACAAGCTTTACGAGAATCTCATGTCGGTTATCGAAGCTATTACGCGTGCCAGGCCGAGCGGTGCAAAGGGACAGTATATAAAAACAGCATCGGTCTCGACAACTATGGGACCGGGTATCAGGCTTGATATCAAGTCCATAACGGATTTGGCTGTAAGCGCATAGTATTAAAAGAATAAAATCAGCCGTTGATAGCGGGCGCCGCAAGGCTTAATCTTATGCCCGCCGAGGTTAATTATCAGGGATAGCATCAGTTTGCTGCCTGAATAATCCTCGTGCAACGGCACGAGGATAGTTTTTTATAGGAGCATTGATATGTTACGTAAACAGAAAGAAGCGGTTATCAACGAACTTGCCGGCAGCCTCGGCAAATGCGTGGTTGCAGTCGCCACGGATTACCGCGGCCTGACCGCGAAAGAGATGGTACAGCTGCGCAAGCAAATGCATCAACAGGGTGTCGAGTACAAAGTAGTCAAAAATACTCTCATGCGTTTCGCTGCCGAGAAAGCGGGAATAAAAGGCCTGGACGAGTTCCTGACAGGGCCCATGGCCATAGCCTTCAGCTATGACGACGCCGTTAAGCCGGCTAAAATTCTGATCGAGCACATCAAGTCGGCCAACTCCGTGCTGAAAGTCAAAGGCGGCGTGCTGGGTGATAAGGTGCTTACACCCGCTGACGTGATCAGCCTGGCTGCGACACCATCGAAGGAGGTACTGATCAGCCAGTTGCTGGGCCGTCTGAAATCACCGGTCTATGCACTTCATTTTGTACTCAGTTCACCGCTGCGCGGGCTGGTCGGAGTATTACAGGCCAGAGCGAGACAGCTCGAGAGCGCCTGAAGCAGGCAATTACAGGGTAATGAACCCTATATCAATAATTAATCTGTAATAAACGAATAACAGGAGGATACCAGGATGACAAAAGACGAGATCGTAACGATGATAAAGGGAATGACCGTACTTGAGCTTTCGGAGCTGGTTAAGGCGCTGGAAGAGGAATTCGGTGTCAGCGCCGCTATGCCCATGGCCGTGGCCGCAGGGCCGGCTGCCGGTGGGGCATCCGGCGGAGCAGCCGCAGCCGCCGAGGAACAGACCGATTTCACGGTGATTCTCAAGGAAGTCGGCGAGAACAAGATCGCCGTCATCAAAGCCGTACGTGAGGTGACCACGCTTGGTTTGAAGGAAGCCAAGGATCTGGTTGAAGGCGCGCCCAAGCCCGTCAAAGAAGGCATAAACAAGGACGAGGCCGCTTCCATTAAAAAGAAGCTGGAAGAATCCGGCGCAAAAGTAGAAGTAAAATAGTTCATTTCTCGTAAGCACGCTCAGTTCACCGGCTTCCCGTTTCGCTGCAGGCAAGCCGGTGAACTTTCGTTTTTGCGGGGATCGTGGTATTTTTCGTGCAGAAGCAGTGGACAGGAGGAGATATATATGGCGAATCATGAGAAACGTGTGATTTCCGCGAAGGTAGTATCACAGAAAGGCACATGCGTGGCCGGCCACAAACAGGGCGACGAATTCGTGGTCACGGACATGTGCCCGGCAGGCATGTGCGCCTGGGCTTTTTACACGTTATTCCCATTTGCCCAGGTATTGATGTCGGAGGGCAACTTTCCCTGGGAAAAAGATCCTGACAAATGCACCGTGGTTTGCCCCGATCCGGGCAGCCCTGTGGTTTTTGAATTATCCCGCAGAAAGTGATCAAGGTCTCTTGTTATTTGTAAATCACATATTTATAATTTAATTGAGTAAATAAACCAAGGGGGTGGGAATAGAGATTTAGAATAAATTTTCTCTTGCACGTATCCTGTATTTAAATCAGCGTGGTGACAATTAAAGGAGGGTGCTATGGCCGGGATGTATATAGCCTATGCTGACAAATTGTTAAATTTCACCGAGCAGCACGCCCAGGAGATAGCCAGGCTGTGGGCAAAGGCACTGGTGTCCAACCCAAAGACCGCAGCCTATAAAAAAGTCCGTGAATTCAAGCTGGTTAACCAGGGTGAATCCTTCTATAAAAATCTTAAGAGAATGTATTTTGAGCAGAATACATACGATGTCGCCACAGCATACTTCTCCAAATTCGCCGAGGAGCAGTTTTATGAGAATATTCCCCTGGATGAAGCGGTCTATGCGCTGATTCTGCTGCGAAGGCAGATGTGGCTTTTTGCCGAGTTTCAGGTTCTATTTACCTCAGCCCTCGACCAATACCAGGCCTCGGATGGCATAAACCGCACGGTGCTGCTGACCGATTACGGTATCATTGCCATGATCAGGAAATACAGCGAACTGAAAAAGTAAGCGTCACCACAGGTGACACGGTATATAAGATCGGGCAGGTGGGCCTCAAGCTCGCCTGCTTTTTTATTGGTTGATATTCCTCTGCCTGTACTGCAATGCCTCGGCCACGTGGTTGGTCTTTATTATCGGAGAGCAGTCCAGGTCCGCTACGGTACGCGCGAGTTTAAGCGTACGGTGGAAGGCCCTTGCAGTGAAATGGATCTGTTTCATGGCTGTTTTTAACAGCGCCTGGGCCTGAGGATCGACCTTGCAGAATTGTCTTATCTCGAGGGCGGTCATGTCGGCATTATCCGTTAAAGCGGATCCTGCAAATCTTTCAGTCTGGATTAGCCTGGCTGCCTGAACGCGCCGGCGCACGCTTTCCGAGGTTTCAGAGTGGCCGTCATCCATGAGCTTATCGTAATCCACACGGGGTATATCGAGGAAAATATCGATGCGGTCCATGAGCGGGCCGCTGATTTTTTTCTGATAGTGAGTGACTACCGTGGATGAGCATGTGCATTCCCTGACCGGGTCGCCGTAGTATCCGCAGGGGCAGGGATTCATGGCAGCCACCAGTATGAAGTTAGCCGGAAAGGTCAGGCTGCCCTCGGCACGGCTGATGGTGATAACCCTGTCTTCCAGTGGCTGGCGCAGCGATTCAAGGGCCATATGGTTAAATTCGGGGAATTCATCCAGGAAAAGGACGCCGCGGTGGCTCAGGCTTATCTCACCCGGATGCGGCAGACGGCCACCTCCCACCAGACCTGCGTGCGAGGTGGAATAATGCGGCGCGCGGAATGGGCGCCGGTTGATAAGCGGGATATCACGGGACGTAAGGCCGCTGACGCTGTATATCTTGGTCACTTCGATCGCTTCGGTAAGAGTGAGCGCCGGCAATATATTGGCCAGGGCGCGCGCCAGCATGGTTTTTCCACTTCCCGGAGGCCCTACCATCAAAACGTTGTGGCCTCCCGCGGCGGCCACCTCAAGTGCCCTCTTGGCGTGCTCATGGCCCTTTACCTGCGATATATCGTCCTGCTGGCCTGCCCGATATGAATCCTCCCACTTCGCCTTGTCTGAGTACGGTTGGATATCCTGTTCACCCTGGAAATGGCTTACCAGTTGCCCGAGCGCGATAACCGGGTAGACTGCGATATCTTCGATCAATCCTGCTTCACCGGCATCTTCTGCGGGCACAAAAACGCTGCGGATGCCCCTTTCCCTGGCCATGGCTACCATGGGCAGGATGCCGTTGAGATGACGCACACTGCCGTCCAGGGACAGCTCGCCCAGGAAGAGTGTATTTGAGCAGTCGATGTTGATCTGGCCGGAGCTGACCAGTATGCCGATGGCGATGGGTAGATCGTAGGTTGGGCCGATCTTTTTCAGGTCGGCCGGCGCAAGGTTGACCGTTATCCTTTTCATAGGGAAGCTGCAGCCGGAGTTGCGCACGGCGGCGCGCACGCGATCACGAGCTTCCTTGACGGCGGCATCGGGCAATCCTACGATCAGTGTGCCTGGTAAGCCGGGCGATATATCTACCTCCACCTCGACCATGCGTGCATCGAGCCCGACCATCGCTGCAGTATTAATTCTGGCTAACATATATGAAGTGACTTTATGACTGATTATACCAGATATGACGCCGCCGATTATTTATGCATGACGCTGCGCAGCGCTCTGTCAAGGCCGGGGACAGTGGTATACCCCGAAAGGTCGCCCGGTTTGATCCATTTGCACTCGGTGTGTTCCCAATCGATCAGGATTTTATCCGGGTCCAGCACGTGGAAGAGGAAGGGGTGTACGATCCATTTTCTGTGAAGCTTCTCATCCACCACCTCAACCGTTTTCCCTTCTTTGACCAGCCTGATATTGTTCTTGAAAAGTCCGGTCTCCTCCCTGATCTCGCTGTAGGCCTGGTCCAGCGGATCGGTCTCGATATAGCCACTGACGCCCGCCCATGTCCTCTGGTACGTGCCCACCTTGTTACTGCGCCTCAATATCAGTATCAGCTGTCTCTGTTCAAGGAAACAGGTGACCACGTGTTTCTCTTCAAGAGGAATAGAAGATAGACGATCGAGATAACCTTGAAGCCGGTTTTCCAGCAGCCCCAGTGCCTTCCTGGCTGCGCTGCGTTTGATCTCTATACGGTTTCCCTTGAAGACGAATTTTTCGACCGATATCTCATCTGGAGTTGCCACACTTATATAAAAAAGGCCTGCAGGTTTCTCCTGTGTTGCGCCGCCCGGGCCGGCAATGCCCGTTGTGGACAGGCATATGTCCACATCAAGAGCCTTGCGCCCGCCTTCCGCCATTTCCCCTGCTGTCTCAGGGCTGACAGCCCCGTGAAGCTTTAGGGTATCAGGTTTTACACCGGCAGCATCAACTTTGAGGTCGTTGCTGTACGAGACTATCGATCCTTTATAATAATCGGAACTGCCTGCCACATTGGTGATTTTATCAGCTACCCGTCCACCGGTAGCCGATTCCACCGTGCCGATGGTCAGGCATTTGCCGGCCTTGTCGCGATATGCCCTGACTAAAATGGCTATCTGTTCCTCGGATTTTTTCACGGAAACCTCCGGATGTCCTTTCAGGTGGCATTTTAACAGAAACGCTTCCTTCAGTATAAGCGGGGCAAGCTGATATAATGATCGCCATGGTAAATCTGCGTGACACAATTCTATTTCTGGGGACGGGGGGCGCCAGGTTTACAGTCGCCAAGCAGCTGTTAGCCACCGGCGGCGCCTGGATGAATCTGGGAGGCACTCAGATATTGATGGATCCAGGCCCGGGCTCGCTGGTTTACGCAATTAAATACGGCTGTGAGCCTCCCGTGCTTGATGCCATTATCCTCTCACACAAGCACCTCGATCACTCAGTTGACATAAATGTGATGATTGAAGCTATGACTGACGGCGGTTGGAAAAAGCGCGGATCGCTGTACGCGCCGGCCGATGCTTTTAATAATGGCGCTGTGATACTTCCCTACGTCAGGGCTTATCCCGGCAAGGTGGAGGTGCTGGAGGAAGGGAAAGACCAGACGGAGGGCGACGTGGTTTTCAATACTCCCGTGAAGCATATACACCAGGTAGAGACATACGGTTTCGTTTTTAAAACGCCACGCCACAAATTTTCGTGGATAACGGACACGAAGATTTTCGATTCGCTGGCCAGTTACTATATGACTGAACTGGTGATTATCAACGTATTAAGTTACGAGAGGAGACTGCCGGTCGACCACCTGTCTTTGCCCGAGGCAGAAGCGATTATACGAGAGATCAAACCGAAGGCGGCAGTGCTCACGCACTTCGGGTTGACCATGTGGAGGGAAAAGCCGTGGGATATCGAGCAGCGGGTGAGCGACGCCACGGGCGTCAGGGTCATAGCCGCCAGGGACGGCATGTTGCTTGACCTGGATGAAATGGTCTGACCGAGACTGCGTTTACAGTGCTTCGAGTATTCTCTGTGCCAGCCCCGGCGTGATGCCTTCAACTGCGGTTAGCTCCTCGATACTTGCCTCTCTTATTTTGCGTACTGAGCCGAATTTCTTGATCAGCGCCTTTTTGCGGGACGGGCCTATGCCGGAAACACTGTCCATGGCAGATTCCCGGGCCGCCTTTGCACGGACGCTCTTATGATACGTAATGGCAAACCTGTGCGCTTCGTCCCGCGTCCTCTGTAGCAAATGTAATTCGGGCGATGATTTGTCCATGGGTACAGGCTCGTTGAAACCGGGTAGATATATATCTTCGTTCTCTTTGGCTATGCTGGCTACGGCAATATCCTTGATACCTGCTTCGCGCATAGCGGATATGGCAGCGTGAAGATGCCCTTTGCCCCCGTCGATCAACACAAGGTCCGGCAAGCTTGCCCATTTGCCTCCATCGTTTACGTGCTCTTTAAAACGCCGCCTGATCATCTCTCGCATCATAGCATAGTCGTCTGCGCCGGCGACCGACCTTATCCTGAAACGACGGTAATGAGGCGGCCTGGGGCTGCCGTCTTCAAATACTACCATGCTGCCGACAGCGCTGGTACCCTGGATATTTGATATGTCGTAGGCTTCAATTCTATGCGGGAAGCGCTCAAGATCGAGCAGTTCCTTCAGGTTCGCCAGCAGTTTGAGATTTTCGGGTCTGGCTGCGCGCCTGTTCTTGTAGATCTCCAGTTGCTGGCGTGCATTTTCCATTACCATGTTGATGAGACGAAGGCCGACACCCTTCTGCGGCACGCGCAGCTCAACATTAGAACCACGCTTGTTTTTCAGCCATTCTGATATGAGAAGACGTTCGTCGATAGGGGACTGCAGGAGGATCAGTCCGGGGATATGGTCGGTAGAGGAATAATACTGCTTGATGAATCCTTCCAGCAGCCTTGCAACAGGCTCATCTCTGACATCATCCAGGATAAAGTGCTCATCGCCGGCCAGTCGTGTATTGCTGATCGAGAAAATGCGCACGCAGGCCAGTTCGTCGTCACGAGCAATCGCTATGGCATCCTGTTCACCGCGGATATTGAGGGGGATGTTGTTGCTGGCGATTACCGCTTCAATGGCCTGAGCCTGGTTCCGTAAGGCTGCTGCCTTTTCAAATTCAAGAGAATGCGATGCCGCGGCCATGGATTTCTTGAGGTCGCGCAATACCATCTCCTCTTTACCCTCAAGCAAGGCCACCACCCGCCGGACGATGGCCTGATACTCCTCCTTGCTGATGGCTCCGATACAGGGTCCGTAACAGCGGCGGATATGATATTTCAGACACGGCCTTATTTCATTTCCGCTGATCTTCTTATCGCAGGACCTTAGAGGGAATACTTTTTTAATGAAATTATAGGTCTGGCGTGCCGACCACGCACTGGGTACGCGGCCGATGTATTTAGCGCCATCGTTGTAGCGCCGCCTGGTAATGCTGATGGTGGGCCATTCATTTTTGACATCGACCTTAATATAGGGAAAACTCTTGTCGTCCTTGAGCAGTATGTTATAGGGAGGCCTGTGCTTTTTTATCTGCTGACATTCAAGTACAAGAGCTGCTATTTCCGATTCCGTAATAACGAATTCAATTTTGTCGATCTGCTGTACCATACGGGCTGTTTTTTCAGATAGATTGGGTGTATATTTGAAGTAGCTTTTTACCCGGTTGCGCAAGTTTGATGCTTTTCCGATGTATATGACTGCACCGTTGACGTCTCTGAAGGTGTAGACGCCGGGCCTGGGAGGCAGAAGCTTTAAGTAGGACACAATGTGCAGTTTAATCAATTACGGAAGAATTTTAGCATCGAAACGACAGGCTTACAAAAGGTGTGGCAGGATCAACCCAGTGGTCTGTTCCAGGGATGCCGATTTATGTTAAAATAGTGGTCGCCGTTATGGAAGAAGACATAAGATTATTCCTGAATTACATATCTAAAGAGAAGAAGTGCTCAAGGAACACCTTGGACGCTTATCATAATGATCTGAGCCAGCTGGCGGATTATATAGCTGCGGTCAAAGGGAAAGAAGGGCCGGGCTACAATTCCGCCGAGTTGAGCGGAGATCACCTATCGTCCTACATGCAAAGCCTCAAGCAGAAAAGCTATACCGTTTCTACCATCGCGAGGAAGGTTGCAGCGGCCAGGACCTTTCTAAAATTCATGGCCGAACGCGGCAAGATTAATAAGGATCTGGCGCCCAGCCTGACTGCCCCGAGGGTTAATAAACCTCTACCAACAGCCTTGTCGGTGAATGATATGCAACGTCTACTGGCGGAGACTGCGCGGGTTCCTTCCGTCGATGCCCGCAGAGACCAGGCCATGCTGGAACTGCTGTATGCCAGCGGACTGCTGGCCAGTGAACTGATGTCTCTGAATGTTGAGGATATCGACACAGCGCATAACTGCGTTAATTTAAAAGGGCCTAGCGGCAAAATAAGGAAGATCCCTCTGGATGGCCGCATCGGTCGAATGATGCGGGAATACATAGACTCGGTGCGAATCAAGTTGCTGATCAGTGATAAAGAGAGAGCCCTTTTCCTGAATCAGAGGGGTGAAAGGCTCACCAGGCAGGGATTCTGGCAGATCGTACAGGGATATGCAACTGCCGCCGGGATATCCGCCAAAGTCACGCCCAGGACTATCAGGCACAGTTATGCTGTGCACAGGCTTAACAGCGGTGCGGATATTCATTCTGTGCAGGAAGTACTGGGGCATGCTCACATCTCTACGACACGGGCCTATAAACAGGTGTAGCCCTTTCAGCGCAGTCATAATCAGGAGAATATAATGTCTAAGAAATCACGCAAAAACAGGTCCAGGAGCAGAGCACCCGAGGCATCCCGGCCAAATGCCGGGCTGGCGCAGCAGAAGGTGCAGCCCGCCCGCTCCAAACCACAGGCAAACGCTGTGGCCGCAGCTTTACAGCCGCAGAATTACAGCTATGTCAAATCCGATCTAATAAATATCGCCATCATCGCCGGGATTTTGATACTGGTGTTGATCATTCTGACATTTATCCCCGCCTTGAAATCGTAGGATTTTTTACGGCTGTGGACTTGGACAGGGCCCGGCGGATCCTGATCGATTCGATATCTCACGATATCAAAGATAGACATGTATTGTTGGCTATGTCCAGGGTGCCTCGCGAGCGGTTCATACCACTGGAGCTACAGTCGTCGGCGTACGACGACAGGCCTCTCGGCATCGGCTGCGGTCAGACCATCTCGCAACCTTACATCGTCGCTCTTATGACGGAGGCGCTGGGATTGACCGGGCAGGAGAAGGTGCTTGAGGTCGGCACCGGCAGCGGATACCAGGCTGCAGTGCTGGCCGAACTCGCCAATTGTGTTTACAGCGTCGAGAGGATACCCGAGCTCGCGGAGTCTGCAGCCGGGATACTGGCGGAGCTGGGCTACAAAAATGTTCAGGTTGAGCTTGCCGGCGATCAGCTGGGTTGTGCGAAGTATGCGCCCTATGACGCTATTTTAGTGGCCGCCGCTGCCCCTTCCGTGCACCAGACATTGATAGACCAGCTGTGCGAGGGAGGAAGGCTGGTCATACCGGTCGGATCAAGAATGGAGCAGGAGCTTCTGCGCATCACGAAACTGAAAGCGGGTATCAGGACCGAGAGATTGGGGGGCTGCCGCTTCGTGCCGTTAATCGGCAGGGACGCCTGGAATGAGTGATCGCAGGTAGATAGACCCGACAGGGCATACTTCAGCACAGGCCAGGCATGAGTTGCAGTCAGTTTCTGCCAGGGGCATCTGAGCAAACGTGGAAACGATAGTATTCAAGCCGCGATAGGCAAAGTCCAGGACAGAAGTTCCTTTATTTTTGCAGGCCAGGATACACTTCCCGCAGAGAACGCATTTATTGCGGTCGAATATGATCAGAGGGTGGCTGGTGTCAATTGGATACTCCAGCGGGATTTTTTTGAAACGCCGGTCATTGAGTTTGTAATGCTCGTGGGCGGCTATGTTCTGCATCTCGCACTTTTTATTCTTGGCGCATCTTGCGCAATCCAGTGAGTGGTTGCTCAGTAACAGGTTGAACGCTGCTTTGCGTAATCTCCTTATAACCGGGCTGGTGAGGGTAACCGACATGCCGTCGCAGACGTTTTCAGTGCAGGCGGTGACAGGACCACCGGCCTTACCTGCGATCTCCACAAAGCAAAGGCGGCATGATGCGGTGGGCTTTTTAAGGCCGCGGGTCGCGCACAGGTTAGGGATATAGAAGCCTTTGTCCAGCGCCGTCCACAGCAGGTTTGCTCCGCGGGTTGCTCTGACCTCTCTTCCGTCTATGATTAAAGTGCAAACCATGTTCCAAAAGATATCAAAACAAAAGGCGGGTTACAAATCGTAACCCGCCTCTCAATCAGCATTTTAACCTTTAGCTATACACGTCCTGTACTATCGAGCCGTCCGGCGCCCTGAGCTGGATGTGAAGGGGCATCTGCCCGAGGGCATGAGTGGAGCATGACAGGCAGGGATCGTAGCAGCGGATGGCGGCTTCGACTCTGTTTAGTATGCCCTCGGTGACCTTGCCGTTCTTTATATACTGGTGGGCGACTTCGTAAACTGAGCGGTTCATGGCAGCATTGTTGTTGCCGGTAGCCACAATCAGGTTAACACCGGTAATCTTTCCGCTCTCGTCGACCCAGTAATCATGGAAGAGAGTACCTCTGGGTGCTTCGACGACGCCAACACCATGACTGTTATATATACTGGAGGTGACCTGCAGGTCTGTCGAGGTGACGTCTTTGTCCTCCAGTATCTCCCGAGCCTTCTCGATGGAGTAGATGAGCTCAATCAGGCGTGCGTAGTGGAAGAACATGGAGCCTTCGACCAGGCCGTTGGGGCTGAGCTTCTTGTAAAGCTTGAATTCGGCATTAGCCAGCGGCGTAGTGATACCCTTACAAACATTAAGGCGGCCCAACGGTCCGGCGCGATAAATTCCGCCGGGGTAGCCCAGGCTTTTATAGAAAGGGAACTTCATGTATGACCAGTCTTCCACGTACTCGGCAATGATATCGAGGTATTTGGAGGGATCGAACTGGTCTTCAAGTACCACCCCTTTGGAGTCGACCAGCCTCAGGTTGCCGTCGTAAAGGGCGAGATTGTCGTCCTGGTCTACCAATCCGAGGTAGGCCGAAGGAAATTTGGCAAAGCTGTTAACGACTTCAGCATTAGCTGCAACGTATTCCTTTAATATTTTCACTGCAAGTTGAGCGTCAGCAAGCGCCCAATCGATCTGTTTGAGGAAATAATCCCTGTCTTCGGCGGAGAGGGCGGTGGTCATACCGCCCGGCAAGGCAGCGTTCATGTGCACTTTCTTACCGCCGAGTTTTTTTATGATGGTCTGGCCCAAGCTGCGCAGCTTGACGGCCTCTGTGGCCAGCGCCGGGTCAACTTCGATAAGCCCTATCACATTTCTGGTGGCCGGGTCGGAGTCGAAGCCCAGCAGAAAATCAGGGCTGGCCAGATGGAAGAAGTGAAGGGCATGCGACTGTATGTACTGTCCAAGGTGCAGCAGCTCTCTGAGAAGCTTGGCCGGCCGTGTTAGCTCTTTACCCAAGATCATATCGCACGCTTTAGCTGATGCAAGCTGGTGGCTGACCGGGCAGATGCCGCATATCCTGGGTGTCAGATTGGGCATCTCCTGGAAGACCTGTCCTTCACAAAACTTCTCAAAGCCACGGAACTGAGTATTATGGAACCTGGCCGATACGGCATTGCCCGCATCGTCCAATTGGATGGTGACCTTGCCGTGCCCCTCTACTCTGGTTATGGGGTTGATTTCAATCGTTTTACTTGCCATCTTTCACCTCTTTAATCAAAGCGCATTATATTGCTGGGAACGACAGGTATCCTGCCGGCCAGCAGTTCGGTAAGTCCATATTTAATGGCCTCCGGCTCCGGCGGACAGCCGGGCACATAGCAATCCACTTTTACAATCTGGTTAGCCGGATATACCTTATCAAGCAATTCGGGGACTCCGGGAGCTACCGGAATCTTGCCCTTGTATGTGCTGGGGGTATCTATATAGGCGCGCTTAAGGACAGCTTCTTTATCGAGTGTATTGCGCATAGCGCAGACTCCACCGAAGCAGGCGCAATCTCCCAGTGCCATAAGGATCTTGCAATGATGACGCAACTCCTGGATGACCTCTTTTTCCTCTTCGTTGCCGACGGAGCCTTCAACTATGCCCACGGTTACATCGTCGAAGTCCTTGAGATCGGTGATGGGACTTCTGCGAAATTCGACCAGCTTCGAAAGGTCGATTATGAATTCATCTACGTCGAGGAATGACATGTGACAACCTGCACATGATTCCAGCCAGACCGTCGCTACTTTTACTTTTGCCATCTGTTCACTCCTTACGGGCGTTTATTTTTTAAGGTGTTTGGCAACTTCCTTGAGGGTATCGGCATCCGGCTTGATCGCAGGATTTGCCTTGACCATGGGAACGGTCTTCTTACTGATACCGTCGATCGAGGTATAGCTGCCTTTGCTCTCAGTCCAGAGCAGTGATGGAAGAACAACATCCGCTTTTTCTGTAACGGGTGAGCGGTAGCTGGCCTGAACTACTGCGAATTCGACTCCTTTGATGCTGTCGGCCAGGGCCTGCGCATTTGTCAGGTCATCGGCCAGCAACAGATAAAGGCCTTTGGCTTTGCTCCTGGCCAGATCCGCGGCCACGGATGCCTTTGAGTTGACCAGACCCAGGTCCCAGGCGCCGCGGCTGTTGCCGTATCGTTTCAGAGAGATAACCCTGGATTTATCACCTATCAGCGCAGAAAGATTCAATATTGTTGCCACCAGTGAGGCATCTTTGTACTGAAGTATACCGCTACCATAGATGATAATGCCGTTATTAGAGCCGGCCAAAATCTCGCCGGCTTTGACTATATCGTGTACATCGATGCCGAGGTCCTTGCCGGCTTTCTTTATGTCAATATCCTTGAATGCCGCCGAGTATTTACCTTTAGCTGCGGCTGTCTTAGCCGGCAGATGGTCTGCTATAGATTTGCCCAGCGCATTGATGACAAGCTCCTTCTTGCCCTCGGGCGGCTTAAGCCAGACCGAAGCACGGAAAGAGAAAGGATTGCGCAGCGGATCGATCACGATTAAATTTGCCTTGTTTTTAGAAGCAGCGCGCATAACATATGAGCCGACTACCGGATGTGTTTTGGTGGGATGCGCGCCTATAACGACTATGGCATCGGCAGTTAGGATGTCCTCAAGTTTTGCTTCTATAGACAGTCCGGCCTTGCTGTCGAATTTGGCTATACCCTGTGTGATGGTCCGGCAATCGTCTCCGTCCAGCGTATCCACCAGATTGCCTCCGACCTTTTCCATCAGTTCGGCGAAAGCCTTCAGAGCTTCACTGTTAGCCTTACCGGAGGCCAGCCCTGCCACACTATCGGACGCGCCCAACTTTTTAACGATCGCTTCGAACGCCTCATCGTAAGAGCAGCTGGCCAGCTGCCCTTTGCTGTTGCGCTTCAAAGGAGTGGTGACACGGTCGGCGGTATCATAGAGCGGCTCGAACCTGCCGATCTCGCAGAGAAGGCCGCGGGGTTTGGTCATGTCAGGACTGTCGATCCTGACTACACGGTTGTTTTTGACCAGGCCGTTGATATCGCAGCCGACACCGCAGATGGCGCAGGTTGATTCGACTGAAGTGCACTCAGAGGGTCGGCCCCTGTAAGCGCTGATTTTTGAGAAAATAGCTCCCGTCGGGCACGCCTGGAAGCAGCCTCCGCAGGAGATACACGATGATTCGCCCAGCGGCTGGTTGATGTCTGCACAGATGTTGGTCTTCCAGCCGCGTTTACCGAAATCGAGCGCGTGCGCGCCGGTTATCTCGTCACAGGTACGGATGCACCTTCCGCAAAGAATGCAGCGATTGTGATCCATTACAATATTAGGATGGGACGAGTCTGTTGTCTGGTTGGGCCAGGAATACTGGTAGCGCGCATTGTCCATCTGGTATTTGTAGGCCAGGCTCTGCAGCTCGCAGTCGCCGCTTGCCACACAGTACGCGCAAAGGTGGTTGCGCTCGGTAAACAGCAGCTCGAGCACCAGGCGGCGGTATTTCTCGATCTTCTCACTGTTTGTCGTTACCACTATACCTTCACGTGCAGGATAAGCGCAGGCAGGTACGGGTTTTCTTTCTTTTTCAACTTCAACTATGCACATCCTGCAGGCGGCAATATCTACCAGCCCTTTAAAGTGGCACAGTGTTGGGACATCAATCCCATTGGCCAGGCAAACCTCCAGGACGGTGTCGCCCTGTTTGCCTTTACATTGTTTACCGTTTATCGTTAAAGTAATTTCACTCATTTGCCTTTTCTCCTATCCAATATCGCATCTCAGGCATCTGCTGCATTCTTCTTTAGCCTCCTTGGCGGAGTAGTTCAGGATTACCTCTTTCATGGAAGACTTGCGGTCTGCCAGCCTGATCTCGGCCATGCCGACCCTGGCATGTTCTGCGGTCTCCGCGTCAGTCGGGGGAACGTTGGTGTAGGTGAAGGTTTCGGAATCTTTCCGGTCGACCCTGGGTGCGAGGTCTTTACCGGTGAGGAACCGCTTGATGGAAGAGGCCGCCCTCTGACCGGAGGCGATGGCTTCAATGACCGTCCACGGGCCTGTGAAGGCGTCGCCTCCGACAAACACACCTTTCTGGTCGGTGGCCAGGGTCCGTTTGTCGGCAACCAGTGTGCCGCCTTTACCGGTCTTGACCTCACAGAGTTTCAGTGAAGCAGTGTCGGGCCGCTGGCCGATGGCTTCGATCAGCATGTCTACTTCGATGGTGTATTCAGAGCCGGCGATGGCTTTGGGTGAGCGCCTGCCGCTCTTGTCGAAATCACCCAGCGCCATCTTCTGGCATTCGATCGCAGCTACCTTGCCTACCTTGCCGATGACCTTGACCGGGGCGGTGAGGACATGGAGTTTGATTCCCTCTTCTTCGGCGGCCAGTATCTCTTCCTCCTCTGCCGGCATATCTGCCTTTTCCCTGCGGTAGACGATGTGCACTTCCTCGGCGCCCTTACGCAGGGCAACCCTTGCGGCGTCGATGGCGGAGTTGCCGCCGCCTACTACTGCGACCTTCTTACCCACGTTAATAAACTTGCCCAGGTTGATGTTGCGCAGGAAGTCGATAGCATCGTAAACACCCTCAAGCTCCTCGCCCGGGATGCCCATCTTGTCACCTTTATGAGCGCCGATACCCACAAAAACGGCTTTGAATCCGTCTTTGAACAGGGCGTCGATATCTTTGACAGGGCTGTCGAGCTTTATCTCGATACCCAGTTTCTTGATGTTGTCGATCTCTTTGTTGAGCACTTCTTTGGGGAGCCTGTACTCGGGTATACCGACTGCCAGCATGCCGCCGGCTACCGGCAGCGCTTCAAAGATGGTTACCTTATAACCTTCTACAGCCAGGTCCCAGGCTGCGGCCAGGCCGGCAGGGCCTGCGCCGATGACTGCTACCTTCTCAGACTTGGAAGCTTTGATCTCCGGTGTGTATGAAAGGCCGTGCTCCCAGGCGTAATCGGAAGCGTAACGTTTGAGGTGCCTGATGGAGACTGCCTCATCTACCTGCCCCCTGCGGCATTTGCTCTCGCAGGGATGCGGACAAACGCGGCCGACTGACATCGGCAACGGGAGCCTCTGCATGATCAGTTTATAAGCCTCAGCGGGCTTGTCGCTCTTGATCAGTGAAATGTAACCGGGGACATCCAGCCCGACCGGGCAGGTATGCTGGCAGGGCGCCCTGAAGAGTGCCTGGCACATGGCAGCCGGACATTTCTTGTCGATGATGTGCGCTTCATATTCTTCCCTGAAATGCCTGAGGGTTGAAAGTGCGGGATTGGGAGCAGTCTGTCCGAGTGCACAAAGACATGCATTCTGCATCATCTCGGAAAGCTCTTCGAGTGTATCGATATCCTCCATGGTACCCTTGCCATCTGTGATCTTGGTCAGAATTGCTAAAACCTTGGGGATACCGGCACGGCAGGGAACGCATTTACCGCATGATTCATCTCTGCAGAATCCGAGGAACATCTTGGCGATATCAACCATGCAGTTGTCTTCATCCATAACGACCACACCGCCCGATCCCATGATCGCGCCTAAGGCAGTAACGGATTCATACTCAACAGGTACATTAACGTGCTGAATCGGAATAACGCCGCCTGACGGGCCGCCCAATTGAGTTGCCTTGTATTTCTTACCCTTGGGGATACCGCCGCCGAGATCAAATACAATTTTACCCAGGCTGGTGCCCAGGGGCACTTCCACCAGGCCGACATTATTAACCTTGCCTACGAGACTGAAGGTCTTGGTGCCGGTACATTTTTCAGTGCCGACACTGGTGAACCAATCGGCGCCCTCGCGAATTATCCTGGGTATATATGACCACGTCTCAACATTATTGAGAGCAGAAGGTTTGCCGAACAGGCCCTTGTCTGAGGGGAAAGGCGGCCTCTGCTTCGGCATACCTCGTTTGCCTTCAACCGAGGTCATCAGGGCTGTCTCCTCTCCGCAGACAAAGGCGCCTGCGCCGGGGAAGATATCGAGGTTAAACTCGAAATCGGTTCCCATGATGTTCTTGCCGAGGAATCCGTACTCCCTGGCCTGCTTGATGGCTGCTGCCAGGGTTTCAATTGCCAGCGGATACTCGGCTCGTATATAAGCAAACCCTTCCTTCACATTTTCAACCGCATAAGCGCCCAGGGCCATCCCTTCAATAATTGAGTGAGGATTGCCTTCCAGCACCGCACGGTTCATATACGCGCCGGGGTCGCCTTCGTCGCCGTTACAAAGAAGATACTTGACAGTACCCGGCGATTTCTTGAGAAATCCCCACTTTGTTGCAGTCGGGAAGCCTGCACCACCTCTGCCGCGTATATTGGCTTTCTTTACCTCCTCTAATACGTCATCCGGCTTCATTTTAAACAATGCTTTGGCTAGAGCTTCATAACCGCCGCGCCCGATGTATTCTTCTATATTGTAAGGATCGATAAGTACGTTATTATGCAGAATACGAAGCTCCTGTTCAGCCAGGAAGCCGATTTTCAGCCTTTCGGGTATGGCTTTGTCAGTAACAGGATCGTGATAGACCAATCTATCTACGATTTGCCCTTTGAGAATATGTTTTTCAACGATCTCCTCAACATCTTCCGGTTTGACCCTTACATAGAGGATATCGCCCGGATTTACGATGACTGTCGGGCCCATTTCACAGGGGCCGAGACAGCCGGTCCTGACGATAGTAACTTTATTGCCCATGCCCTTTTTCTTGAGCAGTTCTTCAAATTTTTCGGTTACCTTGTCACCACCGGCAGCGGTACAACCGGCGCCTCTACATTGCTGGATGCAGATTTCCGGAGATGTCTTGAATGCGGAAAAATCCCTGTTTTCGCGGACTTTTAAGGTTGGTGCAATTTTCTTCTGAAGTTTAATTAATTCATCATATGAGGTTATTTTTTGCACTTCATTTGCCTCCTACTGATACATGCCCAGGATGTCTTTAACCTGGCCCGGTTTAACTTTGCGGTGGATGTCGTCGCCGATGGCAATGACCGGTGCAAGGCCGCAGCAACCGAGGCAGCGAACGATCTCAAGGGAGAATTTACCGTCCGGAGTGATCCCCTCAGGTTCAAGCCCGTATTCTTTCTTGAGCAGATCGAGTATCTGTTGGCCTCCCTTCACATAGCAGGCAGTGCCGAGGCAGACCTGTATCACGTGCCTTCCTTTGGGCTGCATAGTGAAGAAGCTGTAGAACGTAACGACCCCGTGCAGTTCACTCAGAGGGATCTTGAGGTCCCTGGAGATCGTTTTCAACACGGTTGGCGGCAGATAGCCGACGATACCCTGCGCCTGCTGAAGGACGCGGATCGGGGCACCTGCCTGGCCGCCGGTATCATCGATGATTCCCTGGATCCGCTGGAAGGCCCTGCCGGCGAAGCCTCTCCCGGTGTCCGCGGTGGTTACTGGGGCTGCCTTTTGCTTTGCCATAAAAATCCTCCTAACTCAGGATATATCCGTAAAAAAGTGGAATAAAGTCATACGACCCTATTCCACTGGGGAGACTGTGATTTCAGACGGCCCAACCAACTGAAAATTCTAATACTTTTCATATATTAAGTCAATCCTTAGCCAGCTTTCCCAGCGACTTCAACGAACTGTCTATGCCGCGGCCGAAAAGCTTTAGTTCGATAGGCTCGCAGTTTCCATATTTTTTATAGACTCGACATACCTGACAGATACTGGTATCGTTGCCGTTTTCTCCGTAATCGTCCAGTTTGCAGTACGTGCCCTCAATTTGCCAGCAGGGCAAAAAGTGGTATTTTGTGGCAGGACACTCATTCCTGATCATGGCAGGGCAATGGCACATCTCCCAGCAGGGTGACCTGCCTGCCCAGTAATCTGTTTGTCCTGCAGCATCCGCTGCCGGTATGGGGTTTGTTCTCTCGGTCATAGTAAAAGGCATAACGGTTATTTCAGTACGCGCGGCGCATGATAAACACAGAGCTTCTGATTGTATAACAATCTAATACAAGCAAAGCTTCGTTCCATCCGTCTCAAAGCTTAATCGGCATCATATTTACCATGGTAACAAATTTACGAGGCAACCAAGATCGAAGAACAGGCAGATCTGGGTGCCGTCGGCGGGTTGAAATACGTAAGCATTTATGCTGACGGAGCATGTTGCGAGGCTTGAATAGTGTATTTATTGTGTATATAATCACATTCAAAGGGGTAACTATTGATGGAGAAAGTAAGGATACTTCTGGCTGAAGACCACAAAGTTGTTAGGGAGGGGACCAGGCGCCTGCTGGAATCACAGACCGATTTCGAGGTAGTGGGCGAGGCCAGCGATGGGATTGAGGCGGTTGAGCTGGCAAAAAAGCTCAGGCCGGCCATAATTATTATGGATGTGTCAATGCCGCGGTTAAACGGTATCGAGTCGACCAAGCAGGTTAAAGCATTGTATCCGAATACGGCCATTTTAGTACTAACCGGCTATGATGATGACGAATATGTTTTCGCCCTGCTGGAAGCAGGTGCGGCCGGTTACCTGCTTAAAGAATCAAGCGGTGAGGAATTGATCGTTGCCATACGCCAGGTTATGACAGGAGAGCCGGTTCTGCACCCCAAAATTATGAAAAAGGTACTTAACCGGCTTCGCTCGCCGATCGAGGAACAGACGGTACAGACGCCCGGCGAAGTGCTGAGCGACAGAGAAATGGAGGTATTGAGACTGGCTGCCAAAGGTATGAGCAATATGGAGATAGCCGACAGCCTGACTTTAAGCGTGAGGACGGTTCAAACTCACCTGCGCAGCATCTTTAACAAACTCGGGGTGGGTTCACGATCCGAGGCAATAGTATACGGGTTGAAAAAGGGGTGGCTCACCCTGGAGGAGCTGCCTTAAGGCTCTTTTCATCCGGCTTGCGTAATAGCCTGGCAGGGGCCCACATGACATGAGATTTCCGCATAAAATCTGGTCGAGTTACCATTTCTGGATTATTCTCGCCCTGTTCGGTGTCATCACGTTATTTCTGTACCGCGATGTCATATGGCAGGGCGGTTTGCGGTCGGACTTCTACCTTTTCAATCTGAGCCGCCATACGATCGAACGCAACCTCTTTCTTCTGATCGCTCTCTATACTGCGTTCGTATTCGGTATACTGCCCACGCTGATAGTCATCGGCGCCTCACTGGCGGTGATGCTGCCGCAGGCGCTGTTTTTTTCTACCAACCGCAGCGACGCCCTGCTCGAAGTAGCACTGGTTACAATTGCCGGCCTGGTCTTTGTCTACTGGACCCGCATCAAGGAAAACGATGATAGACGTTACAAGAAGGCGGTGACGGCACTGGAGAATACGCAGGAGCAACTGCAGGCCAGGATACGAGAAGCTCGCGCCAACGCCAGGAGGCTGGCGACATTAAATACTATCTCCAACGCCCTCAGCCAGTACCTCGAACCCGCCAAGGTTATTGAGACTGCCGTTGAGATGGTGGGTGAGGTCATGGAAGTCGAAGTTATCCTGGTCTATACCATCGAACCGAGACAGAATGACATGATACTGACAGCCTATGAAGGGATTTCATCCGAGAGCGCGGCGGAGCTCGATCATGTAAAGATCGGGGAAGGATTCAACGGCGAAGTCGCAGCCACGGGCGAGGTTATGCTAGTGCAGGACGCATCGAGCGATCCCAGGTTGACGCGTTCGGCGGTGATACGTAATAAAATCCACCCGATGCTTATAGTACCGATGAAATCCAAAGGAGAGGTGATAGGAACACTTTGCGTAGGCATGCGGCGCCCGAGGACTTTCCTGCCGGACGAGATCGATCTGCTCAGTACCATAGCCGGTCAGATAGCATCGGCTCTGACCAATGCCAAGCTGTACGCTGAGGCCAGGGAAATCGCGGATCAGCTATATAAATCGGCCAGAGATTACCGCAACCTTTTCGAAAACGCCCACGATGCAATCTGGTTCCAGGATCTGTATGGGAAAATTCTGGCGGGTAACCGCGCTACACTGATGATCTCGGGCTACCCGCTTGACAAACTAACAGGCAGGAACGTCAAGGAGTTCATGGACGAGGGGATGCTCAAGCTGGGTCGGGAAGTAGCTAAGAAACTGCTCAAGGGAGAACCTTTTAACCAGCCTTACGAGCAACAGACGATCACCAAGGACGGGATTACCAGAACCCTGACGCTGACCACCATACTGATGACCGTCGATGACAAACCGGTGGGCTTTCAGCATATTGCGCGGGACGTATCCGAAGAGAGGCGTATGCAGAACAATCTGCGTTATTATCTTAACCAGATCACCAGGGCCCAGGAAGAGGAACGCAAGAGGATCTCGCGAGAGCTGCATGATGATACGGCGCAGGCGCTTTTCGCCATCTCCAGGCAGATGGATAATTTTATTCGCGATAATGTGGGCCTCTCACAGCAGCAGAGAATAGCCCTGCAAGATATCCGACAGAGGATCGGCGTTACCCTGCAGGGTATAAGACGGTTCAGCCAGGACCTGCGACCATCGATCATCGATGATCTGGGGCTATTGCCCGCTGTTCAGTGGCTGATTAAACAGAAAGCAGAGGACAGCGGGATAGACATCTCGCTGAAGATAAACGGCAAGGAGCAGAGGCTGCTGCCGGAGATGGAACTGATATTATTCAGGATCATACAGGAGGCGCTCAATAATATCGGCAAGCACGCCGCAGCTACAAAAGCCGATGTCAGGCTCGAATTCGCGGATTCGCAGCTGACAGTTGCTATAAAAGACAATGGCAAAGGATTTCGCCTGCCCGATGCTGTTGGAGACCTGTCCAGCAGCGGAAAACTTGGCCTGGTCGGTATGAACGAGAGAGTCTCGTTATTGGGGGGGACTCTGGTAATCCAATCTAAACCGGGGGAGGGCACGACAGTCGACCTCAGTGTCCCGCTGGGTATCTATAACGGTTTGGCCGGTCAGAGATAGTCGAGGTAATCGGATACTTCTTCCTGGGAAAGTATCTTGGTGGATTTGTCCTGGAAAACGTCTATTGCCTCTGACGGCAAATTGTTCAAAACAACAGCAATAGGCAGATGATTGTCCAGTTTACGGATCTTCTTGAGCTCTTCAATCTCCTCGGCGGTGGGGAAATACACCAGCACGGCCTTCGGTTCGCTGAGCAGGAATGTATGCAGTAAATCTTCGGACGTCTCGGTAGTAAAAACCTTATAACCCTTGCTCTCGAGCCCGGCAGTAACACCGCGTTGATATTCGCTGTCCTTACTGAAGATCAGCAGGGTCCTCAGAAGAATATTCATTCTGGCAATAATGTGATCCAGCTTGGCTTCGCCTTCAGCGTTAAATTTCTTAACGTAGGGAATACCATAGTACATAATCTCCACCAGTTTTCCGGTTTCTTTAAGAGTGGCGGCCCCCATGGCCACGATTGGTTTTGACTTGTTCATGCATGCCTGCAGGACTTCCTCAATGCCGCCCGGCAGATCAACGTCTATTATGCAGGCATCTATATCATATTGCGTGATCTGCTGCAGGGCCGTTTCTCTGGACTCGGCGGGGTACAGGCTGTAGTCCGAGTCCAGCAGGGCTCGTCCCAGCATACTCATGAATTTGGCATTGCTGTCGGCGATTACAATTCTAAAACCCATCTCTATTCCGGTTAATCCTGAATT
This sequence comes from Dehalococcoidia bacterium, assembly GCA_041653995.1. Taxonomy (NCBI): domain Bacteria; kingdom Bacillati; phylum Chloroflexota; class Dehalococcoidia; species Dehalococcoidia bacterium. Next base: position 201,338 of record JBAZEK010000001.1, read on the forward strand.
CTTTGCCGATACGCTATCGATGTATGACGATTAAAAATATACTGAATCGTACATCTATTATAATAGGTTCGCCCCTGCAGATAAAACCTCTCATGAGGCAGGCATGAAGTTATATGCAGGCAGGGAAGGTAAAACCGGTTTATGATAACCGGTGTATGATAATATGGTGAGTTATGAACCTGTGTAGCATAAGCAGCAGGCTGATAATAACCGTTGCAGCAGGGTTATTAATCGTCTGTGCCGGCACTGCATCTTGCAGGTCATCGCCGGGCGCTGACAGCGCCCGCAGGCTTTATCCTGCCGTGGTTAAAATTATGGCCGGTGATAAGATGGGCTCAGGCGTGATAGTTAATAATGCAGGTTGTGCTCTGACGAGCCGGCACGTGGTCGGAGACGAGAAAACGGTTTATGTGATGTTAAGCAACGGAGTAGTGTGCGAAGGAAGTGTGCTTGCTGCCGACCAATCGAAAGACCTGGCCCTTGTCATGATTACCGGCGGAACAGGGGAGTTCATATATGCCAATCTGGGTAGCTCCGCTGAGTCGGACGGTCTTCAGATCGGCGACGCTGTTACAATCGCGGGTTATCCGGCCTATGCAGATTCGATATCGCCGACCCTGTCTGAAGGGATCGTCTGCGCTTTTCCGAAGATAGAATCGGTCGGTTTTATCCAGTCCAGCGCACAGGTATATCCGGGGAGTAGTGGTGGACCTATGATCAACAGATTTGGAGAGGTCATAGGTGTTGTGAATGGGAAATACACCAGCGTCAGCGCAGGCTGCACGACCTTTGCCACGGCCGCAGAGGAGGCTATAGAGTTGATGGATTTAGTGTATGGGTTGGACAAGGCCGAGGCGAGCGATACCGGTATGCCGACTGTGGAGCAGATCCCGAGCTCCCGCGCCTGTCCCAACGTGGGATGCAAAGCCCCCGCCTTCTCTCTTTCGGGGCCGGACGGCGAACAGGTTTCGATCGCTGCTTGCAAAGGTAGAAAGGTGCTGCTGGTGTTTGCGGGCAGTACATGTCCCGGCTGTTCACAGTTGATGCAATGTGTCCTGCAAATATATGATGCCTGGCCGCGGGAACAGCTGGAAGTACTGGTGATTGTCAGCGGTGAGAGCGATGCGGTGGTCAGGGAATGGGCTGCGGTTAACCGGATAAAATGCAGGGTACTGTCGGATCCTGAAGGGCAGGTGGCCGACCTGTACAGGCCAGCCGGTTTGCCGGCCGTCTATTTTATCGACGCTTATGGCCAGATAAAGATAAAAAGGGCTGGTATCGTGGACAATTGCAATCAGGAAATAGATACATTGCTTAGGTTGTATTAGTATAGGGACAGGCTCTTAATACTTGACTTAGCAAAGGGTTTGTTGTATTTTTACACACGCGCAGCTAATTCAGAGGCTGTAGTACCAACCAAAATATTATTGTTTAAGGAGGTAGTCCAGGAAGTGTTAAAGAACAAGTCATTAGTCATCGTTTCCATCTTGGTGCTCGTAATGGCAGTTGTGGCCATGGGATGCGCACCGGCAGCTGCGCCGGAGACCCCGGCAGCCCCGCCCGCAGCGCCGGAAACTCCGGCAGCCCCACCCGAGGCACCTGAGACCCCGGCAGCCCCACCCGAGACACCTGCGACTCCGGCAGCGCCCGCAGTGGTGGAGAAAGAGACATCTTATAAATCCGTGAAATATGAAGATCCCACATACAACTTCTCGGTAGCATATCCTGAGGGATGGACGGCCGGGGAAGTCAAATTGCAGGGTGGTGTTTTCTATGCAAAGGGAGAAGGTAAAGATCTTCTCTATGTCGCAGTTCGGCCGGCCACTGAATTCAAGAGCACTGCCAATGTTTTCCTCGCTGATCTGATTAAACTCAGCGGCGCTGCTTTCACTCCCAGCATCGATAGCGAAACCAAAATTACTCTGGCCGATGGCACGGAAGCAGATGTAATCCAGCTGTCTGCCGCTTTCGGTATGGCCAAGGCCACCATAACCGGTGTCCTGAAAGATGGCAATGCCATCATGGTCATGGCAGGCACCGATCCCAAGCACATGGATCTCTACAAAGAGATAGGTTCAACACTAATTCTCAAATAACAAATGAAGCTGAATTAAAAATGGCGAAGAAGGCGCTCCTGAACAGGAGCGCCTTCTTTATTTGCACCTATTAAATTATGATACAATTTGTTTGTAGCGTGCACTGATGGGACGAATTGAAGCGGAGGCTAAAATGGGAGACCAGGATGGAAATCCCGCGCTGGATGAATTCAGGAAGAAATATCCTGAAAAATTCGCGGGAGAAAAAGAGGCCTTCAGCAAGATACACAAAGGCGGCCGTATTTTCATCGGCACGGCCTGCGCTGAACCTCAGTACCTAGTCAACGCCCTGGTCGACTACGTAGAATCCAACCCCAAGGCCTTTTTCGATGCGGAGGTTCTGCAGGTGTGGACTCTTGGCGTGGCCGCCTACACACAGGAAAAATTCAAGTCGAATTTCAGGCATAACTCGTTCTTTATCGGCGATAATACCCGTGGGGCGGTCAACCAGGGTCTGGCTGATTATACACCCATCTTTCTCTCTCAGGTGCCACAGCTTTTCCGGCGGGGGGTCGTGCCCATCGACGTGGCTTTAATCCAGACCTCGTTGCCGGACCGGCACGGATATTTGAGTCTGGGCATCAGCGTGGATATCGTTGCGGAAGCCGTGGAGCAAGCTCACCTGGTAATCGCCCAGGTGAATGCCAATATGCCCAGGGTGCAGGGCGATGGATTTCTTCATATAGACCGTGTCGATTACGTATTACCCTGCGACGAAACTGTACTTGAATTTGATCCCCCTGTGGACGACGAGCTTGCTGCAAAGATAGGCAACTACGTATCGCGCCTGGTCCAGGACGGCGATACTATTCAGGTTGGCTACGGCAGCAGGCTCAATTCCATCCTCGGCAGCCTGTCCAATAAGAAACATCTGGGTGTGCATACGGAACTGATGTCGGACGGTATAGTTGAACTGATCAAGCTGGGAGCCATAGATAATTCAAGGAAGAAATACGACCGTGGGAAGACGGTGGCAACCTTTTGCATGGGTAAAAGATCTACTTACGACTTTATCGATGATAATCCATCCATTGAGTTTCGCACGATTGAATACACCAACGACCCGCTTGTCATCGCCCGGCACGATAATATGGTGGCCATCAACAGCGCGCTTGAGATCGACCTGACCGGCCAGGCCACTGCGGAATCGATCGGCAAGACCTTCTACAGTGGTGTTGGAGGGCAGGCTGACTTTATGCGGGGAGCGATCCTCTCGAGGAACGGCAGGACTATACTCACCATCCAGTCCACAGTCCAGGATGAGTCGGTCTCCAGGATCGTACCCTTTCTCAGCGAGGGATGCGGTGTGACCATGATAAGGGGCGATATCCATTATGTGGTTTCCGAGTATGGCATAGCGTATCTGCACGGTAAAAACATACGTGAGAGAGCCATGGAGCTGATAGCAATAGCGCACCCAAAATTCAGGTCGTGGTTGATTGAAGAAGCCAAGAAGCTCAACCTGATCTATAAAGACCAGGCATTCGTCCCGGGCAAGCGCGGGGAATATCCGGAATCGCTGGAGACAGCCAGGACAACCAGCTCCGGGCTGCAGTTGCTTTTCAGGCCGGTCAAAATCAGTGACGAACCTCTGATCAAGGACTTCTTTTACTCATTGTCCGATCAGAGCCTCTACCGCCGCTTTATCTCGAGCAGGAAGGACATGCCGCATGAACGGCTGCAGGAATTCGTAATCATCGACTATACGCAGGAGATGGTCATCCTGGCGACCAGGGGGACAGAGGATAATGAAGAGGTTGTGGGCATCGGTCAATATGGTATCGGACAGGATATGCACAGCGCCGAGGTAGCCTTTGCGGTGCGTGATAAGGACCAGAGGCAGGGGATAGGCACAGAGTTGCTGAATTACCTGATATATCTGGGTAAAAGAAACGGGCTGCTGGCCTTCGTAGCCGAAGTGCTATATGAGAACAAACCCATGCTGACAGTATTCGAGAAGGCTGGTTTTAAAGTGACGAGCAGCGGTTCGGGCCTCTACTATCTCAGCCTTGAACTGTGATGATATCAATAAAAAGCTATGGAGGGCAGTTTTATGGAACTATCCTGGTGGCGCGACCTGGCGATCGTTGTCTGGGCCGGCATCGCCACGATCGCTGTGGTGTTCATTTGCATCATTATCATACTGCTATACAGGAAGCTAGTCCCGTTGATGAAGTCTGCTGATTCCGTAATGGAGTCTGCCGATATAGTCGTAAATAAAGTCGGCAACGTAGTCGATTATACCAGGGACGAAGTTATCAGCCCTGTCGTGCAGCTGGGCAGCGCTGTACAGGGTATAGCGCAGGGCATCAATCTAGTAGTCAATCTTTTTAAAAAGAAGGAGGAATAGCATGGATAGAGACAGCGGAGCAGGTTTTTTCACGGGATTACTGGTAGGTGCATTGATCGGTGTAGTCGTGGGATTTATGTATGCGCCGAAAAGCGGCTCCGAGACTCGCCAGATAGTAAAGGAGAAAGTTGCTTCCTTGAGACACGAGGCTTCCGGTGTGGCCGGTAAAGTTAAAGACGCAGTGCAAAGCCGTATAGCCAGGGAAGAGGGATAAAGATATCTTCCTGAATGTGTTCTTAACAGACACTTAACAAAATGTCCGAACAGGGCATATTCTCACATTAACGTGTGAAAAAGCACGACAATAGGTCACAGGAGGAAACTATTTGACGACGGAAAGCAGCCCGTTTAAAAAGTATTGGCGTCCCGTTCTCATACTTGTTGCCATTGCGCTGGCGCTGTGGCTGATATGGATATCCCTGGCCGTGCTGATCCCGTTTCTGATAGGCATACTCATGGCCTACCTTTTAATACCGCTGGTGCAGTGGCTGGAACGCGTTTTACCGCCCCGGAAAAAGGCCGCCAGGGCCCGAAGGGTTGTTTCAATTATTGTCGTGTTCATTCTGTTTACCGCAGTAATGTTTTTTTTCATTGCATATATAGGTTCTGCGCTGGTGGCGGCTTCAACGGTTATGGTGGATAAAGCTCCTCTGTATTTACAGCAGGGGCTGGATCAGTTCAGTGAGTGGTTTAAGGCGTTCAGGGGAGGACTGCCCCAGCAGATAGCAGAGAGGTTTGAAAACTGGTTATCCCAACTGGGGCCTGCCGCAGGAAAATTCTTGCAGGATTTTGTGGTGGGCAGCATGGCTGTTATACCTGCCTCAATGCCCACCGTAATGGGGTTTTTTATACTGCCTTTTTTCCTTTTCTTTTTGCTTATGGATTACGAGTCATTCCAGAAATTTTTCTTCGATGCCGTACCGTCGAGCGCCGCACGGCGCACGGGCGATATACTCAGCATTATAGGGAATGTTATGGGCCGCTATATCCGATCTACCTTAGTATTAAGCATAATAGTCGGTGTGATGGTATTTATAGGCCTGGCCATTCTACAAGTGGAACATGCTGCGGCACTGGCCGCATTAACTTCTTTAACGCAGTTCATTCCCATCATCGGTCCGGTCATTTCGGGGCTGGTCCTTCTGATAATCGTGCTGGCCCTGCAGCCTCATCTCGTGATCTGGGCATTGTTGGTTTTTCTCATTGCGCAAATGTTGCTAAATACTATATTCGTTAACTGGATACAGGGAAAGTATATGCAAATGCATCCTGCCGTCATCATGGTGCTGCTTGTTGTAGGTGGGTATGTCGCAGGATTCTGGGGTATGATTCTAGCCCTGCCGGTAGGCGCCACCATATGGGAGATTATCAAGTACTTCCGCGTTGAGCAGGTCAGCGAGAAGCTGGAAACCTGATCTGAGCTTGACAGTCAAAATTCCATAATGTATCATTCGAGTTTGGTTGTGCCAAGTCCATGAACCGCTGTTCTCAATATATCCTTAGCTCTGGGCAGGCACATAGCCGGATATCCCTTAAGCATATAGTATGGGTTCAATATAAAATGCTATAGAAATTAATACAAGGAGGATCAGCAAAGCAAGCTATGGCAGACAAACCTGAAGAGAAAAAGTCGACAATCACCTCTATGTCGGTGGAGAACAGGAAGTTCCCGCCCTCCAAAGAATTCACCAAGAACGCTTACATCAAAAGCCTGGCGGAGTACAAGAAGATCTACAAACGATCGATCGAAGACCCCGACGGCTTCTGGGGTGAGCAGGCTGACTTGATCACCTGGTACAAGAAATGGGACAAGGTGATGGTCAACGACTTTAAAAATGCCAGACATGAGTGGTTTGTGGGCGGCAAACTCAACGTATCCTACAACTGCCTGGACAGGCATCTCACCACCGCCAAGAAAAACAAGGCTGCACTTATCTGGGAAGGCGATATCGGAGATTCCCGCACTTTCACTTACCAGCAGGTCCATTACGAGGTCAGTAAGTTCGCCAACGTGCTGAAAAAGCACGGTGTTAAGAAGGGCGACCGCGTTTCCATATACCTGCCTATGATCCCCGAGTTGGCGTTCGCCATGCTGGCCTGCACCAGGATCGGCGCCATCCACAGCATTGTATTCGGCGGATTCAGCGCCGATGCGCTTAAGGACAGGATGCTGGACTGCAAATCGACCCTTCTCATCTGCGCCGATGGCTATTACCGCGGCGGCAAGGTCGTTCAGAGCAAGGCCAACGCCGACCAGGCGCTGCAGTCATGCCCCCTGGTGAAGGACGTGATCGTTGTAAAGCGCGCCAACAATAATGCCCCCATGGTTTCCGGGCGCGATTACTTCTGGGATGAGGAGCTTGCCACTGTCGGCGCCGTTTGCGAGCCCGAGAAAATGGATTCCGAAGATCCCCTCTTCATTCTCTACACCAGCGGCAGCACCGGCAAGCCCAAGGGTGTGCTGCATACCACGGCCGGCTATCTGCTGTATGTTATGAGGACCTTCCAGTGGATATTCGACTATAAGGACGAGGATACCTTCTGGTGCACAGCCGATATCGGATGGGTTACCGGTCACAGCTACATTGTCTACGGTCCCCTGGGTATGGGCGCCACCAGCCTGATGTTCGAGGGCGTGCCCAACTACCCCAAGCCGGACAGGTTCTGGGACATTATCGAGAAATATAAGGTCAATACCCTCTATACCGCGCCCACGGCTCTCCGCGCCATAATGAAAGATGGCGATGACTGGGTCAAAAAGCACGACCTGAGCTCTTTAAGGCTGCTCGGCACGGTCGGCGAGCCGATCAATCCCGAGGCCTGGATATGGTACTACAATGTTATCGGCGGCGGACGCTGCCCCATTGTTGATACATGGTGGCAGACGGAGACCGGCGGCATACTCATCACCCCGCTGCCCGGCGCCTGGCCGATCAAACCGGGATCTGCTACATTACCCTTCCCTGGCGTGGCGGCCAAGGTCATCCGCGAGGACCGCTCGCAGGCCGGCGTTAACGAAGGCGGTTCGCTTATCATCGAGAAGCCGTGGCCCGGCCTCATGCGCGGTGTTTATGGTGATCCGGAGAGGTTCAAGAATACGTACTTCATCCAGAATCCCGGAGTATACACCACTGGCGATGGCGCCAGGGTGGATGAGGACGGTTACTTCTGGTTGATGGGCCGCATCGACGATGTCATCAACGTGTCCGGCCACAGGATCGGAACGGCTGAGGTCGAGAGCGCACTCGTCTCACATCCCAAGGTCGCGGAGGCTGCTGTAGTCGGTATGCCCCACGATATTAAGGGCCAGGGCATTTACGCCTATGTGACCTTAAAGACGGGCCAGCAGAAATCGGACGAGCTCAAGAAAGAGCTGGTTACACATGTCCGCAAGGAGATAGGACCTATCGCGACTCCCGACAAGATACAGTGGGCCGACAGTCTGCCCAAAACCCGCAGCGGCAAGATCATGCGCAGGATCCTGACCAAGATCGCTGCCAATGACGTATCCAACCTGGGTGATACCACCACGCTGGCTGATCCCAGCGTCGTGGACGACCTGGTTAAGAACAGGGTATAAAGGAGAAAACGGCGCTGCCCGCAAAGCAGCGCCGTTTTTTTATCTACAAAAACAGAGTAATATCATCTAAATTTTCAGGAGGAGAAGGTACAAAATGGCTGAAGAAGCGAGAGTTTTCGGGATGCCTGCTGAGAAGGGCAGGTGGATCTTCGTTGTATTAGGTTTCATCATCAATCTTTGCCTTGGCAGTGTTTACGCATATAGTGTATTTAATGTCCCTGTCAGAAACCTGTTCAATATCGGAGCATTTGATAGCGGATTACCCTTTATGGTATTCCTCGCCTTTTTCGCCGGTATTTTCCCGTTTAGCGGCAGGTTGCTGGAAAAAGTCGGACCCAGGAAGCTGGGCATTATTGGCGGCGTCATCGTCGGACTGGGATGGATACTATCAGGTATTCTACCATCGATGATACCAAGCATCTGGACACTGATTATTACGTATGGAGTTATCGCGGGATCGGGCGTCGGCCTGGCCTACAGCGGCCCTATTCAGGTTGCTACCAGGTGGTTCCCCGATAAAAAAGGTCTGGCGGTAGGTTTAACTGTGGCCGGTTTTGGCGGATCACCTTTCGTCAGCGCCTATGTCGCAAAAGCGCTCATTGATTCAGTAACCGTTTTACCCACGTTCCTTTATCTCGGCATCGCATTTCTGTTATTAATTATCTTGCTGTCCATCCCTTTGAAGTTCCCTGTAGCGGATTGGAAACCTTCCGGATGGACTCCTAAAGCAGGTGCTGCGGTTGCTTCTGCTGATTATGATAGTTCCCAAATGACAAAGACATCCTCATTTTGGGGACTTTTTATCTGTTTTACTATAGGTTCCCTGGCAGGCTTGATGGCCATCAGCATCTCCAGTCCCGTCGCAACGGGAATCATAAAACTTGACTCTGCAGTTGCGGCAATTTTGGTCTCTGTGTTTGCCATATTCAATGGTGGAGGCAGGCCACTGTTCGGTTGGATAACGGACAGGATAACGCCGAGATATGCGGCAATCCTGTCTTTTGTAATTATCCTTCTGGCGTCTATCGGAATGATGTTTGCCGGTCCGGGTACCACGACCCTCTATGTGATCTGTTTCGCCGGGTTCTGGCTGTGCCTGGGTGGTTGGCTGGCAATTGCGCCAACCTCTACGGCCACCTTCTTCGGTATTAAATTTAATGCCAGGAATTATGGCATTATGCTACTGGCCTATGGCATAGGCGCCATTCTGGCCAATTTCATTTCCGGTTTTGCCAGCGACCTGTTTGGCTCATATCTGAGGGCCTTTATTCCGGTCGGTGTACTGGCCTTTGCGGGTCTTTTCATTGCCTTCTTCCTGATGAAACCACCGAAGAAAATCAGTTAGCTGAGATACCTCTGCAATTAAAGATTTAAGTGGGCGGCGGGCATAATACCTGCCGCCCACTTGTGTTTGTTTCTATACCCCTCCTGCAGGTGCTAAAATTATTCTCTGCGGTAAAAAATATGTCTACTGATGCAATTGAAGTCAGGGGCGCTCGGGAACACAATCTCAAGAACATTGACGTTACTATCCCGAGGGATAAACTGGTTGTCATTACAGGCGTCTCTGGTTCAGGCAAGAGCTCGCTGGCATTCGATACCATCTATGCCGAGGGGCAGCGGCGTTATATCGAATCTCTTTCGGCATATGCCCGGCAGTTTCTGGGACGTATGGACAAACCCGATGTCGACTATATCGAAGGCCTGAGCCCTGCTATATCGATCGATCAGAAGGGGCCGTCTCATAATCCGCGCTCCATCGTAGGAACTGTGACCGAGGTTTACGACTACCTGCGCCTGCTGTTTGCCAGGGTAGGAAGGCCGCACTGTCCCCAATGCGGCCGGGAGATATCCCGCCAGACGGTACAACAAATCGTGGATTCGGTACTCCAGATCAAGCCTGATACTCGCATAATAGTACTGGCGCCGTTGATCAGGGACAGAAAAGGTGAACACCTGCAGATATTCGACGATCTGAAGAAGGCAGGATTTGTACGTGTCAGGATCGATGGATACGTGCGCGACCTCTCCGAATCCATACAGCTGGATAAAAACAAGAAACACACGGTGGAAGCCGTAGTGGACCGTATTGTAACAGGTGATGAAAGCAACCGGGCGCGTATAGCCGATTCAGTTGAGACCGCGCTCAAGCTGGGGGGAGGTGTGGTGCTGGTGTCTGTTGCCGAGGGAGAGGAGATGCTCTTTTCGGAGCATTTTGCCTGCGTAAATTGCGGGATCAGCTTGGGCGAGATCGCTCCACGCACATTCAGCTTCAACAGTCCTCATGGCGCCTGCCCGGCCTGTACCGGCCTGGGCATCAAGCTTGAGATCGATCCCGATCTGGTTATACCCAACCGGGAACTGACGATCGCCGAGGGCGCCATCAGGCCGTGGGCTACCTACTCATGGTATATCAGCCAGCTCGAAGAGGTAGCTGGGCAATACGATTTCTCGCTGCGTGTACCTGTGAGCAAGCTCAGCAAGGAACAACTGAATCTGGTGCTGTATGGAGAACATCCTGACCGGCACAGGCACCGTTATCGTTTTGGCAAAGTGCGCGAGTATGCGGTCGGTTTTGAGGGCGTTATACCAAACCTGCAACGTCTGCACAGAGAGACGGAGTCCGAAAACAGGCGCGCAGAGATCGAGAGGTATATGTCGGCGTCGCCCTGTCAGGTTTGCGAGGGGAAAAAGTTGAAACCGGAATCGCTGGCGGTCAGGATCGATGGGAAAAATATTATGGATGTCACGGCCCTATCGGCAGTTGATGCAAGCGTATGGATACAATCCATCACAGGCAGCCGTGACGGCAGGCAAATACTGACCTCCAATGAGAAAATGATCGCGGGGCAAATAATAAAGGAGATTAATGCCCGTCTGGGTTTTCTCAGGGATATCGGCCTTGGATACCTGACTTTAGACAGGGCCTCGGCCACTTTAAGCGGGGGAGAAACGCAGAGGATCAGGCTGGCAACCATGATAGGAAGCGGATTGATGGGCGTTTTATATATCTGTGATGAACCGACCATCGGCCTGCATCCTGCCGATATACACAGGCTGATTAGTACGCTTAGTAAGCTTCGTGACCTGGGCAATACCGTCATCAGTGTCGAGCATGACGAAAGTATGATGAGGGCGGCCGATTTCATTGTTGATCTGGGCCCGGGCGCGGGCGAGCACGGAGGCCGCATCGTTGCGACCGGCGGTATTCAGGATGTGATGAATACCCGTGAATCGATCACCGGTCAGTATTTAAGCGGCGTCAGGCATATACCCATGCCGGCCGGGCGCAGGAATGGATCCGGCAAATTCCTGGTGATCAGAAAGGCAGGGGAGAATAATCTTAAAAACATCGACGTTAAGATCCCGCTGGGCAAGCTGGTCTGCATCAGCGGCGTCTCAGGAAGCGGCAAGAGCACGTTGATGAACGATATTTTGTACAAGAAGCTGGCCCAGGTTTTTTATCAGGCCAGGGACAAGCCGGGGAAATGCGCAGGGATAACGGGCGTGGAGAGTATCGACAAGGTAATAAATATCGATCAGTCTCCTATCGGGCGCACCCCGCGTAGCAATCCGGCTACATATACCGGCGCCTTCACTCCCATCAGGGAGCTTTTCTCATCTGTACCGGAAGCGCGCGTGCGAGGCTACGGGCCGGGCCGTTTCTCGTTTAATGTGCGAGGCGGGCGCTGCGAAGCCTGCCAGGGCGACGGGTATATACAAATTGAAATGCAGTTTCTACCAGATGTCACTGTCCCCTGCGAAGTATGCAAAGGAAGGCGATATAACCGGGAGGCGCTCGAGATACAGTTCAAGGGCAAGAATATTGCTGATGTGCTCGATATGACGATCGAGGAAGCTACTGCCTTTTTTACCAGCTTCCCCAAAGTTAAGAATAAGCTCGCCACATTGTTGGATGTCGGTCTGGGGTATATGCGTCTGGGACAACCTGCCCCGACGCTGTCAGGTGGAGAGGCGCAGAGAGTCAAGCTGGCATCGGAGCTATCGCGCCGGTCGACAGGCAGGACCCTCTATATTTTAGACGAGCCAACGACAGGGCTTTCTTTCGCAGATATCGATTGCCTGCTGAGAGTAATTCAAAGGCTGGTGGACGCAGGCAATACTGTGATCATCATAGAACACCATATGGACGTGATAAAAAACGCAGATTATATCATCGACCTCGGGCCCGGAGCGGGAGACGAAGGAGGTTATCTTATAGCCTCAGGTACGCCTGAGGAGGTGGCAAAAATCGATTCTTCCGCTACAGGGCGTTATTTGAAAGACGTGCTGGCCGGGCGCAGTGGATCTGCTACTCGATCTCGATATCTTTAATGCTCAGCTCCGTGCCGCCTGTTAACTTGATTTTGGTACTGCCGCATGTGGGGCATACGTATTCATAATCCTTGATGGAAAAATCTGCATTGCAGCCGTCGCAATGTCCGCTGACGGGCACTTCGTCGATATTCAAATAGGCGCCTCCGGCTATGGTGTCTTTGGCCACCAGCCCGAAACAGAAGGTGAGCTGCAAAGGTACGATGCCGCGCAGATCGCCGGCCACCAGGTTGATCCTGGTGATCTTCGATGCGCCTTCCTTGCCGGCTGCGCTGAGCGCTATGTCCAGTATATTCTGGGCGATGCCCATCTCATGCATGGCCGGCCCCGCCGGTTTTGTTACGGTGTTTTGCTGTCAGCCACGATACCCATTCGTCCAGTCCGGAGCCGTTTGTGCACGATAGCTCAATGATGTCGATGCCGGGATTAATCTTGCGGGCATTGGCTCTGGCTTCTTTCAAACTGAAGTTGGTGTACTGGAGAAGGTCTATTTTATTGATCAGCATCAGAGCCGATTCACGGAACATCAGCGGGTACTTGAGGGGCTTTTCATCACCTTCTGTAACACTTAAAATCATGATTTTATAATCCTCGCCCACGATAAACTCGGCGGGACAAACCAGGTTTCCCACGTTCTCGACCACCAGGACATCTATTTTATCCAGCTTCAGGTGGGGAAGAGCGGAAGCGACCATGTTGGCATCGAGATGGCAGGCGGTTCCCGTGGTCAGTTGTATGGCGGGGATGTTGAATTTGCTGATGCGGTCTGCGTCCCGCGTCGTCTCGATGTCGCCGACGATAACTCCCAGCCTGAGTTTGCCCTCGACTCTCTCTGCTGTTTTCTCAAGCAGCGAAGTTTTTCCGGCGCCCGGCGAGCTCATCAGGTTGAGCACAAGATTGTGGTTTTCATTGAAAAGCTGCCTGTTCTCTCCGGCTATCCTATCATTGGCTTGCAGCACATCCTGCATAACGTTGATCTTCATATAAGTACCTCTTAGCTGGAGTAATTCTGAGAAGCGCTCCGAGGGTAAGTATACAGCTTTGATAGTTTGTGTGCAAAGGAAATCAGGGTAACTCGTTTGTAATAGGCTCGCCCGTTTACTTATAATAGAACACCACAGTTAACCGGATATCGGAGTCCGCATAATAATAGCTTATCGTATTACACAGGATATTTATGAAAGAACATATTAAGATGATAATACCTGAGCGCATATCGGGATTGGGTGAGCTTGCCTATAATATGTGGTGGAGCTGGCATCCTGAAGCCAGGAACCTGTTCAGGAGACTTGACAGGCTGGTCTGGAAGAATACCGCACATAATCCAGTCAGGTTATTAACGGAAATACCGTATCACCAACTGGTGGCCTGTGCCGAGGACGCCAATTACCTGAGCAGCTACGACGCGACTATGGAGGAGTATCGCAAGAGCCTCTTTGTCAATCCTCCCTGGTTTATGACGAAATATCCACAGCACGGCGACAAATCAGTAGCCTACTTTTCACTGGAATTTGCCCTGCACAACTCGTTGCCGCTTTATGCCGGCGGATTGGGTGTACTGGCGGGAGATTACTGCAAAGCAGCCAGTGATCTCGGTATACCGCTGGTAGGGGTGGGTTTCATGTACCCGCAGGGTTATTTTCATCAGCATATATCGGAGGACGGCTGGCAGACCGAGGTGTATGAGCAACTGGGCTATGATAAAGTCGCGGTTTCACGGGTGATGGACCATGACGGTAAAACTCTGACTGTTCAGGTCCCTCTGGATAGTGTTCATATCAAGGTCGCGGCCTGGCTTCTGAACGTAGGCCGCGTTAAATTGTATCTGCTGGATACAAATCTTGAGGAGAATCCCCAGGCCTATCGGGGATTAACAGCCAGATTGTATGGCGGAGACAGGGAGTTGAGGTTACTTCAGGAGCTGGTAATAGGTATCGGCGGCGTGCGCATACTAAGGGCGTTGGGACTGAAACCCGCAGTCTGGCACGCTAATGAGGGACACACAACCTTTATGCTGGTGGAACGCCTTCGCGAATTCATTAAATCGGGCATGCCGCTGGATGCCGCGCTTAAGTCTGTGGCTGAGACGTCGGTATTCACCACGCATACACCGTTGCCCGCAGGTAACGATACCTTTGCACCCGATATCATCGACAGGTATTTTCACTCCTATTGGGGGGAGCTTGGAATCACAAGGGAGCAATTTTTTGATTTTGGGACCAGCCAGCAGAACAAAGACTCCTTCAATATGACGATACTTGGCCTGAAACTGGCAGGCTACAGAAATGGTGTAAGTAAGCTGCACGGAGAGGTCTGCCGCAGCATGTGGCATGGCCTGTGGCCGGAAAAGCCCGAGTCCGAGGTGCCCATTGTATCTATAACCAACGGCGTACATCTGCCTACCTGGACGGCGCCCCAGATCCAGATTCTATTCAGTCGATTCCTGGGAGATGACTGGGAAGATCATCAGGCTGAGAGGGAAAGATGGGACGGTGTAAATGATATACCTGATGAAGCGATCTGGACCATACATCGTTGGCTGAAGTTTAAACTGGTCGGAGCAATACTGGACCGTGCACGTGAAAGGTGGTCCCATGACCGAGTTGCCGCCATACAGCCACTGGCTATGGGAGCATTGTTAGATCCCGATGTGCTGACCATTGGATTCTCCAGACGCTTCACGGGATATAAGAGAGCTTCACTCATCTTCAAAGATGTTGAAAGGCTAAAGAAAATACTGAATCATGAGATGCAGCCTGTGCAGATTATTTTTGCCGGCAAGGCTCATCCTCAGGACGACGATGGCAAACGGCTGATACAACAGATTTACCGCTATGCCAAGGATCCCGATTATGGTGGAAGGATCGCCTTTGTTGAAGATTACGATATGCATATGGCAAGGGATCTGGTGGCCGGAGTGGATGTCTGGTTAAACACACCGTTAACGTTGATGGAGGCCAGCGGGACGAGTGGTCAAAAGGCGTCGGCGAATGGTGCGGTTAATCTAAGCATACTGGACGGTTGGTGGTTTGAAGGGTACAACGGCGACAACGGCTGGGCCGTGGATGAAAGAGGTCGGATCGATTCAATGGACCGCGATAACGTGACGGCGGATGCCATCTGCGAGCTGCTGGAAGATCACGTGATACCGCTTTACTATGATCGCGACATCAATGGCACGCCACACGGCTGGGTAAAAATGATGAAAGAGAGCATACGCTCAAACGCGCCGCATTTCAATACATCAAGGATGGCCGGCGAATATGTCGAGAGGTTCTACCTGAAAGCTCTGCAATACGCTGAAACAAACAATCTTGAATAAAGCGTATTATGAATGGACGCGCATTGTCCCATATACGTATTGTGATATGATTGAAAATTCAGTAATCTATTAGATGAATTATAATTGAAATGAAGAAGCAACTTAGAAAAATCGGAGTCCTTACATCCGGTGGAGACGCGCCCGGCATGAACGCTGCCATAAGGTCCGTTGTCCGCAGTGCCATATTCCACGAGATGGAAGTAGTCGGCATACGTCGCGGATTCTCGGGCTTAATAGCCGGTGAATTCCAGAAATTCAACCAGCGATCTGTGGCCAATATAATTCAAAAGGGTGGAACCATCCTGGAGACCTCCCGTTGCCCCGAGATGATGGAGGTAGAAGGTCGCAAGAAGGCTATTGATGCTTTATTGTCTCAGGAGATCGATGCTTGCGTGATAATAGGCGGCGGCGGCTCATTCCATGCTGCCCAGGCTATGACTGAGGAAAGCGACATTGCCTTTATGGGAATACCCGGGAGCATCGATAATGATATCTGGGGCACGGATTTTTCGATTGGATTTCATACGGCTGTTAATACTGCCCTGGACGCCATCGACCGCATCAGGGATACCGCCAGCGCCTTCGAAAGGATATTCTTTGTCGAGGTGATGGGCAGGAAATCCGGATTTATCGCGCTTACAGTCGGCCTGGCGGGTGGCGCCGAACAGATCATTATTCCGGAGATCCATATGGATGTGGAGGAACTCTGCCAGAACCTCAGGGAGAGCTTCAAACGGGGCAAGAGAAGCAGTATTATTGTGGTTGCCGAGGGAAACACCGTCGATGATACCATCAATATCGAGAAGTATGTGCAGATGCGCCTCAAGGTCGAGACGCGATTGTGCACGCTTGGCCATATACAGAGGGGAGGATCACCCACAGCCGCAGACAGGATTCTTGCCAGCTGCCTGGGCGTCGCCGCTGTTGAAGGCCTGGTGAACGGGAAAAAGGGGCATGCTGTCGGAGAGGTCAAGGGCGAGATCGTCTACACGCCCTTCAAGGATACCTGGCAAAAGAAAAAGACCATCGATGAACGTTTCCTCAAATATATACCCGTTCTATCTCAGTAAAATCTCATGGTTTCTCGAATATTCTGCTACTGACCATGTTA
This sequence comes from Dehalococcoidia bacterium, assembly GCA_041653995.1. Classification (NCBI taxonomy): domain Bacteria; kingdom Bacillati; phylum Chloroflexota; class Dehalococcoidia; species Dehalococcoidia bacterium. Next base: position 218,132 of record JBAZEK010000001.1, read on the forward strand.
TCGGACAATAAGAAGCATTGCGAAATGGAAAACCCGGTTGTATTTCTAATAATCTGAGGAGGTTTACCCATGGAGATAGTCAAATGGTTCGAGGATCTCGGCAAAGCTGACGTTAATAAGGCCGGCGGCAAAGGCGCAAACCTTGGAGAGCTGGTGAAAGCCGGGCTCCCCGTGCCCCCGGGTTTTGTCGTAACTGCGCAGGCCTATCTGTTGTTCAACACGGAAAGCGGGCTTTCTCAGAAGATCGCACATTCCATGGAGGGGATCAACGTAGATGATACGGCGGAGCTTCAGGCCAAGGCCAGGGAAGTGCAGGGGCTGATTGTAGGTACAGAGATGCCGGCCAATATCAAGGAGGAGATCATCAAGGCTTATGAGGAACTGTCGAAGAAGGATTCGTCCAGGGCGCTGTTCGTGGCGGTAAGGTCATCCGCCACTATGGAGGACTCGGAGCAGGCCTCGTTCGCCGGTATGAATGCAACATTTCTCAACGTTCACGGCAAAGAGGACCTGATCAGGAAAGTAAAGGAATGCTGGGCCTCTTTATACGGTGCAAGGGTGATCTTTTACCGTGCCAAGAAGGAGTTCCTGGATGAGCCTGTGATAGCCGTGGTCGTACAAAAAATGGTCAACTCCGATAAAGCGGGTGTCATGTTTACCGCCGATCCGAGCAATAAAAACATGAGCAGCCTGGTGATCGAGGGCGCCTTCGGCCTGGGTGAAGTTGTAGTAGGTGGATTGGTGTCGCCCGATTACTACGAGGTGGAAAAAAGCAGCCTGAAGGTAAAGGACGCCAGGATATCACATAAAAACTTCAAAATCATACGTGATGAAAAAGGCCGAAACAAGAATGTCGATTTGAGCGATAAAGAGGCCGAACAGCCAGTGCTCAGCGATGCTGAAGTGCAAGAGATCGCCAGGCTGGGCATGAAGATCGAGCAGCACTATGGCAGTCCACAGGATACGGAGTGGGCCATGGAAGGCAAGAAGGTATATATGGTGCAATCCAGGCCGATTACCACCTTGATCGGAGCTGCTGGAGTCGTTTCTGAAGAACTCGATGCGGAGGAGAGCAGGGAGCTGATCAGGGGCCTGGGGGCAAGCCCGGGCCGTGGCAGTGGGGAGGTGCGGGTTCTGGCATCACCCGATAAAGACGATGGATTCGAAAGCGGTGATGTGCTGGTCGCTGAGATGACAACGCCTGACTGGGTTCCCTTGATGAAAAAGGCCTCTGCCATCGTCACTGACGGCGGCGGTGTGACCTGCCACGCTGCCATTGTGTCGCGTGAGATGGGATTGCCCTGCGTGGTGGGAACCCGTAATGCAACCAAGGTTCTCAGTGATAAAATGCTGGTGACAGTCGATGGAACACACGGCATCGTTTATGAAGGGAAACTTAAAGAGGATAAGAAGGCCGAGGAGCCGGGCACCCGGGTGGTGGCCAAGACGGCGCCTATTGTTACAGCGACCAAGCTGTACGTTAATCTGGCCATGCCTCATGAAGCTGAGAGGATCGCCAAGGAAGATGTTGACGGCATAGGCCTGCTCAGGGCGGAGTTCATGGTCATCGATGCCTGTGACGGCGTGCACCCCAGGCAGCTTATGGAGGAAGGCAAGAGCAACCAGTTCATCGATGCCATGGTCAGGAAATTGCGCATCTTTACACGCGCGTTTCATCCCAGACCGGTCATTTATCGGGCTATCGATTTCCGCACCAATGAATTCCGTAACCTGAGGGGTGGCGACAAGTATGAGAGTGTCGAGCAGAATCCTATGATAGGCTTCCGGGGTTGTTACAGGTATGTGATGAATCCGGACCTTTTCGAGCTCGAGCTGAAGGTCCTTCAGAAGGTTCGGGAGCTGGATAAGAACCTTCATCTCATGATCCCGTTCGTGCGAACGCTATGGGAGTTTAAACGCTGCAAGAAAATCATAGATGACAGCGGTCTGATGGATGACAGGGAGATGCAGCTCTGGGTAATGGCCGAGGTGCCCTCAGCGGTTTACTGGCTTGAAGACTATGCCAGGGCAGGTATTCACGGTGTATCCATCGGGTCAAACGATCTCACGCAGCTTGTCCTGGGCGTGGACCGCGACAGTGAGATATGCGCCCCTCTCTATGATGAAAGGGACAAGGCGGTGATGGAAGCCATTAAATCGATAGTAAAAACCTCTCAGAAAATGGGTATAACCTGCTCCATTTGCGGGCAGGCGCCCTCCAACTACCCGGACTACGCAGAGAAACTGGTCGAATGGGGGATCACGTCCGTATCGGTAAATCCGGACGTCATAGACCGCACACGGCATAATATCGCGGCCGCCGAGCAGCGCGTATTGCTCAAAGCGGCTTTGAAGAGGGAATTCGACCGGGAATAGTATAATAATATCAGCAGCGGCAATTGCAGGATAACTGCTTTTAATGCAGCGGTTATCCTGCATTTACTATTTTAATATGAATAATATTCGCAATTTTTGCATCATCGCTCATATCGATCATGGCAAGTCCACACTGGCCGATCGCATACTCGAGATGACGGGCCTGATCAGAAAGACCAGCATGGATCAGATGCTGGACAGCATGGACCTTGAGAGGGAGAGGGGTATCACGATCAAGGCCAAGTCGGTCCGCATACCCAACAGAGCGGCGGACGGAAAAGAATACATATTAAACCTCATAGACACGCCGGGCCATGTCGATTTCAGCTATGAGGTATCACGCAGCCTGGAAGCTTGCGAGGGCGCTGTCCTGCTGGTGGATGCCACACAGGGTGTGGAGGCGCAGACCATAGCCAATGCCAACCTGGCTATCGATGCAGGTCTGAAGATCATTCCTGTAATCAACAAGATCGACCTTCCCGGCGCCATGCTTGATGATTGCGCCTTGCAACTTTATACCATGCTGGGTCTAAGCATTGAAGATATACTGCATGTTTCGGCCAAGGATGGGCGCGGAGTAGCTGAGCTGCTCGAGGCCATCGTTGAGCGGATCCCTCCGCCGTCAGGGAGTGAGACAGATCCCTTGAAGTGCCTCATTTTCGATTCGTTTTTCGATCCCTATCGTGGGGTCATTCCGCATCTGCGCGTCTTCTCGGGTCGTATCGCTGCGGGTGACAAAATCATGCTGAAGTCATCCGGACGGGTATTTGAGATTGAGGAGGTGGGCTATTTCAGCCTGGGGCTGGCTCAATCTGAACAGCTTCTGGCCGGAGAGGTCGGGTATGCCGTGGCGCTCATCAGAAACGCCGGCGAGATACATGTGGGCGATACTATCGTGGCCGCCGACCATCCGGAGGTGGCCGCGGTACCGGGCTTCAGGCTTTCGCAGTCGATGGTGTACTGCGGGATTTATCCCATTATCACCAGTGATTATGCCAAGCTGGGAGCTGCGCTTGATAAGTTCAAACTCAATGATTCGTCAGTTGTGTTCGAGAAAGAAAATTCGGCTGCCCTGGGTTACGGATATCGAATAGGATTCCTGGGGATGCTGCATATGGAGATAGCCCTTGAGAGGCTCAGGCGCGAATATGAACAGGATATTATAGCTACCATGCCATCGGTCATTTACCGTGTTATCTGCCTGAATGGCGAAGTGCTGATGCTTGATAATCCCTCCAAATTTCCCCCGGAGGGACAGATAGACCATATCGAAGAGCCTATCATCAGGACCAGGATTATAGTTCCGTCGGACTATGTGGGGCCATGCATGGAGTTATCCGATGCCAAGCGGGGTGTCCTGGTGGGCATCGAGCATCCCGATGATAAGCGCGCCATACTGATATACGATTTGCCGCTGGCTGAGATGATCACGGATTTTTACGACAGGCTCAAGAGTGTCAGCCGCGGATATGCCAGCATGGACTACGAAATGAACGGATACCGGGCTGGAGACCTGGTCAAGGTGGATATACTGGTCAACAATGGGCCTGTGGACGCACTTTCATATATTGCGCCCAGGGAGAATGCGGCCACCAGAGGCCGGGCGCTCATCCACAAACTTAGCAAGACCATTCCCAAGCACCTCTTCAAGATCCCGCTGCAGGCGGCCATCGGTTCACAGATAATTGCCAGGGAGGACATCTTTCCCATGCGCAAGGACGTACTGGCCAAGTGCTACGGCGGCGACATAACAAGAAAAAGGAAGCTGCTGGAAAAGCAGAAAGAAGGCAAGAAAAAGATGAAGATGGTCGGCTTTGTAGAGGTACCCCAGGAGGCCTTCCTGTCGCTCATGAAGATTGAGGATTAGGCTGCTGATATGAGAGGCCTCTATATTCACATACCTTTCTGCATCAGCAAATGCTTTTACTGTGATTTCTATTCGGTTTATGCAAAACCTGATTTGATGGATGGGTATATCGATGCTCTGTTGGCCGAGGCCGACAGCAACCGTGGTATGGACTTCGCTACGCTTTTTATCGGGGGCGGTACCCCCAGTATACTGGGAGCTGAAAGGCTGGAGAAGTTGATATGCGGCCTTCGGCGGATATTCGATCTTGCTGATTTAGGGGAGGCGACAGTCGAGGTTAATCCGGAGTCAGCCGGGATTGACTTGCTGGCGGCGCTGTACAGGCTCGGCATCGGCCGGATCTCCATCGGGATACAGTCGTTGAACGATGATGAGCTTAAAAAGTCAGGCAGGGCCCATAACAGGCGGCAGGCGCTTGAGACTGTCAAGACGACCTTTTCCGTCGGTTTGCGCAATGTATCGGCGGATATCATGATAGGATTGCCCGGCCAGACAGCACAAAGCCTTGCAGGCACGCTGAATATCCTGATAGGCGCGGGCGTAAACCATATTTCAGCTTATTGCCTTTCAATCGAAAAGGGCACCTCTTTTTATCGGTATCCTCCGCCTGATTTACCCAACGAAGATGAGCAGGCAAGCCTTTTCGAGTGCGCCGTCGACATTCTACAGACGCGCGGCTTTGTGCATTATGAGATATCGAATTTTGCATCACCGGGCAGCGAGTGTCTGCACAACCTCAATTACTGGAGGGGGGGAGAGTATCTCGGGTTAGGTCCGGCGGCCGCCTCGCACCTCGGTGGACGTCGCTTCAGGAACACACCCAGGCTGGAGCGATATCTGGCTGACCCTTTGTCCGGCCGGGAAGGGGAGGAGTGTCTGGAAGACGCACGTAAAGCAGGTGAAGAGGCGATGCTGCGTCTGCGGCTTATTCAGGAAGGCCTGGACATGCAGGAAATGGCCGGAAAATACGGGCGGAATGTAATTGAAGGGCTGGAAGCAAGGCTGAATGAGCTTGTAAAGCGGCGGTCGCTGGCTCGTGAAAGGGCTGTTTTCCGTTTGCAGCCCGCCTGTGTGCTGACATCCAACAGTGTTTTTATCGATGTGATAGGCTAATGTGCCTTGTCGGGTATCCGAGCCTGATCGTTTACCATATGCCGGGCAAGAGTGATTTACGATCGGCGGGATAATCAGGGAAGCGCTGGTGATACCAGGCATGGTGCGACATGGCGCGTGGCGCGAGGTTGGCTATGGTCCACAGTGCGAAGCTCAGCCCGGCCAGCGACCAGGTGGCCAGCGCCCATCCAAGCCAGATCAGGATCTCGCCGAAGTAATTGGGGCATGATATCCAGCGATATAATCCTCCATAAGGTATTCTATAACCGGTTTCTCCGGGCCTGCGCAGCCTGGCCAGCGTATAATCGGCGTGCCTGTTGATAACGAAACCCGAGATGAAAAGCGCGGCGCCTGCGATGAAGCGAGGATCGATCAGCCATTGATCGGGATAACCGCCGGACAGCGTGAAAATATAGTATCCGTTCAGCCAGGCATTCATCATATTGAAGAAAATGCCTGAAAATACGATTGAAAGAGGCATTTTATCATGGGAATTCTTCAAGCTGAAAGGGTATATAAAGGCACGATGTATGTAATGCGCTTCCCACATCAGCAGGAAGATCACCGATGGGATCGAGAGCGGCGCTTTCCCCAGTATGAAAGATGCGATAAATATCAACGGCGACCAGGCCTCCATGATCACCCAGGCGAGTTTGCTGTCAATTGAAGGCCCCCATCCGCTCTTAATGTGGCGGCCGTACGGTGCGGCGATGAAGGAAAGACTGACAAAAATAAGGGGACAAAGCACCAGCCAGGTGATCAACAGGATATTGTAGGTAGCGTCCGAAGTCATTCTAACGATGCCCTCGTCTCTTTATAAAGCCGTTGTCCATAAACCAGTTGATGGTATCCGACAGGGTTTCTTTGATAGGCCTCGGTTCATATCCGAGTTCACGCGTGGCTTTAGCGTGGTTAATGTTGCGGTTGCCGGCCAGGGCCTTTAAAGAAACGCTGGTAAAGAGCGGTCTGACCCCTGTCCAGCGGGATATTGCCGTCACAACAGGAGCGCAGGCCCCGGCCACCGGTACCGGGCATACCAGTGCAGGCGGCTTCCTACCTGCCATCTGAGATACAATAGTTGCTATTTCTCTCACCGATAGCCATGTGCCGGAGAGCAGATAATTCGAGCCCGCGGGTGCGGTCTGCTCAGCCTTGATGGCGCCCTCGGCCACGTCTCTGGCGTCCACCCAGTCGAAACCCCCTTCGAGCAGAACAGGGATTCTGCCTTCGGCCATCATGATCAGAGCCTGCCCGAAATGCGATGGCCTGTAATCATAAGGACCGATAACAGCGGTAGGATTAATTATCACCGCATCAAAGCCCGCGACGGCGGCCTGTCGTACCAGTCTCTCACCCGAAGCCTTGGAGAGGTCATACGGCGCAGACTTCGGCGATTCAACCAGTGGCCGAGTTTCATCGATCGGCACATCCAGAGGCTCGTTGCAGAGGGAGTGAATGGAGCTGAAATGTACAAGCCGTTTGACATCGTTGCGGCGGCAGGCTTCTATCACGTTGCGGGTACCTTCGATATTAACAGTACTGCATCGTACGCGGTCGCTCATCAATAGCGATATATATGCAGCCAGATGGTATACAATCGAAACGCCTTCAAATGCATGGATCATGGAATCCAGGTCACTGACATCGCCGTTGCGGCGCTCAACTTTAAGATCCTCCAGACCCAGCGTGCTGCTGTGCGCTATGATACGCACATTCCTTCCTCGGGCGATCAGAGAACGGACAAGATTTACGCCGACATGTCCGGAAGCTCCGGTTACAGCTGTAATCATATGTAAGGAAACAGGAAGTTAAACTTAAAGACTTCTGCAAGTTTAAATAGGCGGCAGTGCCATGTCAAATGTGTGTTCGCAGACGATATAACGGCTACTGCTGCGTGCGTTGATAAAGCGGTATTATATTGATATGATAAATGCCATGTCCAAGCCAGGTTCATTCACACTGGATGAGATATTTCATCCGAGCAGTGTGGCCATAGTCGGCGCTTCGCCTGACAATATCATGTCTTTCGCGGCATGGGCTGTCAGCTCGTTGAAAGAGGCCGGTTTTCCAGCCATTTACCCGGTAAATCCCAGACACAGCGAGGCCTTCGGGCTTACCTGCTATCCTTCCATCTCGGCTATACCCGGGCCGGTGGACCACGTCATAGTATGTATCCCCGCCGAAAAATCCATGGACGTCCTTGATGATTGCGCCGGAAAGGGCGTGATGTCGGTGCATTTTTTCACAGCCGGTTTCAGTGAAAGCGGCGACAGGAGCCGCGCCGAGCTGGAGAGGGATATGCTGCAGAAGGCGCGCGACGGCGGATTCCGCATCATCGGACCTAACTGCACCGGACTTTTCGTGCCCGAGGCCAGGTTGACCACGTCCAGCCGCATGCCGATGCAGCCGGGAGACATAGCATTCATGTCGCAAAGCGGCGGGCATTCCCAGGACATGCCGATGCACGCCGGATCCCGCGGCCTGCGCTTCAGCAAGGTCATCAGCTATGGAAATGCGCTGGATATCGGTGAATGTGAATTACTGGAATACTTCACAAGCGATACCGGGACGGATATAATAGCTATCTACATCGAAGGCGTGAGGGAGGGCAAACGTTTTCGACGTGTTCTCGAGAAGGCCTGCGCTAAGAAACCGGTGGTGGTCTATAAGGGAGGCACTACCGAAGCCGGACTGAGGACGGCCATGAGCCACACAGCCAGCATGACATCCTCTATAAAGGCGTTTCAAGCAATATGCCGCCAGGCCAACGCCATCCAGGTTGGCGATATACAGGAACTGATCGACGTCCTGGTGGCTCTGAGGTTCGCCCGTCCTTACCCGTCGGGCAAAGGCATTGCAGTTGTAGGTGTTGGAGGTGGGCCCAGCGTCGAGGCCGGCGATCACATGGAGGTTGTGGGGCTTGAACTGTCTGCGCTGTCTTCCGATGTGCAGGCTCAACTCAGGAGTTTACTGCCCAATGAGGGCGGTATCTTCACCAATCCGCTGGATGCCACCAATCTCGTCTATCCTGATGTGATCTATAATACGTTGAAAGTGATCGGATGTTCCCCTGGCATCGACATGATAATGTATCATATGGGATTCCATCCGGTAACCCGCTGGGGTGAGGGCATCTACTCCAGCGAATTTTTCCTGAAACCGGCTTCAGAGGCTTTACATAAATCGCATAAGGAGATCAACAGACCGGTGATAATGGCGCTGGGGCAGGCCTCGGATATGGTTGGAATGGAGGAGTTGCTCAAGGTGCAGGCCGCTTTCGTAAAAGAGGGATTGCCCGTGTTTCATTCTATTGAAAAGGCAGGGCTGGCCATGGCGAGGGTTGCGGCATGGTGGAGGAGATTTGCCCGGGATTAATCATTGTGCAGGAGGGGGATGATGACGATGCAGCCGCAGGACCACCTGGCCGGGCCGCTGACATGGCAGATCGAAGATCTTGGTAAGCGCATCAGATTGCTTGAGGAAACGATCACTCAGTTAAAAACTCTGGACACGACCCTTCATGAGATGCAGTTTATCATTTACAGCTACGTGGAGAAGATCAAGGAAGGCGTCGTGCTTATGCAGGATGAGATAATAGTGTGGGCCAATAAAGCGGGCTGCGATATACTGGGATATGAATTCGATGAAGTAGTAAATAAGTCCGTCATCGAGATAGCCCACCCCAAGTATCGCCAGCAGTTGTCGGCGCGTTTTGCATTGGTACAGGCCGGTGACGAGACATACGATGCAACACTGTGGCCTTTTGTCAGCAAAACCCGCGAGATCAAGTATATCAAGCCGTTCAGCACGCGTGTTATGTACATGGGACGGCCGGCTGTAATGGCTTTTTTCAGTGATATAACCGAGGAGAAGAAGGCGCAGGATGAGTTGACCCTGCGGGCTGAGATGCTCGACCAGGTGACGGACTCGATCTTTCTGCTGGATATGAAGGGCAATATTAAGTATGTCAATAAAGCTGTATGCGAATGCCTTGGCTATGCACCGGACGAGATCACGCAATTGAATATTCTGGATATTAATGCGCAGGAGCTGAGGGAAAAAGCCGAGATCCGTTTAAAAAAGACCGTAGTGCGCAAACTGGGAGCATTTAAGACCATACATATGCATAAGGATGGCACAAGAGTGCCGGTGTCCGTGCGGGTGCGCGTCATCAAGATAGGAGGGAGGGAGTATATTCTGGGAGGAGTTCGGGAGATCGTACGTGAGGAGGAATCGTTATAACAACTAACATATCCGGGGAAGTTCGAAAATGAAAGGCAAACTGGTGCATCCTTTGTGGACGCATCTGCCCGCATTGCTATTAATCCTTGTGGCGGTATACTTCACAATTAAAGCTCTCCCGCTACCTGACCCGGCCCCGGTGCGTTTTGATCTCAGCGGTCAGCCTAATACGTATGGCTCTCCCTGGATCAGCTCATCTCTGCTGCTGGGGCTATCGGTTGGATTTCTTATTCTTTCGTTATGGCTTGACGAGCTCTGGGCGCGCCAGGAAAAGAAGAAGACCTTCAACTGGATGTCGCTTTTCGATGAGTTTGCCATAGGGAGCATGTGCGGTGTGCAGATTGCCTATGTGAATATGCTCGCTTCCGCGCAAATGATTTTTTCTTTCCCCTGGATTGAAATGGTCGCGGCCTGCGGTCTGGGAACCGGCATGGCCGTAGTATTGGAGCTTATTCGCCCGTACCGGCATTATGAGAAGAAGCCGGCTATAGAGGACGTGAGCCGGGTTGCAGAGGAGATAACCCGGGTAGTACAGGCGGGGCAACCCGTATCGTACTGGGAATCGCAGAATCCGCCGTACGTGGGAGTGCTGATGGTGATCGTGCCGCTGATCATGATTGTGGCGGCTGTCTTTACCTGGGCATTGCTTCCCTGGCTATCGATTATACTGGGTTTGATTGCTCTGGCGATGATCGGAACCTACGGTGGTTTTCGCACACAGGTCACGCGGGATATGGTCACGGTCAGAATGGGCCTGCTGGGCATCAAGCTGCTGCAGTTAAAAACGGCGGATATTACCGGTGTGGAGGTGCATTCATTCTCGCCGCTGCAGGACTTCGGTGGTTACGGGATACGTTTTAACAGCGAGATGAAAGCCTACTATCTGCAGGGTGACCGCGGCGTCAAGATCACTGCCGGTGACGGTAAGAAATACCTCATAGGCTCCGACCGACCGGAGCACCTGGCTGCGGTGATAGACTTGGTCAGGGGATGAGCCCGGCCGGTTCAGACCTTAAACGAAGTAGCGCGGGATCATATAACGGACCTGCCGCAGTATGTTCGCGAAAAAGCCGATGCGTTTCTTTTTCTTATTCATAACATTCACCTGCTCTATTTCTCATATTTCTCGATAAGGTCAGCCGCGTTCATGGCCGAGGCTGTGACCACCGGTACGCCGCCGCCCGGATGGGTCGATGCGCCTACCAGGTAGAGCCCCTTGATGGACTTGGACTTTGCTGCTGGACGGAAGCAAATCGCATGAGGCACATCCTGCCTGAGCGCGTAGATGGCGCCCTCGGGAGAGAGCAGCCTTCTTTCAAAATCGGCCGGAGTTGAGAATTCCGCTACGCGGACGTGCTTCTCCAGGTCGGGTATATACCTCTCGGAGTAATAATTAATGATCCTCTGCAAGAGGTCTTTCTTCTCCGCCTCCCAGGTCGTGCCTTCCAGCTTATAGGGCCCCGGCCCCATGGTCAGGATAATGATGTTGTGTCCTTTGGGCGCCAGATCGGGATCGGATCGTGTAGTGCAGCTTATAATACCGAACTGCTGGGCCGGGTAACTTCCCTGCTCGTACTCATCCCACCAGTATTTGTTCATCTCCTCCATGGGGATGGTGGCCAGCGTGTGGTGCGATTCCAGCGGCGGGTCGTAATCAACCCCAAGGTAAACAGTCGGTGTCGACATCGAGTACTCGTAGCTTTTAACGCCTGTTCGGACTATAGAGGGCAGGTGTTCTTCACCGATCAGATCCAGGTACAGGTTCTTGGCGTTTATATCGGATATCACCAGATCGGCCGTGATCTCGCTGCCGTCGGCCAGGACGACCCCAATAGCGCGGCGGTCCCTGACCATGACCTTCTTTACCAGCGTATTCAGCCTGGTCGTCATGCCGAGCTTCTCGCCAACGCGTCTGAATGCCGCCGGTATGGCTACCATGCCTCCTTTGCTGTAGTAAATCCCTTCATGCTCCGAATAGGGTATCACGGCGTAAAGGCCGGGCAGGAGCTCCGGAGGCAGGCCCGCGTAAAAGCATTGATATGAAAGTGATTCCCGGATTTTCTCGCTCTTGAAGAACTTCTTCAATACTCCCTCGTAGTTGCCGTTGAAGAGAGGCATATATTTCAGCATGGTGGGAGTCTGCTGGAACATGCGGACGACATCGCCCAGCGTGTTGGCCGGTTTAACGAAGAACCCTTCCACCGCCGCGTCGTTGAACGCCTTCATATACTTGCAGAAGTCATACCACCCCTTGACATCCTCCGGGGCGACCTTAGCGATCTCCTGCGCCGATTCCTCGATAGACTTGGGATAGCGCATCCGGGAGCCGTCCTTGAAGATAATAGAGAAGATGAGGTGCGGAGGTATCAGCTCGACCTCCTGTGCCAGGGTGGTGCCCAGGCGCTGGAAGCACCAGTCCATCACCTGGATGTCTTCGATAAGGGAGGCGCCGAGGTCGAAATGGTACCCCTCCCGTTCGAAAGTGGAACAGCATCCCCCAACCCTTTCGCTCTGTTCAATCAGGAGAACCTTGCGACCCTGTTTGGCCATCAGAGCGGATACAGCCAGCCCCCCGATACCGGCGCCGATAACGATCACATTGTAATCAGACATACGATACCTCCCAACACTAATTAAATATTGATTGACCAGTCAATCCAAATTCGCAGCGGCTCAATTGTACAGTAGCCATGTTTTTTTTGTCCAGTTTACATCTGCTCTGATAAATCATTGCTACAATCGCAACGAGGCGACAGGTTTGAAGCATTGATTATTTGTGATAGCTCATTATAGCATTACGCCCGGGAAGCTGGGTGATATAATTGCAGTTAAGTTGCCAAACGGGTATAGGCAGAGTATATCTCGGAATACAGGACAGATTCTATAGTGGAAATCGTGACAGACGGGGTTATCCTGGATATTATCGTTCTGGAGGCTGATTGAGAGCAGATGTACGACTTCCTGAATAGGATCGTTATTATTACAGGCGCTTCCGGCGGTATAGGTACGGCACTGACAAAGGAGATGGACAGGAGAGGCGCAAATCTCGTTCTGGCTGATATTAATTTAAACGGCCTGAAATCGCTGGCCTCCGACCTGAAATCAGATCCTCTGATCGTTCAATGCGATATCACAGACAGGGCGGACGTAAAAAAGCTCGTGGAAGCAGCCGTAAGTAGGTTTTCAAAGATTGACATATTGATCAACAACGCAGGCATTATCAGGCCGGCTCTTTTCGAAAACTGCGACTATGAAGATATCGACGCCCAGATGAAGGTGAACTTCATGGGGGCGGTCAACTGCAGCAAGGGCGTCCTGGCTGTCATGATACCTGCAGAGCAGGGGCATATCGTGACTATTTCCTCGCTGGCCGGTCTGGTTCCTGAAACCTACAGCTCGATTTATACAGCATCGAAATTCGCCTTGAGGGGATTCTTCCTGACTCTTGCCATAGAACTGAGCAAGCATAACATCAAAGTATCAACCATTTTCCCCGATTCCGTCGATACCCCCATGCTGAAGTACGAGGCCTCCCACGGGGGATCTCCGCTTACATTCCTGGGCGAAGCACAAAAACCCCAGAAAATCGTTCAGGCTGTCATAAAAGCGATCGAAAAAGGCAGCCCTGAGATATGTGCTCCCGCTGCGACCGGTATTTTTTCCAAGATAATCATGTGCTGGCCGTGGATCGTTACCAAACTCTGGCCGGTACTGGAACGGATAGGGAAAAAAAATATAAAATCCCGTATAGAGAGGTGTTGAAATGGCTGAAGCGATAAGAGTAATTGTCATTCAGTGATAGTGGGAGGATAAGATGATACGGCTGCGTTGATAAAGGGACGCTCCAGAGCCAAAGCAGCAATTAAGATTGAGGCCTGGCTGTAACAGGGGTATGTTACACGCCAGGCCTTAGAATTGTACTGATAGGACTAAAGAAACTAAATCAGGTAATATTATTTGGAGAAGATAGTTTTATTACTCTTCGACTTTAATAACGGAACCGACAGATTCCTTGATTTTACTGGCTGCCTTTGCAGCCTTCTCTTTAACTTCCAGCGCTTTTTCTTTGACCATGCGCCTGGTTTCTGTCCCGGGTTGAGGCGCATACAGTAACGCAATAGCAGCACCGATTACTGCTCCCATAAGTAATCCGGATAAAAAACCTGAACTTGCATCTCTATTCATCTTGATCCTCCTTTTTCTTAAATATACTGCCAAATATGCTGATGCCCTGCATTATCCCCTGGATCATCGTACCAAACCGGCTTACCGGCCTTACAACTTCCGCATTAACGTAATCTACAATTTCGCTGACCTTGTTTACCATTAAATCCGTTGAGTCAAGCACCGCAATAGTTTTACGATAAAACAGGAAAAGAATGATCGATATGAACACCATTGCTATAGTAGCTACCAGTCCCCAGATGATGAGGATGATATCGCGCCAAGAAGATAATTCCACCAAGTACACCTCCTTAATCAGTGTAACCGACGATTTCAAAAGATGGATTGGGAAGGCAAAACGGCAAAGATTTATCCATAATCAATTTTCCCCATGAATTATCTCCTCCTAATACTCTTTTATCGGTTTGTTCCCCAAACCTATTTGTTAAAGTAAATCGACCCCCACCGTGGAGAACATTATGCATAAAGCCGCATGCAACGAGGAACAGCTTTAAGTATGGCTCTGGTAGATATGATGGTATGATTTGAATTAGTACCGAGCATTCAGACTTTTGGATGATATAAAGGTACTAATGGCTGGTTTTATCAGTTATTGATGTGTAGACAAACCGCTTATCAATACTTTCAGCATGTCTTCTCCCGCCTCCTCAAGGTCAACCTTGCTTCCTGGAAGACACCAGTCGTAAACTATGCCTCTGAGGCTTCGCACTATTATATTTGTGATCTGCTTACTGCTTAAATCGGTTCTCAGTTCTCCAGCTTTTTGAGCTTCCGCTACAAGAGATTCACCAACTATATATAATGACCGCTTCTCCGAGTTGATGTAAGATGCTCTTTTCTTGAATCCCATCTCACTATGAAAAACGGCTTGCATAGTTGGTTTACCGGTTTGGATAATCTTATTAAGCACTAATCGGTTATATGCTACTAATTGATCAATACATCCCTTGAAGTTTGCGATCTCTTTTAAGGCATCCGTCCGGTAGTATTCATCATATGCAATAAAACCCTCCATTATGATCTGGTCCTTGGACTTGAAATAATTATAAAAGGCACCTTTTGAGAGCCCCATTTTATTGCAGATATCATCAACGGTTACCTTGGAATATCCCTTTTTGGCAAATAAAGATACTGCGGTATCGAATATTCCTCTCCTTGTAGATAACGCACGTGCTTTCCGCATTGTCATCTTGGATTTCGGCATATTTAAATTCTCCTTTAGCTTGTCCTTTCAAATATTAACATAAATATTACACTTAATCCTATTTAGAAAAAAGCATTTTGCCCAGCTGCTTGACACTTATCTATACATATAATAACATATTAACATACTGAAGTAACCGACTGCAGTATGTTAGCGTAGGAGAGGATTGTCATGGATTTAAGCTTCCGTAATAAAGTTGTTGTTGTGACTGGTGGGGGCAGCGGTGTTGGCCGTGAAATCACACGCCTTTTCTGTGAAGCCGGGGCAACAATCATTGTTGCCGATTTAGTCCTGGAAAAGGCTGATGAGACGGCCAGGATTTTATCTGGTTTGCCCGGTAAAACTATTGCCATGAAAGCCGATATAACCAATTACGTAGAAGTAAAAGAGATGATGGCAGAAGCAGTAAAAATTACCGGGAAAGTTGACATCCTTGTGAACAATGCGGGATTCGGTGTCCTGAAAAACTTTGGTGATACTACGCCGGATGACTGGATGGTTGATCTCGGTGTCAACCTTTTCGGGACACTGCATTGTACACGAGAACTAATCAACCACATGATCGTGCGTAAATATGGCAAGATTATCAATATCGTTTCAGACGCTGGTAGGGTCGGAGAAGCCTTTCAGGCTACGTACTCGGCCGCAAAAGCCGCGGTTATGGGATTTTCCAAGGCGCTTGCAAGGGAAGTTGGACAGCATGGCATCAACATAAATTGCGTATCACTCGGGGCAACCAAGACCCCATTAATAATGCCATTTATCACGCCGGAAATAGAACAACGTTTGATAAAAGCATACCCGCTGCGCAGATTAGGCCTGCCCCAGGAACCAGCTGCGCTTGTTGTTTTTCTGGCATCAGATAGTGCGGCATGGATCACCGGCCAGGTATATTCGGTAAATGGCGGATTCTCAATGATATAGATTTCAGTTAATCAGTATCGGGATACAAAAGGAGGTTAATTTGTGAAAGAGGTATACGTTATAGGTTCTTTCTCCACGCAGTTCAAGAGATGGACCGATAAATCGGTAAAAGACCTTACCAGGATGGCTTTCCTTGGCGTGCTCGAGGATGCGGCGATAGATGGCAAAGGCATTCAATCTACATGGTTTTCGAATTGCGGCTGGGGATTTGGAATGCCACCCAGAGAAAATGATCCTGGCTCCGTAGCTCAGATGAGTCTGAGGGGTCACATTGCACTGGCTCCACTCGTCCAGGAAGGTTTGTTCCCAAAGTCAATTCCGATCTATAACGTGGAAAGTGCGTGTTCAAGTGGATCTGTGGCTTTTAATGGGGCCTGGAAAGATATTTTGTCCGATCAGTGTGACCTTTCCCTTGCCATAGGCGCTGAAAAGGTCTTTTTCCCCAACCATCTCGATAAAGTTATAGAGAATATAGGCAGCGGGACAGATATAGCCGAACTTCCCCGTTTGGCAGAACAATACAGGAAGATTTGCGAGATTAGCAATAAAGAATGGGGGATGAAGACCGACCATACCTTGCTTATGGATGTTTACGCCACGCTGGCGGCATGGCATATGTGGAAATGGGGCACCACGCGTGAGCAAATTGCAGCAGTGGCCTCTAAAAACCACTTCCATGGTTCATTGAACCCCTTAGCCCAATATCAGTTTGAGGTACCGGTTGACAAGGTACTGAATGACTATGTTGTTAGCTGGCCGCTCACGCGTGCCATGTGCGCACCGATCGGGGATGGTGCAGCAGCAGCCCTGCTATGCTCAGCCAATTACTTAAACAGGTTACCCGTAAGCATACAAAAAAGGGCTGTCAAAGTCCTTGCAAGCGCGGTAGCAACGGGATACAGGCAAACAATAGACGGTCCTTCGATCTCATATTGGGCAGCAGAACGGGCATATAAAATGGCCGGCTTAAAACCCGAGGATATTTCGCTGGCAGAAACTCACGATGCCACTGCAATAGCGGAGATTGCAATTACAG
This sequence comes from Dehalococcoidia bacterium, assembly GCA_041653995.1. Taxonomy (NCBI): domain Bacteria; kingdom Bacillati; phylum Chloroflexota; class Dehalococcoidia; species Dehalococcoidia bacterium. The sequence goes on from JBAZEK010000001.1 coordinate 235,079, forward strand.
AAATGCTCGGGTTCTGTCCTATGGGACAGGGTGGGAAATTAGCCGAGTCAGGCGCGACCAGGTTTGACGGTGTAAAGCCGGTAAATACGTCAGGCGGGCTCGAATCCAAGGGGCACCCGATAGGTGCGACAGGCCTTTCACAGATAAATGAAATTGTCCTGCAACTTCGCGGTGAGGCAGATAAAAGACAGGTTAAGGATCCGCAAATAGGACTGATCGAAAATGGGGGCGGTGTTGTCGGATTTGATGAATTCTGTTGTGCAGTTACGATTTTAACAAGAAATAAAGGAGGCAAATAGCATGTCAGGAGATATCCAAACAGCGCAGGCTCTTTTTATCAACGCTTTCAAGAAACACAGGGACCGTTTATTTTGCAGGGTGGATGGCCTTGATTACATATACGCCGATATTGACAAGGACTCTAACAGGGTGGCCAATGGTATTCGAAACCTCGGATATACCACGAATGATCGGCTGGCTATTATCCTCCCCAACGGTGTTGATTATGTTGTGGCGGATTTCGGAATATTAAAATCCGGCACCACTCTGGTGCCGCTTAATCTCAATGTTAGTGAGAGTGATATCGCCTATATCTTAAAAGAGGCGGATGTCAAAATGGCAATCATCGATGCGTCATTCGTAGACAAAATGAAGGCTATGATAGATAACCTGCCTGCGCTCAAACATATTGTTGTCGTAGGCGGAAATTCTGGTGGAAAATTCATCAGCTGGGATGATTTTAAGAACAATCAGCCCGATCGCGAAATAATTCCTGATTCTGCACCTGACGACGATGCAGTTATCGCCTTTACAGGTGGGACTACCGGCAAACCCAAGGGAGTAGTTCTGAGTCAGAAAGGGGTTTTCTTTGATATGGTGGCTCACAGTGTTGATTTGCCTTATCAGACAAATGACAAAATGCTGCTTATGACGCCGCTGTCACATGGCGCAGGCACATTAATGCTGGCCGGAACTGTCAAAGGTACAAATTTTCTCATTGAAAAAACTGTGGATCTTGTCCGCGCGCTCGAATTGATCGAGAAGGAAAAAATAACCACTATCTTCCTGGTCCCCACTATCATATACGTATTGCTGGAGTTCTTAAAGCAGAAACAATATGATATCAGTTCACTGAGATTAATTGTCTATGGCGCCGCGCCCATATCGGAAACCCGATTGGCTGAAGCGCTGCAAACGTTCGGCCCCGTACTGGTCCAGGGATACGGACAGACTGAATGTCCAAATATGATCACCACTCTAACGGTTGAAGATCACGTTAAAGCACTGAACCATCCCTCCCTGCTCCAGAGTTGTGGCAGGCCTGACATCATGGTCTCACTGAGAATAGTTGACGATTCCGGCAATGAACTACCTATTGGCCAAATCGGGGAAATCATCATTAATACTCCGTATACGATGAAATGCTATTTAAATCAACCGGAACTCACAGCCAAGACTATAGTAGATGGATGGTTACATACCGGCGATATGGGTAGAGTGGATGAGGAAGGCTACGTTTATATCGTTGACCGTAAAAAGGACATGATCATCAGTGGTGGAATGAATGTATTTCCGACGGAGGTCGAAGAGGTAATCAGGAAACATCCGCAGGTCAATGAAGTTTCAGTTATTGGAGTACCTGATGAACGCTGGGGCGAGGCAGTAACCGCTTGCGTTGTCCGCAAGGGTGATGTTACTGAAGAGGAGATAAAGAACTACTGTAAAGATAGACTATCAAAATATGCGCAGCCGAAAAAAGTCATCTTTCAAGATCAATTGCCGCACACCTTAATCGGTAAAATCGATAAGAAAGCCTTGCGTGAGCCCTACTGGCAGGGTAAAACCAGAAGGGTGAATTAGACGTATCTGTCTTCGATTATAGAAGCAATATTGCAGATTCTTGTTTGATAACCAACGTTAGGAGGTGATCAGTGGCTGAAGATACCGTCGATTCAAAAAAATACAAAGCCGGCAAGGGGGCATCGCTCTATATACTGATAATCTGCACACTACTCTATATGATCAACTACATGGACAGGCAGGTATTAGCTGCGGTGGTAGAACCGATGAAGGCCGCCCTGAAGCTGAATGATGGTGACATAGGGGTTATTGGTTCAGCATTTATACTCAGTATGGCACTTTGCTCTTTCCCGGTAGCCTATATAATTGACCGCTGGAGCAGGCGCAAGGCAATGGCAATCATGGCAATTTTCTGGAGTGGTTTCACTTTTCTGACCGGCAAAGCCTGGAACTTCTGGTCCTTGTTTGTCCCGCGCAGCATGGTCGGTGTTGGCGAGGCTGGTTTCATGCCCGGCGGTATAGCAATGATTGGGGCTGCCTATCCTGCAAAATCACGCGGTGCTGCCCTGGGCATTTTTAACATAGCAGTGCCACTTGGAGTATTGCTTGGATCAGTGCTGGGAGGAGCGATAGCCAAAAGTCAGGGCTGGCAAGCGCCTTTTCTTTATTTCGCTATTCCCGGCGTCATCCTCGGCATACTGGCACTTTTTATGAAAGACTACAAGAGCGTCGCCACAACGCTAAGCACGGGAGTGAAGGTGACCTTTTGGCCTTCAATAAAAACCCTTTTTAAAATACCTTCACTGGTCTGGACAATGTTCGGATACGGCATGGTTGCCTTTATGACCATGGCATTCCTGTTCTGGACGCCGGCCTTTGTGGGCAGGGCCTGGGGTGTGGATGTTGCGGCCGCCAATACGGTGATGGTACCCATAGTACTGGCTGCCATCGTCGGCTCACCCGTGGGCGGCATCCTCGCGGATATCTGGTTTAAAAAGAACCCGAGGGGAAGGCTTTATTTACCGGCCATAACAGTCGGACTGAGCGCACTCTGCTTGGCCGCTGCACTTTACTTACAGCTTAAGGGCATAGGTATGATACTGGTAGTCTGTTACGGCGTGCTAAATGTCATGGGCATGCCCAGTCTGAATGCTATGACACAGGATGTCGCCCCGATAGCCCAGAAGGGCCTGGTCGTGGGACTCGCTGTCTTCTGCATGTATGTCTTTGGCGGAGGCTGGAGCCCTTATGTTGTAGGAGCTATCTCCGATGCACTCGGGCAAAATGCACAGGCTCTGGGTACTGCCTTGACCATAGCTTCTGCCGGGGGTATCCTCGGCGCCTTCTGCTACTTCATGGCCTCCAAAAGCTACGTCGCCGATATCGAAAAGGTCAGGCATGAACAGCTCATTGCAGAGTAAAAATTAATTCGCAGTTGGATGGTTTGGTAACTGTCTTGAATGGCTATTGTTTTAGCTTAAGATATTGAAATGGTGGGCCATTCTGGATTCGAACCAGAGACCCCAGTCTTATCAGGACTGTGCTCTAACCAACTGAGCTAATGGCCCAAAATGCAGACTTAAAGTATATATTCTGTGCTGAAAATGTGTCAAATAGCGGGCGCCGCCGTTTAAAGCTAAATTTAGCGGGCGGCGCCCGCTCAGTTCTATTTAATCCTGGTGATCCAGCTGAATTTGTCCGGCTTTTCGCCGTACTGGATGCCTGTGATGGTATCGTACAGCTTCGTTGAAAGAGCGCCGATTTTGCCGCCGCTTATGACTATCGTCTTCTCTTTATGTGTGATCGAGCCTATGGGAGAAATGACGGCCGCCGTGCCCGTGCCGAAGGCTTCCCTGAGTTTGCCGGACTCCCAGGCCGCGATGACCTCGTCCATAGACAGTTTGCGCTCCACGACCTTCATGCCCCAATCCCGGGCAAGGTGGATCACTGAATCGCGCGTAACCCCGGCCAGTATAGTGCCGCCCAGGTGCGGTGTGATAAGCTCGTCCCCTATATAGAAGAACACGTTCATGGTACCGACTTCCTCGATGTAATGCTTCTGCATACCGTCCAGCCAGAGTACCTGTGTGTAGCCCTTCTTCTGCGCTTCGTGTGCCGCATACAGGCTGGCCGCGTAGTTGCCCGGTGTCTTGGCAAAGCCCGTACCTCCCTCGGAGGCGCGCGTGTGCTCGATCGCTGTTATCAATTTGACCGGGTTCATACCTTCTTTATAATAGGCGCCCACAGGTGAGAGTATTATGAAGAATTTATACGTCTTGGAGACGTGGACCCCCAGGTTGTTATCGGAGGCGAAGACAAACGGCCGGATATACATAGAGTAGCCCTTCTGCTTGGGCACCCATTGACGTTCAGTTTCCACCAGCTTCAGGATTCCATCCATGAAGACCTTTTTATCGATCTCGGGAATGCATAAGCGATGGCAGGAGCGGTTGAAGCGTTCGATATGCTTGTCAGCCCTGAACACGTTGATGGTACCATCCTTGGCTTTAAAAGCCTTCAATCCCTCGAAAACAGCCTGGGCGTAATGCAGGACGGTCAATGAAGGCAGCATATGTATATGTGTGAACGGCGTGATCCTGGCCGGGCCCCATTTGCCGTTCTTGTACTCCATCCTTAGCATATGGTCGCTGAAGACATCGCCGAAGCCAAGACCCGAAAAATCCACCTTGTGGATCTTTGTTTTCTTCGTTTTCCTGATCTGCATCTCCATTGAAGTCACCTAACCTTTGTTATTTATTTGGTAACTGGGGAAGAGGGGACTCGAACCCCTACGCCTTGCGGCACATGATCCTAAGTCATGCTCGTCTGCCAGTTCCGACACTCCCCCGTATTGAAAAGTGCCTGCTATTCTATCAGATATACTCTGGCGAAGCTACGCGTGTCCTATCTCGGATAATCATTGTACGCCACACTGTCTGCAAGTTACAATCTCCGGTCGGCATTTAAAAGCATAGCTGGTAAACAAAAACAGGGAAGCCGGAGCCGGCTTCCCTGTTTTTTTCGATATCGTATTATGCAGTCGAGTTAAAACTGTTCGATTAGTCTCCAGGTTTGCCGATGGTCCAGAGCATCTTGATGGCGCCGATGACGGCTGCCGGGGCAACCAGCACCGTGACATAGGCCAGCACGCCTGCGATGAAGGTATCGACACCCAGGAACTTAAGCGGCGCGAATGCGTTGCCGACCACGATCAAAGCGATCGATGCCAGAAGGAGAGCCTGAACCTCCTTGGGTGTGATGTTGAGGAAGCCGATTATGATGCCGAGTATAACCAGTATGATAGCGATGATGGCATTTCCGGGGAGTACCAGCCCTGCAACCAGAGCAATGACAAGCCCCACGATTAAAGCCCAGAAACCGATAAGACCGACTACCCTTGCTTTGTCAACTGCCATATTATCCTCCTTTATAATTCCTTAAAATTCATTATATACCCTGACGGATAATATTGGAATAGGGAATAATACTTAGATAGCTGTCCCGGAATGAAGCAACCTGTAAAAGAAACCTGGTGAGCCGCCACGGACTCGAACCGTGAACCGGTTGATTAAGAGTCAACTGCTCTACCAATTGAGCTAGCGGCCCGAAAGACTAAATATGGTAGCATCACCCCAAGCTTTTAGTCAAACAGGGTATACGTGTGCGGGCGCACCTGAAGGTACGCCCCGACACAAAACGTAGGGGCTGGTTTTTAAACCCGCCCGTGTTGGGGCCCGCAGTTGCGTTTATAATGTAAGGTGTCATGGGAAGACACTACGAGGTGATAGACCATACCGCCGATATAGGCATTGCGGCATACGGGAGCGACCTCAACTCCCTTTTCTCCAATGCAGCCGCGGGCATGCTGTCCCTGATGATCGAAACCGATACACTGCGATATGACATTGCAAGAGAGATCAGCCTGGCGGCGGAGGATAGCGAAACCCTGCTGGTTGAATGGCTCAACGAGTTGCTTTACATAATATATACAGAGCATCTGGTGCTAAACAAATTTGATATAGTTTTGGATAAGGGACGGCTAACGGCAAAGTGCGCCGGGCAGAGGTTGGAACCGGGAAGCCATCGGTTCATCAGGGAGATCAAGGCTGCCACCTATCACAATCTGGAGATTGTTAATCAAGGCGGCGAGTATTCGGCCAGAATAATTTTCGATATTTAGAGGGATATTAATAATGGTATGGCAGGGTGATTTACGCAGAATCGACGACTATCGCTGGGAGATACCGCAGGATTATAAGAGCGGCATGAAGGTTGCCGGGCTGGTCTATGCCGATAGCGCAATGCTGAATACTATCAGGGATGAGCAGTCGTTGGAACAGGTGGCCAACGTGGCTTTCCTGCCGGGCATCGTCGGCCGCTCCCTGGCCATGCCGGATATACACTGGGGCTACGGATTCCCCATCGGCGGCGTGGCTGCAACACGCATCAGCGATGGTGTCGTATCTCCCGGCGGTGTCGGCTATGACATCAACTGCGGGGTACGCCTGTTACGTACCAACCTGAACGAGGATGAGGTCAGACCGAAAATAAAGGAACTGATCAACCATCTGTTCAACAACGTTCCATCCGGGCTGGGATCGGAAGGCAAGATCAGGATAAGCCGGAAGGAGATGGACGATGTGCTGACCTCCGGCGCTGGGTGGGCGGTCAAAAAGGGCTATGGGAGCAAACCGGACCTCGATGTTACCGAGGAACAGGGTTGCATGAAGATGGCTGATCCGGATAAGGTCAGCGACCGGGCCAAAAAACGCGGATTGCCGCAGCTTGGTTCCCTGGGCTCGGGGAACCATTTTCTGGAAGTGCAGGTTGTCCGCGAGATATACGATCAGACCACAGCCGCCGCCATGGGAATCACCCGGGAAGGCCAGGTATTAATGCTGATACATACGGGATCGCGCGGCCTGGGCCATCAGGTCTGCGATGATTACCTGCGGATTATGGGTGGGGCTGTCAGGAAGTATGATATAGCGCTGCCGGATCGTCAGCTTGCCTGCGCGCCTGTGCAATCCGACGAAGGGCGTGACTACCTGGCGGCCATGTCCTGCGCTGCCAACTATGCCTGGGCCAACAGGCTCTGCATCGCGCATTGGGTGAGGGAATCATTCACCAGGGTATTTGGCAAGGGGATAGACGAGATAGGCCTCGAGCAGGTTTACGATGTGGCCCATAATATCGCCAAGATCGAGGAGCACGTCGTCGACGGAGTAATGGTGAGGCTGTGCGTACACCGCAAGGGTGCGACACGCGCCTTCCCCGCCGGGCAGAAGGGTGTGCCCGACCGGTATATGTCGGTGGGACAGCCTGTCCTGATACCGGGCGATATGGGGAGATGTTCTTTTATCGCCGTGGGCACAGAGCGGGCCATGCAGGAGACGTTCGGCTCCACCTGTCACGGCGCCGGCAGATTGCAGAGCAGGGGCGCGGCCAGGAAGGGGATGCGCGGCTCGGATGTGGCGGACACGCTCGCTGCAAAAGGCATTTATGTAAGGACGGACGACCTGGCATCGCTGGCGGAGGAGGCATCCCATGCTTATAAAGACGTCACCGGCGTAGTTGGAATTGCGCAGGGAGCAGGCATATCTCGCAAGATCGCAATGGCCGAACCCCTGGGCGTTATCAAGGGATAGACCACTAATATCACTATTAAATTAGGCTTAAAGGCGTTTGTCATAATCAGTGCAACCGTGTAGAATTAGTCAGAAATTTTATATAAGGAGTGATAACCATGGGTCTAGCCAGAGAAGTAGTAATTATTGATTATTTACGCTCCCCGTTTTCCCGCTCCCGTCCCAAGGAACCCGAGAAGGATCTTTTGAACGGTTACAGGATGGACGAGGTCCTCGCCATGCTCTGGAACGAGATGATCAAGAGGAACAAGCTTGATCCCAAGGAGATAGACGAGGCCATCACCGGCACGGCCAATCCGCTTCTCGAGAACTTCACCTTCGGCGGAAAGTTCCCGGCGTTTTATGCCAATCTGCCTTTCGAGATCTCCACGCAGCAGGTTGACCAGCAATGCGGCTCAGCGCTGTGCGGAGTAAGGACCGGCGTCATGAGCATTGCCTGCGGCTATTCCGATGTAGTCCTCTGCGGAGGCATCGAGCATATGACCCATATCCCCATGGGCGGCGGCGGCGCCATCAAATATCCGGACGGGCTCATCAACGATCCCAAGTATAAGAAGATCGACCTCATGTTCTCCGTCAACATGGGCTTCACCGCCCAGAAGCTGCAGGAGATGGCGGGCATCACCAGGGAAGATATGGACAAGTTCGCTCTCAGGTCACATCAGCTCGCAGCCCAGTCGAAGGAATGGCTGAAGGGCGAGATTATGCCTGTTGAGATCACACTACCTGATGGCAGCAAGCAGATGTTTGATTACGATGCTGCTGTCAGAGGCGATACCACCCTCGAGCAACTCTCAGGCCTCAAGCCTGCCTATAAGCCCGACGGCTCAATTACAGCGGGCAATGCCTCTCCGTTGAATGCGGGCGCCACCGCTATGTTGATAATGTCGAGAGATAAGGCCAAGAAGCTCGGCCTCAAGCCTATAGCCAGCTTCGTATCGTTCGGAGTTGCCGGCGTTGATCCCACCATCATGGGTGAGGGTCCCGTCCCTTCCACCAAGAAAGCCCTCGAGGCCGCCGGCCTGAAAGCCAAGGACATCGATTACTGGGAGGTCAACGAGGCTTTCGCCGTCGTCACTCTGCGCGCCGTTCAGGAGTTCGGTCTTAAATGGGACCAGGTCAACGTACACGGCGGCGCTATGGCCATCGGCCACCCGCTGGGCGCCAGCGGCATCCGCCTGGTCGGCACCCTCGCCCGGATCCTCAAGGAGAAGAAGGGCAAGTACGGCGTCGCCACTATGTGCGAAGGCGGCGGGCAGGGTATCGCGGCCATTATCAAAGCTGAATAAGGATCAGGTATTTGTAATTAATAGCGGGGCGGCCTTTCGGCCGCCCCGCTTTATTATCCGCCGTGTCATTGCGAGCCCGAAGGGCGCGGCAATCTTGTGTACCCGCAGTCACTCACAAGATTGCTTCGTCACTGCGTTCCTCGCAATGACATTAATCTTTGGAACGCAATTGGACGTGCGCGCGAGCCTATCGCCTGGACTTTTTATCCAGCTTAATCAGGAAGTATTCCATGCTGTCGTTGAGCGCCAGCCAGCTGGCCTCGATGATGTTGGTGGACCCGCCCACGGTGCGCCACTGTACCCTGCCGTTGGATGATTCGATGAAAACACGTACCAGCGAGCCCGTCCCGCTGCTGCCTTCCAGTATGCGCACCTTGTAGTCGATCAGGTCGACTTTAGCCAATCCCGGATAAAACTCCAGCAATGCTTTTCGCAGGGCCTGGTCGAGCGCATTGACCGGGCCGTTGCCCTCGGCCGCTGTGTGCATCACCTTTCCTTCGACGCGCACCTTGATGGTGGCCTCCGCCAGCAACTCGCTCCCGATATCGTAAGCTGAAGGTAAACGCCTGTGCCTCTCCACCACAACCATGTAGTCGACCAGGCTGAAGGGCGGCTTATAGCCCTGCTGCGAGCGAAGCAGGAGCAGCTCGAAGGAAGCATCGGCATCCTCATACTGAAAGCCCAGGTTCTCCAGGTGTTTGACCTGGTCCAGTATCATACGCGCCTCTTTGCCATGGGGCGGCATGGGTATGCCGAGCTCCTTTGCTTTATAAATGATATTGCTTTTGCCGGACAGTTCGGATACCACTATCGTGGGATTGTTGCCCACCAGGGCGGGATCGATGTGCTGATAGCTCTCTCCCCACTTGGCCATGGCGGACACATGCAGGCCGGCCTTGTGCAGGAAAGCGTTGTTTCCCACATACGGCAGGTTGGAAACCGGCGGCAGATTGGCCACTTCGGATACGAAACGCGAAACATCGGTCAGCCGTGACAGCTGTGCTTTGGTCAGGCATCCGACGCCGAGCTTGATTTGCAGGGCCGGTATGATGGAGCAGAGGTTGGCGTTGCCGCAGCGTTCACCGTACCCGTTGATCGTGCCTTCGACATGAACGGCGCCCGCCTTCACTGCGGCCACCGAGACGGCCGTGGACATATCGCTGTCGTTGTGGGCGTGTATGCCCAGCGGGCAGTCCAGTTTCCTGGCTGCCTGCTTTACGGCCTCCGCAGCTTCCCAGGGCAGCGTCCCGCCGTTGGTATCGCAGAGCACCAGGCAGTCTGCCCCTCCCCTGGCTGCCGCCTCCAGAGTACGCAGGGCATAAGCGGGATTCGATTTATATCCGTCGAAAAAATGCTCGGCATCGAAAAAGACCATTAAACCTTTTGATTTGAGGTAGACTACTGATTCATAAATAATCTCGAGGTTGGTCTCGAGGCTGGTCTCGAGTACGCGCCTGACCTGCATATCCCAGGACTTGCCTACTATGTTGGCTGCCCGCGCATGGCTTTGGACCAGCGCCTGCAGCCCGGTGTCCCCGGATGCATTAGTTTCCACACGCCTCGTGCTGCCGAAGGCGACTAATATGGCGTTCTTGAGCTTCAGATTAATTGCCCTGGCGAAGAACTCCGTGTCTTTGGGATTGGAGCCCGGCCAGCCTCCCTCGATGTACCGTATACCGAGCTCGTCCAGCTTCTGCGCGATCTTGAGCTTGTCGGTGACCGTGAAGGAAATGCCTTCCTGCTGTGCTCCGTCCCTCAGAGTCGTATCATAAATTTCAACATTTCTCATAGTATCAGATGCCCTGCTTGATATCGTGTGCAATAGCCTTTCCCATCCCCTCGGTGCCCGTCTCTTTCATACCGTTCGTCATAATATCCTTCGTACGGTAACCCGCATCGAGCACTTTCAGCACCGCCTGCTCCACGGCGGAAGCCTCTTTGCTCAGTCCCAGTGAATAGTGCAGCATCATGGCTGCGCTCAATATGGCGGCGATGGGATTGGCCAGGTTCTGTCCCGCTATATCCGGCGCGCTGCCGTGGATGGGTTCATACAGTCCGAAGGCGCGGGACGATTTACCTGCGGGTATCCCGGCCAGGCTGGCTGAGGGCAGCATGCCCATGGAGCCGGCCAGCATGGACGCCTCGTCCGTTAGTATATCGCCGAACATGTTCTCGGTGACAATCACATCGAAATAAGCGGGATCACGTATCAGTCGCATGGCGCAGGCGTCCACCAGCATATTATCTACAGCGACACCCGGATACTCGCCTGCTAGCTCTCCCGCTATTTGACGCCACAGCCTGGAGGACTCCAGGACGTTGGCCTTATCAACAGATGTCAGTTTGCGGCGGCGCGAAAGCGCCAGCTCGAATCCCACGCGCAGTATGCGTTCGATCTCTTTTTCCGTATAGACCATCGAGTCGACCGCCCGTCTTCCCCGGGAGGTGCTCCAGCGTTTCTTGGGCCTGCCGAAGTACAGGCCTCCGGTCAATTCACGCACCACCATCAGATCCACCCTGCGGACGACCTCAGGCTTGAGGCTGGTGGCATTCTCCAGCACTTTGAGCATCTTAACCGGGCGAAGGTTGGCGAAGAGCCCCAGTTCCTTGCGTATGGCCAGCAGCCCGTCCTCGGGCCTGGTTGCTGCGCGGGGGTCGTCCCATTTGGGCCCGCCCACCGCGCCCAGAAGCACCGCATCGCACCTGCGGCAGGTATCAACGGTCGCCTGCGGCAGGGCGCTGCCGAATTTATCGATAGATATGCCGCCGATAAAGCCAGGTTTATAGGTGAAGCTGTGGCCGAAGCGGCTGCCCACTTCATCCAGGACGCGCCGCGCTTCGTCCGTCACATCCGGCCCGACGCCGTCTCCGGGTAAGACTGCAATGTTGAAATTCAAATCACTGTGTCCCTGCGCTCTTCTTTCGCGTGTATTCGATCAGCCCGCCCGAGTTGATGATCTCCATCATAAAGCCGGGATATGGTTTTGCCCTGAATGTCTTTCCGGTTGACAGGTTTGTTATCGTCCCTGTCGGCAAGTCGACCTCAACCATGTCTCCCCGATTGATGTTGTCCACGGCCTCAGCGCATTCCAGCAGAGGCAATCCGGTGTTGATGGCATTGCGGAAGAAGATACGCGCAAAGCTTTTGCTGATGACGCAGGAGATACCGGAAGCCTTGATGGCGGAGGGGGCGTGCTCGCGAGAGGAGCCGCAGCCGAAGTTAGACTCAGCCACGATAATATCACCGGGTTTGACTCTTTGCAGAAAGTCCGGATCGATATCCTCCATGCAGTGCGCGGCCAGCTCGGCGGGATCGTGCATATTAAGATAACGGGCGGCTATGATGGCGTCGGTATCTATGTTGTCGCCGTACTTGTGGACCTGTCCTTTATGTGACATTATTCCGTCTCCCCGGGCCCGGCGATCCTGCCCAGTATTGCGCTGGCCGCGGCAACAGCCGGATTGGCCAGGTAGACCTCGGATTTGGGGTGGCCCATTCTGCCGACGAAATTGCGGTTGGTGGTGGAGACACATCTTTCTCCCGCAGCCAGTATACCCATATGCCCGCCCAGGCAGGGACCGCAGGTGGGTGTGCTGACCGCTGCCCCGGCCTTAATAAATATCTCGATCAATCCTTCTTTAAGCGCGTCAAGGTAGACCTGCTGTGAGCCGGGAAGTATGATGCAGCGCACGTGCGGATCGACTTTCCGTCCTTTGAGAACGCGCGCTGCCAGGCGCAGGTCGTCCAGCCTTCCGTTGGTACAGCTGCCGATTACCGCCTGATCGATGGGGACATGCCCCACACGGCTGATCGGCCGGGTGTTTGAGGGCAGATGGGGAAAGGCCACCTGCGGCTCGATTTTGGATGCGTCATATTCTGTAATCCGCTCGTATTCGGCGTTCGAGTCGGATGCATACACATCGTACTTATTACGGGTACGTCCCTTGAGATACCGCCTCGTCGTGGCGTCCACCTGGAAAAGACCTGCCTTGCCCCCCGCTTCAATTGCCATATTGGACATGGTGAAGCGGCCGTCCATACCGAGATTATTAATAGCCTCGCCATGGAACTCCATGGCGGAGTAAAGCGCGCCGTCCACTCCTATATCTCCGATAGTAAATAGTATCAGGTCCTTGCCGCCGGTCCATTTGCCCGGCCTGCCGTTATACACGAACTTGATGGTGGGCGGCACCTTCATCCAGATCTCGCCGGTGGCCATGGCAATGGCTATATCGGTCGTTCCCATACCTGTGGCAAAGGCGCCCAACGCGCCATAGGTGCATGTGTGGGAATCCGCTCCCACGATCACCTGCCCGGGCAGCGCCAGTCCCTTCTCCGGCAGGATAACATGCTCGATGCCCATCTGCCCTACCTCGAAATATATCAGCCCGTGCTTTCCGGCAAACTCGCGCATCATACCGGCCTGCGCTGCGGACTGTATATCTTTATTGGGGCAGAAATGGTCCGGTACCATTACGATCCTGGCGGGATCGAAAACATGCGGGATGCCCAGCCGTTCGAACTCCCTGATGGCGATGGGCGCTGTGATATCGTTGGAGAGCACCATATCGCACATTACGTTGAGAAAGTCCCCGGGGCTGACCATCTCTTTGCCGGAGTGCGCTGCAAGTATTTTCTCTGCCAGTGTCATGTCATTAGTCCTCATGCTCGGGCGCAGCTAAAGCAACGCCCCTACACATCTCTGAGATCATCCTTTGGCCCTCGGTATCATGAGGACCAGCACGGTAACAACAGCTGTGGCCACAGCGATAATATAGAGACCGACACCTGCTGCGATGCCTATGGCGGCTGTGACCCAGATGCTGGCCGCGGTGGTGATACCCATGACCTTGTCGCCGCGCATGCCGCGGAAAATAACACCTGCGCCGATGAAGCCGATGCCCGTTACCACTCCTGCCGCTATCCTGGCCGGGTCTACGTTTCCGGTGAATCCGAGCACCGAGACTACGGTGAAGAGCGCGGAGCCCAGGCATATCAGAACATGGGTACGCAGGCCGGCCGGCTTACCGGCTCTCTCGCGCTGGAACCCGATGCCTCCGCCCAGCACGGCGGACAGCAATAGCCGCAGGCCGGCCTCCAGCTCAGGGCTCATCCCCGTTTTCCTCGCGAGGCGACCTCTTGCTGACCAGCAGGCGATTGAGCGCATTCATATAGGCCTTGGCACTGGCCACAATTATATCTGTATCCGATCCGCGGCCGGTATAGGTGGCGCCCTCGCTCTCAATACGGATCAGCACCTCACCCAGGGCGTCGATACCTTCCGTTATCGATGATACGCTGAACTCCGTCAGCGTGTTGGGCACGCGCACGATGCGGTTGATGGCCTTGTAAACCGCGTCCACGGGTCCGGTACCCAGGGCGGCGTCCGCCAGCACCTCCCGATTGGGACCTGTCAGGCGGACTGTGGCGGTGGGCATGCTGTGGTTGCCGCAGCTGACCCCTACATGTTCCAGGTGATAGACTTCGGTGGCGGTGCGCAGCTCTTCTCCTATAAGGGCCTGTATATCCCGGTCTGTGATCTCCTTTTTCTTATCGGCCAGATCTTTGAAAGCTTTAAATGCGTGGCTGAGGGCCGCCTCATCCAGCGAGTATCCGAGCTCCAGCAGTCTTTCCTTAAAAGCATGCCTGCCGCTCAGCTTGCCCAGGACCAGCGCGCTGGAAGGCACCCCAACCGCCCGGGGGTCCATAATCTCGTAGGTGCCGGCCTTTTTGATGATGCCGTCCTGGTGGATACCCGACTGGTGGCGGAAGGCATTGGCTCCCACTATGGCTTTGTTTTGAGGCACCACGAACCCTGTAAGCTCGCTCACCATACGGCTGGTCTTGTATATCTGTGTCGTGTCGATATTGGTGGCGATATGGAATAGGTCGCTGCGGGTTTTAAGCGCCATCACCACCTCTTCCATGGCTGCGTTGCCCGCCCTCTCTCCTATGCCGTTAACGGTGCATTCAATTTGCCTTGCCCCTTTACGAACGGCCTCCAGGCTGTTGGCCACGCCCATGCCGAGGTCGTTGTGGCAGTGGACGCTGATCAACGCTTTGGAGATATTGGGGACGTTCTTGACGATGCCCTCGATCAGCTTGCCGAACTCGCCGGGTGTGGAGTATCCCACCGTATCGGCGATATTGACCGTCGTTGCGCCCGATTCGATGACGGCCTCCAGTATCTCATAAAGGAATTTGGTATCGGTGCGGGTGGAATCCATGGGAGTGAACTCAATATCATTGATATATCCGCTGGCATGTGCAACCATGCTCGCTGCCAGCTTGAGCACATCGTCCTGGCTTTTCTTGAGCTGGTGGGCCAGGTGCATGCTGGAAGTTGAAAGGAAGATATGGATTCTCTTTTTACCGGCAGGCCTGACGGCCTCCCAGGCCCGGTCGATGGCCTCCTGATTGGCATGGCTGAGAGCGCAGACGGTCGCGTTGCTGAGTTCGCGCGCGATCAGGCGCACCGCCTCAAAATCGCCCTGGGAGGTGATGGGGAAGCCGGCCTCGATGACGTCAACGCCCAGTTTCTCCAGTTGACGCGCAATCTCCAGCTTCTCATCGGGGTTGAGGCTGGTTCCTGCCGCCTGTTCACCGTCCCTCAGGGTCGTATCGAAAATAAGGACACGTTCACCTTTCATTGATATAACCTTATATGATGCTCCGGCGGATATGCCCGGGAGTGCTATTTCAACCAGGGCATCATGGCGCGCAGCTTTTTGCCTACCACCTCTATCTGATGCTCGGCCTCCATCCGCTTGAGTGCATTATATACCGGACGGTTGGCCTGGTTCTCCAGTATCCACTCACGCGCAAAGCTACCGTTCTGAACCTCCTCCAGTATCTCCTGCATCTCGGCCTTTACCGACTCGTTGATGATCTGCGGGCCGCGTGTGTAATCGCCGTACTCGGCCGTATCGCTGACCGAATAGCGCATGAAACTCATGCCTCCCCGATGGATGAGGTCGACGATCAGTTTCAGCTCATGCAGGCATTCGAAGTAGGCGATCTCGGGCTGGTAGCCCGCCTCTACGAGAGTATCAAACCCTGCCTTGATCAGCGCGGTCACGCCGCCGCACAGTACGGCCTGCTCACCGAAGAGGTCTGTCTCGGTCTCCTCGGCGAAAGTGGTTTCTATGACTCCGGCCTTGGCGCATCCAATGCCTCTGGCATAGGCCAGGGCCTGTTGCCTGGCCTTACCCGATGCATCCTGGTACACGGCTATGATGGCCGGCGGTCCGGATTTCTCCGTATAGAGCTGCCTGACCATGTGGCCCGGGCACTTGGGAGCGATCATGGACACGTCGATATAGTCGGGCGGCACGATCTGGCCGTAATGAATATTGAATCCATGCGCAAACATCAGTGTTTTCCCCTTGGCCATCTGATCGGAGATCGATTCTTTATAGACTTTGGACTGAAGCTGATCCGGGACGAGCATCATGACGACATCGGCTTTCTTTGCAACTTCGGCCGCATCGAAAACATCGAAGCCCGCCCTCTTGGCGGCCCGATGGCCGTCCGTTCCCCTGGCCTCGGCCACTATGACCTTGAGCCCGCTGTCACGAAGGTTCTGCGCGTGGGCATGGCCCTGGCTGCCGTAGCCTATGATACCTATGACCTTGTTTTTCAATAAGGCCAGGTCTGCATCCTTCTCGTAATATATCTTTGCCATATTACCTCCTGCTGAAATAATTGATTGGATATTTAAAGATTTACCAGTCAGGTACGTTCTCTTCCTCCGGTGCTGCCTGTTCGACGACACGTCTGAGCGGTTTATGCTCCTCGATGGTGAGCGGGCCGGCGCCTCCGCGCGGCAGTGCAATGGTGCCGGTGCGCGACATCTCCCTGATACCGAAGCCGCGCAACAGCTCGATGAGAGTGTCCACCTTGTCCGCCGTGCCGGTTACCACGAGTATTAAAGAATCGGGTGAAACATCTACGATATTAGCGCGGAAGATATCTACGATCTGGATGATCTCGCTGCGCGTGGACGGTGTCGCTTTGACCTTGACCATCGCCATCTCGCGGGCTACCGGGTTATCGCCGGTGATATCGGCTATACGGATGACCTCGATCATCCTGTCGAGCTGCTTCCTGACCTGCTCGATATTAGCGTCATCACCCTTCACCACAATGGTCATGCGCGAAAGGCCTGGCTGCTCGATATGCCCGACCGCTATGCTCTCAATATTGAAGTTGCGCCTGCGCAGCGTGCTGGCGATGCGGTTCAGAACGCCGGGCCGGTCCTGCACCAGTGCGACCAGTATATGTGTATTATCCAAATTATTAAGTCTCCGTCGCTGAGATTCTGCTGCTACTTCTTGATGCTTGCCGCCGGATTGGGCATTTCGAGGAACTCGACGATGGTCTTTCCCGGCGGTACAAAGGGATAAACGTTCTCTTCGGGCTCAACTATAAACTCGATGAGGAACGGACCTTTATGCTCCATTGCCCTGTGGATAGCCGGCCTTACGTCTATCTTCTTGCTGACCTTGATGCCCTTGATACCGTATGCCTCGGCTATTTTAACGAAATCGGGATTATAGAGCTGGGTCCCGAAATAGCGCTTGTTGTAGATAAGCTCCTGCCATTGCCTGACCATGCCCAGCCAGCCGTTGTTGAAAACGGCGATATTGATATCCAGGTCCTCCTGCACCATGGTGGCAAGCTCCTGCACCGTCATCTGGAAGCCGCCGTCGCCGGCTATGCACCAGACAGTCTCCTGCGGGCATCCCACCTTGGCCCCGATAGCGCCGGGCAGCTCGAATCCCATAGTGCCCAGGCCGCCTGATGAAACGAAGCTGTTGGGCTTGTCATAGTAGAAATACTGCGCCGCCCACATCTGCGCCTGTCCCACGCCTGTGACGATAATGGTATCGCCCCTGGTGGCCTCGTGTATCTGCCTGATAATATATTGCGGCAGGATGTCTTCGTGGTTGCGTATCTCCATGGCCGGATGCTGCGACCGCCACTCGTCAAGCTGCGAAAGCCAGGCTATGTGATCCCGCCTTTCTATCTGTTTATTGAGCACCAGCAGCACATTTTTCAGGTCTCCGACGATCGGCACGTCCACCGGTATATTTTTGCCGATCTCCGCGGCGTCAACGTCGATATGCACCACGCGCGCGTGGGGCGCAAAGGTGCTGACGCCGCCCGTAGCCCGGTCATCGAACCTCATGCCCACAGCGATCAGCAGGTCGGAGTTGTGGACGGCCTTATTGGCGTAGCCCATGCCGTGCATGCCCAGCCAACCGTAGCTGAGTACGTGTGATTCGGGGAAGCAGCCTATGCCGAGGAAGGTCGAGACCACCGGTATCTGCGCATTTTCGGCCAGCTCCTTAAGCTCGGGGAAGGCTTTCGATATATTGATCCCGTGTCCGGCGATGATCACCGGACGTTCCGCTGAATTGATCAGGTCGGCGGCCTTTTTAACCTGGGAGGGATGTCCGAATAGCTTGGGTTTGAATCCGGGAAGGTCCACTTTCTCGGGATAGATAAACTCCGCACGGCTCTGGAACACGTCCCTGGGTATATCCAGCAATACGGGTCCCGGACGTCCCACCTGAGCGACATGCGCCGCCTCGCGGACGGCCTTTGCCAGGTCGTTGATATTCAGAACGAGCTGGTTGTATTTGGTTATGGGCACGGTGATGCCGGTGATGTCGATCTCCTGGAAGGCGTCTTTACCGATAAAGTGGGTTGGAACCTGACCGGTAATAGCCAGCAGAGGCACGGAATCGAGATAAGCGTTGGCTATTCCGGTAACCAGGTTGGTGGCGCCCGGGCCTGAGGTTGCCAGGCAGACTCCCAGCTTGCCGGTCACGCGCGCATAGGCGTCGGCCGCGTGGGCTGCGCCCTGCTCATGCCTGACCAGTATGTGACGCAACTGGGGGTACCTGGGGATAGTGTCATAGAGAGGAAGCAGAACACCGCCGGGGAAACCGAAGATGACCTCGACCCCCTCCTTGATCAGGCACTCACATAATATCTCTGCGCCGGTCTTTAACATCTGTGCTGGTCGCTCCTAATCCTCAAATACCGCTCCCTCGCTGGCGGGCCCTACGTTCTCTATGTACCGCTTAAGGAATCCGCTCTTTATGCCGGTTTTGAACGGGCGAAGAGTGCTTAAGCGCTTCTTGATCTCAGCCGCGCTGAGCCCGACCTCCAGCTTTCGGGCAGGTATATCTATACTGATTATATCACCGTTTCTTACGGCGGCGATGGGACCGCGGTCGGCAGCCTCGGGTACAACGTGCCCGATGGCGGCGCCCCTGGTGCCGCCTGAGAAGCGTCCGTCGGTTATCAACGCGACTTTGCTGTCCAGTCCCATACCTGTTATCAATGAGGTCGGTGTAAGCATCTCACGCATTCCGGGTCCTCCGCGCGGGCCCTCGTACCTGATGACGACCACGTCGCCCGCTCTGATCTTCCCTCCTATGATGCCCCTGGTAGCGTCCTCCTCGTTTTCGAAAACACGGGCCGGACCTTTGTGTACCATCATCCTGGGATCGACAGCTCCGCTTTTAACCACGGCTCCGCCCGGGGCGAGGTTGCCGAACAGGATGGCCAGCCCGCCGGTTTTCGAATACGGCCTGGAGAAAGGCCTGATCACATCACGGTTTTTTACCCTGGCATCCCTGTAAATGCTTGAGAGGGGTTTGAGCGTCACCGTCTTGCAATCTCCGTCCAGCAGCCGGGATATCTCGTGCATGATGGCCGGTATTCCGCCAGCCAGATCGAGGTCTTCCATATGCACTTCGCTGGCCGGGCTGATCTTGCACAGGTGAGGCACACTATCGCTAAGCTCGTTGATGTGCGACAGGTTGAACTTGATGCCCGCCTCGTGAGCAACTGCCATCAAATGCAACACAGAGTTGGTGCTGCCGCCCAGCGCCATGTCCACGGCGAAGGCGTTGCCGATGGATGCCCTGGTTATAATATCGCGCGGGCGCAGGTTTTTCTTGAGAATTGTCACTATCTGTTGACCGGCGTGCCGGGCGAGGTGGAGCCTGCGCGAATCGACGGCGGGGATGGTGCCGTTGCCCGGCAAAGCCATTCCCAGCGCCTCGCTGAGGCAGTTCATGGTATTAGCAGTGAACATGCCGGAGCAGCTGCCGCAGCCGGGGCAGGCTGCTATCTCTATCTCCTCGAGCTCGGCCTCGCTGATCTCACCCTTGGCCGCGCCGCCCACGGCTGTGAATACGGAGATCAGGTCCACGGTCCGGCAGGATCCGTCCTTATGCAGTTTTCCCGCCAGCATGGGGCCGCCGCTGATGAATATAGACGGTATGTTCAGACGGACGGCCGCCATCAGCATGCCCGGGATAATCTTGTCGCAATTGGGTATGAAGACCAGTGCATCGAACTGATGAGCCTCAGCCATGATCTCCACAGAGTCCGTGATCAACTCACGGCTGGGAAGGCTGAATTTCATTCCCGGGTGGTTCATCGAGATGCCGTCGCAGACACCAATTGTATTGAATTCGAACGGCACTCCACCTGCGCCTATTATGCCGGTCTTGACGGCGCCGGCGATGGAATTCAGGTGAGTATGCCCGGGAACTATCTCATTGAAGCTGTTGACAACACCGATGAACGGCTTATCGAAGTCGTCGCTGTGTACTCCCACCGCCCTCAGCAGCGCCCTGTGTGGCGCCCTCTCGATACCTTTCTTGATACTGTTGCTTTTCATGTGACAGATACCCCACAACTGAATTTCTCGGATCGCCGGATGGATTCCGTACAGGTACGGTGGAGATTGTAGTAAACTATCACATGTAATTATTTATTGTCAAGGAGAATCAACTTTAGCGGTGTACGGGCGACCAACGGCCCGATTCTTTTCTTAAATAAGTCAGCGCGTGGTATCGAATCTAAGGCTGACTATTTCATGCGCTCCCGCAGAGAAACGTATACAGCCGTCCGGCCCAGTTTTTATATTATCGATGATTGTCTCGTCGAGCCTGCACCTGTGAGCGGCCCCGACAGGCAGGTCCGGCTTTATGCGCACCTTGATTGCCTTGCCGGTGATATTGAAGCCGCGCACGAGCAATCCCGTCCCATCTTCGGGGGTTTTAATTGCAGCGATGACAAACAGGTCGGGAACAACGGTCAGGAAGGAACCTGTCCCGCTGCGTGTGCCGCTATGAGGAATATCTACGACGGCGCGCATGGGGGCATTGAACGCGTAGGCCTGCTGAAAGGACCCGGCCCAGCCGTCAGTATGCGGAACGATCGAATACTCAAACTCATAAGTGCCGTGCATCTGCGCGTCCGGCACTGCCATCCAGGGCGGACCCGCGTGGTCCTTTCGCGTGTCAAGGTTGTCCAGCGACAGCCAGCCGATGCAGCGCAGCAAGGTTAATGCCACCTCCGAGGCCGGGCCTGATTGCAGAACCTCCGCTTCGGGCAGGCCGCGGTTGGCGACCATGAGGCCGGTTTTCCCGTCCGATATGTCGACGAAGGCGCGTTGCGGCTGCTGTGCTGCAGGCTTCTCGAACCAGCTATTATCATGGGCTGGAGCGCCCGCAGGTCTCCCGACGACCTCGAAGTGGCCGTCATAGTATGCTTCACCCGTCTTGAAAGGCGCCGTGAAGTGCGCCCGCAGCCGGTGGTCGCAACAGACGTTGGTTACGCTCGTTGTAAAATCGACCCGTGCAATCCCGCGTGTCAGGACGGCCTTTGTGGTGATCTCGAGGGGCGCTCTGCCGGCAGACCTCGCCATACGATCAGGCGACAGGGAGTCAGGGACGAGCATCACCAAGTTGAGAGTTATGGATTGAGTGACGGGCCCACTTTCGATACGCAGGCCGGTCACAGTGGAGTATTGACGGGAATCAATGATACTGTCATCGGCAGGGGCGCAGTAGTTATACAGGTCTCCACGGTCACCGCCGTCTGTGAAAAAGTTGAGGCCGCTGTAAACCTGTCCGGTCCTTTTATCGGTCAACATGAAATCGTTGCTGCATTCATCAATAGAGACTATCAGGTATTCATTTTCAATGGACTCGGGATTGGCGCAGGCGTTGGCGGCTGCGGCTGCGGGTGACCTCTGTATCCAGTATGTTGCGTATCCCAGAGGCGGCACATCGCCGGCGATGAAAGAGATCTGAGATGGCCGCACCAGCGCTGCCCTGACATGGAATTGCCGGATCGAGGTATCAGTGAGGCAGCTATTCAGTTTATCCTGCCAGGCTTTCAGTGCCGGCTGTCCGCTGTTGTCCACGATGATATCCAGATAGAGGTCGTCGCCCTTACGTTCAATTTCTATATCATGGATCTGGATACCGTGGCTCGAGCCCTGCGCTGCCGTTTCCCACAGGGCGGCGAGCCCCTGCCAGTCCAGGGTCGTATCCAATAATTCCTCCACACCGCCCCTGCCGACGACCTGGTGAGGTATGTTGTTTCCCCGGCCGTCGAGTATCTCGATATCACCGCCTGAATGGCTCAGTATCAGCGACATGGTTACGGCCCCGCTGTTGACCGACGATAATGGATTGAAAACCGTGACCGAGAATATCGCTGCTTTGTCCGGATACGGGCAACTTGTATCGAGAGATATTATTATATCGGACAACGCCCGGCCCGCGACCGCTTCAGCTATCTGCGCGACCTGGTCGAAGCGCGTCCTCATTTCATCGTGTACCTGGTCGACGGAGCAGCCGCAAATGGAGTCGTGGGCGTGGTTCTCCAGCAGCATGCGCCAGGCCAGCGCAGTGAATCCGTCCGGCCGCTCAGGCGATGCGAGAAGGGTATCAGACGGCTGTTTTGAGGCAATCAGCAGGGCGATGGCGCTGTACGGTTCCGCCCATTTCTCCAGCAGGACCTGGCAGCGGTGGTTGCTCTGTTTGATCCACATACGCGATGAAAGCGTGCCCGGCAGCACAGGCTGCCTCATGCAATGGCGTAGCTCGCCTGTAATGGTCGGGATGGCCGTTTTCGATGCGTCCAGCCACTGCTGCAAGTCGGCCAGGTAGAGGGGAAGAGTGGAGTGTATGAAGTTGTATCCAGGCAGGGCTTGATTCAGGAAATTAAGTGCGGGGGTTATTTCGGGGCGCGGTTCTATGTGGTCAGTTCCCTGCATGAGCAGTATGGGGCCGCCCTGCGTGAAGGGGACCAGTTTATCCAGCGCGGTTTTAGCCTCCGCCAGCGTGGCTTCATCGTTGAAGGAAGGTATTTTAACCGCGTTGCTGTAGCTTTCCCTCAGGTGGGCCAGAATAACCCGCGTGCCATCCGGGCCCTTCCACCAAAGCTGGCAGGGTTGATCGCCTATGCCGCGCCAGGCGACGGCGCTGTGCAGGCCGAAGCCGGCCAGCAGCTGGGGCATCTGTCCGATATGTCCGAACGAGTCCGGCAGGTATCCTGCAGTCATGCATGGTCCGAAGCGAGCGGCTGTTTTTCTACCCATCATCAGATTGCGTATGAGAGCTTCAGGGCTGACCAGGAATTCGTCGGGCATGCAGTACCACGGCCCCACCAGTACACGTCCGCTTTCTATATGCTCCCTGAGCTCGGATTCCCGTTCGGGGCGAACGGCCAGGTAATCCTGCAGCAAGATGGTCTGGCCGTCCAGCATAAAATATTTATAGTCCTTATCCGACCTGAGGATACGCAGCAGCTTGTCGACCATGCGCACAAGGTTAAAGCGGAACTGCTGAAAGGTGCGATACCATTCGCGGTCCCAGTGGGTATGAGATATAAAATGGACTTTAATCATTTATTCAGGGGAAACCGTTACGATGCTAAGGTCGGCTTCAGTATATCAAAATGGAAAAACATGCGAGTATCAGGCGGTTACAAATGCGAACCGGCCGCTCCGGAAAAGCTCCAGGCAGGCATCTACCACAGCGGGATCGTACAATTTGCCATTGTTCATGGAAATCTCCTCCAGCGCTTTATCTATGCCCATGGCGGAGCGGTAGGGGCGATGGGAGGCCATGGCTTCGACCACGTCCGCCACCACCAGTATCTTCGCTTCCAGGAGCATGTCTTCCCCCTTGAGTTTGCCCGGATAGCCTGAGCCGTCCAATCTCTCATGATGCTGTAGTATGGCCTGTGCGACGACAGTGGGAAAATCCATACCGATCACGATGTCGTAACCATATTTAGGATGGGTTTTTATCAGATCATACTCGATATAGGTGAGTTTGCCGGGCTTGCTGAGTATATCGGTGGGGATATACATTTTGCCGATATCGTGGATGACCGCCGCCATCCTGACATGGTCGACCCTGTCGCTTTGCAGCTTCATCTCCCCGGCTATGGCTGTCGCCAGAGATGCTACGTTCTGCTGATGGCCGGCCGTATAGGGATCTCTTAATTCCACGATCTTGACCATGGTGCTGATGGCGTCATTCAGCGTTTTCTTGAGCGATTCGTAGCTTTTCACCAGTTTCTCTTCAGCCAGCTTGCGCTCTGTAATAACATCGAACACGGCCACAAAGTACTCCTTTTGCGGGCTGTATACCGATACAGAGAACCACATCTGCAGGGCAGACACGTATGTCTCAAATTGCTCGGGTATGCCGGTCAGGGCCACTCTGCCGTAGATCTCGAATAACTGGGGGTCGTTCTCATATATGCCAGGGATGGCCTCAGATACTTTTTTCCCTGTGATATCCTTCAAACCGGTCTGCTTTTCGAAGGCCTTGTTCACTGCAAGGTAGGTGAAGTCCCGGGGTTGACCATGTTCGAAGATCATCTTGCAGTAAGCAAAACCGTTCATCATGTTCTCGAATAATGATCGGTACAGCTCTTCGCTTTCTCTCAAAGCGGCCATAGTTTGCCTGCGCTCGGTGATGTCTCTTCCCTCGGCCAGAATGCCGACCGCAACATTATTATCATCCCGCAGGACGCTGAACTTGTTCTCCATCCATACGGTACCACCTTTCTTGCAGGAATACTCAAACTCAAGGGTCAGGATGGGATTGTAGTTCGGATCGGCTTCAACCAGAGGAAGCTCACTCAGGAATACTTCGGATGCTGCTTTGAGCGACTCGGGTGTGACCTGCTTCTCCAACGGCATCTGCATAATCTCTTTCGCGGTGAAGCCGCGTAATTTCTCCACGGAGGGACTTATATATATAGTCTTTAAATTCATGTCAGCTATCGCTACTGTATCCGTTGTGTGCTCCGAAAGTAGGCGATACTGTGCCTCGCTGGCCTTTAATGCCTCCTCAGCCATCTCTCGTTCGGTGATGTCGACATGCTGGATAACGGCATTGGTGACTTTGCCCTCGGCGTCGATAATGGGCGAAATGGTGACTTCCAGTATTACATAGGCAGATCTCTGCAATTTGACTGATTTGAGCTGGGAAGAGTCGTATTTCAACTTGAACTTCGCAATGGAACCCTGTGCAAACACATCGCGCACCAGCGGCATAAATCCCTGTTGCTCAACGATGTTGTCCTGCAATACATTATATTTTCCTACCAGTTCCTCATCAGTAACATTGAGCAGATCGCGGCAGGCCTGATTCATTTTAATCAGGGTACCCTGACTATTGGAGATCCACATTGCGTGAGGGCTTTGTTCGATCAGGCTTAAGAGGAAGCCTTCAGAATGTTTCAGGGCATCCAGCGTGCTCTGCAATCTGGAAGGGCTGGATCTGCGCGATGGATGTCCGGCGCCGCCTGCTTTGCTTTTAGCAGGCTTTGACTTATCTGATCTGGTGGTCATTATTTACCTCAAATCCCGTCATAGGGGTTTAAAAGAAAACCTTCCACTTTTAAAAAGCTCCTGACAGGCGTCCGCCACAGCGGGGTCGTATAATTTACCCTTGTTTATCGATATCTCTTCAAGCGCCTTGTTCAGGCCCTGGGCAGGACGGTAGGGACGGTCTGCGGCCATGGCTTCAACGACGTCCGCGACCACCAGTATCTTCGCTTCCAGGATTATCTCATCGCCCTTGATGCCGCCGGGGTAGCCTGATCCGTCCAGCCTCTCGTGATGCTGAAGAATAGCCTGCGCGACAGAGCAGTGGAAATCCATGTCCTTGACAATCTCGTACCCGTAGTGTGGATGGGTCTTGATC
This sequence comes from Dehalococcoidia bacterium, assembly GCA_041653995.1. Taxonomy (NCBI): domain Bacteria; kingdom Bacillati; phylum Chloroflexota; class Dehalococcoidia; species Dehalococcoidia bacterium. Next base: position 260,862 of record JBAZEK010000001.1, read on the forward strand.
AGATTGTATTCTATTTCCGACAGTTTTCCCGGCTTGCTGAGTATATCGGAAGGGATATACATTTTGCCTATGTCATGTATGACCGCTGCTGTCCTGAGCCTATCGATCCGTATATCGTCCAGCTTCATCTCTCTGGCGATGGCGGTCGCCAGGTCGGCCACATTCTGCTGGTGGCCCGCAGTATAGGGATCTCTGGTCTCCACGATTTTAACCATGGCATTGATGGCGTCGTTCAGCGTTTTCTTGGTGGATTCATAGCTTTTGAGCAGCTTCTCCTCAGACAGTTTACGTTCGGTAATATCCCGGCAAACGCAGAAAATAAGCTTTTGGCCTTCTATGACGGCGGCGTTGGTGCTGATCTCAACATCATAGATCGTGCCGTCCTTGCGGCGGTGCCTGGTTTCAAAATGATCGCCTGCCTCATCCACGGAGCGGATCATTTCAAGCGTTTTTTCCTGCGGGAATTGAAATTCCCAATCAAATACGTAGAGTTGATGCATTTCCTCGGGAGAGTATCCAAGCATGGCGGCAAACTGTTTGTTCGACTCATATACCTTGCCGTTCTGATCGAGTATGACGATCCCGTCCCTGGACTGCTCAACCAGGATGCGCCGTCTTAGTACCTCGTCCTCTAATGCCTTCTCCAATTTCTTGCGCTCGGTGATGTCTTTAAACACCGTCAGAATCGATTCAGGGTTGCCTTTTTCATCCACCAGCATGGAAGAACTGATCTCCAGGTAAAACTTGCTGCCGTCTTTTTTATAGCTGGTGAATTCCTGGTTTCTGACCACTGTCTCCTTACGAAGCTTTTCCAGGTTCTCTATTATCATTTCGGAGTTTCCAGGCGCCACCAGGTCCATCACATTCCTGCCCTTCAAATCCTCCGTCGGCTCAAAGCCGAAAACCTCCAGGGCCTGTTTGTTGTTCATAACGATCGTTCCGTTCATGTCCATCAGCCCTATGGCGTCAGGCGAAGTCTCGATAAGTGTGCGATACAAGGCCTCGCTTTCCCGGATTCTCCTTTCTACCAGCCGGTCGTCCGTGATGTCTCGCGCTGAAGATAAAGCGCCCTTTACATTGTTGTTTTCATCCTTGAGCACCCGGCACCACCATGCCAGCAGTCTCTTCTCCCCATCCTTTCGCCTCTGCCAGCTTTCAAGGTAGATAACGTTTTCAGCGCCCTTGAAAAGGGAATCTACCGCAACGTAGGTGTCCTGCTCGCCTTCGAAGTAGTAGCTCGCCTCTTTTCCCAGCATGTCCTCGCCGAAAAAGTCGGTGGCGGCCGGGTTGGCCCATGTATACACTTTATTTTCGTCTACTTCCGCAATGATGTCCGGTATAGCGTCCAGCATGGCGCCGTAGCGCAGGCTCAATGTCCTGAGGGATTCGGAGACGTTTCTTCTCTCGGTGGTGTCATGCGCGATGCCAACGAAATAGCGAAATGAACCGTTATCATCCAGCACTCTGTTGCCGCTGGTGGTATGCCAGCGCCATTCACCCGAGGCATGCCTGACACGATATTCCAGTCCGGGGGTAAAGTGACCGGTCTCGATAAAATAATTCAGCGCGAGCTCGACCATGGGCATGTCATCGGGATGAACGAAAGAGCGGAAGGCCCGGCCCTGCATTTCCGAGGGCTTGAATCCCAAAATCCTTTCTGAGGCAGGAGATACGAACAGAAATACTCCCGCGGCATCCAGCGTGTAGATCATATCAAGGCTGTGATCGATGATCAGCCTGTGCCTCTCCTCGCTTATTTTAAGCGCATCCACCATCTCGGCCTTCTCCTGATAAACCCGTATATTTTGCAGCCGCCAGACCAGTCCCACACCGGCGCCGGCGCCAAGCAACAGCGCGCCGACCAGGGCTACGACCAGCCAGAGTATCTGCAAAAGAGGCTCGTACACCTCCGAGGTATCTATGCGCGCTATCATGAACCAGGGAGAATCCGGTATATAGCGGATGTCTGCGATCACATCTACATCGCGGTAGTCTTTACCCTCCACAATACCCTCATCGCCCAGAACTGCTTTAACGGCCGGCACCTCCGTTTGCGACAACGGTATACGTAGTTTAAGCGCAGCATCCTTATCATACCTCAGCTCGTTAAGAAAAAGCGCATCATCGCCATCACGCCGGACGATTAGCGTCTCAGCCGTAGCAGTGGTTGTTGGCCAGCGGCTGATCAGCGGGTAGAGATAGCGGTGCGGGTCGATAAGCAGGGCCACGACACCCAGCGGCACATTGTCATCCTTTTCCTGGAAGACAGGGACGAGTACCATCATGTGGGGTTGTGAAGATTCATCATGAAAATGGAGATCCGAGACAGTCAGCTTGCCTGAGCGCAGCGCTGCGGCAGCATCCTCAGGTATATGCTGCGAGACAGGCTCGGTAGAATCAGGGACACTCATTCGTACCTTGCCGTCAGTATCAAGCAGTAGCAGTTTCTTGTACTGTCCGATCTGCAGGTAGTGGTACAGCCATGACCGCAGCAGCTCTTTGGAGACCGCATCATCGGGGTATTCCAGATAACTCTGCACGATGTTGGAGAAAGCGGGATTCCTGAAGAGCAGGTTGGCATCCCCGATACGCTCTTTGCGCCATTGAATCAGCTCTCCGGCTTTCAGGTCCGCAATAGCCGAAAGTTGATATTCGACCTGCGACCTGTAATTCCTTTCGTAGCTGCTGTAGAAAAAATGTCCGGCGACAAGGATGCCGATCGACAGGAATACAAATATCAGCAGGAGCGTAAGAGGCGTATATGAATAATTACCCTCAGATGTTTTAGTGCGGTCACCTGGTTTGCGTCGTTTATCCCTGTATATGAACATTATTGACAATACCGTGCTCAACAGAGTTGAAGAAACCGCGAAGATGATCATGCGCAGGATGGGATCAGGGTAGGGAGAGATGAAAAGCGCGCGCGGGAGGAATATCAGCAGCGCGACGACATTGGATATCAGGGCGCCCGCCAGGCCGAAATAATAGGTGCAGTATAAAATGGGGACCAGGAAGAGGATTCTGTGGGGATCGTGAACCGTGTACCAGATTTCCCAGCGCAGGGCATCCAAGCCGAAATAGTCAACCAGTTGGCCGAAATAGTAGATCAGGGCGCAGGCGGCAAAAAGGGCAACCGATATGCCGATATGTTTGGCTCTGGAGTCAGGCTGTCCCATATCGCCCATTACCCCCTGCTATTTCAATAACTGTCTATATAAAAATCGAAGTCAACCGGCATCACTACTTTGAAGTTTAGCGACACATATGAAGACTGTCAATTTGAGCGATTGTGGAAAACAGACATCAAGAGTAAATCGCATAGTCCTGTTCGGCAAACGGACTTGACAGGGTGAAGTGGCTGCATTACCATTAAAAAAACTATATAACAATATCATTATATAGTTATAAAGGATTACGGTGAGACAAATGCGGAATTTAGTCAGGATTTTGAAGTCGCTGTCGGACGAGACCAGGCTGCGCATGCTCAACATGTTGTTTCAGCGTGAATGTTGCGTGTGTGAGATCATGCAGGTGCTGGATATATCGCAGCCGCGCGCATCGCATCATTTGATAGCATTGTATAACGCCGGTCTGCTCAAGATGCGCAGGCAGGGGCTGTTCGCGCTGTATTCAATCGACTGGGAGAACATGCAAACTTACGAGGAGGAGCTGATCAGAGCGGTGCGCAAAGGTCTGGAGGGCAATGAGCAGGCGGAGTCGGATTTGCGCAATCTGAAGAAGGCAAAACGCGTGTTGCCTGATTGCGTGGCTAAAGTTTGATAAAGACAGATACTACCGATATTTGGAGAAAGTGATGTCGTGTACTGAACAGCAAAGCAGGCCGCAGTTATCGGTCCTTGATCGTTTCCTCACGCTCTGGATATTTCTGGCCATGGCGATCGGAGTCGGCCTCGGTTACTTCATGCCGGATGTGGCGGACCTTATTTCCGTTTTCCAGGTCGGCACAACATCTATCCCCATTGCCGTGGGATTGATCCTGATGATGTACCCGCCGCTGGCCAAGGTCAAGTACGAGGACCTGCACATGGTCTTTCGCGACTGGAAGATACTGGGACTGTCGCTGGTGCAGAACTGGCTGATAGGTCCTGTTCTGATGTTTGTACTGGCCATTGTTTTCCTGCATGCTTACCCGGATTACATGGTTGGACTGATAATGATGGGCCTGGCGCGCTGCATCGCCATGGTGATCGTGTGGAATGAGCTTTGCGGCGGGGATAATGAATATGCCGCCGGCCTGGTGGCCTTCAACTCCATTTTTCAGATACTGTTTTATTCGGTCTATGCATATGTTTTCATCACCGTGCTGCCCGGCTGGTTCGGGCTTGAGGGATCATCCGTTAGTATAACCATCTGGGAAATAGCGCAGAGCGTTTTGATTTACCTGGGTATACCGTTTTTCGCCGGGATGCTGACAAGACTTATATTAATAAAGGCCAAAGGCCGTGAGTGGTATGATACCAAATTTATTCCCACTGTCAGCCCGGTTACGCTGGCGGCGTTGCTGTTTACCATCGTGGTAATGTTCTCTTTGAAAGGCCAGATTATAATCGAGTTGCCGCTGGACGTGCTGCGCATCGCCCTGCCGCTGCTCATCTATTTCGTTGTCATGTTCCTGGTATCCTTCTATATGGGAAAGAAGATAGGCGCCAACTATCAGAAGACAGCTACGATCGCGTTCACCGCTGCCAGCAATAATTTCGAGCTGGCTATCGCCGTGTCGGTGGCCGTCTTCGGCATCGGATCCGGGCAGGCCTTCGCCGCCGTGATAGGTCCCCTGGTGGAGGTTCCCGTCTTAATAGGCCTGGTAAACGTGTCGTTGTATTTCAAACGCAAATTTTTCGACCGGGCGGCGCCTGCTTGAGCACAAGAAACAAGCAACCTGATCAATCTGTATTGAATGCTGCTCGCTGATGTTAAAGGAAAGGAAATAAATGGACTTTATTTTGATGTTACTGCAATCGGGCTGGGATACCCTGCTCGACTACCTGTCTCTACATGTTTTAACATGCTTGATCCCGGCGCTTTTCATCGCCGGCGCCATCTCTGTTTTCGTATCCCAGGCTTCGGTGCTGAAGTATTTCGGGCCCAAAGCCAATAAATGGGTCGCCTACGGGGTCGGGGCGGTCTCGGGGACCATACTGGCTGTCTGCTCGTGCACCGTGTTGCCGCTTTTCAGTGGAATTTATATTGCCGGCGCGGGCCTTGGCCCGGCCATCGCTTTTCTTTATTCGGGTCCGGCCATCAACATTCTGGCCATCACATACTCGGCCAGGCTGCTGGGCTGGGATATCGGTTTGGCGCGCGTGGTCGGCGCCGTATTTTTCTCGGTCATCATAGGCTTCATAATGGCGTATATCTTCCGAAAAGAGGAGAAGTCCAAGAGCGACGGGCGTTTTGACACGTTATCCGACGCCGAGAAGGGGAAGCCCTGGTGGCAGGTAATTATATTCTTCGCCATCCTGGTGGGCATCCTGCTGGCGGCGTCCGCTGCACAGTGGATCATACTCGCCGTGCTGTTTGCGGCGCTCGTGATCGTGCTGTGGCGATGGTTTACGATGGATGAGTTCAAGCTCTGGATGAAGGAGACCTGGCGTTTCCTGGTTCTGATCGTGCCCTGGCTGTTAGTCGGCGTTTTCATTGCAGGCATCCTTAAGGCGATCATACCGCCCTCTGCGGTGGCAGGATTGGTCGGCGGCAACACCATACTCGGCAACTTGGTCGCATCGCTTTTCGGCGCCCTTATGTACTTCGCAACTCTGACGGAGGTGCCAATCATCAAGGCCTTCCTCGATATGGGCATGGGCAAGGGACCGGCGCTGGCGCTGCTGCTGGCAGGCCCCGCGCTGTCGCTGCCCAGCATGCTGGCGCTGGGCAAAATCATGGGCTGGAAGAAGACGTTGACCTATGTAACGCTCGTGGTTATCATGGCCACCATTACCGGATACATATTCGGACTGATAGATCAATAATGCAGGAGGAAAAATTCATGGAAATTAAAGTTCTTGGACCGGGCTGCGCCAGGTGCCAGAGCCTGGAGAAGACGGTGAAGGACGTTGTGGCCTCACTGAAACTTGACATAAAGGTCGAGGAAGTCAAGGACATGAAGCAGATCATGCAGTATCCCATATTGATGACGCCCGGCCTGGTGATCAATGGCAAGGTGGTCATGAGCGGCAAGGTTCCGTCCAAAGCTGAGGTCGAGCGCTATATAAGGGATGCCCTTAATGACGAAGGTTAACCCGGAATGCGGATTATCTTCAGGTCTTCACACAAAATTCACATTAGTAATCTACACTTTTACGTGAAAATTTATCAGGAACATATTATGCGATCGCCTGTACATTCAAGGAGGAACATCACCTGACATGCTGAACTCTATTAAGCTCACAGTCATACCATTATTACTTGTGGGGACCATATTTCTGGGCGCTTGTTCGGCACCGACCGTAAATCCCGCTCCGCCTGCCGGTCAGACCCCGGCACAAGACGTGGCCGAACCTGCTGACCAGCCTGTTTCCCAACCTCAGGCCGGGGAGAATCCGGTATCCGGGGCGTCAGTTACGGATAATGCCACCACTGTTGCAGAACAACCGCAGTTATCCCCGCCCAGCCGGGTCGACGTCATATATTTTCATGTTAATCAGCGCTGTGTGACATGCCTGTGTTTTGAACAACACATTAACTATGTAATTGACACATATTTCCAGGATGCGATAGACAGTGGAAAACTGACATATCGCGTATTGAACATACAGAAAGAGGAAAATGTTGATATCGCCAGAAAATATAGAGCAGTTGGTTCGCAGCTGTTTATCAACGTAATAGTAAATGGAATCGACAACATCGAGGATATTCAGAGTATCTGGAGCTGGAAGTGCCCGAGCGACCCAAAGCAATTTGAACGCAAGGTGAGGATCATTATCGAACAAAGCCTCGAAGAGGTTTCCTGATGGATCTATCGACCTTGTCGGCAAATACGAGTATACCTGCTTTATCGGCTTTTTTACTCGGGCTGATGGCCACAGTCGGACCGTGTACCATGGCCACCAATATCGCAGCCCTGGCCTATGTCAGCCGTAATCTGACCAACCGCAAATACGCCATAGCTACAGCGTCATTGTACACGCTGGGAAGGATGCTGACATATACTGTGCTTGGCGCAGTCATTATCTTTCTTGGCCTGAGCATACCTGAGGTTTCCCTGTTTCTACAGGATATCGGCGAAAAGTTTCTGGGGCCTTTTATGATAGCGATAGGCGTATTGATGCTGTTCATTGACAGGATCTCTTTTGGCGGGGCCGGCAACAACCTGTCCAGTATGGGCAGCAAGGTTGCAGAGTGGGGTATAATCGGGGGTCTTCCGCTGGGCGCGCTGTTCGCCCTGGCATTCTGTCCTTATAGCGCCGTGCTGTTTTTTGCCGTTTTGATTCCGCTGGCCTTTAAGTCTGCCGGCGGCATTGCACTGCCGGCCTTTTTCGCTATTGGAACGGGCTTGCCGGTGCTGCTTTTCGGCCTGCTGCTCTCTTTCGGGGTAGCCGGTATCTCAAAGTGGGTCGAAGCCATCTCTCGCGGCGAGAAGATAATGCGGATTGCCGTCGCCATTATTTTCATCGGAATAGGAATATACTACATGCTGCCCTGGTTGAGCTCATTATTCGCAGCCGGATGATTGTCACAAGGAGAGTACATTGTGCGTCAGTTTAATCATATAGGAAGATACTCGCTTATATTGGTTGTACTGGCGATCGCAGTGCAGCTATCCTGTGCTTCGGCTGATAACACAGGCAACCGGCGAAATCATGCGCCCACTATTGAAAAGCTAAATTATGATAAAACTACGTATCATAACAGGCCGGTTAAGATTGAATGCATTGCCAGTGACATTGACGGCGACAGCCTGATGTATTTGTGGGAATCAAAGGAAGGCAATATTACAGGCGAAGGCCGAAGTGTGATATGGACGCCGCCAGGCCGTATGCAGAATTATCCTATTAATCTTGTCGTTACGGATGGCAGGGGTGGAGAGGTTAAAGAGAAAATATATATTATGGTTGTTACGAACGCGGATGGTACTGTTGCACCGAACATAGAGATCAAATTAATATTGGGTGATAACAACACCGTATCAATTGAGAATCAGCGCGTGGGAATCTGGACAACCTCAAATATAGTATGTTCCGTTGAAAATGCCGGAGAAGGCGATTTGATATATGAATGGTCTACAGATTGCGGGAAAATACAGGAGATGAGCGGCCAAGACAGTACAGGGAACAGAATAAGCTGGATCGCACCCGGCGCACAAAGTGATTGTACCGTCAACGTAACCGTTATCGATACTCAACAGGGTGTCGAAGCTAAAGGAAAGGTGAGAATTGGCGTATTCTGTTGTGGCAAAGAAATAACTGGAGATAAATGAGATGCATGTTATGAAACAATTAAATCCGGCAGGTTTGCTGATCGCTATTTTTGTAACAGTCGCATTTGTGCCGCAGCCGGCTTGTGCTCCCCCTGCTCCCATGATCAAGCAGCCGAACCAGTCTCCGGTCATTGAAAGTATAAATTATGCAGCAGATGCCTTTGCCACGATGGATGTGCAGATCGAGTGTCTGGCAAAGGATGCAGACAGCGACAATCTTACATACCAGTGGCAGGCAGAGGCAGGGAAAATATCCGGCAGCGGACCGAATGTGACCTGGATGCCGCCGGACAGGATGGGAACTTACCCGATAACGCTGGTTGTCAGCGATGGCAAAGGTGGTGTAGCAACTGAGAACATCAGCATCAGGGTTGTTACCAACGCGGACGGGACGGCCACTCCGATAGTGGAGGTCAGGTTGAAGCTGGGAGAGGCTGAGCCGGTCATAGTCGATAAACAGCGCGTCCGGATCTGGATGACGACCGACATTCTCTGCATAGTGGAAAATGCTGATAGCAGTAATCTTACCTATATATGGTCTGCCACCGGAGGCGAGATTAAAGACAAAGGTTTGGAAACAAGTGAAGCTAATAAAATTAGGTGGAAAGCGCCCGGTATCCGTGGAGACTATAAGATCATGGTTACAGTAAGAAATGCCCGGGGTCAAGAAGCCAAGGGAGAGGTGAACATCAACGTCTTCTGCTGCGGAAACTGATGATGGATTACGAGGACATGACGCACAATCTAAAAGTTATGTTCCAAGTATTGATATTACTGGCATGTACAGTTCCTATATGCGTCAGCACGGGATGTTCGGCATTTACGGATTTATTCATTGAGAAAGATCTGACTGAGATTCCACTTGACCAGGTGCTGAAAAACGGTAAACCCACATTGGTCGACTTTGGCTGGCGCGACTGTGAACCATGCAAGAAGATGAAAATTGTTCTTGGAAGTCTCGAGTACAAATATCGTGGAAAGCTAAACTTTGTAATCGTGGAAGCATACAACCACAGGGACCTGATGGACAGGTATAAAATTAATGCCATACCTGTGCAGATATTATTCGATGGCAGCGAGCACGAACTTGTCAGGCATGCGGGATTCTGGCCTGAAGAGGATATAATTGTGGAATTAATCAAGGCGGGGATTAATTGAGGACAAGATTAATTGCTTTCATTGTCCTAACAGTGTTGATGTTATCGGGATGCAACTCTTTTAAAACATCCTGTGAAGCTCCCAACAACTCCCCGATTATAGAATCGGTTACATGCACTAACGATGTTTGGGCTTTAGCTGAGAATGAATTGGTCTGTGAAGCCAGCGATCCCGACGGCGACAGCCTTAATTATGAGTGGTCAACCGCTGACGGTAAAATAATAGGTAGTGGAGCGAGAATGACATGGGTTTCACCAGATACCATGGGTACTTACATTGTTTCAGTCAAAGTATCCGATAGCAAAGGTGGTGAGGCTCGACAGACAGTATCTGTACGTGTGTTGACCAATGCTGATGGCACTACGGCGCCGTCTGTAACGTTAAAGATGTCTTTTGATTCTTCCGAAATTGTCACTGAGAATAGAACTGTCAAAGTTGGTACCGCGACTAAAATTATCTGCGATGTCAAAGATGCGGCTGGTAAGAAATTGAGGTATGAATGGTCTGCCGGTGGAGGTAGGCTGAAAGGGGCGAATGCTGACGAAAAAACCTGGTCCACTGTTTTTTGGACGGCGCCGCCTCTCACGCAGGAATATACAGTCGACGTTACCGTCAGGGATGAACAGGACAATGCAGTGGAGGGTCGCGTGATGTTCGACGTGTTTTGCTGCCCGAGGAATTAGAACGCAAGGCCAGCCGATTAAAAGGCGCATTTAATTCACAGCTATCCCTATTTGACAGCAAGTTTTTAATGCTTATATAATTAGAAAAATGTCTAAATCTATAACTCTGGACCTTCAGCAATACGCAGATATTTTTAAAGCGTTGTCTAACGTAACCAGATTAAAGATTTTCATGCGACTGGCCAGTTGCAGTGTTGACGATGATACTTGGAATTTGGATGGACAAATCTGCGAATGCGTCGGTATGCTGGGCAAAGACCTGGGTGTGTCTGCTCCGACGGTCTCGCACCACCTCAAGGAGCTTAAGCGCGCTGGTTTGATCAAGATGAAGAGGCGGGGGCAGCGTATTGAATGCTGGGTTGATCCCGATATATACGCTGCTTTGGAGAAATTTCTACAGCAAACAAATCCCGGCTGAAAAAATTACCTGGAAAATTCGAATTGTCTAGAAAAGGAGATTTGTAATGGATAATGAATCAAAGGCCAATCATAATCGCATGAAGTGGTGGAAAATTGGCCTGTGCGCCCTGGGTTTACTTATGATTGCTGGCGCAATTACATATACCCTGGTCATTCGCAATGCTGGCACCAACGTATCATCCGATGCAGCATCCACACCTGCAGCAATGGCAAAAAATGAGCAAACTTCAACAGGTATCAGTGAATTAAACTGGGTAAAAACTGTAAGTCAGAAGTTTATTAACAGTGAGTTTATCTTTGTTATTCTGCCAGGCAGCGCTGATGCTACGAAAACGGTCGATCAAACTGTTGCCGGTACCATCGATAAGATCAGGGGTGATGGCTCTGTAGTTGACGTATATACGTTAAGTGCCCAGGACCCTGAGTTCCAGATTACGGCCGATAGGTTGAAAATCTCGAAATTCCCGACGGTTTTATTATTTGCTTCCACGGGCAATGGGGCCATCATCAGTGGTGATATAACTGAGACAAAGTTACTGCAAGCTTATCTTACGGTGCAACAGACTTGTATACCCGGCAATTCAGGTTGCTGCCCCAAATAAGGGACTACGTGATACTAATATGGAAGAGTGGATAAAACAGGTTTTTTCGGCGCCTGAATTTGGCGTATTGGTACTGCCTGCGGGATTTTTATTCGGTCTGATAACGGCTTTAGCATGTCTTGCCTGTAGTGCTCCCATAATCGCAGCCGTCATCGGTTATGCCGGCTCGCGTGAGGGTCAATACAAAAGGGACATTTTTGTGTTAGCCGGATTCTTTATGCTGGGAACGGTACTGGCTCTATCCGTGGCCGGTTTGCTGATCGGATACCTTGGCCAGGCTGCAAGCAGCACATTCGGCCTGTACGGCAAGATATTGATAGCCATAGTCGTGATATTCTTTGGTTTTGCGGCTCTGAATATCCTTCCCTTTAAACTGCCCTCAATTAACCTTTCAAATAGTAAACTGCCCGGGGGATTACTGGGCGCTTCGATATTTGGCCTGGGTGTGGGAGCAGCAAGCACAGCGTTCACAATGGGCTGCTGTGGACCCGTGCTGCTTCCCATCGTCCTCGGCCTATCGATGTTAAAAGGCCAGCCCGGGTGGGGTGCCCTGATACTTGCCGTGTTTGCCATTGGTTACAGCCTTCCCATGGTTGCCCTAATACTGGGTGTAGGTGTCGGCAGACTCTCAATAATATCCAATAAAATTGCGGGACCGATCCGTATAGCATCGGGTGTAATACTGATCGCTGCCGGATTCTGGCTGCTGTTTACACTCTGATCAGTTCAGTCTTAAATAAGATGAAGCTATGGGAGGAAGACTAATATGAACAAAGCAACAGTGGCACTGGCAAGCCTGTTTATATTGGTGCTTGCCCATAGAAGTTGAATAAATGTAAATAACGAGTTTTGATAAGGGGAAATCTGGTGAATACAAAAATTATTATTTACGAATCGGACATGTGCTGTTCCAGTGGTGTATGCGGTCCCAGTCCGGATGAATCCTTGATTAAACTGCAAGATGCTCTTGATAAACTAAAGGATTTGGGTGCCAAGGTCGAGCGCTACAGCATCACAGGAAACCCGAAGAAATTCAGGGAAAACCCTGAGATTACCAAGCTTATGCAGGAACGCCAGATCAAAGCGCTGCCGATTACTACCTGGAATGGGAAGGTTGTTAAGGTGGGTAGTTATCCAAGTATTGATGAATTTAAAAAGTATATGGAGGACGGCAATACAGAATTGTCAGCATCAGCTTCAGTAACACCTGGCAGTGAAGTTTGTTGTTCCGGACAAGAAACAACTGGCAATCAAGGCTGCTGTGCCCCGCAGAACTCCTGCGATATAAGTTGCGGTCCGAGCTATAAGAATAATACTGACATCAATACCCGGGGCAAGTGCTGCTAATGTAATAAATTCAAGATATCTTTTTCAAGGATTGCGCCTTTACGAAGGAAGATCGGGTTATTTCCTGTAATGTCGACTATGGTTGACTCCGTACCTCCCGGGCACGGACCGCCATCCAGGATGAAATCTACCGCAGCGCCCAATTGATCCATGATCTGCGCGGCCGTCAGTGGTGCATTGTGATTGTGCAGATTAGCGCTGGTGCCCACGATAGGGCAACCTGCCTCTTTAATCAGGCGCAGCGTTACGGCATGGTCCGGCATGCGGACTGCGATTTTGCCTTCCCCGGCCAGGACTGCGCTGTTAAAGTTCGTCGCCTTATTGAATACCAGGGTGAGCGCGCCCGGCCAGAAGGCGGTTATCAGTCTCGCGGCTGATGGTGGAACATCTGCGGTCATTTCTTTGAGTTGCGACAGGTCGCATATCAACACCGGCAGGGGAAGGTTAAGAGGGCGTCGCTTGACTGCAAAAACCTTCGCTACGGCCTTGTCATCGTAGATGTCTGCGCCCAGGCCGTAGACCGTGTCGGTGGGGTATGCGGCTATTCCGCCCGACCGCAGTACGGCAGCGCACTTCTTCACCTGTTCCAGAATATCAGCGGGGAGATCATTTATTTCAGACATATGACTTTCATCCCTGTACAGCGAAATTGTACATTAAACCGGCCTGCCGCTTAAACATCGATGCGGGTACACAGCATAGCTGTCCTGTGATATACTTTTGCAAATGAGCGGGGCAAAAGACAAGGCGGCCAGCCATCGCGTAGCCACCAGCGACGATATCGAGGTCTCCACTTATCTCGAGATCGCCAAAGAGATGCAAGGGGTACAGGCTTCGCCCAAGCCTGGAGAAATACCTCATGGCGCACGCGAGGCCATAACCATCATCGACTTCGGTTCCCAGTACAGCCACCTGATCGCGCGCCGCGTCAGGGAATGTAACGTTTACTGCGAGATCTTTCCCTACGATACCCCCCTGGAAAAAATCATGTCCATCCACCCGCGCGGCTTTATACTCTCAGGCGGGCCGTCCAGCGTATATGACAAGAACGCTCCATTAACACCCATGGGGATATATGAAAGCCGTCTGCCGGTGCTGGGCATCTGCTACGGCATGCAGGCCCTGACGCACCAGCTTGGCGGGACGGTTGCCCCCGGCGCCAAACACGAGTACGGGCAGGCTGTGCTGCATCTAAGCGATGATAAATCACCGCTTTTCATCGACCTCGAAGAATCGCTGACTGTCTGGATGAGCCACGGCGACGAAATCATGGAGATGCCACCCGGATTTAAGTCCAGCGCATATACCGAGAACTCGCCCAACGCCGTCATCAGCGACGGCGCCAGGATTTTCGGACTGCAGTTCCATCCGGAGGTGGCGCATACTCCGCAGGGCAAACAGATTATCAGGAACTTCCTCTACAACGTCTGCGGCTGCCGGGGTACGTGGACGCCGGGCAATTTTATCCAGGAGAGCATCGCGGCCATCAAAGAGCAGGTTGGGTCCGGCAGAGTCATCTGCGCCCTGTCCGGCGGCGTTGATTCGGCGGTGGCGGCCAAGCTGGTGCATGCCGCCATAGGCGACCAGCTCACGTGTATCTTTGTCAACAACGGCCTGCTGCGGCGGGAGGAGCCGGAGAGAGCGCTGGAAACTTTTCGCAAGAACCTCAGGATGAATGTGGTCTTTGTCGATGCCACCGACCTTTTCCTGGAGAATCTGAAGGGGGTCATTGACCCGGAGCAGAAAAGGAAAAATATCGGCAGGGAATTCATCAAGGTATTCGAGAGCGAGGCGCGGAAGCTGGGCAAGATCGATTTCCTGACGCAGGGCACGCTCTATCCCGATGTAATCGAGAGCGCAACGCCAGAGACTAAAGCGGCGGTTAAAATCAAGACCCACCACAACGTGGGCGGGCTTCCATCCAAGATGGCGCTAACCCTGATCGAGCCGCTTAGATATCTCTTCAAGGATGAGGTGCGCAACGTGGGACTTGAGCTCGGGCTGCCGGAGGACATGGTCTGGCGGCAGCCCTTCCCGGGGCCGGGACTGGCCATACGCATTATCGGGGAGGTCACGCGCGAGAGGCTGGATATACTGCGCGGGGCGGACTGGATCGTGATGAACGAGATCAAGAAAGCCAAGCTGTACCGGCAGATGTGGCAGACTTTTGCCATACTCACCGACCTGCGCAGCGTGGGTGTGATGGGCGATTTCCGCACCTACGGCTATCTGGTGGCTGTTAGGGCTGTGACCAGCCAGGACGCCATGACGGCCGACTGGGCCAGGCTTCCTTATAACTTGCTCGCCACCATATCCAACCGTATCGTGAATGAGGTGCCCGGCGTGAACAGGGTGGTCTACGACATCACCAGCAAACCTCCCTCCACTATCGAGTGGGAGTAGGCCGGTTACTGACGCTGTGATATGAAGATTGCGGCCATCGGCGATCCCCACGGCAACCTGGAGAGAATCCGCAGCATTCCGCTGGAGAAAATGGATCTGGCCCTGCTGACGGGCGACCTGGGTCAGACGGACAACCTGCGCAAACAGGCCTACGAGTTCATCAGCATCAAACGGCCGGGTCCGGAGCAGATAGCAGCCTACGCTGGTGGCTTCAGGGAGGCGTTTATCCAGTCGCACAGGACGGCGCTCAAGCTGGCCGGCTATATAGCGGAATTCTGTCCCGTTTATATCGTGCGCGGGAACGCCGATTTATCCAACTACGATACCAGGAAATTTGCGCATACCTTCCGCACCGAATTGCCTTACCTGTACCAGGACCTACTTAAGATAAAGAATTTGCGTCTGATCGATAACCGGCTGGCGGTTTTCCGTGGGGTGAGGATAGGCGGTTTAAAGTTTTTTACCGATATAAGCTGGGCGCAGGAGTTCGAGCTGGACAGTATACCCGGGATCAAAGATAAGGCTTTGAAGCAAACACAGAATGCCGGCCGGGTGCTGGGCCGGTTCGGGAAGCTGGATATTCTGTTAACGCACGTGCCGCCCTATGGAGTGCTGGATCAGGTTAACTCCAATGTCATACCGCCGTCCTGGGTGGGCAGGCACGCCGGCAGCAGGATCGTACTGGAATACATCAGGACTATGCAGCCGGATTATGTTATCTGTGGGCATATACACGAAGCCGAGGGCTATCGGAGGCTGGGGGCATCGCAGGTATATAACCTGGGGTCGGGCGGCCATAAAATAATAGAGCTGTAGGGGCGTTGCTTTAGCTGCGCCCGAAGATGCGGGCGGATTTAAAAATCCGCCCCTGCATCAAATCCCGTAGGGGCGTACCTTCAGGTGCGCCCGTGTAACAGATTGATTTGACAAAGAAAAGGTATCAAAATATACTAATACGGCATGCGGAAAATTAACGATAGTTGATTTGAGCAGATTTTTGGTGTATACTCTGACAGCTTGGTGAGTACACCAGGCTGTTTTGTTCTTTAACAACCGAATAGTGTATTGATGAATGGTGTCTAGTGTTCTAGTTGCAAATTTTTAGCAGGGATACAGGCCGCAAGGTCTTGTGTTCATGCTGTTGTAGGTCAAAGATAATAAGGGCACAGGGCGGATGCCTTGGCGTTAACAGCCGATGACGGGCGCGGCTCGACTGCGAAAAGCCCCGGTGAGATGTCCAGCTATCTTAAGCCGGGGATTCCCTAATGGGGCAACCCACCTGGCCAAAAGCCAGGTACTCTATATGAGAGGATACCAGGGGAACTGAAACATCTTAGTACCCTGAGGAAAAGAAATCGAATGAGATTCCCGGAGTAGTGGCGAACGAAAGGGGAATAGCCTAAACCACGCCGACTTAGTGGACTTGAGTCTTATGTCGACGGGGAGTTGCAAGGTGCAGCGGATAGTGCTCAAGAGCTATCGCAGAGTAAAAAACTTTCTACTTAGTCAAAGGTCCCTGGAAAGGGCCACCACAGAGGGTGATAGTCCCGTAGATTAAAAGCAGAAAGCTCTGGTTGCATTCTTAAGTACCACGGGACACGAGAAATCCTGTGGGAATCTGGGGTGACCACGCTCCAAGGCTAAATACTGTTAACGACCGATAGTGAACCAGTACCGTGAGGGAAAGGTGAAAAGTACCCCGTTGAGGGGAGTGAAATAGAACCTGAAACCTTGTGCCTACAAGCAGTCAAAGCCTGGATTTATCCGGGTGATGGCGTGCCTATTGAAGAATGAGCCTGCGAGTTACTCTATGTGGCCGGTTAAGTGATTTTAATCATGGAGCCGAAGCGAAAGCGAGTCTGAATAGGGCGAATTATGGTCGCATGGAGTAGACACGAAACCGTGTGAGCTACCCATGGCCAGTGTGAAACCCAACTAACCTTGGGTGGAGGTACGAACCCGTAAGCGTGGCAAAGCTTTGGGATGAGCTGTGGGTAGGGGTGAAATGCCAAACGAACTCGGAGATAGCTTGTTCTCCCCGAAATGCATTTAGGTGCAGCCTCAGGTTATTAACTTGCGGAGGTAGAGCTCTGAATGAGCTAGGGGCCGTGAGGTTACCAAACTCAATCAAACTCCAAATGCCGTAAGTCGAATCCTGGGAGTGAGACCGCGCGGGATAAGCCGCGTGGTCGAGAGGGAAACAGCCCAGATCATCAGCTAAGGTCCCTAAGAGCGAGCTAAGTGGTAAAGGAAGTGATGTCGCTAAAACAGCCAGGAGGTTGGCTCAGAAGCAGCCACCCTTTAAAGAGTGCGTAACAGCTCACTGGTCGAGTGATGTCGCGCCGATAATTTAACGGGGCTCAAGTTCGCCACCGAAGCTATGGATCGCGCAAGCGATGGTAGGGGAGCGTTGTTATCGCAGTGAAGCTCGGGTGTAAACCCGGGTGGAGCAGTGACAAGTGAGTATGCAGGCATAAGTAGCGTAAAGGCATGTGAAAAACATGTCCACCGGAAGTCTAAGGTTTCCTACGCAAGGTTAATCCGCGTAGGGTTAGTCGACCCTAAGCTTAACCCAAAGGGGGTAGGCGATGGATAGCAGGTCAACATTCCTGCACCACCATTTTTTCGTTATCAGCAAAGGAGGGACACAGTAGGATAGGTTGAGCGTACCCATCGGACATGGTGCGTTCCTGATTCTAGGCGTGCCGGGGCAGGAAAATCCACTCCGGCGTCAAGCTGAGGAGAGGGGGAAAAGGAGGGGCAACCCGAGTTGACTCAACCGAGTTCACACTGTCCAGAAAATCTTCGTTGCGAGAATTTATGGTGACCGTACCGCAATCCGCCACTGGTAGACGGGGGTAAGTATCCCAAGGTGTTCGAGAGAACTCACGTTAAGGAACTCGGCAATCTAACCCCGTAACTTCGGAAGAAGGGGGCCCGCGCAAGCGGGGGCACGAAACCGGCTCAAGCGACTGTATAACATAAACACAGGTCTCTGCCAAAGCGAAAGCTGAGGTATAGGGGCTGATACCTGCCCAGTGCCGGAAGGTTAAGGAAAGAGGTCAGGGGTAACCCGAAGCTTTGAACCGAAGCCCCGGTGAACGGCGGCCGTAACTATAACGGTCCTAAGGTAGCGAAGTCCCTTGTCGGGTAAGTTCCGACCCGCACGAAAGGTGTAACGACTTGAGCGCTGTCTCAACGTGAGACTCGGTGAAATTGAAATGGGGGTGAAGATGCCCTCTACCCGCAACTGGACAAAAAGACCCCGGGAGCTTTACTATACCCTGGTATTGGACTCGAGCTGAGCTTGTGTAGGATAGGTGGGAGGCTGTGATGTCGGGGCGTCAGCCTCGGCGGAGCCAACGGTGAAATACCACTCTTGTTTGGTTTTGGTTCTAACCTGCCGAAATGGCGGGGACAGTGCCAGGCGGGTAGTTTAACTGGGGCGGTTGCCTCCCAAAAGGTAACGGAGGCGCCCAAAGGTCCCCTCAGCACGGGTGGAAATCGTGCGTTGAGTGCATTGGCATAAGGGGGCTTGACTGTAAGACCAACAAGTCGAGCAGGGACGAAAGTCGGGCAAAGTGATCCTACGGCTCCACGTGGAAGGGCCGTGGCTTAACGGATAAAAGCTACCCCGGGGATAACAGGCTTATCTTGCCCAAGAGTTCACATCGACGGCAAGGTTTGGCACCTCGATGTCGGCTCGTCGCATCCTGGGACTGAAGCAGGCCCCAAGGGTTGGGCTGTTCGCCCATTAAAGCGGCACGCGAGCTGGGTTCAGACCGTCGTGAGACAGGTCGGTCTCTATCCGTTGTGGGCGCTGGAGATTTGAGGGGAGCTCTCCCTAGTACGAGAGGATTGGGAGGGACGGACCTCTGGTGTGTCAGTTGTCGCGCCAGCGGCAATGCTGGGTAGCCATGTCCGGATGGGATAAACGCTGAAAGCATCTAAGTGTGAAGCCCACCTCAAGATGAGATCTCCCACTGGTTTAACCAGGTAAGATCGCAAGTAGACCACTTGCTTGATAGGCAGCATGTGTAAGCACAGTAATGTGTTGAGCTGAGCTGTACTAATGATCGAGGTCTTTGACCTATACCAGAATGAGCACAAAACCTATTTCATCAATCGCTATTCACGCCGCGGGGTGGAGCAGTGGTAGCTCGTCGGGCTCATAACCCGAAGGTCGCAGGTTCAAATCCTGCCCCCGCTACCAAATTCGAGAAAAATGAAAGCCCGTCTTAGCTAAGACGGGCTTTTTAGTTATGGCTAACAAATCACTGAAGAGCATGATGAATCCCCAGGATCGAGTACAAAGCGTTCAATCCAATTTAACAGTGATGATTTGACATCCTGATGCTTTGATGATAAGTTTAAGCAGAGGTGATATATGGCTGGAGTAAAAGACAGCTTCAAGAGAACAACCATAAGCCTGCGCCCCGAAGAATATGAAGCCTTGCGCTTTATGGCGTTTAAGCGGAGGACCTCAATTGCCGGCGTTATTCGGGAGCTTGTCTACCAACACCTGGAAGATGAAGAAGATATCAAAGATGGCCTGAAGGCTCTACAGGAAAAAGGGCATGCCATGGATTGGGCAACCTTCAAGAAGGAACATCTTGGCCTACAGGATTGAGATCGTCCGTAGGGCCCGGAAACAGATATTATCCTTTCCCAAAGAGGCGCAGTCGGAAATCGCGCTGACGATCGACTTACTGAAGAATAATCCAAGGCCATCTGGCTGTAAGAAACTGCGTGCGACAGCTCTATGGCGTTTGAGAGTGCGGCATTACAGAGTAGTATATGCTGTGGATGACAAAGCTCACCTGGTAACCATTTTGAAGATAGCTGTACGCAGTGAAGGTACCTATCAAGGACTATGAGAGTCAGTCGGATGAAGGTCGCAGGTTCAAATCCTGCCCCCGCTACCAGAAGTGTGATACTCGCCGGAAACTCTTTAACGCTAAAACTTATCGTCACTGAGTTCCCGGCGATTTTTATTTGGCGGACACAGGCGTTGATAAACTGACGCCTCACCTGGACACTGCCGTTGTCTATTACCTCCACCACCTGTTTGCGTATCTCGTTATGCATGTCCGACGTCTGCTTCTTTCAGGATACCTATGATCTGCAAAACTAACGTTGTAGCTGGGACCAAAACTTGTGTGCATAACTTGAGAAGTAGTATATTAAAGGTGGGTGGTTGGACTACAAGAGTATGTCTTTGACAGGGGATCACAGGTTTTATATTTCTTTCTCCTGAGTGAATGTCTGTTCCGGTTCGTTACAACATAGCCAGAATAGGTATGCGAAGCTGGAAAGGAGTACTATGAACGATGGAAAGAGAGGGCATTTTGCACTGGCGGTGGCAGGGCTTATACTCCTTGTCATAGTAATGATTGTTCCAGCCTGCGCACAACCTCCGCCCATCGAGAGCGGGGCGCTGATCCCGGCACTTGCTATTCCTGCTGAGTATCCTGCGAGCGTTGCCATACCGGCGCCTGGATTCATTGGAAGTCCGGCAGAGCCTATATCCATCAGAGCGCTTCAGATCCCCCAGAACCCGTTCATGGCAGCAAACGGCAGGAGTTGTACTCACGATGATGCGTACATGAGCGATACCTACGAATGGGGCGGACCGCTCGGCCAGGACACGCAGGTACTTTCGAGTTATCTGGGTGCTTTCTGTGGAAGTCTGGCTTCCGACAAGGCCGGACGGCTAATCACCGTAAGCGTAGCCACGACAGGCGCAGCGGGTCTCTGGCTCCTTGACCCGGCCACGCTGGCGCCTCTGGCTTATCTGAACCTCCCAGCCAAACCCGTGAAACTCGGAGATCTTCCGGCCGGCGCCTACTTTTACCTTGATGAGAAGGACCGTGTCGTATTCCCGACGGCCGATCGAATGATCTGGATAGTGTCGGTGGACGATGGCCAGAACCGGCCTCGCTTCATCCGGCAAGAGGTCTATGACCTCACCCCCCTGGTACATGAGGATGACGTAATCAATTCGGCCTTGCCGGACTTTTCAGGGCGGCTGTGGTTCACTACCAGGAATGGGGTGGTGGGTACCATCAACCTGAACAACAAGGAGGTGGCTAGCCTGCAATTCGAGGGCGAAAGGATTTGGAACTCCATAGCGTTGGATGAGACGGGCGGCGTCTATGCTGTCTCAGACCACGCTCTGTATCGCTTAGATGCGGATACGAGCGGGCATCCTGCTATTACCTGGCGCGAGGAATATCAATACGGCGACTTGAGCAGACCCAAACCTGGACAGTACAGCTACGGTTCGGGCACCACACCAACGCCGATGGGGCAAGATTTCATCGCCATTACCGATAATGCCGACCAGTTGCACGTGGTAGTCTACCTGCGCGCCTCCCATGTGGATGGCCCGCGCAAGGTCTGCGAAATACCGGTCTTCGAGCCTGGCAAGGGCGCTGCAGAGTGTTCGCTGATCGGCACGGAGAAGTCGCTCGTAGTCGGGAACAACTACGGGTATCTCGGGCCGCCAGCCGTCATTCAGGGCAAGACGACCGAGCCCGGGCTGACGCGCATCGATATCGACCCAAATGGTACCTGTCGTATAGTGTGGACGAGCAAGGAGATCATTCCCAACGTTGCCTCCAAACTGTCGCTGCAGAACGGGTTGGTCTATACGTACACCAAGGATGCGCGGTCGGACCTATTTGATCCCTGGTATTTCACCGCAATTGACTTCGAAACCGGAAAAACGGTCTACAAGGTGCTGGTGGGCACCGGCTACAACTACGATAGTGTCTGGTCTGGGTTGCATCTGGGTCCCGACGGGACCGGGTACGTGGGAGTGCTCGGTGGCGTAGTCGCTATCATGGACAAGGATTGAGTATCGGGAGTTCAGCCGGGGTGTTAACTTTACTATAAAGATATTATAGGAAATGTGATCATGCATTGACCTGCCCCCCGCTACCATGAGTATAAAAAGCCGGCCTGATATCAGAGCGGCTTTTCTATTTCAACGAATGATAAATTTCAATTATTGGGAGAATCTAAGAGCAATTGGCCTGGTTCCGGGAGGGTCAGGGTCATTGAAACTATCTCCTCGCAGGATTCTTGCGCCCTTCCTTATTACGGAGAGCATTGGCAATGATTGAAGCAGCGGCCTTAAAGTTGAGATTCTTCGTATTAATGACTAAATCATATAGTACCGGATCTTCCAGCTCGGCGTGAAAATAGCTTCTGGTAAACTCCCGGCGGCTGCTGTCAGAGTTTACTATCTCTTTTTTCGCCTCTTTTTCGTCCAGCTTCAGGTCGGTCATTACGCGAGTCACTCGCATTTTTAGCGGTGCGATAACAAAAACGTGAAGTGCCCGTGGGTAGTCCTTTAGAATAAACTGGCTGCCTCGCCCGCGGATAACAATACGCTGGGTTTTAGCCAATTCTCTAATAACAGAAGTCAGTCCTTTTAAGTAACGTTTATCATCCAGAGGCATTGCAGAAGTAGATAGATATGCGCTGGCCACACCCCTCCTTATCGCACTCTGTGCTAATGCTTCTCCGATACGTTCCAGGAGGTTGGTGGATGGCCTCTCTTTAGCCATGATTTCAATATCGCTTCGATTAATTGCTGCAGCTACTTCTGCGATTATTTCCCGGTCAACATAGTCAACTTTGAGTAGAGCGGCAGCGAGTTTCCCTATTTCAGGCGCTCCACTTCCCATTTGTCCTCTTATCGTTACTAACGGCATTTGGCCACCTCCTTGATTAGCGTCGGGATACCCGGCGTCTCATTTAACCCGGTCTATTCCCAACTTTAACCCCTATCCTTTAAAATAAATAACCCCGGATTACTTACAAAACACAACTCTACCAGAACTGCCCATGCAATTACCATTCTCATTCCTTACCAGGTTGCTTGAGATTAGTTCCGGCCTTCACTTGAGGAGTACGCCGCTCTTTGAATAACCAGTTCTTTAATACGATTGGAGTTATGACTGTTGTCAGCAGACTCATTAACACCACTGCTGAATATGTATTCTGGAATATCATGGTTCCATTCAACGCTATCAGTGCTACGACCATTGTGACCTCTCCCCTGGGCGCCATACCAAAACCGACGATCAGAGAATCTTTCATATTCATGCCTGACAGTTTCGCTGTGGTGCCACAACCTATGACCTTCGTCAGAATTGCCACCACGGTTAAGGATAGCAGGAACAGCAGAAACTCCAGAGTAATTACGTGAACATCCATTAAAACGCCCAGGGAGATGAAGAAGATAGATGCGAAGATAATTCTAAGGTACTCCGCCCCTTCCCTGAATACCTGTTCATGTCTGAGCCTGATCCCGGCGAAGGAGACGCCGGCAAAAAACGAACCTATTATGGCGGATAATCCTGCCAATTCGGCCAACATGGCATAAAGAAAGGCTACCATGATAGTAAAGAGGAAGATAGCTTCAGGATACTTTTCAGCTACTCCGGTCTTATCCAGCCTGATCATAATTCTGGCAAAAACAAACCTGCCCAGCAAAACACTTGCGATAATAAATCCGATTGCCTTTGCAAGCGCTGTCAAAATTGTTGTAAGCGAAAGTGTGTCTGATACAAATCCCTCTGATACGGATAAAGCCAGCAGAACCAGAACATCATCTATTACCGCAGCACCAATTATTGCCCGGGCAGCTGCGCTCTGCAGTTTTCCCATCTCTTTAAGTACATTGGATGTAATGGCTATGCTTGTGGCTGTCAGCGAAGTGCCGATGAAGATGGAAGCCCTGTAATCAAATGCAAACATCTGCGCTAAAAAGAAGCCGCCAAGCCAGGGTACGATAACTCCAAAGATTGCTATTAATAGGTACTTGAAATGGGCTATCTGTTTGAATCCGAATTCTAATCCTATGGTAAAAAGCAGTACAACAGCGCCTAAATGCGCCATATTTACAACGAACTCAGTAGGGGTGAGCAATCCGATGCAACTCGGGCCCAATAGTATGCCAACGAAAATTATTCCCACCACGGCGGACTGGTTTATCCAGTATGCGATCAGATAGCCAGCTAAAGCCATCAGCAATAGCAGGCTCATCTGAAATTCTGTGGAAGCTAGTATCGATTGTGCTGTCTCCAACAGTCTTTTCTCCGCTTCTTTCGGACTCCTGCACAAATAATATACATTAGACGAATTTAGAGTGTCTAATTGAACGGAATCTATTGCTGAATTATCCTTACGCTGATGTGTAATAGAAGTGATGATTGTGGAATGCTGTTGATTATCCTCATAAGCGGTCGATCAATATCTGAAGACGGCAGCCAATTTTGCACCATCAGGCACTTCTTCAGGCGCCACAGCGAATACGATTCCATTGTTGAGGAAAGTGTATATTGCAGAGAAATCTAATAAATCCTGGTCACCCGGCTGCGCTTCTTGATGCAGAACGGCCCGGCTGTTTTCCTGATCGAAGGTTCCCCAGGCTTGAATACCTACAGCTACAAACAATGTGTGGATCCGACCGTGATAAGATGCCGGTACAACTTCGGTCAGGTTTTTTGTAGCTTTGTCTGTGCCTGAAAGCTCTTGATAGCGTGCGAACGCTTGCGTCCTTGCTTTTATAAAGTATGGCTCTGCAATGGCCCAGGCGCGCCGGCACAATTCATCATTACTCAGATCCTCAGGATTCCCACTGATACCGTCTTCCATTAGATAGTTATAAGTATTTGCTTTAGCATAAATCGGTATCAGGTAATCCACTCCCGCTAATATCAAAGGGACTTGTTCATTGCGAAGTAATTTGCTCAAGCCTGAATCTACTCGATAAAAATACTTGAGGATGTTAGGCTTGATATCATCAGCGCCCCTGCCATGTCCATGAAAAACAGCCGACCGCTCACCCTTTTTAACAGGTGCAGCAGTATGTAGCTGAAGGTCTCGGTCATAACCATTGTGAAGGATATCTGCGAGGCTTTTCGGCATGTTTTTTATAACAACTTCAGCAGCAGTGTAACGTGTGCATTCCAGCAGCCTTACCCTGTTCTGACTCAAGGCCAATACATAAAAATGCACATCACTTGCCAGCAGGGCAAGCAGCGGTTTGATATGGAAACGACAAGTAACAACCACGACTTCTTCAAACGATAATGGGACTCTATAGCAGCGAAATAAACCGGCTGCAGAGAATAATGCCAGACCATCGCTCTGATGTCGCCAGAAGAAAGTACGTTTAAACAACTTGTTAATAGGTTCCAGCAGGGCCATTATCTCTGCGGAAGAAAGACCCATGTCAATCAGACGCACCTGAGCTTCCCGCACCAGGTTCTTCAATCTGATCGGGTCCTGTCTTATTTGTTCTCCCGCGCGATGGGTGGGCAAATAGATCGAGACACATGGTCCCACAGGATTCTCTACGAGTATTCTTACATCATCCATCGACAGCATGCCCATATCCATACCCTCCCTATATTGTAGAATTCAAGAATGTGAGCAAACGTATCCAAGCAAGCTAAATTTCACCAGTGTAACGCACCTGTCCTTATTAATGACCCTGTGTAACAAAGCGCTGTTTCTTCCCACATAAGAGCCCCTACGGAAGCTATTTGCACCGTTATTCCATAATTGTAAATACATGTGACTCAGAAGTACAAATCCCCTCCCGGAGGAGGGCAAGCAATCTAAATGATAGTGGGTTTACAATAAGTTGACAATTAACAATGAATTAGTTTACAATGAGTTGACAATGAAGGGTGGCCAGGTTTACAAATGGTTGACAATACAATAACAAAGGATAAGCTGATCGAGCTGGCCGGGCGAAGCGATAGAATCTTTGCATCCAAATTAGCGGATCAATTCAATGTTTCCCGGCAGTATCTAAACCGCTTAATAAATGAACTTGTTATGGCGGGCAAGCTGGTTAAAATCGGGAAAACAAGATATGCGTATTACGTGCTTCCGGAATATGCGCAAAAACACCCGGAGATTCTGCCGGCACGATATATCAAGACCTACGGCAATGCCTCGCTGGAAGAGCATATTGTACTGAACGAGATCGAACAGGAGTATCCTTCGCTGAAGAAGCTACCTGAAAACATCCGAAGCATCTTTACCTATGCTTTTTCTGAGATGCTTAACAATGCAATAGAACATTCGCAATCAAAGAAAATACGTATCGAAGTTGCCGTTCAGAACAAAAGGCTATTATTTGTCGTGGAAGACTATGGAATCGGTGTCTTTCGCAACGTTATGAAGGAACGGAAACTTGGATCTGAGTTTGAGGCTATGCAGGATCTGTTGAAGGGTAAGACCACTACAGCGCCGGAATCTCATTCGGGAGAGGGAATATTCTTCACGTCTAAAGTGGGTGAAAGGTTTATCCTGGACAGCTATGGGTATCAGCTCATGGCGGATAATGCATTACCCGATGTTTTTATTGAAAGGATTGAGAGAGTAAAGAAAGGAACCCGGGTTACGTTCGAGCTAAATACTTCCTCTCCGCTCCACCTCAATGACGTTTTTAAAAAATACACCAATACCGGGACTGGAAAAGATTATGGTTTTGATAGAACGGAAATAAGGATCAAACTCTATACCATGGCGGGTGTATATATCTCTCGCTCCCAGGCGCGACGCGTTCTGGCGGGATTGGAAAAATTCAAGGTGATTGTCTTTGATTTCGACAAGGTCACTGTCATCGGGCAGGCGTTCGCCGATGAGATATTCAGGGTCTTCCATCATAAATATCCGGATATCAGGCTGGAAACAGAGAACATGAGCGAGAGCGTCGGTTTTATGGTTGAGCGGGCCAGGGCCGAAGCTGAATCCTTAAAAGACCGCTGATTTTAACGCCGGTACTATAGTACTGCACTCGTATAAAACCATTGACAAAGACCTCCCATACAAAGCAGAATATGATTGTCTACGTGCAGTAAGTGGTTTTGTGTGTCGTGTACCTGATTCAGGCAAGTAATTAATAAGCAGGTGGGGTATGAGTATGAGCATTCGCAGATTTACAGGCTATTTGAGGTTAATGGCATGCATTGCGGTGGTGGTTGCCACCCTGCTGGGCAGCGCGGGCCCGGCCGCGGCCGCCTCGCTGTGGACCGGCCTGCCCCAGATCAAATCCTTCTCCGCCACACCGATGGTGCTGCAGGACGGCCAATCCGCTCTCTATTCCTTCGAGGTCAGTAATGCAACCAGCGTGCAACTGATAGAAGCTGGCGAGGTCATACGGGAGATAAACAACCCTCCCTCTACCTCCTGTAAGGGAAACGTTAGGGGCAGGACAACCTACCAGATACCCCGGGGCGCCGGCAACAGCTTTGAAGCCGTACTGCTGGCAAACAATATGGGAGGCAGCCAGCAGAGGATGTTGACTCTCTCCTTTGCCGGCAGTCCGCCTGTAAAGACGGCCGCCCTGGTACAGACGCCATCGGACAACACCTCAACCGCAACCAGGAAACCGGAATGGCTGGGACAGACTTCCGGTTCGGCGCCAGGCGGACCCTCCGGACAGATCGTTGCCTCCTACCCGCCGGCCTTCGAGAAGTGTCCCAAGGGATGCGATTATTGCCTGCAACCGGATGATGCGGCTGCACGGGGTTTTACCAACCAGTGCTCCAAAGGACCTTGCTATTACGCGCCCGATAAACAGCAGTTCTGGTATTGTTACAGCAAACCCAACACAGTGTGGTGTTGCCTGGACGGCAAGGTGGTTGAGACCACCAGAGAAATATGTGTTCAGAAGGGCGGAACGGCCTACGCCACCGAGGCCGAAGCGCTCAAAGGCTGCCAGACAACTACCGTGTGGTGCTGTTTGGACGGCAAGGTGATTGAGACCACCAGGGAGGCATGTGTCCTGAAGGGTGGAACGGCCTACACCACCCAGGCCGATGCGCTCAAAGGCTGCCAGTCACGGGGCTGGTGCTGTGAGTACGGGAAGGTCGGGCAAACCCTCCAGACGCCCTGCTTGCAATCGGGTGGGCAGTGGTTCCTCACCGAGAAGGAGGCCGTCGATGCCTGCGCGTCGGAGATCTGGTGCTGCCGCGATGGCAAAGTCATGCAAACCAGCAGGGAACTGTGTGCCCAGATGGGAGGATCAACTTACAGCACCCAGTCCGACGCGATCAATTCCTGCCAGGCTGAACAGACCTGCTGGTGCTGCTCTAACGGCAAGGTCTTCCAGTCAACAACTTCACAGTGCGCGCAGTACGGCGGCAACTGCTATACGTCCCAGACCGAGGCCACCAGGTACTGCGAGGCCGCTCAAACCTGCTGGTGCTGCGCGAACGGCAAGGTTTTCCAGTCCACGGCTTCTCAATGTGCTCAATACGGCGGCAACTGCTATACATCCCAGAGCGAGGCCACCAGGTACTGCCAGGCAGCTCAGGCCTGCTGGTGCTGCGCGAACGGCAAGGTCTACCAGTCAACAGCTTCCCAGTGCGCGCAGTACGGCGGTAACTGCTATACATCCCAGACCGAGGCCACCAGGTATTGCCAGGCAGCTCAGACCTGCTGGTGCTGTGCCAACGGCAAGGTCTTCCAGTCAACAGTATCACAATGCTCACAGTACGGCGGCAGCTGCTATGCATCCCAGACCGAGGCCACCAGGTATTGCCAGGCAGCCCAGACTTGCTGGTGCTGTGCCAACGGCAAGGTCTTCCAGACCACGCGTACCCAGTGCACGCAGTACGGCGGAAAATGCTATGCATCCCAGAGCGAGGCCACCAAATCCTGCGTGGTGTATACGCGTCCTCCCATTCTACAATGACACGCTTCCCGCAGCCGGGCAGGTTGTTGGATAATTGAATGCGAATTGATATGGAGACGGTGATATGAGAACAGATGATGATAAGAAGCGGCGGCCGGCAATGCTTTTTAAGCTGTGCATATGCTTTCTGGTTGTGTCGATCCTGACTGCGGCAGGTTGTTTTGGCGTAACTCCCAATCCTGTATCCGAAACCCTTGACGAATGCCAGTCCTTTACCACCACCTTCAGCCCGGTCGGACAGGTATGTCCCACGGGGCCCTTCACTTATTTCTACTGGCTATCGGGCGCGCCGCCCACCTGGGTGGTGCTGGATGAGAACACGGGCGTGCTCACGGTCTGTCCTCCCCTGGGATCTGTTGGAGTGTATAACTTCTCCGTGGGAGTAACCGAGATGTGGCCGGGGCCGGTCCCTCCGCCCTGTGCCACGGCCTCTCCTGCTGCGCCTGTGACGATTACAGTTGTGGCTGCTGTGCCTCCCGCTCCGCTCACCATCATCGACACCTTTGTTATGGCCTGGTCCATGGAGAGCTTTCCCTTCTACCTGCCGCTCAGCGCTGTCGGCTGCTCGGGCAACTACACCTGGAGTGCGGCAGGGCTGCCGCCGGGACTCATTCTTGATCCATACACCGGGGAGATCACCGGCGTCCCGCCACTCGGCTCCGCCGGCATTTATAACGTGACCGCCACGGTGACTGATAATTATTACACCTGCGCGGACTGCTGCCCGCCCGCCAGCCGACCCTTCATATTGGTTATCGATTCCTACGGCGACTATACAAGCGGCATAGATTATAGTTCTTACTACGACTTCACTGTGGAGGTCGGCCCCGGCCTGACCGAAGGCACCACGCCGGTGCTGATCGATGGCGCGGCGGAGGCCACCCTGGGTGGCAGCCAGTCGGCGTCCTTTACCGGTCACCCGGGGGAGATGTACCTCACCGGCGTCGAGCAGTCGGTAGCAGGAGCAGATCCCAGTGTCAGGTTCGGTGTAACAGGGCCGCACCAGATACTGGTCAGCGACTCCAACCAAACAGCCCACTTCGATTATGCCGTTGAGGTATTTATCCAGACCGGCAGCGAGCCGCCGGGCGTGTCCGAGCCTCCCGGCACCGGTTACCATGCTCTGGGGAGCGCCTTTACCAGCAGTGCGGCCAGTCCGGTGACAAGCGCTACCCTGCCGGACGTAAAATACGTTTTCAAGCAGTGGATTCTGCCCGATGGCAGTACCAATCTCTGGCGAGACCTGTCTTTCAACGTCAGCGGCGCAGGCAATGTTAAGGCCGTCTATGACACCTATTATCAGCTCACTCTCACGTCGGACAATCCGCCCGTCAATGAAACGTCATGGGAATTAAAGGACAGCACAGCCTCATATAATCTGGCACTGCAGCCCATACCCATGAGCGGGTTCTGGGGCCTGGTGGGTGGCAGGATGATCGCACAGAACGGCCAGGGCACGGTGGTCATGACCGGTCCCCAGACCAGGCAACTCATCTGGGCCTACGACTTCACCATACCGATTATCATATTGGCGGTGATAGTACTGCTTGTTATCGGTATTGTGCTGCTGGTTGTCTATATGCGAAAGCGGCCTAAAGCCGGCGGCGCCACAAAGGGTACAACGGCCTGAACGATTTCTCAATTCAGTAAATAAAGGAAGCCCGTCTTGCGCAAGACGGGCTTCCTTATTGTGACTTGTATCAGGCTCTTATCATCACCGGCAGCATCTTGAAATTGGCAATAGCCTTGAGAGCGTGTGACTCATTCTCAGGATTCTTTTTGTATATCCGTATATATAGCTATTATTTCCTGCAATGTTACATCAACGGGATTGTTGGCCAGATGCCTCTCGTCAGCGGCAACCTCCGCGGCCATGGCCGGGATGTCCCAGGCGATCTTCGGGAGACTGCAATACTTACGGCGCAATGACTTCAATCCATCGGCATGGGCTGCGTCGAAGCGGTTGAGCTTTAATAGATAAGGCAGCACGACCGCCAGGGACTGGCCATGCGTCATGCCCCGGTTGGACAGCGGATAGGCCAGGGCGTGCCCCAGGGTTGTCCCTGTTCCTGTCAGTGCTATCCCGGCCATCAGGCTTCCCATCGCTATATTGCGCCTGCCCTCCGCATCACCGGATAAGGCGCGGCTGATATTATCCCGGCTCAGCAGATATGCTTCCAACGCGAGGGCGCGCGTTATATCATTTCCCTTCCTGGCGCCATAGCTTTCCACGGCATGCGCCATGGCATCCATGGCCGGGCAAACCATGACCGCAGGGGGCATGGTTGTCAGCAGGTCCGGATCGACTATAGCGACATCCGCTGCAAGATTGATATCGCTGAACGACTTTTTGCGCCCTTTGACCATAAGAACGGAATTAAACGTGACCTCACTGCCGCTTCCCGCTGTCGTCGGTATCATGATTTTCGGTACATCGATTTCCAGGGCGGTTTTCTTGGCCACATCCATCGCGCTGCCCCCGCCGATTCCTACCACAAGATCGGGCTCTACCCGGTTAGCGAATTCGACACATTTATCTATATCTTCTACAGATGGCTCGGGAGGTGTGGAAGAAAACATATTAACGGTCATTCCTGCTTCACTGAGGTCGGTGAGTATATCCTTCAGTGACGGCCGTTCAGGCATGCCTTTGCTGGTCACGATGAGCACGTTGCTGCTTCCCTGCGCTTTGATCTCGGCGCTCAGTCTGTGTACCGTTCCCTCGCCGAAAACGATTCTGGTGGCCAGATGAAAAACGAAGCTGCCGATGCCGGCCGGGTGAAAATAGCTTGAACTGGCAACTCTCAATTCCAACACCTCATTCTTTTAAACTATGTCTACCGTTTCGGCTCTATATCTACGCAGGTTTGAATAATCAGAACGTTCTCAAATATAATTATTATAATCAGACTTTACGCATCCCTGAACAATCGGTGTGCTTGCGCAATCGTCCTGATTTATTCCAACTTTTCACCGGCATCGACAACCTCCGGGCACGAATCGTATATACAGATAAGCGCTGTTGCAGTCGGTGACAATCAAATACGAGGGACATAACCTGTATATGGGCTGGACCGGTTGACCTGCCGACTTCAGGGCGAGTTATTCTAAGCCGCGGCGGCTGGTACTGCAAATATGGAAGGAGCCAGGTTTGTTCACTGATATAAAAACGATTTTCTGGGAAGTGATACGGGCTACGCTGCCCATAATCATTACCGTTTTTATCTTAAACCTGTTTATGGCCGGTATCCCGCCGGGGCAGCTATTGCAGTTCAGCATCGGGTCTGTTTGTGTGGTAGTGGGCATGACCCTCTTTTTACTGGGCGTAAAAATAGGGCTGCTGCCTATGGGGGAGGCCATCGGGTCCAATCTGCCGGGCCTGCGTATTCTACCCTATATATTCGGCATTGTTTTTTTAATCGGATTTGCGGTAACTATCGCCGAACCTGACGTGGTAGTGCTCAGCTCCCAGGTAGGCACCGTGTCGCAGGGTAATATCCCGTCCTCCGTGCTGCTGGCGGTGATTGGAACAGGCATCGGTTTTTTCATGTGTGTCGCGATACTGCGCATAATCCTGGGATTCCCACTAACATATCTCATGGCCGGCAGCTATGCGCTGGTGCTTATCCTGTCCTTCTTCGTGCCTCCAGATTTCGTGGCGGTTGCATTCGATGCCGGGGGCGTGACCACGGGACCCCTGACGGTGCCGGTTATCCTTTCCCTGGGCATAGGGTTCAGCTCGGTGCTGGCGCGCAAATCAGTCATCTCCGATGGCTTCGGCCTGATCGGACTTGCCTCAGTGGGGCCCATTATAGGCGTGATGCTGATGGGCATAATCACAGGTTAGGATTCAGCATGTATCTGAATTTGCTGATAAATACAACACTGGATGTAATCAAGGTATTATTGCCGCTGGTTTTTCTCTTCCTGCTGGCGCAGTGGCTGTTTATTAAACTGCCGCGCGACTACGTGGCCAATGTGCTAAAAGGCCTGGCTATCTCCTTTGTGGGAATAGTCATTTTCCTGTATGGCGTCAATCTGGGATTCCTTCCGATGGGTAAAGACCTGGGCGAAAGCCTGGCGACTATTGAGCACAGGTGGTTGCTTATACCTTTTGGCTTTGCCATGGGTTTCCTGGCGGCGTTCAGCGAACCTGCCGTCCGCGTGCTGAGCAACCAGGTTGAGGAATCCTCGGTCGGCTATATCAGGGAGAAGCTGGTGTTGTATACGATTTCAGTGGGAGTGGCTTTTTTTGTCGCCCTGGGCATGACCAGGATTGTATATGGCATTCCACTTCTGTATATAATAATACCGGGCTACGCATTGGCCCTGATATTGATGTGGTTCTGTGACAGCAGCTTCGTTGCTATTGCATTCGATTCCGGCGGGGTCGCAACCGGGCCTATGGCGGTAACGTTTTTAATGGCCATGGCGGTAGGCATAGCTACGGGCATGGAAGGCCGGGATCCCGTTATAGACGGTTTTGGATTGGTAGCCCTTATTGCACTGGCCCCTATTATCTCACTCATGTTTATTGGACTTTTCTATCGCAGTCGAGATAAAGTGATATCAGACGAGGTGAAAGACAATGCCGCAGGAGACAGTTAAATCGCTCATCGTTACCATAGTTAGGCGTGGCTGGGGCGACCGTGTAATCGAGGCTTCCCTGAAAGCCGGAGCCGAGGGGGGAACGGTGCTTTTCGGAAGAGGTGTCGGCGTACACGAGCAGCAAAAGATAATAGGCATCTGCATCGAGCCGGAGAAGGAAATCGTCTTTACTGTGGTTCCCCGGGATAAGGCTGAGAGCATTTTACAGGGTATCAGCAGCACCATCGGCCTCAACAAGCCCGGTCAGGGCATAGCTTTCGTAGTCGAGTTGTCGAAAGTGACAGGTGTAGTGCATGCGCTGAGCAACCTGCCATAACGGTCAGGATTTCGTCCCGTCTGGATTCTTGAGTACGGGCTGAAATCAGGTCTAATCCATAATCACATCTCCAGGCCGGGTAAACGAAAAAGCGGGTGGAGCAGGGGGAACTGCTCAGACCGATAAAAGTGCGGTTGTGATAAAATTAGCCTGTGAACGCCAGTACAGCTAAATGCCGGCAATTATACCGGCTCAGTATGGGGTGCGTGATACTCGTTTGCCTTCTGGGTGCCGCCTGCGCGAACGGCGGCGCTCATCAATCACAGACCGACTCCGCGGGAATGGCAGCAGAGGATGCAACCTCTGCAGGCGTATCTTCGCCCGAGCTTCCGGCGCCGTTGCCCCCTGATTCCGTTCCATCGATTCCCCCTGTTCAAGATGATCAGTCCTCCGCTCAGCCGGATCCGGAAGTGAATCCGGCAGCAGCTAATACCCTCGACGCTACAACCATGATAACCAAGCAGGCATCTACCATGACTCTGACGCTGCAGGATATGGGACCGGAATGGGCGCAGGGGACCGCTGTGCCGGGTGCCATACAGCAGACCAGTTCGTTCAGCAGTGCGTACTTTACTCAGGGTTCAGCCTATGCGCCGGGCGTTCAGAATACGGTGGCTGTTTATCGCAGTATCTCTGCCGCTGAAACTGCTTATACCAAAGAGAAAGAGAAGAACGCAGCTTCGTCGAATCCCGGCATCGGAAATGAATGTCTCTTGAACGACTCCGTGCCGATCAATAAGCTGCTGGTTTTTCGCCAGAACAATGTTGTGGTATGGCTGTGGCTGAAGCAGTACAAAGAAGGTGATATTGAACGCTATGCGCGGATAGTGGAGCAAAAAGTAATCGCCTCCGCTGCGCCGGCCTCATCGGCGGTACAACCATCGTTGACAATTACACCCCCTTCACAACAGGTACCTGATGAGACACCGCAAATTGCTCAGCCCGGCATAACCAAATCGATGGAAGGGCTGGTGACCAAACAGGCATATGATATGGTATTGACCAGGGAGGATATGGGGGCTGAATGGATAAAGGGAAACGTTTCGCCGCCGCCATATCGGGGCAGCACGTCTTCGAGCACTGTTTCTTATTCCCAGGGTTCATCCTTCGCCCCCACGCTGCAGAATACCGTGGCTGTTTATCGCGATAAGGAGGCTGCAGCCGATGTATATGCAGCCGCCATGCCCTCGGGAGTTACGCTGACAAATCCCTCTATCGGGGAGGAGTGCTTCCTGAATAATTCTGTAGCTATCGACAGGTTGCTGGTATTCAGAAAGAGCAACGTAGTCGTATGGCTGTGGCTCAAACAATATAAAACCGGTGATATCGAAGGCTACGCGAGAACCGTGGAGCAGAAGATCACCTATTAATCGCCGAGCGAACCGCGATATTTTTCTATCTGCTAAACCGGTTATCAGGCATTAAGCGAATGCGCTTCAGCTATATTCCGGCAATACTGAATCATTGCTGCGAAACCATAGCTTTGCCGGAGACTCTGATCATCCAGTTCACACGGCTTTTATCTCCGAACCAGTAAGCAGGAGTATAAGGCCATTCAGGCGCAAGGTAATCCGCTCCATTTTCATCACGGATCGATGTATCGGAATGGGTATTAGGCATATCAACCGCGCCCATGCGTAATCCCTGGCCCGTGGGGATGCCGGTATATATGTTGACATAAAAATCGCCGCTGACTTCAACATCGGGTATATCTATATCAGCCCAGGCGCCGGTTGAGTCGATATTGTCGCCGATACGTGTTCTCAGTGGAAACTGGTCCCCCGAAAATGGTGTGGTATAGAGTACTTTTTGATCCGCATCCCAGATCTGCAGATCGCTATTTACGATATGATATCCGGGAGAGCCGTAGATCAAAGCGAATACGCTTACTTTACTTATGCTCAACTGTTTTGAGTCTGATACAAATCTGACCACGTATCCTGTGCTGGGTTTGACCAGAGATAAATAATCTTTGGCAACGCCGTTATCGTAAGCTATTTCCACCTGCTTGAGCACAGATTTCGATATAACGGTAAGCGTCCCGCTCTTTTCTCCGACTGAGATTTTATGTGCGCCCGCCTCGTCTACCGAGAGTGAGAAGACCACGCTCTGCGTATATCCTGGAGCAAGGTTAATCAGCTTCGTGCTGACTTTTTTATCATCCACATACAGATTAACGCCGTATATGGATGAGGTCCCACCTGTGTTCATGACCTTGACACTGACATCGGCTGTTTCACCTTTATTGATTTCCTTTGGACTTATTTCCAGATAAGTGACTTCAAACCTGGCAGGAAGTGTCGCAGGCCGGCAGGCTGTTGATATGGTTATTATTGTCAACGCCGGTAAAAGTATAGCTGTTAAAATTGTTTTTATTTTCACTTATTATTTCCTTGTGGAGGCCCTTGTTTATTGTATTCTGTTAAGCATAACAGTATTCTGGCGAACCTGACCTTGACGTCAAGCAACCTGTCAGTGTAATGGGTGGAGTTCTTATTATACTCTCTTTATTTGGACAGGAATTGACCGGTGAGCCTGTCCAGGTCCTGCGGAGTCTCGAATTCAGGATTCACAGTGCGTATTACTCCGGATTGATCGAGCAGGAATGTTGCCGGGAGCTGCACAACGCCGTAGGAGGAACCGGCGTCTGCCTGGAGGTCCAGTAATACCGGTAGTGTCAGGCCATGGCTCGAACAGTAACTTTTGATCACGTCCTCACGTGCCGGCCCATGCACTGTGATAATGCTGACTCTGTCATCGCCCGCGCGATCAAATGCCTCTTGCAGCAGTAAAATCTTCTTCTGGCAGGATGGGCAATTCATGCTCCAGAATACCAGCAGCACGACCTTGCCGCGGTAACGGCTCAACTGAATGTTTCCGCCTTTAACTGAAGGAAGGGTAAAATCGGGTGCGCGCTGCATTATCCGTGCGCCGTTCTTAAGCGAAATCAAGCCCTCGTATTCGGCGATGATCCGCTGGTTTTGCGGGTCGTTTGCTCTGATCACAAAAGCGGAAATGCGTTCGCCGTCCAGCGGCTGGATTATAGCCTCGTGGTTCGTCCCCGTAGTATTTTCGCTGACCGTGTTTAGGAGGGTGGCCCCCTCTTCCCAGTAGGTCAATTCCGTAACGGCCGGCCGGTCGGTCTCCCAGGTGATCCATAACGCTGAATCCGTTGCTTTAGATATTTGCACATTCGAGATCACAGGCGGCGGCTTCAGGGTGGCAAATGAGTGTCTTTCGGAGATGCTTCTGCTGCCGGAGGCATCAGCGGACAGCAATTGAAAGCTGTAAATTGAATCAGGATACAAGGTTTCTATCCGGATGATGTGATTTGTTATCGGAATGCTGTCTGAAAAGACTCCGATGATTTTTCCCTGCTCATCATAAACAAGGGCATCTATCACCTGAGAGCTGTCCGTAGTGAAACCAATGGTGGCGCTGCCTGTTGTCAGGTCGTAGATCGTTATGTTGTCGGCTATCGATACCTTTGATCCGGGCAGACCGGAATTGCCGGATGGGGAAGCGATAATTGAAAGGGAGATTAATAGCAGGACGATGCCTGCGATGCCCAGGATATAACCGACCACGGACAGTGTATGGATGCCTGTTGCTGCAGTTGGTTTCAGGGTTTCCTTTTTTTCATCATTCATGATTTATCAACGCCTGTATATTCAGACTGATTGAAGCGCATCCAGTAACAATTATAAATCCTGGATGCAGGCGAGGAAAATAAATGGGCTATTGGTTCGATCGGATGATACTACTCAAACTTGAAGTTCTGTTTTCTGAATACGTTCAGGCAGGCGTCCACCACAGCGCTATCATACAGCTTGCCCTTATTGGCGGATATCTCTTCAAGCGCCTTATCCATTCCAAGAGCGGGACGATAAGGCCGGTGCGATGATATCGCTTCTACCACATCCGCCACGGCGATCAGCCTGGCCTCCCGGCATATGGCCTCGCCTTTGAGTCCGCCGGGATAGCCGGAGCCGTCCAATCTTTCATGGTGCTGTTGAACGGACTCGGCAATTGAAGTCGGAAAATCCATATTGCGTAAAATTTCATAGCTTCCCTGCGCATGGGTTTTTACCAGGTTGAATTCGATATTAGTCAGTTTACCCGGTTTGCTCAGGATGTCTGACGGCACGTAGATTTTGCCGATGTCGTGAATGAGCGCCGCCATATAGAGGTTTTCCAGATGGTCACCCCGATACCCCAGTTCTTTGGCTATGGCAATCGACAGCTCAGCCACCCTGTGTTGATGGCCTGCCGTATAAGGATCCCGCATTTCCACGATTTTGGCCATGGTATTGATGGCATCATTCAGTGTTTTCCTGACCTTCTGGTAGCTTTTTATCAGGTCTTGCTCGGCCTGCTTGCGCTCGGTGATGTCTGTTATCAGCGCTGTTATGCCCGCGATCTCTCCATCTTTAAAAATGGGGCGGCTGGAGGTACGGACAAATATGATCCTGCCGTCTTTGTCGGCTATGCGGAATTCAGACGGCTCCATTTGACCGGAAATGAGGCGGTTGTAACTGGACACGACATCCGGCAGGTCTTCCGGCAAGATAATCGAGGTAAATGATTGTCCTATCAATTCGCTGACTTTATACTTGGTCAACCGCTCGACCACCGGGCTGACATAAGTAATTGTCCCCTGATCATCCAGTGTGTAAAAGACGTCGTTGATATTCTCCACCAGCGAGCGGTATTTCTCCTCCGATGTCCTCAGCATTTCCTCAGCTTTTTTACGGGCGGTAATATCACGGGCGATACCCTGAAAACCTACCAATCTTTGCCCTTCATAATAGGGTGCTGACAGAATCTCAACATTATGAAGATTCCCGTCCTTTCCCCGAACCATGTATTCTGCAGGATCATTGGGGGCTTTTCCCGCTATTATGTTCGCCAATCTTTTTTGATGCTGTTCTACATATTCTGCAGGGACGATGTCCCAGATCCCCATGGATAGAAGTTCCGCTTCGCTGTATTTCAGGTTTTCCCACATGACCCTGTTGACCGACAGGAAATTTCCCTTCAGATCGACAATGAAGATTCCATCCGGACTTTGAGCGATGAGAGTGCGATATTTCAACTCGCTCTCCCTCAATTCATCCTCGGTTTTCTCTTGTTTTGTAATCACATCCTCAAGCTGCTTGACCTTTTTTTCAAGCTTGCGGAACAGCACCTCGTTATATTGCTGTAACTCCTCCGTCTCTTTCTCGGGGGATTTCTTGCGGGAGACCTGCTTCTCCTTGCGAGGTTTGTTAAGGACATCTCTAATAATCTTTACCAGCACCTCCGGCTGTTGCGGTTTAATGACAAAGCGGTCGGCGCCCAGGCTCAGGGCAAATTTCTCATCCTTAAGATCTGTATAGGTGGCGGTGTAAAAGATGAACGGGATCCGGCTGAGCAGCTCGTGCGCCCTCCAGCGCCGGCACAGCTCGAATCCGTCCATAACCGGCATGAGTATGTCTGTGACTATAATGTCGGGAGGATTTTTCAGGGCCGATTCCATCGCCTCGGCGCCGTTCCCGGCCGATGTAACATCATACCCCTGGCTTTTTAAAACCGCCTCAAGTAAATAGAGGTTCTGCGCGTTGTCATCTGCAATTAGTATTCTGGTCATTTTTCATTCCATGCCGGATCGATACCGGAGGAATACTTTTCAATTTGTGCCAGGAAGGTATCCGGATCGATCGGCTTTTCAATATAGCCATTGCAACCCGCGCTCAAAGCTTTCTCGCGGTCGCCGGACATAGCGTAGGAAGTCACCGCTATGATAGGAATCTTGCTTAACTCGGGATTACTGCGCAGCCTCCCTGCTACTTCGTAGCCGTCCATGACCGGCAGCTGGATATCCAGCAGGATGAGGTCCGGCCTTAATTCA
Source organism: Dehalococcoidia bacterium (assembly GCA_041653995.1). NCBI lineage: Bacteria > Bacillati > Chloroflexota > Dehalococcoidia > Dehalococcoidia bacterium. The sequence continues at coordinate 300,455 of JBAZEK010000001.1, forward strand.
AGAGCCTTTTCTATGCCCTCCCGACCATCATGGGCCCACAGAACCCGGTAATCCTTTGTTTTCAGTAATACGTTCACAAGGTAGAAATTCTGTTCGTTGTCCTCGATATAAAGTACTGTTCCTTTACTCATAATTACCTCTACACGGGCAGGGCAAAACTGAATGTGCTGCCCTTGCCCCATTCGCTCTCGACCCAGATCCTCCCACCCAGGAGTTCCAGGATTTTGCTGCAGATCGATAGCCCCAGCCCGGTGCCTTCGTGCTGTCTGACCAGACCGCTGTCGACCTGATAGAAAGGTTTGAACAGATTCTCCATATCCTGATCCTTGATTCCCATACCCGTATCGATAACACGGGTTAGTATCTCTCCGTTTTCAAGAGAACATTTCACGCGGACATATCCATGCTCTGTGAACTTGATAGCATTGCTCATGAGGTTGTAGATCACCTGTTCCACGCGCCTCTGGTCGCTGGTGATCGTTCCAACCTCGGGAGATAGCTCCACCTCCAGGGCAATCCCTTTTTTATCGGCCAGCGGCTGCATGCTTCCTGTGACTTTATCGATGGCCGCGCGCATATTGCAGGGCTCCCGTGAGACTGTTAATTGACCTGCCTCTATCTTGGAAATGTCCAGCACATCGTTGATCAGATTAAGCAGGTGCGCAGAGCTATTGCGCACCATACCCATCTGCTTCTTCTGTTCCTCATTCAGAGGGCCGACCAGTTCCTGCTGAAGTATCCCTGTGAAACCGATAATTGAATTGAGCGGTGTACGTAACTCGTGAGACATGGTGGCGAGAAAAGCTGATTTGACCCGGTCGGCTGACTCGGCCGCCTCCTTTGCATCCTGCAGCTCGCAGTTGGCGACTGCCAGTTCAAGGTACTTCTGCTCAAGCTCGGCCGTCCTTTCCTCGACCAGTTTCTCCAGGCGATATCTGTATTTCGCCAGCTGTTCCTCCGCCCGTTTGCGGACTGCGACCTCATCCGTGAGTTCTCGCGTCCTGGCCCTGACCTGCGACCTTAGGATAAAACTGCCGCCGGCAAACAGCAATACAAGCCCTCCTACGGAAGCCAGGACCCAGACAACCCAGCCGGGAAGCACGGGTGTTACAGCCGACTTAACAGCCATCCACTTATCCAGAGACTGGTAGTAGATTGAGCCGTTGTCCTGCTTCAAAGCTTTCACGCGGCGGTCTATTTTCTCTATGAGAGACGGAGTCGATGCGGAGTCTTTGGTCAAAGCGAAATAGAGGAGCGCAGGCTGGAAGATGATAGGCGTTTTAATGAGGCCGTAATCCGTTTCATGTTGATAGCCGAAATCCTTGCTGGTTACTCCTGCGTCGGCTTCACCTTTTGCCACGAGCTCAAAAACTGTGTTATAGCTGTCCACCTCGGTATACTTGCAGTTAATATTGTACGATTTAATGATCTCTTTTATTCCATCGGATCCTTCAACGTTGATGCTGCCCCTTAATACTGCGATGGTTTTTCCTTCCAGGTCGAGGATTGAGTTGATATCAACGCCTTTTCGCGTATATACCCTGGACCAGCTTATATAGACCGTTTCGTGCGAAAAGGCATATTTATCGTTGCGCTCCTCCGTGTAGGCGACGTCGGGCATGATATCGATCTCGTTATTCTCCAGCATTTCCAGGCATTCGGTCCATGTGCCGTGCCTGTATTCAAGAGTCCACCCTTCCTGCGATGCGATGTAGCCAATGATATCCGGCCAGAATCCGGCGGGTTTCCCTGCATCATCGGTGAAGATTTTAGGCTGATTTTCGTATATACCGACCCTGACGATTATTGAATCGTCAGCTGCAACTGCTCCGCCCCAGATGGAAATCAATAAAACAAGAAAGATTACGACGGGGAGTAATCTATATAAGCAAACCCTTAGTGCAGATGCTATTTGCACAATTTTACTCCGTGAACGTACTTCTCATATGTTTAAATTAATATTACTATAACCTGGATTATTCATCGAGTTTGAATCCCTTTTCCCTGAAAAGCCTGACGCAGGCATCGACGACGTCCGCATCGTATGACTTCTCTTTGTTATTCGATATCTCTTCCAATGCTTTGTCTATTCCCAGGGCGGCGCGGTAAGGCCGATGGGCTGCCATAGCTTCAACCACATCAGCCACTGTCAGAATCCGCGTGTACAGCAATATTTCATCTCCTTTCAGTCTGTTGGGATAACCGGAACCGTCCAGCTTTTCATGGTGCTGCAATACAATTTGAGCAATCGGCCACGGGAAATTAATCGTCTTTAAAATATCATGGCCATATTGAGAATGGGTCTTTATTATCTCGAATTCCAGGTCACTCAATCTGCCCGGCCGGGAGAGTATGTCGGCAGGCACATATATCTTTCCGATATCGTGAATAATCCCTGCGATATGGGTTACGCGGACCTGTTCATCGGTCAGGTTCATCTCCCTGGCGATGCTCTCCGCTATCCTGGCGACACGGATCTGGTGCCCTGCCGTATAGCGATCTTTTATCTCGACAATGGTGCTGAATGCCAGTATTGTCTGCTCAAAGGTTTGGTTCAGTACCTCGTAACTTTGCTGCAGGTTTTGCTGTGCGGTATAGCGCGCTATAACCTGGCCCAGGCGCTCGCATACAGCTGCCAGCATGCTGTGTTCCTCCGGGAGGAAAAGCAATTCAGCGCTCTCCGCCCTTGCTTCGAGATAGCATACTTCCAGACGGCCGATCTCTTTGTCCTGGCTTTTGATTGTGCCGGCGATTATATAGGGCGTTTCCTTCCAGTTAGGCGTTGCGTATATATTGTTATCGGTAATCAGCCGGGCACATGCGATATCGGGATGCTGGAAACCGTCCGGAACCAGGTTCACCACGTCCCTGTAGATGGTTTCAAGCGAAGTGATTTTCTCGCTGATAAGGCGGGAGACTCCATAAAGACAATTTAATTCCTTAACCCTTTCCCGTAAATCAGCGGTTCGCTTATTTACCTCGGATTCCAGTAAAAAACTGTATTTTTCCAGATCTTTTTCGGTTCTGAACAGGTCTTCAAATGCCAGGAGGTTGTCTTTAGCGGCCTGTTCCCGCATCTGTGCCCCGGTGAATTCAGCGCCGTGTGTTTTCAATATGAGAATTCTTCTGTTGTCCAGATTTCGTGCGCTCGCTTCGAACCAGCAGGTTTCTCCAGTCGGCATGACCTCGCTCCAGATGCCGGAATCAACTTTTGTTGCGGTCCCTTCATGCCAGAAAGGTATCGCATCCGTGAGAAAGTTCCCCAGGTAGTCAAGTTCGTCCTGGTGTGTGACGGCATCGGCAGCAGTGGAATCGGGAAAATAATAGTGCAGCCAATTTGATCTGGAAGATAGCAATCTAAAGGAGCGGTCTTGGACGTATTCAAGGACGGCTAAATTAAGAGCATCCAGAAGTTTAAAATAAAAATTGTCGTCCATTTAGTCAAATAAACGTGGTACTCATTTTTACAGCATCTTGAGTGCCAGCCTGTTGAACGCTTCTTCGACGTTCTCCCCTGTCTTGGCGCTGGTTTTGAAGATATCCCAGCCTTCGTGGCTCAGCTTATCGATTGCCGATTCCTGTACATCCCATTGTCCGGTGAGATCCATCTTATTCATAAGCAGGACAAACGGCACATCGCGAAAAGCCTGTCCAACGGTTTTCTGGATATTGATAGCGGTATCGAGAGTACCGGTGCGAGTCTTGTCTGCCACGAGCAAGTAGCCTGACATGCCGCGTAAATAGGTGCCCTGAATCTGATGAAAGCCGTTTTCTCCGGCGATATCCCAGATGACAAGAGTCAGGCTCTGGTTCTTCAGTTCGATGACCTTCTTTTCTATTTTGACGCCGATGGTCGTCATGTATTTATCTGAGAACATATTTTCCACAAAGCGGCGGACGAGACTGCTCTTGCCGACAGCGAAGGAACCTAACATGCATATTTTCTTCTGGATCATGAAGTCTCGTCTCCCTTACTGTAATTCAACAGGCGCCCCGATATTCATAAATTAGCGGCGTCCGCTGTTCCCATCATAATATCGATAAAATAAACCCGACGATTATTATTACTATACAAAGAGCCGCCGCGATATAGATAAATAGTACTACATTCTCCGGCCTCTTCTTCTTCCCCTTGTTTTTAACCGGAACAGCTACTGCTTTGTTGGATCTATTATCGGTTTTCTGAGCCTGTGTAAGACAGTACATAAGATCCGGTTTACACGGTTCGAAGGGCGAGGCATCGCCCTTAAAACCTTCCAGCGCCAAATTGTACTCGAACTCGATGTTTTCCAGGATTTCCTTCAGGACAGTCCTCAACTCGGATGGCGGATTGCCCCTGATTACGGATGCCAGGACAGTTCTGGGACCCTGCTCGATCCAGATGGCCAACTCGCCCATATTTAGGTTCTGAAGGGAGCTATCCTCCCTGGCGGCAAACGAATCATTTACGAAATCCTGGATGGCCGTCAGCATGGCAGATACCATATCGGCGTCTTTAAGGTCAACCGATTCAGCCGCTACATGTTGCAGCACCAGTCCGGTTTCTCTATGAATCAGGAAAATCTGCTCCATGCGATAGACCAATGTGTGCATGAGCACAATTTCAGCAAAGGGCCTTCCCGTTCTGAATGATTCCAGCCTCCATTGGATGCCCCGCCAGCTGAAAGTATATTCCAGAGTATTGCTCATGGATTCGACCATGGCCCTCAGGGATTCCGCGATCGACCTGCGGATAGCCGGACCTATGATGGGGAATATGGAATCCGCTAAAAACTTGGGGTCGCGTTTGACCGAGTCTCTGATAACCTCCTCTATGGTGGGCAGGAGGGCTGTGGCCAGTTTGCGGTCTATGGAGGCTCTGATCACTATAGCTTCGGCAATAACCCTGCTCAGCTCCTCAGCACGAATTTTGGGATCATCCATCCTTTCTTTCAGTTCGTTTATCTCGAACTGCTCGGGAGCCAATATCAATGAGCGCAGGGAATTAAGTTCATCGGAATCATGCACGCCGTCTCTTCCCTTATTGCCAGCTGAAATATCGGCCATGTCTATTTACCCCCGGCATCAGCCTTGTGCTCTTTGCCTTCGATGCCTGTTGCGGCATTATGCAGGAATTTTGCCAGGGAGACACGGTCCATTTTTTGCCTGTCGAGTTGCTCAAGGCTGCGCGCTGATTCTGATCTGGCAGTATCGATGTGTTTAGTCAACGATGCGATGTCAGCATCCAACCGTTTATTAATCTCCGCAACTGCTTTTGATAGTCGTTCCTCCAGACTGCTGAAAATCTGACTGTATTCGTTCTTCTGTTGATTGAACTGGCGGGCGGTCTCCTTTTTCATCTCTGAGATGGCCTCATCGAGATGTTGTTCGAGTTGCTTGAATCTCTTCTCATTGTCAGTCGTATGTAAATCGATTTTACGCTCGGTGTCACGGCTGATGTCCGAGATATTTTTTACCAGCAGTTCCTCCAACCTTGCGAACTTCTTATCATTTTCCTGCTGTAGGCTGGCAAATTTAGCGGCCGTCTCTTTGCTCAGTTCGGTGATATTCTTGACCAGGAGCTCTTCAAGCTGGGTGAGCCTTCTCTCATACTCCTGCCGCTGTGCGCCGAACAGTATTTCCCTTATTTGGTCCACACGCTCCCCGCTCTCCGCCGGCGCATTAACGGACAAGGGTGATTTGCTCGCTGTTTGCAGATTAGCGTAGGTGGAAGGAGCCGCCGTTTTCCTCACGCCGTCATCAACCTTCTTGCGAATCGTCATATTAGTTCTCCTATCTCAAGATTAGATATAAGCCCTAATGTGAACCAGATAAGTCTAATAGCAACGTATCATAAAATGCCAATTAAATCAATGCTGTGCGCGACATTTCTCACGTAAGTGGCGCATTTGATAAATTTGTGCCATATGCAATACGATTAACGCAATACCGGCATGAGTTGCTGCCCGGAAATAATACTGGGGGGAGATCAATGGATTCACATAGTAATATAAACGCCTGCGGAGACGGAAAGACACCGGAGCGGATTACGCACACAGTTGATTTAACTACCTGTAAGAAATGCCATCTGTGCGCCGAGATCTGCCCGGCTGGAATTATCAGGGCGGACGATGAAGCCAGGTTTCTGGCTGACAGAATACATCTGTGCATCCACTGCGGCCAGTGTATGGCCGCCTGCCCGACCAGTTCCATATTCATCGAAGGTCTCAGCTATGAGAGGGATTTCTTCGAGCTGCCTCAGCGCAAGGAAAGCTGGCAACAGACTTTTTTAGATCTGATCAGTTCACGCCGCTCCATACGAAAATTTCAGGACAGGCCGGTTCCGCGTGAGCTGCTGGAGAAGATCGTCCAGGCCGTAACGTTTGCGCCTCCCGGATTCACGCCGCTCACCGTCGAGCTGACAGGGGTGAATGATCGCGATCTGATCAGGCGGGCCGTTCCTGTGATGGCTGAAATGTACGACATGTTGCTCAAGATGCAGGCCAATGCGGAATCCAGGGCCGTATTAGAGAAGATGGTGGGAAAAGATACATATCAGGTGCTCGTCGATCATGTGCTGCCGCTCATGCAGGTCAGGATGGCGGCTTTGAAGGCAGGCACCGAAGATACCATCGCCCGCGGAGCGCCGTGCATGATCCTTTTCCACGCCCCTGTTCAGAATGAGGATATATTTATTGAGCTGGCGTATGCGTTGCTTGCCGCGCACTCACTCGGCCTCGGCGCGTGCGCCGTGGGCCTGATACCGCCACCTATCAACAGGAATCCGGAGTTGAAGAAGATGTTCCAAGTGCCTGAAGGCAACACGGTTTTAGCCTCCATGGTGCTGGGTTATCCCAGGTATAAATACTCCCGCGGCATCCGCAGGAGCCCGGCCGGTCTGACATGGATAGAATAAACGTGCCGGTTGAATTGACAGCTATTTGCTAAAAATATATAGTTGTGTCCAGCCTTTTGCCGGAAAAGACCGGCCGCTGACAAAATACTGAAAGTTTGAGGAGGCATCATGCAGAGCGGGCAGGAAGATCAGGACGTCTTAATTAAAGTATCGCGCTGGAAGGTAGGTTATACCATCGTAGTCCTGTTTATCCTTTATATGATGGACTACGCTTTACGTTCGGTCATAGGCCCAATTACCCCCGCTCTTAAATCCAGCCTGGGTTTAAGCGACACCGAGATAGGCTGGCTGATGTCGGTGGTGCTGATCGGCGTTGCTGTTTTCGCCCTGCCTCTTTCATACCTGATGGACCGCTGGAGGCGCGCCAAGCTGGTCTCCATCATCTCTGTTGTCTGGAGCCTGGCCAGCATATGCTCAGGATTCTGCGTCAACTTCGGGCAATTGGTAACAACGCGTGCTGTAGTTGGAATCGGCGAGGCCGGCTTCGTTTCAGGCGGCATGGCCCTCATAGTCGGCATGGTGAAAAAGGCCAGGCGGGCTTTTGTTACTGGCATCTGGGCCGCGGCAATACCCCTCGGTTCCGCCGTCGGCTTCCTGGTTGGTGGTTGGGTAAGCAAGGATTATGGATGGCAGGCGGCCTTCTGGGCGCTGGCGGCACCGGGCGTCATCTTCGGCATACTGGCCTGGTTCCTGCCGGACTACAAAATCCATAAGGATACGCTGCAAAAAGCCGGCGGAGGGAAAACGGCTTTAACCACAACTCTTAAGGAGATGCTCAGTATCAGGACGTTGCCCATACTTTATGTCTCTGTGGCCCTGTCGATGTGTTTACAGCAGGGATCAATACCCTGGCTGACGGTACTGCTTAACCGGAATATGGGAATGGACAATGCCGTGGCTTCCACAGCCTCTTCAGGTATAGCTCTGCTGGCAGTGATCTCCATGCCGCTGGGTGGATGGGTGGCAGACCGTGTCTCGCGCCATAATCCGCGCAACAAAGTTATTGTTATGATAGCAGGATTGTGGGCATGCTCATTACTCATGGCGGCAGGCGCCTATCTGGGATCTCTGCCGATATTTGTGGCCGGCGCTTTCTTCATCCCCTTCGGAGTCTCGGCTCAACTTAATACGGTGCAGGAGATCGTGCCCATCTACCGACGGGCTACGGCCTGGGGCCTGTATATGTTTGCCGGATACTTCCTGGGTGGAATGTGGGGGCCCATCATTATGGGGGCGGTCTCCGATGTGGCGGGCATACAGAACGCCTATATAGTAATCTGCGCAATCGGTATTGCCTCTTCGCTGGGGCTGTTGTGGGCCTGCCGGCACTTTAACGCCGACTACCAGCGCGCCCGTGATGTGGACCGCTCCATGGGGTTATTGGAAACAAGCAAATAACTACATTGCTTAGCATAGTATATGCGGGCGCCGAGGTAGCTATGCCCGTATAATTCCCTGCTTGATGTATCAGCTTTTTTCTTGAACCGATTGGAAAATGCCGGTTATTATATTATGCTTATGGTGTCATGGGGTGGACCGTGGAAGTAGCCATCTGGACTATGGTCGGGCTGATACTGGGGTGCCTGCCTTTTTCCTACTGGGTGGGCCGCGTGTTTGTGCGCAAAGATATCAGACGTTACGGTGACGGCAACCCGGGCGCCACAAATGTTTTTAATGCCGGCGGGCCCGTGTTGTATGTCCTCGCGATACTGCTGGACGCTTTCAAAGCGGCTTTGCCGGTGTGGCTTTCCCAGCAGGTCTCACAAGTGACAGGGCTGGCTATGTTACCGGTGGCGCTGGCGCCGCTGGTGGGCAATATTTTTTCACCCTTCCTGCGGTTCAACGGGGGAACCGGTGTGGCGGTGGTCTACGGCACATGGCTGGCGCTGACCGGGTGGCAGGGGCCTGTAATCATTGCTGCTTCTTTCGGTCTCCTCTTTATCTTCATCAGGGAGACTCCCTGGTGCGTGATCATCGGGATGACCATGGTTACGATATTCCTGTTGATCACGCAGTATCCGTACTATATGGCGTGTGTGTCTGCCGGGCAGGCAGCGCTCATGGGATACAGGCGCAGGCAGAGCTTCTCACACTGGCCGAAGATGCAGAAATGGGTCGACGTGCTGTCAGGCAGGAATAAGACAGATACACATCTGCAATCCTGACGCATATACCGGCGCCTGCGATAGCACAGGCACGTTGATCATTTGTTTCAGCACAGTTTAATCTAATCTTTGTCCCACAGGCTGCGTGTATTCTTGAGCACACTGACCATGGGATCAAGCAGCCTTTCCCTGACCATAGTCCGCATCTCTTCGTGGGTGGCGATATATTCCGCCAGGGGAGGGCTGCAGCGGTAATAAGTATCCACAGCCCAACGTCCCAATTCGCTCTTTAGCAGAATATGGTCGCGGAAGGAACGCAGCGTATCGAGTTCGGCCGCTGTCTGGCTGCCGTAAGCAGCAGTGGCGATGAAGCAGCTGAATGGCCCTATTTTGTTACCTGAGCCGTCGGCGTCCGATCCTTTAATCTTACGCGAGATGGTATCTTTGCCGCCCCTGCCGTCCTGCACCTCGAGCTGCATAACGTGCCCGCCCGACGGGATCTTCCATTTCCATTGTGACTGGCCCGTGTACTGGGATAGCAGGTCGCCATCGAGGTACCAGGAGTAGCTCAGCCTGTCGCCGTCGGCATCCGTTGACTGGCTGATCACCTGAACAGTCTGTCCGACCTGCGGTTGAGGTGGATCGAAGGTAAAGGCGGCCCTGGGAGGATTATTGGCGCCGGGAACAGGCTGCGGGCCTGGTTCTGGTTGCGGCGCCTGCGTAACCGTTATCTGCATCTGATAGAAATTCGATGACCCGGTGCTGTCGGTTACCTGTAGACTCATTGTGTGCGTCCCCGCCGGCGGATTCTGATAAATGCAGTAAGGCTGGTTGGCATACTGCGCTATAGCTATATTGTCAATCATCCAGGCATGGGTCAGCGTATCACCGTCCGGATCCGAGGATTGGCTGCTGGCCACGATGTTGCTGGTCGTTTGCGGCGATGGTGGCGTGACGGTGAAATATGCTGTGGGTGGCTGGTTGCTGTCCGGCGTCGGTTGAGGTGGAGTAGGCTGTGGCGGCTCAAAAGAGTCCACAAAATATTGAGTCTGGGCCGTGGCCACACCGCCCTTGCCGTCTGATGTTGTCAGCACGGCAGTGTGGTAACCGGCGGCCTGACCGGGGAATATGCAGTAGACCATGTTGTTATACTGTGGTAATTGCGATCCATCAATCGACCAGGCATAGGAAAGGCTGTCTCCATCCGGGTCATAAGACTGACTGCTTATGACAATAGTATCGGCAGTGGTGGGGGATTGCGGTATAACCGTAAACTGCGCCACGGGTTTCTGGTTGGCAGGCGGTATTATTTCATCCGATCCCTCCATCTCGCCATCCCAGGGTCCCATCCAGGAGCAGTCGGAATATTTCCAGTCACCCTTGAACGAATTCCCATCTTCAGACATGACGAACAGGAAGGCGCCGGCGTCTTTGGGCGTCTTATACGATGGCGACCTTGACCAGGTTCCGCTGAAGTTGCGGCCGTTGATAGTCCCGTTCAATTTGCCGTTATTGATAGTGTATGTGCCGGTGGCTGAAGCGCCGGATACAGATATCTCCATCGTCCCCCAGTCCGTATTCCACGTTCCGGCCCAGCTGAAGTTGACCGGCTGAGGTGATGGCTGATTATCCGGTTCCGGCTGTGGCTGAGGCTGGCCGATTCTGGTTCCCGGTTTATGCAAGGGGTACCAGCTTGAAGCCGCCGACATGCTGTGGGTGTAGCGGCCTGTGAAGGAGTTGCAGTCACCTGACATGGTCCACTCGATTTTACCTGTCTGATCTTTTTCGACCCAGGTACCGCTGAGCGTGCTACCAGAAAGTGTACCCTCGATGTACCCGGTATAGTTCCAGCCTGAAGGTTTGAATGATCCGGCGACCCTGTTGCCCGATTGCGTCAACTGAAGCTCTCTCGACCAATCGAAATCCCAGGTGCCGGTCCAGTCGCAGGGCGCCGATGGTTCAGCCTGGGGTTGTATCATTTTTAGACCTTTGCGTGTGCCGGACCAGTCGTTCTCGTACCAGCTTCCGGAGGAACCGTAGCGCCAGCGGCCCGTGATCGTCTGGTGCTCGGGGCCTATAGTCAGCTCAACATCTCCTGCGTTATTGGGAGGGCTGTAATCGGGCGATTCGGACCACCAACCTTTAAATGTATCTCCCGTCACGGTGCCGCTGATTTTACCATCGTCATGCGAATATGTGCCTGAAACCTGGTTCCCACTCTGGGACAAGACCATGTCGCCCCACTCGGTTGCCCAGGTTCCGGCCCAGGGGCCTGATACCGGAGTAGGAGTAGGAGTTGGAGTTGGAGTTGGAGTTGGAGGTGGTGTGGGTGTGGGTGTGGGTGTGGGTTGACCTGTCCTGGTTCCTATGATATCTCCGTCCCAGTCGCAGGACCCGTATCTCCACTGCCCATCAAATGATTTGCAGCCGCGCTGCAGGGTAAAAGTGAAATCGCCGGCATCTCGTGGCGGTTGGTAGCTGTCTGCCTCCGACCAGGTGCCTGTGGCGGTTAATCCGTCTACAGTCCCGACTATCCTGCCCCCCTGATAAGTATAGTTGCCTGTAAGACTGCTGCCGTCCTGTTTCAGCGTCAGGTCGCCGAAGTCGGTATCCCATACGCCGGTGAACTGGCATGAGGTTGTGGATGGGGTGATGGGGGTGGGGGTAGGTGGAACGTAGGGAGTAGGGATAACATTGGGTTGAGTATCGGGCGTCGGTGGAACGTATGGAGGTGGAGTAGGTGTGGGTGTGACCGGTTGTGGGGTAACGGAGCCCGACCTGGCGCCGGTTACCGTGAACCTGTCGTCCCACTGCCCATAGTGATATTGCCCTATCATTAAACCTGAGAAAGAAGTGGACGAACTGTTCAGCGTAAGCTTGACCTGGCCATTGATATGCGGATGCTGGTTCGGGTTATTCCAGGTGTTGGACCATGTCCCGGTAAGGTTATTACCTGAAGTAGTGCCGGTCAATTGCCATCCGTAGTAATCGGAGGTGCCCGTCACCTGGCTTCCCGACTGTGTGAACACCATATCAAGATCGTAGGAGTTGATGGTCCCGTATTCCATGATGGTCCACGTGGTATGCCATGTCCCGCTCCAGTTGCCCTCGGGGCGGGCGCCGTCGGCAGATACGGGTATGGCAGGTAATATCAAGCTTGAAGTAAGGAACAGAACCGGTAGCAGCCTCGCGATGAAATGAATCAATCTCATGATCCTCCTCCAAAATAACCGGGTCGCGGATCCTTTAAAATAGGTAGATAAAATTGGTGATGAAATATTTCTATATGTAGCATATCAGAAAAAGCCTGAACATAGTATTCTCGGCGCCGATATGCAGGTGGGCAGGCTGGAATCCCCGGCTGCCAGGGATTATATCGTCAGGTTGGACACTGGCCAACGGCAATCGCTGCCGGTGTGTCCGGTCCCTGATTATTACTCGGCCTGCGTTGAAAATAAAGGCCGGTTGCCTTATCATTTGCTGTCGGCAAACAGCCGATTATTATATAAATCAGCATATCAGGAGGGTAATCTTGTGTTTGAGCTCAGTCAATTTTCTCTGAAGGGCAAAACAGCTATAGTTACAGGCGGTGGCCGCGGTATCGGCAAGGCGATAGCTGTCGGCTTCGCTAAAGCGGGGGCCAAAGTAGCGATCACCAGTCGTAAGATAGCTGACCTCGAATCAACTGCCGCTGAGATCAAGAAATTTGGAGGTGAGGCCTATCCCATCCAGGCGCATCTGGGGAAAATGGAAGAGATCCAGATGATGGTGGCTACCGCCATGGAAAAACTGGGTGGCCGCATCGACATACTGGTGAACAACGCGGGCGCCAGCCCTGCCATGGCCAGCGTGCTTGAGTCGGACGAACGCCTCTGGGAAACGATCATGAACGTCAACCTCAAAGGCATGTATTTTACCAGTCAGGCCGTTGCCAATATAATGAAGAAGCAGGGAGGCGGCAAGATCATTAACATAGCTTCCGTAGACGGCTTCAAACCCGAGCCGGCAGTCAGTGTATACTCCATATCCAAAGCGGGAGCACGCATGATAACCAAAGCTTTTGCAGCCGAGTTAATTGCCGACAATATCCAGGTTAATACGATCGCCCCAGGCCCCATTGAAACCAAGATGATGAATTCGCACTGGGCTCATCTTCCACCGGAGGACGCAAAAAAGACGCACGATATGGTGGCCGGCATGCTCCCATCTGGCCGCATCGGGGATCCCGATGAGATCGCCGGGGCCGCCGTTTACTTCGCTTCGCCGGCTTCAAACTACACTACGGGCACCGAGATGGTTATAGACGGTGGACTGCTGATCAGCACTATCCAGCCTGACTGGATCAAGGACTGATATAGTAGCGTGATACAGGCCGTATCGGCTTCACATGTGGTTTGGGATTGAGGGCTGCGGATATGGGCATATCGCTTACCGGCAGGAGGTAAATGTATGAAAAGCCTGATAGTGGGATCGATGGACGGCAATGCCGGCAAGACCAGTCTGATAATCGGACTGGCTAAGGCGACCGGTAAATCATTCGCTTACATTAAGCCTCTGGGCGACCGTCTGGTTTACCGTAAAAAGAGGGTGTGGGACTATGATGCCGCCCTGCTGACCAATATATTCGGCATGACTCAAGGCCCGGAGGACATAACGGTTGGATTTGAACACCTGAAGATGCGGTTCAAATATGACGAAGAGGGGACGAAAAACCGGGTGCTGGCTATGGCGAGAGATGTCAGCCAGAGCAAAGACATGCTCTTTGTCGAAGGAGGCAAGGATATTGAATTCGGCATCTCCTTCTACTTGAACGTTCTATCGCTGGCCAGATATCTCGGGGGAAGGCTGGTGATAGTGGTGGGCGGTGAGGAAAACTACATTGTGGACAACGTGATTTTTATTAAAAAGTTCCTTTACTTCAACGGCATCGATTTCAGAGGCGTGATTATTAATAAAGTCCGCAACGTGGAGGATTTTAATACGGTTTATGTTCCGATGATGCAGAAAGCGGGTATCGATATCCTCGGGATAATACCCTATCAGGCGGAGCTGACCTTCTTTTCCATGGAATACCTGTCTCAATACTTGCTGGCGAAAGTGGTGGCAGGCAAGAACGGATTGAACCGCAGGGTAAACAATGTTTTTGTGGGCGCTGCTTCTGTTGATTCAGCCTATGCGGATGCTAAGTTTCACAGGGAGCATAAGCTGGTGGTAACCAGCGGCGACCGTTCCGACATGCTGCTGGCATCCTTCGAAGACAAATGCACGGCGGCTGTAGTTATCACTAATAATATTCAGCCGCCCCGCAATATCCTGGATAAGGCTGACGAAAAAGATATTCCGGTATTGATGGTGCCGGTTGGAGTATATGAAACGGCCAAACAGATTGAATCCCTGACCCCCCTGATCACCGCGAAGGATACTGAGGAGATCGCCCTGATGCAGAGACTGGTTAAAGAGAACGTCGATATCGATAGATTGCTGAGAGACTGAAAACATGAAAACAGTCATATGGCACATTTGCGTGAGCACATGCCGGCTGCTATAATCATCTGACACTTGCGGTACGCCGTATTAACCTGATCGTCTCATCGACCTCCCGCAATCATATGCGTGAGGTTTTTATTTGGATACTAGGGAGTAATTTACATGGCTAAGGAAGATAAATCCCAGAAACTGGAGGCGCTGCGTCATTCGGCCAGCCATATTATGGCTGAGGCGGTCCAATCACTGTTTCCTGAAGCCAAGTTCGGCATAGGGCCTGCTATCGAGGATGGGTTCTACTATGATTTCGACCTGCCCCGGCCGCTCGGCGCGGAAGACCTGCCGGCCGTCGAAGCCCGGATGAGGGAGATAATCGCTGCCAACCTGCCGTTTTCATCCGAAGAGATAAGTATAAATGAGGCGAATAAACTTTTTGCCGATCAACCTTATAAGATCGAGCTGATAAAGGACCTGGGCGCCGACAAGGTTACCATCTACAGGCAGGGCAATTTCACCGATCTCTGCCGCGGACCGCATGTTAAAACCACCGGTGATGTAAAGGCGTTCAAACTGGTCAGCGTGGCGGGCGCTTACTGGCGGGGCGATGAGAAAAGGCCCATGCTGCAGCGGATATACGGGGTGGCCTTCACCAGGAGCGTTGACCTGGAAGATCATCTGAAAAAGTTAGCCGAAGCTGCAAAGCGAGATCACAGGAAGCTCGGCAAAGAGCTCGACCTGTTCAGCCTGCACGAGGAAGCGGGCCCCGGCCTGGCTTACTGGCATCCGAAGGGAGCAACTGTCAGGCAAATGATAGAGGATTTCTGGAAGCTTGAACACCGGCGGCGCGGTTACGACATCGTCTATTCTCCGCATATCGCAAAGGTGCATCTCTGGGAGACGAGCGGCCACTGGAATTTCTATCGTGAAAACATGTACTCGCCCATGGAAATCGATGACATACAGTACGTCGTCAAACCCATGAACTGCCCTTTTCATATACTTATGTATAAAACGCAACTGCGCAGTTATCGCAACCTACCCATGCGCTACGCCGAGCTTGGCACCGTATACCGCTATGAGCGCTCCGGCGTGTTGCACGGGCTGGCCAGGGTCAGGGGTTTTACACAGGATGACGCCCATATCTTCTGCAGGCCGGACCAGCTTGAATCCGAAGTAAAAGATGTAGTGGAGCTGGCGCGGTTCATGATGAAATCATTCGGATTTGACGAGTATGAAATGATGCTGTCGACCAGGCCTGAGAAATATACTGGCACGGTGGAGAGCTGGGATATGGCTACCGCAGCTTTACGCAACGTTCTGGAGCAGCTCAAGCTCGATTATGAGGTGGACCCGGGAGAAGGCGTATTTTACGGTCCCAAGATAGATATCAAATTGAAGGATGCGCTGGGCAGGCTCTGGCAAGGCCCGACCATACAGGTCGATTTCCAGCTGCCCGAACGTTTCGATGTCAACTACGTGGCTGAGGATGGACGCGAGCACCGTACCGTGATGATCCATCGCACCGTTTTGGGTAGCATGGAGCGTTTTTTCGCCTGCCTGACCGAGCACTATGCGGGCGCTTTCCCGGTGTGGCTGGCGCCTGTGCAGGCTGTTTTGATACCGATCGCTGACAGGCATGTAGAATATGCCTCAAAGCTGTGTGCGGAAATGAGGTCACATGATATGCGGGTCCAGCTGGATGAACGTTCGGAACGTATGAATATGAAGATACGGGAAGCTCAGTTGAATAAGATACCGTATATGCTGGTGGTAGGTGACAAAGAGGTGGAGAACGGAACGGTATCGGTCCGACTGCGCAACGGTGAAGACCTCGGCTCGCAGAAATTCTCCGTCTTTATGCAAAGGGTGATAAAAATAATCGAATCCCGCGAGCTTCAGGAACTTTGATTTACAGCTATGAAATATGATATATTCTAACCCGTGCAGTTTAATTTTAAGGGAGGGATAGAACAAAATATTTAAAGAACTGAATATCAATCACCGCATTCGCGCAAAGGAGATAAGGCTTATTGGTGATGAAGGGGAGCAATTGGGTGTAATAGCCACTGACAAGGCCCAGCAGATGGCCAATGAAAAGGGATTGGACCTTGTAGAGGTGGCGCCAACGGCAGCCCCGCCTGTATGCAGGATACTCGATTACGGCAAGTACAGGTACGAACAGACCAAGAAGGAAAAAAAGGTACACAGCGGTCAGAGATCCGGCCTGCTCAAGGAGATAAGGGTGAGGCCGCAGGTTAAGGATCATGACCTTGACATAAAGATAAATCGGGCAAAAAAATTTGTTATTGATGGAGATAAGGTAAAGGTACTGGTTGTCTTCAGGGGGCGTCAGATGGTACACCCTGAACTGGGCATCAGGCTGCTTCAGAAGGTTGCGAATGACCTTAAAGGAGTCGCCCAGTTGGACGGCCAGCCGATACATGAAGGCAGGATTATGAGCCTGATTCTTTCACCCATCTCGGCCAAGCAGATGCAGGCTAAAGAGGTGAAAGAGGTGAAAGAGGCCGCACCTGTAAAAGAAATAAAGGTCAAGGAAACAGTATAGATGCCTAAACTAAAGACTCACAAGGGAGCTAAAAAGCGTTTTCATTTCACAGGCACCGGTAAAATAATGCGCATGAAGCAGGGCAAAAGCCATTTCAGACGAAGAAAAGCGGCCAAGGTTAAAGGGCTTTATGATGAGACTATACCCCTGCACAAAGCCGACGTCAAAAGGATTAAAAAAGTATTACCTTACCAGTAGGTATTCAGGAGGACTCAGTTGCCAAGAGTTAAAGGCGGCGTTGTCAGCCACAAACGCCATAAAAAGGTACTTGGATTAACTAAAGGACACAGGGGCAAGCGGCATTCCCTTTACAGGCATGCTCATGAATCGATGCTGCATGCCCTCGATTACGCCTACGGACATCGCAGGGAGCGCAAGGGAGATATGCGCAAGCTGTGGATCGCCAGGATCAATGCCGCGTCGAGGGACGGCGGATTAACTTACAGCCAGTTCATAAACGGCCTTACACAGGCGGATGTTAATATCAATCGCAAAATTCTGGCCGATATCGCCGTACACGACCCGGCCAAATTTTCGGAGCTGGTTAAGGTGGCGGCTGCCAAATTAAAGAACTAATCCCCTGAATGATCGGTAAATGACAGACCAGGTTGAAGAAGTCTCCGTACAAGCCAATGCCGAACTGCAAAAAATAACCAGCATTGAAGAGCTTGAATCCTGGCGCGTTCGTTACCTCGGTAGAAAGAGCAAATTAATCAATATCCTGCGCTCACTGGGCAATGTTCCCATAGATGAAAGACGCGAGCTGGGAGCAAGGGCCAACCAGGTTAAATCCTCTCTGGAAGAGCTATATCAAGCGCGCAAAGAGAAGATCGAACTTTCAAAACACGAATCGCTTGAGCGCGACAAAATAGACAGTAGTCTGCCCGGGCAACCCTATCAGCTCGGGCGCCTTCACCTGACCACCAGGACCATCAGGGAAATTTGCGATATTTTCGCCGGGATGGGATTTAGAGTTGTGGAGGGGCCTGAGGTGGAGTGGGAACACTACAATTTCGAGGCCCTTAACATGCCCGCCGAACATCCTGCACGGGACGGCTTTGCCACGTTATGGGTGGATTATGAGGCGCCGGGTGGTGGCAGGCCGATGTTGATGCGCACGCATACCTCGCCGGTTCAGATAAGAACGATGGAGAAGGAGAAGCCCCCCATCCGTGTGGTCGCTCCCGGCAGGGTCTACCGTTACGAGGCTACGGATGCCACACACGAGTGGATGTTCTCGCAGGTTGAGGGATTGGCTGTGGACAGGAACATCACCATGGCTGACCTCAAGGGCACGTTATTTGAATTCGCACGCCGGCTTTTCGGCCAGGACCGTAAATGCCGCTTCCGCTGTGATTATTTTCCGTTCGTGGAGCCGGGCGTCGAAGTTGCTATCGACTGCTTTATGTGCGGGGGGAAAGGGTGCCGCCTGTGCAGCAACAGCGGGTGGATCGAGATTCTGGGCGCCGGGATGGTGCATCCCGAAGTGCTGCGAGGCTGCAATATAGACCCCGATGAATACTCGGGTTTTGCATTCGGCATGGGTGTTGAGAGGATACCCATACTGCGTTACGGCATTGACGATATAAGGCTTTTCTATGGCAACGACCTGAGATTCCTGAAGCAGTTTTGACCTGAAGGTGCTTGATGAAAGTTCCGTTGAAATGGCTTAAAGACTACGTCGATATCGACATTCCTGTCGATGAGCTTGCGAGGAAGCTTACGCTGGCCGGTCTTGAGGTCTCGGACATTCAGGTCATCGGCGGCAGTTGGGATAAAGTCCTTGTCGGCCGGATAATGACCGTCGAACCGCATCCCAATGCCGATCGCCTGAGGCTGACCACGGTGGACCTGGGAAGCAGGCAGATAACGGTGGTCTGCGGCGCGCCGAACCTGGTTGTTGACGACAAAATCGCCTTCGCGCTGGTCGGGGCCAGTCTGATAGACGGGCATACCGGCAAGGTCGAGGAGTTGAAGCCGGCTAAAATCCGCGGCGTTGTTTCCGAAGGCATGATCTGCGCCGAAAAGGAGCTCGGCATTTCCGACAACTACGAGGGCATTCTGGTTCTACCGCAGGATTACGAGATCGGTCGACCTCTGGCGGATTACCTTGGGGAGACTATTTTAGATATAGATATCACACCCAACAGGGCTGACTGTCTCTCCGTAATGGGCATAGCCCGTGAAGTGGCTGCTATAACCGGCCATCCGTTCCGCATGCCCGATCTGACTTATGAAGAGGGAAGCAAGGGCGCCGAGTCCTACGCTTCCGTGCAGATCAAGGACCCGGATCTCTGTCCCAGGTACTGCGCCGGCATAATCGATGGGATCACCATTAAATCTTCGCCGCAATGGATGCAGGATCGCCTGGCCGCCTGCGGGGCAAGGCCTATCAACAATATCGTAGACGTTACAAACTACGTCATGCTGGAGTTCGGACAGCCGCTGCATGCTTTCGATTACAGGGAGATCAGGGGACAAAAGATAATAGTCAGGCGGGCGGCTGACGGCGAGATCATGTACACGCTGGACGAGGTGGAGCGAAAGTTAAGCAGTGATATACTGCTGATAGCGGATGCGGAGAGGGCGGTGGCTGTGGCAGGCATTATGGGCGGATTGAGCTCGGAGGTCAGGGATTCAACCACCACCATACTGCTTGAGTCCGCTAATTTCAGCCAGGCCGCCATTCACCGTGGTAGCCAGCAGCTTAAACTGGGCAGCGAGGCTTCTGCCAGATTTGAAAAGGGTCTGAACCCGGAGCTTGCCTTAATGGCCGTCAGGCGGGCGGCACAGCTTATGGCGCAGCTTGGCGGGGGTAAGGTCGCCAGGGGCATTATCGATGTCTATCCGGGCAAACAGGAAAGGAAACCGATACCGGTTTCAGAAGCCGAAGTAAAGCGCATACTCGGCATGGATGTTAATGCGGATAATATTAAAAAGTGTCTGAAATCCCTTGGCTTGAATTGCAAAAAGGGAGGGAAGGGGACAGTGCTGGTCGATGTGCCCTGGTGGAGAAACGATATCAACATACCGGTTGATCTGATTGAGGAGGTGGCACGGGCCACGGGGTACGAGAATATTCCCGAGTCCATGCTCAGCTCCCCGCTGCCGACCGGAGAGAGCGTTCCCGCCGTGGCTTTCAGACGCAAGCTGCAGGATATCATGGTGGGGTGCGGATTCCAGGAGATCATAACCTATCCCCTGACCAGCCTTGAAGTATTAGCAAAGCTGTCAGCAGCATCCATAGTACAGAGTCCCGAGCCGCTGAAAATGGCCAACTCCATGAGCAGGGAGCTTGAATACCTGCGTACCAGCCTGCGGGCAGGCATCCTCAACGCCCTGGCCCGCAACCAGCGCAACAGGGAAAACAACATCAGGCTGTTTGAGATAGCCAGGGTATTTTTACCGCGGTCGAAGGACCTGCCAGTAGAAAATGAAATACTGTGCGGATTAATAGATAGTCTAGTACCCGATACGTACTGGCAGCATAAATCCGATCCGGTCGATTTCTATTTTGTTAAGGGTATTGTGGAGACGGTATTGACCAGGCTCGGCATTGAAGCTGAATATCCGACGGGCAACGATGCGACGCTCAACCCCGCCAAATGCGCTGATGTGATGGCTGGTTCGGTTAAAATCGGTGTGATCGGCGAAGTTCATCCCGCCGTGTTGAGGCAATTCGATATCACAGACCCCGCCTTTTTATTTGAGCTTGATGTAGACAGGCTGCTCAAATTAGCATCCAGGCCGCTGATATACAAAGCCGTCTCGAAATACCCGGGCATCACGAGGGACATCGCAGTATTGCTGGATGCGGGCATCGGTTATCAGAAAATAGCGGACATTGTACAGAGCTTTAAACTGGTATCTGATATGCAGCTGTTTGACCTGTATGTAGGAGAACAGGTGCCCGACGGTAAAAAGTCCATTGCGTTCAGAGTGATCTACCAGGCCGCTGACCGCACACTCAAAGATGAGGAAGTAGATAAAGTTCAGCAGCGTATCCTGGAACGGCTCTCTGAAGAGCTGGGCGCCAGCCTGCGTTCCTGATTAGTAAGGGTAAGGGCGTACCGTCAGGTGCGCCCGTATATCAGTAATGTCATTGCGAGGAGCGCAGCGACGAAGCAATCTATGTGAAATAATAAAATGCAAAAACATTTCCTTCACAGGTTTCTCTATCCCTCGAGCGTCGCTATCATCGGCGCCTCCAACAATAAATTCGCCGTTAACTATCACCTGGTGGAAAACCTGGTCAACATGGGCTACCAGGGCAAAATCCACCCTGTAAATCCCAACCAGGATGAAGTGTACGGTATCAAGACGTACAAGAGCTTCGACGATATAGGCGAATATGTAGACCTTGTTATAGTCTCCGTTGCGGCGCGCAACGTCCTCGATATCATAAGGAAGCTGCCGGGCGACAAGATCGGCGGCGCCGTCGTCGTTACGGGCGGATTCTCGGAGATCGGCCCCGAGGGAAAGGTAATTCAGGATGAGATTGCCGGCATACTGAAGGCAAAAGGGATCAGGGCTATCGGTCCCAACGCTCTCAGCCCCATTAACAGCTCCAACAAATTGGTCATCAGCTTTTTCACCATGACCGCTTTGCCTCCGGGTAAAGTTTCCTTCATCTTTCAGTCCGGTATGTATGAGCCACGCTTAAACTGGATGCTCTCCGATTTCCATCTTGGCATGGCCAAACTGATCGATCTGGGCAACAAGATGGACATCAGCGAGGTGGACGCGCTGGAGTACCTGTCTCAGGACCCCGACACAGGGGTTATCTGTCTGCATCTGGAATCCATTAAAGGAAGCGGCCGCCGTTTCTACGAGCTTCTGAAACAGACCACACCTAACAAACCGGTGATCGTCCTTAAGGGCGGCAGGACCGAGGCCGGGGCGAAGGCGGCCATGTCGCATACAGGGTCGCTGTTACAGGGCAGCGATATCGTTTTTGATATTGCCTTGAAGCAGGCCGGGGCCATAAAAGCGGATACGCTGGACGATTTCCTCTATCTGGCCAAGGCGTTTTCCTATCTTCCGGTTCCCGGGGGAAACCGTGTCGCCATCGCCACATTTCCCGGCGGCGAGGCTGTCTTAGCCACTGATACCATCTATCAGAACGGACTGGTCATGGCTGAGCCCGGCAAGGCCAGCTACGAGAGGCTGCACAAGACTTTCCCAGCCTGGGAGATAGCGCTCAATCCATATGACTTCGGCATCATTTATACATTCAGCTCTTTCAACAATAACCACGGTGCCTTCATTGAGGCCATGGCCGATGACGAGGAAGTCGATTGCATCGCAGCCCAGCTTCCTCCTCCTATCTTTCCCATCGATCCCGGGATATTCTGCCCGCCCTTCCTGGCGGCTCCAAACAAAGGCAAACCGCTGGTTGTCTGGCCACCTCACATGCTGCGCTTCGACACCAACATTATCGAGTGGCTCGAAGCGCACTCCATACCCGTTTTCCCCTCAGGCGCGATCGCTATTAAATGCCTCGCCGCGCTCAACCGTTATCGCCGGATTTTACGAGCTTCGTGACAGCGTCAACCAGGCCTTTTAACGGCAGTATTTCAGCCTGTTTGTCCCTGCGCCATTTCAACTCCACGCTGTTGGTTTTCAGCGTGCGTGCGCTGATCACGATGCGCAGGGGTATGCCGATCAGGTCGGCATCGTTGAACTTCACCCCGGGCGATTCAGGCCTGTCGTCCAGCAGTACCTCGATACCGGCAGAAGTCAGCTCGTCGTACAGCTTCTCAGTAGCCTGCATCACCGGATCGTCCTCCACCTTCAGGGGACAAAGGCATACCTGGAAAGGCGCTATGGGCAGCGGCCAGATTATTCCCTTGTCGTCATGGCTCTGCTCGACCGCTGCGGCCAGCAGCCTTCCCACACCGATGCCGTAACATCCCATAACAATAAGCTTGCCGGCGCCGTCTTTGTCCAGGTAATAGGCCCCCAGGCGATCGCTCAGGAAAGTGCCAAGCTTGAAGATGTGTCCTACCTCGATGCCCTGTTGCGATTGGAGCCTGCCGTCGCACCTCGGGCACTGATCACCCGCACTGGCGACTGCGATGTCCGCCAGGGTGTCAACCTTGAAATCACGGGGATAATTGACGTTTTTCAGGTGTGTGTCAGGCTTGTTTGCCCCGGCTACAAAATTGCCGCCCAGCTCGATAGAATCATCGGCCACTATCCTGTGGCCTTTGAGGCTGATGGCCGAGGCATAGCCTGCAACCAGGCCCGCCTCCTTCGTTTCCGCTTCGGTCGCCATGTGTAAATCGTTGCATTTGAGCAGGTTCTTCAGCTTGATTTCATTCACGCCCAGGTCGCCCCTGATGACCACGAAAATGATTTCACCGTCGGCCACGTAAAATACGGATTTCAGGGTCTGTTCAGTTTTGATGCCCAGGAAATTGGCCACTTCCTCGATGGTCGTCATCTTGGGCGTGGAGACCTCCTCAATGGCCAGAGGTTTTTCTGCGGGTGAAGACGTTTTCACGCTGGTGGCCTTCTCTGAATTTGCGGCATAGCCGCACTTGCTGCAATAGATGATCTGGTCTTCGCCGCTCTCGGCTATCAGCATGAACTCATGCGATGCCTTGCCTCCGATGGCGCCGCTGTCGGCCTCAACCATCAATGCCGGGAGCCCACACCTGGCATATACGTTTTTATATGCCTGTATCATCTTATTGTAGCTTTCATCCAGTGCGTCTTCATCGACATCGAAGCTGTAGAGGTCCTTCATGATGAATTCACGCACCCGTAAAAGACCTCCCCGCGAGCGCGGCTCGTCCCTGAACTTATTCTGTATCTGATAAAGCAACTGGGGCAGGTCGCGGTAGCTCTGCACGGAACGCCTGACCAGGTCCGTGATCACCTCCTCGTGCGTCGGGCCCAAAGCCAGCCTATGTTCCTTGCGGTCTATCACTGTAAACAGGGTTTTATCGAACGAAGCCAGGCGGCCGGATTTCTCCCAGAGCTCGATGGGCTGCAGCGAGGGCATCATCAACTCCTGTCCGCCGGCGCTGTCCATCTCGCTGCGGATGATATCCTCGATTTTTTTCAGCGCCCTCCATCCCAGCGGCAGGTAAGAGTACACGCCAGTGGCCACCTGCTGTATCATGCCGGCCCGCACCAGCAGCCGGTGGCTGACACAGTCGGCGTCCGACGGCGCCTCTTTCAATGTCTTACCCAGTAATCTGGAGAAACGCATGTTATTAATCCCCTCAAATTTAATCAGTAGCTCATTTTAGAATATTTAAGCTTGAATAAAAAGGGCGGATGCTGCCCGGTGGGCCCGGACTCTCAGGCGGGCGAAGCTACAAATTTTCGATCTCGTCTTTGAGCGCCCGTAAATAGCCGCTCTCGCTGACGGTCCGTATGACACGGCCTTTCTTAAATATAGCGCCCCTGCCTTTGCCGCAGGCTATGCCCAGGTCTGCTGCCTTTGCTTCGCCCGGGCCGTTGACCACACAGCCCATGACGGCGATTCTAACGGGCTTGTCGATAGAGTCGAGATAATTGCTGACCTTGACGGCCAGATCCACTATATCGTACTCGCTGCGCCCGCAGGACGGACAGCTTATCAGCACCGGTCCCCGCTGACGCAGGTTAAGGGATTTCAGAATCTCGTACGCGGTGAACACCTCTTCGCGCGGATATGAGCTGAGCGAGACCCTGATGGTATCGCCTATGCCATCGTACAGTAGTATGCCGATCCCTGCTGCGCTCCTGATAACGCCGGTGCGGGGTAGCCCGGCTTCAGTTATGCCCAGGTGCAGCGGGTATGCGGTCTTCCCGGCGATACTGCGGTAGGCCTCGATGGAAGTGGGCACATCGAAGGACTTGAGCGCAATTTTGATCAGGCCGAAATCCATGCTCTCGAGCAGTCGGACCTCTTCCATCGCTGTATCGACCATGTAACCTGCAACCGAGCGACCCGGCTTTTTACCGGGGGGAAGGCTGCCGGAATTAACGCCTATGCGTATAGGCACTTCTCTCGTTTTAGCCTCAGCCACGACTTTACGGATCTGCTGTTTATCGCGGATATTGCCGGGATTGATGCGAAGACCATCGGCGCCGCCGGCCAGGGCCGCCAGGGCCAGGCGGTAATCGAAATGTATATCAGCAATCAGAGGGATGGAAATGCCTCGTTTTATCTTTGTAATGGCCGCCGCGGCCTGTTGATCCGGGACGGCCACACGGATTATTTCACAGCCGCAATCTTCCAGCTCCCTGATCTGATTGATGGTGGATCGCGCGTCTCGTGTATCCGTTTTGGACATTGACTGTATCGATACAGGGGCGCCGCCGCCTATGATCACGCTGCCCAGCCGTATCGGTTTGGAGACGCGCCGCTTCTTCAAGGCAGCAAGCTTTCTCCGCGGATGATGCGGGCGACGTCGAAATAGCTGATCACAATGATAAGCAGTATCATGGCCAGGAATCCTATCATATGAACCAGGCCTTCCTTTTGAGGCGAAATCCTTTTGCCCCGCCTTGCCCATTCAAGCAGAACAAAAACAAGCCTGCCGCCGTCCAGGCCCGGTATCGGCAGCAGGTTAAATATACCCAGGTTGATGCTGATGAGGGCGGCAAACTCCAGCAGCGGGCTGATGCCGGCTTTGATTACCTCTCCCGTCAGCTGTGCAATAGCTATAGGCCCGGCAAGCTGCGGCGCAGTGCTCCTGACGAACCAGCTCATGACTTCGTTCTTGAAAAGTATGAGGATCTCCCAGCTGTGTACAACGCTGGTGGGCAGCGCCTGCCAGAAAGGCATGGATTCCACTACCGTGGTCATGTCGGACGAGGTAAGCACGACTCCTGTGGCGCCCTGCCCCTGTGGTGGGACCCAGCGTGGAGTTAAAGATAGGACTTGCCGGCTGGCATCGGGCTTCTGGATGACCATGGCCGTATCATTGCCCAGGTTCAACTGTATTTGGTAACTCAGATCGGCACGGTTTTTTATGGTATGCCCGTTTACCTCTACTATCCTGTCGCCTGCCTGGATGCCCGCCGCTTGAGCTGGCGAGCCGGCGGCCACCTCCTTTATCAACACGTTCTCAATGGTGACGTCATGCGGTATCATGAAACTTACAGTGAAGAGAACGATCGGCAGAAGAATGTTCAGCAGCGATCCGGAGACGAGTACGAAAAATCTTGTGCCGATGCTTTTACTGGCCAGGCTGCCCGGCGTTGAGGGGTCTTCTTCCCCCAGAAGGCGTGTGAAACCTCCGAACGGTATCCAGTTGATGGAGTAAATGGTCTCTCCGTATTTAAACCCCCAGATCCTGGGAGGCAGGCCCAGGCCGAATTCCTCGACCTTTACCTTCGACATTTTGGCGGCGGCGAAATGTCCTATCTCGTGAGTGAGGATCAGTACGATCAGCAGAACTACAAAAACCACGATGGTCAATATCATTAAATATCCTTCCTTGCTACTTTTAGGGCTGTATCACATGCCCACCTGTCCGACCGGAAAATATCCTCGATTCCGGGATTTGAAACCGGCCTGTGCATATGCAGGGTTTTCTCTATTATTGTAGCAATTTCCGTGAAGTCGATACTATTGTTAAGAAACAGGTTAACGGCTGTTTCATCCGCGGCGCATAACACGGCAGGATATGTATCCCCCAGCTTTGCCGCCTCCAGCGCGAGCTTGAGGCAGGGATAATTCACGTAATTGACCGGCTCAAAGGTGAGGGTATGCATCCCGCTGAAATCCATCGACTTTATTTGCGGATTGGGCATTCTTTGCGGATAAAACAGCGCATATTGAATAGGCAAATGCATATCAGGGATGCTCAGCTGTGCCTTGATGGAGCCGTCCTTGAACTCGACCATGGAATGAATGATGCTCTGCCTGTGTATGATGACCTCGATCTTTTTATAGGGCAGGTCAAAGAGCCAATGCGCCTCCATCACCTCCAGGCCTTTATTGAAAAGCGTGGCTGAATCCACGGTGACCTTTTTACCCATTTTCCAGGTGGGGTGGTTCAAAGCCTGCGCTGCAGTTACCCCGCGCAGCTTCTTTACAGGCCAGCCGATGAAGGGACCTCCCGAGGCTGTCAGAAGGAGCCTGGACACACCGGAAGCTTCGCCCTGCAAGCACTGCCAGACCGCGCTGTGCTCGCTGTCTATGGGCAGGATAGTGCCTCCATGTCTGGCAGCAAGCTGCTTCAACAGGGATCCTGCCATGACCAGTATCTCCTTATTGGCGATAGCTACGGTCTTCCCAATCCGGAGGGCAGCCATGGCCGGTTTCAAGCCGGCCTTGCCCGTCGTAGCAACAATGACCATATCCACATCCGGATGTACGGCCATTTCCTCCATCTTTACGGGCGCCGTGCCCCCGGGTAATTTTAAAGTGGGTGAGCAAAATGCGAACAGCGGTTTGAATTCGCGGACCTGTTGCAGCAGCAGTTTGGTGTCGTTGCCGCATGCCAGCCCTGTTACCTGCAGTTTGTCTGGAAAGATGCGGATGATATCCAGGGTTTGCTGGCCGATGGACCCGGTCGATCCCAGCACGACAATGTTTTTGACTTTGTTTTTCATCGCGTTAACTTGACATCAGCATAATCTTACAGCAAATCGATTGCACCGACCATTGTAAGATGAGGTGAGTATAAAGCAAGCCCCGGCGAAATCTGTTAATGTAGTTTAACAGTGCCGGGGCTTGCTTTACCCGATGTAATATCAATGAATGGTCGATGTTGATTACATCTGTGGTAGTTCCAGTATGAGGAAGCCCGCCACGACGAGGATTATGAAAATGGTCAGCAGAATCATATATATGACGGACAGGACAATGCCCCAGATGAGCATCGACCTGGCTTTCTTTGGATCTTTATCTTTATTGACCGCCCAGGCGATGATACCGCCTATCCAGCACCAACCGCCGAAAAGCAGCGGCAGTATAACCAGCAGCCACCATGCGCCACTAACCGGCCTGACCGCAGGTGTTGTGTCGACAGCTACAGGCACATCACTCTTAGCCATAAACAGTTTATTGGCGCAGGTCGGACAGTATACTTTTTCCTGAAGCTCCGTCCTGCAAGCGATGCAAACCATTTTACCACAACTCACACATGCTCCAA
Organism: Dehalococcoidia bacterium; assembly: GCA_041653995.1. Lineage (NCBI taxonomy): Bacteria > Bacillati > Chloroflexota > Dehalococcoidia > Dehalococcoidia bacterium. The sequence continues at coordinate 328,607 of JBAZEK010000001.1, forward strand.
CCGCATCTTTGCCAGGGTGATAAGAACAATCAGCCATAAAAGCCCTCCTCCAGCTAAATCAGCTATAAGTATGCATATTATAGACAACGTAAACGCCCAATGCAATTAAAAATTATTGCATCCTCGTGTATAATAATATTCTGTTGAAGGAGGTAGCAAAAACCGGGGGAAACCGACCTTTAACTGATTCTCCGTCTGTACAGGGTAACTATAGCAGCCATTGCGTAAAGAACTTGAGGAGGACATACAATGCCGAAGCAGAAAATTCTGAATTGCCCTTTAAAATTTACCAGCAAGACACTGGAAGCGGATGGTTTCGTAAAGAAGGAAACCTGTTTATGTGATGAGGATGGTTGCGCATGGTGGAGGCCCACCACAAATATGTGTGCGGTCAACAACCTGATCGAGGTTATGAACAAACTCGAATTAACTGCTGGGCTGCAGCTCAAAACCCTTTTACCCGATTTCCAATCCAGGACCACCATAGTCGACGTTGAGCGATAACGTCTGATAATGCCTGTGTCACAACTCAGGCGAGGCCACGCCAGCCTGTCTGGCAGGCGGAGATAGAGTGATTTGAGTTATAATGTAGCGCGAAATTAAACAATCAAGGAGGTCTTATGGCTTACGATACACTATTACTGGAAAGGGAGGGTGCGGTAGGAATCATTACCTTAAACAGGCCGCCGGTAAACCCGTTCAATTACGCGGCAATCGACAACCTTGGTAAGGCATATGCCGAACTGGAGAATGACAAGTCTGTCCGGTCTATTATCATTACCGGCGGGGGTGAGAAGGCCTTTTCCGCCGGCTTTGATATCTCCAGCTTCGCCGATCCCATGAACATCTGGTTGCCCAGATTGGGGCATATGGTTTTCAGCCGCATTGAGAGGGGTCCCAAGCCGGTTGTTGCCGCCATCAACGGCTTTGCCCTCGGCGGGGGATTTGAACTGGCCATGGCCTGCCATTTTAGAGTAATGGTCGAAGCCGAAAAGGCGACACTCGGCCTGCCGGAGATCAACCTCGGTATCATACCGGGCTGGGGCGGCACGCAGAGACTGCCCAGGCTGATCGGGCGCACTCGGGCGCTGGAGATCGCACTTATGGGCAGGAGAATCAATGCCAAAGAGGCTTTCGAATGGGGTCTGCTGAACAAGGTATCCAAGCCGGGCGAAACGCTCAAAGACGCCAAGGAAATGGCCACCGCACTGAGCAAGCGGGCGCCGCTCGCCCTCAAGGCTATTTTGAACGCAGTGGTGCTGGGTGTGGATACCAATATGGCGGCGGGTCTTGATATTGAGCTGGAAGGCTCGAGGATGGTTGGAATGTCCAAAGATGCTATGGAAGGGATGACTGCGTTTATGGAAAAACGCGACGCCAAATTCACGGGTGAATAAATAAATAACATACAGGAGATACGTATCAATGAAAGCTGCAGACGTTAAGACAATCACGGTAGTTGGATCCGGCGACATGGGACACGGCATCGCCGAGGTTGCCGCCATGGCCGGCTACAAAGTCAACATGTACGACATCAAACAGGAATTCGTTGACAAGGGCATGGGTAAGATAAAAGATAGTCTTACCAAGCAGGTCTCCAAGCAGAAGATGACGCAGGAAGCCATGGACAAGATCATGGGCCTGCTAAAAGGCTTCACGGTGTTGAAGGACGCGCTTAAAGACGCGGATTTCATGATCGAGGCAGCCCCGGAGATCATGGAGCTCAAGCAGAAGATATTCAAGGAATGCGATGAGAACGCTCCCAAGCATGCCATTTTGACCACTAATACATCCAACATGAGCATCACCAAAATCGCCTCGGCCACCAATCGACCCGATAAAGTCGCTGGGCTGCACTTCTTCAACCCCGTGGCCATGATGACCCTGGCAGAGGTGATCAGGGGCGAGAAGACATCCAATGAGACCATGGATGTAACCTACGACCTGATGAAGACCTGGAAGAATTTCAGGGGAGCCATGGTGCCTATCAGGGTTGAAAAAGACACCCCGAGCTTCGTTTATAACAGGCTGGGCGCACCGGCTGCTCTGTATATGTCAGAGCTGCTGGAGAAAGGCGTGGTGACCCCGGAAGCAGCCGACGCGAAGGTTAAATCCCTCGGGATACCCATGGGCCCGTTCGAGACGTTTGATTTCGTGGGTCTCGACGTGATGTACCACAGCCAGGAATACCTGGCCGGAGTGCTCTCACCCGAATATAAGCCGCGCAGCTGGCTTGAGAAGAAAATGAAATCCGGCGAGCTGGGAAAGAAGACGGGCAAAGGGCTCTTCGATTGGTCGGCCGGACGTCCGGCCATCGATGTAAGCAAGGCCGATCCTAATTTCGATCCCATGGACATTATCTGCCTGCAGGTCAATGAGGGTACCAAGCTGATCGAGGCAGGTGTTATCAAGACTCCCGCCGAGATAGACCTGGCCATGGTGCACGGCGGCGGCGGCATGTTCGGCCCCTTTGCACTGGCCAAGGGCATGGGATGGGACAAAGTCGCTGAGAAATGCGAGGCCGTAGCCAAGAAGACAGGCATCAAACAATTCATGCCTACTGAGACCTTGAAGAAAGGCAATATCACTATCTAAGTAGAGATACTGTAAAACACAGGCGGGGTTGGTTGCCGGGCGTTAATCCGATGCCGTGGAAAGCGGCCAGTGGTTAGCCTGGCAGCCAACCCTGATTATTTACCAGAACGATCAAGTAGTATGCCACGGGAGCGATGAGCAGGTGGCTGTCGATGCGGTCGAGAAAACCACCGTGACCGGGCAATAAACTGCCGGTATCCTTGGTGTGCATGTTCCGTTTCAAAAGAGATTCCACCAGGTCTCCGATCTCTGCAAGTACACCGATGATCAATCCTGCTGCAACCATCTGCCAGTAATAAAGCGGTAGCTTAAATGCGATCGCTAAAATAACGGCGGTTATGATGGAGAATGCCAGGCCCCCGGCCGCTCCCTCCCATGTTTTCCCGGGGCTTACGGATGCTGCCAGAGCATGTTTTCCCAGGTTGCTGCCTACAACATAGGCGCCTACATCACAAAGCGCTGTGCATGATAGTACCAGGAAAAGCCAGCCCATGCCGTTGTCCATCTGCCGGATCGTTACATAGTAGGAAAGCAGCCATCCCGTGTACAGGATACCGGCTACGGTCCAACCCCAGTTGATAAAAGCGTTATCCTTGTTTGATCTGAACAGCAGCCAGATAAGCGGAACAAGCGTCATCAGTGACAATAGAAGCGGCAGAATAAAATCGTGGGGATACGGCAGAAAGGACAGGTTGTACTGCTGTATGTAGGCGTTAACTATCAGCAGGACGGCAAATACCATGCCGAACCAGCTTAGCGGCTGTACTCCCCGGGCTCTTACAATTCGATAGAACTCGATGCAGGCCAAAACTGCTACTATAGATGCGGCGGCCACCAGTGGGATGCCGCCCAGTATGATCAAAACCGCAACAATGGCGGCCAATACAAGTCCGGTTACAATTCGCTTGACTATCATTTCCCTTAAAAGCTAATGGCCGGCAGCGGGCAGCCAACAGGTCCGAAGGCGGTTAAGCCCCGGAGAGGGTTTTATACCTCCAGAATCTCAGCTTCCTTGCCTTTGCCTATCCTGTTGACGTTATCGATATAGCTGTCTGTGAGCTTCTGTATCTGCTCGGAGGCTCGTATACTCTGATCCTGGGAGATCTCCTTATTTTTCTCAGATGCTTTTAGCTCTTCGACAGCTTCCCGGCGAATATTACGCACGGCCACCCGCGATTCCTCAAGTCTCTTATGTACAATCTTGATCAAATCTTTTCGCCTATCCTCTGTAAGAGCCGGGATGGAGATTCTGATGTTGTTGCCGTCGTTGATGGGGTTAAGCCCTAAATCGGATTTCAATATAGCTTTGTCGATAGTGTTGATGATAGTGCGGTCCCAGGGATGTATGGAGATAGTTTTGGGGTCTGGGACCGAGATGGAAGCAAGTTGTATCAGCGGTGTTAAAACACCGAAGTAGTCGACTTTGATATGTTCGACCAGGGCAGGAGACGCGCGCCCGGTTCGGATGGATGACAATTCCTTATTCAAAGCTTCGATGCACTTTTTCATCCTGGAGTCAGCATTCTTCAGTATCTTATCCGTCATTCCTTATCCTCACTGGTGACCCTTGTCCCGATATCTTCTCCCTCGATGACTCTGATTATACTGTCCTTTTCCTGTGAATCGAATACAATTATAGGCAGTTTGTTCTGCTGGCACAATGAAAAAGCTGTGATATCCATTACCTCAAGTTGAAGGGCGAGCGCTTCCCTGTGCGTAAGGTGCCGGTATTTCTTGGCTTTCGGATTCTTCCTGGGATCGGAATCGTAAATGCCGTCCACCCTGTTCTTGGCTACCAGCAACACGTCAGCGTTGATCTCGATGGCGCGTAATGCAGCAGCCGTATCCGTGGTCATATAGGGATTTCCCGTGCCGCCTGCAAAGATTACTACGCGTTTTTTCTCGAGGTGACGTATGGCTCTTCTGCGGATGTGTGGCTCGGCTATGGCCTGGACCGTGATAGCTGACTGGGTCCTGCTGACGACGTGGTTGTTTTCCAGGGCGTCTTGAAGGGCCAGTGCATTGATAATGGTTGCCAGCATTCCGGCATAGTCGGCCGTAGCCCGGTCCATGCCGGCAGCCTCAGCGGCTGCGCCCCTCCAGAAATTGCCGCCGCCCACCACGATCGCCACCTCTATTCCCTGTTCGTTGACTTTTTTAATCTGTTTGGCTATTAAATCCAGTATGAGAGGATCAATACCGAAACTGCTATCCCCCATGAGGGCTTCGCCGCTCAGCTTAAGGAGTACTCTTTTAGAATTTGTCTTTCGGGTAGACAATTTCAATAGCCCAGTTCAAAACGTACGAACCTGCGGATTCTAATATTCTCACCTGTTTTTGCAACTGTCTCGGTTATTATATCCTGTATCGATTTGGCCGGATCTTTGATAAAGGGTTGAAGCAGCAGGCATATTGTTGCCGGATCTTCCTCATTACCTGCGGGCAGATCGTCCTTGGAAATATACTGGGGCGCCATAGCGGAGACCTGCAGCGCTATATTATGCGCAAGTTCCTTGAATTCCGGAGTACGGGCCACAAAATCGGTCTCACAATTCAGTTCAATCATGACTCCCAGATGGTTGCCCGTGTGCACGTAACACTCGATCACGCCCTGCTCGGCCGACCGTTCGGATTTTTTCTTGGCAATTGACAGCCCGCGTTCCGTGATAATCGCGCAGGCTTTATCGAAATTGCCCCCGGCTTCGGTCAGGGCTTTCTTGCAATCCATTACACCGGCCCCTGTTTTCTGCCGGAGCTCTTTAACTGTATTTGCTGAGATATCCAAATCAGTCCTCCTTTGGCATCGTGAGAGCTATTCGCTCAAAGTAACAGTGATAAGCGGGAATGAGGAAATCAGGGCGAGGTTATCTCTGCTGCGACCGGTTCCTCGGTTTCCTCTTCCTTGGTCTCTCCCGCTTCGGCAAGCATCTTGCCTTCGAGGACGGCATCAGCGATATGCATGCAGATAACTTTGATGGCCTTGATAGCATCGTCGTTTGCCGGGACGATGTAATCGATTCCGTCGGGATTGCAGTTGGTGTCAACCGTAGCCACAAGTTTCACGCCGACTTTCCGGGCTTCGCTTAGGGCGATTTTCTCCTTGGTCGGATCGATGATAAAGATAGCGCCCGGCAGGGCTGTCATTTCCTTGAAGCCGCCCATTAGCCTGTTGAGCTTGGCCATCTCCTTCTCAACCTTCAATTTATCTTTCTTTGACATATAGTCAAGCTCGCCCCTCGAGTTCTTGTCCTCCAGCCTGACCAGGTAATCGATTCTCCCCTGTATGGTGTTGAAATTGGTAAGCATGCCGCCCAGCCAGCGCTGGTTGACATAATACATCCCACACCTCTTAGCCTCTTCTTCGATTATATCCTGGGCCTGCTTTTTGGTGCCGACAAACATGATAGTCTGACCGTTGCTGACCATGTCCCTCACAAATGCGCAGGCCTTGTTCAGCAGCGTGACCGTCTGTTCGAGGTCGATGATATGTATGCCGTTTCTTTGCGTGAAGATATAGTTCTTCATTTTAGGATGCCAATGCCCGGTCTGGTGACCGAAATGGGCGCCGGCTTCCAAGAGTTGCTTGACCGTAACTGAATCTGCCAAATTCTGTTAACCTCCTGAAACAAGAGAGAGTCGCTTATTCAAAACCGGTGAAAAGTATAACATAACAATAGTCTCAGGGCAATTTGGTGCAACAGGCAAACAAAAATCCCCTGCCCGGTCGCGGGCAGGGGATTCTGTTAAATTGCGAATCTGTTATTTGAGGCCTATTTGCTGTGCAACGAGTTCCCTGTGGAAATCGGTGCTGCCGTAAACTGTATCGGCCGCCTTGGCTCTCTGGAAGTACAGCGGGGCGTCATGATCGTAGCTCGTACCGATGCCGCCGTGAAGCTTTACGCCCAGGGCTGTGACCGTCTTGTATGCCTCGTTGATATAAGCCTTGGCCATGGAAGCTTCCTTGGCGCTGGGTAGATCGTTGGATTCCATCCAGGCCGCCTCGTAAAGCAGATACCTGCTGGTGCCCATGGTCATCCACATATCGGACATCTTGTGCTGCAGTGCCTGGAAGGCGCCGATGGGCCTGTCGTACTGCACGCGCTCTTTGGCATATGCCACGGTCATCTCGACCACGGTCGTAAGTCCACCCAGGGACTCCGCGGATTTAAGGATGGAGCCCTTGCGGATGATCGTCTGAAGAATCGACCAGCCCTTGTCAACCTTGCCCAGAACGTTCTTGGCCGGGACGGCCACGTCTTTGAATACCACTTCGCAGAGGTGATCGTGGGCAATAGTGGGTATAACCTCGGTCTTGATGCCGGACGATTTGGCATCCACCAGGAAAAGGGTGATGCCGTCTTCGCCACTGCCGTCCTTGGTCCTGGCTACGACGATCATATTGTCGGCCACGTGGGCGCTATCGACGAATACCTTGGTGCCGTTCAGTATGTAATCATTGCCCTTAGGTGCGGCTTTAAGAGTGATGCCGGATGCGTCGAACAGGCCGTTTTCCTCAAACCAGGCCAGTGTGAGGATGCAGTTGCCGTTGGAGATCTTGGGCAGCAGGTCTTTCTTCATCTCATCGGAGCCTGCTTCTACGATCGCGAAGGTATTGACAACCGTGCTGATGTAGGGCCCGGGAAGGATATTCTTGCCGACCTCTTCGATGTGCATGGTCAGATCTTCGAAGGAGTATCCCATCCCCTCGTAATCTTCCGGGATATTAAAGCCAAGCCAGCCCAGCTCGGCCATTTTCTGCCACAACGCGGGGTCGTAACCCTTAGGATCTTTTGCCAGCTCTCTGACCTTGGCCTTGGGGCATTCCTTGGTGAGGAAATCCCTGGCTGACTTTTTCAAAATCTCTTGCTGTTCTGTAAATCTGAGATCCATATTTCCTCCTTACTAATTACGCATCCTGATTATTTCATCCGGGGAAGGCCGAGGCCGTACCAGGCAATGATGTTGCGCTGGATTTCGTTGGTGCCCATCGACACTATAGGCACGAAGCAGCCCTGGTAGGTATACGCGGGGCCGCCGTTCATCTTGGCAAATTTAGAGTGCTCGGCCTGGCCATAGGGTCCTAAAATGTCGCAAGCTACGTGAGCGTATTTTTCCATAAGTTCGCTGGCGAAGACTTTTACTGCGGCAGCGTCCATCAGACCCATCTCATTCCTGTTCTGCTGGTCGGCTACGCGATAGGCCAGTGTGCGCACGGCCTCGAGCTGGCATGCCATATCTGCTACCTTATTTCTTACCATGGGGTCCCTTGACAGAAGCTGTCCGCCGCGTTTAGTTTCATTGCAGTAGTTGACCAGCTCTTCCACGCCCCTGACCAATCCGTAAACCATATCGAGGTTGGACCTTTCGAAGCCAGCCAGCACGTTGACCACGGCCCAGCCTTCGTTCTCCTGTCCGACGATATACTTGGTGGGGATGTGCACGTCATCTAGGTAAACTTCATTATATACGTGGGAGCCGCTCATGTAGGGTATGCCCTTTACTGTGATGCCGGGGCTTTTCATATCGCACAGCATAAAGGTGAGGTTGTGGTGCTTCTTGGCGTTGGGGTCCGATTTGTAGACGCCGAATGCCCAGTCGGCAAAATGAGCGCCGGTGTTCCAGGTCTTCTGGCCATTGACGATAAATTCGTCGCCCTTGCGCACTGCTGACGACTGCAGTCCCGCCAGGTCCGATCCTGAGTTGGGTTCGCTCCAGAGTTCGCAGAACATGAGTTCGGCGTTGGCAATTTTGGGCAGGAACTCCTTCTTTATCTCTTCGCTGCCTGCAGCAAGCAGGGTCGGGGCAAGCATAGACACGCCGAAGATATCGGAGCCGGCAAGGTCGTAATAGCCGCGCGCCTCGGCGAAGAGAACCTTGTCCATCATTTCACCGGTTCCGCCGTATTCCTTGGGCCAACCGAGAGCAAGCCAGCCTCTTTTGGCGAACTCTTTGGCGCAGTACCGGTGGAAATTCCAGCCTTCTTCGGTGTCGAACTGGCTTTCGAAGCCAACCCAACTCTTGGGCTTCTTCTTGTCCAGTTCTGCGCAGACCTTGTAACACTCCTTTCTGTGTTCTATCTGTTTGTCCGTCAGTCTAAAGTCCATGGTTCCTCCTTATTATTAATTCGTATTTTTGTACTAAATTAATAGTTTCCCGCTTTATACCCGTAGCCTGTGAATTGGCTCACATCAATGACCGTGCTTTAAAACCGTATTATTATAATTAAAACCGACCGATAATTAAAGTCAGCTAATAATTTGGGCTGCAGTCACCGGCGCTTGATTGCTCCGTCAATCACTATTTTAATATCTCGATAATTCGATATTTGAGTACTCCTGAAGGGGCCGTCACTTCCAGCGCTTCGCCGGCTTCTTTATTGAAAAGTGCCTGCCCCATCGGTGAACTAAGTGAGATCTTACCCTGCTGGATATTGGCCTCTTTGGAGCTGACCAGCGTGTACTGTATTCTCTCGCCTGATTCCACGAAAGATATAATAACCGTATCCCCCATCGTTATTCTGTGGCTTTTCTCCTCCGGCGACTCGATCACTTTAGCGCGCTTCAGCGTGTTCTCCAGGTCGCGTATCTGTCCCTCGACATGGCCCTGTTTTTCGCGCGCAGCCTCCAGCGGCGCGTTTTCGCGGAAGTCTTTGTCCGCCGCAGCCCTTCTTAACTCCTCACTGATCTTCGGCCTCTCTTCTTTCAGCGCATCCAGCTTCCGCTTCAATTCCTCATGCCCTTCCCTGGTGAGAATTATGGGTTCCTCGACTTTAACTGCACCCGGTGTTTGTTGTCTGACGGACGGCTTTTTCACCCTGATATGCGGCGCCAGATTGGACGAAGTCATGCCCTGTTTATAGCAGAATGATAGAAAAGCCTTTATAGTGTTGAGATGTTCTATAGTCTGGGAAGTACCTGAGTGGAATTGTTCGGAATAGCTGGACGTTGCCTGTCCGGTCAGGTCGATGATGGGTCTGTCCAGGCCATACCAGCGTGTGAATTTAAGCAGTTCCTGCTGAGTCCCCGGGGCTGATTCGGTTGATACAGTTGAGAGGAACCGGGTGGCAGCTTCGCCGAGACTGGTTCCAGGATTGACTGGCAATGGCTTTTGTTTCGAGGGCATTTTTCGCTAAACCGGTAAATATTAATACGGCATCGAGCAAGTTGTCAATCTTATTAACAGGCTGGATTGAGCTTTAGCAACCTGTGCGGTTTGACGGGTTACATACCCGCAAAGAAGCTGTAGCCGATTAATTTATACGCCAGTTTGGCGGCTGTAAAGGAGCAAGAAGCAGGCCCCTGATCGGGGCAAAGCTCCACCAGGTCAAATCCCACTATTTTCCTTTTTTCCGCCACAGCCCTCAGCAAACTGAGGATATCACTCCAGCCCATGCCGCCCGGCTCGGGCGTGCCTACCGCAGCCATGATGGAAGGGTCCAGAACGTCAAGGTCGATGGTGATATAGACATTTTTCAACAGTGAATCGATGATATTGGAATGGGACAGGTTGAGACTATTATTATCGACTATGAAAGTTGATAAGCCCCTGGACTTGATAAACTCATGTTCTTCAAGGCTCATACTGCGAATGCCGACCTGTGTCACCGGACATATCTCAAGCGCCCGCCGCATAACGCAGCCGTGCCCGAACTTTGTGCCGAGGTATTGATCGCGCAGGTCGGCATGCGCGTCAAGCTGCAGCACCGAGAAGTCGGCGTACTGCTGGTTATATGCTTTAATCGATCCATAGCTGATAGAGTGTTCGCCGCCCAGCATTACGATAAATTTGTTCGCATCGAGCAGCGATTTTACAGTGCTGTATACACGCTCGGCCATGGCTTCAGGGCTGTCCATAACGGGCTCGATGCCGGGAAGTGTATGTATTCCCATGCTGTAGAGCTCTTTGCCGAGCTCGATATCGTACCATTCCAGATAGTAAGATGCTTCGATGATGGCCCTGGGGCCGTTGCGTGTGCCGCTGTGCCATTCCGTTGTGCCGTCGTAGGGCACGGGCAGCACTGCCACACGGGAGGATTTGTAATCGGAGTGTGGAGAAGGTAGCCCGGCGAAATTGCCCGGTTGGCTCAACAGATGGCTGATTTCGCTCATATCGAGTTGACTTCAAGGACTTCCCGGCATTCTTTGAGCTCTCCCGGCTCCCATTCGCGCCGCACCAGACAACTCCTCATCCTTGTCAATTCGAATTTATCCCGCATATCCCTGATGATACGTTCCGCATCAAAATCCTTGCAGGAGAATACATCGATGTTGATGAAGGCGCGTTCAACGAAGGTGTGCAGGCTTATATGGCTCTCCGCTATAAATACAAGGCCGGATACTCCCCAGTCCTCGGGTTTGGCGCCTGAGTATCTGAATACAATCGGGTCCGATATCTTGGTCATGCCTATCTTACCCGGGTAGGCGTTAAGCAGATCGTGAATGAAGCTCTCATCCTGGAGTATCGTTTTATTTTTTCCAAATCCATCAATTATCAGGTGCATTTTATCTCCTACAGCATGATTTTTCTTAATTCAAACAGGGCGGCGATGGCAGCCCTCTGCTTAATCTGCAGCCGTGTTCCGGGATAGGTCCGCTGGAATGTGTATGTTTTCTTGCCGTCGTCGATTCCTATCAGGATGGTTCCCAGCTTATGGACAGCATCACCATTCTCAATGACGCCGGCCAGTCCGACACCGACTGAAGTATCGAATTCCCGCCTGACTGAAGTGGCCATCTCGCGAACGGCTTCCGGGCTCAGCGGTCCATATCGGGATATCACGTTCTTGTCGATGCCGCATCTTTCTCCCAGCTCAGAGCGGTTAATCACTATACCACATTTAAAAAATTGTGAGCCACCCGGCACATTGGTTATAGTGTTGGCCAGTATGCCGCCGGTATCGGTTTCCATTGTGGAGAGGCTCATATTTTTCTTGATGAATAAATCCGCGATGATCGTCTCAAGCGTATCGGTATCCGTGCCCCAGATATAATCGCCCACGAGGGGACGTATTTCATCGGTGGTGGTTTTTACCAGATGCTTGGCCTGATCCAGGGAATCGGCTTTAGCTGCGATGCGAAGGTGAATGCCGTCGGGCTTGGCGTAAATGCCTACAGTGGGATTACGGGCAAGCAGAAATGACTTCGTAATCTCCCCCAGTTTAGCCTCGCTGAGGCTGAATGTTTTTACGGTGCTGGAATAAATGACAGCTGCGCAGAACTCGCGCTGCAGCCTTGGCGCCACAACGCTCGACCACATCTGCTGCATCTCACCGGGAGGTCCGGGCATTGCGATGATAACGTGTCTGTCTCGCTCCACCCACCAGCCGGGCGCCGTACCACGCGGATTGGGGATGACCTGGCAGGACGGGATAACGGCGGCCTGCTTTATATTGCTCTCAGGCATCTCCATATTGAAATGCTTGAAAAGCTCCTTGAACTGCGCAACCAGTGACTGGTCTATCGATATGGGTTCCTGGAAAAAGTCTGCGATTGCTTCGCGTGTAATGTCATCCTCAGTCGGTCCCAGTCCACCCGTTGTAATGATGATGTCGGACCTCTGCCAGGCGTGATTGAGAGTCTCGATGAGCCTTTGCCTGTTGTCGCCCACGGTGGATATAAAATGCAGATCTATGCCGAGTAAAGGCAATTGGCTGGCCAGATAAGCGGCGTTCAGATCCGTTATCTCGCCGAGCAGTAACTCAGTGCCGATCGAAATTACTTCTGCCTTCATCTAACGACATAATATCCCTGTTAACATTTATTGGCTGTAACACCCAGGTACTTTTCAACCAGGTCCATGGCGCAATATTCCCCGCACATGCTGCAGGCGCGCCCCTTCACCGCATATTTAGACCTTATTTCTTTGGCCTTATCGGTATCGATGGATAACTCGGCCTGTGCATCCCAGTCCAGGTGTTTGCGGGCCGTGGACATCCGGCGGTCCCAATCGGCAGCCTTACCCTGGCTCCTGACGATATCTGCCGCGTGAGCGGCTATGCGGGAAGCGATAACTCCATTTCTGACGTCCTCGGAGTCGGGAAGTGAAAGATGCTCGGCAGGTGTCACATAGCAGAGGAAATCCGCTCCGTATGCGCCAGCAATGGCACCGCCGATAGCACCGGTGATATGATCGTAGCCAGCGCCTACGTCGGTAACCAGGGGTCCCAGTACATAAAAAGGCGCGCCTTTGCACAGGCTCTTCTGCAACTGCATATTCATCCCGATATGATTCAGCGGCAGGTGTCCCGGCCCTTCAACCATGACCTGTACTCCCGCCTTCCAGGCGCGCTCCACCAGCTCACCCAGCGTGACCAATTCCTGTATCTGGGGACGGTCGGAGGCATCGGCCAGGCTGCCCGGCCTCATGCCGTCGCCCAGGCTGAGAGTAACATCATACCTGGCGGCTATATCGAGCAGCCTATCGTAGTGTTCATAAAGAGGGTTCTCTTTTTCGTGATAAAGCATCCAGCCAAGCAGAAAAGCCCCTCCGCGTGATACCACGTCTGTGACACGTCGCTGGCTCTTTAAGGATCGTATGGCGCTTTGAGTAACACCGCAGTGGACTGTTACAAAGTCAACACCTTCGGCGGCCTGTTCCTCGATGGCTTTAAATATATCATCCGCAGTAGCCTTAACTATAGGCCCGTACTTTTGGCCGGCCTCTACCATAGCCTGGTAGATGGGGACCGTGCCTATGGGAACGCTGCTCTGCTTTAAAATGGCACGGCGCACTGCCCTGATATCGCCGCCGGTGCTGAGGTCCATGACCGTATCGGCGCCGTATTTAATCGACACACGGAGCTTCTCCAGTTCACCTGCCATAGTGCCCACATCTGATGAAGTACCGATATTGGCATTAACCTTGATTTTCAGCCCTTTGCCTATCCCGCAGACACCGCTTATCGGGTGATTTACATTGGCGGGGATGACAGCGCTGCCCGATGCTATGTTCTGACAGAGGCAATCGGCATCCAGTTGCTCTGCGAAAGCAACCTTTTTCATCTCGGGAGAGACGATGCCTTTTTTTGCCTGCTCTATTTGTGTCATTGTATTAAAAATAAAAAACCAAGAGTCGCCGTCTTACAAGCGTAACCCTTGGCTGTTACCGCTTCCCTACGCTCGAATTACCGAGAGCAGGTTTCAAGGGTTCTCCGGTCGAACGGAGTCTCAGCCTGCCAGTCTAAGCACCCCCAGCGGCTAATTTAATTATTAGCAATGGTTAATATAGCATGGCAACGCTTTAAAATACAAGTAAAAGCGTGATTCTTGATTCTATCTATATCTGCTCCTGCTGATAAGAGCAATGATGCCGAACACGATTATGGCTATGATTAAAGCAATGATAGTCAAGGCGATGGCGATCACCAGAGGCGAGGCCGCTCTGGATTCAAATTGCCAGGAGTTCGACCATTGGCCGATTTCTCCCGCATCATTGACCGCCCGCACCCGCCAGTAATAAGTGCCTGTATCGGGCAGCATGGACCGCTGCAGGTTGAACGATGTTGTGGTGATATCGTCTTTCTGCATGGCTGTTCCGGCGAAATCCGGCGATATTGATATCTGAAGTGAGTATTTCATCCCCGTGGTATCAGTATTTGCCGACCATCCCAGTACGGCAAGGGAAGCATCGGCGCCGCCTGACTGCGGTGCGGGACCGATTCCGAGCAGACTACCGGGTGATTTAAATAATCCTGTTATAGTATCTATCACTGAATTATAGTTATAAAAAGTTGCGCCGGGGCCGGGAGAGAGAAGCTGAAGCGATGGCGGCGGCAGGGAGCCGGACGTGTAGCTGGCCTGCGCAAGGCCACCCTTGTTGCCGGCGGCCTCTATTGTGTGCGTTTTGCCCGCCTTGGAAGGCGCTTTCATGGTCAGGGTGAAACTGCCCCGGGCATCAGTGGTAGTGGTTGCATCCGTCGCCGACCTATCATATTTAATGGCGATTATCTCATCTGCGTTGAATCCGCTGCCGTCAATTCTCACATCCCTGCTGCCGATGACGGTACTGGGCATAAGTTGAATACTGGATGTGACCTCAAATTCGAGGTCGGGCACGATACCGATGGGTGTAAAGCTGCTGCCGTAAACACCCAGTACATGCCGTCCCTTAACGGAGGGCGGCACGGTGATGACGTAGCTGAATGTGCCGTTGGGCTGAGCCACCACGTTAGTATCAATTATGGGGCCGTCCCACGTGAATGTCAGGCCATCTTCTCCGGGTCTAAAACCGACACCCGTAATGGTTACCCTGGTTCCGACCGGGCCTGATGCCGGTGTTGATTTACAGAAGGGAGATACAGTGAATACCAGATCAGGAACTTCGCCCGGGCCTGTAGAGGGGCTGATGGCGTTTATAATGTATTCGCCCTTCGGCACCGTGGGCACATCGAACTGGGCGCTCCATGAGCCTGTTTTGTCAGCCTGAATCGGCGATTTGGACAGGGGAGTGCCGTCCCAGTTGAATTTGATTTCGCTTTCGTTAGGCGCAAAGCCGTAGCCGAAAATATAGATGCGAGTATTGATCTTACCCCAGGGCGGCTCACACAGGATGCTGGGGCGGACTGAAAAATTGGAAGTTGCCGTGATATTCGACCAGTTGCTGTCATCGGTCACTTTCACTACATGAATGCCCTTGGATGCGGTAGGGACATCGAATTTATGGTTGATCTCTCCAGATTTGGAGATGGGGACGTTTTGCACCAGTTTTTTATCATCCCAGTAAATCGTCGCCATCTTGCCGATGAACCCGTCCCCGGTGATGGTTATCTTCGTACCCATCTTGCCCGAGTCAGGATTCAGCGTGATCGACGTTGCATAGACGCGGGAGGGCATCATCAATATGATCGACAGCATAATGGGAAGCAACGCTGCGGCGAAAAATAGAATCCCGGGGGTAACAGAGGTTTTAATGTTGCGGTATTCAAATACCATTACAATCTCCATAATCGGCAGATACTTATGAATCAAGTGTAAGCTTATAATAAAAAAGATGATAAATCAATTGTTTAAACGTGATGGCCGCTGGTTTGACACTGCTTACCTATGTTGATAGACTTTTACAGCAGTTTCAGCCCCTTCTGGCTGCTTTACGTATTCATGGCCCCGTGGTGTAGCGGTCTAACATGCCACCCTGTCACGGTGGAGATCGTGGGTTCGAATCCCATCGGGGTCGTGTCCAATTTTTTCCATGCTTGACACCCATCTGCTTTTTCTATAGCATTGCCGTCATCCGAAAAGCTACGTATAATCGATTATGAGGGCATTATGATCGATACAGCGATAGTTACAGTGCTGGCAATAGCGGCCTTTTTTCTGGGCGCCTGCCCTTTTTCATTGTGGATCGGCAGGTTAAAGCTGCGAAAGGATATAAGGAACTTCGGCGACGGCAATCCCGGAGCGACCAACGTTTTTAGAGCAGGCGGAAAAGTCTGGGGTGTCGTTGCACTGATAGCGGACATACTCAAGAGCATGCCCTTTGTCTTTATAGCTCTGTGCGTGCTTAATTATTCTCAGTCGGTTGGCTACATTGTCGCTGTTTGCGCGGTGCTCGGACATGCGTATTCCCCTTTCCTGGGATTTCACGGCGGAAAGGCGCTGGCGGTATTCGCCGGGACCCTGGTAGCCCTGAGCCGATGGGACATCATCATCTGCCTGGCTATACTGTTCTTTATCGGATTTCTCTTCATAAACAACGATGCCTGGACGGTCATGTGCGGACTGGCCGGAACACTGGTGTACCTGTCGCTGACAGGTGCGGATACCTGGGAAATAGCTTTTATGGCCTGCATTACTGCCATTCTTCTGATCAAGCACTTGCAGGGATTGAAGAAATCACCCGGCACTTCGGGGCGATTGCGAAGCTGGATCAGGTCCAGAAGGAAAACAGCCTGACATAATATTTTAGGATCGGGATCAATTGATATATCAACTTTTTGTACTGGCCGGCCTGGCATTATTCTTTATTAACCTTATCCTAAACCTGGCTGCCCTGAAAAGGCCCTCCCGGAAGGCGGCTGTTCCCCCGGACCAGCCTCTTGTGTCTGTCCTGATCCCGGCCAGAAATGAAGAGGAGAACATAGGCAGGTGCCTTGCCTCGGTCTTGAATCAGGATTATCCCAACTTCGAAGTGCTTGTGCTCGATGATAACTCCTCCGACCGAACGGCAGAGATAGTAGGCGGGATAGGCGAAAATGATAAGAGGCTGCAATTAATAAAAGGTAAGCCACTGCCCGACGGATGGGCCGGGAAATGCTTCGCCTGCCACCAGCTTTCACAGAATGCACGCGGGAGCTGGCTGCTTTTCATCGACGCTGATACGGTCAGCCGGTCTCACATGATCAGGAGTACGCTTCAGCTGGCAATTTTGAATAATGCCGCTATGCTTTCCGGATTTCCCCGGCAGAAGGTCTCCGGTATAACGCAGAAGATTGTTATCCCTATCCTTTTCTATTTCCTTGTCATGAGCTGGTTCCCGCTCTGGTTATTCCATTCATGGAAGAAGCCGGGGCCGACACTGGCCATCGGGCAATTCCTGCTGTTTAAACGCGAAGATTACCTGGGGCTCGGGGGACACGAATCGGTTAAATCGAGGATCATGGAGGACGTCTGGTTCGGCATCGAGATGCACAAACATGGGCGGCGTATTCTCTCGGTCAACCTGAGCGGGGTATTGACCACTAAAATGTATTCCAATATGGGGACCATGGCAGAGGGGTGCATCAAGTGGTTTTACTCGGTGTCAGCCCTCTCTCCGCTGGTTATGGTCGGGTCAGTCCTGATAGCCTATATATTTTTTCTGGCGCCTTTTTACTGGGCATGTGCACGTCCGATCAATGCACTGATTGCAGAAGGCTTCGTTATGGATTGGGGTGTCATTGTGCAGGTGCAGGTGGTGGTCATACTGCTGATGAGGGTTATTACGGACATATACTTCAGGGGATCAAAGATCTCGTTTCTATTTCACCCGCTGGGCATCAGCTTCCTTATCCTTGCGGTGATCGTCGGAGCCTCACGCCGGGCCCTGGGTGCGGGCGTGGCCTGGAAAGATAGGGTTTACCAGAGCATTTCGAATATAAAGTAGAAGTTGCAGCCGATATTACCTGCTAAGGATTATCACGTTTCATAAATGGGCAAACGAAGGTTTCATTGCCCGTCTCTTTCACCCTGCTGGCTTCGTAAATAGCCTGGGCGAAACCATCGGCCAGATCCGACAGCCTGTATCTGTCCTGACTATACAGCCAGTGAACTACCATGTGGCGCAGCGCGCCGTGATAAATATGCCCGAGCATATTAAGGTCGAGGTCGCTGCGCAGTTCCCCCTTACGCTGTCCCTCTTCCATGATCCTTAAGAACAGCGAACCGGACGTCCTGGCGGTTTTATACGCCTTTTCAAACTCATACCAGTAGCTCAGGTTTGTCCTCGCATATACCAACCGGGCGATGTGGATATTATCCTGGAAATAATTGAGATAGTAGTGTGTCATTCGATAGATCTTGTTTCGGGTATCGGCCAGGCCGGTCAAATGCATGTCCAGCTCCCTGCTGGTCCTCTCGATTATGGTGCTGATCAACTGCACGTAAAGATCGTCCTTGTTCTTAAAATGCTTGTAGATGATGGATGTGGTGACGTTCGCCTTCTCAGCGATATAGCGCATGGTGGCCTTCTCAAAATCTTCCTTACTGAAGATATCGAGTGCCGCATGCATGATCAGCGCTTTGGTCGATTTCCCTTCAACTTTCATACTGACTTTCTCACTTAAGAAATAGAACGGCCGCTGCCTTTGTTTTCCGTCAGTTTGACAGATTACTATTTCATGTGATATAAAGTGAACGTTGTTCCGACAGATATAATTCCATTATAAGGTACAAGCCCATTTATATAACATTGTTCACTAATAATTAGGTTATACCATTTTGCTCGGGCACAGGTCAATGGGCAGAGGCAGGTAAAGAGAAAAATATAGGACATGCGATAGAAACAGCGGTTATCAGTGCCACTTAGATTACATAATCTTTATTTGTTTAAGGAGCGGGTATGGATTTTAAGTTCGGCGAAAAAGAGGAGAAATTAAGGGCGGAGATCAGGGCTTTTGCCCGGGCGGAATTGTCGGGACACTCCGTCATCAGCGGCCTGGAGGAGGAGGGCAGGGATGAGGATTGGGAATTCACAATGCAGATATCCAGGAAACTATCGCAAAAAGGGTGGCTGACCATGGCCTGGCCTAAAGAGTACGGGGGCCAGGGCGCATCTCCCTTTGAGCAGCTTGTGTACATTGATGAAGCCAGCTACCAGGGTATCCCGGGCACCACCATGGGGGTGAGCGGCATAGGTTGGGTAGGGCAATCACTCATGCTTTTCGGCAGCGAGGAGCAGCGTAAGAAGTATATACCCTCCATTGCGGCCGGTGAGCCGGATGGTGTATGGTGCACCGCCTACAGCGAGCCCAATGCCGGCTCGGATTTTGCCAATATTCAGACTAAGGCGCTAAAAAGCGGCGATGAATATATTCTAAACGGGCAGAAGATATGGACCAGCTGCGCTCATAGAGCCAGGTGGTGCTGGATAGCGGTGAGGACCGACCCCGGCGCCCAGAAAAAGCAGCATGGCATAAGCCTGCTGATACTCGATATGAAGAGTCCGGGCATCACCATTAAACCTATCATAAACTTTGCCGGCGTGCACATCTTCAACGAGTTATTTTTCGACAATGTTAAGGTCCCGGCGGCCAATTTAGTAGGGACGGAGAACCGCGGTTGGTACCATCTCATGCAGTCCCTGGCTTTCGAACGGCACAGCATCGCCCCGCAGTTCGGAGGCATGTCAAGGAAGATACTTGAGGCAATTATTAAGTATAGTCGTGAAATACGTTATAATGGCACGACGCTGGCCAAGGACCCGGTGGTCAGGCACAAGCTGGCTGAGAGGGCGCTGGAGCTGGAGACGCTCAAAATGTTCAGCTATGAGATTACATGGAAGATGAGCAAGGGGGAAATACCCATTTACGAGGCGGCCAGGAACAAGGCTTATTGTGATCTCGTGATGCAGCGCCTCGCCACCACCGGTTCGGAGATTATCGGCGCTTATTCTCAGGTTGATATGTGGTCCAAATGGGCTAAAGTCATGGGCAATGTCACTCGCCTTTACATGATGTTCCCCGGCATCGCCATCGCGGGCGGCACCGACGAGGTGCAGAAGAATATCGTGGGGCAGTTCAAGCTGGGTCTGCCCAGGGCATATTAATACTTAAGGGGTTCGAGATGGATTTTGATTTTAACGAACAGCAAAATATGTTGAAGACCATGGCCAGGGATTTCCTGGTCAATGAGTGTCCCAAAGCCAGGGTCAGGGAGCTGGAGACCGATCAGAAGGGCTACGATCCTGACATGTGGGCCAAGATGGTCGAGCTGGGTTGGCTGGGGTTGATATTCCCTGAGCAGTACAACGGGACCGGCGCTGACTTCCTTGACCTGGTCGTACTGATGGAAGAGATGGGCAGGAACATAACGCCCGGCCCGTTCTTTTCAACCGTTGCGCTGTGTTCCATCCCCATCTTGAAATTCGGCACTGCCACGCAAAAAGCGAAATATCTCACACCCATCGCAGATGGTAAAAGCATCTGGTCGCTGGCCCTTACAGAGAAGTCGGGGCGATTTGAAGCTGCCGACATTACGGCTCACGCAGAATTTGACGGTAAAAACTATATTCTAAATGGCGAAAAATGGTTTGTGCCCTATGCACATGTTGCGGATCATCTGCTGGTGTTATGCAGGACGGAAAAGGCGGAATCGCCCGAGAGTGGCCTGACCCTGTTTGTGGTAAAAACGGCCGGCCGCGGTGTGAAAATAGAGTTGATACCCACGATCGCCGGCGATGGGCAGTGCAGAGTGAGGTTTAAGAACGTGAAGGCCGCCAGGTCCGATACTATCGGTAAAAAGGGAGATGGTTGGAAAGTAATCTCCTATATGGCTCAGCGAGCTACGGTGCTCAAATGTGCCGAAGTAGCCGGCGCCTGCCAGGCGGTGCTGGAGATGACGCAGGCATATGCCAAGGACAGGACACAATTCGATAAGCCGATCGGCTCTTTCATGGCCATACAGCATAAGCTTGTCGATATGCTCACCGACGTCGAGGGTTTACAGTATCTGGTGCACTATGCAGCCTGGATGCTGTCTATCGGCGTAAAGGCCGACATGTACATCTCCCAGGCCAAGGCCAAGGCTAATGATGTATATCAGAGGGTTTGCGTCGACGGCATCAAGATACACGGGGCCATCGGGTTTACCATGGACCACGATATAGGTTGTTATTTCCGCCGCGTGAAATCGTCCGAATTCATGCTGGGAGATACCGACCTGCACCTGGAGAAGATCGCTGCAGGCATCGGCCTTTAATGGACGGGTTGTCAGAAATGATTGATTACGGATCGTGACTGGGGACGCATTTCTTGAACATACCTGATATTGAGATGAAATATGATATGGTGTAAAATCAATCGCTGATGGGTTGGCTGGCACTCTTAAAATAATTAAATCAGATTTAAGGAGGAAAAATGGTAGGTATCAAGTCGTACGGTGCACACATACCCAGGTTTCGTTTGGATCGAAATATCATGCAGATGTCCCTCTTGTTCCTGGGGTTTGCCCCTTTGAGGGGCGAGAAAGCCGTGGCCAACTGGGACGAGGACAGCATAACCATGTCGGTGGCCGCTGCCACGGACTGTTTGCAGGGGGAAGACGCCTCAAAAGTGGACGGGATTTACTTTGCCACTACTTCTCAGACGTATGCCCTGAGACAGAACGCCGGCATTATCGCGGCTGCGCTGGACCTCAATACAGATACCAGGGCGGCGGATTTTACTGATTCCACCAAGTCAGGCACCAGCGCGCTGCTGGCAGCTGCCGATGCGATCGCAGCGGGCTCTCTCAATAGCTGCCTGGTCTGCGCCGCTGACATGCGTGTCAGCAAGGTCGGCGGCAACGGCGATTACACTTATGGCGACGGAGGCGCGGCCTTCTTGATGGGTAAGGATGATGTAATAGCTACTATCGACGGATCTTACTCGACCACGCATGATTTCGTGGACAGACGGCGCCTGGAGGGAGAGCGCCTGGAGCATATGTGGGAGGAACGCTTCATCCGCGATGCCGGCTATATGAAATTTATCCCCGAGGCGTTGGCGGGCCTGACCAAGAAATATAAACTGAACGTGAAGGATTTCTCCAAGGTCATTTACGCTTGCGCCTTCGGCGGCGCGCATGCTGCCCTGGGCAGGACATTCGGGCTTACTCCCGAGCAGATACAGGATCCCATGCTGACAACGGTCGGCGATACCGGCGTAGCCCAGACACTTCTGATGCTGGTAGCCGCGCTGGAAGATGCCAAGGCGGGAGACAAGATTCTGGTGATCAGCTTCGGCCAGGGCTGTGACGCTTTCTACCTGACCGTTACCGACAAGATCTCCAAAGTCAAGGGAAAGAAGGCTGTTAAAAGGAACATGGCCAACAAAGTCGCTCTGGGCAGCTATGAGAAATACCTTGCTTTCCGCAAGCAGATGCCCTGCGAGATAGGCATCAGGGGAGAAGAAGCATTATTCACCTCGTTCTCCGTAGTATCCAGGGACAACAGGGAGCTCTACGGCATGGTCGGATTCAAATGCAAGAAATGCGGCACACCGAGCTATCCGCCACAGAGGATTTGCCCCAATCCGGACTGTGGGGCGGTGGATCAGTATGAGCCGTACCGCTTTACCGACAAGAAGGCCACGCTTTTCACCTATACCAGTGACTTCCTGGCCCCCAGCATCGATCCGCCCGCATCTTACGGTTTCATCGACTTCGATGGTGGTGGACGGGCCGGTGTAGACCTCACCGATTGCGATGCCAATGCCCTGAAAGTCGGCATGCCGGTGGAGTTGACCTTCAGGATTAAATATTCCGATGAGAAGCGCGCTGCTGTAAACTACGGCTGGAAAGCGATGCCCATCGTCGCCTAAGAAAGTAGAAAACAAGGAGGATAATTAGATGGCAGAAGGAATTAAAGATAAAGTAGCCATAATCGGTATGGGCTGCACCAAGTTTGGTGAGCGCTTCGATGCCGGACCGCAGGACCTCATCGTTGAGGCCTTTGTAGAATGCCTGGCTGATGCGGGAATAGAGAAGAATGCCATACAGGCAGCCTGGTGGGGTTGCCACATGCCTGATATCAGCGTTGGCCGTGGCGCTACCGTACTGGGCATGGCCCTCAAGCTCCCCTTTATACCGGTCACCAGGGTGGAGAATTTCTGCGCGACGGGTTCTGAGGCTCTGCGTGGGGCGGTCTATGGAGTTGCCTCCGGTGCCTACGACATCTGCCTGGCGCTGGGCATGGAGAAGCTGAAGGACTGCGGTTACGGCGGGCTTCCCCTGGCTGGCGGGATGGGCTACAAGGCCCCTTTATTCATGTTTAACATGACCGCGCCGGGCGGTTTCGCCATGATGGCGACCAAGTATTTCTCTCAGTACAATATCAGCCCACAGGACGGCAAGATGATGCTGGCCAAGGTCTCGGCCAAGAGCCATGTGAATGGCGCACTCAATCCCAAGGCACACCTGCGCAAAGAAGTTACCGTTGAGCAGATCGTTAATGCTCCCATCATCGCCTGGCCGCTGGGCCTATTCGACTGCTGCGGCGTGAGCGATGGCGCTGCTGCCGCTATAGTCTGCAGGGCGGACATGGCCAAGAAGTTCAGGCAGGACCCGGTACTGGTGAAATCCATGCAGATATCGGTTTCTTCGGGTGAAGAGATGTATTACACCAAGTGGGACGGATCGCACGTGGAGCCGGCTTACCGGGCAGGTGTCATGGCCTATAAAGAGGCCGGCATCAAGAACCCGCGCGACGAGGTCAGCATGGCCGAGGTACACGATTGCTTCTCCATCACAGAGGCCACAGCCATGGAGGATCTGCAGTTCAGTCCCCGGGGTAAAGTTAAGGATGATATAGATGCCGGACGTTTTAATCGTGATGGCGCGCAACCAATCCAGATTGATGGCGGCCTGAAGTGCTTCGGACATCCCATCGGCGCCAGCGGCCTGAGGATGATGTACGAGATGTACAAGCAGCTGCAGGGCAAGGCCGACAAGCGGCAGTTAAAGGATCCGAAGATTGGCCTCACGCACAATATGGGCGGTTTCCCCTCGATGAACGTTGTCAGCGTCTGCATAGTCGGCAAATAAAGGTATATTCGGGAGGTTTTGTTAGATGGCAGTATTTACTGTTACAGATAGTCTGAAACAGCTGATCGGGCAAAAAGAGCCTCCGGTCGTTTTCAAGGTCGAGGAGGGCGCTATCCAGAGATATGCCCAGGCGGTCGGCGATAAAAACCCACAGCATTCAGATGTCGAATGGGCAGCCAACAGCAAATGGGGCCGCGTGATGGCCCCGCCCGGCTTCATGGGGTGGCCTATCTCGACCGGGTTCAATTTATTCAAGCTCTTCGAAAAACTGATGAAGGCCGGTGCCCCCATGGGACTGCTGGACGGTGGCGTTGAGTATGATTTCCTGGCGCCCATCGGCGCGGGCGATATCCTGATTGCGGAGATCATGGTCGCCAGCATTGAGGGTCGCGAGACCAAAATGGGCCCCACCATGGTAACCACGCTTCAATCCACCTATACCAACCAGAGGGGAGCTGTTGTGCTGGTTGTGCGCAATACCTTCCTCAACTTCTAAGACAGCCTGTTATTAATATGTGGAGGAACTATGGCCAAACAGATTTTTTATGAAGATATACAGGTAGGCAGTGAAGTAACGACACTTGAGAAAATAGCTACCACCAGGATGCTGGTACAGTATGCCGGCGCATCGGGCGACTTCAATCCGCTTCATTACGAGGAGGATTTCGCCAAGAACCTGGGCGTGGGCAGGCCCATCGTCCACGGACTGCTCAAGAGGGCATGGCTGGTGAACCTGATGACCGACTGGATCGGCCAGGACGGGACACTCAGGAAGCTGTCGTGTAGATATCGCGGTATGGATTACCCGCGCAAGATGAAGGGCTTCGAAGATCCGGTGGATGGCGACACCTGGTACTGCAAGGGTAAAGTCACTAAAAAGAACGATGCAGACCATACGGTGGAATGTGAGATCTGGGTCGAGAACAGCAAGGGTGAGAAAAATACCACCGGCGCTGCGACCGTGATACTGCCATCCAAGGCAAAATAGTCTCGCGGCTCTAAACAAAACGAAATTGAACATCGCCGGCAGTGCATCGATATTAGATCGTGGCCGGCGATGTTCCGTAATTAATGGGCATATCGCATTGTTCAGGAGAGGGCAAAATGGCTGAATTTGTTTTGACCGAAGCGCTGAAGAAGATGATCGGCAAGGAAGAGCCGCTCCTTATATATAAGGTAGAGGAAGGCTCTATCCATAGGTACGCACAGGCGGTAGGAGACTCAAATCCCATGCACAGCGATGTGGAGTACGCCGCATTCAGCACTTTCGGCCGGCTCAAAGCGCCGCCGGGTTTTGTCGGGTGGCCGGTGACCAGCGGATTTGATATGTTCCAGTTTGTCGAAAAGCTCATCGCTGCGGGCGCCCCCAGGGGCAACCTGGATGGCGGTATGGAATACGAGTTCCTGGCGCCCATAGGAGCAGGCGATATTCTGGCCGCGCGGATTAAAATAGCCGGCATCGTCGGAAAGGAAACCAAGCTGGGCCCGACCATGTCGACCACAGTCGAGATCACATACACCAACCAGCGCGGGGCCGTAGCTCTAATAGCCCGTCACACCTTCCTCAGTTTCTGACGGAAATACGCAATTCTACGTAGTAACATTTCAGGCGTCCGCGTCTTATAATGTTTAGGGTGAATAAATATGATTAATATCGTGCTCGCATATGTCATCGCTGCTATAGAAAGCTACCTGTTGGGCTGTATACCTTCGGCCTACCTGGTAGGCAAATCATTCAAGGGCGTTGATATAAGACAGGTAGGCAGCCACAATATGGGCGCCATGAATACCTTCTATACCATCGGATTCTGGCCCGGCATGCTGGTACTGGCTACAGATATCTGCAAGGCCATGCTGGCCCTCACATTGAGCTATTTCACGACCGTGTGGTTACAGGTGCCGCCCGATGTTGTTGTTCCTGTCGAGATGGTCGCCGGCATCGCCGTCATAGCCGGACACAATTTTCCGGTCTTTCTCAAGTTCAAGGGTGGAAAAGGAGGCGCCACCGCCATAGGCGTGCTGGCCTTCCTGCTGGCCTGGATCAACTGGGTGGATATCGGGGCCGTTAAAATCCCCATTCCCCTGGGCGACCTGATATACCTGGCATCGTTTTTAATTCTCATGGCTATAACGCGCTGGCCGACTATTTCCTACGCGGTATCTTATATCGCTTTCTGGTTAATCGCATGGTTTGTGTATAAGGATACCGGGCTGTTTGTCTACAGCATTTTCTTAAGCCTCGTGCCGATCTTGATGTACATACCCCGTATCAAGGAGATCTGGGGCAAGGCGGGCGGCAACGTAAAGCGTGCTGTTTTCAGGACCAACCTGAAAGACAGATTATAGGCAGCAGGTTATAGAGAAAACGGGTGCCCCTGACGATGGAAATCCGGCAGGTAATGTTCGGCAGAGTCCAGTTGTTGCAACCAGCCGCTTTCCAAGCCAAGATTGTTCATGATATCCACGACTTCGCGGTACTCATCTGCCGTTATTCTCCTCGCCAGTAGAAGCTCATCAGGAGCATGATGGCAGGGGTAGTACTGCGCCATGATGCTCAGGGTTATATCCCGGGACAGGGCCGTTGCCAGCCACTTTAGTGATTCCTCACTTCCCGACAGTCTGTTGGGCAGTATCAGGTGACGGATAATCAATCCCCTTTGAGCGATACCTTTATCGTCTGTTATCAGGTTTCCCACCTGTCGATACATCTCCGCTATAGCCGGCCGGCTGTATTCGACGTATCGGCGGGCGTCGGAGAATTTTCCGGCCCATTTATCGGAAGCATATTTGATGTCAGGGAGATAGATGTCGACAATGCCGTCCAGCATGGAAAGGGTCTTTATGGAATCATAGGCGTTGGTATTGTAGACGATGGGGATATCAAGTCCCAGCGGCACTGCCTGACAGAGTGCCTCCACGATCTGCGGCACATAATGAGTGGGAGAGACGAGATTGATGTTATGGCAATGCAATTCCTCCTGCAGGTAAAGCATCATCTGCGCCAGGCCGCGGCTGTCAACCTGTTCATAGGGGCCGTGTCCCTGGCTGATCTGGCTATTCTGGCAGTATATGCACCTCAGGTTGCAGCTGCTGAAAAATATCGTTCCGGAGCCCCTTGTACCGGAAAGGACCGGTTCCTCTCCGTGATGGGCGCATCGGCTGGCCACCGAGACCAGACTGCCGGATTTGCAGTATCCGCTGTTGCAATCAAGGCGGTTCACACCGCATGAACGTGGACAAATATCGCACGCGCCCAGGCGCTTAATCAGGCTATCGGTCCTCTTTTGCAGCTCGCCGGATGCGTAAAGCGAAGGGTACCTGCGTTTGGAAGCAACACGATCGTTTTTCATGGCAAATCGGATTATTTGATTGTAGCCGAAAAGGAAGTCTTTATCGAATCTGCTGTTGTTGATTCCGTGTAAATAACTGTGTATCATTATCTACGGTTTACATCTTCCAGAGGGAGCAGTTCAACTATAATGAATCATCCGGGGGGAGAGGTTATATGGCTAAGTACATAGTTGCACATGATGTCGGCACCAGCAATACCAAAGCGGTGCTTGTGGATGTGGAAGGGAAGGTACACGGCAGGGTTGTCAGACCCTATGATATAAAGTATCCCAAACCCGGCTGGGCCGAGCAGGATCCGGAGGATTGGTGGAAGGCCATGACCACCTCCACCAAACAGCTGATGACCGAGACCGGCGTATCTCCGGCTGATGTGCTGTGCGTTAT
The DNA here is from genome assembly GCA_041653995.1 of Dehalococcoidia bacterium. Classification (NCBI taxonomy): domain Bacteria; kingdom Bacillati; phylum Chloroflexota; class Dehalococcoidia; species Dehalococcoidia bacterium. Next base: position 356,149 of record JBAZEK010000001.1, read on the forward strand.
TAATTCCTCACAATTAATCGGCATAGTGCCCATGGACGGAGCAGGTACTGCGCTTAGACCAGGCATCATCTGGCTGGACAGCAGGGCTCCCGAGGAGGCCAGGTGGGTTATGAATAAATTCCTCGGCCCCGCCGTTTTCACCGCTATAGCCGGCGCTTCAATCACGGGCAAGGACGGGATACCCAAGCTGCTCTGGATTAAAAAGAACGAGCCGGACGTGTACAGGCGCATGAAATATTTTCTCGATGTGAGCGGCTATCTCAACTATCGCTGCTCAGGCCAGATGTACATGAGCCGAAGCAACGCCTCGGCCTTTGGGCTGGACCTCAAGAAGAAAAACTGGATGGAAATGATTTTTGGCTATGTCGGTTTCGATATCAGGAAACTGGCTCCGCTGTGCGATTCAACGGATAAGATCGGCGGATTGACATCCGAGGCTGCCTCACTTATGGGTTTGCTGGAGGGTACGCCCGTCATGGGTGGAACCGGCGACATACAGTCGGCAGCGGTGGGCTCCGGCGCTATGGGTGAGGGGGGCGGGCATATCAGCATGGGCACCTCGGCCTGGATAGGCGTGGTGACAAAGAAAATACTTTCAGGTAAAAGCGGGGTTGTCAGCACACAATCAGCCGATCCCGGCAAGATTCTCCTGCTTGGCCAGATGGAGCTGGCCGGGGGCTGTCTCCGCTGGCTGGGTGATGAGATGTGCAGGCTGGAGAAAGCCGATGCAACCATGACCAATATATTCGGTTTCATGGACACCAGGGTGGAACAGGTGCCGGCAGGGTCCGATTATCTGATATTTACACCCTGGATGTATGGCGAAAGGGCCCCGGTGGCCGATGCTTTTATACGTTCCGGCTTCTATAACCTGACTCCCGAACATACCCGCGAACATTTGATAAAATCGGTCTATGAGGGTGTGGCCTATAATTTGAGATGGATAATCGAGGTGGTCGAGAAGCAGTTCAAATTCCCTCTCCCATCATTGCGCGTCATTGGGGGAGGCGCACTCGGCCATCCCTGGATGCAGATACTGGCGGATGTGACCGGAAAGAAGATACAACCTGTGCATAATCCGCAGGAAGCCGGGGCGGTCGGAGCCGCGATGACGGCGGCGGTGGGGCTGGGCATCTACAAAGATTTCGAGAGCCTGAAAGATGTGGTTTCCCCCGAGTTCACTTTTGAGCCGCGGGCCGCCAACCGGGATGTATATGATTTTCTCTATGTTCTTTACAAGGAGCTTTATACTGATTTGAAGGGCTTCTACACAAGGATAAATAAAGACCGTTGCGAACAGGTTTAATAAGGGGAGGACGATATGAACAGAGAAGATATGTTGAGCCAGCCTGTAGCACTACCCGACGGGGTGGATTACGACGAATATATTATAGGCACCTACGTTGTCACAGGTCCAGCAGGATTACCCATGGCCAAGGTGGCGCCTTTCCTGGCCGTCGAGCAGAGCACGGGCACCTGGGTGGCTGTGCCGGGCGAGACCCCCGAAGTTCGCAGACAACACGTGGCCAAGGTGATAGGTGTATACGAACTGCCGGATTATGAGTTCGACCTGCCCGCCGGATTGCAGGAAAGGAGCTGGTTTGTCCAGATGGCGTTCCCCTTCGTGAACATCGGCTCGCAGATTCCCATGATGCTGACCGCTGTTGTCGGCAACATCTCCATGGCAGGACAGATCAAGCTGGTCGACGTCAGGTTCCCCAAGAAATATGTGGCCGGCTTCAAAGGGCCCAAGTTCGGTATCGACGGCATACGTAAACTATTGGGCGTCAAGAAGCGTCCCCTGCTCAACAACATGGTCAAACCCTGCACGGGCTATCCGCTGGAGGTGGGCGCCGAGCTATTCAAACTGGCGGCGATGGGTGGATGTGACATTATCAAGGACGATGAACTGATAGCCGATGCCTCGTTCAATTCCATGGTCGGCCGTGTCAAGCGCTATATGCAGATTGAGAAGCAGGTCTTCGAGAAGACGGGCGAGCACACGCTTTACACGGTAAATGTTAGCGACAGCGTTCCCAAGGTCTTCGAGAATGCCCGGAGGGCTGTGGAGCTGGGCGCCAACGCCATCATGCTGAACTACGTGGCCGTCGGTCTGACCGTTCTGCAGGCTCTTGCCGAGGATCCGAAGATCAATGTGCCCATTCTGGCCCACATGGACGTTGCCGGCGCACTTTATATGTCGCCCCTGCATGGTATGAGCTCGCATCTGGTGCTGGGTAAATTGCCGCGCCTGGCCGGTGCGGATATAGTTGTTATTCCAGCCCCGTATGGGAAGGCGCCTGTCATCTCCGACAAATTCGAAATGATGGCCAGGAATCTAACATACCCGCTGTACCAGTTGAAGCCCACCTGGCCGATGGCGTCTGGCGGAATAACGCCCACCATGGTCCCTAAAGTTATGCAGGTGCTGGGCAATGACATCGTTATCGGCTCCGGCGGCGGCATTCACGCCCATCCGCAGGGCCCGGTAGCCGGCGGCAAAGCTTTCCGCCAGGCCATCGATGCTACCCTGAAGGGCATTTCCCTTGAGGAATATGCTAAGACGCACAAGGAGCTGTCAGCTATAGTCAATCTGTGGGGAGACCCGTTTAAAAAGGGTGTATAAAGCCTTTGCTGCGAGGAGAAGAGAAGCCCCGTAATTATGTTTGAACACGGAGGACGATCATGACGGAAGAACAACGTTATGCAATTTCTGAATACCCTGACGTGGATGAGATTTATCGTCGCCTAAATGCTCTGGTAGGCCAGCCTATGAAAAAGGTGCGGTCGGAAAAGATGAAGGACTACCTCGAGTATTTCGAATCTAAATGTAAACGATCGAAAGCTTTAACCGATGAAGCCAAACGGTTCATCCCCGGCGGAGTTCAGCACAACCTGGCCTTTAACCATCCCTTCCCTATCGCCATAGAGAAAGCGGATGGAGCCTACCTCTGGGATGTGGACGGCAACAAGTACATCGACTTTCTGCAGGCGGGCGGTCCCATTGTATTGGGTAACAATTACGCGCCTGTACGCCAGAAAATCATTGAGCTGCTGCAGAACTGTGAGCCCGTGACCGGACTGTTTCACGAATATGAGCTGAAGCTGGCGGAACTGATCAATCGCTTTATGCCCAATGTCGAGATGTTCCGCATGCTGGGCTCAGGTACCGAGAGCGTCATGGCAGCCATCCGGGCGGCCCGCACATTCACTAAAAAGAAGAAGGTCATAAAGGTCGGAGGCGCCTACCATGGCTGGAGTGACCAGATGGTCTACGGCATGCATATTCCCGGCACGGGAAGGTTTGAAGCGAAGGGCATTCCCCCCGGCTGTAGTTCGGGTACCCAGGAGTTCTTCCCCAATGACCTGGGAGCGCTGAAGCGCCTGCTGGCTAGAAATCGACTGTTCGGCGGGACGGCTGCCGTCATAGTGGAACCGGTAGGCCCTGAAAGTGGCACGCGCCCGGTGCCCTTTGACTTTAATAAAAAGGTAAGGGAGCTCTGCACCGAGTTTGGCGCGTTGCTCATTTTCGACGAGGTGGTAACAGGGTTCAGGTTGGGCATGGGTGGTGCCCAGGGTTATTTCAACGTTAAACCCGACCTGACTATCTTCGGTAAATGTGTGGCAGGCGGCTATCCCATGGCCGGCGGCGTGGGAGGAAGAGCTGACATAATCCAATGCTTCGCAGCGGGTATAGGCGGGGCCTCGGCAGAGAGGGCCTACGTGGGTGGAACGCTTTCGGCCAATCCGCTATCGTGCGCTGCGGGCTATTTCAGCCTGCTTGAAATGGAGAGAACCAACGCGCCGGTAATTGCCGGAAGAGCGGGTGACCGGTTGACCAGGGGACTGCAGGATATAATAGTCAAATATAAGCTGCCTTTTGTAGTATATAACCAGGGTTCGATCGTGCATCTCGAGACCTCAGGAGTAATGCTACTTGATTTCCGCAATCCGCTGAAGCTTTTAAAGGAGATGAAACCGCGCAAACATATGATTGAGGAGATGGGCGCGGCATACATGGCTAATGGACTGATAACGCTGGCCGGCTCAAGGGTGTATACGAGCATGGCTGATACAGACGCAGTGATTGATGAGGGGCTTGCCGGCTTTGAGAGAGTATTTTCCAGCGTGGAAGGAGTATAAAAAAAGCAGTAATTAGAAGGAGGCCCCATTGGATCTGGCCGAAAAACAAACGGGAAATGTAAATGTTCTCAGCGTCGGCGGGAGGCTGGATGCCTACAGCGCTGCTGAGGCCGAGAAAAAAATCGACTCGCTGATAGAAACAGGGAAGGTAAAGATCGTGCTGAACCTGGAAGGCCTGGAGTATATCAGCAGCTCGGGGCTGCGTGTATTCCTGGCTCAGCTCAAGAAGGCGCGCAAGCAGCAGGGGGATATAAAACTCTGCTGTATGAAACCGAATATCAAGGAAGTCTTCGATATCGCCGGGTTCACGCAACTGTTCACCATTGCCGGGGATGAAGCTGAGGCCGTTGCCGGCTTCAGCGCCTGACCATGCTGACGCCCAAATCGGAGTACAGGCGCAAGCTTACCACGCCTGAACGGGCAGTAAGCGGGATAAAAAACGGAAGCACCATTGTGCACGGCCTTGCCGCCGCCGAGCCGCCCGCTCTTCTGCAGGCCATTGCCGACCGGTTGCGCGTGGGAGACCTTTACGATCTCAAAGTGCACTCATTATTGCCCACAGGTAATGTTTCTAAAAGCTTGCTTTCCCCCGACCTCAGCGATTGCGTGCAGGCCTTCTCATGGTTCGTCAGCAAATCCTCACGTTCAGCCGTCAAGGTAGGACTGAATTATTACGTACCAAACCATTTCCACCAGGTGCCGAGGCTGATGCGTGAAAACCTCGATATAGACGTAACCGTTACCATGGTATCGCCCATGGATAAATCGGGCTTCTTCAGCTTTGGTACAGCCAACGACTACACTTCCACTGTGGCCAGGTGCTGCAAGCGTCTCATTGTTGAGGTAAATAAGAACCAACCGCGCGTATTCGGCGATTCCCTGCTGCATGTCTCAGAGGTGGATGCCATTGTGGAGCATACATCGCCTTTGATCGAATTCAAATGGCCCGGCCCCAGGCCCGAAGACGAAGCCATCGGCAGCCTGGTTGCCGACCTTGTTCCTGATGGAGCAACCCTCCAGTTGGGATTTGGCGGCTTGCCTAACGTGATCGCCATGAAGCTGGTCGATCACAAGGACCTGGGCGTGCACACAGAGGTTTTCGGCCCGGCCATGGTAGAGCTGATCAAAAAAGGCGTGGTCACCGGTCGACGAAAGAACATGCACACCGGGAAGCATGTTTTCACCGTGGCTGAGGGCACTCGTCAGATGTACCGCTACATGGACGATAATCCCAGCATGGAGAGTTACCCGGTCAGCTATACTAATGACCCCTCGGTCATCGCCAGGAACGATAACATGATATCTATCAACTCCATTATACAGGTTGACCTGCTGGGACAATGTAATGCCGAATCTCTGGGGGGATCACAGTACAGCGGTGCGGGCGGACAGCTTGATTACGTGCGCGGGGCATATAACTCGAAGGGAGGGAAATCCATACTGGCCTTTTATTCCACAGCCAAAAGCGGCCAGGTTTCAAGGGTTGTGCCGAGATTGGGTAGTGGAGCGGCTATAACTACACCCAGGATGGATGTGCACTATCTGGTGACTGAGTATGGTGTGGTCAATCTGAAGGGGAGATCGACCAGGGACCGTGCGCTGGACATAATAAGCATAGCCCATCCACGCTTCCGCGAAGCATTGCTACGGGAAGCCGAGAATATGTACCTTCTTTAGCGGGCTGACCGCCCCGTCCTTCAAATCTGAAGCAGAGCATACCTTATTCCATTCAATTTGCGGTATTTACAATACTGCATAAAACAATAAGTCCAAAGGATGTTGGGGGTGGTGGTGGCCTGTCCTTTCAACCGGTTACTGTGGCAAATGGCTATATCGTATAATCCCAAAATAGCTACGATAAAATCGATTTGATAAGGTAAATAATGGAAACCCTTGCCGCAACTAAGCATTTTGCGGTACGCCTTTTCCTTACTGATTTCTGTAAAAAAATAAAGGCTGCAACCGATGTTTCAAAGGCGTTCATATGATTTACTTTAATAAAGACACCGGGACGGGAAACAAAGGATTTTCTGCTTGCCCGATGTAAATTGCCCGGATGTCAGACAGCAGGTACTCGCCAGACCGGTTGTTGCATGGAAAAAGGCGCCTGGTCCCCCGGTTGAAAAGTTAATTGTGGTCGAAACAGCGGAAATAATATTAAGGAGCACATCAGTGAAGGCATCACATGCAATGGTTTTCTACGCGATCTTTTTCACAATCGTGGCTGTGGTGATTGCAGGCTTTACATATAAACAGACCACGTCAGGTGTCTCATCTTTGTGGCTTACTCCCCAGGAAGCCAAGGAACTACTTGACGAGACTACTGACGTGGTTGTTATTGATCTGTCGAGCCGTTTTTATGATAAGGGCCATCTGCCCGGCGCAATCAATTATCCTAAATGTACTATTCCAGCGGCGATGTCGGATTGGGACAGGAACGCAACATATTTAGTTTACAGCCACTGGACGGGTGCTCCGCTGTCAGCCGCCGGCCTGCTCAAGGACGCAGGTTTTAAGAATGTGTATGCCCTCAAGGGCAATTTCGGCGCCTGGGTAAACGCAGGCTACCCGGTAGAAGAATGAGATGTCTTATTTACCTCCCTGTACGGAATATGGCGTGACGAAGCCGGCGCGCGGGACGGATGGTTTCGGCTGTGAAGCCGTTTCTGAGATCTCCGACCTGCTGGTGACCAGGCTGTCGGAATATGACTTAACCGGTTGTTCAACTGGTGCGGGAACCGCCTTGTGTCCGGCCTGGAGAAGCAGGGCGGTGAAGAATAAGCCCACCAGCGAACCGACGAAAGGCATGATGAACTTAAGCAGGTGGATATTGAGGGCGGCATCAGCCTGTACCCCTATCCAGAAGCATCCGCCCATGCAAATCGGCATGATAATGAACAGCACCAGAAGGAACTTGTACAGGAATTCCAGAGTGCCTATTTTTATGGTTGTTAATCGCTTTAGCATTGCCCTAACACCCAGGTCAGCATTGAGAACGCTGCTATGATACCAGTAAGGACGGCTACGGCAATGAACGCAGATACCAGCCCAATGGTCCAACCTTCACTTTCCATGAAAAACCTCCAACAAATTATTTCCACGGTTTCCGGGCCGCCCCAGCCAGGTCGCGGGCCCGGGGCCGTTGGATCACACCCTTGTCAGACCGGGGTGATTTGCCCCGCTGTAATAAACCCATTCACTTTAGTAAAGACACATCCGGGTAAAGAAATATGCCGCCTTGTTGCAGGGAGATATAAGTTCATGTTTTCTAACCGCCCTGTGGTTTGGCCGGTGTTTGATCCCGTAAATATTTCAGGCAGATATCGGGGTAATGTGTCGCCAGCCCCTGCAGGAAACGCCGCCCCGGCTTTTTGTCTCCAATCAGCACCAGACACAGCATCGATGGAGATATACCAAGCTTGGATGCCAACCTGGCATTGGTCAGCTTCTCCTGCTGCATTATCCTGTAAAGCTCGGCCTGAAGTTTCATTTTTACTATATTAAACGAATAATTTACTAAAATCAATAGGTTTTCGGACCTTTTTGGTTCGTTGCATAAAATATTTACTATGGTAAACAGATAATCTTGTGGAGGGTGGAAAAGAGATATGTTAGGTGAATATGTAAAAGAGACGCGCTCAAAGAGGGGATTATCGCAGGCCGAACTGGCCAAGCTGGCCGACCTGTCCCCGTCGTTTATCTGCCGTATCGAGAAGGGCGACTATAAGTCGGTCACGCTGGCGTCGTTGAGCAAGTTATCGCGCGCACTCAAGGTTCCCATCAACGAGTTGAGCAATTTTGTACTTGAAAAGGGTCACAGGGATGATTTGCTAAAGAAAACACCCTATGAGATAATGAATGAACTACAATTATCGCTGCCGGCCGTGGTTCCTGTTTACGCGACGATCGACAGCAGGCAAATAATTGAATATGTATTCGTGCCGAGGGAGTTGGCCTTAAGCGGAGGTAGAGAGATGAAGCTGATAGGCATTAAATCCAGCGACCTGGAGTACGATAATGTTGTACACAAGGGTGACATCATTATCTGCGGTAAAGACATGGAACCTGCGCCCGGCGACCTCTGCCTGAAGATGGAGGGTGGCCGGATGACAATAGCCCCGTACAAAAAGAAAGAGGATATCTTTGCCTTGATTGTGCAGGTGGTGCGGGTAGTCAAGAAGCTGAATTAGAGCTTTTCGGGACTGCATGGGGACGGTATATACCGTCCCTTTTTTTATTTAAGCGGGTTTCCCTTTTGAATCGCTCGTGATATGATAGGCCGCGTCCGCATATATTGAAAACAGCTATGATAAAACGGGCTTTGATAACAGGCGTCGGCGGTCAGGATGGGGCCTATCTGTCCCAATTGCTGCTTGAAAAAGGCTACGAGGTATTCGGCCTGGACATAGCTATCGATACGCAAACCTGCTGGCGCCTGCGTTATCTGGATATATACGATAAGGTCAATTTGATTAAGGCCGATATGACCGACGGCAAAGCCCTGCTGCGTGCGGTGAAAAAGAGCACTCCCGGCGAGATCTACAACCTGGCTGCGCACAGTTCACCCGGCAGTTCTTTCCGGCTTCCTGTTGAGTGTGGAGATATAACCGGTCTGGGTTTTATCCGCCTCCTTGAAGCCGCCAGGGAGGGCAGTCCGCATACCAGAATATTCCAGGCATCGTCGCGAGAACTCTTCGGCGCTGGCGACGGCAGCGCATATAACGAAGATCGGCCTTTCACACCATCCAATCCTTATGCCGCTGCCAAGCTGTACGCCCATTGGATGGCTCGTATCTATCGCGACAGCTACGGCATGTTCATCTGCAACGGTATCATGTTCAACCATGAATCGCCGTTGCGCGGGATCGAGTTCGTCACCCGCAAGATCAGCGATGCCGTGGCCAGAATATCGCTGGGAAAGGAGAGAAAGCTGAAGTTGGGCAATATCAGAGCAAGGATAGACTGGGGATATGCTCCCGAATATATGCAGGCTGCCTGGCAGATGCTTCAGCAGGATGCACCGGATGATTACGTTATAGCTACCGGACAGGTACACAGTGTGGAGGAGTTCGCGAGCAGGGCTTTCCAGGTCGCCGGGCTGACATGGTCGGAACATGTTGAGTCCGACGCCGGTTTGCTTCGGCCGTCCGACATCGTGATGCAAAAAGGTGATTTCGCTAAAGCGCAAGCCCGACTGAATTGGAAGCCGCAGGTCAAATTCAACAGGCTGGTGGAAATCATGGTAGAGGAGGATCTGAAGCGCTGGAAGCGCCATCTCAGCGGCGAACGATTTCCCTGGGACGTAAGCGAAATATAGGGATGGGCCTTGAGGCCCGTCCGGGAAATGAATAATCGCGGGCATACATTAAGGAGAGAAATGGCTAAGAAGGCGTTTATCACCGGTATTACCGGTCAGGACGGATCTTACCTGGCCGAGCTGTTACTGTGCAAGGGATACGAAGTACACGGCATAGTACGCCGCGCCAGCACCTTCCATACTACACGATTGGATCATATAAAGTTCGGCGCCGATGACAGGAAGGAGCGGCTTTTCCTGCATTACGGGGATATGACCGATTCCTCCAATCTCAACCGTGTGCTGGAGAAGGTGCAGCCGGAAGAAATATATAACCTGGCTGCCCAGAGCCACGTGCAGATATCGTTCGAGGTACCGGAGTACAGCGCTGAGGTTGACGGTATCGGTGTACTGAGGCTGCTGGACGCCATCCGCGAGACCAAGCTCAAGACCAGGTTTTACCAGGCCTCCAGTTCGGAGCTCTTCGGCAAGGTAGCCGAGAAAATTCAGAGTGAGAGGACGCCTTTTTACCCGCGCAGCCCGTATGCCGCGGCCAAGCTTTTCGGATACTGGATCGTGGTTAACTATCGCGAAGCATACAACCTTTTCGCCTGCAACGGCATTCTGTTTAATCACGAGTCCCCACGGCGGGGCGAGAATTTCGTCACGCGCAAAGTAACCAGCGGTATCGCCCAGATACTGGCCGGCAAAACGGATCATATATCCATGGGCAATATGGATGCGCAGCGTGACTGGGGTTATGCCCCTGAGTATGTCGAGGTGATGTGGAAGATGCTGCAGACCGAAGGGCCGGCGGACTATGTGGTCGGTACAGGCAGTAAACACTCTGTGAAAGAATTTATCGAGAGTGCGTTCGCCTATGCAGGCCTCGACTGGCACAAGCATGTCCGGCAGGACGCGCGCTTCCTGCGACCTACCGAAGTGGATGAGTTGCAGGCCGATCCGTCAAAAGCGGCCAGGGAGTTGGGCTGGAAGCCGAAGGTGGGTTTTAAGGAATTGGTCATGATCATGGTGGATGCCGACATGCGTGCCCTCGGCCTGAAGCCTGTTGGCAAGGGCGACAGATTCCTTAAAGAAGCCTTTCCTTCCCGCTGGTGGGGGATCGACTGATAGACGATACTCCACTTCGCGTGCTCTCTGCGTATATATAAAGTAGATTAAGGGCTTCGTTTAGTGTGGGTGGTTGGTCGGGGTGGTCGGATTTGAACCGACGACCACCTGAACCCCATTCAGGTGCGCTACCAGGCTGCGCTACACCCCGTGTCTGAGAAACGAAAATATGTTATCATACTTAGGCTTCAGCGGGCAATGTGAATTGCCTTAATTTTATTTTATAGACGAGAGGTTTCAGAATTGGCTGGAAAACACCGTAAAGCAAATATCACCAGAACCCCAACTAAACGACAGGCCTCCAGGTGGAAAAAGGAGAAAAGGCTCTCGCAAATCATCGGGATCGTCACGGGCGTCGTCATTGCCGCTGTGCTCGGCATTATCGGCTTCTGGTATTACAGCGAACAGGTCATGCCGTATCAGCAAACCGTGCTTAAAGTCAATGATAAGTCGTACAGTATGGACTACTATATAAAGACGCTGGACTTTTACTCGAAAGGCCAGTCCAACGATGTAGTCAAGCTCTTTCCCGATATAGTCGCCCGGGGTATAGCGCAGGGTCAGGTTATAATCGAAGCGGCAGCCGCAGAAAATATTACTGTCAGCGACGATGAGATGACCAAAGAACTGGAAAATATGAAACTGGATAAAAACGATATCGGCACCGATATCGTCAGAGCCAGAGTAATTGCCCGTAAACATTCGGAGATGCAATGCGTGCCAAACCTGCCCGGACCGGTTGAGCAAGTGGAGGCGCAGGCCATGTTGATCGAGACCAAAGCCATGGCTGATGACCGCAGACAGAAGTTGATACTGGGAGATAATTTCTCCAACATGGCGGGGCTTCTTTCGCTGGACTCGTTTACACAGGGGAAAAGAGGCTACCTGGGATGGGTGCCTAAAGGCTATGAAGACAGGGTACTTGGCACTCTCAAGGACTCGGCCTTGAAAAATGTGCTTTTCAACCTGAATGTAAAAGAAATAAGTGATCCCATATATGATGCTGGTGCGGAGAAACCTTTCGGCTACTGGGTGTTGGAAGTGCTGGAGAAGGACGATACCCGGGGCGTGCATGCCAGGGGCATACTGTTCTCCTCAGAGGACGATGCTAAAGTGGTGAGGGAAAAGCTGGTAGATGGGGGAAGTTGGGATGATCTGGCAAGGCAGTATTCGCAGCACACCAGCAAGGACAGCGGCGGAGACCTGGATTGGATCGTACCCGGCGTGGATGATACCCAGCTCGGACGTATGCTCAGCACGCTCGAAGTGAAACAGATGAGCCCTGTTATGCGTGACGACAGTGTTAAAACAGGTGGCGGGTACTGGATCGTGCAGGTGCTCGATAAGCAGGTCCGTCCGCTCGATGGTGCCACAATGCAATCGCTTGAAGAGGAATGTGTGAGCAGCTGGATGCAGGAGTTGATGAAAGAAGCGAAGGTTGAGGACTTGTTGGATCAGAAACAGAAGGACTTTGCTGTTGATAAGGTGATAAAGAACAGGAGCCAATAAAGTTGCAAAAAAAACGGCCCGTCAATATAGGCCTTTTAGGTATAGGCACCATCGGAGCCGGTGTGGCCAAAGGGCTGGTTGCGCGGAGCCAGATACTGGCGCGTCAGGCGGGTTGCCCGCTTGTCCTTAAGGCGGTGGTCGAGAAAGACATGTCCAGGCACGGCTCGGCCGGGCTGGACCGCGCCATCTTTACCGATAATTACCGCAGGGTGGTCTACGGGGCCGAAATCGATATAGTCATCGAACTGATCGGTGGGGAATATCCGGCCTTCGACTATATCAAGGAAGCGCTTTCCAACGGTAAACATGTTGTCACTGCCAATAAGGAGGTCATGGCCAAACACGGCACTGAGTTGCTGTCGATCGCCAAGGAACACCGCGCAGGGCTGCGTTTCGAGGCCAGCGTGGGCGGCGGCATCCCGCTCATCTCTCCCTTCCAGAGGGACCTGGTGGCCAATGACATACAGGCCGTTTATGCCATTGTTAACGGCACGACCAACTATATCCTTACGCGCATGGCGCACGACAAGCTTGACTTCAACATGGCGCTCAAACAGGCTCAGAAACTGGGCTATGCCGAAGCCGATCCTGCCAACGACATAGGGGGATTGGATGCGGCATACAAGCTGGCCATTTTAACCTCGCTGGGATTCGACATGGATGTGAACTTTGACGAGATCTTCTACGAAGGCATATCCCGGCTCAAGCCGCAGGATTTCAGCTATGCCGAGGAGTTCGGCTACGCCATTAAACTGCTGGCCATAGCCAAGAGATCCGATAATCTGGTGGAGGCCAGGGTGCAGCCGGTACTGATACCGGCCGAATCGCTGCTGGCCAAGGTAGACGGCGTCTATAATGCCATCTACGTTTCAGGCGATCTGGTGGGCAACGTGCTCTTTTATGGACAGGGAGCAGGCCCTTCGGCAACCTCCAGCGCGGTTCTGGCGGATGTTATCAATATTGCGCAAAATATCAGCGCCGGACGCGACAATGCGCCGCGCTTCATACCTGAGAAGAAGTCGGGCATCAAACCCATGTCCGAAATCCAGACACGCTACTATTTTCGTATGAAGGTGCAGGACAAGGCCGGTGTGCTGGCGCGCATTGCCAACGTGATGGGAGACCACAGCATCAGCATCTCCTCGGTCAAGCAGCAGGAATCGGATGCTTCGACCAACACTGCGGAGATTGTAATTATGACGCACCCTGCCCGTGAGAGCGCAGTTCAGGATGCCATTAAAATTATTAACAAGCTGCCTGTGGTCAAGGAGATCAGTAACTTCATCAGGGTGGAGGCTATCTGAGATGATAAGAGGTGTTCTGCATCATTACAAAGACCATCTGCCGGTCACCAATAAAACGCCCATGATTTCAATGGGCGAGGGAGATACCCCGCTGGTCAAGTCTGTCAATCTGGCCAGGGAGCTGGGTGTGGGTGAGTTGTATTTCAAGCTGGAGGGCTGCAATCCCACCGGCTCGTTCAAAGACCGCGGCATGGTTTTTGCCATCGCCAAGGCTTTGGAGGACGGCAGCAAACAGGCTATCTGCGCGTCGACCGGCAATACCAGCGCTTCGGCGGCCGCTTACGGGGCGCGGTTCGGGTTGAAGGTCATAATACTGGTGCCCAAGGGCAAAATCGCCATGGGCAAAATGGCGCAGGCCATTGCATATGGCGCGGAGATTATTGCTATTGAGGGCAACTTCGACCAGGCGCTCAAGGTAACGCGCACTCTGGCCGAGAGATATCCCATAACCCTGGTAAACTCGCTCAATCCTTACCGTATCGAGGGGCAAAAGACCGGGTCGTTCGAAATCATCGAGGATCTTGGCGGTCCTCCGGATTATCTCTTCATACCGGTGGGCAATGCGGGCAACATCACCGCTTACTGGAAGGGATTCAAAGAATGGAAGGATAAGGGAAAGGTCGACAGGTCGCCCGTAATGATGGGATTCCAGGCGGAGGGCGCAGCGCCGATTGTGAAAAACATGATCATCGAAGCGCCGCAGACCATTGCTACTGCTATCCGCATCGGCAATCCGGCAAGCTGGAAAGGCGCTACGGCGGCCAGGGATGAATCGGGTGGCATAATTGATTGTGTAACTGACGATGAGATTCTGGCAGCATATAAAATGATGGCCGGCAAAGAGGGTGTATTCGGCGAGCCGGCATCCGCCGCGCCGCTGGCAGGCCTGCTCAAGATGATAAAGCAGGGTAAGAGCTACAAAGGAAAGAGAATCGTCTGCATCGTGACCGGCAACGGACTGAAAGACCCGGATATACCGGTGCGCTATGTGGAACCCTTCCCCGAATTGCCGGCTGAACTGGCGGTCATCGAAAAGCATCTGGGTTTGAAGAAATAAGCGCGCTTCCCGGGAGGAGGGCTGAGGACATGTTAAAGGTTGTTGCCGAGGATATCGGGGCTTTCTATCACCACTATCCCAGGACAGCTGCCATAGTGACGGTCAGTCACGATGGCAGGCGAAATGCTATGGCTGTAGCCTGGCACTGCCCGGTGTCTTTTAAACCGCCGCTTTACGGCATTGCTGTCGCTCCCAAGCGCTTTAGCTATAACATGATCTGCGGGGCCGGGCAGTTCGCCGTAAACTTCATGCCGTTGGATAGGGCGGAGACCATCGCCGCTGTGGGGGGCAGCAGTGGAAGCTCCAGTGACAAGTTCACCCAGTTTGATCTGCAGGAAGCCCCTGCGATTAAAACAGAGGCTCCGATATTAAAGGAAGCTTACGCGGCTTATGAATGTATGGTATTCGACAATCGGATTTTCGGTGATCATGCATGGATCATCGGAAGCGTCGTGGCCGTACACGCCGACGGTGAAGTCTTCAAGGCGGACGGAACCCTGGATCTGGATTTGCTGCAACCGGCGCTGTATATGGGAGCCGAGATCTATTGCGCAGTGGACAAAATCACAACCAGGGTACTGGAAAGACAAAAATATGGCGGCGGTTAACCGGCCGATAGGACGACATAATGTTAGACGCTGAGAAAATCAAGAAGACGGCCCGGGAATTCATAGAGGCCATAGGGGATGATCCCTCGAGGGAGGGATTGGTGGATACGCCGCAAAGGTTGTCGGAGATGTATGCCGAACTATTCTCGGGATTGGATATGGATGCAAAGGAAGTGCTCTCCACTGGTTTTTCAGCCGGGCATCACGAGATGGTTATTGTGCGCGACATCCCCTTCTATTCGATGTGCGAGCATCATTTTCTCCCGTTTTATGGTGTCGTACACATAGGATACATACCCAATGCCAGGGGATGGGTGGTGGGTGTATCCAAACTGGCCAGAGTGGTGGAGATATATTCGAGGCGGCTGCAATTGCAGGAGCGTATGACCAAACATATCGCGGATGTGATCATGGAGTCGCTCAAGCCGGATGGAGTAGGTGTAGTGATCCAGGCGGAACACCTCTGTATGGTGATGCGTGGCATTAAAAAGCCGGGCAGCAATGTGATTACGTCTGCCATGCGCGGCATTTTTGAGAAGAGGGCGGTTACCAGGGCGGAATTCCTCTCTTTGGTGCAGGGTAAATAGACTATTCGTGCCGCAGAGATTCGATGGGGTCCAGCCTGGCTGCACGGAAGGCGGGATAGGTTCCTGAGACGATTCCCGTACAAATGGCCACCAGCAGCGCCATGGCCACGATATCCAGAGAGATAGGCGCGCTTACCGGCATATTATTCATCATCTGACCCCTGATGGCCAGGGAGCCGATGCCCGCCAGACCGAGTCCCAGGATGCCGCCGGACAGGCTGAGCAGCGCCGATTCCACCAGGAACTGAACCAGGATATCACGCCGTTTAGCCCCGATGGCTTTGCGTATACCGATCTCCCGCGTGCGCTCCGTTACCGATACCAGCATGATGTTCATGATACCGATACCTCCCACGATGAGAGAGATGCTGGCCACACTGCCCAAAAATACCTGGAAGATGGCCATGGACTCGTTCATGCGTTTGAGAATCTCCTGCATATCGATAACGTTGAAATCGTTATCCTCTTCTTCTCTGATGTGGTGGCGCTGTCGCAGTATCTCGGTGATTTGATCCCTGGCCGTATGGATGGCGTCCGTTTTAATAGCTTCAACTACGATGGTCTGGACGGGGTGTCCCAGGGGTCCGGCCTCAACGCCAAAATGGGATTGCATGGTGCTGAGGGGGATCATGATGAAATTGTCGGCGCTGGTGCCCATGAAACCTCCGCGCGACTCGCATACTCCTATCACCTCGAATTTGCGGCCTCCGATGCGCAGAGTTTCCCCCACCGGATCGGCCGTACTGAAAAGATCCTTGGCTGCCTGTGCGCCTAAAATGGCTACGCTGTTGCTTCTGCGGATATCGCTGTCGCTGAAGAAGTTACCCCTGGCAATTTTATAGTTCAGTATCTTTTGTATATCCAGAGTGGATCCCATGATATTTATGGTCCTGATCTGGTTTCCGTAAACGGTCTTGAGCATTTTGGAATACATGGGAGCAACGGCCGCGACTGCGGGAGCCTTGCTGCTGTTGGCTAAAGCCTCCGCATCCTCCTGTGTGAGCGTGCCCTCAGCCCTCATACCGCCCATCGTTTGCCTGGTGGAGCCGGAAACGTAAATAGCATTGGCGCCCATGTTTTCAAAGACGGTTGCCATCTGCTGTTGCTGGCCGCGTCCGAAGGAAACTAAAAAGACCACGGCGCCCACACCTATAACGATACCCAGTATAGTCAGGGAAGAGCGCATCTTGTTAGAGATGAGGGCCTGCCAGGAGGACAGCAGGTATTCCAAAAAGCTCAACGGACTTTCTCCTGGACGATGCTTCCATCGCGCAGGTAGATGGTGCGTCCGGTGTAGGAGGCTATGTCCTCTTCGTGAGTGACTATTAC
The DNA here is from genome assembly GCA_041653995.1 of Dehalococcoidia bacterium. Classification (NCBI taxonomy): domain Bacteria; kingdom Bacillati; phylum Chloroflexota; class Dehalococcoidia; species Dehalococcoidia bacterium. Next base: position 373,113 of record JBAZEK010000001.1, read on the forward strand.
TATGGTTATTCCTTTCTTGTTAAGCTGCTGCAGAAATTCCATAATGCTGTGGCTGGTGCGCGTATCGAGGTTGCCAGTGGGTTCATCGGCCAGAATCAGGGGCGGATCATTAACCAGGGCGCGTGCTATGGCCACGCGCTGTTGTTCGCCTCCCGACATTTCGCTGGGCCTGTGGTGGGCGCGGTTGACGATGCTGACCGCCTCCATAGCCGCCATGGCGCGCTTGTGCCTGTCGTGTGCCCCGCTATAAATAAGAGGCAGCTCCACATTCATGACGGCATTCAACCTGGGCAACAGGTTATATGACTGGAAAACGAATCCGATCTTTTTATTGCGCACCGCGGCCAGCTCATCATCGCTCATGCGGCTTACGTCAATGCCGTCCAGTTCGTACTTGCCCGCGTTGGGACGATCCAGGCAACCCAGTAAATTCATCATGGTTGATTTGCCGGACCCTGAAGGCCCCATGATCGAGACCATCTGGCCGGCCTCGATATCCATGCTGACGTAGTTTAGCGCATTGACCTGTACATCCCCTATTGTGTAGATCTTGACGATGTTCTCAAGATGGATCATGGACATGATGACTCAATCCCATTTGAATAAGGTATTTATTTGATCGCTTCGATAAGGACCTGTTCGCCTTCTTTCAGACCCGATATGATCTCGGTGTTTTTCTTGTTCTGCACACCGGTCTTCACGGGACGTTTCTCCGTTTTAGCCGAGGAGGCGTCTATGACGATGTCCACCCAGTAGTCACCGGACAGGCCTTTTATAGCGCGATTTGGCACCTGCAGAACGTTTTCACGCATTCCCGTGATGATATCTGCTGTGGCCGTGAGGCCGCCCCGCAGCCCCGAAGTATCCTCGTCCTTGTCCATGTATATCTCGACGGGGAAGTTGACCACGCCCGACTGCAGCGTGCCGAAGGGCGATACAAAGCGCACGTGTCCTTTGAGATCCCGTCCGGGCAGGGCGTCAACCTTGATAATTGCCGCCTGCCCTACCGATACCTTGGTGATGTCGATCTCATCGATAATGCCTTTCATTCTGATGGTTTTTGTGTCCACCAGATATACGGCCGGCTTGGAAGCATAGTCAAATTGAGAAAGCTGGTCATTGCTCTTGACGTCGACAGATACGACGGTGCCGTCGAAAGGTGCGATGATCTCTGTTTTAAGTAGGTCCTGCTTGGCCTGGTCAAGGTTGATCATGGCGGTCTCTATGGCTATATTGTAGTTTCGCAGTGTTTGAGGGTTGAGGCCGGCGCGGTATATCGTCTCACTCTCGTCGAGTATCATGTTGCTCATGCGCAGGTCGTGCTCTGCCATTCGCAGCATTTCGGCGGCCTTGACCCGGTCGAAATCATCCTGATAAAACAAATCCTGTAGCTGGTAGAGGGAATCAAGCACCTGACGTGAGATGGCCAGTGCGGTGGAAGTGTCGGGATAGGTGTAAGCACCCGGCAAGCGCGAGTTCTGTTTAACGATACTATGAGCATCTTCCAACGTCGTGGACATGCCGTCCAGTGCCTGCAACACTGCAGCGTAGTCTCCTTCCTCCAGCAGCTTCTGGATACTATCAAGGCTGGCGATCTGGACATCCAGCACGGTCACGATCTTTTTCAGCTCGGGATAGGACTCTATAGGCTGATTGAGGTAATCATCATACTGCGTCTGGAAAGTGTCCAGCTTGGGATCGGCGTAAACAGACCTGGCGGCATCGAGGTCGTACCTGGCCAGTGATATATTTGAGGCGGCATCGGCGTATTTTTCCGCTGCCACGTATTCCTCGGCTTTTGCAATCTCGCTCTGGGCCTGCTCGAAGCGCATCAGGGCGGTGGCCAACGTATAAAAAGTAGGATAATGCGGTCCGCAGCATCCTTGAACGACGCTGTTAATGGCCTGCTCCAGGGCATACTGCCTCGCCTTGACGTTAAGTAAAAAACTGGTATTGTCAAGCCTGGCCAGCAGTGTTCCGGCCTTAACCGGTTTGCCTTTCAGCTTATACTGCTCGGCGGGGATATCCTTGACAGTGCCGGGAGTGCCGAATTTAAGCTGTACCTGGTTGGGCATGTCGAGGTTGCCGTCGGAGGAAACCGAGAGTATCAGGTCGCCGCGTGTAACCGGGGCCATCTGGCTGGGCAGTATCTCTTTTTTCTGCTGAGCACAGGACGGTAGCACGAGGGCCAGTACAATGACCAGCGTGAGGGCCAGTATTATTTTTTTACTCATAGCGGTTCTCCATCTTAACGTTTCTATCGCATTAGGGCGACAATCCCTTAAAGTTCGCGTAATTCTACATCAGGCAGTCCAGTCAAGTAAATCGTTCACTTAATAGCGTCGATAGTCTCAATCGTCCAGCGGTCGTTTACCCATACCCCGATGATATCATTAACGGGCAGACCCCACGATTTAATCAGTTTAAGGCAGTCCCTGACCTGGAGGATATGTTCCTCTTTAGAAACAGGGTTGCCTGCGCAATCGTGATGCGCAACGATCACAATGATCTTCGAGCCGTGAGCATTGACCGATATCTCAACGCGGGACTTGATTGATCTGACATGTTCGGGGCTGCCCTGAGACATTAGTTTTTCTGGGCCCGGCTCGGTAATCATATCCACGTAATCCAGGCTGTATTTTTTCTTCATCCAGTCCGTCACCGGCAGTTGAGTGCGTCCGTCCATACAATTGATGGCTGTGCCGAATTTTCCCGTGTGCATCGATGTGTATAACCTCCGGTAATGTCGTAATTAAAGCTGTCCGCTGATTCCCAGATAGGCGAAGTAGATGGCGAATACGATGATGGTCACCAGTGCCACGGCAGCTGCGAAGATGACCACGCGAAAAACCTCGAATTTTTTCCCCAGAAAACCGCCCAGCGATAGTGTGAGGCAGGCCAAAAGCACAGCGGCGAAGATGTAAGTCACAGTCTTCGGATCGGGCATAACTACCTCCTGGCTATTTATTGATTAATCCATCTGCGATTAAAAGCAGGGCGATGAGGACAGCGCAGATTACGATGAGTATGATCCAGAACATCGGCCTCTGAGTAAAACCGGCGGTCCTGGGTTCCTCCCTGCGCGTTGGTGATAGCTCTTGAGAAGGTTGCGGCTCAAATGCTCTACGCGAAGTAGTGGGGTTGGCGGCCTCCACAACAGCGCGGGGTGATGCGCCCCAGTTAAAGACTGTATGGCAGTTCGGGCAGGCAGGATAGCGGTTGTTCAGCGGGCTGCCGCAAACCGGGCAGTTATAGACGAAGGCCTGGCCGCATTCACTGCATTCGGGCTCACCCAGTGCATTGAGAGCGCCGCAGATAGGACACTGAAAACTTTGAATCATGATTGCTCTATTTCCATGTATTCCGGGCAATAATTATTGCGCAAGGGTAATGAAGTAATAGGCCGAGTACATGGCATAGCAGACCACCGCCACCAGGGCGATTACACCGGCAAAAGTGACCACTTTGCCCGTGTCGGTCTTCTTGCCCACAAAGGCGCCCAACGCCAGAAAGATGCAGAAGCCCAGAATGCTGAACAGTATAATGGCCAGCGACTGCGCATTAGGCATAAAATCCTCCTCTCAAGCGAATGATCGAGGTTACTATATTATTCTCCCATGATCTGCAAAATAATTTCACGTGACCTGGGGCGTGTGTCGAAATCAATGATAATGATCTGTTGCCACGTGCCCAGCGTCAGCCGTTTATTGATAAACGGGATGGTTATGGAAGGGCCCAATAACGAGGCACGCACGTGCGAATGACCATTGCCGTCCCCCCAGGCCTTATTATGCTCATAGTTGATCTCTTCGGGTATAATGCGTTGCCACATATCCTTCATATCGGCAACCAGGCCCGGCTCGAACTCCACGGTTGTAATCCCCGCCGTAGATCCCGGAATAAAGACCGTGACTACACCGCTGTTGATCCCCGAATTATTTACCTCACGTGCGATCTCCGACGTGACATTAATGGTCTCGCCCCGGCCGCCGGTGCTCACCTGTATCCTCTTGCAGCTGACAGTCATATAATAACCTCCTGCCATATTATATCCTTTATATCGAAAACCGGCCCTTCCCGGCAAACCCTTTTCATTCCGTGTGTTGTCCTGATGCTGCATCCGTAGCAGGCGCCGGCGCCGCAGCCCATGCGTACTTCCAGCGAAACCTGAACATGTTTGGCCCGGAGCTCTGGAATCGCGGCCATCTTACTCAGCATGACCTGCGGGCCGCAGGCAAAGATCTGGTCCGTCCCTTCCAGGTATTCCGGCAATATGTCAATCACAAGGCCTTTCTTACCCGCACTACCGTCATCGGTGGTGATCACGAGTGTAGCTCCTGATGGTATCATATTTTCAGGCAGTATACTTGCTGCATTGCGGGCTCCTAATAGCAGTGTTACCTGCCTGCCCTGTGACAGCCCCTGCCCGATCAGGAATCCCAGCGGTGCAATGCCGATGCCCCCCGCTACTATCAGCAATTTTTTTGCATTATGAGTTATCCGAAAACCGTTGCCGAGAGGGCCGATAACGTTCACGTTATCCCCTTTTGTTCGCTGTGACAACCAGTCAGTTCCTTTGCCTGACGATGTGCCGTCTATTGGCTGGCTGACCCGGTACAGCAGTTGTATCCTGCTGTCGGCGCATATGCCGTGTATGCTCAGGGGACGGCGCAGAATGCAGTCATCCCCGCATTTAAGCATGAGGAACTGTCCTGGTTTTGTAGCGGCAGCTATTGGGGCAGCTTCGAGTTGCATCACGAAATAGGCTGCGCCGGGATAGCGCAGCACCTCCGTGTTGGATATTACTTCGGCGTCAATCTGGTTCATTATTTACTCAATAGTCGTCTTTATAAAGGCTGATTTCTATCTCCTTTAATTAATGACATGCCACTCAAATCGGCCCTGTTGAAAATAGTGCCTCATTTTATGTCTTTGTGATAGTCCTGCAGCGATTTAACATCAGGCCTGTGGTTCTGGTAAGCCTCTATACCGAGCACAGCAGCAGCGGCGGCGGCAAGGGTGGTGATATAAGTAACTTTATACTTGATGGCGGTCTTGCGGATATAAGAGTCGTCGTACTTACTGAGCTTGCCGCTGGGTGTATTGACCACGAGTTGTATCTCTCCGTTCATGATGCCGTCGATGATATTGGGTCGGCCTTCATGTTGCTTATTGATCACCTCGGAGTCAATCCCATAGCCGGCCAGGAAGTCGTGAGTGCCTCTCGTAGCTTTGATACGGAAGCCGAGATCCCTGAATTGCTTTGCCACATTGAGAGCTGTGGGCATCTCCTTGCTGTTTAGGCTGAGGAGAACGGTGCCGCCGTCCGGCAGTCGCTGCCTGGCCGCCTCCTGTGCTTTGTAGAAGGCCATGCCGAATGAATCGGCCATGCCCAGCACCTCGCCTGTGGATCTCATCTCGGGACCGAGCACGGGATCTACCTCAGGGAACATATTGAAGGGGAATACGGCTTCTTTAACGCCGTAATGCGGTATTTTACGATGTGTCAGCCCCAGTGTCTCAAGCTTCTTACCCAGCATAATCTGTGTGGCGATGCGGGCCATGGAAATATTGCAGACTTTGGATACCAGGGGGACGGTCCTGGATGCTCTGGGATTGGCCTCCAGTACGTAGACGGTATCCTGCGCGATAGCGTACTGCATATTCATGAGGCCGACCACGTTGAGCTCACGGGCTATGCGGGAGGTATAGTCGAGAATAATTTGCTTGTGCTTGTCCGCTATGCTTAACGGCGGGATGATGCAGGATGAATCGCCTGAGTGTATGCCGGCCAGCTCGATGTGCTCCATGATGGCCGGGACAAAGGTGTTGGTGCCATCGGAAATGGCATCGGCCTCGGCTTCGATGGCGTGCTCCAGAAATTTGTCGATCAGTATGGGACGGTCGGGAGTTACACCGACGGCTGCGCTGACGTATTCGCGCAACATCTCTTCGTCGTGTACCACCTGCATACCGCGACCTCCCAGCACGTAGGACGGGCGTACCATGAGGGGATATCCGATGCGGCCTGCGACCTTGAGGGCCTCTTCTATGTCAATGGCCATACCCGACTCCGGCATAGGTATTTTCATCTTGATCATCATCTCTCTGAACCTGCCGCGGTCCTCGGCCAGATCGATTACCTCAGGAGTGGTGCCGAGTATATTCACACCGCACTGGCTAAGTTCCCCTGCTATATTGAGCGGCGTCTGGCCGCCGAATTGCACGATCACGCCTTCCGGCTTCTCTTTCTCGTAGATACTGAGCACGTCCTCAACGGTCAGTGGTTCGAAGTACAGTTTATCGGAGGTATCGTAATCGGTGGACACGGTCTCGGGATTGCAGTTGACCATGATGGTCTCATATCCCTCATCCTTCAGTGCAAAGGCGGCGTGCACGCAGCAGTAATCGAATTCTATACCCTGCCCGATGCGGTTGGGCCCCCCGCCCAGCACCATAACTTTTTTACGTCTGCTGCTCTGCGTCTTATCCGGGGCGTTATAAGTGGAGAAGTAATAGGCCGCGTTCTCCACTCCGCTTACAGGGACAGGTTCCCAGGCTTCCTTCATGCCGAGCGCCAGCCTCTGTTCGCGTATCGTTTTCTCGGGGACCATCAGAAGCTGGGCGAGGTATTTATCAGCGAATCCATCCTTCTTTGCCCGCCTTAGCAGGTCGTCCGGCGGCAACTTGCCTTTGAATTTCAATAGCTCTTCTTCAAGTTCGACCAGTTCTTTCATCTGCTGGATAAACCATTCCTTAATGTAGGTCAATTCATATAGGGCGCGAACACCGGCTCCTTTGCGCAGGGCTTCGTACATTATGAACTGGCGCTCGCTGGAGGGCTCCTTCAGCATGGCCGTCAGCTCAGACAGCGTTCTATCATTAAAATCTTTGGCAAATCCCAGACCGTGCCTCCCGGATTCGAGCGACCTGATGGATTTTTGCAGGGCCTCCTTGTAGTTTTTACCGATGCTCATAACCTCGCCCACGGCGCGCATCTGGGTACCCAGCTTGTCCTCGGCATCCTTGAATTTTTCGAAAGCCCAGCGGGCGAACTTGACCACAACGTATTCGCCTGAAGGCGTGTATTTCTCCAGGGTGCCGTCGCGCCAGTAGGGAATCTCGTCCATGGTCAGCCCGGCCGCCAGCCTGGCGGATATAAGCGCGATGGGAAAGCCCGTGGCTTTGGAAGCCAGCGCTGAAGAGCGCGAGGTGCGGGGATTGATCTCAATTACAACCACACGCCCGGTTTTGGGATCATGGGCGAACTGGATGTTTGTGCCGCCGATGACGCGTATGGCCTCGACGATTTTATAGGAATAATCCTGCAGTCTTTTCTGCAGCTTGGGATCTATGGTCAGCATGGGCGCCACGCAGTATGAGTCACCCGTATGCACGCCCATGGCATCTACATTTTCGATAAAGCAAACGGTGATCATCTGGTTTTTTGAATCGCGCACCACCTCGAGCTCGAGTTCTTCCCAGCCCAGCACCGATTCTTCGATGAGCACCTGTCCGATTAAACTGGCCGCTATGCCGCGGCCGGCAACGGTGCGCAGTTCCTCCACGTTGTAGACCAGTCCGCCTCCTGTGCCGCCCATGGTATATGCCGGCCTCACCACCACGGGATATCCCAGCTCGGAAGCCACCCTCTCGGCTTCCTCGATGGAATAAACCGCCTCGCTCTCAGGCATATCGATGCCCAGCCGGTTCATAGTATCCTTGAAGGCTATGCGGTCCTCGCCACTGCGTATAGCGTCGACGTCAACACCTATCACCTCGACCCCGTATTTTTTAAGTATTCCCTCTTTGGCCAGCTCGGCACTGAGGTTGAGTCCTGACTGACCGCCCAGGTTGGGTAAAAGGGCGTCCGGCCTCTCTTTTTCGATGATCTTCTCCATCATGGCCACAGTCAGAGGTTCGATATATGTTATGTGGGCCATGCCCGGATCGGTCATGATGGTGGCCGGGTTTGAGTTGACCAGTACGATCTCGTAACCCAAACCTTTGAGGGCTTTACAGGCTTGAGTGCCGGAGTAATCGAATTCGCAGGCCTGGCCTATGATGATGGGGCCCGATCCGATGATCATTATTTTCTTTATATCGTTTCTTCGCGGCAAGTATGTCCTCCCTGTGTAATTTCAGTCAACTCTTATACTCGTACCGGGCATACCGGGACTCGCTCAAGGGCGCTATCCACGAGTATGAAGATAGCGTTCAGGGCCGCAGCCGTCAGGATATCCTGAGAGAATTGTGACGGAAGGATAAACATCCGCCACTGATGGTGGCCACGACCACCCCCTTCAGTTTACATCCTGCGAACGGCGTATTCCTGCCTTTGGAAAGGAAATCATGGACGTTCACTGTCCATTCGTGATCGATATCCAGCAGAGCCAGATCGGCGCAGGCGCCCGGTTTGAGCGTTCCTGCGCCGTTTCTCAGGATGCTTGCAGGACCTGCCGTCAGGCAGGTCAGAAGGGCATTCAGGCTGATCCTGCCTGTATGCACCAGGGACATGAGAACGCCGAATGCGGTCTCAAAGCCGCTGATGCCGGATACGGCATTCTCAAATTCGCAGAGCTTTTCTTCGATCGTATGAGGAGCATGATCTGTGGCGATGGCGTCGATAGTTCCGTCCGTTATTCCCTGGATCAACGCTGCTATATCGGCGGGCGACCTCAAAGGAGGGGTAACCCTGGCGTTGGTGTCGTAGGCCAGTGATGTTCGAGGATCGTCCTGAACCTTCATTACCCGCTCGTGTGTCAGTGTGAGATTGTGCGGCGTTACATCGCAGGTCACTTTCAATCCTCTCTGTTTGGCATCACGTACAAGCTGTGTCGAGCCGGCGGTGCTTATGTGGGTAACATGCAGTCTCGCGCCGGTCAGTTCACACAATGCAATATCCCGCGCCACCATTATTTCCTCGGCAGCCGCAGGTATTCCTTTTAACCCCAGCCTGACGGCTACCCATCCGTCGTTCATATGGCCTCCCTGCGACAGACTGATGTCCTCGCAGTGATCGATAACCGGCAGGCCAAGCACGGCGGCGTTCTCCATGGCCAGGGACATGATGCGCGAATCGCTCACGGGACTGCCGTCGTCACTGAAGCCTATGCAACCGGCGGCGGACAACTCTATCATATTGGCTAGTTCCCTGCCTGCCCTGCCTGCAGTTATGCAGCCGACCGGCAGAATTTTAACGAGTGGGGCATCTCTGGTGGCTATATCATTGACATAACTAACTGTGGCGGCGCTGTCCAGCGGGGGATTGGTATTGGGCATGCAGCATATCGTGGTGTAACCTCCGCGCGCGGCTGCTGCCGCACCCGTGGCAATGGTCTCCTTATTCTCGTAGCCGGGCTGACGCAAATGGCAGTGAAGGTCGATAAAGCCAGGACAGGCAATTAATCCGGATGCGTCAATAACAGCGGCACCGGCTGCAGAGATGTTTTTACCGGTTTTTGATATCTTTCCTTTGGTGATGAGGATATCACCGGTCTCCTCGATACCGGCTGCCGGGTCGATAATGCGGGCGTTTTTTATCAGGAGGCGATCATTGGTCATCTGTTTTTACCCCCTGCGATCAGGTACAGCAGCGCCATACGAACCGCCACTCCATTGGTGACCTGCTGTTCGATCAACGATCTGGTTCCGTAGGCCACATCCGGACTGATCTCGGCGCCCTCGTTCATGGGGCCAGGATGCATCACCAGGACATCAGGTTTCGCCCCGGCCAGGCGCGCCGCATTGATTTGATAGCCTTGAATATACTCGCGCAGAGAGGATATCAGCCCGCTTTGCTGCCGCTCCTTTTGTAGCCTCAGCGGCATGACGATGTCGGCGTTTTTAATTGCAGAGTCGAGGTCGTACTCTATGGTCACATGGCCAAGGGAGCACTTCTCCAGCATCTCCGGCAGCCCGTGGGGGATAAGGGTAGGGGGTGCGCAGAGTATCAGCTTCATGCCGTAATGGCGGGTACCCCAGATATTGGAGCGGGCCACCCTGCTGTGTAAAATATCGCCGACGATCACGGCTTTACGGCCTTTCAGGTCTCCTAGCTGCTGTCTCATCGTGAATATATCCAGCAGCCCCTGTGAAGGATGGGCATGCCAGCCGTCACCTGCGTTGATGATGCTGGTATCCAGGTTGTGCGCTGCTATATAGGGGGCGCCGGAGCAGGGATGCCTCATGATAATGGCGTCCACCTCCAGGGCCTGCAGCGTACGCAGGCTGTCTATGAGAGATTCGCCCTTGGCTACGCTGCTTCTGACGGCATCCAGGCTGATGGTATCGGCGCCCAGGTATTTAGCCGCCATCTCGAAGGATGCGCGGGTGCGGGTGCTGGGTTCGAAGAACATGGTGGCGATGGTTTTGCCGCGCAGGGTGGGCACCTTCTTGACATCGCGATCCAGTATTTCCACCATGCCTTCGGCTATCTCGAAAACAAGGTCGGTCTCCTCCCTGCTGAAATCATCCAGATCGAGCACATGACGATGTTTCCAGAAATCAATGGATGGGCCGGGTAGTGTTTCCCGTGTAGCTGTGCCCGGTCTCGGCTCACTTAAGCTCATTTTTGCCTCCCTCCGTCCTCATAACCGTGACTTTGTCCACAGCATCGACCTCGCTCAGGTATACCTTGATCTCTTCGTTACGCGCAGTTGGGATATTTTTGCCTACGAAATCAGCACGGATGGGCAGCTCGCGGTGACCCCTGTCTATGAGCACGGCGAGCTGTATGGTCTCGGGCCTTCCCAGGTCTATCAGGGCATCCAGTGCGGCACGTATGCTGCGCCCGGTATAGAAAACGTCATCAACCAATATAAGGTGTTTGCTGGTGATATCGAAAGGCACATAAGTCTGTTGTACAACGTGTTTGAAGCTCAGTGACGAGACATCGTCGCGGTAAAGGGTTATATCCAGAGATCCGACGGGGATATCTACCTGCTCCATGCCGCGGATGATGGCGACCAGACGCTGGGCCAGCGGGACACCGCGTGTCTTGATACCTACAAATACAATATTGGTGGCGCCCTTGTTGCGCTCGAGGATCTCGTGTGCTACGCGTACAAGCGCCCTTTCGATGTCGGAAGAATTAAGCAGAATTTTTTCTGGCATAAAAAAACCTCTTGCCTGCGCTGGCAAGAGGTCTGTTACAAGCACATCTGCCCGGACCGGATTTGCGGCGAAGTAACTTCACTGTTCCCTTGCCAGCCTCACTGGGCTGACTTAAAGGTTTATTTTATATTATTATACCATTGTGCGCCCAGGCAAATCAATTATCAGATTGCCTGGTGGTGAAAAGGTGGTAATATAATCAGGCACGGCCGTCACAGTGGGCTTCGATAACTTTTAGTGGTATCGCAGTGCCCCCATGTTGACATAAAAATAATCTCTTGGAGGGAAAAGTGAAATTTGAGGTCAGGCCAGGTGGTGTGACCACCATTGCAACTGACGCGGTAATCGCCGGCGTTTTCGAAGGTGATGGGGGTCTGGCAGGAGCGGCCGGCGAGCTGGACACAGCACTGGGGGGGATTATAAAGGATCTCATCAGCTCCGGTGAGGTAAAAGGAAAACTAAATGAGCTGCACGTGCTGCATACGCTGGGAAAGATCCCGTCCCGCCTGGCTGTCGTGGCCGGTATGGGTAAACAGGTTGAATGGGATAGCGATAAATTGAGGGACCTGGTTGGGGAGTCTGTGCGCGTCCTGCGCAAGCACAAGGCAAAATCTGCTGCCTTTGCCCTGCGTGCTGGAAATGAAGGCGGCCCGGGATATGCCGATTTTTCATGTGCGGTAGCCGAAGGTTGCCTGCTCGGCGCTTATCAATACAAACGCCATATGACCAAGGATGAAAACGGACATGAGACCGGTGAGATCGTTTTGCTTGAAAACGATGAAGCCATGTTTGAGATGATAGGCAAAGGTCTTGAGATGGGCAGCATTACGGCTGGCGCAGTGATGATGGCGCGAGATATGGTCAACGAGCCGGCCAACCATATGACACCCTCTCACATGGCCGAGAAAGCCAGGGAGGTAGCATCCAGGCATAACCTGGGCATCACGGTTATGGACCGCGCTCAAATGGAAAAGGAGAAAATGGGCGCCCTGCTGGGTGTGGCTCAGGGGACCTCCGAGCCCCCCAATATTATTATGCTGGATTATCGCGGTGATCCGGCCAGAAAAGAGGTTGCCGGCCTGGTGGGCAAAGGTTTGACCTTTGACTCGGGCGGCATATCGCTTAAGCCCCAGGAGTTTATGTCGGATATGAAGGGAGACATGGCGGGCGGAGCTGCGGTTATCGCGGCCATGGACGCAATAGCGCAGATGAAGCTGGATGTAAACGTGATAGCGCTTATTCCGGCCACGGAGAACCTTCCCGGAGGCAGGGCTCTGAAGCCCGGGGATGTGCTGAAGGCATCCAACGGCAAGACTATTGAGGTCGTCAATACCGACGCTGAGGGCAGGTTGATACTGGCCGATGCGCTCTCCTATGCAGTTAAAAACGGGCTCAGCCCTATCGTTGATCTGGCCACTTTGACCGGGGCCTGCCATGTCGCGCTGGGCGATTTATATGCGGGTCTTTTCTCTAACGATCGTGGTCTGGCCGAGCGGCTGGTGAAGGCGGCAGACAAAGGTGGTGAAAAGCTATGGAAATTGCCCATGCCTGAAGAATACAGGGACCTCAATAAAAGCGACGTTGCCGATATCAAGAACTCCGGAGGCAGATATGGCGGGGCTATTACAGCGGCCCTCTTCCTGCAGGAGTTTATAGGCGAAACGCCCTGGGCTCACATCGATATAGCCGGTCCTTTCATGACGGACAAGACCAAAGGGGCGCTGGTGAAAGGCGCTACCGGCTTTGGCGTGAGGACGCTGATCCGCTTCATAGCAGATTTAAGTGAAAGATAGGAGGTTGAGCGTGAAGATAAAATGGTTCGGTCAATCATGTTTTCTGCTGACAGCAGGCGATGGCACGAGGTTATTGATGGATCCATTTAAATCAGACAGCCACCTGAGCTATAAACAGGTTAACGAGAAAGTTGACCTTGTTACCGTCAGCCATGAGCACGCAGACCATAACTGCACGGATGCCCTGCCGGGCAAGCCCGAGATTGTGAAGGGGAGTGTAGATATGGCTATTAAAGGTGTAAAGGTAAGAGGCATAGATGTTTTACACGACGACGCCGGAGGCAAGAAGCTGGGCGCCAATACTGTATATTGCGCAATGATAGATGGAATCAGGATATGCCACCTGGGTGACCTGGGGCACAGGCTATTGGAAAAGCAGCTGGCTTCAATAGGGAAGGTGGATGTGTTGCTGGTACCGATAGGCGCCGTATTCACCATCGATGTTGAAGCTGCCAACGCAATCTGTGAAGATATCAAGCCGCGTATAGCCATCCCCATGCACTACAAAACGGACAGGTGCCAGTTCCTGCAGTGGAACGCTGAGGACTTCGTCAAGGGCAAGAGTAAAGTCAGGAGGATTGCGGGCAGCGAGCTTGAGATATTATCTCACAACCTGCCGACTGAATTTGAAGTGGTTGTGCTGCAATATGCAGATTAACTGCCTGCATCCGGCTTTGCGATCAGCTTGTTGTAGGCGGCCCTGGCTGCCTCGGACTCGGCGTTTTTCTTAGTCTTGCCCGATCCAATCGCCAGCAGAACATCTCCCATTGAAACGGATACGCAGAAGATCTTATCGTGATCGGGCCCGGTCGCCTCGATAACCTCGTACTCGGGGAGTGTTTTGAACTCGGACTGTGTAAGTTCCTGCAGCAGCGCTTTGTAGTTAAGGCTGTGTTTGCCATCTTTGATGGCCTGGATATCAGCAGCGAAGCCGGACATAACGAAGCCCTTTGCCGATTCAATACCCCGGTCGAGAAATACTGCCGCCGTGAGGGCCTCGTATGCGTCCGCCAGATTATTGCGTTTTATTCTCCCGCCGGACGCGTCTTCCCCTTTGCCCAGCAGAAGGTGATCGCCCAGTTCAAGCTGCAGCGCCTTTTCAGCCAGATTTTCCTGCCTCACCAGGGAGACACGGAGCTCAGTCAGCTTGCCCTCGGGCAGGTCGGGAAAATCACAGTAAAGCTTTTCAGCAACAAAGAGGTTGAGCAGGGCGTCGCCCAGGAATTCCATACGCTCGTTGTCGCCCGTAGCGGCCGCAGGATTCTCATTGATATAAGAAGCATGTGTGACCGCCTGTTGAAGGATATCCGGATTGTTGAACTTGATCCCGATAGACGACTGCAGTTTATTGAGAGAGGACAATGTGGTTACCTTCAGCTCCTCTTTAGTTAAACTCCTCCTGTGCAAGTCCCGTGATGATGATGGAAGGAAGTCCGAAAATAGGGAAGACTATGCATGAGCAGATGGACCCCGCCAGGGCCAATACCCAAATTCTGCGCTGGAGAGCGTAAACTCCCCCTATAATAGCTATAATGCCGATAAAGACCAGCACAAAGGGTATGGCGAAGAACCTGGTTATGAGCTGTTCGGTCTGTTCGATGACCAGTGGATCGACGTTCAGAATCTCGTACATGCTGCGGAATATCGAAGTCAGCACGACGAAATATACGCCGCCTACCATACCGATAGCGCCTGACACAATGTCCAATATGCCGGCCATAATAGGTTTCCAGGTGAGTTTCATGATATGCTATTCTCCAGCAAGAAATTAATATTTATACCTTAAACAGGTATAACTCATTGTAACAGTCACTGTCAAATCCGGATTTTCACATCGACCACAGATGATTTCGATATAATGCCGCCGACGGAGGAGATGAAAGAATGTACATAGACCGGCCGGGTAAGATTTGCGAGGGGCTCTATATGCTGGGAATCAAGCAGAGCCTGATATACCTGGTGCAGGGGCGGAAGTCCATGCTTATCGGCGGCGCCATGAACTGGATCGTCCCGCAGCTTGAACAGCAATTTAAAGAGTTTGACATCGATACCGGCATAATCGAATATCTGGTGATCCCCCATCCTCACTTCGACCACTTTGGGGCGGTGCCGTACTTGAAGAGGAAGCTACCGCATATGCAGGTGCTGGGCACCGACGCTTCGGTCCGGGTGCTTTCCAAAGAGAAGGTCATCAACTACTCTGAGATGGTCAACAAATTGATGATCGATCTTTACAAGTTGCAGGATGAGTATGAAAGGATGAACCTGAAGATCGATGCCGTAACAATCGATAAAATAGTTGATGATTCCACTATGATCGACCTGGGAGATGGCCTGGAAGTCAGGTTCATTGAAACTCCCGGTCATTCGCCGGGTGACGTTACAGTGTACGTGCCGGGACTCAAGGCTGTTTTCCCCAGCGATGCCGTCTCCTGCCCGATAGATGGTGTTGACAGGCTGGCGTGGCCCTCGCCTCAGTTCGACTTTACACTATACAAAGAATCGATCAACAGACTGTTGCCCCTGGACGTTGAGATATGTTGCTTCGATCATTATTCGACCGTGACCGGCGCCGATGCCCGGCAGGTACTTTTAAATGCAGTTAAAGTCTGTAAGGAATACGAGTACGACATTGTAGAACAGTACCGTCTGGTCGGCGACCTGGAAAAAGTTGCCGGGCAGGTCGCAAAGAAGAAGCTTGAGGTGGAAGACTTCGGTTTTCTCAATCAGGAGTTGATGATGCCGATAGCCCGGGCCGAGGTACGCAACGTATTGAAATCGGCAGGTTTGCTAAGTAGCTGAGGCACGAGGCATGCAGGTTTGCCTCAGGTACAGCAGCGATGTTATAATTTTGAAACTCTGGGGATTAGTCTAGCGGTAGGACAGCGGACTCTGAATCCGTGAGCCCTGGTTCGAATCCAGGATCCCCAGCCATTTATCTGGCGCATTCGTCTAGGGGTTTAGGACGCTGCCCTCTCAAGGCAGAGATCACCGGTTCGAATCCGGTATGCGCTACCACTTTTTTCACCATTTTGTTGCCGATAGCGTATCATTTATCAGGCATAGAAGCTATTTGATGGGTTGCAGGAGATTATAATGCTGATTGTTTCTGAAGCTATAAGGCAACGCAGGAGTATACGCAGCTTTCGCAGTGACCCTGTATCCGATGAAACTATTCTCGCTATGCTGGAGGCGGCGCGGCTGGCGCCATCAGGCAGCAACCGCCAGCCCTGGCGTTTTATCGTTGTGAACGGCAAAGAGGAGAAGAGAAAGCTTCGAAAGGTATGCTTCGATCAGGCCTTTATAGAAGAGGCGCCGGTGGTATTTGTCTGCTGCGTGGACCTCTCTGCATATGCCCGGGCAGCGCGGGAGAAACGCTCCCAGGAGTTTATAGATTACGGAGTTATTGAAACGCTGTCGGGCTATTTCGCCGATCCTGCAGTACGTGAACTTTTTTTAAAGGCTCCGGATGACGACCTGAGCGTGCATTTCATGACGGCTATGGCGAATACCTATATCGCGGTCGAGCACATGGTGCTGACCGCAACTGCCCTCGGATTGGGTTCCTGTTGGGTGGGCGCAATCGGCAGCGCCGAGGAGCTGAATTCGATTTTCCACTTTCCGCCAAACATATTTGCGGTAGCAGTGTTGCCGGTTGGATATCCAGCTGAGGTCCCTCCTCCCCGCCCGCGTATTCCTCTGGATTCTATTTTGCTGCGGCCTCTGCATGACAGGTTGTGACAGGTCACTAATTCTTGTTCTCCATGTATATTTTTCTGGATTTGACTGCTGCGGAGAAAAAAGCAGTAATATTACCCTGCCAGACCGGATAATTGTATAATTAAGCACAGCCAGTAGTTAATTAACGTCAATAAAACTCGTAAAGGTATTGCAGTAAACCATATCTGTCGTGATTTATTTGCAAGTTAATAAATTATTCGGCCCGGTAGTGGATAAGAGCCTGTGTCGCTCCGCCTGAAAGCGCTATTACTTATCATCGGTGCTACAGCTTTAATGCTGGGCATCGTTTTCGCCGCATCCCAGTATTTCTTCTTGAGCAGCTTTCAACGGATCGAGGAACAATATGCGCGGGAAATGGTTCAACGCACGACCAATGCTTTCAATAATCAACTTGAAAGTTTAAACAGGCTAAATCTGGACTGGGCTTCCTGGGATGATACTTACGCCTACGTCCAGAATCCATCCGATCACCAGGGCTATGTCAAGAGCAACTTCACCGACTCAACTTTTACAAACAACAAACTAAATTTCATATTTGTCATCAACAACGAAGGTCAGACGGTTTACGGGAAGGGCTTCGACCTGGATAGCGAGACGGAGATGGACATACCTTCCGAACTACTTGAACATATACTGAGCAAAGCCCTGACATTCCATGGGGATGTTGAGGAGTATACTGCTGGAATCATTCTCCTGCCCCAGGGACCCCTGTTAGTCTCCTCTCAGCCCATCCTCACCAGCAACGATGAAGGCCCGATTAGGGGAACATTTGTCATGGCACGATATTTCGATGAGGGTATGATCAACGGCATCTCCGACACGGTGCACCTGCCACTCACCATCGCAAGAGTGGACGATACAGATATGCCGGCAGCCTTCAGTGCTGCGCGTCCGTCATTATCAACAGAGTCGCCGTTATTTATCAGCAGGGAAAGCGAAAAAACCATCGCGGCATATGCATTGCTCAAGGATATATTCGGAGAGCCGGCGCTGATGTTCCGGATTGAAATGCCGCGCGATATCTACGCCCAGGGCCAGGCGATGATGATATATTTCGTACTAGCTGTGTGCGGGCTTGCCATTGTATACGTATATATAGTCAACGTGTTTGTAGGCAGGGTGGTAATAGCGAGGCTGGAGCGCGTCGGCCATTTCGTAAATAAAATAAGCATATCGGGGGACCTGTCAACCAACCTGCCGACCAAAGAGAACGATGAATTAACCGTGCTTGAGAGAAATATAAACAGGATGGTTGATAAGCTGCAGGAGCAGCAGGAGGAGCTTAACCAGGAGTTGGAAGAGCGCAAGAAGATGGCGCAAAAACTCAAGGAGATGGCGACTCACGACTTTTTAACAGGGTTGCCGAACAGGTTGTTGCTGGTAGATCGTTTCAATATAGCTGCGGCGCTGGCTCACCGTAATCAGGACAGGCTCGCCGTTATGTCGCTGGATATCGATCGCTTCAAATCGGTTAATGATACTCTTGGGCATGATGTGGGTGATAAAGTACTGAAGGCATTTAGCGATCAACTTTCAGGGATAATACGCGCCAGCGACACGCTGGCCCGGGTTGGCGGCGATGAGTTCATCCTTTTAATGCTTGAGACAAACCACATGGAGGATGCCACTGTCATAGCGCATAAAATACTTGAATCCTTTAAAGAGCCTGTTTGTATTGACGATCACTGGATATATCTATCCACCAGTATCGGTATCTCCATCTATCCGGAAGACGCGACAGACCTGGAAACGCTGGTCAAAAAATCAGATGCCGCCCTGTACTATGCCAAAGGCCACGGCCGCAGCAAATTCAAGTTCTTTCACGACGGGGATGTCTGGATCAGCGGGGACCGCAAGAGCAAAGTTAATTGAAGCTCTGACATCTTATATTTACCGATCCAAATCATCGCTTAGATTTGCTGCCGGTTCGTATTAAGCTGTAATACGGCGGTTAATGCAGAGCTTAAAGGCTATGGGGCAGGCCGAGATCTAATGGAGGGAGGTTAACGATATGCCTCTGATAAAAGCAGGCGATATCAAACTTCATTATGAGATGAGCGGGGAGGGACCGCCGCTGCTGCTCATCAATGGGTATGGCGACCACACCGGGCACTGGTTTTGCATGCGGCCTGTTTTAGATCGACATTTCACAGTATTGGCCTATGATAACCGTGGTTCGGGGCGCAGCGATAAGCCGGACCTTCCTTATACAATGAAAATGCTGGCAGGCGACGCCGCAACGCTGCTTGATGAATTGGGAATCTCCCGGGCACATGTATTCGGTGTCTCAATGGGTGGTATGGTAGCCCAGGAACTGGCGCTGGGCTACCCGCGAAAACTCAATAGTCTGGTACTGGGATGCACCATACCCGGCGGAGTAAATACGGTATACCCGGAGCCCGAGGTGCTGGCATTTCTGCTGGATGGAGAGCGTAGCAAGCACCTCAAGCCTGCGGAGATGGCACGCGAGATGTGGACTTACACTTGCACGGCCGCTTTCAGACAAACGCATCCGGAGGTGGGCGAGGAGTATATAAAGATCACAACCATGTTCCCTGCACCGCAGCATGGACTGCAGTGGCAGGGGGATGCAATCGCCGCACATGATACATGGGACAGGTTGCCTGATATTAATGCTACCACGCTGGTCATCGCTGGATCTGAGGATAGACTGGTTCCTCCGCGAAACTCGCAGAATTTGGCTGCTCGCATACCTGGAGCCAGAGCGATAATATTGGAGAATGCCGGACACGGCTTCTTCTATGAAGCTGCCGATAAGGCCGGCAAAATCATAACTGACTTCTTGCTGGACCGGAGTTAACGGGGTATCCTATTAAGGAAAACGCTATATGGATACGATACTTAATTTACTCAGGGACTTCGGGCTGACTTTTGTCCCGCTGTTCGTAGCGATGGACTCTATCAGTACCGTGCCTATATTACTGTCTTTAACACACGATTTATCAGAGAAAAAAAGAAGCAGTGTGATACGTAATGCCCTGATTACCGCTCTGGGCCTGGGCCTCATTTTTATAGTTGTGGGTAAAGGGATCTTCCTTTTCCTGGGTATAACGGTTAACGATTTCCTGGTTGCGGGCGGGCTGATACTATTCATTTTGGGCGCCAAAGAGCTGGTGGTAGGCAAGATGTTCGAGGCGCAGGCTGCTACAGGAGAGGATGTGATAGCGGTGGTGCCGCTGGGCACACCGCTGGTGGTAGGGCCTGCTGTGCTCACCACATTGCTGATCCTGACCGATCAGTATCATATTGTAATGGTCACGTTCTCATTCGTAGTTAACCTGCTCATTACATGGCTGATGTTTGCACAGGCTAACAGGCTGGTCAGGGTGCTGGGACACGGGGGAGTTCTGGCGCTATCCAAGGTCTTCGCGCTATTGTTAGCGGCCATTGCCGTAAGTATGATCCATAGGGGCATAACGGCATTTATCGGTTAAACAGGCAATAAGGAGAAGTGATATGTGGTTATGTACACATTGCCGCCATCTTGAGTTTTCAGAGCAACAACCGGAACGCTGCCCCATCTGCGGCGCTGGCGCAGACAAATTTGTAAAACACGAAAGCTCTAGGGTCAAAGGCGTTGCGACGCTGAAAAACCTGAAGGAAGGATTCGAGGCTGAATCGAAGGCAAATATAAGAGACCTGGCCTTCGCCATAAAAGCTGAACAGGAAGGTTTTCCTGCTATCGCGGGGCTGTTCAGGGCAGTGGCTGAGTCCGAGGCCATACACGCCTTCCATCACCTGAGGTTGCTGGGGGTGATCGCAGATACACAGGAAAATCTGCAAGCGGCCTTTGAGAGGGAGAACTATGCCACCGATGCCTATCCGGAGTTCATTAAAACAGCCAATGACGAGGGTGATCCCCAGGTGGCTACGATTTTTAGCTACCACAGGGATGTGGAGAAAGGGCATGCAAAGCTGTATGAGAAAGCTCTTGACCGCCTGATGGATCCGCAGGGTGTTGACTATTACGTGTGCAGCGTTTGCGGCTATGTGAGCGTGGGTTCTGCCCCGGACGAATGTCCCATCTGCGGTGCGCCCAAAGACAAGTTCAGGCGTATTGATTAGCGTCCATCGGCCGCAGGCCGGCTGGTAATCGGATCAGCCTCGCAGCTTTGAGAACATCTTTTCAAGGTCTTCCAGCCATAGGGCTGGTTCTGCATCCGAAGGCATCCTCCAGTCGCCCCTGGGGGACAGGCTGACGGAACCGATCTTGGGACCCTCCGGCAGGCAGGTCCGTTTGAACTGGTTGGCAAAAAAGCGTTTGATGAAAACGGACAGCCATTTATTGAGGTCTTCCAGAGTATAACGGCCGTCGAAAAGTTTGCGCTTCCTGGCCTCGTTAGCCATAAATAGTATTTTGCCCGGGCGCATGCCGAAGCGGACAAAGGGGTATAAATAGAAGTCGGCCAGCTCAACTGGGCCGATGACCTCCTCGCTTCTCTGCGCTATCTGGCCTCTGACAGGCCTTCTTAGCTCCGGTGAGATGGGCGTATCCAGCACGTCTCTGAGTATTTTCTGAGCGGGTGAACCTGGCAGTTCCTCATCCGCTACCCAGCGGATGAGATAACGAACCAGCGTCTTGGGCACTGAAACGTTGATGTCGTAATGCGACATATGATCACCCGAGAAGGTGCTCCAGCCGAGAGCCACCTCGGTCAGGTCGCCCGTGCCCAGCAGTATGGCCCCGAGCCCGTTAGCCCTGTTGAACAGGAACTCGGTGCGGTACCGCGCCTGAATATTCTCGAATACCACATCCTCGCTGCCGTCATGCCCGAGATCGTCCATGTGCGCCTTGCAGGTGCGCGTAATATCGACACGTTCAAAGCTCACGCCAAGAGCTTTGCATAATTCTGTAGCATTGTCCCTTGTCCTGCGTGTCGTGCCAAAGCCGGGCAGGGTAAAGGCGGCAACGTTCTTCGCAGGCAGCTTAAGATAGTTCATAGTCCGGACGGCTACGAGAAGAGCCAGAGTGGAGTCGAGTCCGCCGGAAACACCCAGTACAATCCGGTCAAGTTTGGCGCCGGACAACTTTTTAGCCAGCGCGGCAACTTGCATATCGAAGATGTCCCGGCATCGCTGCGCACGTTTTTCGGGATCCCCGGGGACGAAGGGGTGCGGGTCTATCTCCCTCATCAATCCGGTTGCCGGCACGTCGGCCACCTTCGCCTCGATAATGCGGAAGGGCTTGATATGACTTGGCGACTGGCGGAAGCTTGTCATCGATATGCGGTCGTGAACCAGCCGATCTATATCAAGGTCGGATACTGTCAGGCCTGATTTCTGCTTAAAGACATGTGATTCCGCCAGCAGTCTGCCGTTCTCGGCGACCAGCGTGTGGCCTCCGAAGACGATGTCGTTGGATGATTCTCCTGTTCCGGCTGAAACATAGCAGCAGGCCGCCGCGCATCTTCCCGATTCGGAGGCGACCATGGTACGGCGCCACTCAGCCTTGGCCAGTACTTCATTGCTGGCTGAGATATTGAGTAGCACCGTTGCCCCGGCCAGCGCCTGGTACTCATGTGGGGCCAGAGGAACCCACATATCTTCACATATCTCGATGCCCAGCATAGCCGGTGTGAAGCCACGCAAAGAGATCAATATATTTGTGCCGAAGGCTATAGCCCTGTCTCCCAGATGAACAACATCGGAACAGGCGTCATCCGCGGAAACAAACCACCTGTTCTCGTAATACTCCTTATAGGACGGCAGATATGTTTTGGGTATGATAGCCAGCACCTGGCCCTCGTTGAGTACCGCAGCACAGTTGAATACTTTCTGATCGATACACACAGGCAGTCCGGCCACTATCAGCATGCCGCTGTCTGCCGTGCTCGCCGCCAGTCGTAAAATCCCTTCCTCGGCCTTTGCCAGCAATGACTGCTGGTGTACCAGGTCGGCGATGGTATAGCCCGTGACCGACATCTCCGGGAAGGCCAGCACCTGTGCCCCTTTTGATTTAGCTTCTTTGGCCATACCGAGCATGGCTGCGACATTGAAATCGACGTCAGCCACCCGCAGCTCGGGGACAGCCGCCGCTACCCTGAGAAATCCCAGGTCCCTGTTTAATAAAATCTTCTGTGCGGCCATGGCTTATCTCACCGAATAGTGCAGCGCCTCCGGGCTTTGGCTATAATAAATCGTTGCCCGAATAAAATCAAAACATACCATAACATATTTTAAGGTTTTCCAGGAGAAATTCATATGTTTAAACTCGTTTTACTGCGCCACGGCGAGAGCACCTGGAACAAAGAGAACAGGTTCACCGGATGGACCGATGTGGACCTTTCTCAGAAAGGGATGCGGGAGGCCAGGCAGGCCGGGAGGATACTCAAACAGAAGGGATACACATTCGATCTGGCATTCACATCTGTTTTGAAGCGGGCAGTACGCACGTTGTGGATAGTGCAGGACGAAATGGACCTGATGTGGATACCCGTGAAAAAATCCTGGCGTCTGAACGAGAGGCACTATGGCTCATTGCAGGGTCTGAACAAGTCGGAAATGGCCAGGAAATTTGGGGAGGATCAGGTGCTGGTCTGGCGCAGAAGCTATGATGTCCCTCCTCCGCCGCTTAAAAAAGGCGATCCGCGCGGTCCGAATGGGGATCCGCGCTATCTGAGCCTGAAACCGGAACAACTTCCTCTGACAGAGAGTCTGAGAGATACCTATCGGAGATGTTTACCTTACTGGTATAAATCGATTGCACCGGCAGTGAGGGCCGGCAAAAAAGTGATTATCTCCGCTCATGGCAACAGCCTGAGGGCGCTGGTCAAATACCTTGACAATGTGCCGGACAGCGAAATAGCCGGCCTGAACATTCCCACAGGTATCCCGCTAATCTATGAACTGGACAGGGACCTGAAGAAGATCAATAGCTATTACCTGGCGAGCGAAGCGGAACTTGAGCAGGCCAGGAAAGCCGTGGCCGACCAGGGGAAAGCCAGGTAAGCGTACCGGCCAATATTTCAGGAGTTGTTTAAGCCTCGGGCAATAAAATGTAGGGGCGGATTTTCAAGTCCGCCCGAAAGCGGGCGCAGCTAAAGCAACGCTCCTACTGCTATGTCCCTTCATCGACCGGTTCCGATATATCGGTGCGGTAGCTGTTGTGGAGAGCGTCTTGCCGCACCTCTTCACTGATGTTTTCCTCTCTTTCCAGCCGTCCGTCACGTAAATACAACACACGATCGGTGAATTCCCTCTGTTCCGGCTCATGGGTGACCATAAGAATAGTCTGTCCCAGGTCATCGCACAACTTTCTCAGCAGTCTGAGTACGATGCCCTTATTCTCGGTATCAAGGTTGGCGCAGGGTTCATCGGCAAAAAGAATCTTGGAATTATTAACCAGGGCACGGGCAATTGCCACCCTTTGCTGCTCGCCGCCGGAAAGCTGACTGATGAGGTGGTGCACGCGGTTGCCCAGCCCCACCTTCGACATCATTTTCCCGGTTATTTTCAGGTATTCTTTGCGTTTATATCCCAGCAGCAACAGGGGAAGGAAGGCATTCTCCAGGGCATTGAGCTCTGGTATGAGGGCATATTCCTGAAAAACGTATCCCAGGTATCTCAAACGGAAATCCGTTTTCTTATTGTCGGAAAGATGGGAAACATCGACTTTGTCCAGCAGAATGCGTCCTGATGTCGGTGTATCAAGAAGGGCCAGTTGATGAAGCAGCGTCGATTTACCCGAGCCGCTCGGCCCCATGATGGATAAAAACTCGCCGGTCTGTACCTCGAAACTCACCTCTTTGAGCGCATGCACGGGTACGTGGCCTTCATAGGTCTTTACCAGATTAGTAACATGGATCATTTGTGGATCATCCCCAGATTGCCTTGATTATGTTCTCGCGGGTGACGCGCCAGGATGGTATCAGCCCGGATACTATGCTGACCGCAAACATACTGGACATGCTGCTTATCAGATCCGACGGCACAACCAGCAGGCTCACCAGGCCCATGGGCAGCATCAATGGATGGCTTATGAAATACGGTTTCATTACGTACTCCATGACCAGCATGCCCAGGCACATGGCCATCAAGGTATAGAATAATGCCAGGAAAACATATGACATTATCACTATTTGTTCTTTCATACCGATGGCTTTCATGATGCCGATCTGTTTTCTGCGGCTTGAAGTCGCAATGAAGATGACGATGAATATGGTGACCCCCGCTACTACCAGCCCGATGAAATAGACTATGCGTTTAATGATATCGAAACTCTGCGTTATCCCGCTGATAAGGCCGATAAAATCCATCCACGGCCGAAGCTCCTGTTTTTCGAGGCCGGCCAGCCTGATCTCTCTCATATAGTAGTCCTCGGGATAAACAGGGTCCGTTTTCACCAGAATTTCAGATGCCCTGTTGTGCACGCCCAGTACCGATGCCATCTCTTTCTCTGTGACAAATACGCCCATGTCGGAGAGGGGAAAGATCGTGGAATAGATTCCCTTGATCTTATAAATACGTTTGATGCCATTGTTGTATCTCACCGTTACCTCATCGCCGAGGTTGGCGCCCCGCAACGATTGCACTTCGAGGCTTGCACCGAAGCCTCCCGATATCTCCCTCCCCATGATGATCTCATCCCGATCCCCTTCTTCGAGGTAATGCCCGACGACCATGTGATCCTGGATATTGGTCACTTTTATTTCTTCGGCAGGATCGATCGATTTGATGGTCCAACCGATGGATTTTACATCTTTGCCGTTTTTATCCGGATCGTAGGAAATGCTGGCGCCCATGGCATATCTGGACGAGCAGCTTATTACGCCCGGGATTGCGCTGATCTTGTTTTTTACCAGCGAAGCCTGGGTAATGTAATCCTCATCCGGCGAGGGTTGAATAACTATATTGGATACGTAATTGTCTTTGACCTGCTTATAGGCAAGGTTGATAGCTCCGTTGAAAATACCTGTTATCAGATTGATTTGAAGGAAGGCCAGCATGGTTACCATGATGGTTAAGACAGTCGTTCCTTTGCTGCCCCGCGTTATGTATTTAAATACCAGGAATAATGCTGCCTTAAGATCGTTCCACATTACACGCAACTAACCACGGTAATCCTATGCAACATTATACGCCAACTGCTTAAGTCTGATATCATATTTAGCGCAAATTTATGCTTGAAAGAAGAGTGAAATGCGAATCTGTATCTTGAGCTATCGCAGCTATCCCTATTCGGGCGGACAGGGCATCTATATGCGTTATTTAAGCAATGCCCTGCGAGACCTCGGCCACGAGGTGGACATGATGTCCGGCCCCCCTTATCCTATCGTAGACGATGGTGTCGGACTGATCAAACTGCCGAGCCTCGACCTCTACAGGTTTGGCTCCTGGCAGCGGCTGTTTATTGATCCCCGCAAGCTGAATACGCGCGCCAACTTCATGGAGTGGGGTGGCATCATGACAGGATATTTCTCAGAGCCGCTGGCTTTCGGCATGCGCGCTTATCAGTATCTGTGCAGCGATAATGCAAAGAAGTACGATGTAATACATGACAACCAGACCATGTCATGGGGTATTGCAGATATCCAGAAGGCCGGTTATCCCGTGGTGGAGACCATACACCATCCTGTTACTATCGACCGCGATCTGGCCATCCAGTCAGCCAAATCACTCAAGGACAAACTTGGATACCGCCGCTGGTTTTCTTTCACGGGCATGCAGATCAAGGTCGCGCGGCAGTTGCCCTTCATAATAACAGTATCAGAAATGGCCAAACACCATATCCACGAGATATTCGGTATTCCGGAATCCAGAATGAAGGTCATTTATAATGGCATCGACGTAGAGTTGTTCAGCCCGTCCGATGCCGTGCCCAGGTTAGATAATCAAATACTCATGGTCATGAGCCGTGATACGGCGGTCAAGGGGCTACGTTTCCTGTTGGAGGCGCTGGCCGAGCTCAGAAAAGAATGGGATTTGAAGCTGGTGGTTGTGGGCAGGACACTGGGCGATGGAATGACCGAAAAGTTGATGGACAGGCTGGGCGTAACGGATGCTGTGGCTTTCCGTAACCAGATAGACACATCGGAACTCATAGAGCTATACAGATCATCAACACTGGTTGCCGTACCTTCCACTTACGAAGGTTTCGGTTTGCCGGCGGCGGAGGCTATGTCATGCGGCGCACCGCTTGTGTCGACTACTGCAGGAGCATTGCCCGAGGTTGTGGGCGATGCCGGTATCCTCATTCCCCCAGCGGATTCAGCAGCACTCGCCTCTGCCATTGCCCGGTTGATGGAGAGCCCTGCCAAACGCCGCGAATACAGTGTGCTGGCGAGGAAACGCATACTGGAGAAATTCAACTGGAACAATGCAGCCCGGCTGACCGCCGAAGTTTATATGGAAGCTATAGAGGCCAAACGAGCTAAATAACGGCATAAGGCGGCTGAATTCAGCACAGTCTTGATTAATATCGCTAATAAATGTAAAATGTGTACGTGTTTTCAGCGCTTTTTACGGGTGCTTTTACGGGCTAATATTCATGCGGATATGTTTATTAAGCTACAGGGCTTATAAATACTCTGGCGGACAGGGTATTTACGTAAGATATCTCAGCCGTTCTCTGCAAAAGCTGGGGCACAGTGTGGATGTAGTGGCGGGGCCGCCTTATCCCGACCTAGCTGAAGGGATCAACCTGATCAGACTGCCAAGTTTAGACCTGTACAGGTTGCCCGAGAAGAGGCGCTACCTGATCAACCCTATGCTGCTCAACACCTGGCCCAACTTCGTCGAATGGCTGGGCGAATGTAGCGGCTGTTTCACTGAGCCGCATACCTTTGCCATAAGAGCCTACGATATGTTCCGACAGGACGGGCACAGTAAAAAATACGATATCGTGCACGATAATCAGTGTGTGACCGAAGGTATACTCAAAATCAGGCAACTGGGGATTCCTATGGTGACCACCATTCACCATCCCATAACGATCGACCGCATGCTGGCCCTTAAGGCCAGTAATTCCGCTTACCGCTCCTGGGGAATCAGGCGCTGGTACTCCTTTGCAGATACACAGATAAAGGTGGCCCGGCATTTGTCTCATTTTATTACGGACTCCGAGCATTCATTGCAGGAGATCATGAGCAGCTTCGGGTTGCCACGCGAGCGTTTTAAAATAATTTACTGCGGGGTGGATACGGATGTTTTCAGGGAACAACCGGATTTGAAACGTTCCGCTAATCGAATTTTAGTGATCAACAGCGGCGATACGCCACTCAAGGGGTTAAAATTCCTGCTGGAGGCAGTAGCGGAGTTGCGCAAGACACGCTCGGTCGAATTAACAATTGTTGGTGAGCCTCTGGTCAATGGTTATACCGAGGGATTGATCGAAGCACTCTGTCTCGGCGACTGCACACAATATACCGGCAAGATAGACACGGACAGCCTGGTCAGACACTATGCCACGGCAACCATGCTGGTTGTGCCCTCGATATATGAGGGATTTGGACTGCCTGCAGCGGAAGCTATGGCCTGTGGGACACCGGTTATCTCCACGACTGCCGGCGCCCTGCCGGAGGTGGTTGGCGACGCCGGTATCCTGGTGCCGCCCGGGGATAAAGACGCTCTGGTGAGATCCATTACATCGTTGCTGGATGATGAGGCGCGACGCAAGGAACTGGGTGCAATGGGTGTCGCGAGAGTAAAGAAATTGTTTAACTGGGACCGGGCAGCCGGGCAAACGGCGGATTACTATCGGGAAGCAATCGAGAGCCAAGTTAAGATAAAGGTTGGATAAGCTAATGGTTTTGGATAACAGCAGTACATTTGAGATGCCGGAACTGGAGGAGCTGTTATCTGATAAGTTTCTGAAGCCAACCTTTGAGAGCATAGTCAGCTTACAGGAAAATCGGGGCTCTGTACCCGAGGTCGAAGGCGGACTGGTAGAACCCTGGACACATGTGGAATGTGCTATGGCCATCGACGCCGGCTGTTACCATGATGAAGCAGAGAAAGGTTATGAGTGGCTGGCCGGCATGCAGTTGCCGGATGGAAGTTGGTATGCCAATTATCAGAACGGCAAACCCAAGGATAAATATAAGGTCTCGCACGCTATATCTTATATGGCCGTAGGCGTCTGGCACCATTACCTGATTACTGGAAAAAAGATGTTCCTCGATGATATGTGGCCGGTGGTAAAAAAAGCTATAGATTATGTGCTGGATATGCGTGGGCCAAAGGGAGAGATATATTGGGCCAGGGATGTGTCCGGCAGCGTTTATCCTACTGCCCAGATTGCCAGTTGCAGTTCTTCCTACCTGAGCATTAAGTGTGCGTTGAAAATGGCGGAGCTGGTGGGTGAGGAGCGTGAAGATTGGAGACAGGCCAACGAGGTTTTACGCACTGCCATTCTCGGTATGCCGCTGCCTTATGGCGATCCGATCGATGAGAAAAACATATCGGCCTTTGCCATGGATTGGTATTATCCGGCACTGTGCAGCGTCATTAACGGGCAGGAAGCAATTAATAGGATCTACGATAGCTGGGACAAGTTCATCGTGCATGGCAAGGGGTCCGTCTGCAACCTCGAGAAGCAGTGGGTTACTGCAGCCGAAAGCAGCGAACTGGCCATTTCTCTGGCCGTCCATGGCGAGTACTGGCAGTCGGCCATGGTTTATTACTGGGTTCACCAGATGCGAGATGAGGACGGCGCTTACTGGTACGGCGTAGCGTTTCCCGAGCACGAGATATGGCCTTTGACGAAACCTACCTGGACTTCCGCTGCGGTCCTGCTGGCGGCTGATATGCTCAAACCCCTGTCAGCGACCAACCTTCTTTTCGACCACCACGATATCGTTCTTCCTTAAGATGCCCAGGCTGTTTACCATGGGCAATTCCCGGTAATCACCGCTCCCCATAGCAAGCTTGTAAACTTCAAAAGGTGCCTGTCCCCCTTGGGTTGGATCGGGGTAGATGTCGTGAAATATCAAAAATCCTCCCGGCAGCAAGTACGGTGACCAGAATTCATAGTCCGAAAGCGCGGTTTGATAGCTGTGACCGCCGTCGATAAAGACCAGTCCCAGCGGTGTTGCCCAGTTCCGGGCGGCTACACCGGACCGCGTGACCATGGGGACGACGTTATCCTCAAGGCCTGCTCTGTGCAGAGTTTCCCGTAAAAGGGGGAGGCTGTTTATGACGCCCTTATTGCTGTCGAAAATCTCCGGATCGAAATACAACTGGCCCGGCTGCTGTTCCTCCGATCCGCAGTGATGGTCTATCGTAAAGAGCGTGCTATTACTTTTTTTGCAGGCTGATCCCAGATATACTGCTGACTTACCGCAGAAGCTGCCTATCTCCAGGCAGGGGCCGATTTTGCAGGCTTCAATGCCCATTTCATAAAGCTTCAGGCCTTCGTCCTCGGCCAGAAAACCCTTGACTTCCGAGGCAAGAGCTGCAATCGTTTTAGTGATCTTATCCACCATTTATTTTACATCTTTCCGGGCGCATCTGAAGGTACGCCCCTACAGTAAATACGTGTAGGGGCGGGTTTTTAAACCCGCCCGCGAATCCATACTGATTTCATCTATATTTTCCATGTTGCCCCCGGCTATTGTTTCATCAACATCACTGGTTTCTCCTGCGAGATATAAAGACGAAGGCATTGATGAGGAGCAGCAACACAACCACTATAACGATAATGATCCATATCCAGAAATTGGAAGCGGCGGGAACGGCGTCGGGCTGTTGTTTGACCGCCGGCTGCTTCTGCGACTGCATGATGTTCTCAACCAGTGTAAATGTGCCCACCGGGCTGGGGTCGCTGACTACAGGAGCGACGGCTTTAACCTGCCAGTAATATGGAGTCGATAATGCCAAGCGGCTTTTTAACTCGAAAGCTGTGGTCGTAGTCGTCTCCTGGACGATCACATCGGTGAGCTGCGCATCCCTGGCTAGAGTGAACTGATACGTATCGGCATTTTTAATGGGCGACCAGCTGAAGCGGATGGGGGGAAGACAGTTGCTGCACACACCATCTACGGGCGTCAACAATGTGGGACCTAAATACTCGGACGTGACCATGAACCCCGGCCGTACCGAGAAAAAGAGAGTTGGTGACCAGGGGCTATGTATCGGGGTGCCCTGCCAAGATCTTGCTCCGCGAACCCTCCAGTAGTAGGATCGCCCTACCTCCAACTGACCTGGCGCAATCCAGCATGACGGATCTTCCTGGTCGGCCGAGGTGACGATCCAGGAGCCCGTAACGTCATCGACCGGGGTCATCTGCAGTTGCTGGGTGAGAGGCAATGTAAAATTGACGTCCTTGGCTATAAGTAAATCGTAACTATAGATGTCCCTGAGAGGACGCCATTTGAAATCGATCTGCTGAGACCGTCCGGTCGCGGGATCGGCGCCGATCAGGCTGCCGGGAGCCGGTGAAGTGGGCCATGGTCCCAGCTTGGCTACCGAATCAATGAACTGCCATAGGCACCCCCGTCTGGTTGTAAAATTGTACGGCGTATCATCGATGGCCCAAAGGGTGTTATTGGCGTTGGAAGAGATGTGGAGTGATGTGGGCTCACGTGTGAATTCTACCTGATTGGGACTTCCGGGTTGTGGTAGTCCGTCTATAAGCTGGTCCCATTCAGGTGCCGGGGGTACCTCGATTCTGGCCTCCAGAGTCCGGTCAGCTCCGCTGCTGTTGATGGGCGGAACGATATCCGTGTTCCATGCGCCGTAAAGAACGCTGTTAAGCATGCAAAGACCGTAGAAGCCTCTGTCAGGAGGATCGAGAGGATCCCAGCTAGTGCTGGAATCCATTGTCCAGCGGTAGATGATCCCCTCGGTATTAGTTATGACATCGTTGATGCCGACATAGAGATTCTTGTGTCTCTCGAAGAAATCGTCCGTTATTAGGTGAACGTTGCCCTGCTCCGGCAATTCTTTAAGCACGCTAAACCTGGGTATCATAGCCGAGAAATCAATCCATGCTACAGAGGTATCGGTATTCCCCTCGGTGCCGACAAAAACGAATTCTTTATCGCCGTTTTTATTGACAGGATTGCAGATTGTATGTGCAGGCGCCACCAATCCAGTATCGATTTTTTTCACGGTCTGCCATGCTGTACCGCTCAGTGCAATCTTACGTACATAGTAGTCGGCTAGAATGTACATCGTGGAATCGTTACGTAACGAGACGTCTTTAACAGGGGTTGCGGCCAGCACGTTCATCCATATATCCCCAGTATTGGCGGAATAGGTGATATTCTCCGTGCCCAGGTCGGCAAAGACCACAACTTGACTGATTGCTGATGATTCCGGATCTGGGGGAGCGAGACGCAGTATGGTGCCGTTATTGCTAGACGGGAGAGTGAAGATACGTTCCCAATAACGGCCCAGAGGATCGCTCGTGCTGCGCCATATACTATCGATATCGGGCACAACTCCGGAGGTGTTCAGTGATGCGAGGTAGAGCGTGTTGTGCCCTGCAACATTTGAACCTTCTTGTATCTCCACCGCAGCCACATCGGATAATTGGTTGAGCACTGTATTAATAATACCAATCTGATTCCAGGCGAATCCGTAATCCTTGCTGTACTGGAAGGCTGATTCGTCTGAAGGAGACTTGAATAGTCTGGAGAAAGGCCATTGGCCCGGCAGCAATCCGGTTCCGCCCGCCGTTGAATTCTCTGAACTGGTGCCGCAGAAGGCCGTACTGCCATCCGAATTCCATTTCAGCAGCGCGTTGGCACGCCCGGTCCCGCCGCCTCCTGTGGCGGATTTAAGGGTATCGGATTTCAGCCATGTCACACATCCCGCGCAGGTTGCCTGCGGATTAGAACTCTGCCATACATTGGCCAGCGCCCTGGCGCTGGAGGCGGTGGCTTCGCCCGCCAGAAGAATACCGGTCGCGTTGGTGCCTGTGTAGGATATGGATGATATGCGCTGCCCCGCCACAGGCTGGATAGGTGGCGTGATAGTGAACCTGGTGGGGGTCGGGCTGATATAAAACACAGCCGAAGCAACAGAAGTGTCGAACACATTGACAAAGCATCCGCGCAGGCTTAAATCGGTACCAATATAGTCAGAAGGCAATTCGATTCCGGTTCTTATGATGGAGGCCGCTGTGTATGCGCCAAGCATGACTGGGTAGCCTGCGTATCCTGCCGTACCGTCCCATTGCGTGGTGTTGACTATCGTGTCATGTTTGCCCAGGTGCAGATCTGCTCCCGCGGCCGTGAATGAAACGACTGACATGGTCTGGTCGGGATTATAGCCGGGGGAGAATCTTACGGAAGTTACCGCTGTCCATGTACCTGGATCTTGAGCCAACCACGCACCGGAAAAGGTCGTGCCGTACGGCCTGGTCAGCAGCCTGCCCTGTCCGGGCGGTGTTGTGCTGCGGGTACCGATGGCGATATCCCTTAACTGATCGGACGAATCGTATCTGGCTATATCCAGACAGCTGATATACTCGTTTGGATTGAGAGTAAGGCCGGTATTGTACCAGTTGGAGCCACCATCGTTGGAGTAGTAGGCCATGCGGGGTCCGCCGGCCGGTGCCACAGATCCGTCCGTAACGGCAATGATGAATTTTTCATCATCTGGCGCAACAGCTATATCCCATACGGGAAACAAAGCACCTGCATTAGCAAGGTTGGTTCCCATATTAGGGAGCCAGGTATATCCAGCATCGATGGACTTGAATAACCCGATATTGGGGGAACTATTGTCGGTGCTTACCGCATAGAACGTACGATTGTCCGGACCGATTGCCAGGGCATCGATGCCGCACGTGCGAATGACCATGCCGTTGAAACCGTCAGCCGGTGTATCCACCACGCTCCAGGACAGCGTCCTTTGCGTGGCGGCGCTGCTTTGGCTAAAAGGAACGAACAGGATGGTCATTGCCAGGATAAAGATAACCAGAAAATACGGGTATGACCGGCGTACAATTCTCATTAAATATCTATTACCCGTAGTCCGTTACCTAGTGCTGTGCTGCAAGCAGGAGTAAAGCAGATTTATCTGAAATCTACCATAAACAGCATTCTATTTGCAAAATGGCAATTCGCATGTTAGATTAAGCTGAAGGGCATATAAGGTTGACCGGCCGGTCGAAGCTGAATAGTATGCACAACAGGCGCGTTGATCTATTTTGACAACGGTCTATTTATACATACAATTTAGGAGGGTCTACTTTCCGGAGGCGGAAATGTAGGCCTGGAAAGACTATTTAATTGATGAATACGACGGACCCAATATAATATTCAAATGTATTTGAGGTACTCATAGAAATGAATCCGGAAAATCCAAAAGCTAAAGGTGGCGCCCAGGGTGGGGCTGCCCAGCCGGGAATCGCCAAGCTGAACGTCCAGTATGCAGCGCCCATGCCGCAAGCTCTGGGATTGATCCCGGAAGATGTGGCGAAAAGATACAAAGTGCTTCCGCTGGCGCTGGAAAACAATACTCTGCGAATTTTCATGGCCAATCCCGGCGATGTACTGACAGTTGAAAATCTGTCTATTTATACCAGGAGGCGCATAGAGCCGGTCGCCGCCTCGGAAGCTGATATCAAGGAGGGGATCGAGTACAATTATCGTGCTCTTAAGGAGGCTTCTAAACTGGTTGGCGGTCCCGGCTCGATTACTGCGCCGGAAAGCACACCGCCTCCACGTACTACGGGTGTAAATAAAACTCCGGCTGCTCCTAAATCTGCCGGTCAGGCACAGGTCAGCGGTGTTGCCCCGCTCCCCCAGTATGACGACAGGGTGCTTCCTCCCGAGATAACCAGCGATTCACCCATCGCGCATCAGCTCGATAAAATGCTGGATGACGCCATCAGGGCGAGAGCCTCGGATATACACATCGAGCCGGATGAGAATAAGCTGCGCGTCCGCTTCAGAATAGACGGCATATTGCACGAGGTGGCCTCTTTGCCGCTGACAGTACACAATGGTCTTATCTCTCGTATCAAGATACTGTCAGACATGAATATCGCTGATCACAGGCGACCGCAGGACGGCCAGTTCTCCTTCGATTCAGACAACAAATATATTGACGTGCGCGTGGCGACTGTCAACACGGTTAATGGCGAAATGGCTGTATTACGTCTGCTGGATAAATCGGTGGCAGCGCTGGCCTTGCCTCAGGTAGGTTTCCTGCGGGAGAGCCAGGAGATGTTTGAGCAGATGCTGATGATGCCCTATGGTATGGTGCTTATCAGCGGTCCCACAGGAGCAGGCAAGACGACCACTCTCTATGCCGCAGTTAATTCACTGGACCAGGTGGGCAAGAACATAATTACCGTGGAGGACCCGGTAGAATACCGATTTTCAAATATCAACCAGATACAGGTAAATATCAAAGCGGGCCTGACATTTGCCAGCGGGCTGCGTGCTATCGTAAGGCTCGATCCCGATGTTATCCTGGTGGGCGAAATTCGCGACAGCGAGACTGCCCTGATAGCCGTACAATCAGCGCTGACCGGCCACCTTGTGTTGTCTTCGGTTCACGCCAACGATACGGTGGGAGCAGTCTTTCGACTGATCGACCTGGGAGTTGAACCCTTCCTGATCAGTTCAGCGCTTATTGGCATTTTAGCGCAACGCATGGTGCGGCGTGTTTGCCCGCATTGTGCTCGCAAGGTGACGGCGCCGCTGGTTGAGCAGATAGCCTATGAAAAAGAGATGGGCGAGGCCAGGTCGGAGTTCATGTATGGAGAAGGCTGTAAAGTGTGCGTTTACACCGGCTATCTCGGCCGCACCGCCATATTTGAGATACTGACGATATCGGATAATATCCGCAGAATGATTGTTGGAGGCTCCGGCAACACCGATATCAGGGCTGCGGCGCTCAGCGAGGGGCTGGTGCCTATCGCGCGCTACGGTATGATGCAGGCCAAGGCCGGCATTACAACCCCCTACGAAGTACTGCGGAATGCTTATACTATCTCCTGAACGTTCGTTTTCTTCGATGCAGGGCCTTTTCTTCTGATATACCTGAAACGGTGTAGGACAATAGTACTGGTATTGTTTTGACCAAGTGCCTATTTACAATTTATTCTTCTCGTGTATCATAATAGAGGTATAGTATCTTCTGAATAGCAAATGTATTACGAATATATAGGTTATACGGCTGACAGGCGGGTGGTCAAAGGCAAGATTGACGCTGCCGGGGAGAAAGAGGCGGGGGATAGATTGGCGTCCAATGGCTACCAGATACTGAGCCTAAAGGCGTCTGGTGGTGCTGCGATCACGGGGATGCCGGCACTGTTTGAGAGGAGAGCAAAACCAGAGGAGATAATAATGTTCTCGAGACAGCTTGCTCTTCTGCTTGAATCGGGTGTGGGCATTGTGCAAGGCCTCGACCTGCTGAAAGTACAGACCACCAACAAAGCATTTGCCGGTATGCTGGATACCATAATATCCGACCTGCGAGCGGGCAGCCCCCTTTCCGTTGCGCTGGATAAGCAGCCCAGGGCGTTTAACAAGATGTATTGCAAGATGATCGCAGTCGGTGAACAAACAGGCCAGCTGGAGAGCGTTCTACGCAACCTGGCCAGCTACGCCGAGCAGTCCACGGCCGCCATGCGCAAGATAAGGCAAGCCATGACCTATCCCATCATAGTGATAATACTGGCTATTTGCGTGGGTTTCCTTGCGGTAACGTTTATCCTTCCTCCTATAATGGACATGTTTAAATCCCTGGGCGGCAAGCTTCCTCTTATAACCCAGATACTGATTTCTTTTGTTGGATTTATGGGGAACTATGGTATCTTTGTAATGCTGGCAGTAGTTGCGCTCAGCAGCATAGTATATATGTATACCAGGACACCGGACGGTACTTTACAGAAGGACAGATTTTTACTGTACCTGCCTGTCCTGGGCAGGCTGAACCTTATCAATACGCTGGCGCGTATCTGCCGCAGCATAACCATTCTTTTCCGGTCAGGTCTGCCTCTGCCGGAGATACTTAAACTCACAGCCGAGTCCAGCGGAAACAAGGTTATCTACAATGCATTGATGGAAGTTGAGAAGGACATCATTAAGGGGGAGGGGTTGGCTTCAGCTATGAGCAGACATCCCGAGTTCCTGCCGTTAATGGTGGAAATGACACGTGTTGGTGAGGAGACGGGAAACCTGGATAATACACTTACCATTGTTGCTGACAGTTTTGAAATAGAAGCAACAGATAAACTTCAAACAATTCTGGGCATGATTGAGCCGGCTATGACCATAATTATTGGTTTGGGTGTGGCGTTCCTGGCATTGTCCATTTTCATCCCTATCTATTCAAGCATGAGCCTGATTGGGAGGTGATTTGGATGGTCAGCCTCCGCGGCGTACAGAAGGGCGTATCTTTAACAGAGGTATTGATTGCGCTATTCATTCTTTCTGTTGTCGGGGCAGTGATAGTTGCCGGCGTCTTCGTTGCGGTTAAAGGTAATGATGTCTCGCGTACGCACATAGTGGCGGAAGGGCTGGCCAGATATGAGCTCGAATACTTGAAGGATGTGTGCACGGAAAACTGGACGGTTGCTCCATGGGCCTACACCCTACCCGGGCCACCGGCCCCACCCTGGGATAATTCGCATATTGTTTTGCCCTCCGGCTACGAAGGATTTTCCGTCACTGTATCTGCAGAGCCTTTGACCGGCGCTCCTTATTTCAGCGATAACCGGACTCAGAAAGTAACCGCTGCCGTATTTTATGCAGGCAAATCGGTGCTCTCTATCGAGCAGTATCTTGTACAGCAATGAGCAGGGGAAACGAATAGATGAACACGTTTATCAACAGGAATAGAGGGCAGCCCGGTTTCACATTGATGGAATTGCTTGTTACCATAGCCATTCTGGGCGTGATTTCAGGTACCATGGCGCTGACCTTCAGCCTGGCAACCAATATTACACGGACTGATTCTGCCCAGAGCATCGTGCTCAGCCAGGCCCATCTGGGGGCGGCATGGATTACCAGGGATGTTCAAAGTGCGGCAATTGTCACACCGGTCAACTCGCCGACCAGATTACTGAGCTTGCAGCGTTTCATCTGGAATGGGGCGGCTTTCGAAAGCGGTGCACAAATTCACTACGACATTGCATCGAACGGTAACATGACCAGAACTCTGAGCGACAGCCGGGGTACCAGCGTTTTACAGGTTGCGCAGTATATCAGCTATCCTGATCCTGATACGTATTTTGTGAAAGGTCCATCAACCGTCTCCGAGAATAATACATACTTATTGAAATTGAATGCATCCTATGGGGGCAGCAGTTTCAAAGCACGATACAAAATCGCACAGAAGGTGACGCAATGATAATACCCTGTCCATTAGCGCTGCGGCTGTAGGGCTATTGATATGTATAAAGTAATAAAAGAGATCAAGTGTATTTGCAGTGATCAGTCGGGCATGGCGCTGCCGATGGCCCTGATATTGCTGGTTCTGGCATCCATCGTAATTGTACCCGGCCTCTGGGCGTTGCAGTCCTTTCTGGTCATCAATCAGGACAGCGAGACCGATACTATGGGATACTATGCGGCCGATGCCGGTATCTCAGATGTCATCTGGCGTTTTAACCAGAGGATGAGCCCGCCTTTTCCCTACACGCTGTCCTATAAAGTCAATGGCATGGACGTGACTCTGAGCGAGGTTAAACAACGTGTAGTTGCTGGACCGGCAACTATATATTCGATTCAATCAACAGCCAGCCAAGGGCAGAGAGCGATCTACAGCATCTTCGCTGAAGTCAATGTGAATACGAGTGTCTCGCCCTTCGATTATGCCATAGCCACCACGGGGGGCGATATCAATATTTATAATCCGGCCAGAGTAACGTCGACACCGCCGGGTCACGGTGACATATTCGCCACGGGTAATATTAATTTAACAGGGGGATGCGGAAGCGTTGACGGTATAACGACCGCAACAGGTTCGATCAGTCCTTCAGGCTGTACCGACAGCTATCCCAATGTCACTCCCATCACCTTTGCAGTGCTGGATACATCCTGGTATCTTAGCGAAGCGGATAAAGGCGGCCCCGCGGCGCCTGTAGGGGAGATTAAGAAGCAAACGAATTATCACCTGGGTCCGAAGCATATCATCGGCGACCTGAATATAACTACCAACTCGTCTATTATTCTGGACGGCGTGGTCTGGGTGGATGGGAGCATATATATTAAAAGCAGCAGCGTAACCTGTTCAGGCAATGGTTATCTGGTTGCCAGCGGCCCGGGCCATAACATCACCGTAGAGGTCGGTTCTGAGCTGGATAGGACTATTAACCTGCTGTGTCTGGATGGAGATGTCACCGTGACTCAAAGCGCTGAGATCGGGTCCATTTACGCCCCAAACGGTGATATTACAATGTTGAATAACGGGACGGTTTTCGGCAGTCTGATAGGAAGATCGGTAACCGTAGCGAATAACCGCACGATAAATTTCCAGGTCAGCATAGGCACTCCTTTGCCCGGCATAATTGCCAGCGGAACCGGCGCGATGCTGAGTAAATATAGCCAGTAGGTTCATCTGTCATCAGTGTGGCATCCGTAATTCAACAGTTGAAGCCGTGTATTCAGCAGTCAGCAATATTACCAACCCCCGGCGTGTCTTGAGTTAATAATTCTATTGTTGATCCACTGTTCTTAATCCGGAGCCGCCCGGCTGCCGGATATTGTTTCACTGTAACTCCTGCAATACGTCACTTTGCTGGAGAAGCTTCAACTCCTCTGTTATACTATGATGTAGAAGCTGATTGTAGCGAATGTCTTACAGGAATGTTGGAGATTTGAGATGATACATGCTACTGCGCGCAGTATTCGAGAAACGGATAGAAAAGTTTACAAATTGATATGATATTGAAGCGTTTTCTGGGCGGTCAGCGGGGAGTGTCGCTGATCGAAGTTTTAATTGCGCTGTTTATTCTTTCGCTTGTCGGGCTGGCTATTATCGGAGGGGCATATATTAATGTACGGAGCGCCGAAGTATCCCGTGAAAACATAAGGGCGGAAGGATTGGCTAAATACGAACTGGAGTATGTGCAATCGGTCGCGGCCAGCAACTGGAACGGGATAGTAAGCCAGATCAGTCCTTACACCATACCTTCCGGCCAGGGTCCGTTGTGGGATGTCACGCATGATGGAAGCGACCTGCCGGCCGAATACATCGGTTACTCAGTTACAATTACCATCAACCCCATACCGGGATACGATAGTAATATTCGTGAAGTTAAAGCGGAAGTGTATCACAGGGGAAATAAAGAGGCCAGCATAGACACCTATGTGGTGAATAATCAATAGACTTTTCACATGATGTTTAAGCGAGTATTCGACATTTCAAGCGGCGCAAACCGGGGATTTACCCTGATTGAGGTTCTTGTCATGATAGCCATTCTGGGCGCGATAACAGGCATCATGGCGATGACATTTGGCATGGTTACGCGTACGATAGCAACTAATACCGCTGAGAATCTGATGATGAGCCAGGTAAACCAGGCAGCTAACTGGATAGCCAAGGATGTAGAAAGCTCCAGCAGTGTATCCACCGATGACGGGACGGTTCTATGCTCGATGCAACGTTATGTCTGGGATGGGAACGAAATATCGGGAAGCACAACTGTAGAATATATTGTGATAGGAGGGATACTGCTTCGTCGCGTGGATGGTGGAGCGGGGCAAACTGTTGCTCAATTCATCGCCTATCCGGATGCCGACACAACATTTGTTCAGGCTCCGTCGGCGCCATTCCAGAGTAATACCTATGTTTTAAAGCTGAAGTCGGTATATAAAAACGGCGAATATAAACAGGAATTCAAGATGAGGCAGAGAGCGCCATGATCTGCGGGTACCTGAATGATTAAAGCAATCGTTGTGTGGTTTGGTAAAGGGCAAACCGGCATGGCATTGCCGATGGCGCTGGTGTTGCTGGTCGCTGCATCGGTGATCGTGGTACCGAGTCTCTGGGCTGTGCAATCTCTTCTGACAATTAACAGGAACGTAAGTCAAGATACACAGGCATACTATGCGGCCGAAGCCGGCGTGGCGGACCTTATCTGGAAATACAAGTACAGCACTACCCCTACGGCTCCTTATACTTTGCATGATATTAATGGAATTGATGTTGAGGTGATACCGGTTAAGACCAGCGGCCAGGATTATTACTGGATATCGAGAGCTGAAGCCGGCCCGGTCAGTAATGCTGAGGTATATTTACACATCCGGCAAACGGGCTCACAGGGCAACAATATCTTCGAGCATGCGGTGGCCAGCCTGGATGGCGATATCGTAATGAGCGGCGGCACTGTGGTCAAATCCGATGACGTGGTGCTCATTGACAACTGTGACAGCACCTGGTCAAGGAAAGCATCTTCCACACATATAGCATGTTCCACGGTCACATCCAATCCATATGTCGAGACCAATGTATACTGGGACACATCTCCCAGAAGCTCAAAGCTGGATATCAAAGCTGCTGCCGTTGTTGAGGCCCTGGCATATCGTAATACAACCTCAACCGATATAAGCAATTATAAATATGTTTCAGTATGGCTTTATTCGACCAAGGCGTTGAATGCCGGTGATATCAGATTCATGATAGCCACGGCCAATGCTCTGGGCGGGACAGTGGAATACATGAATATTCCCGGCCTGCCGGCTAATACCGGCACCAGGGTACTGATGAACATTGCCAATCCGTCTTCGTTTACCACTGTCAAATCGATAGGCGTTTACCAGGCTGTGGATAAGAGCGCCTTTATTCTGTATGTGGATAATGTGATTGCCACCAACGATATCTCAGATGGAAATATATATTCCAATAGCGGTGTAAACCTTCAACCAAGCGCCACGGTCTACGGTGACGCTTCCGCCAACGGCTCCATTATCGTTAATACCAGTGGAGGCGCCAAAATATATGGTACCCAGAATCCAGGCGCTCCTTTGTGGACTCCTCAACTCATCGATATAAACAAATATAAAAACGAAGCGAATATCAAGGGTGGCACAGTCTATCCGACGCTCAGTACAGCCTGGGATACGTCTGATCTGGGGCAGATAACGGTGAACGGAAATGCCAGCATTAACTGGTCGTCATACAATATTACGATGGGACCGGCATGGATTGGAGGTAACCTGAACATAAGTACCAATACTATAACGATGGGACCAACTTATGTTGTCGGCGACATGAGTATAAGCGGCAGCTCAAACGTAACCTTGCAGGGAACTGTATATGTGGAAGGAAATCTTTCGATTTCAGGCGGCGCCGTTGTGCAGGGGCCATATACCATTGTGGCAAAACAGATCACGGTCAGCGGTAATTCGGATGTTCATATTGACAAAGGCAGCGTCCCGTTTATGATAGCCTATGATGGGGATTTTATTATCTCGGGCAGTTCACATATTGCGGCCGTAGTATACGCGCCTAATGGAACAGCCAACGTCAGTGGAGGAACACCCAGTGACTTTGGCTATAATATCTACGGGGCTGTTGTCGCCCAGAATGTGATCATGTCAGGCAGCACCACTGTAAAATACATGACCGGACTTGAGACGCTGCCATGGCCGCCGGGTTGGGGTCTGGGTGGGGGACCCGCAGGTGGTGGAGGAACTACGGTGACCACGATATTGGGATATGACCACCGTTGACGGTGGCTTTGGGTTTACTATACAGGTTTAATGTATAATAGGAATAAATAACTCAAGAATAAAAGATAGTGGCATCGCCAGTAGAAGCACCTAAAGCACCCAATCCAAATATATTGCAACGTCTGCCGCGCCTCAGTACATCCGTCTGGATGATACTTATCCTTGCCCTGTTTTTAATTGTCATCGTGCCCATGGTCACCGATTATATCGAACAGATATCCCAACAGGCTGCCATCCAAACACAATTAGACCAGGTGCAGGCTCAGCTTGATGTATTTGAATCAAGAATGACCTCTCAGAGTATTGCCGCAGGCGAGTCAGCGAAATTAAAAGCGGAAGTTGAAGCTGCTGAGCTGCAGTATAAGAAAGTCGAGGATAATCCCGAGGTATCAAAAATAATCATGGACCTGGCATGGGACAACGATATCACTATCGTTGATATGAATGTCTCTCAGTCGCTCAACAAGATACTGGGCACGGATTACCCTGTGCTGAGTTACTCTCTTAGCCTGTCCGGCCAGGTGGCCAATTTTCAGAATTTTCTTATAGCAGTCGGTAAGAGAATACCTTTATGCCAGTTTACCAGTGTTACTATCAGGCCGGCCCAGGTACATGGAGAGTTAGACAGCGCTTCGATAAATCTTCAGGTTTATTGTAACAACTGAGCTTAACCATAATAACATTGCATGATCACTATTAATATTGAAGACAGCCTGGTAAAAATCACCCTGGTGAAGGGTAAACGGGTGGTGTTTGCCTCGGAAGC
Organism: Dehalococcoidia bacterium; assembly: GCA_041653995.1. Taxonomy (NCBI): domain Bacteria; kingdom Bacillati; phylum Chloroflexota; class Dehalococcoidia; species Dehalococcoidia bacterium. Next base: position 416,126 of record JBAZEK010000001.1, read on the forward strand.
GCCGCTACAGGCCGGGTGGGTGCAGGGTGGTATAGTGTTTGAAAAGGCGCACGTAAGTCAGGTGATCAGCATGGTTTTAGCGCAGAACAATATCCGTGATAAGGATGTTGTGGCCAGCGTAAGCGGAATGCAGTCGATTTATCGCGTTGTATACGTGCCTAAACTCAGCCGTGCGCTGCTGGCAGAGGCTGTCAAGAAGGAAATGGCTAGGGCAATTCCTGTGCCGCTTACTTCTCTTTATACATGCTGGGCTGATGTGAAAATATCTGATAGCGAAATAGCCCTCTGTCTGCTGGGTATTCCCTTCGAAAATGTTAATTCGGTCATGGAGACGGTTAGACTTTGTGGCCTGCGGCCGCGATACCTGGAATTGCGACCGCTGGCGGTATCGAGAGTGATTGATGAAAAGGCTGCCGTGGTGGTTAATGTACGCCCGAATACATTTGACATCACAATTATGAATAACGGTATACCGGAGATGATTCGCAGCCTTCCTTTCACAGGCGCGGCTGCTATGAGCGAGGGTGATAAGGTCAGGATGGTTAAGGAAGAGGTCGATAAAACCGTTAATTTCTATAACTCAGGACATCCGGAAAGCCCTTTAAGTACTCAAACATATTGCATTGTTAGCGGTATTTTACGCGAAACGTTGTCTATGATAATGGGATATCCTGTCAAGGCTGCTCCTCCTCTGCTGACCTATCCTCCGGGACATGATAGCAACGATTACATTGTCAACAGCGGGCTGGCATTGCGTACTATCAATAAGCTAACCAGAGTTGATATCAACGTTATACCGAGCGCGGCGCCTGCTGTGGTTAAAGCTGAAGGAGCAGGTGTTAACAGAACGCCGTTGATTGTGCTGGGCATCTGTGCGGTACTGGCTCTGGGCATGTGGCTGATGAGCGGGATGTCTGAAAAACGAACGGCTGATATGCAAATGCTTTTAAATACGAAAAGCTCCCAGTTGAACGCTATGCAAAAGCAGTATCGTGATTTAACGGAGCAGACCACCAGGACCCGGGATACCTATCAACAGATATTGAACAGGCTCAACGCTCCTATTAAATACCTGGGCGACCGAAGGGCAGTGATAAATCGAGATCTGGGTAAGGTCTTTGCTGTTCTGCCTGCTACGATATATCTCACCAGTGTCATTGACGATGGGAATTTGATACGGATACAGGGATCTGCCCCCAGTGAAGAGATCGTGCTCAATTATGTCAGCGCCCTGAGAAACTCCGGTTTGTTCAAGCTCGTAATGATAAGCTCGATTGGCACATCTTCCTATACTGAAGTATTGTTTACTATTCAGTTGACCGTGAGTCAATAAGCAGGATTTATTGAATAATGCGAATCGATGATTTATTGAAGCTGGCAGGTGAAAGCAGAGCCTCGGATCTCCATCTGATCGCCGGCGTTCCGCCCCTCTTTCGCATAGATGGCGAGTTAAGACCTGCCGAAGGCCTGCCCGTTATGGGACGCGAAGACATAGATGATTTATTTAATCAGGTCGCACCTGCCCGGCAACGTGACATCTTTTCCAGTGAGCTCGAAGTTGATTTTGCGTATTCATTGCAGGACGGCGGCAGAGGTAGATGCAATGCCTGCTGGCAGCAGGGATCCATCAGCCTCGCCATTCGTATGCTGCCTCAACGCATACCCACCGTGGACGATCTCGGCCTGCCGGACATCTGCAAGGAGCTGATCAGCCGGCCCCGGGGCCTGATACTGGTAACCGGGCCCACCGGATCGGGTAAGAGCACCAGCATTGCAGCCATGCTCAATCACCTGAACAATACGATGAAAAGATATATTGTGACGATCGAGGATCCGGTTGAATATGTGCACCCTAATATAAAGTGTGCTTTTTCTCAGAGAGAGTTAGAGCAGGATACGCACTCATTTGTCAATGCGCTCAAGTATGTTCTCAGGCAGGATCCTGATGTCATACTGGTAGGAGAAATGCGAGATCTGGAAACGGCCTCAGCCGTATTGACTGTGGCGGAAACCGGTCACCTTGTGCTCTCAACCGGGCACGCACCCAGTGCAGCGCAATCTGTGGAAAGGATTGTGGATCTTTTTCCGCCGCACGAAAGGCCGATGGCGCAGGCACGGCTGGCTTCAACGTTGATCGCGGTATTCAGTCAGGTGCTAGTGCCGCGTATAAGTGGCGGTCGGGTGGCAGCGGTAGAGATCATGCTGGCCAACGCAGCAGTTAAGAATTTGATACGTGAGGGCAAACCATTCCTTATTCCAAACACCATACGGACCAGCTCAAATGTCGGCATGAAAACGCTGGATGACGCACTGGTGGATTTGTACCGGAAAGGAATCATTACCAGAGAGTATGTATTCGCCTTCTGCCAGGACGCGGAAGATGTCAACAAATTGATGAGATCGGCAAATATTTAAACAGGGCATAAAAAAAGGGGTGTGAAAGCGCTTTCACACCCCTTTTGCTGCAAAAGGTGGTGGTATCTACGGGCAGACTTGGCTGGTTATCGCACCCGTGCTCTGGTCGACTGTGTAAGTGCACTTAGGCGCGCTCAGCAGGTAAGCTGAAACACTGCTGGTCGTGGATCCCGCGGTGATGGGGCTGGCCGGTGGTGTGCCGCTATTATCGTACATATAAGCAGCTATGGCAGTCTGAATATTTGCCTGGTCGGTGGCGTTGGCCTGAGATTCGCCCTCGCCCATGAATTTGGTGACATTGAGCACGACTACCGCTGCTAATGTGCCCAATATAGCGATGACAACCAGCAATTCGATGAGGGTGAAACCTTTATTACCGTATTTGAAAAACTTTTTCATATTTATATCCTCCTATTTTGTAATGCGCCCGGACCGACCCAACCGGACTTTTTTTGTTTATGCATTATTTATACATTAACGCAATCGCAAGGTCAATAGCGTTATCGTAATCCTCCCTTAGTACTTAAGTACCCTTCTTGCATATTCCATTAAGTATGTTATATCTTAGCAAAGATGATGTACGTGACAAAAGTCATAAAGTCAGTGGCCTGAATGCGCACCGATAATGGTCCGGCTGATACTACACAGCCCGGTAAGTTGGATATTGCATTGGAGGTTACATGGCTGTTGTTGATATTTCTGCTACCGCTTTACTACAATCCGTTTGGGTATCAGGTGTTTTACTTCGCCAAGGCATTACTGCTGCAATTCGGCGTATGCCTGTTATCAGGTCTGTTCCTGGCTCGCTGGTTTATTTCGCACAGAGACCGGACACAAACCGGTTTATTATCCGCAGTCAGGCAGATGCCGCTGCAGGTCGCTGTGATCTTATTTGGATTATGCTGGATTGTTTCGACGGCATTTTCTATCATGCCCGAGTCCAGTTTATGGGGTAGCCTGGCGAGGAAAAATGGTCTGGTTTCTTTAGTCGCGTGGATCGTATTATTTTTCATATTAGCCCTGTCAATACGGCGACGTGTGCAGCTGTTGAGAGTGCTTGCAGCAGTGGCAGCTTCGGCGGGTGCGGTGTCCCTGTTCGGTATACTGGAGTTCGCTGACCCCTGGCTGCTGTCATGGCTCTCCAGAAATGGACGCATATCATCAACTGATGGTAATCCCCTATCATTGAGCTGCTTCATCGCTATCAGTATCCCTGTTACCCTGGCACTGATCACAATAGTCGTGCAAAGCACGGGTTCAAGTAAGTTAAAAGCATTAAAGACAACAGGATTGATACTGTCGCTGATATTGCAGGTGATATGCCTGTTTCTTGCGCAGTATTCCATTACCATACTGCTTTTTATACCGGGTATTTTCATATATATCCTGGTCGCAGGCATTTATTTTAAGAAAAAGGCCATTCTAACCTTAAGTATTATTGTGCTGCTGGCTCTATTCTTGACTGCCACCGTTATTGTCGGGCAGACAGTGCTGCAGGAGATGGATGGTAAACCCGTGGGATCTTACACACATGATACATATTTAGCCGGGCAAACCGGACTGCCAACACTGTCTTTAAGGGTTAAGCAGTGGGAGTGCGCCACACGAATAATTATAGATTCGCCCGAAGTACCCTTTTATCAAGACGATCTGCATTTATTAAGAAGGTGGACGGGTTATGGCCCCGAGACTTTCGTAATAGTGTCTCAGACTCGTTATCCTCGCGATATGAAAAGCACTGATACGCATAACTCCGTTTTGCTGGGCCAACCGGAAAACCATTATCTATATCTCGCGGTGACCGTGGGTGTGCTGGGGCTGGCCTTTTTTCTGACTATTGTGATTATTTTCTTTTATGTGGCGTTGCGTTTTTTGGTTCGGACATCCAAAAAGGACATGATTTATACGGCGGCTGCTTTCATAGCGGGCATGGCTCAATACTGCATTTACATAATATTCAATCCGACAGCCATATTACCGGAGTTTTTCTTCTGGCTGATTTTAGCTTTAATGGTTGCCCAGGTTCGTATTGACGGTTGCTCTGAATATATTCATGCTGAAGTAGCATCATGTGTATCAAAAGGAGAAGGGTTGTCTGAAAAAATAAAACAGGGGAAAATCAGAAATATACCGGCAGTGCTTGTTATAATCATGTTTATCGGTATCGGAATTGGACTGACTCTTAGCCCTATGGTTGCAGATATGAAATTGAATAGTGCGCTCGTCACGTGGGCAGACGATTCAAACAAGACCATGACGGCTCTGGCTGAGGCGGCAAAGCTGGAACCGGGTGAAGCCGTATACTACGGACATATCGGCGCGTATGCATTCAGAAAGGCAATTGCTTCAAATGATGTCGAAGAAAGATCCAAACTCATGGCTTTGAGTATTGCAGCTTATGAAGCTGCCGGGCAGCGAGAACCATATCTGGCTTACTGGAGCTATGCTACGGGTGATATTTATTCATACTGGGCAGCACACTCGAATTCTGATTTGTGGAGTGATGCGTTTAATTATTATCAGAGGGCGGACGCATTACTGCCTGAAAACGCCGTGATTTTGAATAAATGGTCGCTGGCTCTTATGCTAAGCGGAAACGACGCAGAGGCAGAGCGTATGCTTATGCGATCACGGGAAGCAGATGTCGATTGGGTGCAAACAATATATTATATGGGTGTACTCGATATTTATAATCACTGCTATTGCCCTGCGGCTAACTGCTACCTGTATCCAGTAAAAACTGATTATAAAAATTTTCAGTATTACCTGGACTTCTGTCGACACCTGGCGTTGTTCGGAGGTATCGATAAGGTAGTGGAAGGATTGCAGGTATATTCAAACTGTCATCCGGACGACTGGGTCGGGCAGACGTTACTGGGAGTTGCTGAAGCTTACAGCGGTAGTCTATCAAGAGCAGTGGATTCTTTGCGACGGGCTGCCGATAGTATTCCACCAGAGGATGTTGTCGTCCTTGAGGATGTACTTATCAATATTGGCAAAGAGCAGCATAGCTTCCAGCCGTATGTAAAGGAAATAATTGATGTTCTGGCCGCTGGTCAACCATCCGATAAACGTTAGCATAGGCGAAAGTTAAATTGGAAATAGTTATTTCATTAATTATTTTTCTGTTTGGCATCAGCATTGGAAGTTTTCTAAATGTAGTTGCAGACAGGGTTCCTGCCAGCCAGTCCATTTTAAGCCCGCCATCGCACTGTTCAAAATGTAATCATATATTAAAACCTGTGGATCTCTTTCCTGTATTGAGTTACCTGATATTGAAGGGGAAATGTCGCTATTGCAGACAGTCAATCCCGATACGTTCGTTGCTGGTCGAGTTATTCAGCGGTCTATTCTTTGTATATGCATTCACCATGTATGGCATATCCTGGCAGGCGTTGCAGACAGCTGTCCTGGGATCATTTCTTGTAATACTTTTTATAACAGACATGGAACAGGAAATGCTACCGCATGTCGTCGTTTACCCAGGTATTGCAGTGGCTCTCGGCTTTGCAGCGCTCAAGCCTATTACGGGTACCACACCGGGTATAGTAAGCGCATTGGCCGGACTTGCCACGGGATTTGGAGCCTTTTTCCTGATCTGGGCTGTGCCTAAATTATTCAAGAAAAAACTGATAGGCTTTGGTGATGCAGGTATGGCAGGATTGATTGGTGCGTCAGTTGGTTACCCCGTGATATTAGTAGCCCTATACATTGCCATTCTGGCGGGAGGATTGACTGCTGCCCTGCTGGTGGCGTTCAAGATGAAAAAGCTCAACCAACCCATGCGGTTCGGCGTGTTTTTAGCCATGGGAGGTATCATTTCACTCTTCTGCGGACAGGACATCGCAGATGCTTTGATGCAACTACATATGCTGTAGAATGGGTAAAATTAACATGGTAAAAAAAATTTTAAAAATTTATTAACTACGTTCAAGCAGGGTATTGACATGTATGCGGTTATGTGCTAATTTTATTAACGTCCCAAGTAATCAAAGTTGGAACGGGGAGGCAGAGGCCCTAACACATGGTAAGCGAAGGCTGGCCGGTGAGAGGGGGTGGATGAGGAACCGGGATAACGAGGTTACTTGGGGCGTTTTATTTTTTGCTATTCCAGTATTGCGATAGAGGGCAGGTTGCGGTATTTGCCGCCCATATCTAAACCATATCCAACTACGAACTCGTCCGGAACTTCGAAACCTACGTAATCCAGGTGTACATCTATCAACCGGCGAACCCGTTTATCCAGGAGGGTACAGACCTTCAGGCTGGCCGGTTTTCGGGCGGACAGGCTGTTGAGCACATAATTCAGGGTCATACCCGTATCCACGATATCCTCCACCATCAGAACATGCCTGTTCTCGATATCAGTGTCCAGGTCCTTCAATATTCTTACGGAAAGGTCGGCCTTATCGGCCGGTGTGGATATAGCCATGAAGTCCAGGGTTACCGGGATGGACATATTGAGCATGAGATCGGACATAAAACAGACAACACCCTTCAGGATGCCGATGAGGACAAGTTCCTCTCCCTGATAATCCTTTGATATTTGCTTGGCCAGCAATTTGACCCGGCGCTGAATCTGGGTTTTATTGAACAGATAGCGCTGTACGCCCTTCATTTTATTTTCGCCCAATGGAATGAACCCATGTCTGGCAAACAATTTTAAATAGTCACCCTTATTGAGCAGCTTGATGCTGATATCGGGATAAAGCTCCTTCAAGTGGCGTACCTTGCGGTTCTTCTCCGTTATAAGGCTCTGCTTGGAGGTGGTGAGTTCGATATATAAATCGATTTCAGGCAGGTAGAAATCGGGGGTGAACATCTCGGTGATCCGGTTGTCCTGAGATGAAAGAGGGAAAGAACGCGGTTCGTATAACCACTCCACCTGATAAAAATCCAACAGCCGTGCGAATTCCTCTTCACTGGGATGCCCGAAATTAATGGGCCTGATGGGTGAAAGAGGGAGGTCGGAAAAACTAGTCAGTCTTTTCTGCCGCTCGATATTGGACTGGTGGCGGTTGTTGAGGTCCTGAGCAAGCTCGATTTTCTCCAGTGTCAGGGCGACTAAATTGGCCACAGTTGAGATGAAATCCTTCTCGTTTGGTTTGAAGCGCCGTTTCTCCCGTGTGTATATCCTTATTTCACCAATCACCTCGCCGCGCTGGACTATGGGCGCTCCCAGGAGAGATTTTATCTGCTCACGGGCGGCCTGCTCCGGGTATTGAGTTCGCCTATCAGTAAAAATATCATCTACGGCAACGATCTTGCCATCGAGTATATCGGGGTAGCTTTTACGGGCATTGATGGCGCCCTTACGCAGGTAGAGGTCGCTTAATCCCCAGGCGCCTATTATATCGAGGTATTCCCTGCGCGGATTAAGCAGCATAATTGCACAGCCGGATGCATGTAGCCCCTTGGCAGCGCTGGCAGCAATGGTGCTGATCAGCTTTTTAAGGGGCAATGTGTCGTTGGCAACCTTCGCTATCTGTTTATAAGCAAGGGAATAGCGGTTCTCAGTGGTATCCATACATCACCCACCTCACGAGTCCTGTCAGGTTATATCATCCGCATTTAGTATAGCCGCAACTTGGGCAGATATGGCAACCTTCCTGGTACACTAACTGGCTGCTGCAATCCGGGCACTGGCCGATATAATTGGCCTGCTGGCTCATTTCATAATTCGATGTACTATCATCCTCTTTTTTTACATATTTCTCAAGTACGCTGCCGATCGCATCCGCGCAGGACAGGATGGCGCGGCCGTTCTCCCAGGATACAGAGGGGCATCTGATAGTCCTAAGCTGCTTGATCACCGAGCCCACCTCTATGCCCGATCGTAATATCAGTGATATCAACCTGCTGGTAGCCTCAAGCTGAGCGGAGGCACAGCCGCCGGCTTTTCCCAGGCTGGAGAACACCTCGCAGATCCCTTTATCATCGAAGTTGACGGTTACATAAATATAGCCGCAACCGGTCGTAACACGCTCGGTAATGCCCCTGGTGATCTTTGGCCTTTGCCGGGGCGCCGGCCTGGCCTCGCCTTCCGCTTCCTTAGGTTTGGCGCTGTCCTTCTGGCCTGTATTGAGGACCTGACTGTCCCGGCTTCTATCCCTGTAGATGGTTATGCCTTTGAGGCCGGATTTGTAGGCGGATATATATACTTTCTGGACATCCTCAACGGTAGCCTCAAATGGAAGATTGACCGTTTTGGAGACGGCGCTGTCCGTGTATTTCTGGAAAGCCGCTTGAATCTTAACGTGCCATTCGGGTGAAATTTCATGAGAAGTAACAAATACTTCTTTCGCCCAGCCTGGAACTTCCTTCACATCATACAGGCTGCCGCCCTCAGCCAGTTTTTTCATCAGTTCGGGCGAATAAAATCCCTCTTTTCTGGCAACATCTTCAAAATAGGGATTGATCTCTATGAGCTTCTGGTTGTCCAGTATATGCCGGAAGTAGCTGAGTGCGAAAAGTGGCTCAATACCGCTGGAGCATCCGGCAATGATGCTGAGTGTACCTGTAGGGGCTATTGTGGTCCTGTTTGCGTTCCTGACCGCTGGACCGCCCTTGCTGTCGTAGGTGCTTCCTTTAAAGGCGGGGAAGACGCCGCGTGATGTCCCCAGCGAGACAGACTCGACCGTGGCCTCCTCGGAGATAAAACGCATGATCGTCTCCGCTATCTCCAGAGCTTTATCCGAATTATAGGGGACACGTAGCTGAATCAGCATATCGGCGAAGCCCATAACGCCCAGGCCGATTTTACGGGTTCTGCGTGTCATGTCAGATATCTGGGGTAGTGGATACTGGTTGACCTCTATCACATCGTCCAGGAAACGCACGGCCAGTTTAATTGTCTCCCGCAGCTTGTTGTAATCGATTTCATATTTGCCGTTTGCTCTGCGCAGCATGTGGGACAGGTTGATGGAGCCCAGGTTACACGACTCATATGGGAGCAGGGGTTGCTCACCGCAGGGATTGGTGCTCTCTATCTTGCCCAGGTTGGGTGTTGAGTTAAAATCGTTGATTCTATCGATATAAATGATGCCGGGATCCCCGGTCTTCCAGGCCATATCCACTATCTTGGTAAAGACCTGCCGTGCATTCAGCCTCCCTTCCACCGCACCGGTATTAGGGTTGATCAGGCTATAGTCCCCATCGTCTTCTACTGACTGCATGAAATTATCAGTTACCGCCACGGAGATATTGAAGTTGGTGAAGGCTTTAGGATCCTCCTTGGAGGTGATGAACTCCAGTATGTCAGGATGGTCCACGTTGAGGATACCCATATTTGCGCCCCGTCTCATGCCGCCCTGTTTGATCACATCTGTGGCGGTATCGAAAGCGCGCATGAATGATACGGGCCCACTGGCTACACCTCCGGTGGATCCTACTCGATCCTGTTTGGGCCTGAGGCGGGAGAAGGAGAACCCCGTGCCTCCCCCGCTTTTATGAATCAGAGCCGTATATTTGACGGCGTCAAAGATTGATTCCATGGAATCTTCGATGGGAAGGACAAAGCAGGCGGACAGCTGCCCCAACTCACGGCCGGCATTCATGAGGGTAGGTGAATTGGGTAGAAAATCCAGTGAAGTCATCAGGCGATAAAACTTATCTTCCCATTCGCCTACATCGATATTTATGTCGAACACCAGTTCAGCCGAAGCTATGTGTTGGCTAACCCTTCTGAAAAGATCCTCGGCTTTCTCAGAGGGATTGCCCTGGCTGTCTTTTTGCAGATATCGTTTCTCCAGCACCACCATGGCATTCTCTGATAGTTTCAGTTCAGCGGGGGTGAACCTGTTGGCGCGTGCGGGCCGCACCGGTGTAGCGGCACTGGCCTGAGCAGGTGGTTCCGCAGCTTGTTTCTCGGCCGGCGGCCTGGCGCTGGCCTTCTCGGCCAGCAATTCGTTCACTATAGTGACGATGCGTTCCTTTTGTGGCAGTGGTGGTACAATGGGCGCAACCAGATGTTCCATGCCCGGCAGGGCAGGTTCGATCCTTTTGGACGTAGTCTGTTCATCCATAGACATTCTTTTCTCCAACCTCGAAATTACTTGTTCTGTCAGATCCTCGAGCTCAGACCTATCGGTGATGCCCATGGTCTGGGTATAGGTAAAAACCGTCCTGGCCACAAAATTCCTGACGGAATCCGGAAGCTGATTCCTGATCTGTTTATTTACCATTACGCTGTTTCAGCCTCGATCGCCGCCGCTGCCTGGACAGATCATCTTTGTTAATGAGAGGCAGCTGGCCGTCCAGTGGAGCGCCAAGCTTGCTCTCAATAAGTGTGTCCACTGCCTGCTTGAGAGTCGTGATATCTGAGAACTCGTAGTAAACGCTGGCGAAGCGAATGTAAGCTATGTGATCCAGCTCAGATAACTTGGTGATAGCAATCTTTCCTATGAGGGAACTGGGTATCTCCGTCCTGCCAAGGCTGTAAAGCTCCGCCTCAATCGTCTCCACCAGCTTCTCGATAGTACCGGTGGGCATGGGACGTTTCTCGCAGGCTTTGCGCATCCCTGAAAAAAGCTTCTCACGGTCGAACTCCTCGCGGCGGCCGTCCTTTTTTATTACATACAGGCTTCTATTCTGCAGTCTTTCGTAGGTAGTAAAACGGGACTGGCAAACGATGCATTCGCGCCGCCGCCTGATTTCATCCCCCAGACTCCTGGAGTCTATTACCTTGGATTCCGGCTCACCGCAAGAAGGGCACTTCATCTATCAACACTATAACATGTGGTTGTAATGGATACTAACACAACATATAGTAAGAGTCAATGGTTTAGGAGACATAAATAGAACAGGGCGGAGAATTTTCTCCGCCCTGTTCAAATGGCCTTATGGTTCTTTTATAAAGGTCAGCGCTGCATCCTGTTGATGCCTGCCGGTTGGGGGGCAGCCGCCTGCGCATTGGGATAACGCGAGCCTCTCCTCAGGAATGAAGGTACATCAAGGCTGTCTTCGGTTGCTCCTCTCAGCAGTCTGCGCAATTCGACCTCGGTGGGTACGCCTGAACCATATTGCGCGGTAAAGCCTGTTGCTATGATAGTGATCTGGACATCGTCCTCCATCTGGGGATTGAAGACGACACCGAAAATGATGTTGGCATCGGGATCGACTGACTGTGCAATAACGTCCGCCGCTTCGTTGCACTCGAAGAGGGTGAGGTTGCTGCCGCCGGTGACGTTGAAGAGCACGCCCTTGGCGCCGCTGATGGATACATCGAGCATCGGACTTGCCAGGGCGTTCTTAGCGGCCTCTACGGCCCTGTTTGTGCCCTTGCCATGTCCGACCGACATCCAGGCGGGACCGGAGTTCTTCATGATGGCTCGTATATCTGCAAAGTCCAGATTGATCAGGCCGGGTACGGTCACCACTTCGGCGATGGCCTGCACGCCAAGGCGCAGCACATCGTCTGCCAGTCTGAAAGCGTTGTCCACGGTGGTCTTGTTGTCGCAGAGTTCGATTATACGATCGTTGGGTATAATGACCAGCGTGTCAACCTTGTCGCACAGCTGAAGGATGCCTTCCTCGGCTACCTTCATGCGTCGTCCGCCTTCGAATGAGAAAGGCTTGGTGACGATGGCAATTGTTAGTGCGCCTGAAGACCTGGCTGTTTCAGCTACCACAGGTATGCTGCCGGTGCCGGTGCCACCACCCATACCTGCTGTGATGAATACCATGTCAGCGCCCGCCACCACTTCCTGGATGGCCTGGCGGCTTTCCTCGGCTGATTTGCGTCCGACGTTATGGTCGCCGCCGGCGCCGAGGCCGCGGGTCAGTTTTTCGCCAAGCTGGACGCGGACAGGTACTTCAGCCAGCGCGAGGGCCTGGGCATCGGTGTTCATGCAAATGAATTCCACGCCCTTGATGCCTTCGCGGACCATGCGGGTGATGGCATTGGATCCGCCGCCCCCGCAGCCAATGGCCTTTATCTTGGCCGGTGCGGTCGAGAACATTGATTTTGACATTCTTTAATTAACCTCCTGCAATTTACCTAAATTTTATTTATGCGCCGAAGAATTTCTTGAGCATACCCATGACGTTGTTCACCGAGCCTGCCTGTTTGGGCTTCGCTTCCCAGGTAGGTTTGCCGCCAGTCTTAATAGCCCAGAGCAGCAAACCTACGCCGGTGGCGTTGGCCGGGTCATGCAGCACATCGGTGATACCGTAGACACCCATTGGTTCGCCGATCCTGGTGGGGATGCGTATGGTAGCGCGGGCCAGAGCTTCAAGTCCGTTCATCTTGGATCCGCCGCCGGTCATTACCAGGCCTGCAGGAGCAAGGGAGGCGTAGCTGGTGTCTGGCATCTCCAACAGTATCAACCTGAGCAGCTCTTCCATGCGGTCCCTCAAAATATTGCTGAGGTCCTTGTAGGAAACGCTGTGTCCGTCTTCCACCGTCAGAGTGGACCCCTCATCTTTGGAGCCGGTCTCGGGGTAAACGTTGCCGTACTTCTTCTTCATCGCTTCTGCGATCTCGAAGGGCAGCCCCAGGCCGATAGAGAGGTCGCTGGTGAACTGGTAACCTGCCACCGGGATAATGGACGTGTGATAGATGCTGCCGTCCTTGAATACAGCGATGTCCGTTGTACCGCCTCCGATATCGGCCATAATAACGCCGATCTCTTTCTCTTCGGGGGTGAGAACGGACTCACCGCTGGCCAGCGGCTCGAGCACCAGGTCATCGATCTCGACTCCCACGCTGCGCACGCATTTAACCAAATTCTGTACGGATGCTGTAGACGCGGTTATTATGTGCGTTTCAACATCCAGACGGAATCCATGCATGCCTACGGGGTTCTTGATCTTCTCCTGGGTATCCAGGCTATAGCCGCGGGGTATCTGGTGCAGGATCTTTCTGTCGTCCGGTATGTTCATGTTCTTGGCCGCAGACAGCACGCGTGACAGATCGTCCGACCTAACCAACCTGTCGGTGCGCGGTATGGCAACCACACCGTGGCTGTTGACCGAGCTGATGTGCCGGCCTGTGACGCCGATGTACGCCGATTCGATCTTGACACCGCTGGCCTGTTCAGCGCGTTTGACCGACTCGGCTACGGAGTCCCTGGCCTCCTCGACATTGACCACCATGCCTTTGTGAAGGCCGTGGGATGGTACCTGTCCGACACCGAGCACCTGTAGAGCACCCCCTGAATCAAGGGTAGCAACAATGGTGCAGATCTTGGTTGTACCCACATCGATGCCGGTAATAAGTTTTTTGGTCATTAATCCGAGCCTCCTTTGATTTAATGTGTTTTTAATATTCGAATAGTTACTACATGAAGTAGAGGATGGCGATTGCTATTATCAGGCTGATGAAAACGACGCCATCGAAGACCATACCCCCGAAGATGGTTAAAAGCTTCCGGTCGTTGTTCAGGATGGAATTGAGTCTTTTAGCTCCTATCATTTTCTTTGCCTCCTGTATTTTTTATAGCTTAACCGCCACGCGGAGTTTTGCGCTCCGACTACGCGGGTTTCTTTCGATCTCCTCATCGCCGGGATAAACGGGATGTTTGCTGACAAGTGCCAGAGATGGTTTATGCTGGCAGCGGCATTGGGGTACGGTGGGTGGACAGATGCAGCCCCTGGTCTCACGCAGCATAAAGTTTTTAACAATACGGTCTTCAAGGGAGTGGTAGCTGATGACGGCCAGCCTGCCACCTCTTTCCAGGCAGGTAAGGCTCTGGTCCAGTGCGGTAGTCAGGTGGTCGAGTTCCCTGTTGACCGCTATACGCAAAGCCTGGAAGGTTCTGGTGGCTGGATGTATCTTGCTCAAGCGGTCACCTATTGCTTCGGAGACCGTTGCGGCAAGGTCTGCCGTATCTGAGATCGGCCGATGGTCGACGATGTTTTTAGCAATTCTGTTTGCCAGGGGTTCTTCGCCGTAGATGAGTATAAGCTGGGCCAGCTTGGCTTCGGGGAGCTTATTGACGATATCTGCTGCGGTAAGCTGCTCATCAGGATTGAACCTCATATCCAGGGGTCCATTTAGCTGGAAGCTGAAGCCGCGCTCCGCGCTGGCGAGTTGAAGCGATGATAGCCCGAGGTCGAAGAGTATGCCGCTGGCAGCGAAAAAGCCGGTCTCACGGCAAATGTTCTCAAGATTGTAGAAGTTGTCGTTGATGATAATGGAGCTTTCAAAGAAATCGTAGAGGTTATGTTGAGCCAGGTTGATCGCTTCGGGATCGGCGTCTATGCCGAGTAACTGGCCTCCGGGCTGGCATCCGGACAGGATGGCGAGGGAATGTCCTCCGCCTCCCAGGGTACAGTCTATATATCGCCTGCCCGGCCTGACATCCAGCGCTTCCACAACCTCATCCGCGAGAACCGGTGTATGAACCCTGTTAGCTAATGCGATGCTCATTTCCTTTCCTCCAGGATCTCCATCAACTGGCGTGCATCGTCAGAGGACGGGCGTTCTTTTTGCCACTGGCCAGGGTTCCAGATCTCGAAGCAATTGTTGGTGCCCAGTATTACAGCTGCGTCCGATATCGAGCACCTTTCCCGCAGAGAAGAGGGCAGGGCTATCCTTCCCTGGTTATCGATATTAACCTCATTGGCGTTGCTGAAAATGAAGCGGTTGATCCTTCTTTCCTTATCGGAAACGAGGAAACTGGCCGGGGCCTGATTTGCAGTCATCTTGTTCCAGTCAGCCCGGGTGTAGGCGGTGATGCAATTATCCGCCACCAAAGTTAGAACCAGGCCGTCTTCGATCTCTCTGCGAAACCTGGGGGGCAGAGGAAGACGTCCCTTGTTATCAACCTTGTATTCGTATTCGCCAACAAACATTACTTTTTTACCTGCAAACCCGGTTATACCAGGAGAGCTGCCCTCTCGACTTCTCCTTCAAGATTTCTAATAGCGCTCCAGTCCAGCGTGGCCAGTTCCTGTACGTAGTCGCTCAGCACGTGTTCGGGATTCAACGAGTAGTGAGCTATACCGCTGGAGCAATACCTTTCCTCCACCATCCCCTTTTCAATCAGCTCTCTCAGCATCTCGCGAAGATGGTGGTGTGTGATGTCAAGCACGTGCGCAATGCAGTCAAGGTTAAACTTTGCCTGTGGATGTCTGCCCCAGAAAAGCAACAAGCGCAGGCGATGTCCCGTAAAATCGTTTTCCCTTAAAAAAGAGATCAGATCGTGGTCCGTCATGTTCACACACTGACTATTCATTACCATGTCGTTTCCCCTTTTTTACCACTTTTTACCACTATGTCCCATTATTGACACTTTTATCCCCACTTGTCAATAGCTTTTTAGGGAAAAGTTTTTAAAAAAGGTAGGAATATGCAGGCCGGCTATCGGGTCACTCAGGTAAAACACACAAATTGTGGCAAAAGGCAGCAGGGTCACACAATATATAGTTTATTAGATCATGTGTTCTATTATTCGCACCGGATGTTCAGCTTGTCCGCAGGTTTGGTAGTACGAATGAGTTATGGTAGAATTACGTGCCTTTTCAGGCTATAGTACTTGAGGATTAATGTTGAGAATCGATATATTAACGCTGTTCCCCGAAGCCTTTTCAGGTTATCTGGCGCACAGCATTATCGGCCGTGCCCTGGAAAGTCAGCTTGTCGACATACGCCTGCATAATATCAGATCTTTCACCCATGACAGGCACCATACAGTGGATGACTATTGTTATGGGGGCGGCGCCGGCATGGTGATGAAGCCGGATCCCCTGTTTGAAGCCGTGGAACGGCTTCGCAATGATATAGGTGAAGGCGAATATCCTGTTATACTGCTCACGCCCCAGGGCAAGCTGTTTACACAGGAGATGGCGGGCAGGTATGCCGCATACAACAATATAATAATGGTATGCGGGCACTATGAGGGGGTGGATGAGAGAGTAGCCGAGCACCTCGTCACTGAGGAGATCAGTATAGGGGATTACCTGCTGAGCGGGGGTGAACCCGCTGCCATGGTTGTAACCGATTGCCTGGTCAGGTTATTGCCGGGGGCCATTGGATCAGAAATGTCCCTGGTGGAAGAATCACATGTAGACGGATTGCTGGAGTATCCGCAGTACACGAGGCCACCTGACTTCCGGGGATGGAAGGTGCCTGATGTCCTTCTTTCGGGGAATCATAAGGAGATCGCTGACTGGAGGAGAAGACAGAGCATCCTTCGGACGGCTCACAGGCGTCCTGACCTCTTGGGCAAAGCGAAATTGACAGATATCGAGATGAATCTGGTAAAATCAGCAGATTTGAATAATAATTAATAGTCTTAAATAAAGGAAAGGAATCGATCATGGATATCAATACCATAGGAAAGAATAAGGTCAAGCCGGGGCTGCCCAAGCTGTCTCCCGGCGATAACGTTCGCGTGAGCTTCAAAGTCAAGGAGGCCAGCCGCGAGAGGCTGCAGACATTCCCGGGGCTGATTATTAAAGTTACCAGGCACAATTCCGGAGGTAATTTTACAGTCCGCAGGGTGACATCGGGTATAGGTGTTGAACATACATTTCCACTGGCTTCTCCACTGCTGGACAAGATCGAAGTCGTGCGCCATGGAAAAGTCAGGCGCAGCAAGCTGTACTACATCAGACGGCTGAGCACCAAGGAAGCCAGGCTCAAGGAAAGGCGTGAAAGGATCTCGGAGGCGACCTCGCCGACCCCGGTTGAAGATATGTTGACTGCCCCCGTGCCTGAGGCTCCCGCAAGCGAAGCCGAATAAGCTGGATGCGATTTGCTGAGGTAGCCGTCGGCGCAGCCGGCGGCCACCGACATACGTTCACCTATTCCATTCCTCCAACGCTTCGAATAGAGCCCGGCTGTGCGGTGCTCGTGCCGTTCGGACCGAGAGTTGTACGCGGCATAGTTATCGGGCTTTCGGAAACATCCACAGTTACCGAGACACGTGATATTATCAGCTGCAGCTCACCCCTTCCGCTGATCAGCTCCGAACGTATCAGCCTGGCATCCTGGATTGCCGACTACTACGTAGCTCCCGTGTTCAGCGCCCTTGCTCTCATGCTGCCTCCTGGATTCAACAGCAAAAGGCAGGTAAATCCCAAGCATCAAAGATTCCTTATATTAGATGTCGCAGGTGAAGAGCTGTCCCCAATTTTGGAGAAACTGAAAAGAGCACGGGCTATTAAACAGGCAGGCGTTTTAGAGATGTTGCACGCTGCAGGCGGCAAAATGCAGTCCGTCCTGGCTCTGAAAAAAGTCGGGGGTGGTCGAGAGGTGATAACGGCTTTGCAATCGAGACGGTTGATACGAGAGGTCAGTGAGGAAGTGTTTCGTGATCCTATAACCAGGACCGATCATCCGCTCGAATTTCCTCTGCAGTTTACCGATGGCCAGCAGACGGCCTGGAATCCCATCAGGGACAGTATACAGGCGGACGGTGGTAAGGCTGCAACAGCCGTATTTCTGTTGCATGGTGTGACCGGAAGCGGCAAGACCGAACTTTATCTTCAGGCCCTGGCCGACGTGGTTAAATTGGGAAGGAAAGGCATATGTCTGGTACCGGAGATATCTTTGACACCCCAGGTGATCGACCGTTTCTTTGCCAGGTTCCCGGGCAGGGTTGCCGTGATGCATAGCGCACTCACGGCAGGCGAATTGTACGATGAATGGCATCGCATTGCCCGCGGCGATTTCGATATAGTTATCGGACCGCGCAGTGCCATATTCGCTCCTCAGCCGAACCTGGGCCTTATCATTGTGGATGAGGAGCACGAGTGGGCTTATAAACAGTCCGAGAAGTCGCCGCGTTATCATGCCCGTGAAGTGGCTATCCAGTTGGCACGCCTGACCGACTCGGTGCTGATAATGGGCAGCGCCACACCTGATGTGGAGACCTATTATCGCGCTACACGATCAGAATTTGAACTTGTTGAGTTGTCGGAGAGGATAACGCCTCTGGGCATATCACCACTACCTGAGGTGGACATAGTAGACATGAGGCATGAGCTTAAAAGCGGCAACCATGGCATTTTCAGCCGCGCCCTGCAAGCAGCTATGACAGAATCCCTTAACCGTCATGAGCAGATCATTCTATTTATTAATCGTAGAGGCCGGGCCACTTTCATTGCATGCCGGGATTGCGGATATGTTATGAACTGCAGGCGCTGTTCGGGCGCTCTGACCTACCATTACGCGGAGAAACGCCTCATTTGCCACCGCTGCCGGCGATCGTATCCTGTCCCACGCAAATGTCCCCGGTGCTCCGGTAGGGAGATCAAGTATTTTGGAATCGGCACCGAATCTGTGGAGGCGGAATGCCGCAAGCTTTTCCCCGGCGCCGGTGTAATTCGTTTTGATAGCGATGCTGTCACGGGTACGGCAGCTTTTCAGGAGGTAGTAAACTCCTTCCGTAGCCGGAGTATCGATATTTTGGTTGGGACGCAGATGCTGGCTAAAGGGCTGGACTTTCCCGGCGTTTCATTGGTCGGAATCGTGAGCGCGGACACAAATCTGAATTTGCCCGACTTCAGGTCAGGGGAGAGGACCTTTCAACTGCTCTGCCAGGTAGAAGGCCGGGCTGGCCGTGGTATCTTCAGGGGTAGAGCTATAGTTCAGACCTATAACCCGGACTACTATGCAGTGAAGTTCGCAGCAAGGCATGATTATGCCGGTTTTTATAACAGTGAAATCCGCTACAGACGAGAATTCGGTTATCCGCCCTTTAACAGCATAGCAAGGATGGTTTTCAGCCACTCCAACGAAAGCAAATGCTTTAAAGAAGCGGAGCGCAGGGCCGGTTTATTAAGCCAGACGATAGCTGAAAAAGGGCTGACCGGAATCAAAATAATCGGGCCGGCCCCGGCTTACGTAATGAAACTCCGGGGCAAATTCCAGGTGCAAATCATTTTATTGGGACATGAACTGCATGATCTGTTGCGGGACGTCGATTTACCGGAGGGCTGGATTTTGGACGTTGACCCTGTGGGTATGCTTTAATTATTTATCATGGCAGTGCTTAAGATTCGCACTAATCCCGACCCTGTTTTACGGAAAAAAGCCGTGAAGGTCACCAGCATAGATGATTCGGTACGCAAGCTTATCGATAACATGATCGAGACATTGCGGAAATCATCCGGAGTTGGCCTGGCCGCAAATCAGGTGGGTGTACCATTGCGTATCGTGGTCATACAGGTCCCGGAAGAAGAATTACTTGTATTGATTAATCCTGAGATTGTCGAGACCACAGGGTCGCGCACGGTTGTTGAAGGATGCCTGAGTATACCGGGATACCAGGCTGAGATATGCAGGGCAGAGGCCGTTAAGGTTAAAGCGAAGGGGCGCAGTGGCAAACTGATACGCAGAAAGGCCTCCGACCTTTTAGCGCAAGCCATACAACACGAGGTGGATCACCTGAACGGTGTGCTGTATATCGATTATCTCGACGATATGAGCCAGCTGGTGAAAATCGCTTCCGAATCTGACTGAAGGAATCGCCGGATTTGTATCAGCCGGTCCAATCCATTTCAACTACGAATTTGCCGGTCCAGTTCTCCATCGACACCGGGTAGAAACCCGGAGTATCCTTGACGATCTGGAATTCCACATCCTGCGTCTTGCCGGGCGCTAACGTCACGTCGTGTTGCGCTTCGGCTATACCCTTTATCCGCAGGATGAGCGGGTGGCTGCCAGTTATTTCTCCCGTATTGGTGACCGATGCAGTAATTATGACGGGTTGCCCCTGACGCACGCGTTCTGGCGAGATGGAGAAATTGCTCACGGTGAATGAGGGAGGTGTCAGGGGGATAACCGTGAAGAATCCTCCCAATCCGTCGATATCGGCATAGTAATCGCCCGGCGCGTCCTTGACTACAACGAAGCCGGCTGTCTGGCCGGCTCCCGGTGTTAAAGTCATATCGGTGATGTTCTCAACCACTCCGCCGATACGCAGTACAACGCTATATTTCCCCATCTGGGCTCCATTATTGGAAACTATTATGCTGACATTCACAGGCTCGCCGACTTTTACATGGTTTGGTGTGATGGTGAGGTTACTCACTGTGAACTTGGGCATGCCCATTTGCTGGAAGGGCGCTGCCTGCTGAGCCCCGTGCTGCATGGGAGGATACATACCATGAGGACCCATGGCCGGCATAGGGGATTGTCCTGTCGTGTGCGGTGTCTGCGGCATGCCCGGTCCGGGCTGAGATGGCATATGTGGCACAGGTGGGGCAGGTGGTTGCGACCCGAAAGGCATACCTGGCTGCCCGAGCGGAGCCCCGGAAATCGGAGGAGGCATACCATGTCCCGGTTGTTGAGGCATACCGGGCGGCATTCCGTGGCCCGGCTGTGGTGGCATGCCCGGTGGCATACCCTGCGCCAGCGGTTGCCCCGTAAACTGTTGTCCGGGCTGCTGCATATGTGGTGCTTGCGGGAATTGTGGCCCCTGCGGGAATTGCGGTGCCTGAGGGAATTGCGGTCCCTGCATGGAAGGAGCATGCATTCCCTGTGGGGATGAGGGTCCCATGCCCGGCTGCGCTTGAGGGGGCAATTGTTGCTGCATCCCTGGTTGAGACTGGAATGGGGATTGCATTCCCATTGCCGGGAGCGGTTGTCCCGGCTGCTGGCCACCGGGTGGCATGCCCGGCGCGGACATATCAAAGGGTGCTCCTGGTTGGCCTTGTCCCTGCATACCCATTTGCATACCTTCGGGCATACCTTGCATACCCGGCATACCCGGCCTCTGCATCTGGCCGGGGAACGGGAATGCCTCGGGACCACCGGGCTGGCCTGCCTTGCCTTTGCCTTTCACCGGTTTCTGGCCGGGAGCTGCCTGGGCACCTGCCTTGCCTTTGCGGGACGGTTTGAGTACTACCATTACGATCAGCAGAATTATCACACCCAAAACGATGCCGAAAAATGCCCAGAGGTACCACGGGAACATATCTAAAAATGATCCTGCCTTAACCGTAAAGAAACCCTGCTGGTTTCCCACTGTTACGTCATTATTGCCGGCAGTCTGGGCGGTGACGGTAAATACGATATCCTCGCTTTCGGCGGGCCCCAGTGATAGCTGTTTGGCGCTGCCTACCGCAGTACCGTTTATCTTGACTGTCAGAGGATAGGTTATATCGAAGGGACTGTCGTTGGTTGCCTTGACTTTTATGGTGACTATTTTGCCCTGTTCGACCTCGGCTGGCGAGATAAAAGGAACCCCTTTGGTCAAAGTCAGGCCTTCGGGAAGGTCCGAAGCATCATCCGCCACTACGGATGGTGTGGTAGCTCCGGAGGGACCGGTGTGCACCGCGCTATTGATGCTAACACCCATATCTGTAAACGAATGACTGTACGCGCTCACGCTATATGGCAGGAAAACAGCCGATAATATCAGCAGGGCTATCGGTAACGATATTAGCATCCTTCTCATCAATATATAGCCTCCAATAGATTTACCATATACAATCTGATAATACTCTACTCTAAAATCAAGTGTAAATCAATACTAATTAGTTGCCGCCTCTGTTTTCAATCAAATCCAGGCGATCCTCGTCCATTCCAAAGTAATGGGCTATTTCATGTTTAACCGTCCTGATAATCTCACGCTTGATTTCGGCTGTCGACCTGCATTGAGCTTCCAGAGGCTTTTGAAAGACGGTTATCCTGTCGGGCAGCACCAGATTATAGCTCTGATCGCGATGTGTAATTGGGGTTCCTTCATATAAACCGAGAAGTTCATGCCTGTCTCTGAGGCCAACGTTTCTCAGTTGCTCTTTGCTCGGCCAGTCCTCGACAAAGATCTCTACGTTATCTAACAGCCCCCTGAATTCCTCAGGCAGGCCCGATACAGCCTCGGCAACCAGTTCTTCGAATGTCTCTCGCTGCATATCTTTATGTTTCCCTGATTCATGATATCAATTTTTCATAGAGACGGCACTAAACACTCTGGGAGATGGTTCAAATGTTAACGGATGTCGTGTAAGTCGCAGCTAAAGCTGTGTCCCTATATTATATTGACGATCGAAGGCATAGGGGCTAAAATTCTGTCTATTATGAAAGCTGCGAGCCGCTATAATCCACAAGAAATCGAGAAGAAATGGCAGGATAGATGGGACCGCGACCGTTTATATGAAGTAAAAGAGAATGATCCGAGGCCCAAGTTTTATGCTCTGACCATGTTCCCCTATACATCGGGTGATTTGCATATCGGTCACTGGTATGCCATGGCTCCTTCCGATGTGTATGCAAGATGCAAGATGATGCAGGGATTCAATGTTATGCATCCCATGGGCTTTGATGCCTTCGGCCTTCCGGCGGAGAACAAAGCTATAGCTACCGGCATTAACCCGGCCGACTGGACCATGAAAAACGTCGAGAATATGCGGCGCCAGCTACGTACTATCGGGGCTATCTATGATTGGAACCGGGAGGTCATAACCTGCCAGCCTGAGTATTACAAATGGACTCAGTGGTTTTTCCTCAAGCTTTACGAAGCGGGACTGGCCTATCGTGGAAAGGCGGCTGTGAACTGGTGCCCGCGCTGCCAGACCGTGCTGGCCAATGAACAGGTAGTGGGGGATGGATTGTGCTGGCGTTGCGAGAGTGTTGTGGAAAAGAAACAGCTCGAACAGTGGTTTTTCCGCATCACTAAATATGCCGATGAGCTACTTGATTTCAAAGGCATTGACTGGCCGGAAAGAATACGTATCATGCAGACCAACTGGATCGGTAAGAGTTACGGCGCCGATATATCGTTCGGGCTCGACCAGCCAGGCGTCAAGGATAAAGAGATAAGGGTTTTTACCACTCGACCGGATACTATTTTCGGCGTGACTTTCTTCGTTATTGCCCCGGAGCATCCACTGGTGCCGGCGCTGACCACACCCGATAGAAAGGAAGAGGTTGAGGCTTATGTGCGCAAGGCGCAGCGGCAGACCGAGTTTGAAAGGACGGCGGCTGAGACTGAAAAGACTGGAGTCTTTCTGGGCACCCACGTAATCAACCGGGTAAATGGGGAGAAAGTTCCAATCTGGATAGCTGATTATGTACTTCCTCAGTATGGCACGGGCGCAGTAATGGGCGTACCGGCGCATGATCAGAGGGACTTCGATTTCGCCAAGAAATACGGCATTCCTATCAGGACCGTGGTGTCGCCGCCGGACTGGGACGGCGGCGACCTGCTTGCAGCTCACGTAGAAGGCGGACGCATGGTTAATTCAGGGCAGTTTAACGGTCTGACCGATCAGGAAATGATCGACGCAATATGTGATTTTCTCGAGGAAAAGGGGTGGGGAGGTAAGACCATCACATACCGTCTGCGAGATTGGTTGATATCTCGCCAGAGATACTGGGGCGCACCCATACCCATGGTATATTGCAGTAAATGCGGTCTCACACCCGTGCCCGAGAAGGACCTGCCGGTGCTATTGCCGCCGGATGTGGAGTTCAAACCCACGGGAGAATCACCTCTCAAATACTGCGAGTCGTTCGTCAATACCAGGTGTCCAAAATGCGGTTCACCTGCCAGGCGTGAGACTGATACCATGGACACGTTCATGTGCTCATCATGGTATTTCCTGCGTTACACAAGCCCGGGCTGCGATGCATATCCTTTCGATAAAGACAAGCTTAAATACTGGATGCCGGTGGACCTGTATACGGGAGGCGCTGAGCATGCCACCATGCACCTGCTGTACTCAAGGTTTTTTGTGAAGGCCATCAGGGACATGGGGATCGTCGATTTTGATGAGCCTTTCATCCGGCTTTTCAACCAGGGTATTATAGGCAGCCAGGGCGAGAAAATGAGTAAATCAAAGGGCAATGTAGTAACCCCCGATGACTACGTCTCTCAAATGGGGGCCGATGCAGTCCGTGTTTACCTCATGTTCGTGGGACCCTGGGAGCAGGGCGGAGATTGGAACGACAATGGCATTGTGGGTATGGGAAGATGGTTGAACCGTGTATGGAGCCTGGTAACAACCGATTACCAGGAGAAGAGTGTCGATTCTGAATCCTCAAAAGAGTGCCTGCGGATTATGCATAAGACGGTTAAAAAGGCCACGGGCGATATCGAGCGATTC
Organism: Dehalococcoidia bacterium; assembly: GCA_041653995.1. Lineage (NCBI taxonomy): Bacteria > Bacillati > Chloroflexota > Dehalococcoidia > Dehalococcoidia bacterium. Next base: position 440,540 of record JBAZEK010000001.1, read on the forward strand.
CGTTTCAACACCATGCTGGCGGCGCTGATGGAATACACCAATACGTTGAGCAAGGTATTGGAAGCAGGCAGCATCCCCGCGGCAGAATGGAAGTTGGCGATAAAGACGTTGTTGATACTGATGGCGCCTTCCACTCCACATATGTGTGAGGAGCTGTGGGTAGCATTAGGGTATCCCTACAGCATTCATAAACAGACGTGGCCGGCCTGGGATAAAGAACTGGCAGCCGACGAGGAGGTCACCCTGGTGGTCCAGATCAATGGAAAGCTCAGAGATAAACTCACTGTGCCGGTCGACATCGGCGAGGAAGAGGCAGTCAAGCTGGCCTTTGCCCAGGAACGCATCAAGGCTTATACGGCAGGCAAGAGTATAGCCAAAAAGATATACGTGCCGGGTAAATTGCTTAATATCGTGCTTAAATAGCAGGCAGGACGGACACACTGATTCTATTTAGCTTAAAGGGGTGAAACAATGCTGGAACCGTTGTTGACTGATAAACAAAAAGCGTTAAGGGAGGAAGTGCGGAGGTTCGTGAAATCCGTTCCCAAGCAACTATTGCAGGATATGGACGCCGACAAGGTACGCTATCCGCGGGAATACGTGGTCAATCTGGCAAAAAACAACCTGCTTGGCCTACGGTTTAATCCTGCCTACGGCGGTAGGGGATTAAATTGGGTGGACGAGGTCATTGCGCTCGAAGAGATAGGTGTATTGGGAATGTCGCTCGGCTGCCTTTTCTCACTGGTCAGCATCGTGGGAGAGGCGCTGGATGTATTCGGCAGTGATGAGCAAAAAAAGAAATACCTGGAGCCGTTGCTGAAGGGCAAGATTTTCTGCGCGGAGGCATTAACCGAGCCCAGAGGGGGCTCCGACTTCTTCGGGGCGACGACCACTGCCGTACAAAAAGGCGACTATTACATTTTAAATGGACAGAAACGGTTCGTGGTGGGGGCGGATGGGGCGGATATTTTCCTGGTTTATGCCAGGACCGAGGGAGCGCCGGGAAAGTCTATCAGCGCCTTCATTGTGGAGAGAGACATGGGTGTAGATGCCAAGTATATCTACGGCCTGCTGGGAACGCGGGGCGGAGGTGCAGGACGTCTTGTCTTTAAGGATACCAGGGTTCCCAAGGAGAATCTGGTGCTTGGTTTAAACAGGGGCGCCGATGTATTCAATCAGATGATGATACCTGAGAGGATGACCTCAGCAGCCGGCGCTGTGGGCCTGGCCAGGGCCGCACTGGAGCTGGCAACCAGGTACAGCGACAAGCGTAAGGCATTCGGGCGCAAGATACGTGAGTTTGAGGGAGTGAGTTTCAGAATAGCAGACAGCGTTATCAAGCTGGATGCCGCCGGCATGCTGGTTTATGGAGCATCAGCGGCTGTTGATACTATGGGCAGCACCGGTTATACGCGACGCCTGGTATCGGAGGCCAAACGCTTCGCTACGGAGTCCTCATGGGAGATAATCAATAATGCTATGCAGGTTGTGGGTGGTATCGGGTACACTAATGTATATCCCATCGAAAAGATGTTGAGGGATGCCCGGCTATCGATAATCTGGACCGGCACAAGTGAGATAATGAATCTCATAATTCAGCATGAGTATTACAGGGAGACTCTGAAGCTTGCAGTCAGCGTGCGTGATATTGAGGATGACGCCCAGGAAGCTCATGCAGTCGACGAGAAAATATACGAATAGCCCGGTGTGCTGAAGCGGGATAGGATGGCCGGTATTGCAGGAAACTATTGAACGTCGCATCAGGGTAGTGCGTGGCCATATTGAGGAAGCGTGCCGCAAAAGCCGGCGGGATATTACAGAGATAAAACTTATTGCGGTTACCAAAAATTTCGCATCGGGGGCGGTCCGTGCAGGGTTTGATTGCGGATTAAGGAATTTCGGGGAGAACCGGGTTCAGGAAGCTCTGGCCAAATACGCTGAACTGGAGGATATAAGAAGGCAGATAACACTGCATTTCATCGGCCATCTTCAAAGTAATAAGGTCGGTGATGTCCTGCATACGGTAGACATAATACACAGCGTTGATACATTACGTCTGGCCAAGATACTCGACAAGAAAACAGCCAGGCCGGTCAACATTCTTTTAGAGGTCAACCTGACGGGTGAGCAGACAAAATACGGGTTCTCCAGAGAGCAGCTTAAGCTGGCGGTCGATTCGATTTCGGCCTTGTCTCATGTGAATGTGCTGGGGCTAATGACGATTGCGCCGGTTTGCAGTGACGCAGAGGAGGTCCGTCCGTTGTTCGCAGAAATGAAAAGACTTAACTCGGCCTATGGATTCAAGGAACTGTCGATGGGCATGACGGACGATTTTATAGTGGCTGTGGAAGAGGGGGCTACCATGATAAGGATTGGACGTGCCGTATTCGGTGAAAGGAGCTGAATCATGAAGGTTGCTGTCATAGGTGGAGGCATCATGGGTGGAACGCTGGTCAAGTGCATATTGCGCGCCCGGCTGGCGTCAAAGGGCGATATCGTTGTTAGCGATGTCTCCCATGATCGGCGGGAGCTGATGAAAAAGAGGTATGGTGTAGCAGTGACTGATAATAACGCTGAAGCTGTAAATGGGGTTGATGCAGTTATTATGGCTGTTAAGCCGCAGGAACTGGCCGGGGTATTGAGCCGGCTATCGGGACACCTGGCATCGCAGCTTGTCATATCGATTGCAGCCGGCATCAGCCTGGAAACAATATCACAGATTTCGAAGCAAAGTGCGGTGGTACGCGCCATGCCCAATACGCCGGCCCAGGTCGGTAAAGGTATGACAGTCTGGACATCATCCGGCGAGCTGTCGTCGGAGAAACATGACATGGCCAGGCTGATACTGGCTTCGATGGGAGAAGAGATGTTTCTTAAGGATGAGAAATATCTGGACATGGCTACGGCCGTCAGCGGCAGCGGCCCGGCTTATGTGTTCCTTTTTATGGAAGCACTCATTGATGCAGGAGTTCACATAGGCTTGACCAGGGATGTGGCGCAGAAGCTTGTAATCGAGACAGTCGCCGGTTCCGCCGAGGCGATGAAAAAAATGTGCAGGCATCCTGCCGAGTTAAGAAACATGGTTACCTCGCCGGGGGGCACGACCGCCGAGGCTTTGCTACGCCTTGAAAGCGGGGGCATGCGTTCGCTTGTGATAAGCGCGGTCATAGACGCGTATGATAAAGCGCAGAGACTGGAAACAAAGAAGGCGGGATAGATTATTCAGCCGGGCCGCCTAACCGGCCACAGGCTTTCGACAGTACAGGACCGTGCTTTTGGGAAAGACGCGGTTCAGGCCGTTTTCCAGCCATTTTGTATAGCGGTGGCCATTGTAGATATCCCAGACCAGGAATTTGTAGTACTGCGAAGGCACGAACGCTTTCTCATTCTTGAGCCCGAACAATCCTTTAGACCACCAGTAAATAGAATGCAGCGCATGTTTGTATCTTACTGCGAAGATATTTAGGCCGTATTTCTTGAGTAGTTCCATGATCTCTGACTGCTTATATATCCTGATGTGTCCGCCGGGTGCATTGTGATAGTCATCCGATATCTTCCAGCAGACGGATTCAGCGAAATGCGATGGGACGCTGACCGCCAGGATACCGCCGGGCTTAAGCACGCGATAGAATTCCGATACTGCGACGAAATCATCAGGCACATGCTCTAGCACCTCTGAGCAGACTACTTTGTCAAACAGGCCGTCCTCGAAAGGCAGCCGGGTCACGCTGCCGGAGACGAGGTGCCAGATACCCACTGTCTCTTTCGCCTTGTCCATCTCGTGGAGCATAGTCCAGGCATGCTTGAGGCTGGCGGCATCAAGGTCGAACGCTACAGAGCGGCCTTTGTTAACTTTACACACCTGCCAGATGTGACGTCCGTGGCCACAGCCGGCATCGAGTATGTTTTCATTGCCATTGATCTCGAGGAGATCAAGGTCTATGGTCAGCATATATAAAGGTTATTCCGAGTTATTAGAATTCAATCTTACTGTGGTGTCTTGCCGGGATGAAGTGCCTTCCACTTTTCCAGCAACTGGTCCTTCGACTCTTTATGGGCGGGATCGGGCACGCAACAGTCGACAGGGCATACTTCGGAGCACTTGGGTTTGTCGAACCAGCCGATGCACTCGGTGCATTTGGCGGGATCGATAATATAAATGGTCTCGCCCTCTTTAATAGCCTCGTTCTTGCACTCCGCCTCACACGCACCGCAACTGATACAGTCATCGGTTATCTTGTAAGCCATCCTTTCGGCACCTCCAATAGTGTATTAATAATGATATAAAAAAATTCCTTCAATATGCTACCAGATTTCGCTTTGATTGAATACCTCAGGACAGCAGCTTCTTCTTCAGGGCGGCGCTGACGTGCGCGGGCATCATATCGTCAAGGTTGCCGCCAAGATTGATTATCTCCTTTAACAAGCTTGAGCTGAGAAACTGGTAACGAAGATTTGCCATAAAGCATACAAGCTCGATATCTGGCGCCAGCTTCTTGTTCATCAGCGCCATCTCAAATTCGCGCTCGAAATCCGAGCTGGCTCTCAGGCCCCTGACCAGCACCTGTGCTCCCGCTTTCCGGGCAAACTCCACCGTTATACCCGAGTAGGACGTCACCTGTACGTTCTTAAAGTCAACCACCGCTTTGCGGGCCAGGTCCACCCTTTCCTCGGCGTTAAAGAGCAGCGATTTTAAAGGTATGTCATATACACCGATTATCAACTTCTCGAATATGGACGACGCCCTCTTCACGATATCGAGGTGACCGTTGGTTATGGGATCAAAGCTGCCCGGGTAGAACGCTGTAGTCAAGATGTGGCCTCCTTCTGGTATATTGAAATACAGGTATCACCATACCTTTTCTCTTTAATCTTCAACATGTCATCATACCTTGCTTCGAGAGCCGAGCGTGCCGCGTGAGACGTAGTAACCAGCGTTTCGCTCGATACCAGCCTGGATTTGCTTAACTGGGTCAGTAGATCACCCAGGCAGGTGTCGGCGTAGGGCGGGTCTAAAAACACCAGGTCGTATCCTGTTTCCAGGAAACTAATAGCTTTCATCACCGGGCAACAGTATACATGAGCCCTGTCAATAAATCCCGTTTTTGTTAGGTTCTGCTTTATGACCTGGCAGCACCTGTTGTTCTGATCGACAAAATCGACCCATCCCATCCCACGGCTCAGCGCTTCGAGACCCAGCGCACCACTGCCCGAGAAAAGATCAAGTCCTCTCTCCCATCCCGTTGACATAGCAGTCAGCATGGAAAAAATGGCCTCACGTACCTTATCGGTGGTCGGCCTGACCAACAGGCCGGGAAGGGTTTTAATAATCTGGCCCCTGGCGGAGCCTCCAGTAATACGCATTTTGGCTGATGTTAAACGGCCGCGACCGATGAAATAATGGTAATCCGAGGCCTAATTATAATACTGTACATCGTACGTAAGTCAAACTCGGCAGGCAACGGTTTACCGAACTTTGACATCGTTTTATGAATTGTAATATACTATCCAACGGTTTTTGAGAGGAGAACTTCACAAAGTGCTGGAACAGTACGGCTACGTCGGAATTCTACTCATAGTCGCCATTCTATTCACCATTACTATCCCTATGCTTCCGATGTTGTTGAAGAGGATAGGCCTCATCCCCAGCAAGAATAACCCTACCAAGATTCAGCAATATGAATGCGGTATGCAGACGGTAGGCAAGACGCGGGTACAGTATAACTTCCGATACTATTTCTTTGCAGTGCTATTCGTGCTATTCGATATGCTGACCATTTTCCTCTATCCGTGGGCGGTTAATGTCAAAGATCTTGGAGCTGGCGGGCTTGTTGCGGTGGGTATAATACTGATTTTGCTGACAGTCGGATATATATATGCCTGGCGCAAAGGGGCCCTGCAGTGGAAATAATAAGACCTGATGTATCCACTCCTCAGGAAGCCGACCTGGCAGATGGCAAGCTCATCAACTCCTTCGTGGAAACCTGCACCAGCCAGTATCCGGATCCGGATAAATGGCTGGACGAGGAGATCCGTCGTAATGTACTGCTGACCACCGTGGATGCTGCAGTCGCATGGGCAAGGCAACGCTCCATCTTCCCCTTAATTTTCGGAACGGCTTGCTGCGCATTTGAGATGATTGCGGCATCCGGTCCCCGCTTCGATCTATCCCGTTTCGGCATGGACATTATCCGCTTTTCGCCGCGCCAGGCAGATGTGATGCTCATAACAGGTACGATAACCTGGAAAATGGCTACAGCAGCCAGAATGATCTACGACCAGATGCCCGAACCCAAGTGGGTCATCGCAGTCGGCGCCTGCGCTATCAGCGGAGGCACCTTCAGGGAATCCTACAGTGTTGTCCCGGGCGTCAACCACATCATGCCCGTTGATGTATATGTGCCTGGCTGCCCGCCCAGACCGGAAGCCATGATCCATGGCATCAACAGGCTGCATGCCAAGATAGTCAAAGGGACTATAGACAATCCCAATTTGGCATTGAAGTAAGAGACAGGTAGTAGTATTACATGACAGTCGCCGTTAATACTGAAGAAACCGGTAAAAAGATAGAGGAAGCGATTCCGGGTTCCGTTGTTTCCAGCGATAAGGGATCGCTCACCGTCGACAGCAAAGCACTGGCACAGGTGTCTGAGTTCCTCAAGAATTCACCGGGATTGGAGTTTGATTACCTGACTGTTCTGACTGCTGTGGACTACCTCAACTATTTCGAGGTAATTTACCGGCTGGTCTCCCTGAGAAATAACCAGAGTCTGATCTTGAAGACATGTGCCTATGGCAGGGAGAATCCTACAGTCCCATCGGTCACCGGTACATGGCGCGCGGCTTATTACCAGGAACGCGAGGTATTCGACTTATTGGGCATCAAGTTCGAGGGGCATCCCGACCTGAGAAGGCTTCTTCTCTGGGAGGGCTTCAACGGACATCCTCTGCGGAGGGATTACCTGTAAAATGCCTATCAAGACAGAGCAATTCTATCTGAATGTCGGCCCTCAGCATCCGTCCACGCACGGTGTTTTCCGTTTAAGGTTGTCTTTGGATGGCGAAGTGGTCACCGATGTCGAGCCCATAATTGGTTACCTGCACCGAGGAATAGAGAAGCTGGCCGAAAGCCGCACTTATACTCAGATTATTCCATTGACCGACAGGCTGGATTACCTGGCCTCGATGACGGACAACGTAGCTTACTGCCTGGCCGTGGAAAAATTGGCTGGAATCAAGGTCCCGGAGCGTGCCGAGTATATCAGGGTGATTTTCTCCGAGCTGATGCGCATCTCCAGCCATATGATGGCCGTCGGCTTCTATATGAACGACTGCGGCGCCTTCTTCACTCCCGTGCTTTACATGTGGCGTGAAAGAGAGAAGATCATAGACCTTTTCGATATGGTCTGCGGACAAAGGCTGCTGTATAACTATATGCGGGTAGGCGGAGTCAGCCAGGATATCCCGGACGAATTCCTTCCTGCGATTAAGAAGTTTGTGGCGGAAATGCCGCGATATATCGGGGAATACAATCAGCTGATCAAGCAGAATGAGATATTCTTAGCCCGCAGCAAGGGAGTGGGCATATTACCTAAGGAGACTGCCGTCAATATCGGCGCCAGCGGCCCGGTTCTGCGCGCCAGCGGCGTTAAATGGGACATCCGCAAGATGGACCCCTATTCTATCTATGACAGGTTTGATTTTGAAGTGCCGACCGGCGACGTCGGTGATTGCTATGACAGGTACTGGGTACGCATACAGGAGATGACTCAGAGCCTGCGTATCATCGAACAGGCAATCAGTCAGATGCCGGCGAAAGGGCCGGTATGCGCGGATGTGCCCCAGTTTTTCAGGCCTCCGCCGGGTGAAACATACGGTTATATTGAAGCTCCCAAAGGCAATCTGGGTTTCTATATAGTAAGCGATGGATCGATAGCGCCGTACAGGCTGCATATTTATCCTCCTACATTGATTAACATTACAGCGCTGAAAGATATGATGATCGGGTGGAAAGTGGCCGATTTAATCATTATTTTCGGCAGCATGGATGTCGTTCTGGGAGAAATAGACCGCTGATGACACTGCTCGATCAGTTTCAACTAATACTTAAAACTGCCGGCTGGCCGGACTGGGCGGTTTACCTCACGCCGGCTATCGTGGGCGTACTTATCATAATTGTTTTTGTGCTCACCGTCGTCATCGTATTCATCTGGTGGGAACGACGACTGATAAGCCGGTTCCAGATCAGGCTGGGCCCCAACCGCTGCGGTCCCGAAGGTATTCTTCAACCGATCGCTACTGCCGTCAAGATCCTTCTCAAAGAGGATATTGTGCCGGAGAAAGCAGATAAGCTGATACATTTTATTGCGCCCATCACTGTATTCGTACCTATACTGCTGATTTTTGCGGTTGTGCCGTTTGGGGATGGCGCTATCCTGGTAGACCTGAACGTGGGCATCATCTATGTCATCGCTATCAGCTCGATATCGGTGATCGGCATTTTCATGGCCGCCTGGGGATCGGGTAACAAGTACTCCTATATATCCGGCATGCGCAGCATCGCCCAGATGGTTAGCTATGAGATACCGGTCGTGTTATCCATCGTCGGTATCGCCCTGGTGACAGGCTCTTTCTCAATGCTCAAGATTGTTGAGGCGCAGAGCATACCGTTTATATTGTTACAGCCGCTGGGATTCCTTATCTTCTTCCTCGGTTCCCTGGCGGAAATGAACAGGTCACCCTTCGACTTGTTGGAAGCTGATTCCGAGATAGTCGCAGGCTACCATATCGAGTATTCAGGCATGAAATTTGCCATGTTCTATTTAGGTGAATACGGCGTGGCGCTGGCATACTCGGGCATCATCACCACACTTTTCCTCAGCGGTTGGCAGGGCCCGCTGCTGCCGCCGGTCCTGTGGTTTATTATCAAGGTCATGCTGGTATTCAGCGCGATCATCTGGATGCGAGCCACTCTACCCAGGCTGAGGGTCGACCAGTTGATGTCGTTTGCCTGGAAGTTCCTTCTGCCCATGGCGGTCATCAATCTGGTGATGGTTGCCATAGAGGTGCTGGTATTGCCGGCGGGATTGCAATGGGTGATGGTTATACTGAACTTCGGACTGGCCGCTGTCCTCATCCTGCTCTGGTCCAAGCTATTTACCCTAGGAGGTGGCAGGGTTGAAGTTTGAGCGCTACGGCATCGGCATAGTTAAAGGGATGGCGTTAACCCTGAAGCACCTCTTCAGGGCGCCTATCACCGTTCAGTACCCTGATGAGAAACTGAGTATATCGCGCAGGACACGTGGAAATGAGCTGGTCTGGTTTCCGGAAAAATGTACCGGGTGCGGAACTTGTACCAAAGCCTGCCTGCAGGGCAATATCATACTGGTAACTCACCGGGGCGAGGAAAGTAAATTCATCGTTGATAAGTTCGAGCTCGATTCAGGCCGCTGCATATTCTGCGGGCTATGTGTGGAATCGTGTCCTTACAATGCGCTGGCCATGGGTCTGAACTATGAATGCGCCAAGTACAGTCGCAAAGACCTGGTCTTGAGCAAAGAGAAGCTGTCTGTCTCGAATGATCACCAGCCAAGCGCATATTTCAGGCCGCAGTTCGATGACCAGCTACCCGAGCAGAGCCTGCTGCTCTATAACCGCGAAAAGGGCGGTCAGAAACTGAATTTCCTGCCTTTGAGCAAACGAAAGAGGGGTTCCGGTGCTTGAGATAGTATTCGCCCTCCTGACAATTATAGCGGTGGCATCGGCCGTAGCCGTGATCATGGTGCGCGATGTCTTTCGTGCTGCTCTGTGCCTTATACTGCTTTTCATGACAGTTGCAGGCGTTTACCTGCTGCTGCACGCGGATTTCCTGGCCATTGTACAGATACTTGTATATGTGGGGGCCATCTCTATTCTTATTATCGTTGCCGTCATGCTCACCAGGGACGCCAGGCAGGGGCCGCCACTGGGCAACCTGAAATACCCGGCAGCTATCGTGACGATACTGCTTCTGGGAGTTGTCGCTTTCGGGATTATCAATACTGCGTTCGTCATGCCGGACATCGCACCCCTTCAGGAGACCATCAAGCCTCTTGGGAAGGCGCTCTTCGGGGATAGCGGTTACCTTCTGACCATGGAAATTGCGGTCGTGATGCTGTTGTCAGCAATACTCGGAGCAATCGCGGTGATCAGGGAGAAATGATGTTTAGCGCAGGATTGGACCAGTACCTGATTCTATCGGCCGTGCTCTTCTGTATAGGTCTCTTCGGAGTCATCACGCAGCGGAACGTGATTAAGGTCATTATGTGTGTGGAAATCATGCTGAACGCCGTGAATATTGCTTTAATAGCCTTCTCGCAATATATCACGCCGGTGACGTTGACCGGTCAGATTTTCGCCATCTTTGTCATGGTGGTAGCGGCTGCGGAAGTAGCTGTGGGGATCGCCATCATTTTCACTGTTTACAGGAACCGCGAAAGCGTGGATATCGAAAATTTCAATATCTTAAAATGGTAATGATATGTGGGTTCAAGTTAAAAGCGCACCAAATCTGATGATAGCCGAGATGTGGAAGGAATTCTTCGAAGGTGAAGGCATCCCCACCAGGCTGTTGCCCGATTCCGATAAGCTGGAGATCAGCGAGTCGGTCCCGTACAGGGTATACGTATCAAAGGAGCGGGTACATGTCGTCGAGGAGGTCTTAAGGAAACTATAATGCCGACACAGGTTCCCTGGCTTATTTTCTTAATACCGTTTATATCTTTCCTGTTGATCGGGCTGGTGCTCAGGCCGTTCCTGAACAAGAAGCCGTTAATAGGAGGATATGTCACCATCGGGGCAGTCGGTATATCTTTTGCTCTGTCGCTGTGGTTGCTTAGTGCGGTTATTGCTGCGCCGGGACATGTGCTGCCCGTGGACGATATCGAGTGGGCCCTGATTGGAAGTCTGAGCATACATATCGGCGTCCTGGTGGATTCTCTGACCGCAGTAATGGTAATAGTGGTCACCTTTGTCAGCCTGATGGTGCAGATTTACTCTCAGGGCTATATGAAGGGTGACGCCGGATACCTCAGATATTATGCTTTCATGTCCCTTTTCACCGCCTGCATGCTGGGCCTGGTACTGGCCGACAACATACTATTTATGTTTGTGTTCTGGGAAGGTGTCGGTCTGGGATCGTATTTGTTGATCGGATTCTGGTTCCATAAACCATCAGCGGCCAATGCTGCCAAGAAAGCGTTTATCGTAACCCGGTTGGGAGATTTCGGCTTCCTGGCTGCCATCCTGGTTCTTTATGCACAGACCGGCACATTTGATACCGAGACGCTGTACAAGATCGTCGCGACCGGTGCGCTGGCCGGGACCACGCTGACCTGGGTGGCTATAGGCATTTTCTCCGGCGCAGCGGGTAAATCTGCCCAGTTCCCCTTGCATGTCTGGCTGCCCGATGCTATGGAGGGCCCCACTCCGGTGAGCGCCCTCATACATGCCGCTACCATGGTAGCAGCCGGTGTATTCCTGGTTGCCCGCTTTTACCCCATGTTTGAGCAGTCACAGGAGGCCATGCTGGTGGTAGCTGTCATCGGGGCTTTTACAGCGATATTCGCCGCCAGTATCGGCCTGGTCATGAACGATATTAAGCGCGTACTGGCGTATTCCACTATCAGCCAGCTCGGCTTTATGATGGTGGGCCTGGGTGTTGGCAGTGTAGCTATAGGCATCTTCCACCTTTTCACGCATGCCTTCTTCAAGGCGCTGCTGTTCCTGGGGTCCGGTAGCGTAAACCACGGCACCGGCACCTTCGACATGAGGCTGATGGGCGGGCTGCGCAAGGCCATGCCCTGGACTTATATTACCTTCGTTATAGGCGCCCTCAGTCTGGCAGGAATCTGGCCGCTGGCCGGTTTCTGGAGCAAAGATGAGATCGTGCTTGCGGTTTTCGAAAAGCAGCCGATACTGTTCGTCCTGATAATCATAACCGTTTTCATGACGGCTTTTTATATGTTCAGGGCGATATTCATGACCTTCCATGGCGAGTACAGGGGTGGAGCCCAACCTGAGCATGGCGGACACGGCGACGCGCATTCCCACGGGCCTCATGAGTCTCCCATGGTCATGGTTATTCCGCTGGTCATACTGGCTATCCTGGCCGTCTGTGCCGGCTGGTTTAACGTCACGGGACTTTTCAACCAGTTTATGGGCGAAGGTGAAGGACACGGGGTTGGTTTTATTGAGGGTTTCTTTGGAACGCTCGCCCATCCGCTGCCGTTGATATCGCTGGTTATTGCATTACTCGGCATTTTGCTGGCCTATGCTATGTACTGCGCCAAATGGATCTCACCTGAAAAGATCGGGAATGCGTTTAAACCTATTTACATAATGTTGTCGCGCAAATACTGGATGGACGAGCTCTACGAAAACGTTATCGTAAAGACTATTTTATATAACGGCATCTTCAAATGGATGGCTATGTTTGATACGAGCGTAGTTGACGGTACGGTGAACGGAGCCGCGCAGGGCACTGCCGCTGCGGGAGGAATGCTCCGTAAATTACAGACCGGACAGACGCAGTTGTATGTAATATCAATTGCCATCGGCGCTATTGCCATAGTCGCCTGTTTATATTTATTCAGCTGAGGTAAATGGCTTTGAATCTGAATTTGTTGAGCTGGATCGTCTTTCTGCCGGTAATCGGCTTGATCGTCATTGCCCTTATACCCAGGCCCGGTCAGAAAACGGTCAAGTGGATTGCCCTGGCTGCGGCCATGGCCTCATTTATATTGTCTATTGCAGTCTTCATCATGTTCGACAGGTCCGAGTCCGCCATCGGGCAGATGCAGTTCGTCGAGAAAGTATCCTGGATACCGGCCATCAATTCGTTCTACCATCTGGGCGTGGACGGCCTGAGCCTGCCCCTGGTCATACTCATGACCTTCCTGGGTGTGGTATCGGTACTCGTTTCCTGGAAAATACAGCTTAATCCAAAGCAGTATTTCATCTGGATACTGTTGCTGGAGACAAGCATACTGGGCGTCTTCTGCTCGCTGGACCTTATCCTCTTCTTCCTATTCTGGGAGCTGGAATTGATTCCGATGTTCTTCCTTATATCCATCTGGGGAAGCGGGCGCAAGGAATACGCCGCATACAAGTATCTTATCTATACGCTGGTTGGAAGCGCATTCATGCTGGCGGGCATACTGTGTGTATATTTCATTACACATACCTTTGATATGACGGCCCTGGCCGGCATTCAGATCGCTTCATCTTTCATACCGCTGACGGCGCTGTTCTTCCTGTTGATCGTTGGATTCGCCATCAAACTGCCGGTTTTCCCGCTGCATACATGGCTGCCGGATGCTCACACCAATGCACCGACAGCGGCCAGCGTCATCCTGGCCGGCGCTTTGCTTAAAATGGGCGGTTACGGAATGATTCGCTTATGCGTCAGCATGCTGCCGCAGGTAGCGGTACAGTACGCCCCCTTCATGCTCACGCTGGCTGTCATAGGCGTGATCTATGGGGCGGCTGTCACCATCAGGCAGACCGATCTCAAGAGGCTCATTGCCTACAGCAGCGTCAGCCATATGGGCTACGTGCTGCTGGGCATCTTTGCGCTCGACCAGGTCAGCCTGGTAGGCGCCAGCTTTCAAATGTTCAGCCACGGGGTAATCACCGGTCTGCTCTTCGCCATGGTGGGATTGGTTTACGATAAGACACACACCCGGGATCTCAATAACCTGAGCGGTCTGGCCCGCCAGATGCCGGTAATAGTGGTTGTTTTCAGTATCGCCGGTCTGGCTTCACTGGGGCTCCCCGGCACCGTCGGGTTCGCAGCCGAGTTTATAACGTTCGCCGGAAGCTTCGCCAGCACTGCAGTCGCCGGCATGCCGGTATTTACACTGATAGCGGTGCTGGGCATCGTAGTTACGTCCGGTTATATCCTCTGGATGCTGCAAAGGGTTTTCTACGGTTACCCTCTGGATAAATATAACGGTGTGGGTGATGCCGACGCAGTCGAGATGGTAAGCACATTCTCGTTTGTGGCGGTTATCATGGCAGTGGGTATCTACCCCGCCGTGCTGACCAATGTAATTAGTATGGGGATAGCACCTATTGCCAAGCTGATAGGTATGTAAATATATAGCCTTGCGGACGGTTAAGACAGATGATAATGGATCAGATTAAATATATAGCGCCGGAGTTAAGCCTGCTGTGCTTTGCTCTGATTATCATCATGGTTGACCTTTTCATCTCTAATAAGAAGGCGCTTGCCATCCTCGCAGTCGCCGGGGCGCTGGTATCGGCTTTCTTTGTGCTGATGCTGTGGAACGGGCAGGCCGCGGAAGCCTTCTATCGCACTATTGCGATCGATCAGTTCGGCCTCTTTTTCAAGCTGCTGATACTGGCGGCAACGGCGCTGGTGATACTGGCATCGAATGGATACGTCGCCAAGTTTGAAAGGTTTCAGGGCGAGTTCTACGCCTTACTCATGCTTTCTGCCGTCGGCCTGATGTTGCTCGTCTCGGCAATAAACCTTATTACTATCTTTGTTGCGCTGGAGTTGAGCAGCATCTCTCTCTACGTGCTTGTCAGCTTCCTTAAGGACAAGAAATCCAGTGAAGCGGGTTTGAAATACCTCATCCTCGGATCGGTAGCCTCCGCCATACTGCTTTACGGCATGGCACTGGTATTCGGCATGACCGGCAATACCTGCCTTACCTGCATCGCCGATTATATCAAAGGTATGCCGGGCACAAGCCTGCTGCAGACACCGGCCCTGCTGGTGGGCCTTATCCTGATCATAACAGGATTCGGCTTCAAGATAGCCAGCGTGCCTTTCCAGATGTGGGTGCCCGATGTATACGAGGGCGCGCCGACCCCAATCACCGCTTACCTTTCTGTGGCCAGCAAAGCGGCTGGATTCGCGGTTATATCGCGCATCCTTTTGACAGCTTTCGGGGTACCTGAATGGCTGCATAACGATTGGGCCATGATCATCGCAGTGCTGGCCGCCGTTACCATGACGGTAGGCAATATAACCGCGCTGCTCCAGACCAATATAAAGAGAATGCTGGGGTATTCCAGCATTGCACAGGCCGGGTACCTCATGGTGGGTCTGGCTGCCATGGGTATGGGATCGCAGGTGGACGGCAACGTGCGCAGCGGACTGTTATTCTTCTTGCTCAGCTATACGTTGACCAACCTGGGCGCCTTCATTGCTATCATCGCCATCTCCAATAAGATCAACAGCGATCAAATCGATGACTTTACAGGCATGGGCAAACGCGCCCCCCTGCTGGCCGTCGCCCTTACGATTTGTATGGTGTCTCTCACCGGACTCCCGCCCACCGCCGGTCTGATAGCCAAGATCTACATATTCAGCGGCGCCGTCGACCAGGGCCTGCTGTGGCTGGTCATCATCGCGGTGATCAACAGCTGCATCTCCGCCTTCTACTATTTCAAGGTGGTTAAAGTCATGTGGATGGGCGAACCGGCCTCTGCGGATAAGGTGACGTCATCCTGGCCCGAGTGGCTGGCTATCGCGCTGTGCTGCATTTCCGTAGTTGTCATCGGCGTGCTCCCCGGAGCCTTCATCGCTCTGACACAGAGTGCCTCTGCGCTGTTTGGAATTTAACCGGCGCCGACCTGTTAGTCACTGCGTGATCGTTGCATGCCATTGTACGTACCATAGCGTTTAATATCAGCACTGCCACAGTATGTACATGTGATTACTTTAATATTTATACACATTTTAACTCCACCTTTTCCCTTTACAGCTAAACGTAAACTATCTGTATATAGTTATAGATAACTGTTTTAACGATGGGCTGTAGTGATATACTACAAAGAGCGTTACGTGATTGTGAATGGTGAGATACAGGGTAGGTTACTAAGGAACTAAGATGGACGAAATATCAGTTGCTGATCTGATCAATATGTTATTAGACGAAGACCAAGGTGCTTATCAAGTACATGTTGATATTATTAAATCAATTTTTGAAAAGGAATATGAATCTATTGTTAGTCTGTTCACCGTAATATCTGGAATTGGATCAGGAATAGTAATCGCCCTATTAACATCTCCGTTCTTTACAAGTCAATATTTAATGGAAATATTAATATGTTGGATATTACCGATAGTTCTCATTATATTTATTCCAGCACTAATAAGAATTTATTATATGTTGCAGGAGTCGAAGCGTAAATACCTAAAGATATTTCGTACCTATAATTATCTTAAACTGCTTTTGCGTTAACGAGATCATACGATGACTACAGGCGATTTAATAGGCACACTAATTTTAATAATCTCAGTAGTATTTATTGTGATTTCAGCCATACCTATTGCTAGATACATATATTTTAAGTGCACATATGAAAAAAGAAAGAATAAAATTTCAAGAATGGTCATAACTACACAATTCGAAATTTCAGAAATGATCGAGAAGTACGGCAGAGAAGACTCTACAAAATTGCGTTATGTTTTAAGTAATTTTGCCAAAATACCAGCAACTTACATCCTTGAGAATCAAGCTCTCCAAAAAATAGTGCAGAGCTTATTAATTGGATTAAAGAAGCTGAAGGTAGCATGTATTGAATTTGAACTTTATGATTACATACCTGTTTCTGATCCTGATCAACCAGAAATCAAATATATGATACAACTTCTTAAGCCCCCTGCTAAAACTGTTGTTGCTGAAAAAATTGAGTCACACAAGTTAAGTGATCAGCAAATCGAGGAAAGCAAACATAGGTCACAGAAAAGACTTGATGAGGATACACGGAACGTTGGGTATCAGCGTGGTGAGTTGAAGGAAAATGAGGATGGCTCTTGGTCAATTGCTTGGGGTGGTAAATACCCCCTGTAACTAATATTTATCGGCCAGTTTCTGTAAAGCCGATAAGACTGCTAAAAAATCTCTGTACTTCTGTGTGGAATAGGTATATACGGTAGTGTTCACATTGGGTATCTTATCTCCGAGCACCTTCTCAATCTCTGAGGCTGGAATACCCCAACTAAGGAGTGTCTGAAACGAGGTCTCGCCTGTTACAATATGCTTGTTGGTCGATGATGTTTCTTCATGGACATTAATACTGAAAATATGGCTTATATCTTTACCTTGATAAGCATTGTATTCATCTTGTTTCAGATGTTGGAAAGTTATAGATTTTTCTTTCAATACGTTTATTTCGGGTTGATTCCACTGTACCGTTGTAGTATCTCTAAAACTCCCTTTTTCATATAAATCAACCACGTAATTTTTACCTGGAACTACATTACTGGTTGGTTTTAGTTCCACATATAAACAGTATGCTGCCGGATAACATATGCTACTCGCATACATACGGCTAACAGTTGCGATTTGAGGAGAAAATGGTAGTTTTGGTTGCTGAACTTTAGCAACTGAATCTTGAAATAAATCCGTGGTTTTGCTTTTTATGTCTGCACTGATGTTATCACAGGCAACCAGCAGTAATATGGCTATAAATATAAAAAATAATGCAACAGGATTAATCACATTAGTAGTGTTTCTCATTACAGATACCTCCACCGCCTTTGTAGGATTAAGTCTATCATAGTAACAATTATCATATCAATTGATTGTAAGCGTCCCTTCAGCTTTGCTTCCACAAAAGGGCGGTTAAGCGGCTACTGTTAAAAGCTTTGCCTGTAGCATTGGCTCCATAATCATCGAAAGATACAATTATTCTAGGCCTTGTTCAATGATTTGTTGCTCATACAATTTCCCTTCTTAGATACTTTTCAAGAAACGACAATATCCGCTTCTGAAATATCTTTTTACATAATCTTGTTGCACATGGATCTTTGGTCGACACTTCAATAGAAGTCCAATATGTTTCTGAACTGTAGGCTATGTTTTTCTTATAATTGGAGAGGTTGATATAATTCTTATAAGATTTTGGAGGTGGATTATGCCTGTGGAAAGAAGGTGGTACGCATTTACCCGTGAAAATGTTGAAAAACTGCCTAAAAATAAAATAGGGGCATACATATTGGCTGATAACAATAAAGCAATGCTCCGTACTGGCAGCAGTGGCAGCTGGAATGTAGGAATTAGGGGCAGATTAATATCGCATATCATTCATAAAACCTGTCCTACGGCTAAGTACTTTAAGTTTGCATATGCCGATTCTGCCAAGGAAGCACGTGATATGGAAACAGATGCATTCAATAAATATTTACGTAAAAATCCTAAAATGCTAGTACATAACAAACGCATCCCTCGTAAGAAAGACGACTTTTTGCAGCTGCCGTAGAGCTTATTTATTAATACGGATCACCTTTCTGTTCTTACAAAAAGGGGCTGTGCCTGCATCACGTGCTGCCTGCAAAAAGTAACTTGTCCATTATCCATTCCGCTGGCCTTTCGCACATGTGGCCGTTGCCGAGTTACATTTGACGAGTTTGCATCTTTGCATCCCTGTTTTATTAATTTGGTGGCTTAAAGCAGCCTATAAACAATAAGCTGACGTTATTACTCTGTCATATTTGACACTGCCGGAAGCTTCTGATAGTCTGCTACTCTGTGAAAAGAATAGGCATTTTATATCATCCCAAGGTTGAGAAATCCGAACGTTTCGCCCGCGATATAGCAGAATTCCTCAAATCTAAAGGCATGCAATGCTGGATACACTCATCCTGGGACGAGGGTGAAGCCGGGAAAGCGCTGGCAGGATCCGACCTTGTTATCAGCGTCGGGGGCGACGGCACCATACTGCGCGCTGCACGAATAATCTATCCGCAGGAAATACCCATACTGGGCGTAAATTTCGGCAATCTGGGATTTATGACCGAGCTGGAGGCAGGCGAAGCACGGGATAAGCTGATTGAGATCATCGGCGGTGCGGGCTGGATCGAGCAGAGAACAGTTCTGAAAGCTGTAGTCAAATCCTCAGGGAATACCTATCATGCCCTCAACGATGTGGTGATTGGGCGGGGCAGGTTCCTGCGCCTGATAAACGTCGAAGTGGCTATTGATGGAGAGGTGTTCACTACCTATCGTGCCGATGCCGTTATTATCTCCACCGCCACCGGCAGCACGAGCTACTCTCTGGCTGCCAACGGGCCCATCCTATACCCGGACTCGAGAGATATGCTTATTAAAGCTGTTTGCCCGCATCTAAGCATGGATAAGGCTATAGTGCTGGCGCCCTCAACTAAAATATCGCTGAAGGCCTTTACCAATCATGAAGCGATGATAAGCGTGGACGGCCAGGTAGAGGAGCAATTGAAAAGCGGTGATGAAGTCGAAGTATGCCTGGCCGAGCAGACCTCGCGGTTTCTACGCCTGAGGCCGAGAGGTAGCTTTTACAGGACACTCGTATCTAAATTGAAAGGAAAATCATTATGAAAGTTGAAAAAGCGACAATAGGCGATGTAAAGAAGATGCACGAGCTGGTCAATAAATTCGCCGGCAAGGGCGAAATGCTGCCGCGTGCCCTCAGTGAGATGTACGAAAATCTGCGGGACTTCTTTGTCATACGCGACAGCAACGGCAATGTTGTGGCCTGCGTTGCCCTGCATATCAGTTGGGCCGACCTGGCTGAAGTGAAGGCGCTGGCCGTACATGAGAACAAGCATAAGAAAGGTATGGGGGCGGCGCTCATCAAGTCCTGTGTGCAGGAAGCCCGGTCGCTGGGCATCCCGAAGATTTTTTGCTTGACCTACAAGCCCGGTTTTTTCCAGAAGCAGGGCTTTAAAATGGTAGAAAAGATGGATCTGCCGAGAAAAATCTGGGCCGAATGCTACAGCTGCCCCAAGTTTCCCGACTGCGACGAGGTGGCGCTTGTGCTGGACGTAGCGGTGGACTGATGAGCAAGGAGAAGTTGCTCTCGTCCAAAACGATTTTCGAGGGCCGGGCGGTTAAGCTGATCCAGAGCACAGTCGAGAAAAGTAAAGGCGAAGTCGTTGTCCGTGAGATCGTTGAGCACAGGGACGCCATCGCTGCCGTGGTGCCTGATGGACGTGGCAACGTGTTAATGGTGTGCCAGTTCAGGGTGCCTACAGGTAAAGACCTGCTGGAGATCCCCGCCGGCGTGGTGGAGGACGGAGAGAGCCCGGAAGAGTGTGTCAGGCGCGAACTGCAGGAGGAGATAGGCTGCGTTCCGCGCAAAATTATTAGGCTGGGAGGATTCTACCCGGCGCCCGGTTATTGTACCGAATATATCCATGTTTTCCTGGCCGCAGAACTGAAGAAGAGCCGGCTGGTGGCCGAGGACACCGACGAGATCGAGGTTGTGAAAGTGCCTGTTGCCAGAATAGTCGGCATGATAGACAAAGGCGAAATCTGCGATGCCAAGAGCATTGCCGGCCTTCTGCTATATTTATCGATGGCGCAGGCCGACTAGATTCTTCTGTGCGCGGCCCGGCCGCTGTCGTAAAGGTCCCCGCCATAGATGTCGTTTATCACGACGGCAGGGAAGTCCTCGACCGCCAGACGGTATACGGCCTCTGCTCCCAGCTCAGGGTAAGCTACTGGTTTTATTCTTTTAATTGAGCGAGAAAGCAGGGCACCGGCGCCACCGATGGCAGCCAGGTAAATAGCCCGGCTTTTCAGCATCTTTTTTTTCACTACTTCAGACCTTCTGCCCTTGCCTATCATGCACTTCAATCCATGCTCGAGCAACAGCGGAGTGTATTTATCCATACGGCTGCTGGTGGTCGGGCCTGCCGAGCCGACGATACGGCCGGGACGGGCAGGTGTAGGTCCCGTGTAATAAATGGTCTGACCGTCCAGGTCAAATGGCAGATCCTTTCCGGCGGTTAAGGTCTCGGCCATTATTCTGTGCGATGCATCTCGCGCGGTAAGCATAATGCCTGATAATAGCACTCTGTCACCGCATTTCAATGACCTGATATCCTTATCCGAGACGGGCAGCGTTATGCGTTTTATTCGCATATCTAAAGCACCGCTTCCCTGTGCCGCGAGCACCAGCACTGCATATTAACCGCCACTGGCATGCTGGCTATATGGGAAGGGAAAACCTCGATATGCACGGCCAGGGCTGTTACGCTGCCGCCGTATCCCATCGGCCCGATGCCCAGCATATTTACATCCGCCAGAATTCGCTGCTCCAGTTTCTTTATCTCCGGATCCGCGTTATGCGAACCTGTTCTGCGCAACAGAGCTTTCTTGCCCAGCAGCATAGTATGCTCGGTAGTTCCGCCTATGCCGATACCGAGTATGAGAGGGGGACAAGCGTTGCTGCCGCATTCATCAACCAGGCGGACCACATATTCTATTATGCCTGCATGACCCAGGCAGGGCGGCATAACCGTTAGCCTGGAGCAGTTCTCCGCGCCGCCCCCCTTGGGCAGAACGCAAATTCGCAGATTGTCGCCGGGCACGATCTCGGTATGTATCACGGCCGGAGTGTTGTCACCTGTATTCTTCCTGGCTGAGAAGGGCCTGTGCACCATTGATTTGCGCAGATAGCCCTTATCATATCCCTTTTTTACCCCTTGATTGATCGCTGCAGTTAGGTCGCCGCGGGTAATATGGACGTCCTGCCCGATCTCCAGGAAAACCACCGCCGTGCCCGTATCCTGACAGACAGGCAGAAGGTGATCCTCCGCCACATCTATATTCTCCAGGATGGATTTAATGGTCTCCCTGCCGAGAGGCGACTTTTCCGATCTGGCTGCGCGCTTCAATGAAGCAATAACGTCAGGGGGTAGATGGATGCAGGCGTCCTGGAAGAGTGATGCGATGGTCTCGGTAATGGCGCGGCACTGGATTATTCGCATAACAATATTAGAAAGGGGCCGGACAATATATCTCCGTGCTGATTATATTACTTTTTAAGCTTTTCTATCACTGCTTCCGCGACCTGGGACGTGCCTGCGCTGGGCTCGTTGCGATCCCTGCGCAGGTCGTAGGTAACGTTCTTTCCCTCGGCAATCACGGCGCTGATGGCGGCTTCCATCCTGTCGGCTGCAGAAGTTTCATCCAGGTATCTCAACATAAGCACGGCCGAGAGCATCTGCGCCATCGGGCTGACCTTGTTCAGTCCGGTATATTTTGGGGCGCTTCCATGAGTGGGCTCGAATATGGCCAGCCCATCGCCAATATTGGCGCCGGGAGCCAGACCAAGGCCGCCCACCAGTCCGGCGCACAGGTCCGAGATAATATCGCCGTAGAGGTTGGGAAGTACCAGCGTATCGAACCGCTGAGGATTGCGCACCAGCTGCATGCACAGCGCATCGACCAGAACCTCTTCATATTCTATCTCAGGATAGCCTTTTGCCACCTCTCTGGCTGTGGAGAGAAATAGTCCGTCGGTATATTTAAGTATATTGGCTTTGGTTACGGCAGATACCTTCTTGCGCCCGTATTTGCGGGCATAATCGAAGGCGTATTTAACGATGCGTCGAGACCCCTGCTCTGAGATGGTCTTTATACTGAATCCCGAATTTCTGTCCAGGCTGCCCTTGAAGCTTTGCATTATCAGATCATAAAGCTGTGAGGCTTCAGCAGTTCCCCTGGCGAACTCGATACCTATATAGAGGTCCTCCGTATTTTCCCTGACTATAACCAGGTCCACGTTCCGATACAATGTGGTTATGACACCGGGATAGCTCTTGCAGGGCCTGAGGCAGGCGTACAGGTCGAGCTGCTTGCGCAGGGCGACATTAACGCTGCGGAACCCCTTGCCGATGGGAGTGGTCACAGGTCCTTTCAAGGCGACTTTGTTTTTCCTGATGGATTCGAGAGTTGCCTCGGGCAGGGGTATGCCGTACTTCTCAACCGCGGCCTCGCCGACGGTATGTATCTCCCAGTCGAATTTGATGCCCGTAGCTTCCAGCACACTGACAGTGGCCCTGGTGATCTCAGGACCGATGCCGTCTCCCGGTATCAACGTTACGCGGTAAGTCATTTTACATATCCTCTATAGCGGTACTTATTTAGAGTTTAAGGTCGCCGTGTTTATTGATGTAGGGGATCAACCCGCCTTCGTTCAAGATACTCAACATGGCGGCCGGTATCCTGGTGAAGCTGTAACTTTCGTTCTTTGTGATATTGCGAATGATACCCTCGTCCAGGCTGATCTCGAGGTTATCGCCGTCGGCGATCTTATCGGTCGGGCATATCAATGCGGGCACGCCCTGGTTGATGGCGTTCCTGAAGAAGATACGTGCAAATGATTTAGCCAGAATAGCGCTCACACCTGCCATTTTTATCACCAGCGGTGCGTGTTCACGACTCGACCCGAGGCCGAAATTGGACCCGGCCACGATGAAATCACCGGGCTTGACGCGCTTGACGAAGTCGGGGTTGGCGTCTTCCATAGCATGCTTGGCCAACTCGGGCAGGTTGCTGCGCAGGTGAGCGTATTTACCGGCGATGATCAGGTCGGTGGATATAGCGTCGCCGAATTTAAACGCCCTGCCTTTGAGAATGGTCGCTCCCATTACGGCACCTCTCGTGGGTCGGTTATTCTGCCGGTCAGGGCCGACGTCGCGGCCGTAGCGGTGCTCGCCAGGTATATGAGCCCTTCGGGATTGCCCATACGGCCTTTGAAGTTGCGGTTGGCTGTGGAGAGGCAGATCTCTTTATCTCCCAACGCGCCCTGGTGCAGTCCCAGGCAGCCGGCGCACCCCGGAGGAAGTATGATGCCGCCGGACTCAACGATCGTTTGGAGATAACCGGCGTTGATAGACTCGGTATATATTTTTCGTGAGGCAGGGCAGACGATCAGCCTGACTCCTGCGTGTATCTTTTTATTTTTAAGTAACGAGGCTGCTTCAGCCATATCCTCCAGCCGTCCGTTGGTGCAGGTGCCGATGAACACCTGATCCACCTTGATATCTACCAGAGACCTGGCTATAGCCGTGTTATCTACTGTGTGCGGCCTGGCGACCATCGGCTCCAGACTATTAGCATCCACCTGGATGGTACGCTCGTAAACTGCATCGGAGTCTGCTGCTATGGGAGAGTATTCCTTTTCCCTGCCCTGTTTCTTCAGGTACTCCCGCGTGATACGGTCGGAAGGGAAGAGTCCGACCTTGGCCCCGGCTTCGATGGCCATATTCGAGATCGTCAGCCTTTGCCACATGGGCATAGAGTCCACTGTATTTCCGGTGAATTCCAGGGCCTTGTAGGTCGCGCCGTCCGCTCCGATCAATCCGATCAGGTACAGGATCAGGTCCTTGGCGCCTACGCCTTTGGAGAATTTCCCCGTCACCTCAATGCGGATCGTCTCGGGCACCCTGAACCAGGTCTTGCCCAGCGACATGGCCACCGCCACATCGCTCGATCCCATCCCGGTTGCGAAGGCGCCCATGGCGCCGGCGGTCACCGTGTGCGAATCGGCGCCAACGATAACGTCGCCCGGCCTGGCCAGCTTCTCGGCCACGATCTGGTGGCAGACGCCGCAGCCGGCATCGAATAGGAGACAACCCGTCTCGGCCGCGAATTCTCTGATAAAGATATGGTCGTTCGAAAGCTGCCGGCTGGGGCTGGGGCTGGCGTGGTCGATGAAAAGGGCTGTTCTTGCAGGTGAGGCCAGCGTCTGCTTCTTGCCCGATTTGAACTGCCTTATGGTGAGCGGACCTGTCGTGTCCTGCACGAATACCAGGTCCACAGCAGAGATGACTATATCACCTGCTCGCGCATCGCTGCCCGATTTGTTGCTTAATATCTTCTCACTGATTGTTTTGCCCATGTAAATGAACCCCGGAGTAACACGTTATGAAGATTGTCAGAGTGAACATTTTAACATAGTTTCCCCGCATTTGAGTAAAGACGCCGCACAGCGCCTGCGGGCAAATGATAAAATACATCTGTATGTATTAAGTGACCGGATGCACGTGAAGGTATTTCCGGCCTGTTTGTTCTATGGATGGTTGGAGAAAAGTCAGTATGGATTCATCGGCGATAACACGTTGCGGGAACAACCTGTTCAGGTGGGGTCAGCGCACCTACATCATGGGCATTATCAACCTGTCTCCCGATTCGTTTTCGGGTGATGGGTTTCAATCGCTGGACTCGGCCCGGCAGAGGGCGCTGCAGATGGTGGAGGAAGGCGCTGACATCATCGACGTCGGCGGGGAGTCTACCAGGCCGGATGCCGGCCCTGTATCTGCTGACGAGGAGATCAGGCGCGTCATACCTTTTATCAGCCGTATCGCGGGAAGCATTGGTGTACCTATCAGTGTCGATACCTACAAGTATGAAGTTGCAGTGCAGGCGTTGAATGCGGGGGCCTGCATGATTAACGATATCTCCGGCTCCAGCGTGGATTCCGGTATAGTCAGGCTGGCAGCTGAAAAACAGGTGCCTGTTGTATTGACCGGCAACCAAAGGGGTAAAAAGGTCACCGATATCCTCGAAGCAGTGATATCCCAGCTGAAGGATCTCATCGGTCGCTCAATTGACTGCGGTGTCAGGCCGGAAAATATAATAGTCGATCCGGGTGTAGGATTCGGCAAGACCGTGGAACAGAACCTGGAGATAGTCAGAAGACTGGATGAAATAAAGGCACTGGGATACCCGGTACTGCTGGGAACCTCCCGCAAGTCCTTCATTGCTGCGACCGTAGGCTCATCACAGGAGGAACGTTTCATGGGCACGGCTGCCTCGCTGGCTATTGGCATTACCCGGGGCGCCGACATAGTGAGGGTGCATGATGTCGGGCAGATGAAGCTGATCTGTCGCATGAGCGATGCCATCGTGGGAAGGGACACAGGAAAATGACCCTGGCATATATCGGCCTGGGTTCCAATCTTGGTGACAGGGAGGCCAATTTAAATACGGCTCTCAACATGCTCGCGCACAAAGTCCGTGTGATGGCTGTCTCCCCCATTTTTTTAACTGAACCAGAGAGATTCAAAGATCAACCCGATTTCCTGAACAGCGTGGCCTGTGTCGATACGGATTGCACTCCGGTAGAGTTATTGAGGATTATAAACGGGATAGAGGCGCAGATGGGAAGGGAGCGGCCATATTCCGGCGCGCCGCGCGTCATCGACATGGACCTGCTTTTTTTCGGAAAGGCTATAATTAGTCAGCCGGGTCTCGATGTGCCGCATCCTCGGCTGCACCTGCGGTCTTTCGTACTGGTGCCTATGGCGGAGATCGACCCCGATTTTGTTCATCCTACTTTACATAAAAGTGTGAAGGAACTGCTGTCGGAATTGAAGCCCGGTTACAGGATAGAGAAATGGGACAGTACTAAGGGGAGAGATAAGGACTGAATATGTATACCATCTCGGTTGAAAAGAACTTCGATGCCGCCCATTTTCTGCGCGGTTATTCAGGAAAGTGCGAAAAGCTGCACGGTCACAGGTACCGGGTGATTGTGCGATTGATCTGCCACAAGCTGAACGAAGTGGGACTGGCCTATGATTTCACTGCTTTGAAGAGGCAGGTAGCGGAAGTAACGGACAAATACGATCACCAGTGTCTAAACGATATCGAACCATTCGACCGGATCAATCCTTCAGCGGAGAATATAGCGTCTACCATTTATAATGACCTCAAGCCTGATTTCAGTGGAGATGCGGCTCTTGACGGCGTGGAGGTCTGGGAATCGCCTGAGTCATGCGCTCTTTACCGTCAGGGTTGAAAATTTATGAGCTCATATCAGGTGGCAGCAGGTTGGGGATGCTGTCTTTAATAAGATACGTATGATTACATTTAGCACAGAAAAGAGAGCCTGAAGTAATCTCGCCATCGTTCTTTTCATCGACCTTGAGGTCGAGTGACCCTTTGCATACCGGGCAGACGATGATCTCCATTATCGATTCTTTCATATTCTCGATCTATATCCTTTGTGACTTGCTTTCAACCGTATCTATTTTAGCACATCCGCAGTGGAAACAGGCTTATCTAAGGTATCAATTAGTCTCTTTATTCTTAAAGAGAGGCGAGATCACCTTGAACTCGGGTATGCCAGCCCTTTGCAATAGCTGGAACACAGCTATTTCGGTGGTGGTAATGACAGCGCCCGCATCCCGCATCAATTTCAAAGCTTTTTTCCAGTCGGTCTTATATCTTGAGCACACCGCATCACTGATAACGTGTACGTAATACCCCTGTGCCACTAGGTCTATCACCGATTGCAGCACGCATACATGCGATTCGATGCCGGCTACAATTATATATTTCCTCTTCAACTTCTTAAAGGTGTCCTGAAAGGTTTGATCACCCCAGCAGCTGAAGCTGAGCTTATCGATCGGCTTGTAATGATCTTTCAGGCTGGACCTGATAGGATCGACGGTGTTGCCCAGCCCCCTGCTGTATTGCTCGGTAACGATTACCGGTACTTTCAGCATTTCACATGACGCTATTATGAGGTTAACGTTGTTTTCGCAATTGCTGTAGACATCCTTCTTCATAGCTACGGCGAGGTTACTCTGGAAATCGATCAGCAGGAAAACCGCATCGGCCGCGTTCATCTTGTATTTGTCCATAGCGGTGAAGACCTCCTCCATAAAGAGAATACCTGTTGATATTACAGAGAGATGGCAGGCGGTGTCAAAATCAACCGTATTTGCCTGCGCCTCTGAAATTAAGATATCATTCGTTAACGGCATTAAAATGATTTGATCCGGATGGGTGAATCGAGGAGAGGCAACTATGACCATTGAGCATGTCGACGGCAAAAATGCGGGTAAGCTCATGCTTTATGCATTGAGCACATGCATCTGGTGCAGGAAAACCAAGCAGCTGTTAACGGATCTGGGCGTTGAGTACGACTATGTCTTCGTTGACCTGCTTCAAGGGCAGGAGAAGGAGCAGACCATCGCCATAGTGGAGAAATGGAATCCCGATTGCTCATTTCCGACGCTGGTGGTCAACGACAGCAAGTGCATCGTCGGGTTCAAGGAGAACGAGATTAAAGAGGCGCTCAAACTGTGAGTACGGATGATACCATCACCCCCGAAGAGATCGAAAATTATTACCTGAGGTGTAAGAAAGATGCAGAGTCGGGCGGGTATCATATAAATCCGGATGCCGACTTTGCCCGCGGCCTGGTCAACGGCCTGCTGGTCAACCAGGCGCGTTATGGCTATCAGTCATGTCCCTGCCGCCTTGCCAGCGGTAATAAGGATGAAGACCTGGATATCATATGTCCCTGCGATTACAGGGATCAGGATGTGGTCGAATACGGGGCCTGCTACTGTGCCCTGTACGTATCTCAAGACGTACTGGATGGTAAGCAGGAATCGAGATCCATACCCGAGAGAAGACCACCACGTTCGCTTCG
This sequence comes from Dehalococcoidia bacterium, assembly GCA_041653995.1. Lineage (NCBI taxonomy): Bacteria > Bacillati > Chloroflexota > Dehalococcoidia > Dehalococcoidia bacterium. Next base: position 468,773 of record JBAZEK010000001.1, read on the forward strand.
CCACAAAAATGCAGCTTCAGCTTCACAGGGGCCTTTGCAAGTGCCTCTGCCAGTCTGGCGCTGTAAAGTTTGCGGATATCTCTGTGCCCGCGACGGTCCTCCCGAGATATGTCCGATCTGTAAAGCTAAAAAAGAAAGGTTCGAACGGTTCCTGTAGTTACGAAATTTTAGTCTACCTGGCCTGTTTCAACGCATAGTAGATTCCGATCAGTGCGATGCCGGCCAGCAGAAGAGCGCCTCCGTATATCATCACACAACAGTTGAAATCCTGCACCAATCGCAGCAGCCAATCCCGGATCAGCGGCGGCAGATTGAACTGTGATATCAGTGACTTGCCCATGCTGCCGGCGGGCAGGATGATGATGAATTGAAGCGCACCGCTGACGGCGGAGATCAGCCCCAGTTCGCCTGACATTAATCGCGGTTTGCGTGCTATCAAAACAATTGCTATGAGCAATAGGATTATCAACAGCAGCAGTGGTACAAAGATGGCCATGAGTATAATAACAAAGGACTTGAGCGCAGCCAACTGCTCAAGCATATCGAACAGGCTGTTTATCTGCCCGGTGTCAATATTTTTTGTAATCGATTCTGCGTTGACGCCCAGCATCTGAAATACAGGGCTGAGTGCTGGTAGGTCCATTAACGCCTGGATATGGGCTGCCAGATTATTAAATATCGGCTTTTGCGCAGCTATCGTATCCAGCAGTTTACCTTTTTTCAGACTATCGAGTATATATGCATATGTATTCCGCACACAGGTCCGCATTACATCTTTTATCTGCGGCTCAAAGTTGATAACGGCAAGCTCCGCGGATTTGCCCAGCACAGGATTCTTGGGAGCTACATTTTCTTTGAGCCAGATGTTTGCGAGGGCCGGGACATCGATGTCGTTCACATAGGAAGCGACACAATCGGGATTGAAGGCGGTTTGCTGCAGCGACATTATTGGCCCGAACAAAACAAGAATAACGAATAGCAGTATCCCCAGGATGATCAACAGTATTTTTTTCCCGGATGAGACCTCGGGCGCATTACTGAAGTAGCCGATAAACCCTGTCTTCATTTCACTACCCCCTTTTTTCGACTATGGAAAACCGATCGGGACGTATCGTGTGACAATTGTATCATCGCGATGATATGTTGCCAAAGAGGAGTGTTGATAAGGTTCGCTGCTTGCGATAAGATAGTACGGCTGTAATAACGAAAATACCCGGTGTTTCACAGCGGCCGTTCTGGCCAATCGCTCCCGCCATGAATGATCTGACAAAGAAATATGAACTGCACAGGCTTGCCTGGCTGCAAAGACAGGGCTCCGTCTATTTCCCTTTCTGGGATATGGTCTTTAAGTACCCCCCGCTGGCCTGCTTTAACTCACTGGTGAAGCTGAAGGCAAGGTTATTCAATACCTGCATCATACATACCATAGGGGACAGCCATGTCAAGCCCTTCATCTATCGCTGTCCCTTTCTGGTGCATCATATATCACAGGCCACGGCACATAACCTGATAAAGGAGGGAAGCTTCACCAGGTCGTCGGAGTACCTGGCGCTGTTTCTCCAAAGGGTGAATAAGCAACGGGACGTCGTCTTTCTGGTTTTCGGGGAGATCGATGCCAGGGTCCATATTTATTTACAGTACGGCAAGAGCGGCAAAACCATCAGTATCGATACATTGATCGACAACACCGTCGCCAGGTATTGCGCGGCCATACAGCGTATAAAGGACGACGGTTACGCCGTCTGTATACACGGCATTCCGCCGGCAGCCAGCAAGGAGTTCATCACCGCCCTGCCCTTTGCGGGCAACGCCAGGGAGCGTAGCGAGATATCCAGGATATTCAACGAGAAACTCAGGTCCTTCTGTGAGAGCATCGATGTGCCGTACGTGGATATCCAATCGATCGCATCGGATCGCAAAGGCTTTATCAAGAAGTATTATCTGGCAGATGAGGTACACTGCAACAGCAGGATAGTGCCATTCACCCGTAAAACGATTGCAACATCTTTCAGTGGAATAAAAAAGATAGGTTAAAGTATTACAGCGGACTTAGAAGATAAGGCCGGCCCCGCTTGGCGGGGCCGGCTTTTTTCTGTTAGCTCTCTATTCCGGCTATCCTCTTGGCCATGTTCTTACAGGCTTCGATATCGTATTGCGTGGTGATGGCGATCTGTTCCATAACGGGTGACCCGCCTCCATGGAAACCGCCTACCTGCGCTATGCCGCCGGTGGCCGAGCAGAGCATATCTCCCACATGCATCCAGAGCTTGATGGCGTCATCGACTTTTATGTCCGGATTGCGCATGGTGTATTTCTCCAGCAGCTCCCTGGTCTCGGGATTGAGGAAATCTCCCTCGTGCGGGAAGGTGGCCGGGATTCCGCCTGCCACGTCACAGAGTATCTCCGCCTCGCGGTAGACCGCCTCACCGGTCAGGCAGCGTCCTACATTGGCGTATATCGAGTTGGGGATGAAGCTTCCCGGGCCGTAGGGCATGAAGCCCATACCCGGTATATAGACCTCCGGTCGGCCCAACTCCGAGGCAGTGAATCCAGCCGCGTATCCGAGTTCGGACACCATGATCAGCTCTGCCAGCTTCTCCCGGACATGTCCGGCCTTGGCAATACCGTTATACTCAGCGGCCAGTGCCACTGTCCCCAGCATCAGGTCTCCGATGGCGGGCTTGCAGCCCGAGTAGCTGTGGCGATGGAAGAGGGCGAAAAGCAGCGCGCCCACAGCACCGTGAATGGTCTCGCCCGCCACGAATACTCTCTCCCATGGTATAAATGCCTTGTCGAAGATAGTATAAGAGTCGGTAGCACCCTGCATAACTCCCTTTTTGTAATGCTTGCGCTCCCTGAGGTTGTGGATGGTTACGACCTGCTTGATGCCCTCCCAGTCGGCGGGTATGGCAAAGGCCACCGCCCAGTCCTTCTCTTCGGGCAGCAGAGAGCGTGTGGGCACGACAACGATCTCGTCGGCAGTCGAAGCCTCGGAGTTATGTACCTTGCAGCCGCTCACTACGATGCCGTCGCTCTTGCGCTCCACGATATGCAGGTACAAGTCCGGGTCCTGCTGCTGGCTGGGCCTCTTCATTCGGTCGCCCTTGACGTCTGTTTGTGCGCAGCAACCGACCAGGTCTTTGGTCTGGAAGCTCTCCAGCCATTTAAGGAAATTCTTATGGTACTCGGTCGCGCCTTTGTTATGCTTGTCGGCCTCAAATGATATGGCATTACATGCATTGGTGCCATCGATACCCATGCAGCGCTGTATGCAGCCGCCTACCTGCTGGCAGAGGGCGCGGGTCATGTCCTGCTTCTTGTGCAGGTCCTCCTTGCTCTGGTGGACGTGGGTAAAGCGGTTGATGGTGTTGCCCGTTATGTGGCTCTTGGCAAGGACAAGGTCCTGAAACCTGGGATCCTGGGCGAAATCGTAGGTCGACCCGATAATGTTGATAGTGTTCATCTGCAACTCATCGGTGCGGTCGATCAGATGGCCGTCGAAATACACATTGCGGCGCATCTTGCCAAGCCTGTCGATGAACTGCTTCTTGGTACTGAGGGTTTTCGTTCCTGGTTTGCTGCCTGTCGTCATGATTCCTCCTATTTGTTAATTAATTATTTCTGCAGTTTTTGATTTTTCGAGCTGTGTGAGCACCAGTTTAACCTGTTCTCTGGTATAACTCTCAAGAGTATAATAGTTTTTCAGGTACCATCCGCGGTTGGCCCAGGCGTTGGCCATGGCCACGATATTATGCGCTACCAGCCTGGCATCGTCGGTGGAAAACTCACCCAGCTCGATTCCGCGCTGTATCAGGTTTTCAAAATACTCCACAACCATGGACTCGGCCTCGTAGATTATGCGCCTTTCACTCACTGTCAATGAAAGCATGATGTGGTTGACGAAGTTGTGGAAGTCGCGATATGTCTCAACAATATCCAGGTAAACTTCTATGGACTTTGTTAGCTGCAAAGAGGGCCTTTCGTTCTGCATCCTTTCGTCAAAACGTCCCAGCGCCTGGCCGGTGAGGTCGGAGGCAAAATTAATAATCAAATACAGGATATCCTGCTTTGACCCGATGTAGTGATAAAGGCCGCCGGTGCTCATCCCCAATGCCGTCGCCAGCTCGCGGGTACTGATGTTGTTATAACCCCTTCTGGCGATCAGCTCGGTGGCCACCTTGACGATATGGCTGCGCCTTTGCTTCACCAGCTCAGTGTCATGGCTGAATGTACGTACCTTCCTCATACCACAGACCGAACGCTCTGTCGTTATGAATATATTTTATCATAATATGGCTACTAATGGAAGCGGGAATAATGTCGGAATGTGATGTATAATTGTCTGGATATTCCGATAAGCCTGTTGGGGCAGTGGACTGGTGTGCAGAGGAGATATGAGCGCAGCACGCTATGATAATACCGCAGACCTGCGGTTTAAAAGGATGACCGGAGGATCGATCATATGAAGGGTAAGATGGATATTCTGAATTACATCGGGGGCAAATGGCTGCCGTCCAAGTCAGCCGATATGCAGGACGTAATAAATCCGGCTACCGGAGAAGTACTGGGACAGGTACGTCTCTCCACCGCTGAAGAGGTTAAGAACACAGTGGATGCGGCTGCCGGGGCTTTGCCTTCCTGGCGCAGAACTCCGGCAACGGAGCGTGTGCAGCACCTCTTCAAGTTGAAGAATCTGCTGGAAGATCATTTTGAGGACCTCTCGCGTATGATAACTATGGAGTGCGGTAAAACTCTGGAAGAGGCGAGAGGTGAAACACGCCGCTTGATTGAGAACGTCGAATCGGCCTGCGGCATTCCTCAGTTGATGCAGGGTTACAACTCGGAAGATATAGCGCGGGGGATCGACGAGAGCATGATCAGACAGCCTGTGGGCGTGTGCGCGGTGATCGCCCCGTTTAATTTTCCCGGCATGGTGCCCTTCTGGTTTTTACCATACGCGGTTGCCTGCGGCAATACTTATGTAGTCAAGCCGTCTGAGAAGGTGCCCTGTACTTTGCAAAAGATATTCGGCCTGATAGAGCAGGCCGGATTCCCACCGGGTGTGCTCAATCTCGTTAATGGGGCCAAGGAAGTGGTGGATGGTCTGCTGGATAATCCAGCCGTCCGTGCTGTGAGTTTTGTGGGCTCAACGCCCGTTGCCCAATATGTATACAGCCGCGCCACGGCCGCCGGCAAGAGGGCACAGTGCCAGGGTGGCGCCAAGAACCCCCTGGTTATCATGCCCGATGCAGATATAGATATGGCGGCGCGCATAACGGCCGATAGTGCATTCGGATGTGCCGGCCAGCGCTGTCTGGCTGGATCGCTGGTTATAACTGTGGGAGAGGCGAAAGGCCCTTTCACAAAGGCGATTGCAGAGGCGGCCGAGATGAGGGTGGTCGGGTACGGCCTGGATGAAAAGGTGCAGATGGGGCCGGTGATTACGCAGCAGAGCAAGGCCAGGATCGAACACTTTATCGGGCAGGGCGAAAAAGAAGGTGCGCGCGTGCTAACCGACGGCAGGGGAACGGTTATCAAAGGCTATGAGCACGGCAGCTTTGTGCGTCCCACGGTTCTTGACGGCCTGCCGCCCAAAGGCGAGGTGGCCACTACCGAGATATTCGGACCGGTGCTGGGATTGATACACGTTGAGAGCCTCGACCAGGCGATAGAGCTTGTCAACGACAGCCGCTACGGGAATATGGCATGTATATTTACAGGCAGCGGCGCAGCGGCCCGGAAATTCCGCTACGAGGCCGAGGTCGGCAATATGGGCATCAATATCGGCATAGCAGCGCCCATGGCCTTTTTCCCGTTCAGCGGGTGGAAGGACAGTTTCTTTGGCGATCTGCATGGACAGAGCCTGGATGCCCTGGAATTTTTCACACAGAAAAAGGTTGTTGCCGAACGCTGGCCGAAGGAATGGACGCGCAAATTTTAACATTTTGAATTCCATTGAGGAGATACCGTAAAGCGTGATTTATGATCAGATAGGCGCGGCGCGACAGGAGCGTGTGGCCGCTATAGTCAAACATGGCAGCCTGGACGCCACACTTGCCGGCCCCGGCTACCCGCGCCGTCATGACCTGACTCTGTCCGAGGCGGTCGTGCTGGGGCTGTTAAGGCAGGACGTGCGCACGTATTTCGCTGTGTTCGGCCACGGCAGCACGGACGTCGCCGAGGTGCTGCGCGTATATCAACATGCCGGACTGGTCAGGGTGCTCAACGTCCGTAACGAGATCGAGGCGTCGCACGCTGCGGCAGCACTGCGCTGGGCCACCGGAAAAAAAGCTGCGGTCATAACATCCATCGGCCCCGGCGCTCTTCAAGCCATGGCCGCCTCGCTCGTTCCGTCATCCGACGGCCTTGGGGTCTGGTACCTGTTCGGTGATGAGACAACCGAGGACGAAGGCTTCAACATGCAACAGATACCCAAGTACGAGCAGGGCCTTTTCCTGCGGCTATGTTCCACCATGGGCCATGCCTATACCCTGCATACACCGCTGGCGGTTTCCACCGCGCTCAGGCGTGGTCAGGCCGTTGTCGATCATCCTTATCGCGCAGGCCCGTTCTTTTTACTGCTGCCCATGAACACACAGGCTGCAATGCTCAGGCAGTTCGTGCTCAACGAGCTGCCCCAGAAGATATCCATCACGATAGGAGCCGCAGAAGGAGACTTCTCGTCCGCTGCACAAAGGTTAAGGGAAGCAAAGCGCGTGGTTGTACGCGCTGGAGGGGGCGCACGCGGCGCCGGGGGGGAAGTCGGCGAACTTCTGGAGCTTTGCGACGCCGTAGCTGTGGTTTCTCCCCTCGCCAGCGGTGTGGTACCTTACAATAATCCCCGCAATATGACCGTGGGAGGCTCCAAGGGCACATTATGCGGCAACTATGCGATGGAGAACGCTGACCTGCTGCTGGCCGTCGGGACGCGCTTCGTGTGCCAGTCGGACTGCTCGCGCACCGCTTATTTGCGCGTAAAACAGGTCATTAATATCAACGCTGATATAGAGGCTGCCGTCAACTACAACAGCGACGAGCAATCCGGCGGCTCCCTCGCCCTGATCGGCGATATACGCCTAACGCTGCAAAGGTTGTTAAAGGAGCTGCGTAATGGCCCGCCGAAAACGAAGGGCGAACCGTCGGAGTGGTTGAGCTTCTGCAGCGCCAGGCGTGTCGAATGGGATAAATTCAAGCAGGAGCGCTATCAACATCCGCTGCTTTACGACAACGTCTGGAAGAGAGAGGTGCTTACGCAGCCGGCCGTTATCAAAACGGCGGACGACTGGGCAAGAAACAAGAAAGACGTTATCAAGTTTTTCGATGCCGGCGACGTACAGGCCAACGGCTTCCAGATCGTTGAAGACGAGGAGCCCGGACTTACTCTGACGGATACGGGCGCCAGCTATATGGGGTTCGCCGTATCCGCCCTGCTTTCCACTGCTGCGGCAGACAAGAAATTTTTCGGCCTTGCTTTTTCGGGTGACGGCTCTTTTACCATGAACCCGCAGATACTGATCGACGGAGTCCAGCATGGCGCGCGCGGCTGTATCCTGCTACTGGACAACCGCAGGATGGCGGCCATCACCGGCTTGCAGGTCGCGCAATACGGCCATGAGTTCGCCACCAGCGATTCGGTCGAAGTGGACTACCTGAAATGGGCGTCGTCTGTTAAAGGTGTCCGCGCGATTGATGGAGGTTCTTCACCGGATGGACTGCGGGCCGCTCTGGACAAAGCGTATGCCTATGACGGGTTATCTCTGATACACGTGCCCGTTTACTTCGGTGATGATGAGCTGGGCGGTATGGGTGTTTACGGCCGATGGAATGTGGGGAACTGGTGTGAAGGCACGCAGGCACTGCGGCATGATATCGGATTGTAAAGACATAGATATACGATGAAAAACTTCGATAGCAAGTTGATCGCCGATCTGAAAGCGCAGGCCAATTACCTGCGCCGGCAGAGCCTGACTATGATCTACCGCCGTCAGGCCGGCCATCCCGGCGGTTGCCTCTCGGCGGCCGATATAGTGGCCGCGCTTTATTTCAAGGTGCTTCGTATCGATCCCAAAAGGCCGGACTGGGAAGACAGGGACCGCTTTATCCTCAGCAAAGGGCATGCCTCGGCTCTTTTATACTCCGCCCTAGCGCGCCGCGGTTATTTTGCAGAATCCGAGCTCGAGCACTGGGGTGAGCTGGCATGCCAGCTGCAGGGGCATCCCGATCGTCTGAAGACGCCCGGTGTGGATATGACCAGCGGTATCCTCGGGCATGGCATCGCCATAGGCCTTGGCCTATCGCTGGCAGCCCGCCTGCAGAAAAGGGACTATCACACCTATGTGCTGATGGGCGACGGCGAATGCCAGGGAGGCATCGTCTGGGAAGGCGCAAACGCCTGCGCCAAGTTCAATCCGGGCAATCTGACTGCTATCGTGGATTATAACGACGTACAGCTCGACGGGGCCGTGCACGACATCATGCCCATGGAGCCTTTCGCCGATAAGTGGCGCTCCTTCCGCTGGGAAGTCATATCCATCGACGGCCACGATATGGGACAGATATTGAGTGCGCTTGAAGATGCCGCAAGCATGACTCGCGGGCCGGTAGTCATCATAGCCCGAACGGTCAAGGGCAAGGGTGTATCTTTTATGGAGAACAAAGCGCAATGGCACGGGATACCGCCCGACAAGGAGCAATACGCGGCAGCCATGGCTGAGCTGTCCCGGGAGGGCAGTTAACGATGGCGAACCTGGCCATGAGAGAGGCCTACGGGCGCGCGCTGGCGGATTACGGAGCGGTTAATCCAAAAGTAGTGGCGCTGGATGTCGATACTGCTTCCTCTACATTGTCGAATTTCTTCGAAAAACGCTTCCCTGACCGCTTCTTCAACTTCGGAATTGCCGAACCCTGTATGATAGATGCCGCTGTTGGGCTGGCCCTGGCCGGCATGGTTCCCTTCGCCAACGCATTCGCGGCGCTGGCGGCACTGCGCGCTCTGGAACAGGTGCGCACCTGCGTTTGTTACGCCAGGACCAATGTCAAGATCGCCTCCAGCTACGCAGGGGTATCCGACTTCAAGGATGGTCCCACGCACCACGCCATCAGCGATATAGCGATCATGCGGTCCTTGCCTGAGATAACGGTCATTGTCCCGGCTGATGGCAATGAGGCCGCCGCTTTCGTGCCCCTGATAGCGGAATTCGACGGTCCTGTATACTTCAGGCTTAACCGTGCCGCCACCCTGCCCGTATCCAGCCCGGGGGAGGCGCTATCCATCGGAAAAGGCATAGTGCGCAGGCAGGGGAATGACTTAACGATTGTGGCATGCGGCTCGATGACGGGCCGCAGCATGCAGGCGGCTGATGCGCTGGCCTCCAAAGGGCTACAGGCACGCGTTATCGAGATGCATACGGTCAAGCCGCTCGACACGGAATTGATACTGAAGGCAGCGGAGGATACGGGCGCCGTTGTAACGGCCGAAGAGCACACTGTGATCGGCGGCCTCGGCTCGGCTGTGGCCGAAGCTCTGGCTGCTGTCCGGCCCGTCCCTCTGTCCATGGTGGGGATACACGATACGTTCGCCCGCACGGGACCGGACCCGGAATCGATCATGGACGCCTGCGGTATGGGCGTGTCCGACATAGTAAATTCGGCGATGTCACTGATCGACAGGAAAAAGGCATGAGGTGAAGGGGAGATGCGTATAGCAGTAATAAATGAGACGAGCGCGGCGGACCGGAATGCGGATATATTGGCTGCACTGGATGGGATGGGTCATGATGTAATCAACGCCGGTATGAAGAAGAGTGGTGAGAAGCCCGAACTTTCCTATATACACACGGGACTTATGGCCGCTGTGCTTCTCAACGCCGGGACGGTGGATTTTGTGGTAGGCGGGTGTGGGACCGGGCAGGGTTTCCTCAACTCCGTTATGCAGTATCCTGGTGTCACCTGCGGACACATACTCACACCTTTAGACGCCTGGTTGTTCACGCAGATAAACGGCGGCAACTGCATTTCGCTTATGCTCAACCAGGGATATGGCTGGGCAGGCGAGGCCAATCTAAAATTCATATTTGAGAAGCTGTTTTGCATTGAGCCGGGCGCCGGATATCCGCACCACAGGCGGAAACCTCAACGGGAGTCAAGAGAGCTGCTGGGCAGGCTTAACCGGATTACCCATCATAAAATGACGGAGATACTTGCGAAGTTACCCGACGAAGTCGTTTCGCCGGTCGCAGCCTATCCGGGCCTGATAAAAACCATGGAATCATGTAGAGGCAGCGACACAGTGATACTGAGTTCATTGAAAGACAGAATAAAGGGCTGAGGGCCCCTGGGGAGGAGAATATGAAACCGATCGGTGTTGCTATCGTAGGGTGCGGGCGTATCTCAGACCTGCATCAGTTAGGTTACCAGGGGATATCGGACGCCCGTATTGTTGCTGTTTGTGACCTGAACGGGGAAACAGCCGAGAAACAGGCCGGGAAGTGGGGTGTGAAAAAGTTTTGTACCGAATATGGTCAGGTGCTGGCAGATCCGGATGTGGACCTGGTTGAGCTTCTCCTGCCTCACCATCTTCATGCGGATATGACGGTGGAGGCCTGCCGCGCGGGCAAGCACGTAAGCGTACAGAAACCCATGGCTACCTGCGTATCCGAGGCCGACCGCATGATCGAGGCGGCCAGGAAAGCCGGCGTGGTACTCCGTATATACGAGACGTTCGTCTTCTATCCACCTGCGGTTATGGCAAAAAAGCTGTTGATGGCAGGAGAGATCGGTGAGCCGCAGATGCTGCGAATGCATGTGAGCACGGGAATTATGGATTGTGGTTGGGAGATTCCCATGGACGCCTGGATATGGCGCTTCAACGAAGAACAGTGCGGAGGAGGCCCCATGGTATTCGACCATGGATATCACCTGTACTCGCTGGCGCACTATCTGATGGGCCCTGTTGAGAGGGTCAAGGCCTGGATCGATCGCACGGAAGTAATGTCCGGCGTGTATCTGGATGCGCCTGCCGTCATGATGTTCCAGTTCAAGTCGCCAAGGCGCTATGGAGTCTTCGATGTGGAGCATACACCCAATACGCAGATTTCGTCAGACTATTATGTTGACGACGACAGGATTGAAATAATCGGCGATAAAGGGATGATCTTTATTAACCGTTACACGGCCAGGACAGTGGACCTGCCCGAAGTTATGATCTTTAAGGACGGCAAAACTACACCGGTGCCGGTGGATCGGGTGGACTGGTCGTGCGGCTTTATCGATTGCACCAGGCACCTGATCGATGTGTTGAGAGAGGGGGGAGAACCTGTGCTGGACGGCCCAACGGGCAAATCGGTGCTCCAGTTCGCCCTGGCAGCCCTGAAATCTGCCAGAACCGGCCAGGAGGTCAGGCCGGACGAAATAACAGGGTGACAGATGTCATAGACTGTTCCGGCTGAGGATGCGATATTTTACATTGTTACCCTGGCAATGCTTGTAGAGGAAGAGACTGAATGAAGAAGCAATACGGCTTGTTCTGGATAGCGCTGATACTGGTAGTGGTATCGGTTGGAACGTACCTCGGGCATTACCTTATTTTTCATGATGAGCACCACATATTCATATTCTTAATGGGTGATCTGGCTTTTTTGCCGCTGGAGGTCTTGCTCGTCGGCATCGTGGTTGAGAGGATACTTAGCCGCCGTGAAACGGAGGAGAAGATCAGAAAATTGAACATGGTCATCAGCGCCTTCTTTTCCGAGGTGGGAAATCCTCTTGCTTGCATGTTGCTGAACGCCACTCCGCAAAGAGATCAGATTATCGAGAACCTTGACGTGAAGGCGAAGTGGAAAGATCCGGATTTTAAAAAGGCCCGTCAATTCGTAGAGAAGAACACCTCGGTGGGCTTTGAGGGTATGGATATAGCGGGACTTATGGATTTCCTGCGCAGCAAGAGGTCCTTCATGCTTACACTCATCGAGAATCCCAATGTGCTAGAGCACGAGAGTTTTTCAGACCTGCTGCTTTCCGAGTTTCATCTTACCGAGGAGCTTGATTCCAGACCTTCCCTGGTCAATCTGACAACAAAAGACGCCGCGCATATAAACGAAGATATAAAGCGTGTATACAGGCATTTGATAATCCACTGGCTGAATTACATGCAGCACTTGAAGTCAAACTATCCCTACCTTTACTCCCATTACCTGCGCATACATCCCTTCCAGTCGCACCCGTCCGCCGTGGTCGAATAGGCTTCCGTCAAGCCGGATTATATGCAGTAGCTTAACTGAGCGCATTGCATGAACAACGTATTCCGAATTGCCTTGACTCTTCAATAAATATGTTGATAGTCTTGTAAATAAATGGGCACACAGTCGCTGTCAGCTAATCGCCTGCAGATCGACGTTAATTATTACGCCCTGGTTTAGTTCTATTAGATGGAGGTTGCCATGTGGAAAGATACTAAAGATTATATAAGAACAATGCCGGCCGCTAGGAAGTTCATGTGGTTCGCCGCTGTGGCGGCCGGGACTGTACTGATGCTTGCCTTCCTTATCTGGGCCTTTAGGCAGCATGGGACAATAGGTCTCTTTGAGGTTAATGGCGTCTTCCGAATCGCGTTCATCGTATTGATATGCTTTACCATTGCGTTGCCGTTTTTGGCCGTTCTGGATGTCTGCCTCGCTTCACGCAAGTCGGCGGGAAAGATACGGCTGCCCTCCTTTTACATCTGGATAATAGCAGTCATCGCCATTGTCCTCCCCTCAGTCTTGATGGGATGGCTGATACCGCAGGCTTCGCAGCGCGCGGGTGACAAGGCGGTGCAATTGCTGACGGCGGACGGCTCCGGTAAAAACGGGATTCCCAATCTGGCAGTAACCTTCTGGACCCTCAATCCCACGCAAAACACGTTGAAGTGGGGAAAAGGTAATAGCATCAATATCGAAAAAGAGGATACCCCCTCGCAGCAGCATGCAATTATGCTTCGTGATCTCCAGCCGGCCAGCAGCTACCAGTACAGCCTGAATGATGCTGCACCGGTTAACTTTGTCACGATGCCTGGGAAAGGGCAGCCCCTTCATTTCGCCGTGGGCAGCGATGCTCATTTCGGCGCAGGCACCGCCCGAAACGACCTGACGAGCAAGATGCTGCAGCAGATCGCCGACCCCGAGCATGACTATCGGATGTTCTTCTTCCTCGGTGATCTGGTTGAGCATGGCTTTAACGATGCCCAATGGGAGACGGCTATCGATGCGTTCTCGGCAACCACCTCTAAAATACCCACGCGGATTGTTGTGGGCAACCATGATACGCTCTTCGGAGGCCTGAATTTATACCGGGAATATATGTACCCTCAGCCAATGGAGTTGCAGACCGGGTCACGACTCTGGCAGCGCATCGATGCAGACGATATCCATTTTCTGCTCCTCGATCTCGAATGGGGGACTGAGAGCTATACACCGGAGCAGGCGGCCTGGCTGGAGGGACAGCTTTCAACCATACCGGCTGAAGATTGGTGCATTGTAATGAGCCATTGTTTCTACTATTCTTCCGGCGGTGTATGGGATATGTGGACCTGGTATGATGACAAGAGTATGATCGAAAAGCTGACGCCCTTATTCGAAAAATATGATGTCGATCTTGTCTTCAGCGGACATAACCACCTGCTCGAAGTGTTGCAGAAAAACAATGTTACATATGTTATTTGCGGCGCCTTCGGCGGTTTGCCCGACCCCGAGAGGTCGTATATCTCTCCGGCCAGCATCTGGTATAAGGGAAATCAGCAGGCTTTTGTGGATGTAACCATAGCGCAGGACGAGGCAGTTTTAAAGTTTCGCGATCCAGATAATATTGACTTGAAGTCATTTGCAGTACCTCGCTGAAGAGATTGTCGTTCAATAGTTCGGATGTGTGCTGCTGTGGATCATCATGGCAGGGCCCGTCCGATTGATTTCACGTATTATGGACTTTATAATGAATAACTGTCCGTAATTCACACCGATGAGGAGTACACCTCAGAAGTCAACCGGTGAATAAAGGGAGGTTTGAAGAATATTACTATGGGCTGGAAGGTAGATAGCAAACAACCGATCGATGAAGGTTTAAAGCAGTGTATGCTGGAGAAGGTTGAAGGTGGAACATTTGGATTAAAAGACCTGAAAGATTTCTTAACGCTTTTTACACAGGTTGCCAACAGCTGCGACGAAACCAAAGACGAAGTGAGGGGATTCAACCGCAAGTTCCAATTCAGGCTATTGAATTATCCCGCTTTTTGGTTGAGCATCCAGGGGGGAAGCTTCGAGATGGGCGAGGGGGATATTGAGGCTCCCGATATAATCCTGGAGATGGACGCTGTGCTGGGCGCCGGCGTTTTTACGGGCCAGGTTGATGCCACCGTGGCATATATGAATGGTGACTTGAAGGTGGACGGGAGCCTGCCCGATGCGATCAAGTTTCGCACTCTGGTCGATCTGATACGGGAGGATCTGGACATGGAGCCCGGGCAGGCGCCTGCACCAGGAGGCGGCACTGCCGAAGCATCTCAAAATAAAACAGCCTCCCAGCGCAAGTCGGGCAAGGATACCAAGGGCAAATACGTTAAGTTCGGCATCATCGGAGCGGGATCGGTCTGGGATTTCCACAGGTCGGCCTGTGAGGATTCACCCAATCTTAAGTTTGTGGCGGTATATGATAAGAACCAGAAGCATGCGGAAAAAGTGGCAAGAAGGTACAGGGCCAATAAGATGCAGGCTTTCAGCGACCTTGACAAATTCCTTGAAAGTGACATCGATGCAGTGCTGATTATGGTGCCTCACATCCATCATGCCGACCTCGTAGCGCGGGCAGCCGCTGCAGGCAAGCATATTCTATGCGAAAAGCCTATGGCCACAACGACTGAAGATTGCGACCGCATGATTAAGGCGGCAAAAGATGCTGGAGTAAAATTTATGATCGCCGAAAACCATCGCTTTTTGCCGGCGCATCAGTATATTCACGATGCCATTAAACAGGGGCTTATCGGTGATGTCCATCTGGTGCGAGCCTACGAGGGGGTCAGCGAGATAGAGGGCATGACCCAACCTAATTCCTGGAAAGGAGACCCGATTAAATCGGGTGGAGGGTCCTTCATGGATATGGGGGCGCATAAGTTCGCCACCCTGGAATGGATCCTTGACGATCAGGTGGAATCCGTATACGTGACGCTTTCCAAACAGGCTACCAATTTGCCCGAGAAAGCGGAGGATAATGCCATGGCATTGGTCCGCTTTCGCAATGGTGTCATGGGTGAAGTGGTTGTGAGCTTCACACAGATTACGCCTGCTTTCAACAGCCTGGAGATATACGGTAGCAAAGGCACAATACTTGAAAATCACATGTGGGATAAGGCAGTGCGTATCTACTCCAGCCATGAGGCTATGGGGGAGAATAAAAACCAGTGGTACGAGCCCGATATCGAGCACGGCCCATTCCCTTCGTATTACAACATATCCATGCGCTACGAGGATGAATATTTCGCGCAATGCATATTGGAGAACAGAGAGCCGGAATTTGCTCCTGAACATGCCAAGAGCGCGATTACCGCGGTGCTGATGGGATATCTGTCTGCCCAGACCGGAAAAGCCGTTACCCGCGCGGACCTGGCAGCAGTCGAGAAGTCCGTCGGAACGGAAAGCATTTTACATAAACTTGCAGAGCATATCCCTATTAATAAGAACTTGCCGGAGGTGAAACGGGTGAAAGCGGTTGGTTTCAACAAGAAAAGGATGGAGCAGATACTCAATAAGCATGACCTGGAACTGATGATTGTAACTTCGCCCGTCAACGTTTTCTACACCAGCGGTATGCCCGTTCTGCATGCCAGCCCCAATCCCATTCTGTTTGCACTGAGCAACCAGTATCCCAACGTCGTAGTGGTCAATCGCGACGGCGGTTCTGCGCTGTTCAACTGGGACCTCTTTCAAAGCGTGGACAAGTTCTCATGGATAGCCGATCACAAGGGTACCATCGGGCAGAAAGAGACCGCCCGCGCCATCATGTCCAAGATCAAGAAATGGGGATTGGAAGGAAAACGGATAGGGGTCGAATCATACGCTCCCAAGTACCTGCTTGATCTCCTGGCCCAGAAGAATCCCGCAGCCGAGGTAGTGACGGCGGATGATGTTCTGCTTGAGATGCGTCTAATTAAAAGTGATGAAGAGATCAAACTGATCGAAAAGGCGACGCAGATTACGGAGAAGGCTGTCGCCGCCTGTATCAAGGCGACCAGAGAGGGTATGACCGATAACGATTTCCTGCTGTTGGCGAGGAAGACCATCATCGAGGAAGGCGCCGAGGCCTGGGACCATCTGACGCACAGCATAGGTGAATCGGATCCCGAGGCGCCTGGCATAGGCACAGTCGTGAGAAGAGGTGATATCTGCCGCTTCGATTTCGGAGCGGCCTATAAGGGATACGTCTCCGACGTAAACCGTCATGCCGTCATCGGTCCGGTACCTGAAGAAGCTAAAGAGATTATAGATCGTCTGATCGTGCTGCAGGAGTATTACGAGAAAAACGCCAAACCGGGTGTCAATATCAAGCATTTGAACGCGGAAGCCGACGCTTTCTATAAAAAGTTGAAGCCCGAGGGATTGACCATGGCGATTGGGCACAGCATAGGGCTGGAGTGCGAGGAGCAGCACCTTTTCGGACCACTGCAGGTGCTGGACAGGCCGTTTGAGAAGAACATGGTGTTTGAGATCGAGGCCTGGGAGTCCTTCGGCAAGATCTTGATCGGTGTGGAGGACTGCTACGTGGTTACCGACACGGGCCTTCGCAAGATAACAACCCTGGATAAACAGATTATTAGTTTGTAGATGCTAGACTCGGCATAAGGAGAATATTATGGACCCGCTTATCATAGTTGCCACGCCGAATACCTGCTGGCTCAAGCCCTCGGTGGACTATCCCCGGACCCCGCAGGCCATAGCGCGGGAGGCCAAACGTTGCCTTGAAAAGGGCGCCTCCGTGCTGCATACGCACGCCGAAGGCCGATGGACCGATGTCATCCGCGCCGTACGTGCTTCCTGCGATATCATCATCCAGAGCGGCATGTCCAGCCTCGAGATAAAGGATCGCCTTGATTGCTTCAGCCAGAAGTCAGATATGCTTTCCATAATACTCAACCACCATGACGAGGCCTTCGCCGAGGTCGACTGCCTCAAGCTGCATTCCAAGCAGGAGCTGGAGAAATATGCCAGGCTATGCAAAAAACATCATGTCGCCCCAGAGTTCGAAGTGTGGCATGCGGGATCCATCTGGAACCTGAACTATCTGATCAATAAGAAGCTGCTGACTACTCCCTATATCACCACGCTCTTTTTCGGCTGGCCGGGTGGTACCTGGTCGCCTCCCACCGTCGAGGAGTATCTCTATCGGCGCAGGCTGTTGCCCCCGGGCTGCGCAGTTGTAGTGAGTATCATGCATCAGGACCAGATGAAGATATTAACGGCCGCCATTCAGGAAGGAGATCATGTACGTGTGGGCACCGAGGATTATTGTTATACGAGGTCGGGGAAATTAGCCAGGACGCACGAACTGGTTGAAGAAATAGCCTTGATCTCACGGTCGCTGGGAAGGCCTGTCGCTAATGTGAAGCAGGCGCGCAGTATATTGGGGCTCAACAGGAGATAAAACGATGAGTAAAACGAAAAAAAAGGTCGCGGTTGTGACAGGCGCTGCCAACGGGATAGGCGAAGCTGTAGCGCGGCTGTTCTCCCATAAAGGCTACACTGTCATTATGCTGGATATATCCGATCGAGGTAAACAGGTCAGTGATGAGATCAAAGCCGGTGGCGGTGATTGCATTTTCTGGAAATGCGACGTGGCCAGCGAGAAAGACGTTGCCGCCTCCGTGAAAAAGATAGTCAAGATGTACGGCCGCATAGATGTGCTCAACAACAATGCCGGCATCGTGCTGGTGCGTCCCCTGGACCAGATCCGCTGGGAGGAATACCAGCGTGTCGTGGACGTCAACCTGGGGGGCATCTTCCTCTTCTGCAAACACGTGATACCGGTCATGAAGAAGCAAAAGAGCGGCTCTATCGTGAATATGGGCTCGGTCTCAGGCCATGTAGGGCAGATCGACCACTCGCTTTACGGCGCCACCAAAGGGGCTATAATTGCGCTCACCAGGGCGCTGGCCTGGGAGCTGGCCCCCTGGAATATAAGGGTCAACTCCGTAAGCCCCGGCTCTGTGGACACGCCCATGCTGAGGAGCGATATCAAGATAGAATCGGCCAAAACAGGTAAGCCCTACAAAGAGGTCAAGAAGCTGAGGGAGGGCGAGCAGGCTTTTAAACGCTGGGCAGATCCTTCAGAGATCGCCGAAGCCATATATTTCCTGGCCGGCGACGCAGCATCGTTTATAACCGGATCGGACCTGCTTGTCGACTGCGGCTGGGTGGCGAAATGAAGCAACGGTTCCTGGTCACGGGAGCTAGCGGATGCATTGGCGCATGGACGGTGCGTAACCTGGTAAGGGAGGGAGTCTACACCTGCGCCCTGGTCAGGTCCGGTTCACTGCATCGTCTGAAGCTGATAATGAGCGAAAAAGAGCTGTCCGCTGTCGAATTCGTGGGTGGCGATATCACCGATCTGGAGGCTATTGAGATCATACTGAAGGGGTATAAAATCACACACATCATCCACCTGGCAGCCATGCAGTTCCCCTTTTGCAAGGCTGATCCGTCGCTGGGCGCCGCAGTGAACGTTGGCGGAACCGTTAATGTTTTCGAGGCGGCCGTCCATTGCGGTATCCGTAACCTGGTTTATGCCAGCAGCACGGCTGTATATGGCCCGGCCGACGAATATCCCGATGGGCCGCTGCTTCACGATGCCCCGCTCCGCCCGCGGTCGCACTATGGAGTCTACAAGCAAGCCAACGAAGGGACGGCGCGCGTTTACTGGATGGACAATGGCATTTCCAGTATCGGAATCCGCCCCTATGTAGTCTACGGACCCGGCAGAGACCAGGGGATGACGTCGACTCCCACCAAAGCCATGCTGGCGGCGGCGGCGGGCAAACCGTACCGTATTTCATACGGCGGGCGCTTCGGGTTTCAGTATGCCGATGACACGGCCAGGGCATATATAGATGCGGCACGTGTCGGTTTCAAAGGCTCCGAAGTGTTCAACCTTGGTGGGGAAACGGTCGGGATGCAGGCTGTAACAGCTGCCATAGAGGCGGCCGAGCCTTCGTCAAAGGGCAGTATTACGTACGATGACATACCGTTGCCCTTTCCTGCCGAGATCGACAATGCACCCCTTGTGAAGGTGCTGGGCGCCCTGCACGTCACTCCGCTGGGCGAAGGTGTGGCTGAGTCTATCAGGATATTCAAGCAGGCCTTTGCACAGGGAAAAATTAGTCCCGAACAGGGATAACTTTGAAAGACACCGTGCCCGGCACGGAGCGATTTGACATAAAGCGCATCGCTTGCGATTGGCTATAGTTGTTGGCATCCTCAATCGTATCCCATTCATAATAACCGGCAGAATCGTCGTTGGCTGGATTATACAGCCAGAGTTTGGAACGAAAACCTGGAAGCCCGAGTATCAGGCACATCGGCAATAAAGAAAATATCATGTTTTGTCGGAGCGACATATTGGCTACGTGAAATCTCGGGATAAAGACTGCCCCGGGTCTTTCCGGCTGGCCTTTGCGACGATCGACGATAGCCTCGCGGAAAATGATCCACTTCTCGGTACCTATTTCAAATTCCTTGCCCACTCTATTACGGGGGAAATGCAAACGCCCGGTTAATGCATTTCCAACTGTCTTCAGCAACGAAAGGGCAAAATTGTATTTATGCATATGTTTTTTTACCGAATGAAGTAAAGTGTTCCACCAAGCGAACCACAAGGTGCGAAGCTGATTACAGGGCAGCTTCCGCCGAGTCTTTCTGCGAAATGGCAGCCTGTGCGGCGACCAGCTTGGCGATAGGCACCCTGAACGGGCTGCAGCTCACGTAATCCACGTTAATGGCGTGGAAGAATTTGATAGAAGTCGGCTCGCCCGCCTGCTCTCCGCAGACCCCGATGGGAATGTCCTTTTTCTCGCGGCGCGCCCAGAAAATGGCGGTCTCCATCAGGCGTCCCACGCCCTTGATATCGATGATCTCAAAAGGATTATCTTCCAGTATGCCGATTTCCAGATAGGTGGAGAGAAACTTCTTCTCTGCATCCTCACGGCTGAACGAGTATACTGCCTGTGTGAGGTCGTTGGTGCCGAAGGAGAGGAAGTCCGCCACCTGGGCCAGCGTCCCCGCCCTCATGCAGGCGCGGACGGTCTCCATCATTGTGCCCACCTTTAGTGTGGAGCCCTCGGTGCAGCTTTCCTTGATCATAATCAGCTCTTGCGAAGTGATAACCTGCGGGATCATTATCGATACGTCGGCCGGTACCTCCTTCTTGGCCGCCTCCACGGCCTGGACCTGCATTCTGTATATCTCGGGATTGGTCACCGCCACGCGCACGCCCCTGTGTCCCAGCATGGGGTTAATCTCCTTGAGCTCCGCTATGCGTTGTTTGGTCCTGGTGTCCGTGGTCTCCGTTTCGGAAGGCAGGAACTCGTGGAGCGGCAGATCGAGCAGCCTGATGATAATTGGTAGGCCTTTAAGTTCCTTGAAGAGGGCGAGGAAGTCCTCTTTCTGTAGTTTGCTCAGGTGTTGCAGGGCTTTGGATTTTTGGGCGGGTGTGTCGGCCAGGATGTATTCCCTGATGGCGGAGAGCCGCTCGGGACCGTTGAACTGCCTCTCCGTGCGGCAGAGCCCGATGCCTTCAGCGCCCAGTTTGATGGCCTGCGCCACCATGTCCGGGGTATCTGCATTGGCCCTGACTCCCAGCCGCTTGGCGCCGTCCAGCCAGGTAAGGAGCTCACTGAACTCCTTGATCATTACACCTTCCTCAAGGGGAACCGTGCCGATATAAACTGCACCCGCTGTGCCGTCAATAGTTATGGTATCTCCCTGGCGAACGATCTTCCCTTTACAGGTAAAGGTCTTCTTTTTGGGATCTATTTCGATATCTTCCGCGCCGCAGACGCAGGGCTTGCCCATCGCCCTGGTAACGATGGCGGCATGGGAAGTCAGCCCGCCTCTGGAGGTTAGCACGCCATCGGCTGCGGCTATGCCCTGTATATCATCAGGGCTGGTTTCCGGTCTCGCCAGGATGGAAGGGATACTCTTCTTTGACAGCAGCAAAGCATCATCCACTGTAAACACCACGCGCCCGATTACGGCGCCGGGAGCCGCCGCCAGGCCGCTGGTCAGGGGCTCATGCCGCTGATCCGGCTTAATATGCTTGTGCAGCAATGCCCGCAGATCGTCTGCCTTGATACGTAAAATGGCTTCTTCTACGGTTATCAGATCCTCGTGCACCATGTCCACGGCCACTTTCACCGCCGCCTGACCGCTTCTTTTTCCTGAGCGCGTTTGCAGGATATAGAGCTTCTCCGATTCGATGGTGAACTCGACATCCTGCATATCGCGGAAATGAGATTCCAGCAGGGCGACCTTCTGCTCCAGCTCCTTATACATTTTAGGCAGGATGGATTTGAGTTCGGACACGGGTACGGGGGTTGTGGAGCCGGACACAATGGCCTCGCCCTGCGCGCGCTGGATGTACTCGCCGAATAGCCCGTGCTCCCCCGTGCTGGGATTGCGGCTGAAGACTACGCCCGTTCCGGATTTGGCATCCTTGTTGCCGAAGACCATGGCCTGCACGATGGCTGCAGTGCCGATGTCGGAGGGGATATCATTCAGGCGGCGGTATTCGATGGCGCGGATGTTGTCCCAGGATTCGAAAATGCGCCGGATAGCCGCCCTCATCTCGGACATGCCGCTGATATTGAGGACTGTATCCATCATACCGGGCATGGAGACCGGGGCTGAAGAACGGACGGAGACCTGCAGACCCTTGCCGAGCTTGGCGCCGACCTCTTTCTCCAGCGCAGTCACGGACTGGGCTATCTCTTTCTCCGACAGGCGGCCCGTTTTCTTGTACTCGTTGTAGCCCTGGACGGAAACCACGAAACCGGGCGGTACGGGAAGCCCGATCCTGGTCATGGTTACCAGGTTGGCGCCCTTATTACCTAAAAGGGTTTTATCCTCGCATTTATCGTGAAAAGAATAGATGTATCCCATGGTTATCCACCTCCGCTAACGATAATTATATATCATAATGGAGGGGGTGCTTTATTGAAGTGAAAGTTGCGAAAGTAGATTATCTTCCGGATATGACCAGGTCTTTGTCCGGCGTTCGCTGCTCGTCTTCGCCGTAGAGCATCTGATAGACATCCGCCAGGTCTTTTCGCTGTTTATCGATCTCTTCCCGCTTCAAGCCGAATTCTTCCGGGGCCAGGTAAACAAGCAATTTGCTGTCGAGCCTGGGATTGGTGGGGTCGTGCGCTTCCCAGTCGGCGTTATGTATCCGTTCTACAATTTTTTTCCTGGATAGCACGAGAGGCACAAGCTCCAGTTCCTCCATCGTAACCCTCCCGTCGCTGGTATTCAGTTTCGTAGGCACCGGGAATATGTGGTTCACGAAATTGCCGTTCACATCGGGTATCATGCCGTAACCGAATTTGTTGTAAAGCCGGGCCAGGCCGGGAACTGCGTATGCAAACGCGTAATCGATAGGTTTTACGCCGCCTACCTGGGTCTTGGTAAGCTCTGTGGCGTTTTTCCAGATAAGCAGGCTGATCGGATCATATGTAGTATCCACGTTCTTCCTGTTGGCAAGCCTGAAAAATCTGCCGAACTCCGCAATCTTATCCACTGGAATACCCGATTTTTCTATGTAATGGGTGATATTGAAG
The DNA here is from genome assembly GCA_041653995.1 of Dehalococcoidia bacterium. NCBI lineage: Bacteria > Bacillati > Chloroflexota > Dehalococcoidia > Dehalococcoidia bacterium. Next base: position 491,616 of record JBAZEK010000001.1, read on the forward strand.
CCGGTTTTGCTCTGGAGTTTCACGTCGGGGTATTTGTTTTCCATGGGCAATCCGATCACATCCTGATAGGGGACTATTCGAATACCGCAGAAGATCTCACCCTTTTCGTTCACTGCGATCAGATGAAGAGATATCGGGTCGAAGACATCGTAGACCATCTTTCTCTTAACATCCAAATATATACCGCTGTCGGCAATATAGCGGTCCTCCTTGGCATACAGTTTAAACCTCGCCCGGTATATCGCATCCGCCGCGCTGCCGCCGCCGTCGGTCACATAGAATTTGACGGGCCCAACCTCGTCCACCTTCATAAAAATGCTGTTTTCCTGCTTCATATTAACTGTCCGCTTTGATAGTTCACGTACAATTTAACGTTTAAACGATAATCGCTCCAATACTACTTCCGAATACGATAATATCGGTTGGACAGTCAGGTGTCAATGAATTATGTTCCTGCGCATGCGAACGGTTGATTAAAACTGTACCGTCGGGTAGCCGGTGAAAAACGGGGTAAAAAGACGTTGTAAAAGTGTTTTGAACCGCCTATAATCACACGGGATGTAGGCGGGAATTGTACCCGTGGCCGGTTGCTTCGGTCACGCGATGCTTGGGATATTAATATATTTGTAAGGAGAGAGGCTGATGAACAGAATGATGAAATCCATTTACAAAACGACAGGCATTGCTCTTGCGTTAATATTGTCAGCGGCGCTGGTTCTAACCGCCTGCGCGCCGGCCGCGCCTGTTACACCGGCCGCTGAGCCCCTCAAGGAAATAGTCAGCGAACCGCTTTCGATCACCATTCTGCACGTCGGCGATACGCACTCTTACGTGATGCCGCACGATGTGATGCTCAGGTTAAACGGCAGGGATACGCTGGTTTCGCTGGGTGGTTTCGGCCTGCTGGCTTCGGCCGTGGATAACATACGCCAGGGGGAAAAGAACGTTATGCTGTTTCATTCCGGCGATGCAACCGAGGGTACCATCTGGATGCCCAAATTCGAGGGCCTGGCGGACTTCTCAGCCATAAACGCGTTGAACTTCGATGCAGTAGTGCTGGGTAACCACGAGTTTGCCCTGGGCACGCAATTGTCGAAAACAATGCTGGGTACCCTCAAACTGCCCGTTCTCGCCGCCAATATGGACCTGACACAGGAGCCGGCGATGGCAGCGGGAGTTAAACCGTATGTCATCCTGGAAAAGGGCGGCCAGAAAATCGGCGTCATCGGATTGATCACGCCTGACACACCAGGCATCGCGAGGCCGGGCAATACGGTCAAATTCCTTGCGCCCGAGGACATAACCCGCAAATATGTATCCGAGCTCAACGCTATGGGAATCAACAAAATCGTCATACTCTCCCATCTCGGCTATGAACCTGACCTCAAGCTTGCCGCCGCTGTTCCCGGCATAGACATCATAGTGGGCGGGCATTCGCACACTTTCATGGGCGGGCCGGAGTTTGTCGAGTTGGGACTCAATCCGGTAACATCTTATCCTACGGTAGTTGCCGGGCCCGACGGGGACAAAGTCCTCATCGTCCATGCCTGGGAATCCAACCAGCTGCTGGGACAGGTCAAGCTGGATTTCGACGACCATGGCAGGATCAGTGCATATAGAGGTCGGCCGTTCATCTATGCTTCAGATAGTCTCAAGCTGGCGGATGCCAACGGCTGGAATCCTGTGGCCAAGGACTCGCCCCAGTATGCGGATATTGTGACGGCCGTAGACAAGAATCCGGGCATTAAAATCTATGCGAGCAATCCGGAGATGGATAAAGTGCTGAAACCGTATGCCGACCAGGTGGCGGCTGATCTGAACGTGGTTGTGGGAACTGCTGAAGAGGACCTGATCAGGGGTCATGATATCGGGCCGGGACCCATCATCGCCGATGCATTTTTATGGAGCGCTCAGAAGGTTGATCCGACTGTTAATCTTGCCCTGTTCGACACGTATGATGTCGATTACGATATCTTCAAAGGCCCTATACTGGCCAGCGATATCAACATGGTGCTTGATTTACGGCATAACCTGTCGGCAATAACGCTTAAAGGTAGCCTGCTAAAGATGATGCTGGAGATGGGCCTTGACTCACATATTAAAGTGAAGATGCCTCCGCCCTGTTTCGAGCTCTCAGGTTTTAAAATGACTATTGACATGAACCGCAAAAGCGGTGAGCGTATCACGAATATCCAGGTGAAAAACGAGGCAGGAGAATACGTCCCCATGAACATGGACGCCGATTATACGCTGGTTACCACCGATTTTCTGCTTGAGAAAGGTATAGCCCCGCTGGTCAACAAGATCAGCTGGATGGGTGCGATGGGGGAGACCCTGATAAAAAGCTTCCTGAAATACAGGGACCTCAATATTAAAGACGTTGATGCCCTGACAGATTACATCAAATATCAGAAGACTATTAAGAATCCCACTGAGCTGAGGACGATGCTGATACCGGCTGGTTCCTGAATAAAAGTGTGAGATTATATACAGGAGTTATATTTATAGAAAGATTCCACAGATTATAATCGCCGCTGTCTTGAATGGCGGCGGTTAAATCGATCTACCGTTTATTCTCACGTTCCAGCAAGTATTCTTTGGCCAGGTCTATATAGATTTGCTTGCCCATGGCCCAGTGTTCCCTGTCCTGGTCAGTTATCTTTCTCAATTCCCTGGCCGGATTGCCCCCTACTAGAACATTCGCCGGTACTATCTGCTTAGCTTTTATCAGTGTAGCTTCAGCGATAATGGAGTTTTCGCCGATTTCAGAGTTAATACTCAGAATTGCCCCCATTCCGATTGAAGCGTAGTCGCCGATGGATTTGCAGTGTATGATTGCTCCATGCCCGATGGTGACCTTTTGCCCGATCGTACAGGTACTGAACGGAAAGGCGTGTATTATCACACCATCCTCAACAGCGGTGCCCGAGTGTATTATTATGCTGCCGTAATCTCCCCGTATTATGGCGCCAGGACCGATGAAGCAGTTATCACCTATCTTGACATCGCCAATTACGGTAGCCTCATCGCTGATGTAGGTGTCCTTGCCGGGTAAGGGTTTTTTATCTCTAAAGGAGTATATCAAGTGTTTGCCCCCAATCAGGATTTAAAACGAGCTATTATAGCACTTCATCGAGATCAGCACTCGATACCGTCGCGGGCGCCGACGCCTTGCTGGTAATAATGCTTGATCTCCAGCATTTCTGTCACGAGATCAGCAGCATCTATGAGTTCTTGAGGCGCGTACCTGCCGGTCAATACTACCTCAATATTGTCCGGTTTGTCTCTGATAACATTCAGCATTTCATCGAGCGAAACAAGATGAAAATGGTGTGCTGTGATTATCTCGTCGAGAACCACTATATCGTAGCCACCCTTCGTCATAGCCAGCCATGCTTTTGCCAGCCCTTCCCGGGCCATGCGGACATCCTCTGCATCCGGAGGATCCTTGACGTGCATAAATCCTTTTTTGCCGTATTGCTCAATGGTGATGTACGGTTTCACCAGTCTGGCTGCCTCAAGTTCACCATCCTGCTGGCCTTTCATGAACTGGCCGATATATGTTTTTAAACCATGTCCCATGGCCCTGAAAGCCAGCCCTAAGGCAGCAGTGGTTTTGCCTTTGCAGTTTCCGGTATAAACCTGGACATATCCTTTACCCAGGGGATGCATTCCATCAGACAACATAGCTGATATTATCCGAAAATCTATTCAAAGGCGGTGGTTATCTGCAGGTGATTAAGAAGTGGTAGGCCGTATAGGAATCGAACCTATGACCCACTGATTAAAAGTCAGTTGCTCTACCAACTGAGCTAACGGCCCATGAAACGTTAAAAAGTTTAACATATTCCTTGACGGATACCAAAGTGCTATCCACGCTGCAGCCGCTGTCCGGAGTAGCATCGCAGGGCCATCATTTATTCCTACGGCTGTTATATCTCTCTCTGCACCTGCCGCATCTATGCAACAATTCTTTAAGTGATCTTGAATCATCGATGGGATGGGATGCGCCTCTATATCCTGAGAGAGGGCTGTTATGATGGAAACCCCTCGATGTCATCTCCTCTGCCAGCTTATTATGCCGCTTAACAAGAGAAGAGGGGTCGAAGAGATTTTTATTAATGTAACCGGTAAGCGTCTTACGCTTATCGAGGCAACCGGCAAACATGTGGCATTCGACGTGTTCTCCCAGGAGGTGCCTGTCGCACATGTATTGTGGGTTAACCATCCACATTCTCATAGCAATTTAGCAGTCCGTAAAAAGTGGATAAATAAAGGATACACCGATCAGAGCAGGTCAGGAAAAAATGGAGCGGGTGAAGGGATTCGAACCCTCGACGTCTTGCTTGGGAAGCAAGCACTCTACCGCTGAGTTACACCCGCATGAGCAGGTTTTATCTTAGTTTTATTGCCGCAGAACTGTCAAGTTGTTCAAATCCTGCGTGGTGCTAAGCTTTGCGTGCTGCCACCAGTAAAATACCCGGTCCACCATGAACTCCCAGCGAGGCTCCAAGCTGGTTCACGATGATTTTATCGGCCGGCAGCGCGCTGCTTAGATCCGCTTTCAGTTGTTCTGCTACTGCCCAGGATGCGCTGTGTACGATAGCAACTTCGGAAAGGGGAAGGTTCTCCCTGACAAAGTTCGCGAGCCTCTCCACTCCTTTGCGGTACAGCCTGACCGCGCCTACCAGGTGCACCTCTCCATTGCGGAAGGTCAATAAAGGTTTAATATTCAATATACTGGCTATTTTGCCGACCGATTTGTTGATGCGTCCTCCGGCGATGGTGTACTTAAGCGTATCGAAGATACCCAGCATCTTAATATCCGATATAGCTTTTCGTGCCTCATCCACAACATCTTTCAGGGTACCTCCTGCTGCAGCAATACGCGCTGCAGCTATTGCCGCCAGCCCCAATCCCATGGAATTGAGTTGCGAATCGATTACAGTCACCGGTATATGGTCCGCCACCGATTTAGCGGCCTGTAGCGACGCGTTAAAAGTACCGCTTAACTTGGCTGATACATGTATGGATAATATGCCGTCACAGCGCTTTGACAGCTTCATATATGTATTCTCAAAGTCAGGTTGAGTGGGCTGCGAAGTAGTAGGCAGGACATCAGTTGAGACCAGCCGCTGGAAGAACTCATCAGGCATCATGTCAATTCCATCGCGGTAGGTCTGTCCTTGCCAAAGGATATAAATAGGTATCACCTCGATTCCAAGATCCTGTGCCAGCGCCACCGGTATATCGGATGTGCTGTCCGTTACAACTCCTACCAACCCAATCACCTCCAGTTTATTTTTGAGGGAACCAGGCAGCCCATATGAACGCATCCATTATGCCGGTCTGAACAAAGAATGCAGCTGCCCCGGCCACAGCCATCCAATAGGACCAGGCCGGTTCACGAATATTGCTGCTGAGCAGGGCTGCCAGAAGGGCAAGCGAAGCTAATCCAACTACAAACAGAACAATGCGCACACCCCACCAGGTTAAAGGGTTCGGCTTGTCCAGCCAGAGGAAAGTGAGAGGCATCCAGATCGCCGAAGGCAACAGTATACCGATGAATATGATGTTGATCAGCTCAAAACCATAGCTGTTGGCAAAGAGCAGTTTCTTAGCATCCAGGTGAAACAGGATGAAATAAGCAAAGAGCAGATAGCCGATGGCGGCCAGCGGCATGGTGACAAGATTGATCTTTTGAACCAGTTTGGGTACACCGCCCCACAGCTCAAGCCCTTTACCTGGATGCTGTATCAGTCCGACGGCATAGCTGCCCAGCACTGCGATTCCACCCAGGACGTTAATGACCAGGAAGATGATCTTTGATACATCCATTGACCCACCTCACACGCAGTTAAAATTAGTAAACTCTATGACCTAAGGTTATTGTATTCGAAATCAGGTCACCTGCAAAATGGTGGCAGGCAGTCGGAACTCCCGCTTTTCAGGGTCAGCCGGAATGAGGCGGGTATCTTTCGGCGTCCCGTTAAGATTCAAAGTCCATTGACACGGGCCAAAAATCTTGATAGTCTGAATGACTGACAATCAGTCATAACCGAGATGGCCAGAAAAGCAGTGCCGGGCAGGCAGGGTGAAATACTCGCTGCCGCGCGTGAATTATTCCGCCAGCAGGGTTATGCTCGCACGAGCATGTCCCAGATAGCGGCGCGGTCGGGGGTCGCGCACGGCACGGTTTATCTTTATTACAATTCCAAGCTGGCTGTGGCAGACGCTCTGGTGGAGGATTATATCACCGGTATATCGGATATTTTACAGAAGTCGCTGTCAGGCTCACTGGGACCCCAGCAGATCAGGACGGTTGTGCATCAGGTGCTCGCGCATGCTTCACGGAATGCAGATGTGGTGCGTTTGCTGGACATCCGGGCCAACCTCGGCATGGAGAATACCAGACCTTATGCTGATAAGAAAGTGCAGAGAATACTGCGCTCCGCCATTGCGACCGGCATCAAGAGAGGCCGGATCAGGGAATACGATACACTGGCGGCTGCGGAACTAGTCGGCGGACTGATCGAGTGGATAACCCGCATCTGCTTCATGTGGTTGAAATGCCCTACGGCCCGTTTTGAGGAAACGGCAATCCAGATGCTGGAGCACGCACTGATTAAACGCTGACCTCCATTTCCCGTGAATCCCGAGCTTGAATGCGCCCTCTCTTTAGATATACAATCAGCCCAATATATTGAGCGGGAGCGAACAATGACGCCCTCATCACTGGACTTCCTTTTCAGGCCGCGGGCCATCGCGCTGGCCGGCGTATCGGCGGATGCCTCTAAACCCGGGCCGGCGCAGTGGTATCTGATGAGCCTGATAAAGTTCGGATACCCCGGAAAGATCTACCCGCTCCACCCCGCGGGCGGTGAGATAGACGGGCTGAAGGTTTACAAAAATTTAGCAGGGATACCGGGCGAGGTCGACTATTTAGTGTCCGCCGTCTCCGCCCGTCATACTCCCCAGCTGATACGCGACTGCGCCGCCAAGGGAGTTAAAGCGGCACACCTTTTCACATCGGGTTACAGCGAGATCGAGGACTCTGCCGGCAGACGTTTGGAGGAGGAGGTTCTGCAGATAGCCAGTGAGGGCGGTGTAAGGCTGATCGGCCCCAACTGCATGGGCATATATTGTCCCTCAGCCGGGCTGACTTTTGCCGGTGAGTATGCCGACCAGGCCGGATTTCCTACGCGCTCGGGAACGCTCGGCCTAATCTCACAGAGTGGTGGCAACTGCATCTATTGCATACGAGAGGCCTCGGAACGGGGACTGTTTTTCAGTAAGGCCATAAGCTACGGCAACGCCGCCGATTTAAACGAGTGCGACTTTCTCGAATATCTGGCGGAAGATCCGGAGACCGCAATAATCGCCATGTACATTGAAGGCATCAAGGACGGACAGCGTTTCAAACAGGCGCTGAGACGGGCAGTCAAGTCCAAGCCTGTTATCATCTACAAGGCTGGCAATACCGAGACAGGCGCCAGGGCCTGCGCCTCGCATACCAGCGCTATCGCCGGATCGTCCGCCGTCTGGCAGGCACTTTTCAACCAGCTTGGCGTAATTCAGGTTGCCGGGATGTCGGAATTAGTTGACATAAGTGTCACACTGGCGTTCATGAAGACTCCAGCCGGTAGAAACGCGGTCGTGGCCGGCTCGGGTGGGGGAGTGGGGGTCCAGGCCGCCGACGATATCACCGCAGCCGGACTGCACCTGCCGTTTCTGCATGTCGATTTAAGGCGAACGTTGCACGGCATCTACGGCACTGAGGCCGGCAGCATGTTCAGGAACCCGCTGGATATACCGCCCCTGGGATGCGTCGACCACCACGTCAGGGCCATTCAAGCCGTGGCGGATTCGAAGGATGTCGACATCATCATAATGCAGTTCCCGCTCGACTTGTGGGCCCTATCGCGCAGGTCGGTGCTGATGGGACGTTTTATCGAGGTGGTGACCGCGCTCAAGGAATCTATTTCCAAGCCTTTGGCCGTGGTGTTGCATAACTCGATCACCGTGCAGGCGCGGAGACTGGAAGAGGATGTACGGGCACGCTTCGCGGCGCTGGAAATGCCTGTATATCCTTCGATCTCAAGTGCCGCCCATGCCATCGACCGCTATATTAGATACAATAGAAGACACTGCCGATAACCGAATTTTGTATATCGGGGGTATGGTTACATGAAGAGGTGGATTCGCGGAATCCTGATCGCTGCCGCATCATTGCTGGCTATATGGATGATACTGGAAATCGGGCTGCGGATCTATGTTGAGATGCCTTTAAAGACCGGTTTCTACGGCTCTATCAAACGTGAGGACGCATCGTACCTGCAGCAGCAGGCCGGCATCAAGGTAAACCAGGGAACTGGTTGGATACACATGGGCTGGATCGCCGATCCCGAGAGTGAGACTTACCGTATAGAAAAGGGCGAAGGAGATAAATGGGAAGTGCTGGGTACCGTCCGGTTCGGATCATACCTGTCGCGCAGCGGCAGCGGTATATATCGTGTCTGGGCCGTGCCGTCCGCAGAAGGGATACCGCGGCTGCTGGGTGAAGTATATGCAGAGGAACAGGACGCAGCAGAGTCCGCCGTCTACAAGCCGTCTATCTCGGGATCCTGGCAGGTACTCTTCAAGCCGCAGGTCCACGGCTATTACATAAATGACCACGCAGTGTACAGCGATATAAACGGCGGATGGAGGCTGGCGGGCATCACACATAAAAGCGACGGGAATTACAACGAGGAGAAGTACTTCGCGACGGGGCGCAGCCACGATTTTCCTCCCGCAGGCGGAATGACGGAGGATGGTCCGGTGGCCGATTTCGGCGAGCTGGCATGGGCGCCCCACGTAATAGCGGAAAACGCGACCTACTACATGTTCTGGTCTCCACATAAGCTTTATCGTATGGTTTCCACGGACGGCATCAATTGGGGGCAGCGGGGAACCGTGCTGGATGCGCCCTATCACAAGTTTTTCCGTGACGCCATGGTGCTTAAAGTAGCCGATGGCCAGTGGCTGCTGTATACGACCGCCAGGGACCGGTTTTTCTCACAGGTGGATGTTTATCAGTCTTTCGACCTGCGACACTGGCAGTATATCGATACCGCTTTGCGATCCGCCTGCGGCAGCGAGCGTAACTCTCCCTTCGCCTCCACTGAATCCCCCTTCGTGATGCAGTACCGCGGCCGCTATTACCTCTCACTCACCTATAACAATGATACTTTTTTCTGGAACGGCCTGCTGCTGCCTCTCAAGATATGGCCGGACAGGCCGTCCTACAATGATACGCTGATTTTCCAGTCGGATAACCCCTACGATTTCGGCGTCTATGCCGGAACGGGCAACTCTCCTTCAATGGTTGCCAGGCTGGAGACACACGGACCCGAGTATATCTATCTGCCTGATAAGGACCGCTGGTATATCACCACCGCCGGCTGGCCATGGGTCTCCTCACTGACCGCCGGCGAGGCAGCCATAGCGCCTCTCGAATGGATACCGGTGGAATCGTCAAATCCTGTTGAATAACGCATATCGGAGGTAAAGATGCCGAAACTGAGCAGTCCTGCGGACGTACTGGCCTACGCGAAGGCCAATAACTGGCTGGCTTTGAGCTCTTCAGAGGGCAATGTTTTGACTATATTTCTGACTCCTGCAGGGAATATGGTCGAGATTTACTTTGAAAAAAATAAAATGACACTCAAGGCGCTGACCATCTTCGTTGGCAAATAGCTTATTAGCTATAGGGCGAGCTTTTCTTTAAGCTGATCGATGGGCTTGGGATAGTGGCCGCGGCCACGGTACCTCTTCGTATAAATAGCCCTGTTGGGGCAGTGGTTGAAACAGCTCCAGCATCCGTAGCATTTCCCCATATCGAAGACGGGCTTGGGATCAAGTATTATAGCCTTATACGGGCACAGCTTCTCACAGGTATGGCATTCCTTGCACAGCTCGGCGTCCACATATTTGATGCCCATGTCGTCCCTGGACCTTGTGCGGGAGAAAGTAGGCAGGACGCTGTACAGCCAGCCTACCGGTATTTTGCCTTGGCTCACTTCCTGCTTGAGGCTGATCCGTTTGCAGACTGCCCCCAAATCGTCGACAAATGTTTTAAATGCTTTCAGCTCCCTTTCGTTGGGCGCCTGCTCGTTGCCGTGGCCCCCCGCCACCATGGGCGGGTAGCTTTCAGGAGTATGCAGTGAATGCCCCGCCACTACCTTGAAGCCCCTTGCGCCCACCCAGTCCGCCAGCACCTTAAGCGTCTTGCCGTTGATGAAGCCGTATGTGTTGAACACGAAGGCAGGCATGTCCTGCTGCACCGGAAACTTCTCCAGGTACGTCTTTACCAGCTGGGGCGGCGCCAGGAAATCGGTGAAGACTGCGAATCCCAATATCGCGCAGTCCCGCAGGTCCGGTATGCGGCCTCCCACCATGTTGAACAGCTCGAAGTCAATGCTGTCTATGTTCGCGGCTATATAGCGGCAGGCCAGCCTGGTATTGCCCGATCCGGAATAGTATAAGATCAGGCCTCTCGGTTTCTTGTCCGTCATGGTGCTGTCAGTCATCTCTCCTGCCTTGTTTTTAGCCTCAATTATAGCTTTTTGTTTCGGACGCAATGCGACTCAGCCTGTCTTCTCCAGTATATGCACGCACATGGCAGCCTCCTCGACACCGATATTGCCGCCGCCGTTTTCGGCCAGCCCGATGCGCGCATTTTCAACCTGCCGCAGTCCCGCATGTCCGCGCAGCTGCAGCACCAGTTCATGTATCTGGGCCAGTCCCGACGCTCCTATGGGGTGGCCGCGGCATTCCAGCCCGCCACTGGTGTTGATGGGCTTGCTGCCGCCCAATACGGTCGCCCCGGATTCTGCAAAGGGACCGCCCTCACCCATGGGACAGAAGCCCATGGCCTCCGCCTGGTGCAGCTCTCCCCAGGCTGTGGCGTCGTGAAGCTCCGCCAGGCTGATATCGGCCGGACCCACGCCCGCTATATCGTAAGCTTGATCGGAGAGCCGCTCGCCGATGTCCTCCCCGTCCATGGACCTGTCGCTTCCCTGGCCGAGCACTGAGGCGAGTATCCTGACCGGACGCGCATCCGCCAGCTTCTTGAGGTATCTCTCAGAGCATACTACAGCAGCGGCTGCGCCGTCTCCCACCGGCGAGCACATGGCCCTGGTCAAAGGATAGGCCACGACCTTGTCGGCCAGCACTTCATCCACCGTCATCTTCTGCTGATACTGCGCCAGCGGGTTGAGGGAGCCGTGCAGATGGTTCTTGGAACAGATGACGGCGAGCTGGCGTTGCGTCGAGCCGAACTTGTTCATATGCCACCTGGCGCCCATGGCGTAGGCGTCCATGAAGATGCTCCTGCCCTCGCCGGGGGCGGATTGATCTTCGGGCATCTCTACCTTTATCACATCGTTCAGGCCGGTGATCATGTTGATATGTTTCTCGAAGTTCTCCACGTCCATGCAAGATGCGTAAGCGGAGAGCGACAGGGCCTTATCGGGATTGCTGATCTTTTCTGACCCCAGCGCCAGCGCCACGTCGTACATTCCGGCATAGATGCCGGTAGCGGCCAGGTGCAGTGCCGTTGACCCTCCCGCACATGCGTTTTCCACGTTCGTCACCGGTATCTTATCGATGCCCATGCCGCGCATGACGACCTGGCCGCGTATGGAATGCTGGTTGGCGAACATCCCCCAGAAGGAATTGGAGAAGAAAACAGCCTGCAGGTCTTCCTTGACCAGGGCCGCGTCCTGAAGAGTCAGGAGAGTGGCCTGCTCTGCCATGGTGCGCACGCTCTGGTCGGGATATTTGCCGAAACGTATCATGCCGACGCCGATAATATAAACACCTTTCATGGCTGTAGACCTCCCCGGGATTTACGTTGACAGCGCCCTGAAATCCACTGTTCCCGCCTGTCACCGGTCTCACACAGACATGGATATCAGGACGTTTTGAGCATATTACAACAATCAGCAGGCCGTTTACAAGAAGGTTGCGTTAATCTGTTGAAAGACGCGCACGAGCAGTACTGTTCCGATTATCAGCAGCATGGCCCAGGTGGCGGCCTTGAAGGCCTTCGACTTCATTTTAATGAAGCTGCCGACCAATACTCCGGCGATGAATCCCGGCAGCACCAGCGCAGCCAGCTCCAGCGTGAGGACGCCAGCCTGGCCGCCGGCCCACATGCTGATAAGCAATGCCAGGTTCAGTATCAGCCAGAGCACGGACAGGGTGGAGCGGAACTGGGCCGGATCATCGATCGCCCTTCCGGCGTAGTAGACGATGGGCGGCCCGCCTGAGGCGAACAAGCCCTGAAACAGCCCGCCCACGAAAATGACCGGCGCAGCAATCCAGCGATTGAGCGGGGCACGCGGGGCGGCGTTGCTGCGGAACAGAGCGATAAGCTCGAGCGTTGACGTGACTATAATGAACAGCCCCAGCAACGTGACCAGCAGAGTCTCGCTGGCATGGTCCCTCAGCAGTATGCCGGCGGCCAGGCCTATGGCTGCCATGGGAAGTATGCCGGCCAGTATCAATTTCCAGCGTATGTGCCTGTGCCAGCGTATGATCAGCCAGATGCTCTGCAGCGAGGCGATGGTCACAAGCGCCGGCAGCAGCGTTTCAATCGGAAAGAGGAAAATTCCCAGCGACAGGGCGATGATGGTCGAGCCGAATCCCAGGTAGGTCTCCACGGAGTGGGCCAGTACCAGGATCAGCGCCAGTATCGTGATATCGGTCCAGGCAAAGGGTATAGACACGATTATTTGACGCGGTACATGTCGTTGAAATACTGCGTGGTCATCTCCTTGGCCTGCACCCGGTCGGGCAGGGAGCCGATCATGCCGTAGACCGCGGCCTCGCCGGAGATGTCCTCCTGCTTCAAGAGGGAGACCTCTTTGGCCGCATCCGCGAAGTCTTTGAGGAAGGGCTCGACTATCTTCAGGTGCATGGGAGATACGGTGAAGTGCAGGGTGGGCGGCATGTGCTGGCTGTCGATATTCCATCCGCGCACCTTCATGGCATCGCCCAGGGCGAAGACATTGAGGGTATCGCTGCCCACGGCGAAAGTGGTGGCAGGCGGATCACCGATGATGCGCAAGCCGGGGATACGTTTGATGCCATCCATCAGCAGCCGAGTGGCCTCCATGGCGTCCTTTGCCAAACGCATATAGCCTTCCCTGCCCAGGAACCTCATCACCGACCAGGCGGCGGCCAGGGGACCGCCGGACCGCGCTCCGGAGATGGCCGGTGTGGCGTAGACGCCCCCGTTCCAATCAGTATAGACGAAGAGCTGGTATTTCCTGAGGTCCGCGTTCCTGTAGGTGATGGTGGAAGCGCCCTTGGACACGTAGCCGTATTTGTGTATGTCGGCGGACATGGACGTCACGCCCGGCACGCGGAAATCAAAGGGAGGGATGGGGAAGCCCAGCTTCTCCAGAAAGGGGAGAATGAATCCTCCCACGCAGGAATCCACGTGAAACCAGACGTTTTTTTTAGCTGCGATAGCGGCCATTTTCTCGATGGGGTCGATAACTCCATGGGGATACGAGAATGCGGATCCCATGGCGAAGATGGTATTGGAGTTAAAAGCATTCTCATAGGCATCCATATCCACAATCGAGGATTCACTGGTGGGCACAATAACCGTTTTGATATCGAGGTAATAGGCGGCCTTATTGAAGGCGGGATGCGCCGAGCGCGGCATGATCAGCTCGGGTTTTCTAATTTCAGGTCTCCTTTCCCTGGCGTAATCCCTGGCCGCCTTGACCGCCATGATGATGCTCTCCGTGCCGCCGGAGGTTATGTTTCCTGCAGCATCCGGGCCGCCGTGGAGCAGGTCGGCAGTCATGGCGATTACCTCTGTTTCCATGCGCAGCAGGCTGGGGAATGCGAAGGGGCTGAGACCGTTCTCGAAGACGAATGTGCTGATGGCCGTCTCCACCACCTTGCTGACATCATCCGAGGCCCTGAAGACCATGCTGAAAGCGCGCGCCCCCTTCCAGTCCATGTCGTTGGATTTAAGAGTAGTCAATTCTTCCTTGATCTTGTCGATAGGTATGCCTTTTTGCGGAAATTCCATTGCAGCTTAACCTCCCAAAACATAGTAGCTGTACGGGACGGATAATTCAAGGCAGAGATGCAGCGCAGCCGGGATCAGCCGTTAAATTCGGCAGAGGGATTGGACGAACGGGAAACCCTGGACGCGGGCACGGAGGCCATGGTGTGCATAGCCCTGGCGACCAGCTTCCTGTTCTTGCCGTTAATCGAGTACACCTCGGCCTCCGTGAAAAGGATGTTTTTCCCCGGCTTGGTCACAAATCCGTGGCATTCCAGGTATTCCCCGTCAGCGGGTTGAAAGTAATTGATCTTGTATTCGATGGTCAGGATGCGCCGGCTGTCGGGCACAAGGGAGAAGCTGGCATATCCCGCCGTGTGGTCGGCCATGGTGGCGATCAGTCCGGCATGCGCAAAGCCGTCCTGCTGGAAGTGCCGCTTCTGCAGCTTGAGCCTGGTGACAAAGTCGCCCGGCTTAAGCGACAGAGGGACCAGTCCCAGGTACTTTGTAAAGCCCTGCACGGCGTCCTTTTTCAGGTATTCAAGCCTGGCCCTGTCTATTTTCATACAGCCTCCGCTGATTTAAAATCAGGTATAAGTATAACTCATAGCAGGTATAAAATTAACTGCGATCACAGCAGAGCACGGCATGAGGTGTCTATCTTATGCTATAGTTGTCGGGAACAGGCGCGGGGGAGAGCCGTGAGCGAAGTCGTAGATATTACACCGAACCTGAAATTACTGTACCCACATATTCCCATACCTGCCTATAACAGGTTTATCGGCAGTTACCTGGTGATGGGAGACAGGAGCGCCCTCATCGATCCCGGACCTTCGTGTGCCAGGCCCGGCCTGCTCTCGGCCATAGCTAAATCCGGCGCGCGGCCCGAAGATATACAGTATATTATCCTCACACATATCCACGTGGACCATGCCGGCGGCACGGGGGGGATAATCCCGGATTTTCCCAACGCCACGGTGCTGGCTCACAGACGTGCCCGTCCGCACCTCGCGGATCCATCTACGCTGTGGAACGCCAGCCTTAAGATACTGGGGGACCTGGCCGTGAAATACGGCCCGATGGAGCCGGTTCCCGAAAACCGGATAGCCGAGGCAGCCGATGGTATGCGCATCGACCTGGGCGGCGGGACCGCACTAAAAGTGTATCTGACTCCGGGCCATGCGGTGCACCATTTAAGCCTCTTCGACGACGCCACGCATATACTGATCGCGGGTGAGGCGGCGGGAGTATGCGTCAACGGCGTCATCAGGCCGGCCACACCGCCTCCCTTCAAGCTGGAGGAGACAGTGTCCTCCATAGACAGGCTGATTGCGCTTGAACCGCAGAGGATATGTTACGGGCACTTCGGCTGCTATGATAACGGGATAGAACGGCTTAAGCACTACAGGGAGACACTATTTCTCTGGCACGGAGTCATAAAATCCGAGATCGAGAAGGGGACCGGCCTTGAGGCCATGTTGACGGTGCTAAAGGCGCACGACAGGAACCTGGATTACCTTGACAGCCTGAATAAAGACGAGCATGCGCGCGAGCTGGTCCTGCTCAATAACAGCATTTCAGGTATGGCGGGGACCGCCGGCCGGGCATAGCTTCACAGGCTATACGATGATCTGCCCTTCCCTGATCGATGCGGCGTCCTTATCGATGAGATCGATAATGGGGCCGTTCAACACCTTTTTCATCTCACCCACGATGCCCCTGCTTTTATTCAGGCCTGCGGCGAAGGCCATAACTTTGTCCATCAGCTCCTCATTGCTGAAGGCCGCTGAGACTACATGGCTTGATACGCATTCCAGGCCGGTCAGACGCCGTCCGGTCAGGATCAGTTCTTTAATGACGTGGGCGGGGAATACGCTACGCAGCAGTTCACGGGTGCCGGGCAGTATCGGATACTGGAGGTCTATCACAGGGATACAGAAGAAACCCCTGTCCGACCGCATGAAGCGGAAATCGAAGCAGCATGAGAAAACCGCCCCGCCGCCGAAAGTGTGGCCGTTGAGGGCGGCGATGGTTATGAGCGGGTAGGTGAGCAGCCGCCTGCGCAGTTGAAGGTCCATGACCAGGAATTGTTTGACCTCGGCCCTGTTGCCTTTCTCCAGGCTGGCCCGTATCCAGTCGATATCGAAGCCGTTGGTCCAGATATGTGAATGCCCGGATTTTACCACTACCGTGAGGGCCTCGCTTTCTTTCTCAATCGCATCCAGCGTTTCCATCAGCGATTTGACCATGCCGATATTCAGCTTGTTATCCGCTTCGTCCATGGTCACCATCGCGACTTTGTCATTCATTTCCAGGTCGATTTTAGCCATGTTAATATATCTCCTGTCCTGTAATATTTAGCTGCCTTGATGAGAGCGCATAGTTAAGCTTCGGCCGGCCTTTCTTAAAATATAAGGAACTCCTTCTGCGTACCGAAGACCTTGCGCAGCACGTCGCATATCTCTCCCACGCTGGCGTAAGCCTCGACGCACTCGAGAATGGACGGCATCACGTTGTCCCGTCCGCGGGCAACCTCTGATAGGCCGTTCAATGCCCGGCTGCAGCGTTCGTTATCTCTCTTTTGCCTGACACTCTGCAGCCGTTTTTTCTGAAGCGCCTCTTTTTCCGGATCGATCCTGGTCAGTCCCGATATTTTAGCCGTCGAGGCGATGAACTTGTTGACCCCCACCACTACAGCGCTGCCGTCATCCACGGCTTTCTGCTGCCTGTAGGAGTTCTCCTGTATCTCCCGCTGCTGATATCCCTGCTCGATGGCCTTCACCGCGCCCCCCAGCTTATCGATTTTATCGATATAACCGGAAGCCTTACGTTCCAGCGCGTCGGTAAGGGACTCCACATAGTAGGAGCCGCCCAGAGGATCGACCACATCGCCCACGGAGCTTTCGTGCGCCAGCAGTTGCTGTGTGCGCAGAGCGATGGTCACCGCCTCCTCCGAAGGCGTGGCGTAGGCCTCGTCGAACGAGTTGGTATGGAGCGACTGTGTGCCGCCAAGTACGGCGGCCAGCGCCTGAATAGCCACTCTGACGATGTTGTTGTACGGCTGCTGTGCGGTGAGCGTGCAGCCGGCGGTCTGGGTGTGAAAACGCAGCATCATGGAGCGCGAGTCCCTGGCCTTGAATCGTTCCTTCATTATGCGCGCCCACAACCGCCGCGCCGCTCTGAATTTGGCGACCTCCTCAAACAGGTCGTTGTGGCTGTCGAAGAAGAAGGATATTCGTCCGGCGAATTTATCGGTATCCAGTCCTGCCTGAATGGCGGCCTCAACATAGGCCATGCCGTTGGCCAGGGTGAAGGCCACCTCCTGCGCGGCGGTGGACCCTGCTTCCCGTATATGGTATCCGCTGACGCTGATGGTGTTCCAGCGAGGCAAGTTGCTGTTGCAGTAGGCGAAGATATCGGTTATCAGGCGCATAGACGGTGCGGGCGGGAAGATATATGTGCCCCTGGCGATATACTCCTTGAGCACGTCGTTTTGTATCGTACCTTCCAGCGCGGACATATCCACGCCCTGCCTGCGCGCCAGCGCCGCATACATGCACAGCAGGATGGGGGCGGTAGAATTAATGGTCATGGAGGTGCTGACCTTGTTCAGCGGTATATCGCGAAACAACGTCTCCATGTCCTCCAGCGTATCGATGGCCACACCGACCTTGCCGACCTCTCCTGTTGCCAGCGGATGATCGGAGTCATAACCGATCTGGGTGGGCAGGTCGAAAGCTATGCTGAGGCCGGTCTGTCCCTGCTCCAGCAGATAACGGTACCTTTTGTTCGATTCTTCAGCCGAGGCGAATCCCGCATACTGGCGCATCGTCCACAGCCTGCTGCGGTACATCGCGGGCTGAATTCCGCGGGTGAAGGGGTACTCACCCGGGTAGCCCAGCGACGACTGGTAGTCGAAATCGGAAAGGTCTTCCGGCGTGTAAAGCGGATCGATATCTATGCCCGAGCTGTTCTCGAATCTCTCCCGTCTGCCGGGGAAACTTCCCAGCGCTTTGGCCAGCGCCGTATCCTGCCATTCCTTTTTGCTGTTATTCACATCTCATTTCCTGATTAATTTAACGGTGCTGTTATTATACACGCCTGTAATTGTTCCTGTAGATTATATATGTACTTTCCCTGCCATGCAGAGAGTCCTGATATTTAGACAAACATGTAATATAATGTCTTGGGAGTTTAAGATGCGCAAGAAGAATTACGTTGTCCGTCGAAAGCGCGCAATGGCCCTGAGGAAAAAGCTATTTGAAACTGCGGCTGTCCTGTTTGATAAAAAAGGCTACGATAATGTCAGCATTGACGAGATATGCAGCCAGGTAGGGGTTACCAAGGGTGCTTTTTACGGGCATTTCAAGTCCAAGGACCAGATCGTTCTGGAACAGATGGCGGCCAGCGATAAAGGCTACAGCACACATCTGCTCGACAGGGTAGCTCATGTCAAGCCGGGCCTGGATAGGCTGTTGGAGTATATCCGGGCGGTGATGGAATACCAGGAAGGCTTTACCAAGAAATTGGTCAGAATGAGCTACGTAATCAGGATATCGAATACGAATACCGCGCACATACTGATCCCCAACAAAAGGGAGCTGTACTATGTGCTGGAAAAGCTGATTGACGAAGGACAGCAATGCGGCGAGATCCGGGACGACCTCACACCGGCACAGATTGCCGAAATACTCTTGTACAGCATACGGGGCACGGTGTTCAGCTGGTGTCTCCCGGGTAATCGATTTGACATAAAGAAAAAGGGCGACATGTTGGCCGGAATACTGGGGCAGGGATTAGAGAAAGAGTGACCAGTTAGACGGGGCGTAGAATCAGGTCTTTTTCTTTCGACTGCGCTTTGTCATCGAGCTTGCAGTAGGTGCTTTTGGTTCCGCACTTCGATATATCCCTGTAACAGCCACCGGCGCGGTGCCCATAGGCAAATCCTTCCATCTCGTTGCAAACTATGCAGGATTCATAGAATCTGCATATTTTCCAATATTCGCATTTGCCTTTCATGATGCACCCTCCTGTGCACGATTTAATATCGATGACTCTGATTTTATTCTATCCCACTTATTTGACTAATGCAATGTACCTCTGGAATCATGTAAATTATTAACGCTGTATCTATAATAATTAGCGCCGGAACATGGAATATCTGTATTATATCGATGAATTATTATGAAAATATTAGTGATACTCGGTCATCCGGATGAACAGAGCTTCAACCATGCCGTTGCAGAGACGGTCGTTACCACTTTACGGACATCCGGCCATCAGATCGTTTTCCATGACCTGTACAGGGAGGAGTTTCCTCCCGTGCTGCCTTCTGATGAGATCCCTCAGCCGGCGTACCTGTCGCCGCTGATATCCGGGCACGTCAACGATCTCGTTTCAGCCGACGGCATCATTGTGGTGCATCCCAACTGGTGGGGACAGCCCCCCGCCATTTTGAAGGGCTGGATCGACAGGGTCATTCGTCCGGGCGCGGCTTACGAGTTCAACGAGGGGGACAGTGGTGAGGGTGTGCCCAACGGTTTGCTCAAGGCCGGGACGGCTATCGTGTTTACGACATCAAATACGCCGGAGTCCAGGGAACAGGCGGTCTTCGGCGATCCGCTGGAGACGATCTGGAGGAATTGCGTTTTCGGCCTTTGCGGCGTGGACAACTACTATCGGAAGAACTTCGGAGTGATCGCCACCAGCACGCCAACGCAAAGAAAAGAATGGCTTGAGGAAGTCCGGGACATCACGAATAAATATTTCCCCAAATAGCTCAATAATAGCCACTGTGTATCTTTGCTATGTTGCCGTCATCAGCAAATAAACCAGCGGGATCGTCGCAAGGCTCAGCACATACATCGTGATAGTCAGCGCTGAAGCGAGACCTCCGTTGCATCCGTATCTTGCGGCGATCACCGCCGCCACCGCGCCCGCCGGCATGGACGCTTCGATTACCAGTACCTGTTCCTCAATCTGCGGCAGTCCGAACAGGTGCGCTCCCGCCAGGGCTATTAGTGGTTCGGCGATCAGGTTGATGCAGAAAAGGGCCGCAATGGGGGGCAGAAGCTGTCTGACCGGTATTTTCTGCAGCATCAGGCCGATGGCGAAGGCTGCAAATACCTCAAGGGTGCTTGCGATGATATCCAGCAGGGTGTCCAGGGTTCTCAGCGCCGTATCGTTCCAGGGTAAGTTGAGAAATGAACAGGCGATGCCCAGCACCAGCGCTATGAAAATGGGGGATAGGAAGAACTCGCGTATTGAAGCCAGTACGCTTTTGGTATCGGCGTGTTCCTGGCCGAAATACATGGCGACGGGTATAGCCAGCAGGAAAAGCGGAACCCCCGCGCCAAGCTCACTGATGACCAGCGCGTCCTGCATCGCCTCACAGTTGTTGGGAAAGACCTGCGTGATCAGGGCGTAGCCGAGAGTGGATGAGCTGCCCCAGCCGGATACAAGCACGAATGCACCCAGCGATTTTCGGTCCATTTTCAATATCTTGCCGGCAGCGAAACCGAGGGAGCAGGCTATTAAGATGGTGATGAACATAATCAGCGCGGGCAGCAGCTTCTCGACTTCAAAAGAGCGTCTGGCCAGGTTGATAAATATCAGCGCTGGCAGGGAGAAGTCCGTTACGAGACGAGAGAAGAGAGATTGATGTTGGGTGGTTAGTATGGAACGGTTTCTCAGCAGTAGTGTGAGCAGAACCAGCGCAACCAGGATGAAAAGAGACCCGAGCAATGTATAGAAGTAGTTCATCGGATTTTAAACAGGTATTCCCTGCTCCAGCAGGAGGCGGTCTAAGACGCCGCGCGGCTCTCCACGGAGCAGCATTCTGCCGTCTTTTAAGAGGAAGGTCTGGGTGCATCCGCCGCCGGAAGGACGCAGTTCCAGTGATGAGGATGGTGCGGAAAATTGCTTCATTTTCCCCGCTGCCTGCTGCCTGAATTTCTTAAAAGGCCGCCTTATATTACCCTGTGCAATCGTCCTTATCAACAGGGACAGCCCGATACCGGTTTAAATGATAAAATGTCCGACGGTAAATATGAACATGATATATGTGTCGGGAACAATCCGAAGAGGTAAGCGGGAATTCAGATATGGTCAAAAAACACATCGATACGGATGCGGTCGATCCGTCCAAAGTGCCTTACAGGACGCTGAGCAGCGGGGCCAGATACCGATACCCTTCTCGATCAAGAGGAAGAACTATCTTTCCAATCTTAAGGCCGTTACCGAGGATCCGTTCTCAGATGAGGATATGAAACTGATCTCGGGAATCGACCGGGACTGCAGGCTGATCAAGGGTCGAGTGTTTCTCTGGCCCGGCGCAAAAGACTGGGAAGATCTGTGGGACATTGAAGGAGGACAAGGTCAATGATGCTCAACACTTTAATCGAATAATTTTGGAACGGAGTATATAAGAGCAAATGGAATGATTAAACGATTCGGCAGGCTGATAACAGCCTTCAAATCCGCAATCAATACTTTGGCTTACCCTAAATATTTGCATGTGCGGCTTTGCTGTTGTATGCTTCCTTCGATAAATTTACCGGGATAGACTATTTTTATCAACCGCTACTGGGACTGCTTGCAGCTACTTGAAATCAAATAGTAATGGACAATACTATTGAAGGAGTAGAACATGCCCAAGCAATATAACCACGATGAGGTCCTTTCACTATGTGCCCGTTTAGAAAAAACCTATACTCCGGCGGTAGCGGATACACTCGATGATATGGGATTTATGAACCAGTCATTGGAATCGGGCTTTACCCCGATTATCCCCAATGCGGTCGTGGCCGGGCCAGCTTATACAATTGAAGAAGCCAAGACCAAAAAATCAACCAGGCTCACTGAGTATGATCCCAGCTTTGTGGCACAGGCCTTAAGTACCGTTTTCGGGAGTATGCAGAAAGGACAAATTATTGCCGTTACTGCCAATGGATTCCGGGGCGCCGGGGCTTTCGGTGAGCTGATGGCCACCACTTCCAGATACGTGGGTGGAGTTAAGGCCGCTGTGGTGGACGGTCCAATCCGCGATATAAGCCGCATTCTGGAAATTGAGTTTCCCGTGTGGGCCAGGGGAAATATACCTACCGATTCGATAGGCCGCGTTGATTTAATCGGTGTTGGTAGCCCGATTTTCTGTGGTGGCGTGCGTATCAACCCGGGTGATATTATCTTTGCAGACCGGGACGGCGTGGTTGTCATCCCCCAGCCTGACGTTGATCTTGAAGAGGTAGTTATCAAAGCCGAGGAAGTGGTTGCCTCAGAGCGCAAATCGAGATTAGAGATCAGGGGTGGCATGTCATTGCCGGATGTTTATAAAAAATATGGTAAGTTGTGAAGAAGATGGATGATAAAGAGCGCAAAAGCAAGAGCCTTCTAAAGAACACCGACCGCCTGGCAACCGCAATGGTCCGCGCAGAGATGATTAAAGCCTGCGGCGTTCCTCTTAAAGATCTGGAGGGTAGGCCGCTGATAGGTATAGTCAATTCCTGGAATGAGTTGCTTCCCGGACATCTTCATCTGCGTGAGGTTGCCCGGTTTGTAAAAGATGGCGTATTGATGGCGGGCGGCGTTCCCTTAGAATTCAACACTGTTGCGCCGTGCGACGGCTACTCCAACGGCCTCGATGGGATGAAGTACGTGCTCCCCATGAGGGACATCATTGCAGATGCCATAGAGACCATGACTCTCGCCCATTGCTTCGACGGGCTGGTGTTTTTATCGACCTGCGATAAGATAGTTCCCGGGCAGCTGATAGCAGCGGCGCGCCTCAACCTACCCGCCATATTCGTTACCGGAGGTCCTATGCTTCCCTTCAACGAATTTGCCCCCAGGGGCACCCCGCCCATCATGTCTATGTTAAGCTGTCCCGGACCAGGCGCATGCAGTGGCATGGGAACAGCCAACTCCATGCAGTTCATCGTGGAGGCGATGGGAATGTCACTGCCCAACAGCGCAGTCACACATGCCGTACACAACCAAAAATACCTTATGGCAAAGGAGAGCGGAAGACGCATCGTATCCCTGGTCGATGAGTCGCTGGCGCCCCGCGATATTTTGACACCGGACGCGTTTCATAACGCGCTGGTCACAACGGCAGCGGCAGGTTGCTCCACTAACGTGACCATACATCTTCTGGCGCTGGCGTATGAGCTTGGCATTCCCCTGGACCTCTCGGACTTCGACCGCATATCGAATCAAGTCCCGCACATACTCGGTGTATATCCATCGGGGCCGTTTTTCCTCCTCGATGTATACAGGGCCGGCGGCCTGCCGGCCTTGCTGAATAAATTGAAAAGCCATCTGAAAAATGACGCAATGACGGTCACAGGTAAAACGCTTGAAGAAAACAACGCTCCCTTCAGCTGTTTAGATGACGACGTGATACGCGACCTCGATAATCCCTATCATCAGCAGGGAGGCATAGCTGTCTTAAAGGGCAATCTGGCGCCGACCGGCGCAGTCGTTAAAAGCTCGGGTGTCCCTGATAATATGCTGGTTTTCTCCGGGCCAGCTCGGGTGTTCGACAGCGAAGAGAAAGCCATTGACGCCGCTATGAACAAGGAGTACAGGGAGGGTGATATCATAGTGATCCGGTATGAAGGTCCAAAAGGCGGACCCGGCATGAGAGAGTTGCTGACAGTGACCGAGTTACTCTTTCAGTTGAACCTTTCTGACAAAGTCTCCCTGGTTACAGACGGGCGTTTCTCAGGTTTCAGCCGAGGGCCGGCTATCGGCCATGTTACCCCGGAGGCTTACAACGGTGGCCCCCTGGCACTGATCAGTGACGGGGACATAATAAAAATAGATATACCCGGGCGTAAACTGGATGTGAAGCTATCGGCCGTCGAGATGGAAAAAAGGCGTGCGGCCTGGAAACGGCCGGCGCGGACACTCACAGGGCATCTGAGGAAGTATGCGGCGATGGTCTCTGAAGCCGATACGGGCTGTGTGGTAATACCTGCCGAGAACTGAGTCAATTTCCTTAAAAAAGCGGCGCAAACTCTCACAGGGTAATCACACTTCATCTAATGCTGAGGTAAGAGGTAGATGTACTGAATGGAAAACAATGAAGTCGCGACCGGACAAACGGTGACCAACGGCCAAAGGAACTATGTATTCATTCTTCTGTTCATATTGATGCTATGCGACCAGGCGGACAGAATGGTGATCTCCTCGCTTTTCCCCTACATCCAGAAGGACTGGGGCATTTCCGATTTTGAGTGCGGCATGCTGATCTCGATGTTTTACTGGGCCGCTGTTATCTGCGTTTTACCTGCCTCGATTTTGGTCGACCGCTGGAGCCGTAAAAAAAGCATAGGTATTCTCTCGATTATCTGGAGCTTAGCTTCATTTGCCGGCGCCTTCACGCTCAATTTCAGGCAATTGCTCACCACCAGGACGATTATCGGAGTTGGTGAAGCCGGCTATGGTCCGGCGGGGGCTGCCATGCTTTCCTGGCTTTATCCCATTGAAAAGCGAGCGCGAATCTTCGGTATTTGGAATGCAGCACAGCCGCTGGGCATGGCGATTGGTGTGGCGCTGGGTGGTATCATAGCTGTAAACTTGGGATGGCGGCACGCATTCGGTATAGTCGCAATACCTGGCTTGATAGCGGCCATCCTTTTCTTCTTTGCCAAGGACTATAAGTCGGTGCCTCTGATGAAAACGGTTGCCGGTTCCGGCGCCGAAGGGGCTTCCAAGTTTAAGATGAAGGCAATGGACGTGGCCAAAGAATTCCTGGGCACGCCGACGCTGATACTCACATATCTGGGATTTGCAGGCGTGATCTTTGTAGTCACTGCGATATCCACCTGGCTTCCCAGCTATTTTCACCGTATAGGCGGCATGCCGCAGGACCAGGCTGGCCTGAAGGCCAGCCTGGTCCTCGTACTATCTATGGTGGGTTTCTTTATAGGTGGATTCCTTTCGGACAGCTGGGTCAAGAAAAAGCTTAACTCCCGCCCGCTATTTGCTGCTATAACTACACTTATTTCGGCATTGCTTGTTTTCGTTGCATTCTCCTTAACAGGTGATGCGCAGTACGCAGTACTCATTGTAATGGGTGTATTGATTACCACCTTTGCGCCGGCCGGTCTGGCCGTGGTACAGGAAGTAGTGCATCCCGGTCTGCGGGGCATGTCCTACGCCCTCGCAGTGCTGTGTATGAATCTGCTGGGTGGTTCATTGGGTCCCATCGTGGTAGGTTCAATTTCAGACGCTTCCAATCTTCAAACCGCCATGCTGACGCTTCCCATTTTCCTTGTTGTTGCAGCGGGACTATTCTTTACCGCATCCTTTTTCTATATGAGTGATTTCAACAAGGTCGAAAAAGTCACACTTGAAGTGGATGCCTGAGATGATATTTCTTAAATTTGCCGACGTTCGTTTTAACATCTGACATCAGTAATAGAGTAAAACAAAGTATGAAGATACTTATAACCGGGAGTTCGGGCTATTTGGGCGGGAACATGGCCAGGGCCGCACTCGAGAGAGGGCACTCCGTGGTAGGGTTGGATATCAAAGCCTCGGGGATAGCCCATGCTTCTTTCAAAGAGGTTACCGGGGATATCACGGACCTGCGTGTTGTAAAGCAGGCCTCAGCCGGATGCGATGCCGTATTTCACCTGGCGGCTGCTTTGGCGCAGTTCGAGCGGGACGAAAAGCGCATGCACGAGGTAAACGTGCGTGGGACAGAGAATGCTCTTTTAGCTTCATCTGAAAACCACGTCCGCAAGTTTGTGTATGCGTCTTCAGTCGAGGTATATGGAATTGATGTCCCTGTTCCCTGCACCGAAGATGCGCCGATTGCGCCGATCTGCCAGTACGGCAGGGACAAGGTTCAAAGTGAGCAACTATGCCGGGAATACGCAGCAAAGGGTCTGGACATTACCATCTTCCGTCCGCCCACTATCAACGGAGCGGGGCAAAACGAGCCCTTCCTGGTAGCACAGATGGAGAGTATATCTCATGGCAAGGCCACGCTGCTGCCGGGCGGTGGCAAAACAAGGCTGCAGATGGTTGATGTGGATGATGTTTCGAGTGCGTTTTTCCTGGCCCTGGAAACGCCGAAATCGAGCGGTATGGCAATGAACCTGGGAAGCGATAACGTCCCCACTTTGCGAGCCATGGCTGAAGCTCTCTATAAACATGCCGGGAAGCCACCCAAATTCATAATCATCCATGCTTCCGTGGCGCGGGCGATAGTTGCAGTTTTAGCTGCACTGCATATCTCTCCGATAGAGCCGCAGCACCTGGAAATAGCGCTACGCGACTATGTCTTCGACAGTTCACTGGCTAAAGAAGCTTTAGGCTGGCAGCCGGTCAAAGATGATATTCAGTCCTCCATTGCTGCCTATGATTATCACCTAAATAGAGTATCTAAATCCTGACCGCTGCAGATGTGTATTTCGAGGAGGTTGTAATTTATGTCTGGAGATAAAGTAAAAGCCGCCGTAATGACCGAGTTTGGTAAAATCGAAGTTCAGCGCTTCCCCAAGCCCGGGGTTAATAAAGACAGCGCCCTGGTTAAAATGAAAATGTGCGGCATCTGCGGCACGGATAAACACCTGTTTCACGGCCTGCCTCCTGCGCCGCTTTTTGTAAAACGTCCGCTGATACTCGGCCATGAGAATCTCGGCATCATCGAAGAGATAGGTGACGAGGCTAAGAGGAAAATGGCTGTACAGGGCGGAGAGATCAAGGTAGGTGACCGTGTAACCTGGTATGCCGGGATCCCCTGCGGCGAATGCTGGTATTGCCGTTTCTTGCCGTCCAATCACGCAGCCACGCTTTGTCCCAATGCCAAAGGCTATGGGCAGAACATATGCGCAGCGGACCCTCCCCATCTTTTCGGGGGTTATGCCGAGTATTGTTACCTGCTGCCCGGAGTATGGGTGTATAAGATTCCGGATAGTATGCCGGACAAGGTGGCGGTGCTTACCGATATTTTCGCCGCCACTATCGGTGTGCGTAAGGGCATGATGCCTTACCCGGTGCTCAAGGAAGGATTCGGCCCCGGGGATACCGTAGTCATTCTGGGGTCAGGCCCCATAGGCATGGCCGCTGGAATTACGGCCAGCCTGGCGGGCGCTTACCGCGTCATCCTGGTAGGCGGTATTAAGGAAAGGCTTAAACTCGCTGGGGAATTGGGAGTCTTCGACCATATCGTTGATATTGAGGAAATGCCCAATGCAGATGAGCGTGCGTTTTATGTCCTATCGCTGACTCCCGGCGAGGTTGGTCCCGATATGGTGGTGGACTGCACAGGCTCTCCCGATGCGGTCCCACAGGGTCTCAGTATGCTGCGCCGCGGCGGCACATTTGTTGAACTCGGTAATTTCCTGGATACCGGCACTACAACGATAAATCCGTTTATGCACCTGTGTTTTAAAGACGTGATACTGGTAGGGCAGTGGTCCTGCCCTCCGCAATCATTCGACAATGCTCTCAAATTGATGGAACTCGCCATGAAACGCGGCATACCTCTGGAAAAAATAGTTACTCACAGCTACAAAATAGAGCAGGCCGGTGAAGCATTGCTATCGAATGTATATATGAAAGGCATTATAACCCCGTGAGGTGAAAGGTATGGATGTCAGTTTGATTGGGCAGAGCACTTTGCTCATCAATATGTCAGGCGTACTTATGATGACCGACCCCTGGTGGGGACAGTGGGAGAATATCAGGGCCGTGCCCATGGCACTTGATCCGGAAAAGATTGAAAGACTGGACTTAATGCTCGTATCGCATAACCACATAGACCATTGGTCTAACCCTGCCATCGCGCTGGCCGGCAAGTTAGGCTGTCAGGTGGTGGGTTCTAAGAAAGCCATAGAGCGGGCGCGCAAGAAGGGATTGGCAAAGCTGGCTGCGCTTGCCCCGGGTGATAAGTTTACTTTCAGGGAAGTCACGATATTGGCGGTTCCGGCTGTGCACCCCTTTGCCCCGGATGCCATAGGTTTTGTTGTGTCGGGCGAAAAGACCTTTTATTTCTCCGGCGACTCACGATACAGGCTGTCTGTAAAGGAAGGGCTCAAAGGCATATCCATAGATGTCGCATTCTTGCAGGTGGCCGCATCCAACTATCCATTTGTAGGCAGGGATGGCATGGATTTGGCCGAAGCCGCCTTGTTTGTACAGGAAATTAAACCCGGGGTTGTTGTACCTATGCATTACCAGGTCAAGGGCAAGGTCCTTGACCTGGACACGCTCAGGGCCTGGCAAATACCCGCTAAACTGGTAGTGCTGGAACCGGGGACGACAAGCGTAATTTAAACGCGGCCATGTTTGAATGATTCACTGCTTGAGGAGGCGCAATGGTAAATAAGGGCATTCAGGCTGAATCCACGGCACAGGTACAGGAACCTCCGCGCGGCTGGCGCAGGCTGATTGCACTTGGTCCCGGCATCGTATGGGCTGCCAGTTCAGTCGGTGTAGCCGAGGTGGTCTTCGCCACACGTGCGGGAGCCATCTTCGGCATGGTGCTGCTATGGTCGCCGATAGTGTCGCTCTTCATGAAGTATTTCATCACCGAATTGATGGGCCGTTACACGGTGGCATCGGGTGAAAATGTAGTCAGCGCCTTTTCCAGGATTGAGGTAAAGATAGGCACGTTTAAAATATTGCCTAAAGGCTGGATACTCTGGCTGTTCTGGATACTTTTTATATTTAGCATTGCCGGCATGGGCGGGATCGCTTTAGCTGTGGGCAGCGCACTTTTTGCGCTGGTGCCTGGCATTTCCTATGTGGTGTGGTCGATTATTGCACTGCTGGTAGTAGGGATCATACTGCTCATCGGTAGCTATAAGGCGCTGGAAGGGGCATCCAGAATACTCATCGCTGTCATGGTTATTTTCGTGATATACGCAATTGCAGAGACGGCTCCACCGTTTAAGAGCGTGTTAGCAGGGTTGGTCCCCAGTGTACCTCCCGAATCTCTGCGCGAACTTATCCCGCTCCTTGGATGGGCTGGCGCGGGTGCCATTGGGACGGTTTGGTTTTCCCTGTGGACGCAGGCCAGCGGCAGGGGCATGGCAGGCAAGAGCTTCATACCCGGCCCGGCGGATAGAGGTCGTATAAAAGAATGGATCAAAATCAACAGGACTGACCTGATTGTCAATACGGTCATAGCGGGGATATTAACAAGTGGTTTTTTGATTGCGGGTGCGCTTATTCTCAACCCGCTACACCTGGTGCCCGAGGGGGAGGGCATGGGCAGCGCCCTGGCCAAAATAGCTGGGCAGGACTTCGGCAGGACCGGGGAAGTGATATTTTTATTAGGCGTGCTTGGAACCTTGTTTGGCACGTTACTGGCTGATATAGACGGCCTGTGCCGTGTAGCGACGGGCGCACTGGGGCTACGCAAAGGCAAAGGAGAAATTAGTAAAAAACCTTACAGGATATTTCTTTTATTCTACCTGGTCTTTGCAGGGGTATTTGCACTACTAATCCAGGCACCGGTCTTCATGCTGCAGATAACTGCGGGGGTTGATACTATCCTGCTCCCGGTGATTGCGGTTCTGGGCATCTACGTGTGCACTAAATTTCTGCCCAAAGAATTCCGACCTGGCCGATTCGCAGTGATTATGACTTATATAGCAGCTGCATTCTTCATCTTCTTCATCATACTTTTGGTCTCCGCCATGGCAAGCGGGGTTAAATTTTCGATGTAGCAATGAATAGACAAAACACATCCGGGCTGCAACAGATACCGTGGGGCAAATCAAGTAGTCTGGATTTCGAGTTACCCACGGGTTGGAACCTGCTCGGAACGTACAAACCATCGGAGTTTGTACCCCTGGCTGATATACAAGCAACGCTGGAGACTATTCTATCTGCGCCGGAGGGGTGTGTTCCTCTCAAAGGACTTGCGCAGGGGAAAAGGAAAGTTGCGATAGTAGTCGATGACATCTCCAGACCCACCCCAGCCTATCTACTGCTTGGCAAAATCCTCGATCATCTGGTACAAGGGGGCGTGAACCTGAAAGCCGTTACCATTGTGACTGCCCCTGGGCTTCACCGGGAGATGTCTCTTGAAGACATGGAACGGAAAGCCGGCAAATATGTATTGGAGCAGGTCGGCTGGGAGAACCACGATTGCCGCAACATAGATCAGCTTAGCTTCCTGGGCAAGACGGACAGGGGCACTCCCGTGTTTATAAATAAAACGGTGGCTGAGGCGGATCTGCGTATACTTGTGGGCACGATTGAACCTCATCCGCATGCCGGCTTCGGAGGTGGATTTAAGAACATTCTTCCCGGTGTTGCCGGTGTAGATACCATAGCAGCTAACCATGCGATCTGCGCCAGTTCCAAATATTTCTTCATGTTGGGTTCCGATCCGGCCAATAATCCCATGCGCCTTGACATGGAACAGGCGGGGTCGATGCTTAAGGGCGATACTTTCATTGTCAATACCGTGTTAAATGCACAGATGCAGATTATTGGGCTGGTAGCGGGGGACCCGATAAAGGCCCACCGCCGGGGAGTAAAGCTGGCAGCGAAAGTATTTGGGGTGAGGATACCGGCCCAGGCGGACGTGGTAATCACTGACTCATTCCCGATGGATATAGACTTGAGGCAGGGTGTGAAGGCCGTTGCTAACGTGCTTTACGCGGCCAAGCCGGGCGGCGTCATCCTCGCCGCCCTTAAATGCGAAGAGGGACTGGGTAATATGCGCGTTCCGCAACTCAAGCTTTCTGGGCTGCCCGCTTTTATCTGGAAGCCGATCATCTGGCTGTTGGGCATCCTTATGACGAAAATGTCTCCTCCGGGTACATCACCCGAGGAACGTTTCTCTACTTATTTTATGTTGAAAGCCCTGCTGCGCAATAAAATATTGGTTTATTCCCCATCTGTGGCGAGCCAGGCAGAAGGGCTTCTGCCCGGGATAGAAGTTTTCCGCGATTTTCCAGAAGCGTTAAGAGCTGCGGCTAAAGCCTTCCCAAAGGGCGATGTCGTGATATTTCCTCACGGTGGAGCTATATATCCGGAAATAGCAGACTAGCTGCATCTAAAACGAGTGGCGAGATCATGGTTTTCGCTTTGATGGCGTCCCTGGGGGGATTCGAACCCACGACCCGCTGCTTAGAAGGCATAGCGATATAGCTAAAATGGTCAACAAAATGACCATTTCACAGATTGCAGCGTTGACCAATTTCGATAAATCCTATATTTCAAAGGTCATTACAGGTGAAAAACCTGCATCCGTAAAATTCCTTGAATCATTAAGCAAGTTATTGCCTGAAATACACGAACCTGATTACTTAAAGCTATTCCTGCAATCACGGCAAGCAATGGGTGTTAGTCCTAAAACGCTGTGCTATTATCAGGAACGGCTATCTAAATTCATACGGAACGTAAATTATCTCAGGGCAACATCGGCTGTTGTACAGAAATATCTAAATACCGTACCTGCCAATGCTAACGGTCTTGCCACCCGGCATGCAAGTTACAGGACAATCAAAACATTCTACCGCTGGCTGAAGTCAGAGTACGGCCTTAACAACCCAGTAGAGGGCATACAGGCCCCGATCCTGGGAAAACCGATGATGCCGACCCTGGACGAAACACAGGTGAAGCAATTGATTGAATCAGTGGATTGCGTGAGGGATAAGGCCATCATTGCGCTGTTTGTGGAAAGTGGCCTCAGGTTGTCTGAATTGGCCAATATACAACCCGACGATATCAACTGGCCGGGCCGGTGTATCAAGGTACTGGGAAAAGGCCGCAAAGTGGCACATGCACCGTTTGGTGATTTATCTAATCAATATCTAATTAAATGGTTAGCAGAATACAAGCCTGACGGTAATGTATGGGGATTGAACGCTTGGGGTATTACGTCTATGCTGCGGCGACTGGAAGCACAAACAGGTATAACCTGTAATCCGCATACATTCCGTCGTACTTTTGCGGTGCTGTTAAGGAAAGCTGGCATTGATACCATGACCATCAAAGAATTGGGCCGTTGGGAAAGCCTGGAGATGGTACAGCGATATACACGGTCATTTAGCTTTCAGGATAGTATGAAGTTTTATAGGTCAACGCTTACCTAAATTATTCTATCCAGTAGCAGGGGTGCAGACCACACTCTTAGTATATGCCGTCGACTCTAATACACAAATTGAAGCACACGGGATTTCCATATTGATCGTAAAGACGTATGTAAGGAGTGTATCTTTTACCATTTCCAGATATAAACGAATTAGTAGGTATATCCTCACATTTTGCAAGTTTCTCATAAGCTACTGCGAAATAGCTATACATATCCCCTGTTTTATTATAAGTGTCGCTTAGTGCCAACACGTCAATAGTAAAATCGCCATCCACGGTCACATTGTCAACCGCAATATCTCTCCATACTGCGTTTGGTAATAGAGACGAAGTATTAGTGTTTCTAAAGTCGCTCCATTTATAGTACTTGGACCATATGATCTCTGATTTACCATTCAATATATTTACAGCAAGATACTTCTTATTGTAATCATCAACTAATCCCGTGGTATAGTTGGCAACACCAGCGATTTTAATGTTGTTAATAGTGAACGGCGTTTTATCTGGATGAAAAGTTGTGGCAAGACCCCATGCCGGCTTATTCAATTCCACTTTCTCATCGACTGTGTCCCGATACGAAGTTGTATCTATTTGAAGATACTTATACCCGCTTGACCCATAAGTATCTTTAATGATACAGACCGCACCTTCCTTGTTTGGTAGTATGATCAATGGAGTTTCAACCCACGTTCCAGCAATTCCCCAATTTGGAGCACTAGCCGTAGCGTAACTATGCCAGACGGCTACTTGATTACTTAGGTTTTCCTCGGTATTTAAATAGTCATAGCGCAAATTAACTGGGATGCCCTGTAGCAGAGTGCCTTGATTAGCTGCAGTATCTTCAACAATTTGATTCGTTTTATTATCACTTGGAGGTGCTGTCGAAACCGGAACCTGGGTGCTTTTGTTATCAACTATAATTGGTGTTTGTTGTCGGCCGGTTAGTGTATTATCCGGCCGTGCACATCCCGCTATAAAGGATAACAATATCATGATGACTACTACTTGTTTCATCATAACCTCCACCGCATAAGAATGCCCCATTATACACCTACGCATAACGTCTTGGAATATATGCCTATGCCAGGATAGTATGAGGTTTTACAGGTCGCCAATAGCTACATAGCAAATATCACATGAATTGTTGTTTTTTAATTGCGTAGTACTTAATCAATGTATTAATAGACTGTTGAGATTTGCGCACGCTTTTATCGACGTCATTAAATCCGGATTGTAATTCTTGGGTAAAGTCAACATAAGGTGCTTGTTGCTGCTGAGTATAATCTGCACATTGCTGAATTAAGTTGATTACGAGTGGCGCTTGTTCAGCTAATTTTATTCTAAGATTGTTGGTTGCAGCTGTAGTAAGTAATCTTTGTTGGTCTCTTAATGACGGCAGAAAGTAATACCGTACATCATTAAGTAATCTTTTTCCTTTTTCATCCAACAAATCAGGCCAATTATTACTGTCTTCAAAATATGCCAGTTTTTCAGTGCACTGATTTAAAGCCTCTGCTCGTCTGGAGTCATATTCTTGCTGCTCCATACAGTAGCGGCCATCAAAAGAAAATATCATGCTAGGATTATGTATGAATGTTAGCTTCCACATGTTTACAGCATTTCCCACATCTCCAACTGCAATTCGCCATTTCTGTAGGAAACTAAGTATGCTACTCCTATCAATACTTTTGTTATCGACAGAATTTAGCATTTTGTTTTGATCTTGTCGGGATCGGTTTTTTAATTTCCGGACGAGAATAACTATTCCCCACACTATTAACCCTATAATAAAAGTAATTACGAACACTTCAATTGTGTTTAGTAATACAAAACCCCAATCTTGATAATTGCTTTTTGACATTGCGATAAGATTCATAGCAAGTTGCCCAGCTGTGATAATAGCGCAAACAATCAATACATTTCTTAGCCCCAGTCTCATCACTGCCTCCCCCTAGTGTATTAGGTATCTGTTTCGCTTTTACATGAGATTAATGCTTATTTCGTTGTTATGTATTATATCGAGAAGCAAAGCGTTCAGAATAACTTTGATACCCGGAAATGAAAGACTTTTTCTTGCATTAACCCCACATCCTCGGTTTTTATGTAGATATAACGGCGTAATTATACATTTAAGAAACGGACACATCAAAGAGAATATCGTATGTCTCTGCGTTATATTGCGATATTTACGTCCTTTCATGATATCGTCATTGTAAATTTATAGATATAAGGTCGAAGCTATAAAGACCAAATCCTGGCGGAAATCTTAAAAACCCTATTCCTATGTATGTATAGTGGCTTGTGGAATTGCTTAAGAAATTTAGACGGCACTTGTATTAGATTCCTACCGCCTCGGTCTGTTTGATGATGTTTGTTGTTACTGCATGTACCGTCCCGGATTATATTAAACATAAAAAGGCACCTATAAGGAAGATAGAATTTCCAGTTTTTCATACCGTACAAAAGGGAAATATTGGCAGTTATTGCATGCTATTAAAAAGGGATTTATTGGTATTTATTCCGCCCCCATAAAAAACGAATCCTGTACCCACTAGCTAAATTTACATAAGATCATAAAACGCTGTCAGGTTTTAGCTTCAGTCTAAAAAGTAATTTTATATTTGACAGGATATAACTTGATACAGTAACATTTATGTAAGATGTGGGAGTTGTGACCAGCTATTAAGGCTGGTTTTTTATTTGGTGAATTTGTACAACTTATACGCTTAACTAAGTAGGCTATCTGTGAAATAAGCCGTTCACTTGCTGTGAGCGGCTTTTTTATTTCCCAAAATACACTGAACGGAGGTATACACATGTCTAAAATCAAACAAATCAGGATGGCAAAGGGCATTAATCAGCGACAACTGGCACAGGATGCTGGAGTATGTCAAAGCCTACTCAGTGCAGTAGAAAACGGAAGGATGCGCCTGTGGCCATCAATGGCGGAAAAATTAGCAGGGGTGTTGAAGGTCACTGTAGCCGACCTTACAATCACCGATCAAGGGGGTGATAGCAGCAAGAATTAAATACATAACCATCTATTCTACAGGGGGTACTGTTTAGACAGTATCCCCTTTTTTATTTCCAGCCAAAAACAAAATAAACGGAGATATAAAAGACCCCGTCTGTGGCTGGCAGCACGGGGTCTTTTGTTGAAACGATGATATTAACTGAGAATTATTTTATCACTAAGCCAACTTTTATCAAAAGAAACAATCGTAAAATCCTGGGTCTGTATCCGGTCGAAAAGCTAGCCAGAAAAATGACCAAATCAAAACATATACTGCAACGGCCACCTGGCCTAACGATAGATGCAGAAACGTACGACTTGCACCTGTCAGACAAAGCTGACTGGACAATAATCTTTGAGATTGATGATGGGAGTCATTACTGGATCACGGTGCCGGAATTCAATCTACATAAGCAGTGGATTAACCGTGGCCAGGGGTCGCAATACGTAATCCAATTCAAATACCTGCATAGGGATGATGTTGGGAAGGATGCCATCATATCAGGCATCCCGGAGTCTATGAAAGCGATCCAACCCCAAAACCTTCAATTAAGTATGTTTGGAGGTGAAACATGCCCAATAATCTAATACCTAGCGAAAACCAATCTAATACGGAGAAACCTTATTACTGGAATTATGAAATACAGGATGGCGGAGATGATACTTACATAGCGAAAATACGTGTCGGAGATGATCACTACGTAAGGTTCACCTTTTCCAACCTGCACCAGGATAGGGCAGATACCAGGGCACACATGCTGGCAGAAAATGTAAAGTACGAAATCCCAGCAATAATCGCCCAATCAAACATAAATTTAACCAATCAAAGGAAGGAACCTATTACCAACTCATTAAAGAACGCTTCCTTTGTCTTTGGCCAGATAGAAAAATCTACACTAGAAGGTCTCGCGGAAGAAATTACAAGTCAGGTGGTAAATCGTTTCCGGTATGGCGATCCCAGCATAACTCTGAGAAGTACGGATGAAATAAAAGTCCCTGAATGGCTTGTCAAACCGTTGATATGGAAAAACAAGATAAACACATTCTACGGGAGGGAAGCCAGCCTTAAAGGATACTTGGTGACCCTGCTTGCCCTGATAATTGGGACCGGATGGGACGATAATCCCTTTGGTTTCAAAGTATCACAACAGAAGGTGCTGTACGTGGATTGGGAAGATGACGAGGTTGAGGCCAGTACCCGTCAACAGGAAATTGCCAGGGGTATGGGATTGCAGTCAGAAATCGAATATCTGCACTGTACCAGGTCACTGGAAGTGGAATTACCAAGGATCCTGAAAACTATTAGGGAAAAGGGCATAACCGTAGTTGTAATAGACAGCCTTTCTATGGGTAACCCCGGCGATCCCAACGGTGGCGAAATCGCACAAAGAGGATTCGCGGCGCTACGCAAGCTAGGCTGTACGGCTATTGTTATTGCGCATACCAGCAAGACAAACAATAACGAGGAAAAAACCGTACTGGGAAGCGTACTGAATATGGCGTTTACTCGAAATGCCTGGTATGTCGACAAACAGCAGGAAAGCAATAGCAATACAGCGGAAGTGACAATCTCGCATAGCAAGGCAAACCGCGGCGGAATCCGCCTTCCTTTCAGGTTCAAGTTCGCGTTCACTATTCAGGAAATACGCGCAGACGGCAACGAGATATGGAATCTGAACGTAACGCCAATGGATGTTGCCAACAGCAAGCTGGCAAGGGATAAGATACTCGATACCTTGAAGCAATGCGATGACACGAACGTTGGTATCTCGCAAAAGCTTGTCGGCGCCGGATACCAAATAAGTCCTGAAACAGTAAAAGCAAGATTACATGAGATGAAATTGGTTGGCGATGTTGTGCCAGTAGGCCAGAGCGGTAAGAAAACAGTCTGGGCCTTGGCCACAAGGCAAATGGCAAACATAAAACAATAGCAACTGTACGACAGTACGGTTACATCCGTACAGCAGTACAGACAACCGTACGTACAGGGGGTATTATAGATACCCCCCTGTACGGTACGGTTTTACGACTTACAGTTAAAGAATTGAGGGATGAGATAATAATTACGATGAAAACGAATATAAATAGCATTACCAAATTACCCTGCCAGCATAACTGCCAGGCACCGCTATGCCCGCTTGATTGCCATGATAATGCTGTCTGGTACCCGGATGATGATATCTGCCATTCCAAGGCTATCACCAAACCCGCCTGGGTCGGTGCCCAGCGCAAGATACAGCGCCTTTACCAGAAGGGATTGGTGGATGACAGTGAATGTTTTACCCGGCCTATGCTGGAAGGCATAAAGCGGATCGGCAAGGGATTACACGGCATGAAGCCGGAAAAACTGCATAGGGATAGCACCGGATAGGCTGCTTAGAGTAGGTCTATTTTGCGAAAAAAGGCCTTCTTAAGCCTTACTGTAGCACCCTGAACGCAAAACATGACAGGTTGTACAGACGGCAAAAAGTAAGCTTTATTCTAAGGCTTTTGGGCAGTGTATATTGATATGCGCCTTTCTACACAGTCCATCCTGTCCATCAGCCTCTCAAAAATGGTTAGCAATTTCTCACTTATTAGATACGATTCTTGGGTGTTATTTACCACGGTTAAAGATGACTCTTTCACCGATGCCATTGCCTTGTCAAAGACCCATTCCTTAAATTCAAATCAAGTGTAAATAGCGACATATATCACTTGACCCCGCATAAGGCCCTATGGTAACTGTAAAGCCGGTATACCTGTGCTTGACATTATAATTGCATGCGTGTATTATAGATACAAATGGATAATATCTACAGCACAAAGGAAGCGGCAGCCAGGCTTAAACTATCTGAAGCGCATGTCAGGCGTTTGCTGGAAGATGGCATTATAGCCGGTAAGAAGTTAGGGCGTGACTGGGTCGTGCTTAGCCTGGAATATAAGCGAAGACGGAGGCCGAAGGGGTACCGGAAACAGGCGTTGACCAAATTGACCGAAAATAATAGATAGGGGGTGTAGCTAAAGTGTTGACCAAACTTCGAATTTCAAAGAAAAACATCAGGAAACTTCGGGATAAGTCGTCAAACGTAGATTACGATGGCGTCCCTGGGGGGATTCGAACCCACGACCCGCTGCTTAGAAGGCAGCCGCTCTGTCCGCTGAGCTACAGGGACGTATATGGAGTTTAACACAGGGTAACGAGCGGTATCAATTACGGTTGGAAGGGGAAGTCAGGGTTTTGGTGTATCAGCGACAGCAGGCTTGGTAGGCTCCGGCTTTGATGACTCCGGCTCTTTGGTCGCTGTAACTTCTTTAGTGGTCTCGGGAACCTTGGCCGGCAACTGCGCTTCCGAGGGCTTCCTGCTGTCAGTGACATAAAAGCCCGATCCTTTGAAGATAATGGGAACGGGCACAAAGCGACGCTTGGCCTCGCCCTTGCACTTGGGGCAGGCCGCCACGCTGTCGTCATTGAATCCCTGCCTGAGCTCAAAACTGGTGTTGCACTTTGAGCAGCAGTATTGATATATCGGCATGGGTCCCTCCGGGAACTCTATCTAATCTTAAAATTAGCACTCGCATTATCCGAGTGCTAATTACATATTGTAATTGCCTTTGTCATTACAGTCAAGTATACATTTTACCATTGTGCCGATAGTATAATTATGATAAGCTATTTCGATTTTGCCACGGCAGGGCAGTAGTTTGAAGAAGTTGAGCATTAAATGGCCAAACCTTGAAGGCAGGCTTGAAGGTGAGTTAGAGAGGCGCTACCGGCTGTATACACTGCGTGATGACCGCCGGCAGGCCGCGATAGGGATAGCGCTGCTGGCATTAGTTGTCGTACTGACCATCCCCAATGATTTCGTCTTTCCCATGGAGCCTGCCCATTTTATATTGCTCATGACTTCGCGTGCCATCTTTATTTTATACAGTATCGCTTTGATTGTTTTTCTGCGTCGAAATAGCAACCCGGCAACCTATGACAGCAGCATTTTTATCTGGGGTCTATTTGGAGTTGCCATAAATCTTCTCATTATCTTCAGCCGGCCTGCTATTTATACGGGCCACGCGATGGCAGCTGTGGTAATCCTGATTATAATCTACCTGGGTGCGCCGTTCAGACTTCTATATCGCGTCATACTTGCGCTGCTATTCACCGGTGGCTGCCTGGCATATCTGGTGGTGAACGCGCCTCAATTGACCCAGCCCTGGATCAGGGTGGAAGTTTTATCCCTGGTGTTTGTAAATGTCGTCGGATTAATCATCTCACACCATCTGTACTCCTACCGGAGAAAACAGTTCGTCACCCAGATGGCCGAAACGAAGGCAAAGGAGGAGCTCCGGCTCGCGGCATCGCGTGACAGTATGACCGGCATACTCAATCACAGGACTTTTTTCGAGCAGGGTGAGAGGGAGTTGAAGAGATTCGCGCGGTACGGAAAGGTTTTCTCGCTGATCGAGATAGACATCGATGATTTCAAGGGCATCAACGATAGCCATGGACATGTCGAGGGCGACAACGTGCTGCTCAAGCTGGTGGAACTGGTGGCTTCGCATGTCCGCCAGTCGGACGTATTCGGCCGGACGGGCGGCGACGAGTTCTGCATCCTGCTGATAGAAACGAATAAATCCGACGCGATGGATATCGCGGAGCGAATCCGTGCCACCTGTTGCGATTGCAGGTTGAGCACTGCTACTGGCACACCGATACATTTCACCGTGAGCGTGGGTCTGGTGGAATCATCAAAAGAAGATGCAGGTATCGGCCAGATGTATTCGCGGGCGGACGCCGCAATGTACAGGGCCAAAAGGGACGGGCACAATAGAGTCTGCGCAGGTTAAGGTATACATAATAATAACTGTCGCTACAACCTGATCATCTCGTTCATCGCCATCATCCTTACCTCGGTATCCGGACAGGTCTCATAGACTTTCATCACGAACGGCCTGATGTCCACGGCCGAGGAAATGGGCGGGTAAAAATCATCCTGGTGATGCGGTATGACCAGGCGCGGCTTTAAAACACGCACATATTCCAAAGCGATGTCGCAGATCCGCGTGTTTCCCTGCAGTGGCACGAGCAGCAGGTCCAACGGTCTCGCCGACAGGCGTTTCAGTTCGTCAGCGGTCGAGCCCGCGCTGCCGAAATGGTGGATGATGTAACCGTTGATAGTGAAACGCCAGCTTAATACCTGGCCCAGTGGATAACTGCTCGAAATGCCGGTTTTGGATATACGACAGTAGCCGGACGGACCGATGCGCCAAAGCGTACGCACAACAAGCGGGATATCGAATTTAACATGCCGGCTGAAAAAAGCCTCCGCCCGGTAGGCTCCAAAATCGATAGAAAATCCATCGGAAGCCATGGCATGGATTCGATCCCTGTCGGCGCCGTCCCTGATCAACGTGGAGGCTGCCGTCTCAGAGCAGAATGCCTGCGATTTCCCCGCAGCCATGATGGCGGGGACTTCACTGACGTGGTCGAAGTGGCCGTGTGTTATGAATATTTGACTGGCATCCGAGATATCCTCAGGTCTCAACGTTTGCACCGGCCTGGCAAGCGCGTTGCGGGCCAGGTAAGGATCGATCAGAAAGGAAACCTCATCGGTCTCGATCTTGAAGCCGGAAGTGCCAAGCCACTGGAGTCTCATGTTTTCCACCTCAATAAAAAATACTGCACTGTAGGGGCGTTGCTTTAGCTGCGCCCGAGAACGGGCGGCCCTGAAGGCCCATCCCTACATCTTATCATCTACATATTAGCATCTTCACTGCTACGACAGGCTGTGCTATACTATGAAACTGCCCGGAAGGCAATATTGCATCAACCGGGAATCTCATCAGGGGCTCGTAGCTCAGGGGTAGAGCGGTCGGCTCATAACCGATTGGTCGCAGGTTCGAAACCTGCCGAGCCCACCATTTTTTTATCCACCTTTAAGATAGCCGAACGCGGATTTGGCCGCCACTGCGCCGTCGCCTACGGCGGCAGCCACCTGGCGAGCGGAGTTCCTGCGGATATCGCCCACGGCATAGAGACCGGGGACCGGCGTGCGCATCAACTCATCAGTGGGAATGTTACCCACCTCATCGAGATCGATTATTCCGCGGAAGGGGTCGCTGTTGGGGATCAGCCCGATGGCCACGAAGACTCCCGAGACCTCAAGCTTTGATGTGACTCCGGTTTTTACATCTTTCAATACAAGGTTGCTCAATTTTTCCTCACCTTCTAATTGAACAACAATGCTGTTCCATACAAACTCGATTTTCGCAACAGCCATGGCAGCTTTCTGAACCACCTGACTGGCACGGAGCTGGTCCCGCCTGTGGATAACGTAAACGCGCCTTGCATGCTG
This sequence comes from Dehalococcoidia bacterium, assembly GCA_041653995.1. Classification (NCBI taxonomy): domain Bacteria; kingdom Bacillati; phylum Chloroflexota; class Dehalococcoidia; species Dehalococcoidia bacterium. Next base: position 533,101 of record JBAZEK010000001.1, read on the forward strand.
GCTCAGCTCAAGGGCATCCGATACGGCCGTATCGCCGCCGCCGACCACAGCCACGTCCTTGTCCCTGAAAAGGAACCCGTCGCAGGTGGCGCAGTAGGATATTCCACGGCCCGTTAACCTCTCCTCATCCTCAAGGCCCATCTTGCGATAGTTGGAACCGGAGGCTATGACCACCACACCGGACAGGAGGTCGCCGTCGTCAGTGACGGTTTTAAATAGTTTTTCTTCTCGCTTGAGCCCGCTTACCTCGGCTGTTGTGAAATTCAGGCCGAACTTGGCGGCCTGTTCCTGCATCAACTGACCCAGATCCATGCCCGAAATGCCGTTGGGAAACCCGGGGTAGTTCTCAACGCGGCCGGCATTGACGATCTGCCCTCCGGGCAGACCGCGCTCCACCAGCAGCGTATTGAGCCCGTACCTGGATAGATAAAGTCCGGCGGTCAAACCGGCGGGACCTCCACCGATGACAACGGCTTCGTACTCTTTCATCATACCCTCCCTGGCAGTCAAGTGATTGACATAATGTATTTACTTGCGGCTGTGGTACTTACGATAGACTTCCTTGAGGTGCTTGTTGGTGACATGGGTATAAACCTGGGTGGTGCGGATGCTCTCATGGCCCAGCATCTCCTGGACCGACCTCAGATCAGCGCCCTGGATAAGCAAGTCGGTGGCAAAGGAATGCCTCAACGTGTGCGGATGCGCATCGAAGGGCAGCCCGGCTTTCTTCGAGTACTTTTTAACGATCCGTTCCACCGACCTGGGTGTCAGGCGCATCTTTTCACCCTGCTTGATCTCAGACCTGTCACGGCTGTAACGTATGAAAAGGGGACGGTAATCGTCCTTGCGCGCCGCCAGGTAACGCTTCAGCCATGATGCGGCGGTATCCGATATAAAGACCAGCCTGGTCTTGTTTCCTTTGCCCTTGATACTGAACTCCTGCGTATCCAGATTTATCTGGTCGCGGTTCAATTTCGTGAGCTCGGAGACGCGCAGACCGGTGCTGAAAAACAGCTCGAGTATGACCTTGTCCCTCAACCCGATTTCGTCGGATATCTGCGGGCTGTTGAGCAGCCGGGCCAATTGGTCCGCAGTGAGAAACTCTATGACCCGAGATTCCGTTTTGGGCAGGTCGATTTTATCGGGGTTGAGAACGGGGAGGTCGCGGCGGGTACCGAGATAGCGTAAAAATGAGCGCAATGCGATGACATGGTAGGTCTGTGTTGCTTTCTTAAGGTGGTCGCCGTTTTTATCAATGTAATTGGCAAGGTAAAGACGGTACCTCCCGGTAAGGTCAACATCGATATTTGAGGGCGCTAGGGGAATAGAGTTTTCCTCAATCCAGCTGAGAAAACGGGTGAGGTAATGGCGGTAGTTGCGCACCGTCAAAACCGACAGCGACTTTTCAACGACAAGGTATTCGAGAAAATCATCGGCCAAACGGCGCAGGTCAGATCCACCTGAAACTCCCATGACCTAATTATAGTAGATACAGTCTATGTCGTAAAAGGTACAGTGTGCGACATGGCAACCGGCTGAAAACACGGCAAGGGGGTCTCAATCGATACCGAGCTCTCGGATGACCTCCTGGCTTTGTTTTCCCAGCCCGCTGATCTCGAACTCCACCTTATCGCCCGGCTTGAGCCAGCAATCTTCGCCCCAGGATTTGGCATTTCCCGGCGGCGACCCGAGCAGAACGACGTCCCCCGGGTAAAGCGTGAAAAATTTAGAAAGGTAAATGATTATGCCCGCCGGGCTATGTATATAGTCGCTGGTGTTAAAATCCTGCCGGACTGCCCCGTTTACCGTTAAAACCGCATGCAGACGGCACGGGTCCTCAACCTCATCCGCTGTCACTAAAAACGGCCCCAGGGGTGCAAAATTATCGAAACTCTTGCCCTTTGTGTATTGTTTATCATGGGTCTCGAACTGCCAGTAGCGCTCCGACAGGTCCTGGCCGCACATGTATCCCAAGATGTGGCCCTCTGCCTGTCCGGCAGTGAGATACTTGCCCTTTTTTCCGATGACCAGCGTCAGCTCCCCTTCCCAGTCCAATTTACGAATATATCGGTTATGTAAAATCGAATCGTTGGGACCGCACACCGAGCTGTTGGCCTTTAGAAATACAACCGGCTCGGATTCCTCCGTAAGCTTATGTCCCATCTGCATGGCGTGCAGCCTGGAATTCCATCCTATGCAGATAACCTTGCCGGTGACCATCAGTGGCGGGCCCAGGCGCTCGCCTGCCGGCACCTGCGGCAGTCCGCCGTGGTCCAGATTTCTGACCCGCTCAAGCAACGCCTCGTCGCCGAGGGTCGACCTGTCCCAATCGCATACAACGCCTGAAAGGTCGCGCAGCACGCCCGAAACGTCCACAATTCCAGGCCTCTCCTTTTCCAGCGGACCGAATCGAAAGAGCTTAATGCTCCTGCCCTCCCTCACCGACCTGATCTGCGATAAATTCCCCCATCATCGCAATCAGATTAGTTAAATTCCAGCCTTTCAGAGCTGATACCGCCATGGTGGATTCCGGCGCAGATTGAACTTCAAAATATATATTCTGAGCCTCTTCGAGACTCTCAACCATCCGGTCCATCTTGTTGATGACCGTGATCCGCGGCTTCTCATCCAGCTTCAGCTTATGTAAAATGGTCTCCACGGTATGGCTCTGATTGACCGCCTCAACGCTGGTTATATCAACAACGTGCAGCAGCAGGTCTGCCTCGTCCAGCTCCTCCAGCGTGGCATGGAATGCGGCAACGATGAGGGGCGGCAGCTTATGTATGAAACCGACAGTATCCGTCAATAAAATATTGCGTCCGTCCGGCAGCCTGAGCCTCCTGGTAACAGGGTCCAGTGTGGAGAAAAGCTTGTTCTCGGTCACCACACCGGCCTGGCAGATGGCGTTGAGCAAGGTGCTTTTGCCGGCATTGGTGTAACCCACCAACGCCACCAGCGGTGTGTTGGACTTCTTCCTCTGCCTGCGGTAAAGCTCGCGGTGGCGTCTAACGGCCTCAATTTGCTTATCTATGCTGCTGATGCGTTTCCTGATCAGCCTGCGGTCCGTCTCGATCTGCGATTCGCCCGGACCCCTGGTGCCGATGCCGCCCCCCAACCTTTCCAGATGGCTCCACTGTCCCTCCAGCCTGGGCAGCAGGTACTGGTGCTGGGCCAACTCGACCTGCAATTTGCCCTCACGCGTCCTGGCACTGGCGGCGAAGATATCCAGTATCAGCGCGGTCCTGTCGATCACCTTGACACCCAGCGCCTCTTCCAGGTTGCGCTGCTGCCTGGGTGCAAGCTCGTCATTGAAGATGACGGTGTCGTAATTCAATTCCTGCTTGAGCCCGATCAGCTCCTGCAATTTGCCCGAGCCGATATAATGTGTGGACGACGGCCTCTCGAGCTTCTGCGTAAGCCTCCCCACCACGTCAGCCCCGGCAGTCCGCGCAAGCTGGTTCAATTCGTCGAGGGAGCTTTCGACGGACCATCCGTCACGTCCCCTGCCCGCCTCGACTCCCACAAGCACAGCACGCTCCCTGCTTTCCTGTGTGCTATAGGTCGTCTTAGGCATGGATGAAGATTACGGGCGGACGGCTATTTCTTGAGCGTTAAAAGCCGCCGCACTCCCTCGTCGAAACGGTCATCGGGCTGCGTGATGGACAACCGTACATAGCCCTCTCCGGTCTTGCCGTAGCCCGTGCCCGGCGTAACCGCCACTGCAATGCTGTCCAACAGCTCGCTTACATACTGCACCGATGTGTAGCCCTGCGGCACCCTGGCCCAGATGTAAAATCCGGCCCTGGGCTTATTGACCTTCAGGCCGATGCGCTCCAGCGCCTCAACGATCTTGTCCCGGCGGGCCTGCAGCTTCATGTTGCGGGCAGGTATATCGCCCTGGTCACCCGTCAGTGCCTCCACAGCGGCAAGCTGAATGGCCTGGGGTATGCCCGAGTCCAGATTGGATTTGAAGCGGAAGAGTGCATCTATCATCCTGCGGTTGCCGACGGCCATGCCAATGCGCCAGCCGGTCATGTTATATGTTTTGGACAGCGAGTGAAACTCTATCCCAACTTCCTTTGCGCCCGGAATTTCCAGGAAGCTGTGGGGACGGTAACCGTCGTAGGCCACCTCGGTATAGGGCGCGTCATGGCAAACGGCTATATCGTTGGTGCGGGCGAACTTCACAACCTTCTCAAAGAAAGCGGGCTCAGCCACGGCGCCGGTGGGATTGTTGGGGTAACAGATCCACATCACCTTCGACTTCTTGAGAACTACGGCCGGTATGGCATCCAGATCGGGCAAAAAGCCGTTGCTTTCCAGCAGGGGCATATAGTGCACTTCAGCGCCGGCCAGCAGCGTGCTGACGGAGTAAACGGGATACCCCGGGTCGGGCACCAGCGCCACGTCGCCGGGGTCCAGAAGGCAGAAGGACATGTGCCCGATGCCCTCCTTGGACCCGATGAGCGGAAGCACCTCGCTGGTGGGCTCCCATTCCAGTGCTACACCGAAGCGCGTCCTGTACCAGCCGGCAATGGCCCTGCACAGCTCGGGCATGCCGAAGGTCTCGGGATAGCGGTGGTTGACCGGGTCCCGGGCCGCCCTGCACAGGCTGCTAATAATGTGCTCGGGCGTGGGTATATCCGGATCGCCGATGGCGAAACTGACGACATCCTCTCCTGCGGCGCGCTTCTCCGCGATCTTCTTGTTGATGGCCACAAAAAGATAGGGAGGGATACGGTCCATGCGCTTCGATAGATTCATATGTTATTCCTTTTTGCGGGCGGGTTTAAAAACGCGCCCCTACGTCTTAGGCTGCCCGCGGCAACGACAGAGTTTTTATAGTATATATCAACCAGGGATCGATGACTATTCGCATTATGTCTGTCGATTTGTACCCAATAGTAGACCTATCCTCTCCTGTCCCTCCGAAACCGGCCAGCCGTTGCGGGCGTTGTAATACATATACCATTTTCCCTCGGACCGGCGGTACCTGACGTCGCAGGCATAGACATGGCTGCTGCGCCATCCCGTCGTAGGTTTGAGTACAGGCTCCTGCAGCAACCGCTCCCACTTTATGCCGTCCTGTGATTTCAGCACGATAATGGCCGACCCGCTCTGTTTTTTGGCTTCATCCCAGTAGATGCCGTTCTCAAATCCCGCCAGCCCGTCATCGCATACTATGGCTTTCAACGATCCGCTGCTGAGGTTGCGCCAGGGGTCGCCTTTATCGACCTCGATAACGGGCTTGATCATCAGCTCATATGGTCCCTCGGGATGTGCCGCAGTGGCCAGCGCAATGGAGTCCGGCTCGTTGAAGCCGCAGTCCGGTATGAGGACCAGCGACGCGCTGTAATAGAGAAAGTACCTGGCATCCCTTTTAACCAGGCAGGGATTGCTGACCGACCTGTTGTCCCCCGACCGGTGCCATTCCAGCAACGGCTTGACCAGCGATTTGGGCGGCGACCATCGCTTCAGGTCGGTGGAGCGCGAAACGGCTATCTCCGAGTACCATTTCCAGCTTTTAACGGCGGACATGATGATGGAAAGCGGACGGTATCTCTCGTAGAAAAGATAGTGGACGCCCGCCTCGTGATAAAGGAAGGGCCGCATACCGTTTGCGATGGCGACGCCGCTGTCCTTCCACTTCACCCCGTCAGGTGAGAGGAAATGGTGTATACCCCAGATGGAATGGGCGAAGAGGTGCCAGCGCCCGTCAGGCGAGTCCTCCGGAAAGGTGAAGGTCGGATCCGCCAGTATCGGCGACAGCAATGGATGGTCTATTATGTAATCCTGCGAATAATCGCTCCACCTGATGGACCTTATGTCTTCCAACTTCATCTCGCGCCCCCTTCATAACTTATTGCAGGCCGCCTGCTAAAAGCTAACCGATTTTTTCCAGCAGCCCGCGCGTTTTCTCAATGATCTTCTCAGTATACTCCCCTTCCGTTTCGAACCAGCTTATTCTATCGTCCGAGGTCCGGAACCACGCGTTCTGGCTGCGCGCAAAGCGGTGCGTCTCGTATTTAATTATCTGCACCGCCTCCTCCAGGCTGATTCTTCCGGACAGGTGGCCGATCATCTGCCGGTAGCCGAGGCTGGACATGGCAGGCAGCCCGCTGTCGTATCCCATCTTCAGCAGTTTCTTAACCTCATTGACAAATCCTGCGGCCACCATATCATCAGTGCGCCTGTCGATCAGGCTGTAGAGACGTTCCCTTTCGGCCGTCAGTCCTATTATCAGAACGGGATAAGGCAGGCCCTTTTTCTCGCGCAGCGAGGACGGCAGCATTCCTGTCTTGCGATGGATCTCCAGCGCGCGCACGATCCTTCTGAGGTTGTGGGGAAGTATCAGGGCTGCGCCCGCAGGGTCCATTTCCTCCAACTCGCGATACAGACTCTCGACCCCCTCCGTCTCAGCCCTGCGCGCCATTTCCTCGCGGTAAACGGGATCGGGCTCTACCGCCGGAATGTTCCAGCCTTCCAGCACCGACCAGATGTACTGGCCGCTGCCGCCGACAAGCACCGGCAGCCCTCCCCTGTCCTGGATATCCGAAATGCAGAGCTGAGCAGAAGCCTGAAAATGAGCCAGGCTGTAAGGCTGATCTGGAAATATTATGTCAAGCATATGATGCGGCACGGTTCCCCTGTCCGCCGCTCCGGGCTTGGCCGTGCCGATGTCCATGTACTTATAGATCTGCCGGCTATCGGCGTTGACTATCTCGCCGCTGAACTGCTTGGCAATGCCGATGCCCAGCCTGCTCTTGCCGACCGCCGTGGGACCCACGATAGCGACCAGGCATTTCATGGCGCCGCTTTGATCGACGCCGCCTGTTTTACGATGCCGGTGAAATCTGCTGCCTTGAGGCTGGCGCCGCCCACCAGGGCGCCGTCGATCTGAGGTTCGCTGATAAACTCGGCTATGTTGGCCGCCGTCACGCTGCCGCCGTACAGGATACGCATCGCTTCAGCTTTTTCCTTGCCCAGCACGCCGGCTACTTCAGAGCGTATCAGTCCTATGGTCTTCCCCGCCTGTCCGCCGGCCGCCGCCCTGCCCGTTCCAATAGCCCAGATGGGCTCGTAGGCAACAACGACCTCTACCCCGGCGGGTATGTCCTTGAGCCCCTCCCTGACCTGCCGGGTGAGCACCTCACCGGTCTTTCCCGCATCGTTCTCCTCCAAAGTCTCACCGATGCAGAAGATGGGTGTAAGGCCCGCCGCCAGAGCGGCTTTCACCTTCTGGTTAACCTGGCTATCTGTTTCGCCGAAAATCTGTCGGCGCTCCGAATGTCCCAGTATCACGTATCGACACAGCGGCCTGAGCATCAGCGACGAGATCTCGCCGGTGAAAGCGCCTTTCTCTTTAAAATACATATTCTGGGCGCCCAGCCCGACGGACGTGCCTGCGATCATTTCGCCTATTTTATAAAGCGAGATGAAGGGTGGACAAAGCACGACGTCGACCGCGGTTTCGTTACTCAGGTCCCCGATCATCGAGGAAACCAGCGCGGCGGCCTCGTCGACCGTGGTGTTCATCTTCCAGTTGCCTGCGATAAATGGTCTGCGCATATCACCTTCTTATTTAGTCTTTTATCCACTTGCGGGCGCAGCTGAAGCAACGCCCCTACACTATTACTCGTCCTGCAAAACCTCCACACCCGGCAACGTTTTGCCCTCCATGAAGCTCATGCTGGCCCCGCCGCCCGTGGAAACGTGCGTCATCTTGAAGCCGAGGCTCATCTCTGTCACGATCTCGGCGGTGGAGCCGCCGCCCACCACGGTGGTTGCGTGCAGGTTGGCCAGCAGCTCCGCCATGGAGCGTGTGCCCCGAGCGAACTGCTCGATCTCATACACGCCCATGGGACCGTTCCAGAAAACCGTCCGGCAGGGTTTGAGCTTCTCCGTGAACAGCTCCCTGGCCTGGGGACCGATATCCACGATGTATTTATCGGCGGGTATCATGGAAACAGGGGCGATGGCATATTTGGCGGTATCGTTGATGGCATCGGCCACAATTACGTCCGGAGGCAGCACCAGCTCGACCTTTCCCACGCCGGCCTTTTCCGTCAGGTCTTTGGCCAGCCCTATCTTATCTTCCTCGACGGCGGACAGTCCAACGCTGTAGCCGTGCGCCTTGAGGAATGTTGCCGCCATCCCGCCTCCGATCAACAATATATCGATCTTGCCCAGCATATTGCTGATCAGCTTGATCTTATCGCTGACCTTGGCCCCGCCCAGCAGCGCGGCGAAGGGGTGCTGCGCGTTTTCCAGCAGGTCGCCCAGCACGCGCAGCTCCTTTTCCAGCAGCAGCCCGGCATAAGCCGGAAGCAGTTTGGCCACGCCGTGAGTGGAGGCGTGCGCGCGATGGGCCGTGCCGAAGGCATCATCCACGTAGATGTCCGCCAGGCAGGCCAGCTCGGCGGAGAATTTGGGGTCGTTACCCTCCTCCTCGGCATGGAAGCGCAGGTTCTCCAGCAGCAGTATGTCGCCACTCTTCAGTTTATCCACCGCTTTCTGTACTTTGGGGCCGATGCAGTCCGACACGGTGTAGATGGGCAGGTTGGTGAGCTGGGAGAGCCGCTCGGCGATAGGGGTCATGCGCAATGATTCCACCACCTTGCCGTCCGGACGGCCCAGGTGCGAACATAAAATAATCTTAGCTTTGTGCCCTATCAGGTACCATATGGTAGGCAGCGATGCTATGATGCGGCTGTCATCCATAATCTCATTGGTTTTGGGATCGAGAGGCACGTTGAAATCCACCCTGACCAGGACCTTTTTGCCGGTAACCTCTACATCTCGTATCGATTTCTTCATAAGGACTATCTCCTTCACACGATATTTGCGGCAAATATAAATGTGTTGACCGCCACCCTCGCCTGAGTATATCCAATAGCAGTTATTTGTTCAAGGATATGGGCCGGCCTGTTTATTTTTAGCACTGTTCATATTAAACTGTTATATGACAACCGTGCACCACGGCAGCAGGCGACCCCTGGTAATCGTGTTGTCAGGCCCGTCCGGCGTCGGCAAGGACGCCACCATCGCTAAAATCAGGGAGATAGGCGCAAAGTTCCATTACGTGGTCACCGCCACCACCAGGGAGAAGCGTCGCAATGAAATCGACGGTGTCCACTATCATTTCTTGAACAAGCGTGACTTCAAGAAAATGATTGCGCAGGACGAGTTCCTGGAATACGCCGAGGTCTACGGCAATTTCTACGGCGTGCCCAAAAAAGAGGTCAGGCAGGCTTTAGAGAGGGAAGAGGATGTGATCATCAAGGTGGATGTGCAGGGCGCGACCACTTTAAAGAAGAAGATACCGGATGCCGTTTTTATCTTCCTGATGACGCCTTCCCCGGATGAACTGGTCGACAGGCTAAAAGCGCGCAACGCCGATTCGGAGACATCAGTCAAAACTCGTATGCTCAAGGTCGGGGAGGAGCTTGAAAGCCTCCTGCTCTTCGACTACTGTGTGGTCAATATCAAGGACGACCTGGACCGCACGGCGGAGGCTGTGGCCGGAATAATCAGAACCGAAAAGCACCGCGTCAAACGCAGGATGATCAAGATTTAGCGCCGGAGCGTCCGATCAATCCCAGTATCTCCCGCTCTTTTTTACGCATTGCCAGGCCTTCCTTTTGCCTTTCGTGATCATAGCCTAGTATATGCAACATGCCGTGCACCAGCAGCAGGCGCAGTTCATCCTCGACCGCAACACGATTCCGCTGCGCCTGCTCCACCGCCGTGGGATAGGAGACCACAAGGATCCCCATGCCTGCCGTACCTCCCGGAGTTACGGGGAATGCAGCGCCATCCGTGCCGGGCTCGTCCAGTGCAAAGGAGAGCACATCGGTGGGCTGGTCGATGCCGCGATATCGGCTGTTCAAAGCCCGTATCCCTGCATCGTTAGTTACCAGACAGTCGATCTCCAGCGGTGCGGACACGTTCTCGGCATCCAGTACAGCCAGTATCGTCTGCCTGATCCAGGCTCGTTTGACGGAACAGCCTTTAATCCGCTTCATGCGGATACTGACCGTGTGCACTATTTTCCGCATGGCGAAATATTAGCAGTTCAGGCCGGGTTATACAATCATGTGCGTATTTGATTTGCTTGAAACCGTGATTGAATCTATGCTATATTGCATGTCGCCGTCGACCTGATTTATTCCTGATGGAGGGATCGCATAGTGGTCTAGTGCGGCCGCCTGCTAAGCGGTTGCCTCGGGAAACCGGGGTCATGGGTTCGAATCCCATTCCCTCCGCCAGCCCTCCGCATTGCAAACCTTACTGATGTACTTCTTGCCATTTATCCGGTGTGTGAGCAGATGAAAGCATATATTTGGACCATCGGCTGCCAGATGAACCGGGCTGAGTCGGCCGCCCTCGGCTCCGACCTTCAGTCTCTGGGATTTGAACCGGTTCGAAACGCACGCGAAGCCGATATCGTAGTGCTCAACACCTGCGTGGTCAGGCAGTCCGCCGAGGATAAAGTCAGGGGTATGCTCGGTTACGTCAGCGGCATCAAGTCCGCCAGGCCGCACATGCATATCGCCGTGACCGGCTGTTTCGTGGAAGAGGACGTCAATGAGCTTAACCGCCTTTTCCCCTTCGTAGACCACTTCTTCGGGCCGGGCCGGCTACTGGATTTTCATGACTGGCTGTGCTCCCTTGGTCTTGAACGGGACTTCGACCTGTTATCAAGGGCCCCGCAGCAGGTGTCACCGGTCAGCGCCTATCTACCCATAATCCAGGGCTGCAACAACTTTTGCTCCTACTGCATCGTGCCCTACCGGCGGGGCAGGGAGAGGAGCCGTCCGGCAGAGGAAATACTGGCCGAGGCGACTGGACTTGTCGAGCGGGGCGCCAGGGAGATCGTCCTGCTGGGGCAAAACGTCAACACCTACGGGCACGACCTGTCGCCGGCAAGCGATCTCAGCGAGCTGCTTTATATGTTGAGCGACCTCGGTGTCCTCCAGCGGATAAGGTTCCTGACCAACCATCCCAAGGACATGAGCGAAAATCTGATACAGGCAATAAAGAATCTGCCGAAGGTATGCCGCCACGTGTGCCTGCCGCTGCAGGCGGGCGATGACGAGGTGCTCAAAAAGATGAACCGCGGCTATACCCGGGACGATTACTTTGCCCTGGTGGCCCGAATCCGTAAGGACGTCCCGGATATGGCGATCAGCACCGATTTGATCGTAGGTTTTCCAGGTGAGACGGAGCAGCAGTTTATCAACAGCTCTGAGGCTATTAAGAGCCTGAGATTCGATACAGTTCACGTCGCCGCCTATTCGCCCCGTCCGGGCACGGCCGCCTGCGCCAAATACCCGGACGACGTGCCGCAGGAGATCAAACTGGACAGGCTGCACGCAATAGAGGAGCTGCAGGCCGGTATCCAGTCGGAGATCAACAGTGGCCTTATCGGCACGACTACAGTTGTGCTGGTCGAAGGGGTGAAGGCAGGGAAATGGTACGGGCGCACCGCCAGCGACCGGCTGGTATTTTTCAAGGACGAGCGCGACGTCAAAGGGCAACTGGTAGAGGTGGAGATACAAACCGCCAGCCCCTGGGCGCTGCAGGGCGTTGCAACACCCGTGAGAAGCTTATAGTTATCGGGATTACTGTTATAATGAAAACGATCGGTATAAGCCTGCCGGAGAGATATGAACTATTATGACTACATTGTTATAGGAAGCGGCATCGCCGGCCTTTACAGTGCGCTGCTGGCCATAGAGAGCGGCAGCGTTTTGATCGTCACCAAGGGCGGTATCGAGGACTGCAACACAAGGCACGCCCAGGGCGGGATAGCCGCCGCCATCGGCCAGAACGACTCGGCCGAGCTTCATTTCAAGGACACTATAGAGGCGGGGGATGGGCTGTGTGATGAGGGTGCGGTGCGCATACTGGCCGACGAGGCGCCCGACCGCATAGCCGACCTGATCGGATTCGGCGTGCCCTTCGATACACAGGAGGGAGAGGTCGCGCTGACGCGCGAGGCGGCGCACTCCAGGTCACGCATTCTTCATGCCGGGGGCGACGCCACGGGCGAGTATATCGAGGTCACGCTCAGCGAGCAGGTGCGCATATCTCCCATCAAGGTGCTGGAATACTGCCTTGCTACCGAGATACTGCTCAGCAACGGACGTGTGAGCGGCGTCAAGACCATTGATTTTCGAAGCGGCATCATCGAGGAATACGCCTGCAAATTCATTATACTGGCCACCGGGGGCGCAGGCAGGCTGTTCAAGTACACGACCAACGGTGACACCGCCACCGGCGACGGCATCGCGCTGGCCTACAACGCGGGCGCCGAGATCGTCGATATGGAGTTCTTCCAGTTCCACCCCACCGCATTGAGGCTGCCCGGCGTGTCTCCATTCCTGATCAGCGAGGCCGTGCGCGGCGAAGGGGGCGTGCTGAGGAATGACGAGGGGCGAGCCTTTATGACGGATTACTCACCCAGCGGAGACCTCGCGCCGCGCGACGTCGTGGCCAGGGGCATACTCTTCGAGATGAGGAAGACCGGCAGCGACAGAGTTTTCCTGGATGTTACGCATCTGCCCGCCACCAAGCTTGCCACGCGTTTCCCTCGCATCTACCGCTTCTGCCTGGACCACGGGCTGGACATCACCAGGACGCCCATACCGGTTGCTCCGGCAGCTCACTATCTGATGGGCGGGGTCCGTGTAAACACCTGGGGCGAGACCAATATACCAGGCCTTTTCGCCGCCGGTGAGACGGCCTGCACAGGCGTGCACGGCGCCAACAGGCTGGCCTCAAATTCCCTGCTGGAGGTATTGATTTTCAGCAAGCGCATAATCGAGCGGTCGGAGCTGGAAGGTCAGGCCAACGGGGGCAAAGCATGGACCGCCGAAACGTATCAGTTACCATCGAGGGAGCCTTACAAGGACGCTCCGGCGCTGGTCCTGGCCAACCTTCAGTCTATGCTGTGGGATAAAGTAGGCATCGTGCGCGATGTCACCGGACTGTACCAGGCGGCCATCACCCTCTCTGCCTGGAACCGCATCCTGCCTGTGCCCACCGACCGCCTCTCTTATGAGTTGAACACGATGGTCACCAACGCCAGATTGATGACCGAAGCGGCGCTGCTGCGCGAGGAAAGCCGCGGGGCACATTACAGGTCGGACTTCCCCACAGCCTCCGAGAAGTGGAGAAAACACATCGTTTTCCGGCAATGATTCTGATTCATACATCACACGGCGCTGATTTTTTCTGTAGATATCATTGACGATGGTTGCGGCCGATGTTAGAATAAGGCGATTTATAATCTTTCAGTCGTAGAGGCCTGATACAAAATGGGAGGGATAGTTTAATGGCCGCGAAGCTTTCAGTCCACCTTGTGATCACACTGCTGGTATTTGCCGCCCTGATAGGATCGGTGTTTGTGCAGCCTGCGCCGGCCAGCGCCGCCACCTGGTACGTGGACAAATTGGGCACCGACGACCCCGCGCATGGCACAGGCCCGGGTGCAGCCGCCTTTCTGACGATCAATTACGCCATCGGCCGGGCAGGCGCCGGTGATACTATACGCATCGGCCTGGGCACATGGGTGGAGCAGGTCGTGATTGACAAATCCCTCTCGTTAATCGGCACAGCCGTTGCACCGACACCCAATGGCACGTTCATCGCAGCTCCAGCTGACGGCGCCAGAACGAATTACACGGCAGGAGACGGCACTGTATTTGATTATGTGATCCTGGCGCACGACACCACCAATGTCACAGTCAGCACCCTCACCGCTTATGCCTTTGGCGCCAGGAATGCCGGCGCTGATCACTACGCAACAATTGTTTTTGACAATGTAATCGGCTCCAGTGGATTCAATTCCGGCTGCGTGACAGGCGCATTTAATAACAATATCGCCGACATCGATATCGCCGTATGGGGCGGTTCGGTTGTCACCGTCCAGGGGTCCCTGATCGTTGATTTCACCCGCTCGGGCGTAGAATGTAACGGCAGCGCTGTCACAGTCTACAACAATGAGCTGAACAATGAGGTTCTTGGCGCAGCGTGTGTTCGTTTGGAGGATACGAATCCTGGCCTGGTGGACACTAATCTGATGTTTTCGGTGGAGAATGGGATAGTTGTTTTAGATAGCCAGAACATTATTATACGTGATAATGATCTCCATGGAACATCAGCCTTTAGGGGTATTCAGTCTCAGGCCTCAGGGCCGGTTGCCATACAGCATAACGTGATTTATGAATTCCAAACCGGCATATGTGATACAGGGAGTACAACCAACGGATCTATCGACAGCAATGAGATATACGATTGTGCCGATGGTATTGCTCTGAACAGTGCAACGTCCCTCTGGACGTCGTTGAATGATAACCTGATCTATGATAATGGCCGGGGTCTATACCACGCCTGTCCGCTGGAAGATGTATCGGGCAATATTTTCTACCATAATACGACTGGCATCGAAGCTGAAAATGACCTGGCGGCACATTGCAACGCCATAGTCGGAAATACGACAGCCGGTCTGGTCCTCTTAGCCGACGGGACATTCAATGTAATCGATAATTACTGGGGAGCCAACAGTGGCCCGAACGTGGACGGCGCAGGCCCGGGCACGGGCGACCCGATTGATACCAACGGGCATACTGCACTGGACTTCAATCCATGGGCCGCTATGAACCTGACGGCTACTCCTGCTATAATCGTGGCCGATGGCGTATCTCTTTCCACCCTCGACCTGGACTGCACACGCAACTCCAATGGAATTGTCATGGGTTGCAATATACCGGACGGACTCCAGGTAGACTTCGCAACCACAGCCGGCACGTTGACCAGCTTGTTCGCGCTGACATCCGGAGGGCATGCTGTTACAACACTTCGATCATCAACCACAGCCAGCGTCGCCACGGTCAGGTCGGTCTTTCAGGTGCTGCCGACACTTACCATATCTACAGCCATGGTAACCTTTACAGCCACCCCTGTTCCACCTCCCATGCAACAGGGTATCAACGTCGGGCCCGGTTCACACGGCGCGTCCCTGACATCTATCACATCGCCAAGCGCTTTAAATCCACCTAACCTACAGGTCACGTCAGCAAAGGTATCAGCTTCGTCTATAGCAGCGGGCAGCCCGGTAACGGTCAGCGCCGATGTCACCAATACGGGAGGTGCAAGCGGCGCAGCCGCCGTTAAGGTTTATCTCAACGGCGAGGTCGCCGGCTTACAGGGAGTAAAGGTGGCCGGCGGCAGCACGGAGCCTGTGACGTTCACCCTGACGCCGTCCCAGCCGGGAGAATACAGCGTACGCGTGAACAACGTTCGGGCCGGCACACTCAACGTGACCGGCGGGAATAACAACGATATTATATTTGCCGTCGCATTTGCGGCGTTCGTGTTAATACTGCTGGTATTGCTGGTCGTGTATCTGCGCCAGCGCGGAACGGCTGCATAGAAAAAAATCGCTGTTAATACAAGAGACACGATATATACAGGGCGGGCCTTAGGGCCCGTCCTGCTGCTTTATTGCCCTGTCCAACGATATTTGACATCCCCTGTCCCCATTGTATACACTGAATAAAAGAACAAATGTACGATAATGGATTAAATTTATGAGAAAAGCAGGGCCGAGTGAAAAACGTGAAAAGATCATCGAGTTCATTCGGGATTTTTACGACGAGCGTGGCTATACGCCCACGGTAAGGGACATTCAAAAAGGCTGCGGGCTCAGCTCCACCGCCGTTGTGCAGTATCATCTCAAGTTGCTGGAAAGCGAGCACCAGATCGAGAGGGATTCCCACGTTTTCAGGAGCATCCAGCTTCCTGACCGCAGGAGCACCATACGCGTCCCCGTCCTGGGCGTTATCGCAGCCGGCACTCCCCTGCCCGTGATGAGCGCGGACACCTGGCACCAGGAGGCGGTGGATACGCTGGAGCTGTCCGGAGAGATCACACGGGAGAAAGAGGTTTTTGCTTTGAGGGTGAAAGGAACCTCTATGATCGATGCCCTAATCGACGACGGAGATATCGTTTTAATGGAGCCAGTTAAGAATGTCGAGAACGGAGACATGGTGGCAGCCTGGCTGAGAAAGGAAGCGGAGGTCACGCTCAAGCGTTACTTCAGGGAGGAAGACCGCGTCCGTCTGCAGCCGGCCAATTCGCAGATGGAGCCGATCTACACCGACCCGGCCAATGTGGATATACAGGGCAGGGTGGTGGCGGTCATCAGAACAATATAACCCGCGCAAACATCATCGACACGGTTGATAAAGAGAGGAGGTTACGATGAGCGACCCTTATACCGAGTTTGCCGGCAAATACGCCTACCAGGGATCGGAGAGGTTCAGGAAGGTGCTTCAGGTACTGATGGACGAAGACGAGGTCAAGATCGCCAATATGCTTCCCGCTACGGCAGATGAGATATCAGGAAAGACAGGCAAACCGGTTGAGAAAGTAAACGAGATATTGGCCGGACTTTTTAAGAAGGGCGTTATTTTCGAATCATCCAAAGGCTACCGCCCGGCGCGCGATATTTTCCAGCTGCACGACGCCACCGGCAGCGATATGAGGTCGGACCAGCTGTGGGGCAGGGACCTGCTGGACGCCTGGTGGGATTTCTCCGAGAACGAGCTGTATAAGGATGTCGCCAAATGGGTGAAGGATTTCATTAATCCCGTCTCCAGGGTCATACCGGCGCGTGCGGCTGTCGCGGAGCCCGGCAAGCTCATGCCGAATGAGGACATAGAGGGGATTATCGACAGGACAGCCAGGATCGCCGTGGTCAAGTGCCCCTGCCGTCGCATGGCGCAGAAATGCGACAGGCCCGGCGAGGTCTGCCTGCAGCTAAACAAGGGCGCGGAATACACTATAAAGCGCGGCTCCGGCCGCGAGGTGAGCAAAGAAGAGGCCAAACAGATACTGCGCACCGCTGCGGAGGGTGGCCTGGTCCACAGCGTGACCAATACCCCGGAGATGGGACATTTTATCTGCAACTGCTGTCCAGATTGCTGTATCTTCATGATGCCGTGGCTGACCTACGGCGGAGTGGAAAAGGGCATAGCCAGGAGCCGCTTCGAGGCCAGGGTGGACGTAGAGTCTTGCAGCGGATGCCAGGACTGTGTGGAGCAGTGTCCTTTCGGCGCAATCGAGATGATAAAGGTCGCCGGGCACAAGAAGATGAAGGCCGCTGTCAATCCCGATAAATGTTTCGGATGCGGCGTATGTGCCGTTCAGTGCATAACTGATTCAATCAAGCTTTACGAGGTGCGTGAGCCCATCAAGGCCTGAAGGGTTTAATTACCGCAATATAAAAAGGATGGACGGGCTGGGCCCGTCCATCCTTTGTTTTATGTAAAGTCTCTACCAGGAAGAGCGATGATAGGAGGGGAATATCTGCTTTTCGTAGTCCTTTCCAGTGATGGCGTCCGCGCAGAGGGCTCCTGACAGCGCTGCTCCGTCAACGCCTCCGCCCCACTCCTTCTTGCCGTACTGGTCGCCGACGAAATACAGGCCTTCGACCCAGGGGCACTGATTATCAGGGCGGTCCTGTCCGATGGGACGCCAGTGGCCGTAGGCCTCGGAGCCGGCGGTCCAGATACGGAAAATAACGTCCTTCTCCCATCCCGGGAAATTGTCGGTCATGAAACGTTCAGCCTCGGCGATGCAGGCGCTGACCTTGGCCTTGTCGCGCATCTCCCAGTCCAGCAGGGGGATGGAGAAAAGGAGGCTGCTCATCTCGATAGGAGCGTGATTTACCCACCAGGTGAAAGAGGCCATAACGAAATCGAGGCCCTCCAGGCCTTTCTTGTTCGTAACGCCTGAAAGGAAGATAAAGCTCCTGGGATCAATGCCCTTCTCGCGGGCAAAATCGCGCCTGGAATAGAAGAAACCGGTCAGCAGGCCGGGCACATAGTATTTCTCCTTCACTTCCTTGACGAAATCGGTGGGGAAATTGCCCTCCGGTATCACACTGAAGGCCTGCTTGGGCGGTATGTTGCAAACGACCAGGCCGGCATCGATGGTCTCCGTTCCATTTTTCGTCTTGACTTTTACACCTTTGACTTTCTTATTCTCGATCACAATCTCCTGTACAGGAGCGTCTGTCCAGATCTCTCCTCCGGCCGCCCTGATCACGTTGCCTAGCTGCAGAGCGATATCCAGTGTGCCTATGCCGGCATCGATCTGTCCCACTGACCCTGTGACCAGATCCATCTGGATATCCTTGGCTATGGACTGATATTTCAGGTAGTCGCGCAGGTGCATATCGTCGGGATTGGCCATAGCCGTTTGAGAACCGGCCAGGTTACGGATGAACAGCCAGTTCTCCTCGTTGCAGTCCCTTTCCCTGAGGAAATCTCCCAGGGAGCCCTTCATCTGCTCGATCTGGTCAAATGTCAGCATGGCCATCTCGCGCAGCAGCTTCCGGGCCGACTTGCCGCCGTCGCTCATCCACTCGTAGGGTTTACCGTGCTCGACCTGGTACCACCTGGTCTGGTCCTTGTTGTCGATAACGACGAACCCCTTGTTGGTCTTCATATAAATAGGCTTGCCCAGGAATTTGCACAGGTAGGTGATTCGACCGCGGTCGCCCCAGAATAACCCGTGGCCGCCATCGTTGATGCAATGGTTGAACAAGCCCTGTTTTACCACCGACTCGAAGGATGGCGTATCATGAGTGATCCAGGTGCCCGTGCTGGCCAACGCCTTCTGCAAGTCCTTGTAGGAATACTCTTTACCCATGATCCAGAGCTTGTTGTCTTTCCCGTAGAAGCTGAGTATGCGCCCGCCGTAAAAAGACTCCTTCTCCAGCACAAGGACTTTTTTACCTTCTTTTGACGCCAGGATAGCAGCCGTGGCCAGACCTCCCACCCCCGATCCAACTACGATTACATCAAAGTTCTTTGAAACCATTTACAGTTAAACCTCCTTAAATAATCTTTGAGAGGCGGCAGCTGCTACAGGTTGGCGCCGCCGTCGATAATAAGCGTGGATCCTGTCATGAAGCTGGAAGCGTCCGAGGCCAGGTAAAGCGCCGTCCGGGATATCTCCTCAGGCTGGCCTATTTTGCCCAGCGGCATCTGCTTCAAATAGTCGGCCATCAGCTTTTCATTGCTCCAAAGCGCCTCGCTGAACTTGGTCTTAACGATGCCGGGGGCAATGCAGTTCACGCGGATTCCATGGCTGCCCAGCTCCGCAGCCAGGCACTTGGTCATCATAATAATAGCCGCCTTGCTGATGCAGTAGGGACCCAGCCCGGGAGTGACGAAGATACCTCCCACCGACGCAACGTTGACGATCGCGCCTCCGCTGCCCTGCTCTACCATCATCCTGGCCGCCGCCTGGCTGAGGAAATAGTAGCCCTTGATATTAGCGTTCATGATCAGGTCGAAGGGCGCTTCCTCCATGTGAAGGACATCCGCCATAACAGGATTAGCTACAGCATTGTTGACCAGGACGTCAAGACGTCCGAACTCTTCCTTGACCCTGGCCATCAGGTTTTTCAGGTCCTCAATTTTAGCGTTGTGCGCGCTTATCGCCAGGCTGCGGACCCCTTTTTGCTTGATCTCTTCCGCCACCTTTTCCAGGTCCGGAAGCTTGCGACTGCTGACGATAACGTCGGCTCCCGCGTCGGCGAACTGCAGCGCGATGGACCTGCCGATGCCGCGGCTGCCCCCTGTTATCAAGGCGACCTTACCCTTTAAGGACAGGTATGAAACATCCATTGATAATCCTCCAATATATTATTTGATTCCTGCCATATCGTCGGCTATCTTCTTGCAGCGCCTCAGCTCCTCACGGGCCTCGGCCAGTATCATCATCCTCTGGGACATAAGCGAGCCCTCGCCGTGCAGGACCATGACCTCGAACTCTGAGGCGAGCTGCCGGCGTATGAGGTCGAACATACGCAGGCGGGCCTCGGCCGAGGTGCCCGACTTTCCACTCAGGTATTTCTCCATATAGGGCTGGATCTCGGGATTCTGCCAGTCGAGGTAGGTGGGCTTTGTTATCAGCGCCCCACCCGAGATATCCTGTATCAGCTTGGCTAGCCCATGATATTTATCCGCAAAATGATACTTGGCGATATTGGTGGTCACGGGATTGGGAACCGGCATACCGCCGTGCATGACGAAATCCAGGCAGGCCGCGCGCGTCAGGGATTTGAGTGTCTGCAGGTACATAGCCGCCTCCGTCAGCTTCTCCCTGATATGAGGGACATTTTCCACGCCGTTGTACTCAGCGATGGCATAAGCCATCCCTACGAAAATTTCCGAGATGGGTATGCGGTAGGCGCAGCCCGTCCGTCGGTGCAGCAGGCCGAAATTGTGTGCTATTAGAAAAGCCTGCTTCCATTCGCCGCACATGAAAACACGTTCCCATGGCACGAAAACATCATCGAAGATTATTAACTGGTCGGTATGCATGCGCCAGGGGCGGTCCACCGGAAATTCCATCGAGCTGATGCCCGCCTTTATGGGTCGGCAGATCTGCTTTAAACCCTTGGCGTTGCAGGGCACAGCGAAGGCCACAGCGTAGTCCTGGTCGGCCTCGGTCATAGCCCTGCCGGGTATTACAAAGATCTCATTGGAATAGGCGGAGCCCGTGATGTGCATCTTGGCGCCCCTGACCACGATGCCCTTGGCGTTCTTCTCCACCACCCGCGGGTAAAAATCGGGGTGAACCTGCTTGGGATCCGAGGGGCGCATCAACCGGTCGCCCTTGGCATCGGTGACCGCGGAGACGATGGCCACGTCCTCTTTCATCAGATACTGGCGGAAGTTATGTACCCGGTCGATATATTCCTTATTTCCAGTCAAATTGGCGAAGATCTGAATGGCGTTGATGGCGTCGGCACCTATGTCCTTGGCAAGCGGGATATAACCGTCTGCATAGGTGGAGGTGGCTATTATCAGCTCGGTGGCCTTCACCAAATCCTCTCCATTCTGCGGGATATGGTAGTACCTGCTGACCTCCTGTTTGAGCTCAGGATCGTAGACATTGGCCAGGTCCTTGAACTGTGGCAGTTCGGCGCATTCATAGTCCAGCGCCATGGTATCGACGCATACCTTGAGCGCGGGATGAGTGGTGACGTCCTTTACCTTTTCTCCATACATGTAGACTTCCCTGCCATCCCTCAGGCTTTCTTTGAATTGTTCAGGTGTTCTTAAAGCCATAATATCCTCCGTACATACTATTGTTGTTGTGTCATAACCTGACCAGACAGTTTATATATGCTGCGGATTATCTCCATAGAGTCCGCTACCATGTCTTCAATAATCTCTCCGGCAGCAAGGGTGGTGCTGATAATACCGCATGCCTGACCTGCTGACACCACAGCCCCCGCCGATTTCTGCCAGTATTTCCTCTGAATTTCTGCAGAAAGTGCTTTAAGCACTTCCACCGGTGCTCCTGCCCGATTACGTTGCTCCCAATCATCGAGTATTTTTTCACGTATAAGCCGGCAGGGAAAGCCCGTGAGTGCGGCAGAGACCATGGTGTCATCCTCAGTTGCCGCGATGATCTTATGCTTTTCCACCGCTGTGGCGGTTGCTTCCTTCGTGGCATAAAAACGGGTCCCCATTTGCACACCACAGGCTCCCAGGGCCAGCGCCGCAACAAATCCACGGGCATCTGCGATGCCTCCTGCCGCAACAACGGGTAACCTGACAGCATTAACCACCGCCGGAATCAAAGGCATCGTAGCTACCCTTCCCACATGCCCTCCAGCCTCGCAGCCGGATGCAATAATTATGTCAACACCCTGCCCTTCACATACCCTGGCTCTTTCGACATTACCCACCACCGCCATAATTTGAATATTATTGCTTTTCAGATAATCAATCACGGGGAGTTTAGTGTCTATACGGCCAAGGGTCACCACGTTGACGCCATTTTCAATCACGGTCCTAGCCCTACTCATAGCGAACTCAGCTGCGCCAGCCTGAATATTGACACCAAACGGCATATGGCATAGCCTGCGGGTTTCATCTATGTCTTCGACCAGCTGCTTAGTGCTGATTCCTGCAGAGGAAAGCACCCCCAAACCGCCCGCATTTGAAACTGCAGCCACCAATCCGGGACCACCGGCATGCATGATGGCACCCTGGATGATCGGATACCTGATCCCAAGCAAATCGCAAAGTGCAGTGTGAAAGGGCATGCTTTGTTTCGTTGGCATAATCGACGTTTGACAGCGCGGCCTATTTATAGCCCCAGCGCTTTGGCTATCATATTTTTCTGTATCTGCCTGGTTCCACCCCCGATAAGTAGGATATAAGAATCGCGCAAATACCTCTGCACGTCGTATTCATACATCAGGCTATAGCCGCCGAAGACCTGCATGGCCCTGTGCGCCATGTTGGTCCAGCACTCTGTGGCGACCAGCTTGGCCATACATGACTCTTTGTAGCATGGCTTATTGGCGTCGCGCAACCAGGCAAGCTGGTAAACGCACAGCCGTGCCAGATGAAGATCCACAGCCATCTCGGCCAGCATGTGACTGATAGCCTGGAATTTGCCGATGGGCTGGCCAAAGGCGTTCCTTTCCTTGGCGTACTGCAGGGAATCGTCGAAGGCTGCCTGCGCATAGCCAAGGGAATTGGCGGCCACCTCCAGGTGCTCGGTCTCGAGCGTGCTGATCAGCAGCTGCCAGCCACTGTTGACTGCCTCGGGTCCGCCCAGGACGTGCGTCTTGGGCACCTTAACGTTGTCGTAGACCACCTCGCAGGTCGTATCGGTGAACCCACCCATTTTCTTGATCGGCTTCGCATGGTAACCTTTGCTCTTGGTATCAACAATAAAAAGGGATAGCCCCTTATGTTTGGGCGCCTCCCTGTCGGTCCGGGCCAGTGTAATGGTGTAATCGGCCTTGTCGGCCAGGGTAATGAACATTTTCGTTCCGTTGAGCACATAATGGTCGCCCTGCTCAACGGCCATGGTGCGGGCAGCCGCGGCATCCGATCCCGAGTCCGGCTCTGTGATGCCATAGGCAAAAAGCAACTCGCCCCGGCACAATCTGGGCAGGTAATACTTCTTCTGCTCCTCAGTACCGCAGTGCAGTATCATGTCTGTCCCGTACATGATGACCGCATTGAAATACGAGGCCAACCCCCAGAAGCCGGAGCGCGCCAGCTCTTCGACCACTATGGTGTAGTCCACGATACTGCCTCCGGTTCCGCCATATTCTGCAGGAGTAATAATGCCCATGACGCCCATATGCTTCAGTTTCTCGAAAACCTCCAGGGGGAATGTATGCTCCTCGTCCCACTTCCTTACCAATTGCCTGGGGCATTCCTTCTCTACGAATTCCCGCACGGTCGCCCTCAACATTTCCTGCTGTTCTGAAAACTGAAAATCCACGGCTAAGCCTCCTGACGAATCCGGTAAAATCCGGTTCTAATGGACAGAACCCATTGGTATAACTACTCAGTACATCCGCCGCAAATTTATATCACACGTTTGACATATATGTCAAAAACGCTGTAGTTGGCGATATGCAAGCTTTGACAAATGCTGCTGTTTAACCTAAAATTCGAACTCAATTCAGGAGCGTAATATACACTGAGCACACCGGCAAGATTCAAGATATGCAGGTAATACTTATATGGCAATCGACGCTGACAAATCGTATCAACTGAGACTAAAAGCGCGGCGTGATTTCAAGAAAAGGATTCTGGAAGCGGCCTCTGACCTGATTCGCGAGCGTGGTTATGCCAACGTAACGCTGGATCAGATAGCTGAACGGCTGCATATCAGTAAAGTAAGCATTTATCACCACTGGGCCAGCAAGCAGGAGATCATATTCGACCTGCACCGCATAGCGTATAAAATAGTCATCGAGAGTCTGGAAAGAATCGTTCGCGATGAAGACAGTCCGGATTCCAAACTGAAGCGGGCGATCGAGAACCATGTTGCGCAGACGGTGGTAACCGGTGTAGGACCGATGCTGCCTCAGCAGGACTGGCTGGTAACCAGCAGGCATAAAAAGGAGATAGTTAAGCTAAGAGACACCTATGAGGATATGTTATGCCGGATTATTGAGGAAGGGATCAGAAAGCATATCTTCAGGAAAGTGAATGCCAAAATGCTGGCATATACCATTATTGGGGCCGCCAATTATACCTGGGTCTGGTACTCCCCCCGGGGCGCTCTGACGACGAAAGAGATCGCAGCACACATGTCTGATTTCATCCTGACCGGCATTATTTTTGCAACGCCTGTGAAAAGAAGAAAGCAAACCATTCTTTCCAATACCCTTGGGTAACCGTTTTCCTCCCAGGTATGAAGTGTCTTCCAAGTGCTGATTTTAGTACCGGTCCCGTATCGAGTATCTTTACAACAGCCTTAAGCACGTTTTAAAATATACTGCCAGGTATAACTGGCCAGTTCACAATATTATTGCATTTACACCAAACGTAAAATAGTGCTGTCAATACGTAGTGATTGCGTACTAAAGGAGGGTTTTTTTATGAGCAACGGTAACGGCAAACAGGTGCCTTTCAAAGAGGGGATGATGAGACTTCCGCAATTACCGGCCGATAAGGGAGACCTTTTAGGGAGCAGGTGCAAGAGATGCGGGGAGAAGTTTTTCATCAAACGAGAGATATGCGAGAACTGCCAGGGTCGGGACCTGGAGGAGATAACCCTCGGTAACAGGGGAAAACTCTACGCCTTTTCCGTGATGTACTACCCTGCACCTCCTCCCTATAAACCACCCGATCCATTTGTGCCCTACGGGCTGGGCTGGATCGAGCTGCCGGGCGGTACGGTGCTTTATTCTCTGCTCACGGAAAACGATCCTAGAAAGCTTAAGGTCGGCATGGAAATGGAACTGGCCTTTGAAAAATTTGGGCAGGATAAAGACGGTAATGATGTGATGATCTGCAAGTTTAAACCGGCGGGGGCTAATTAAAGTGGTTATTTCTTTGCTGCCAAACAAACTTGAGCTTAAGGAGGCAATATGAGCAACGTGGTAATCGCCGGTGTGGGGATGCATCCTTTTGGCAGGTATCCTGATAAGGAGCCTGATGACATTGCTATCGAGGCTATCCTAAAGGCGCTGGAAGACGCCAACATAACATATCGAGATATCGAGTTCGTGCTGGCCGGGAAAGTCGCTTTTAAGAAAGCGGGCACCGGCATCGACCTGATGATGAAAGTCGGTATGACCGGTGTGCCGATATACCAGATTAACGCCATGTGCGCGACGGGCGGCGCCATGCTGAAGCTGGCCAGGGACGCCATCAACAGCGGCTCCTGCGAAGTTGTACTGGTTTATGGATTCGATAAGTTCAAGGGAATGTTCGATGAACTGGGTGACCCCTGGCAGAATGTGCTGGGCATGAAGGCCAGCCCTGCAGCCTTTGCTACTGTGGCACAGAAATATATGAATGATTACGGCGCTACAGAAGAGGATTTCGCCAGGGTGGCGGTCAAGGCACATAAAAACGGTGCAAACAACCCCTACGCGCTCTTCAGAAACATAATAACCATAGAGGACGTGCTCAAATCTCCCATGGTTGCCTATCCGCTGCATCTGTATAATTTCTGCACACCGGATGATGGCGCCGCGGCGGCCATCGTTTGCAGCAAGAAGGCAGCTAAAAAATTCAACATCCGCAAGCCAATAACCATCGCTGCTACCGTTATGCAGACGGCACAATACCCTCCATCCGTGGTTGAGCCCAGCAATACCTACAGTGTTAACCTCAACAAAAAGGGCATCTCGGTGACCGAGCTTGCCGCTAAAAAAGCATATGAGATGGCGGGCCTCGGTCCGAAGGACATTGATGTGTGCGAGGTCCAGGATACCGAATCAGCGCATGAGCTGGTCCATATCGAGCAACTCGGTCTCTGCAAACAGGGAGAGGCCTATAAACTATTACGGGAAGGTGTTTGGGATATTACGGGCCGCCTACCGGTTAATCCCAGCGGAGGGATACAGTGCAAGGGCGAACCGCCGGGCGCCTCCGGCCTGGGGCAGGTATGCGAGATCGTATGGCAGATGAGGAAACAGGCCGGACCCAGGCAGATATCCCGGGACCCCAAAGTCGGCCTGTGCCAGGTATTCGGCTGGAATCATGTGGCCGCCGTGACAATACTGAAAAAATAGACCGGGCTGGAATATACAAAGAGGGGGGCGGCTGCCCCCCTCTTTCTTTACTTAAATCGGGCGAGGTTATTTCTTAGAACGCGCCACCGAGCGGGCCATACGGTCCAGTTTGAAAATAGTGGTGAACTCCATGTTCTTGCTGATCCACAGTCTTTTCATAATGATGGAATCGGTGATGGCGCCGCGGTAAGCCAAGCCGTCCGCCAGTACCTTAGGATCTTTGGCCACCACAACGAAATCGGGTTTGGTCAGTTTCTTCTCTTCCACCCTGATATCGCCATTATTGATGATGATGGCGAACTCACCGCCGGTGGTTTTAACCTTGATATCACGCTTCCATCCGGCGATGTCCTTGCGGGCGCGCTCGGTCTGGTTCATCATCTTGATCACGGACTTGATCTCTTTAAGCGCCTTATCATAGGCGGTTTTATCCGCTGCGGTGGGTTTTTTCAGGGTCGGTTCAACCGCACCCTCCCAGTTGATCTGAGATGCAAGCAGGCCCTTTCTGGCGACCTGGGCCCTGGTCAGCTCTTTGGTGGGAACGCAGAAGATATCGCTGATCTCACCGTTGCGCTCGTCCCTGAAAACGACCTTGACCTCGGTCCCCTTCTTGATGATACCGGGCGCAAGTATGCCGGTGGTGGTATAAACATTCACGCTGAGCGCGGTATCCGCACCCTGCAGCACCACGCGACCCCTGCCATAAGGCGCCATCTTGAGAAAGAGCGAGTTGGCGAAATAGGTGATGGGTGGGGTGCTGAGCATCTTGCCCACCTGCCCCACCTCTACGATCTTGGTGGGGGCAAAATTGCAATCCGGGCAATGCGTCTGGAAGGGAGGGCACCTGACCAGGCCGCATTTAGTGCATTTGCAGCCCAGAATTTTCTTATCGTCCCTGATGCCGAGGAAGAACTGCGAAAACTCGCCCTTGCTCCTCTGATAAAAGGTGTACATGGCGTCATTGACAATTAAATATTTTTGCTTGTCGATGGTCAGAACGTGCGAGCCTTTGTCCGGTATATACTCCGGAGCAATAACTTTCTCTTTTATCTTTGCCATTTCAATTATCTCCTTCCTCGCTTAATCATGTTCCAGGATGCAGACAGCCGTGTACTGGGCGATGGTGCTGCCCGTCCCGTGCACGAGCGCGGTCTTTTTCTTGCGCTTTATCAGCTCATTGCGCGCCGACCATGCAGACATGACGTTGCTTGCGCCCACGGCATGGCCGCAGTAAATCAGGCCGCCGCAGGGATTAACCAGATATTCTCCGCCCGGAAGCATCAGGCCGTCGTCGATGAGCGCATCGGCATTACCGCGCGGAACCAGATCGAACTCCGACATGGTGATCTCGAGCTGGTGTACGAAGGCATCGTGCAGCTCGACAATATCAATGGCCTTAAGGGGATTCTTGATGCCCGCCATTTTATATGCCCGATGCGAAGCAAGGTAGTCGGACATGATGCGCGGCATGACCTTCTGTTTTTTACCTGCGAAGGAGTGCTCATTGGCCTCACCCACGCCTGTTATCCAGATTACCGGCTTGCCCGTGTTCCTGGAGATCGCTTTGGCGGTGTCTTCCTCTGCCAGAATCAGGGCGGCAGCGCCTTCGGTATATACACAGATCTCCAGTTCTTTGAAGGGATAGACTATTAATCGTGAATTCATGACCTCCTCAGGCGTAACCTGGTCATGCTGGCGTTGGGCGTACTTGTTGTTTTTGGCGTACTGACTGAGCACGGACGATATCTTGGCCGTCACCTTGGGTTTAAGGTCTTTGGGGTGCTCATCCATATAGGCCAGCACAACCTCGGCATAGCTGTCCGCCGCCGTCCATCCGAGCTGCTGCTCGAAGAAGCTGTCGCCCGACCAGCCGATGGTCTTGATCACCTCGGGAGTGGCGGACATGGAGAGGAAATCGAAACAATCGGTGCATTTCTCCACACCCAGAACAAGGGCGGTCTTGAACCTGCCGGCCGCGAGATAGGCGTGCGCCGCTGAGATGGTATAGGCGCCTGTGGCGCCGCCCGTGCTGACGCGCATGCCGAATTTGTCCTGCATGCCGATAATACCCTGCAGCGGATGCTCGGGGATGCAGGTCCGTTCGAAGATATCATTATAGATAGCATAGAAAACGGCATCGACATCCTTAATAGGAATCTTGGCATCCTTAACCACCTCTCTGGTGGCCATCTGTGCAAGCTCGTAATAGGTCTTCTCGTTCCATTTGGCTTTGAAGGGGGTAACAGCCGCACCTACAATGCCAACCCTTTTGGACATGGTACTACCTCCTTATATATAAAGAATCGACATATTCTATATGAGTTTGATTGATTATTCAATTGAAAACGCCGGCCAACTTCTTCTCAATGCCCTCCGCCTCTTTTACCATCCTCTCGATCACCTCTTTGACCGTGGGCTCGTCCTTGACCAGGCCGGTGCACTGCCCTACCGGCAGCACACCCCTCTTAAGGTCGCCCTCTTCCGTAGCGCGCTGGAAGTTCTTGGAGGCGTTTGCCAGGAAGGCAAGCTGTCTGGCGTTCTTCCAGCCGGAGAGCGCCGCGCCTATCATGAGCTTGTAGAACGGCAGGTTGATCATCTTCGCGATGTCCTGTCCATTGACAAATGCAGCGGGCAGGTCAAGCCCTCTCTGCTCTACCCGTTTGGCGGTATCGGTCTTGAGCACACGGCAATACAGTCCATCGAAACGCTTCGAGTACAAAGTGTCGGTGACATCCTTGGTACGGGACAGGTCTTTGTAGTTCTGGTGCAGTGGGCTTTCCCTGGTCGTCATGAATCTTGTACCCATGGCCACCCCTTCCGCGCCCAGTGCCAGCGCAGCCGCCAAACCGCGGCCGTCCGCGATTCCACCGGCGGCGACGACCGGTATGGTGAGGACATTAACCAGGCTGGGAATAAGGCAGAAAGTGGTCACGAATTCGCCGTGGGCTGCGGCTTCGTTGCCCGTGGCGATAACGGCGTCGCATCCATATTCCTCGGCCCGCTTGGCATGACGGGAGCTTACCACGGTGGCAATGACCTTGCCGCCGTATTTATGCGCCTCCTTTACCAGCCAGTCTCCCTTGCCCAGGGCGAAATTGATCACCGGCACCTGCTCCTCCAGCAGAACCTTTGCGGATTCCGCAGCACCAGGGAACATCAGGGCCGAATTGGCCCCGAAGGGCTTGTCCGTAAGCTTGCGGATCTTCTTAACGGCCTCACGCACCGCATCTTTGTCCAGGGGGCCTGTGGCGAGTATGCCCATACCTCCAGCGTTGGAAACGGCGGCCACCATCTCGGGAGTACTGATCCAGCTCATACCTGACAGAAAGATAGGGTACTGGATCCCCAACATCTCCGTAATTCTTGTTTTCATGGTGCTCCTCCTGATAGTTAATTAATCTGTATATTGTAACAATCTCTTACTTTTTAAGCAGGCTGCTAATCCCGCCGAGCATGAACGATATGGATCTCTGAGCTATAGTATCGATATCCTCCGGTGGATTCTGCCACAGGAAGTAGTAGCAGGCTATTCTTTCGTATATCCCAAGTATGCATACACCAACCATCTCGGGGATTAAGTCGTCAACGGGATCTATCCCCTGTTCCCTGCTTGCTTGAAGAAACGCCTCCTTGATATCATCCGTAAGCTTGAAGAACAGTTGCCTCCTCTGTTCTTCCACTTCCACGCTTTGGCCGACAGATTCCCTGAAAAAAATTGCGATCCACTCCGGGTGACTCCCGCAAAAATTTTTTAAGAAGGCAAACGAGATATTCTTAAATCTGTCAAAGGAAAATCCGGTCCTTTTAAACTCATCGGCGAGCAGTTTCCTCAATTGATGCCCAATTTCCTGCATCAATATGATGAGCAAATCTTCCTTGTTCTTAAAATAGAAATATACGGCGCCCGTGGAAACCTCGGCCAGATCAGCTATCTCCTCAATGCTTGTCTGATGGTACCCCTTTTGCGCAAACAGAGTCTCGGCAGCCTTGAGAATGGTATTATACTTTTGTTCCTTTTCTCTCAGTCGCCGCAATGCACTGCGTGAAGGTATAGTTACTTGATCGCTTGATTGTGCCATAGACAGCCCCGTTACTTTAAAAACCCTCAATCCGCGAAACGATCTCAAGCATGACCTCATCCGCGCCGCCGCCGATGGACATGACCCGGACATCCCGGAAATAGCGCGAGATGAGCGTCTCGTTCATTAACCCCATCCCTCCGAACATCTGCAGGCACCCGGTGGCAACTTCAGATATCAGCTGCCCTGCCAGCAGTTTGCCCATGGAAACTTCCCGCGTAGCGTCCCGGTCTTCCATCTTCAACCGGACGATGTGGTAGGTCAGTTGTCTCAGGGCTTCATTCCTGGTAATCCAGTCCGCCAGTCTGTGCCTCAAGACCTGCTTGGTGATGAGGGGTTTACCGAACACTATGCGCTGGCGAATATAGTCCACCGTCAGGGCGATCATATCCTGTACGGCCGAACAGGTCCCGGGCAATACGGCGAACCTCTCATGCTGGAACTGCTTCATCTGGATGATGAAACCCTCCCTGTCGTCGCCGATCAGGTTTTCCGCAGGCACTTTAACATCATCGAAAAAGAGCTCTGCCGTATCACTGCTCCACAGCCCGATTTTATCCAGTTTCTTGCTGACCTGAAAACCTTTGAGATTGGTAGGGACCACGAAGAGCCCGAATTGATGATACCCTTCTCCCTCATCAGTTCTGGCAAGCAGGGTGAGGAAATCAGCCTGCACACCGTTGGTGATGAAGGTCTTCGATCCGTTCAGGAGATAGTAGTCGCCTTTCTTCACCGCTTTGCTCTTCATGGCCCGGACATCGGAGCCTGCATCCGGCTCGGTCACGGCAATGGCGCAGACCATGTCACCGGCGATGGCAGGCCTGAGGTAGGTCTCCTTGAGGTACTCGCTCCCAGTGGCTGCGATTGCCGGTGTGGCCATGTTCGTCTGGACTGCGATAGCCGTGGAAACACCCATGCCCTTGATATGCCCGATCTCTTCCAGCATGACCGTCTCAAACCAGTAATCCAGTCCCCCTCCCCCATATTTAGGATCGTAGCGAATGCCCAGGAAACCCAGGTCGCCCATCTTCTTGAAAAGCTCGTGAAGGGGTGCTGTCGTCTTTTCCCACTCATTCATGTGGGGATTGATCTCCTTATCGACAAACTTCTTTATCGATGCCCTGAAAGCATCATGCGTCTCGTTGAAATACATGGATCATTCTCCTTATCCAGACGGTATTTGGTGTGCTGAATTTATCTGAGCGCCTTTTTATCCACTTTACCCACAGCGGTAAGAGGTAACGCCTCCATAAATACAATCATTTTGGGGACCTTGTAGGGCGCCAGGTCTTCCTTGCAATACTCGAGTATGTCCTTTTTAACTTGTTCCTGATCTTTGGCCTGCGCATATTTGGTGAGCTGGATAACCGCTTTCACGATCTGGCTGTCGGGACGGTCCGGGTTGACTATCCCCACGATCGCGCACGACTCGACTGCCGGATGCGCGCTGAGCACTTCCTCCACTTCGCGTGAGAACACTTTATATCCGCCTACGATCAGCATGTCCTTTGTCCTGTCTGCAATATAGAAGTACCCGTCCTCATCCATCCTCGCCACATCGCCGGTATAGAGCCATTTAGCGCCCTGGAATTCTCTCAGGGTATTGTCCGTCTCTTCCGGCTTGTTGTGATACCCTTTCATCACCTGGGGTCCGAGAACGATGATCTCGCCGACTTCACCCAGGGCGACCTCTTTCTTTCCGGTTTCAACATCGACCAGCTTGACATGGGTGCTCTGGAGAGGTACTCCAACCGAGAGTATCTTCTTCTTCCCCTTTAAAGGATTCATCGTGATGATCGGGCTGGCCTCGGTCATTCCGTAGAGCTCAACCACCTTGCCCTGGCCCACGATAGCTTCGAGGGCGTTGATGGCCTCCTTGGAAAACGGCGATGCGCCGGAAATGCAGGCCTTACAGGAAGAGAAATCGATCTTGGAAAATGCCGGGTCGTCTATCAGCATCTGGTAGAGAGACGGGACCATGAGCATCATCATCGGAGGGTGCTCCGAGATCTCTTTACATATATTCTTGGTGTTCCTGGGATCCGGGATCAGGCACTGGGTGAAGGCCAGCGACATGGAGACCATGCCGAAATAGAGTCCCGCCATGTGGAAGAAGGGGAAGCCCGAGCAGACGGTGCCGCCGTTCATTTGGAGATCGAGCCACTGTTTTCCCTGTGTGAGATTGGAAACCATATTCCGATGGGTGAGGACCGCGCCCTTGGGAGTGCCCGTAGTGCCGCCGGTATACTGTATCAGGCAGGTATCATCGAGCTTGACGGACGGCCTGGGAATATCGGGCAGACTATTCGCGATAAGATCTTTGAAAGACACTACCTCTTTTCCCGCGATCGGCTCCACTTTTCCGGAGGGAATCTTCTTCAATAATTTGCCCAGGATGGCCTTGACCGGGGGGAGATAGTCCGCGATGTTAGTTGTTATGATGCAGGTTACTTTGGGTATATCGTTTTTTATCTTCTGCACGCGGTTTTCATAGATCGCATCCAGCGTTACCAGCACTTTGGCGCCTGCATCATTCAATTGGTAGGCCATCTCCTTGGGAGTGAGAAGGGGAGAGACGCCTGTGACCACGCACCCTGCACGCAGGGCCCCCGCCAGGGCGATGAGATACTGAGGAAGGTTGGGGAGATTGATTCCCACCACATCACCCGGGTTGCATCCCTGTTTGCGGAGATATGACGCAAACCTCATCGAGAGCCGGTCAAGCTCTTTATATGTGAATTTAACCCCGAGAAAATGGAAGGCCACCACCTCCGGCCGGAATTTCAGTCCCCTCTCCAGCATATCCACGTATGTCTCATCCACTGCTTTTATCTCCGCGCTTAACGGCGGATCGTACCACTTGCCCCAGGGTTTTTCATCGTATACTGTCATCTAACAACCTCCTTTCCTGCCGGGCGGCTTCTTGCCCTCCGGCAATATTTTATCCGCGATGAGTGTAAACAATCATGGAACAATAGACTGCGGCGCCTCGATAATCCTGGCGCGCAGGTACTCGCCCAGTGTCTTGGCCTGGGGGTCGCTTCTCAACGAAGCGGCTACACCCTCGCCCAGGACGCCCCTGATGTAGAAGTTGACTGCGAGAAGATTGGGAAACTCGTAACGTTCTATCTCATATTCGCTCATATCCCTGAGCAGCTCTTTCAGTTTTTTAACGGTGAGGAAATCCCTGAGAAAGGCATATGCTTCAGGCGTTTTTCCCCAGACACCGAGATTTGCATTGCCGCCCTTGTCCCCAGAACGGGTCGCATAGATACGGCCGAAGGGTATCTTCACCTTCTTACCCGTCGGCACAGGCGCTACCACTTCTTTCTGCACTGGAAGAGGCTTCGCCGCAGCGCCGGACGGAGTAAAACCGACAGAAAATTCGTCGCCGTTGATCATAATTTTCTGGGTGACCTGGCTCTGTGGAATGAGCGCCGGCCAGTGGATAATCGCCATAGTCCCTTTGGCAGGGGGGGCCGTTAAGGTGAAGCCCGGGACGTTTGCCAGCGCGAGCGCGATGACTGCCGAAGAAAACCGGTCGACCTTCTTCTGGTCGCGGTCCATGACGGATATCCGCAGATAGGCAAAGGCCTCTTCATTTATCTCGGGATTGTCCCTGTTAGACCGGGCGAGCTGCACATCTTCGAGGGCGTACTGCCCTCTGCCACCCAGGCTGTCGAAGACTGCATCCTCGACTATTTTGGCTTTCTTTTCGATGTCCAGACCGGTCAGTACAACGGTCGTGGAATTCCTGTACCCGCCCAGGCAATTGATGCACACCTTGGTGGTGTCCGGGGGCGGCGAGCCCAGCACATCGGATATGCGGACGCGGTCGGGCCCCTGCTGGGACATCTTGATGGTATCGAAGCGGGCCGAAACATCGGGAGTTAAATAGCTGGGGTCCTTGACCTCATACAGGAGCTGCGCCTTCACGGTGTCAACGGAAACGAGACCTCCCGTGCCCGGGTGCTTGGTGATGATCGAAGAACCGTCATCAAATATCTCGGCTATGGGATAACCCACCTTGAGGAATGACGGCACCTCGTCGAAGAAGGAATAGTTCCCGCCCGTGGCCTGGGCCGCGCACTCAACGATGTGCCCTGCCACCGCTGAGCCGGCGAGCTTGTCCCAGTCATCGCGCTTCCACCCGAACCACCAGGCCGCAGGACCCATAACCAGCGAAGCGTCGGCGACGCGGCCGCTGACCACGATATCGGCGCCTCTTTCAAGGGCCTCGGCGATACCCCAGCCTCCGAGATAGGCATTCGCGGTGATGGGGACCAGGCCCCCGTCTTTGAGTGAGATACCTTTATCAAGGTGAACGAGGGACTCACCTGCCTGCTGGAGTTCACCGATCCGCGCCATCAGATCATCACCCTCGATACAAGCGATCTTAGGATGGAGGCCCAGCTTCTCCGCTATCTTGCGGAGCTCCACTGCCAGCCCGCGGGGATTCAATCCGCCGGCGTTCGACACGACCTTGATCTTTTTATCCAGGCATTCTCCCATAATCTCTTCCATCTGTTTGAGGAAGGTGGGAGTATATCCAGCCTCGGGGTTCTTCATTTTCAGACGGAAGAGCAGAGCCATGGTCAGCTCCGCCAGGTAATCGCCTGTAAGGACATCGATGGGCCCCCCGCGCACCATCTCCGCTGCGGCGGACAGCCGGTCACCGAAAAAACCGCTGCAGTTGGCAATAATGATCCTGTCCTTACCCTTTCTATTTTCAGAGCTCATGGCAGTTCTCCTTCCTTCACGTGTATATATTTGTTATAGGTGGGATTAACACTATTTTCCCGTGAATTTGGGCGGACGCTTCTCGATAAAGGCGGTAATCCCCTCTTTGGCGTCCTCCGTGCCGGCGATGTCCTTGATCCTCTCCGCCAGATATTGCAGAGCCTCCTTCAACGGCATATTGGCTGCGGCGTAGAAAGCCTGTTTTCCCATCTTCATGCCGATAGGGCTCTTGGATGTGAGGATCTCGAGCACTTTTTTTACCTCCGCATCCAGTTCCGCCGCGGGGACCACCCTGGTGATCAGCCCCATGGCCAGCGCCTCCTGCGCGGTCATCCTTTCTCCCAACAATATCATCTCCATGGCCTTTTTCTGAAGCACGTTGCGGAAGATGAGAGCGCCGATCATCATGGGCCACAGGCCGACGTTCACCTCCGGTGTGCCGAATTTGGAATCGTCGCTGGCGATGACGATATCGCAGGCCAGCATGAATCCCATGCCGCCCGCCAGGCAGAATCCCTTGATGCGGGCAACGGTAGGCTTGGGGAAGCTGACGATGCGGTTGAGCAGGTCCGCATAGCTGGCGAAAATATCCAATCCGCCCGTATTGACTCCGGCGCTGAGCTGCGCCCCGGTGCAGAAGGCCTTATCGCCCGCGCCGGTGACCAGCAGCGCATGAACATTAATGTCCTTTTCCGCTTCATCCAGATATTGATGAAACAGAGCCAGGGCTTCCGGCGTGATAGCGTTTCTCTGCTGCTCCCTGTTGATAGTGATATATCCCACGCCGTCTTCGACACGATAAAGCAGATGTTTGTCGTCCATTTATTCCCTCCTTGTATAATGAAACTGTGATTACGTGCAGGGCTGTGATTATTCCCGTGGTAAGGCCGCTGCGTCCCTATCTATATCAATCAGAATCTGGCCGGGCATCACCTTGTCTCCCTCGGCCACATTGATCTTTTTCACCCTCCCGTCAGCCGGAGCAACCAGTGTTGACTCCATTTTCATCGAAGATACGACGATCACACTGTCGCCCTTTTTCACCTCATCCCCCTCTGAGACAAGTATTCTGACCACCACGGCGGGCATGGGCGGAGTGACCTCCTGCGGCATGACCTGGTCCCTCTTCTTTCCCCTGGAACGGTTTTCGACGGCATCGGCGTCAGCGATGTAATAGGGTGTACCCCTGATCACCACCATCTTTGAATTCCCGTCTCCTGCAATGAACACATTCAGCGGACGGCCGTCTATGGTAAGATGCTGGTGGTATTCGGAGACCATAGTGTACTCGATTTCGAACGTGCGGCCGGCATGGGAAAGGACCATACTGCCATCCTTCTTTTTTTCGGCCTGCAGTGCGATGACTTCCTCGTCAATTTTAAGCCTGTAGTCCATCTCTAAATCTCAATCTCAATCTTAATCTCAGTCTTAATCTGAATCTTAATCTCAATCTGAATATTCACCGCCCCCATGCCCCCAGCGTCTGCCAGGGCGACAGTTCGGTGCTTTCCATTCCCACCGCAGGTTTAGGCTTTACGGTACGGGTCAGCTCGTCGATGATGAATGCAGCGCAGGCGGCATCGGCCTCGCGGCGGTCGGGCTTCCACCCGCAGAAATAGGTATCGATAAAATCGGTGTATGTATCCCCTTTGGCGAAGGCTTCGGACTTAAGCACATCGATGAGGAAAGGCACGGGAGTCTTCACTCCCAGGATGACGTAGTTTTCCAATGCCTGTATCATGCGCTTAATAGCCTGGCCCCTGTCTTCGGCATAGACGATTAATTTGGACAGGATCGGGTCGTACTCCACCGGCACCTGAAATCCCGAGTAAATGCCGCAGTCGTTGCGTATGCCGGGCCCCGACGGCTCCTCCATGCAGATGATCCTGCCGGGGGATGGATAGAATCCCTTCTCAGGATCCTCCGCATAGATGCGGCATTCGATGGAATGTCCCCGGCTGCGCACGTCTTTCTGTGTGATGGGCAAAGGATTGCCGTCGGCCACTTCAAGCTGGATACGCACGATGTCCAGGCTCGTGATCATTTCGGTGACGGGATGTTCCACCTGAAGGCGTGTGTTGACCTCCAGGAAATAGAAATTTCCCTGCTGGTCAACCAGAAATTCGACCGTTCCGGCGTTTACGTATCCTGAAGCCTTTGCCACGGTTACGGCGGCTTTACCCATACGCTCCCTCAGTTCGGGCGTCATGATCGTCGAAGGCGTCTCTTCGATGATCTTCTGATGGCGCCTCTGGATTGAGCATTCACGTTCGAAGAGGTGGATAACGTTGCCCCGGCTGTCGGCGATGATCTGGAACTCCACATGCCTTGGCCGGGAAAGGTACTTCTCCAGGTAGATGGAGCCGTCCCCGAAGGCTCTCTTTGCCTCGCTGGTCGCTGAAGCGCATGCCTCCTGAAAATCTTTGGGCGATGTTACTACTCGCATCCCCTTGCCGCCGCCCCCGGCAGCCGCTTTGATAAGCACGGGATAACCGATCTTCTCAGCATCGCCGGCGAGTACACGGGTGTCCGATTCAGGCTTGTTCATGCCGGGTATGACGGGGACGCCGCTCCCCATGACGGTGCGTCGTGCAACCGTTTTATCCCCCAGTTCACGTATGACTTTGGAGGGAGGGCCGATGAAGACTATGCCCTCACTTTCGCAACGCTCGGCGAAGAGAGGGTTTTCAGCCAGAAAGCCGTAGCCGGGATGGATAGCCTCGGCCCCGGTCTGTCTGGCTGCGGAGATGACCTTATCTATATTCAAATAGCTTTCCGAGGGGTCCGAACCACCCAGGAAAACGGCTTGATCGGCCTTTAAAACATGAATAGCCTTTCGGTCCGCCTCCGAATACACCGCCACCGTGGCTATACCCATCTCATGGCAGGTGTACATGACGCGGCGGGCGATCTCGCCGCGGTTTGCCACCAGAACTTTTCGGAAAATAGCTGAAATCCTCCCTGGAATAAGCTGATCACATACGGAATATGCCATATCCGAATACATCATCCGGTATGGGCGCATTTAGAGAGGCCGAGATAGCCAGCCCCAGAACATCCCGCGTATCCACGGGATCGACGATGCCGTCGTCCCACAGTTGCGAGGTACTGTACAGCGCGTTGCTCTCTTTTTTTGTTGCCTCGATGATAGGTTTGCAGATATCGTCCGCCTCCTCCGGGGTCAGGGGAGGTTTACCCTCCCTGGCCAGCTGGTCGTTGCGAAGCGTCACCAGCACGCCGGAGGCCTGTTCCCCGCCCATAACTGCAATTTCGGCGTTGGGATACATCCAGAGGAAACGTGGCTCATAGGCACGTCCGCACATGGCATAATTGCCGGCCCCGAAGGAGGCGCCGACGATGACAGTGAACTTGGGCACTGTGCAGTTGGCCGTGGCAGTAACCATTTTATGTCCGTTCTTGGCTACACCGGTGCGCTCGTACTCCCTGCCGATCATGAATCCACTGATATTTTGCAGGTAGATCAGGGGGATCTTACGCCGGTCGCAGATCTGGATGAACTGCGCCCCTTTGTTGGCGCTGTCGGGGAAAAGCACTCCGTTGTTGCCCAGAATGCCGACCGGGTAGCCGTGTATGTAGGCCCAGCCGCAGATGAGCGTAGGGCCGTAAAGTTCCTTGAATTCCAGGAACTCGCTACCGTCCACGATGCGGGCGATCAGCTCGCGCACGTCGTAGGGCAGTTTGAATTCCCTGCTGATGATGCCGTAAATCTCCTTCGGGTCGTAGACGGGCGGTTTGGGCTCATGCATGGGCAGGCGTGTCTTCTCACGGGCGGGCATGCACTCCATGATGTTGCGCAAGATCTCGATGGCATGGGCG
Source organism: Dehalococcoidia bacterium (assembly GCA_041653995.1). Classification (NCBI taxonomy): domain Bacteria; kingdom Bacillati; phylum Chloroflexota; class Dehalococcoidia; species Dehalococcoidia bacterium. The sequence goes on from JBAZEK010000001.1 coordinate 571,849, forward strand.
TCATCTTCGGCGAAGTAGTCCGAAACACCGGATTCACGGCAGTGCAGGTCCGCGCCACCGAGCTGTTCGGCGGTCACCTCCTCGCCTGTGGCAGCCTTGACCAGCGGGGGACCGCCCAGGAAGATGGCCCCTATGCCTTTAACATGAATAACCTCGTCCGACATGGCGGGGATATAGGCGCCTCCCGCCGTGCAAAGCCCCATAACCGCCGTGATCTGGGGGACCCCCATCTTTGAGAGCATCGCCTGGTTATAGAAGACCCTGCCGCCATCGTCTATGTCGGGGAAAACCTCGGACTGCATCGGCAGGTATCCACCGGCTGAATCGACCAGTGTAATGAGGGGAAGTCGGTTCTGCATGGCGATGGTCTGCATGCGAATGGCCTTCTTCATGGTCAGGGGATAGGTGGAACCGCCCTTGATAGTCGCGTCATTGCCTGTGATTACAACTTCCTTGCCGCTGACGATGCCTATACCGGATACCAATCCTCCACCATGTATAATGCCGTCATACATCCCGCGCGCCGTCAGTGGAGCTATCTCGAGAAATGGGGTGTTTTTGTCAAGCAGGCGCTCCAGCTTCTCGCGCATGGGCATTTTACCCTGCGCAGCCAGTCTATCTCTGGACTTCTGGGAACGGTCGTCCCGAGCCTTCCTCAACTCCTCCTTGACTTCCGCGACCCGCGCCACCATGGAGTCATAGTTCCGCCGGTACTCATCCGAAGAGGTGTCGATCTTCGTTTCGATCACGTCCATGCCCGTTCAACCTCGCTGTGAAAAGAATCAATCAGATCAATACAGATGAATTGCAACATTGAATCCGATTCAAAATAATAACAGCGTTCATGTTACATGTCAAGCACTCTGCTAGTTAGTGAGTAATAAGGATAGGATCATTGATGTTCTGGTCGGGGTGAGTGGATTTGAACCACCGACCTCATGGTCCCAAACCATGCGCGCTACCACTGCGCTACACCCCGCAGGACAAAAGTATAGATTGGGGAAAATATGGAGTCAAGCAATAGGCCGAACCGGCCGGGCGATTACCGGCAGTTTGGACAGAGGTCAAAGAATCCGGGCTCGAGCTTCCACTTTTTGCGGATGTATTCCAGTTGGGCTTCGGGCGCCCACTCGATACCGCACTTCTCGCACTTCTTCAGCTTGAACGCCACCTTCCAGTTGTAGATATGGCGGACACCGTTCTTCTCCTCCATCTTCACCGCGCCGGTGGGGCAAACGTAGTAACAGGAGCCGCAGCCGATACATGCCTTGGCTTTCTCGAGGAAGGGCGGCTTGGGTTCCTTGGTGACGCCGCGATTGACCAGGCTGATGGCGCTTACGCCCACCACCTGCTCGCAGGCCCGGACGCACAGACCGCAGACGATGCAGTCGTGCTTCTCCCAGTATTCCTCGCGGAAAGAGGGTTTATCCAGCCCGTATTCGGCAGCCAGCTCTTTGATTACCTTGTTCTCGCTGCATCTGGCCAGCAGCAGGTCCAGCAGCATCTTGCGGTTGCGCACGATGCGAGGTGAATCGGTCTGAACCTGTAGTCCCTCCTCCACCGGATAGAGGCATGATGTCACGATACGCGTCCTGTTGCCGCGCGTGACCTCAACGATGCACAACCTGCACGCACCGAAGGGCTCGATGGCCTCGTGATCGCACAGCGTGGGTATCCTGATACCGTGATCGCGGGCAACCTTCAGCACCATGCTGCCCTTTTCGGCAGTATACTTATTGCCGTTGATGGTCAGGTTTACCAGCTCACTCAATGCTCACAGCTCCCATCTTGCAGATATCATAACAGGTGCGGCATTTGATGCATTTGGATTGGTCCAGCACAACCGGCTTCTGCTTGCCCATAAAGGTGATGGCCTGAGTGGGGCAGGTCTTTACGCATCTGGCGCAACCCGGACATTTCTCATCGATAATGCTGAATTTTATCAGTTCCTTACATATTCCGGCCGGGCACTTTTTGTCCTTTATATGCGCCTCGTACTCATCCTTGAAATACTGGATGGTGGTGAGCACCGGGTTGGGGGCGGAGCTGCCCAGCGCGCACAGGGCGCTGTCCTTAAGGTGGGCTGAGAGCTCGGTTAAAAGATCCAGGTCACTCATCTCTCCCTTGCCCTCGGTTATATCGGTCAGTATCTGGCGCATCCGCTTGACGCCCTCACGGCACGGCACGCATTTCCCGCAGGACTCCTCCTCAAGGAAGGTGAGGAAGTAGCGGGCCGTGTCGACCATGCAGTTTTCCTCGTCCATTACGATCATGCCGCCCGAGCCCATCATCGAGCCGGCCTTCAACAGCGAGTCGAAGTCCACGGGCGCATCAAGCAGTTTCTCAGGAAGACAGCCGCCCGAGGGGCCGCCCGTTTGCACGGCCTTGAATTTCTTGCCGCCGCGTATGCCGCCGCCGATGTCGAAGATGATGTCCCGCAGCTTGATGCCCATGGGGACTTCCACCAGGCCGGTATTGTTCACCTTCCCGGTCAGAGAGAATATCTTGGTGCCGCTGTTGCCGGAAGCGCCGATTTTGCTGAACCATGCGGCGCCGTTGCTAATAATCAGCGGTATGTTGGCCCATGTCTCAACGTTGTTCAGGCAGCTCGGCCTGTCCCATAGCCCTCTTTCCACGGTATGTATGTATTTGGCCCTGGGCTCACCGGTCTTGCCCTCAAGCGATGCCATCAGCGCGGTCGATTCTCCGCAGACGAAAGCGCCTCCACCCCTGTTGACCCTGACGCTGAAATCGAATCCCGATCCCAGTATATTTTTACCGACCAGGCCGAGATTCTCAGCCTGTTCGATAGCCAGTGTAATATTCTTGAGCGCCAGGGGATATTCATTGCGCACGTAGATATAGCCCTGGTGAGAGCCGATGGCGAAGGCGCCAATCAACAGCCCCTCCAGCACGCTGTGGGGATTGCCGGTCAGAAGACCCTCGTTGGCATAGGCCCCGGGATCTCCCTCGTCGGCATTGACAATAACGTATTTAATATCGCCGTGGGCCTTGCGGCAGGTCTCCCACTTGGTTCCCGTGGAGAAACCACCGCCGCCGCGGCCTCTCAAACCGGAATCCTTGACCATCTGTATGATGGCGTCGGGTTGCAGTTCGAATAAAGCTTTAGACAGGGCTGAATATCCGCCAATGGCGATATAGTCTTCGATACTGGTGGGATCGATCCTGGTATTATTGCCCAGTACGATGCGCTGCTGATCGGTATAAAACGGAATATCGTTCTGCCGTGCTACGGATTTTACATCTGTATCCTGTTTGAACAGCAGCCGCTCGATGGGCGGCTTTTTCCGAATGGAGTTATCCAGTATCTCCGGCACATCGGAGACCTGGATCCTCTGGTAGAACACATTGCCAGGCTCGACGATGGCGATGGGACCCCGCTCGCAGAAGCCATGGCAGCCGGTGATCTTGAATTCAATCTTATCCGCCAGGTTGCGTTTCTCTATCTCCGCTTTAAAGGCCTCCTCCACAGGATTGCTGCCGTACGGTCTGCAGGCCGTGCCGTTGCAGAGTGAGATGCGGCACTTGTCCGTGTCCCTCTCCTCTGCCAGCTTCTTCTGTAAAGCAGCCAGCGCTTTGGCGGTCTTTAACTTACTTGCCATCAATATTACGCTTTAAATTTATTCAACATGGGCTCGACCTTGTCATTGGTCATATGCCCGAAGAACTCATCATCGATCTTGACCACAGGGCCGGTGGCGCAGCAACCCATGCAGTTCACAGTTTCCAGGGTAAATCCGCGGTCCTTAGTGGTCTGGCCGCGTTTGATATCCAGCTGGCGTTCAATGGATTCCAGTATCAGGTCGGCGCCGCGCACATGGCAGGCCGTGCCCTGGCAAACGTTGCAGATGTGTTTGCCCCTTTCCTCTAGGCTGAAAGCCCTGAAGAAAGTCGCCATGCTGTAGACATGGCTCTGCGGTATGTCCAGCTTTTTGCTCAGCTTATCCAGCACCGTGCGGGGCAGGTAGTTGTACTCCGCCTGGAGGTCCTGCAGTATGGATACCAGCTGGCTGCTGTCGCCGCCGTATTTCTTGATAATCGCCGTTATTTGATCTTTCATTTTATCTTCTTCAGACCTGCAAGCTGCCGGACCTTGTTGTACTCCTCGATTACCCTGACCTGTATTTCGGCGATACTCTCTTTGGTCAGGTGGCGGTAGCGGCCCTGCACTTTCAGGTAGTCTTCTACCGGCCTGAGTTTGGGCAGGTCGATATTCAACTTGTACTGGCCGTTCTCGATCTCGTACATAGGGAAGATGCCCGTCTCAACCGCCAGCCGGCCGACTTTAATGGTCTGTCTGGAGGGACAGCGCCAGCCGGTGGGACAGACGGAAAGGATATGGATGTAGGACGGCCCCTTGATCTTAACCGCCTTTTCAACCTTGGACATTATGTCAAATGGATAGCTTGAGCAGGAAGTTGCCACATAGGGTATGTTATGGGCCGCGGCTATGGCGGGCATATTCTTCTTCCAGGTATGCTGTCCCATGCTCTTCTTGCCCGCCGGCGCGGTTGTGGTTGAGGCGCCGAAGGGAGTCTCGCTGGAGCGCTGTATGCCGGTATTCATATAGGCTTCGTTGTCATAGCAGACATAGAGGAAATCATGTCCCCTTTCAAGAGCGCCCGAGAGCGATTGCAGGCCGATATCCGCCGTCCCACCGTCGCCCCCCATGGCCACGACCTTAACTTCCTTGGTATACCCGTGCTTGCGCTTGAGTGCCTTAAGGCCGGATTCGATACCCGAGGCCACGGCCGAGGCATTCTCAAAGAGGGTATGGATCCAGGGGACCTCCCACGCTGACTCAGGCAACGGCGACGAGATGATCTCCATACAGCCTGTGGCATTGGAGATAATGGTGTTGCGACCCAGCGCTTTGCACACGTAACGCACGGCCAGCACTTCACCACACCCCGAGCAGGCCCGGTGACCGGAGGCGATATACTCACCTCTGGTGACCAGTTTGGGGACATAAATGCTGAGAGTTTCCACTATTCTCTCACTCCGTACATGTACGTTTCATCCGCGCGCCTGCTTTTTATACGTTCCAATCCTATCTCGAATATCTTTTCAAAATCCGCAGGAGAAACATCGCGTCCCCCCAGGCCGCCGACTATGCTGGCGATCCTAGGCCTTTTCTCAACCGAATAGAGGGTATCCCTGATCTCTGAACAGATGGGCGCCGGACCTCCCAGCGATATGGCTCGATCGAAGACGATAACGTTACTTGCTCCCGACAGGGCCTCAACCATTTCATCGTGGGGGAAAGGACGCCACAGGCGGACCCTGACCAGTCCGACCTTCTTGCCTTCACTCTGCATCTTATCGATGGTGTCCATGGCGTTTTCGCTATAGCCGCCCGCCAGCACCAGCAGGGTATCAGCTTTGTCCGCCTTATACTGCTCGATCGGCTTATAATACCGCCCGGTAAGGTCGCCGTACTTTTTCCACGCTTCCAGTATCACCTTCTTTGATTCACGCACCGCCGTGTCCAGCGCCTTTCTGGTCTCCGTATACATATTGGGTGCAGCGAAGCAACCCAGTGTCACGGGATTATCGGGGTCAAGCACGTATTTATGTTTATAGGGAGGCAGGAATTCATCTACGGTCTTACGGTCCAGCATCTCGACGGACTCGATCACATGGGAGACGTGGAAGCCGTCGACATTTATCATGGTGGGCAACAGGACATCCGGGTGCTCTGCGATATAGAAGCCGCATATGACCTGGTCGAAGGCCTGCTGGCCGTTTTCCACAAAGATCTGTATCCAGCCACCGTCCCTGGTAACCATGGCATCCGACTGATCGCCCCACACGTTCAGCGGGCCGGAGAGGGCGCGGTTGGCCACCGCCATGACAATGGGAAGGCGCATCGAGGCCGCCACCAGCAGCACTTCGTGCATGAGGATCAGGCCCTGTCCGGCGGTTGCGGTGAATGTCCTGGCGCCCACAGCGCTGGAGCCCAGGCAGGCACTCATGGCGGAGTGTTCCGACTCCACCGGTATATATTCGGCATCCAGATCACCGTTGGCCACCATCTCGGCCAGGCCTTCTACGATGTGAGTTTGTGGGGTTATGGGATATGCGGCAATCACATCGGTGTTGGCCAGTTTAACAGCCTCGGCGATGGCCAGAGATGCTTCGATACCGATGCGTTTCGATGCCATGATTATGATCCCTCAACCATTTTAATCGCCTTCGTCCAGCATTCCTGTGCGCAGATGCCGCAGCCCTTGCAGAAAAAGGGATTGGAGCGGAAATAGCCGTCGCTCTGCTCGCTGATACAGGCCTCGGGGCAATAAATCGAACATATGCCGCATTGGATGCAGACGGCATCATTCCACTCGGGATGCTCCGATTTCCAATCTCCGGTGCAGAATCGCTTGGTGTTTCCCACATCTGTGACAGCGCATCCCACCAGCAGTTCGTTCCATCTGGGCAATTTCTCGGCCTGGAAGCTTTTTTGCTTTTTAGGACCGGTGGTCGTTATCTTATCCTGTGCCGTCTCTTTGAAAGCACGATTGCAGGCTTCAAAGTTGGACTTGGAGCGCGCGCCGAACTTCTCGGCCAGCGGCTCAGTCAACGATTCCATGTTAATGATGCCGGTAGCCCTGATGAGGGCGCCCAGCATGGTGGTATTGACTATATTCACTCCCAGCAGTTCCCTGGCAATGGCTGATGCGTTTACCACCGCCAGCTTCCAGTCACCGCTGAACTCCTGCTTGAGGTCGTCCACGCTGCGTGTGCTGTTTACGATCAGCGCCCCGCCCGGTTTCAATCCGTCCACCACATTTATGAGGGTTACCAGCCCGGGATCGAGCACGATCACGATATCCGGCTTCACCACACCGGAACGGATGCGAATGGGAGTGTCCTGGCTGATGCGGTTAAAGGCCAGCACGGGCGCCCCACGCCTCTCAGGACCGAAGCTGGGAAAGGCCTGGGCATATTTTCCCTCGCGCATTGCGGCCAGCGCCGTCAGTTCAGCGGATGTGACCGCTCCCTGGCCGCCGCGGCCATGCCAGCGAATTTCGATAGTTGTACCCTTTTCCATATCTAAGCTTTAATAGACTCGGGTTCGATGCGCCCCTGGAGGGACTTGAACCCTCGCACCCGGCTCCGGAGGCCGGTGCTCTATCCCCTGAGCTACAGGGGCACAGAAGTCATTTATTCAGACATCTTGCATTTCCGGATGAACGATAGGTTGTTAAGTATATCAAGTTTATTTTTTATTTGGCAAATCAAGCGCCGGCCAGGTTGAAAAACTGAGGCAGCAGTATAAGAAAGTAGATGACCATGATGACCAGTCCGATAGGAATGCCGATGATGGCCCATCCTTTCATACTTATTTTAAGTCGGCCGGCGGCCACGATATTGGGTATATTGCCGGGTATCAGCATGCCGCCCGCAACCAGCAGACCCATTGTGATGGCCGTGATCTGCGACAGGGCCATGGTGGGGCCGATCTCCACGGCTGTCAGGGTTGCGTTATCCAGCACAGCCGAAATCATGTTAATCCAGTAAAGGGCGGCTGCGGGCACGTGCACCACATACCAGACGATGATTGGCTTCATACCCTCGCCCAGCAGTATCAACGCGGCCACAAAGAAATATACCCTGACGGCGCGTAGGATAACGGTCTTGAGCGTCTCGGAGTATTCCGTCTTCTGTTTCAGGTTGCGGACATCCATGTGCCGGCCGACATAGAAAGCCCCGAACAATGATATGGCGACAACACCGGGTATAACGTAAACGCCGAATGTCTGCAGGCAAAAGAGAAAATCGGCATAATAAGGGGGTCCCGACAGTTTCGAGACCAGTATGGTGGAGAGAGGCTCACCCACGGGTGTAAGGACTGCGCCCAGCCCCATGGCGAAGCATGCAACCACAGCAAATTTGACTTTCTCCTTCTTCTCCAGCGGTATGGCCGCGATAATCTCCGAGAGCAACACGGCGGTAACTATTATGGAGACCACGCTGCTCAGGAGTCCGCAGACCAGTATCATGAGGAAAGCGAACCATCTCCATCCCAGCCTTGAGGCAATGGACAGAACTCCCCCGCAGAACGACTTATTGAAGAAATGGATCAGCAGCCCAAACACCAGCACAACCTGAAAGATGCCGATGGGCACCTTGCTGATCATCACCGGGGCCTCGATCGCCTCGATGACCAGCTCCATGCTCCACAGACCGGAGATGGATACCGCGCAAATGCCCATTATCAGGAAGAAAAGCTCGAGGTTTTCTTCAACTTTTTTCACTACAAAGGGCAGCATCAGAACGGCCAGGATTATCAGGGACAGGCCAATGGTTATGGCTACCACCGGCTGCTCCGGCACCTGGGCAGTAAAAAAGTTGGCGTTCATGCTTGTATCAAAATACTAAGCCCGCCGGGCGAAAGATGTCATATCAATAAGCCTTAGAGACGAACTATCAGGAGTCTATCTCACAAGTCACGGTTTTTATCAGCAGTACGGGTATTTCCGTGGCGCGCAGAATTTTTTCAGCCACACTACCCCAGAACATCCTCGATATCCCGGAGCGCCCATGTGTGGCCATGATGATCAGGTCTATATCATTGTTTACAGCGTACCTGGTAAGCCTGTCAGCCGCCCTGCCGCTCAATATCACGGTATCGGACTTGACGCCCGCCTTGGTAAGCCGGGCGGATACCTGGTCAAGATATTTATTAGCTTCCTTTTTACCTTCGGAATCGATTTTCTTGATTTCATCATCGCTTATCGCAATCTGTCCCCTGGTGGGGATCTCCAGAGGCTCAATTACAGTGACCAATTCCACTTTAGCGGATGATTTCCTGGCAATCGCTTCAATATGAGGTATAACGCATTCAGCGATGTGTGATCCGTCCAGCGGTACCATTATTTTCTTGTACATATACATACCTCCTCAGCGGCAGTAAGCCCTGAACACCATACCGATCTGACATGATATCATCTGGAAACGACCTATTTCAATCATATAGCCCGGCTATCATCCGTCCCGTCTATTCAGACAGCACATTAGCGTTCCTGATTTTTTTCTGGCATAGCGGTGATGATATAATAGACACGCAGCGGAGAGGTGACCGAGTGGCTGATGGTGCCGCTCTCGAAAAGCGGTGGGCGAGAGCCTCGTGGGTTCGAATCCCACCCTCTCCGCCATGTTTTTTATCAGGAGAGGTGCTGGAGTGGACTAACAGGCGCGCCTGGAAAGCGCGTGTAGCTTCAGGGCTACCATGGGTTCGAATCCCATCCTCTCCGCCACTTTGGAAATGCCTCTGTTGTCTTGTTCACTCAAATGATACAAGTATTAAACAAAATAAAGATAAATACCTCGCCTGAATTATTTTTTGATTTATTAAAGGATTTTGACAGATATTATGTATTAATGTCCCCTAAAAATCATTTGAGCTGCAAATTTTTAACACTGCCACCAAGAGAAATAGGTACAGTAACTTGTTCTGAAGAAATTCTTTTTGGAAAACATCAAAAAGCAAGATATAGAATAACCAAAATAACCAAAGATGAACTTGTTATGACGGCTCTTTTCCCACTATCCTTAATTGGCGGAAAGCTTACTTTTAAGCTGGACATTCATCAGAATTACTTCATACTTAACGAAATCATAGAAGTGGGATTTAATTATTTATTAATCGGGAATTTAATGGATATTTTGTTGAACATGTATTTCAGAGACAAATATACTGAATTAAATGCTCATTCCCAGGAAGGGTTGTCAAATATTAAAGATATTATTGAAAACAAATTATATGATACTAATAGCGGCTGAGAAGTATGGGGTCTAATTTGAAGGTAGGGCTGGCGCTGGGTAGCGGCGCGGCGTTGGGACTGGCGCATATAGGTGTTATCAAGGCTCTGCGCGAGGCCGATATCCCCATCGATATGATCGCAGGGACCAGCATGGGCGCGCTGGTCGGCGCCTGCTATGCAGCAGACGGACAAATAGGGGACGTTGAGGAGCTGGCCCTCTCCACCAACCTGCGCAAGATCACACATCTGCTGGACCCCAAGTTCACCTTCATTCGCGTGGGCTTCCTTTCCGGCAACAGGGTCGAGAACTTTCTGAAACACATCATCGGGGACCGCGACATCAGCGATTGCAGGATCCCATTCGCTGCCGTCGCCGCCGATATTCAGTCGGCCAGGCAGGTCATACTTACCCGGGGTTCGTTGCTCAAAGCTGTGCGCGCCAGCATCTCCATTCCCGTGGTTTTCGTGCCGGTGAACTACGGCGGGCGCTTTTTGGTGGATGGCGGTACGCTAAATCCCGTGCCGGCGGACGTGGTCAAATCTATGGGCGCCACTTTCATCATAGCGGTAAACGTCCTGAATAATCCCAGGGAACGCATCCACCTGGGATTGACCGGCAACAAGCAATCGACCAGGGCGCCGAGCATCATGAATACAATGCTACAATCCTTCTATCTCATGGAATACGAGATGGTGCGAGCCAGCATATTGAAGGCCGATATCATGATAGAGCCCGACGTCAGAAATATCGAGGTCTACGAGTTCCACCGCGGCCAGGAGGCCATAACGGCGGGATATGAAGCAGCCAGGGCCGTCATACCCGAGATCAACAGGATGCTCAACAGCGAAGCGCCTGCTTAGTCCTACCGCAAGTATTCCAACCCTTTCTTCTCATCCACCGTCAAGCGCGCTGTTATCCGAGGGTATGTTATTGCATTACAGACGCTTGTGTTAAAATACCTCAATTTATATGCCTGAATACAGCGAAACCAAATACTGGATCGGATTCACCAGGGTGCCCGGCATCGGCAGGGTGAGGATCGCCCTGCTCAGGAGCCATTTCGGGACCCTCGAGAAGGCCTGGGCTGCGCCCGGACCTGAGCTGCTTAAAGCCGGGCTTGACGCCGTCGCTGCGGACAACCTTGTTGCCAGCCGACCCAGCATAGACCTGGATAAGGACCTGGCGCTTATCGATAAGTACCGCATTAAAGTCATCACTTTTGAATCGCCGGATTACCCGGCGCTGCTCAAGGAAACGCACGACTATCCGGCTGTATTATACGTTCGTGGCTCTCTGAATGCCGCGGACGCTAACAGCGTTGCCGTGGTGGGCACGAGAAAGGCTACGTCCTACGGCAGGCAGGTAACCGAGGATATCGTGGGCAACCTCGCTCTCAACGGCATAACCATCATCAGTGGCCTGGCCAGGGGCATAGACACTATCGCGCACAGGGCGGCGCTGGAATCGAACGGACGGACCATCGCGGTGTTCGCCTGCGGCCTGGATATCGTCTACCCGCCGGAAAACCTCAAACTGGCAAAAGATATACTTGAGAACGGTGCGCTGATCAGCGAACATCCTCTGGGAACGAAGCCCAAGCCGGAAAATTTCCCACGGCGCAACAGGATACTGAGCGGCCTGAGCCTCGGTGTTCTGGTGGTGGAATCCGGCGAAAAGGGCGGGGCGCTGATAACAGCCGGATTTGCGGTCGATCAAAACAGGGAGGTCTTCGCCGTGCCGGGCAGCATACTATCCGGCATGAGCCGCGGCCCCAACAGGCTGATCCAGGATGGCGCCAAGCTGGTCAGGGGCCACCTCGATATATTGGAAGAGCTGCGCCTCCCGGTTGTTTCCCGCCAGATAGAAATCAATGACGCCCTTACCCCCGGCGGGAACGAATCGATTATAATAAAATACATTTCCGACGAGCCGGCCCACGTCGACGAGATATGCCGGGCCAGCGGACTGGATACACCTACGGTTGTAAGCTGCCTGGCCATCATGGAGATGAACGGCCTGGTCAGGCCAACAGGCGGTATGACCTATGCTTTGAACAGCAGGTTGAAGTACTAATGACTGTATTATCGAGAAGAATATGACTGTAAAACTTGTAATAGTTGAATCACCGGCCAAGGCCAGAACACTGGGCAAAATACTGGGCAAGAGCTATGTTATACGGGCGTCTATGGGACATGTCCGGGACCTCCCGTCCGACAGGCTGGGAATATCAATAGACGGCGACTTCGAGCCCGAGTACAAGAATATCCCCGAAAGAAAGTCGGTGCTCAAGGAGATCAGGGAGCTGGCCAATAGCGCTTCGTCCGTATATCTGGCTACAGACCCGGACCGTGAGGGGGAAGCCATATCGTGGCACCTGATTAAAGCCGCCAACCTTCAGAAGGATAATATACCCCTCAGGCGCGTGACCTTCCATGAGATCACACAGGAAGCTGTCGAGGAGGCTTTTAAAAATCCGCGTCCCATCGATATGAAGATGGTCGACGCTCAGCAGGCCAGGCGCATTCTCGACCGTCTGGTCGGATACAAGCTGAGCCCGCTGCTCTGGAAGAAAGTCCTCAAGGGGCTTTCGGCCGGACGCGTGCAATCCGTCGCAGTCAGGCTGATCGTAGACCGCGAAAAAGAGATACTGCAATTTGTCCCGGTCGAGTACTGGACGATTGAAGCCGAGCTTGTGCAGCGGACAAAAAAGGGCGTAAATTTCAGGGCTTCACTGGTCGGACTTTCAGGCAATGGAAAACTGGATATACCCGATACCGACCACTGCGAAAGCGTCATATTGAATCTGCGCCGGTCCGAGTACTCGGTTAAGTCAGTACAGAAGAAGGAGGTCGCGCGCCAATCCGCACCGCCTTTTATTACCAGCACCATGCAACAGGAGGCCTGGCGTAAGCTGCACTATACAGCAAAAAAGACCATGGTCATCGCCCAGCAGCTTTACGAGGGATTGCCCATCGGCGAGGAAGGCGATACCGGCCTGATAACCTATATGAGGACCGACTCAACCCAAATGGCGGCTTCCGCCGTTGAGGAAATACGTTCCTACATTGCGGCCAATTTCTCCAAACAGCACCTGCCCGCGGCACCCAGGCAGTTCACCAAGAAAGTTAAAATGGCGCAGGAAGCGCACGAAGCCATACGTCCGACCAGGGCACAACGCGAGCCGGCGGCAATCAAGAAATTCCTCAATAAGGACCAGTTCCAACTTTACGAATTGATCTGGAAAAGGGCCGTAGCCAGCCAGATGTCCGCAGCGCTTTTCGATACATTGACCGTCGACATCGAAGCTGAATGCGCCAAAATCAAGACGATATATCTTCTGCGCACCAGAGCTTCCTCTCTGCGTTTTCCTGGTTTCATGGCGCTGTACATTGAAGGCCGTGATGAGGAGAAGGATGAGTTCGACGACTTCAAGTCCGCTGCCATCCCGCAGTTGAAGGAAGGAGAACCACTCAACCTGATCGACCTATTCCCCGAGCAGTTCTTCACCCAGCCACCCCCGCGCTATACCGAGGCTACGCTGATCAAAGCGCTGGAACAGAAGGGCATAGGCAGGCCCAGCACATACGCTCCGATTATCTCCACCATCCTGGACAGAGAATATGTATACAAGGACGCTGGTAAACTGCGGCCTGAGGAGATCGGCGTTATTGTCAACGACCTGCTGGTTAGCAATTTCCCCAACATCATCGATTTCAATTTTACGGCCAGGATGGAGACGGACCTGGACGAGATCGCCAAGGGCACAATGAACCGCCAATCTGTGATAAAGTCGTTTTATACCCCCTTCGAGACAGATCTGGCCAGGGCGCAGGAGAAACTGCAGAAGGTGGTGATCAAGTCGGAGGAAAAGTGCCCCGAATGCGGCAAGGACATGGTCCTGAAATCGAGCCGCTTCGGCAAATTCTGGGCCTGCTCGGATTTCCCCAACTGCACGGGCAAGAAAAACGTGGCGGTCAACCGCGGCCCTGCTCCCGAGCCGTCGGACGAGAAATGTCCCAACTGCGGCGAGGCTATGGTCATACGCACCGGACGCTACGGCAAATTCCTGGCCTGCAGCAAATACCCTGAGTGTAAGACGACCAAAAAGATCTTCGGCCAGGGAAAAACCTATCATGCCCGTAAAAAGAAGGCCTGATATTATGACCACCGTCTTGAATCGTCTTTATTGATATCGGGAGCAGCAGCTTGAACCGACTGTCTTCATTGCGCGACACCTTCGCCACACACGATATAGACGGCGCGCTCATCGGCTCCGCCAGCAACAGGCGCTACCTTTCAGGATTTGTCGGAAGCGCGGGCTGGCTGGTCATATCAAATCAAAGGGCCTGCCTGGCAGTTGATTTCCGCTATGTGGAACAGGCCCGACGACAGGCGCCCGATCTCGAGATACTGTATATAAAAGGAGATATCGGCAACTGGCTGGACGGCCTTGTGGTCGGTATGGGTATCGGCAAGCTGGGCGTTGAATCCGACCACCTCCCGCTTACCACCTACCATTCCATCTGCAGGGCTGCCCAATCAGCCAAAGACAATTTCCAGGTCATACCTGTCAAAGGCATGATTGAAAAGCTGCGTGCTGTCAAGGATGTTGAAGAGCTCTTAAATATTAAAAAGGCCTGCGCAATTGCGGACAGGTCCCTGGAGAAGATAGTCCCGAACATTAAGTCCGGTTTAACTGAGAAACAGCTGGCCTGGCAGATCGAAAGTTGCATCCGGCAGGAAGGGAGCGAACCGCTGCCTTTCGAGATAATCGTGGCCTCGGGGCCAAACTCAGCGCTGCCACATGCCAGGCCGACGAACAGGCCCATTGAGGAAGGTGAACCCATAACTATTGATTTTGGGGCCAGGTGTAACGGCTATTGCTGCGATATAACACGCACCTATGTACTCGGAAAGATGGATGAGCAGTTCAATAAAGTCTACAATACGGTGCTGGGCACACAGACAACCGCTATTGCTCTGATCAAAGACGGCATGAGCGCCGGCGCTGCAGATAAGCTGGTCCGTGATATGATTGACCAGGCCGGATATGCGGAGTGCTTCGGGCATGGCCTTGGTCATGGCATCGGTCTGGATGCCCACGAATGGCCGCGCCTGGGACCGATCGCCGATGATATACTGTTGGAGAAAATGGTTTTTACTGTAGAGCCCGGGATCTACCTGCCCGGATGGGGCGGAGTCAGGATAGAAGATACCGTCACTATCGACGGAGGTAAAGCGCTGGCCCTTACCACCGCAGGTAAAAAGTCCCGTTTGAACGGAGGATTAACATCATGATCGACGCCGGCGAACTTAAAAAGGGCATTACCATCGTGCTGGACGGGCAGCTTTATCAGGTGCTGGACTATCAGCACATCAAGATGGGCAGGGGCTCAGCTCAGATCAGGATACGGCTGAGAGACGTCAAGGCAGGACATATAGTTGAAAAATCTTTTCAGGCCAGCGAGAAATTCGCCAAGGCCTTTCTGGAAAGGCGGCAGGTCCAATTTCTTTACAACGACGGAAACCTCTATCACTTCATGGACAACCAGAACTACGAGCAGATGGCCGTGGACAAAGGGTTGATGGGCGACACCACCAACTACCTCAAAGAGAATATGAACATGGAATTGCTCATGCATAAGGGAGTCCCCATCGGTGTGGAACTGCCTATCTCGGTGGAGTTGAAGATCGCCGAGACAGGCCCCGGCTTCAAAGGGAATACGGCCAGCGCCGGAGGAAAGCCCGCACAACTCGAGACCGGCATCACCATCCAGGTGCCTTTCTTCATCAATACCGGCGATACCATCAGGGTCGATACCAGGACCGGCCAGTATCTGGAGAGGGTCTGATCTGGTGATCAGGGCAGACCTGCATGTCCATACAAGGCATTCGATTGACTCCTACATGTCATATGAGCAGCTGATCGAAGCCTGTCAATCCAAAGGTATAAACTGCATCGGCGTGGCCGACCACGGCACCACGCTGGGGGCCCGGGAGATGAGCAAGATGGCCCCGATCAAGATCATTATCTGCGAAGAAGTGCGCACCCCTTACGGCGAGATCATGGGCATGTTCCTGCATGAAGATATACCGGACAAGATACCCGTGGACGAGGCTGTAAAGCGTATTCGCGATCAGGGCGGGCTGATCTGCATACCCCATCCATACGACATGGTCAGGCCCTCCGCCTTCCGCAAAACGAAGGTTCTGGAGAAGCTGGCGGACAGCGTGGACATTATCGAAGTATACAATTCACGCAGCCTTTTCCCCGGCACAGAAAAAAGGGCGCTCAGCCTGGCCCGGCGTCACGGCACACTGATTAGCGCAGGGTCCGATGCCCACAGTCCATCTGAATTAGGCTACGCCATCGTCGAAATGCAGGATTTCAACAGCCCGCAGGAGTTTTTGGCTTCCCTTAAGGACGCCACCATACACAGCAGGAAGTCTAGCCCGCTGATCCACTTCCTCAGCGTAACCGCACGAGTGGACAAAAATATTAACAAATAGTCGGAAACATGTTGAAAATCGGGTGGTTTTCTACGGCGCGGGGTGACAGCTCTAAAAAACTGCTGGATACCGTTGTCTCCGCAATCCTCAACGGCGGCCTGGACGCCCGCATCGAGTTCGTTTTTTGCAGCCGCGAGGCCGGCGAATCCGAGAAAACAGATGTTTTCCTGTCCCAGGTCAAGCAATACTCCATCCCGCTGGTGACCTCCTCGGTAAAAAAATTCGCGGGCAACGTGCGGCAGCAAGTAGGTGTAAGGGAGAAGGAACTACCGTGGTGGCGGCTGGAGTACGACCGGCAGGTTATGGCCAGGCTGGTGGATTTCAGAGTCGACATATGCCTGCTGGCGGGCTATATGCTGATCGTGGGTCACGAGATGTGCAGCAAATTCAACATGATCAATCTGCATCCTGCACTACCTACAGGTCCCAAGGGAACCTGGCAGGAGGTCATCTGGCAGCTGATAAAGGAGCGGGCCACAGAGTCGGGTGTTATGATTCACCTGGTCACACCTGAACTGGATAGGGGCCCGGTGATCTCGTTCTGCCGATATCCCATCAGGGGTGACCGTTTCGATGCTCTCTGGAATCTCGTAGGGGAGAGATCGGTGGAGGAGATCAAGAAATGCGAGGGCGAGGACAACGCTCTATTTAAATTGATACGGCAGAGCGGTTTTATCAGGGAAATCCCGCTTATCATCCATACGCTGCGTTCGTTCAGCCAGGGTAAAATAAGTATAGACAGCCGTAAAAAGCTGCTGGACAGCAGCGGACAGCCCCTATCGGGCTGTGAGCTTACCGCCGAGATAGACAGAGAGATATCCCGGTAATTACTTTTTGTCTTTCTTGGCTGCGGCAGAGAGGACGTCGTCGATCAGGCCGTATTCCACCGCCTGCTTGGTATCGAAATAGATGTCCCTGTCGGTATCCTGGCGAATCTTTTCCAGTGACTGGCCGGTGTGGTCGGAAAGTATCTTGGCCACCAGTTCATCCAGTCTCTCGAACTCTTTAGCGGCGATTTTGATATCGGTTATCTGTCCCTGTGTCCCGGCCCGGCCCTGATGCATGTGGATGGTGGAATTAGGAAGGGCATACCTCTTGCCCTTGGCGCCGGCGCACAGGAGAACCGTGCCCATGCTGTAAGCCGAACCCACGCAGATGGTGGAGACATCCGGCTGGATCAACTGCATGGTATCGTAAATAGCCAGCCCTGCGGTGACGACTCCACCCGGTGAGTGGATATAGAGGCTGATGTCTTTCTCGGGATCCTCCCTGGCCAGATAAAGCAGCTGTGCGACGATAACATTCGCTACCTGGTCGTCAACCTGCGTGCCAAGGAAAATGATCCTCTCCTTAAGCAGCAGAGAATAAATGTCCATAAAGCGCTCACCTCTGGCGCTGCTCTCAACTACTGTTGGTATTATGTTAAGTGGTGACCTTTCCATCAGTTACCTCCGTATTTATATTATTATCCTGTCCCGTGACCAGTTTGGTCAGGAAATCCATAGCCTTGTTGATGACCATCATATCCCTGAGCGATTCATGCGGCCTCGGCTGGTTAAAGAGGGCCTTCACATCATCCGCCCTGCTGGGATCTTCAGCGGCCATCTTCTCGATCGACTCGTTAACTTCTTCATCGCTGATCGTTATGCCCTCGAGCTCGGCGATCTTGCTGGTGATAAGGTAGGCTTTGACGCGATCGGATGCGGCCGGCTTGAGGTCCTCCTGGTGCTGTTCGAGCGTCTTTTTGGCGTTTATCAGGTAATTCTCCAATCCCTTTACGCCGTCAGGGAAATTCCTGGCCTCCTCATTAATTATATGATCCACCTCCCTCTCTACCAGCACGGGAGGAAAATCAATGGTGCTCTGCTCGATCAGCGCGGTGATCAGTTTATGCTCAAACTCTTTCTTCAGGCTGTCATCGGCGCGCGCCTTCAGACCCTGTTTTATCTTCTCCCTCAGGTCGGCCAAATTCTCGCTGCCGGCGTTCTTGGCAAACTCGTCGTTGATCTCGGGAAGGCTTTTCTCTTTAACTTCCCTGACTTTGACGCTGAATGAATACCTTTTCCCTGCGATCTCCTTGATTTCGTAGTCATCGGAGAAGTCTATATCAAACGATTTCTCTTCATCCTTGCTCATGCCCTCGATCTTTTCGGCGAAGCCGGGCACCGGATACTTGGAACCCTGGCTGACCTCATATGCGGCATCTTTGCGCGAAAGGATGGTCTCCTCGCCGCGTTTGCCTTCGATATCGATAGTGACTATATCGCCGAAACTGACAACCCTTTCTGCGGGTACCAGGGTGCCGAACTGCATCTGCAGCTGTTCGATAACCTGGTTGATATCGTCCTCGCCAATCTCCTTTTTACCCATCTCCATCTTGATATCGCGGTAGTTGCCGGGCGTGACATCGGGTTTGGTCGGAACGATTGCCTTGAATATGATGGGGTCGAGCTGTACCAGCTCTATCTTGGGCTGGTCGATGGCCAGTATGGACTCATTTTTCAGAGCTTCCTCGTATGCCTCGGGCACCAGGTGTTCCAGCGCTTCCTGCATAATCGCCTGCTTGCCGATGTGCTGCTCGACCAGCGAGACGGGCGCCTTGCCCTTCCTGAAGCCGGGCAGCACAACTCTCCTGGCCAGGTGCTCGAGGGCGATGCCCATATATCTCTCTGTCTCAGATCCCTCCATCTCGACGTTTAAAGCGATCTGGCAGTTCTCTATTTTTTCTGATGTAGTCTTCATATTAACCTTTCACCTTGAGTTATTATAACATTGCAAAAATGGTCTTCAAAAAGATATAGGTCAAACCTGCGGCTCGACTATTTTCAGGTTCAACTCCTTGAGCTGTTCTTCCGATATTGCTGACGGGGCATCCGTCATCAGGTCCACGGCGGCCTGGTTTTTGGGAAATGCGATGACGTCACGGATGCTCTTGCTGTGCGTCAGCATCATAACGAAGCGGTCGATGCCGGGTGCGACACCGCCGTGCGGCGGCGCGCCATACTCCAGCGCCTCCAGGAAACTGCCGAACTGGGCCTCGATCTCCTCTTTCTTGTACCCGAGGACATGGAAAATCTTTTCCTGCAGGGCGCGGTTGTGTATCCTGATGCTTCCACTGGAAAGCTCGTACCCGTTGCAGACGATGTCATAGTGGCGGGCGCGCACCTTAGCGGGATCGGTGTCCAGCAGGGGTATATCCTCGTCGAAGGGCGCCGTGAAGGGGTGATGCATGGAGTCCCACACCTTCCTCTCACTGTTCCAATCGAAGAGCGGGAAATCCGTGATAAAAACAAAGGCCATCAGGTTTGGATCGCACATGTCCAGCCGCCTGCCCATCTCGCGCCTTAGCTCGTCCAACACCTTATTCACCATAGCGGGCTCTCCCGCCGCTATCAGCACCAGGTCTCCCGGACGGGCTGTGAAACTGCCCAGTATCCGCCTGATCTGATCGATATCCAGGTGTTTTGTGGCTATTGACTTGACACAATCAAAGCTGACGTTTTCAACGGACTCTCCGGAGCCGCCAGGCAGCCAGGCCAAAGTGATCAATCCCCCAGCGCCGCATGATTTGGCCAGTTCCGTCAGTTCGTCTATCTGTTTATGTGTATAGCCGGCGCAGCCTGGCAGGCATATTCCCCTTACCCTGCCACCGCCATGAAGAGCCGACTTGAAAACGACGAACGGGCTGGACGCCACTATGTCCGAGATATCCTTTAGCTCGAGCCCGAAACGAATATCGGGTTTATCGGTGCCGTACCGGTCGAGCACTTCGGCATATGACATCCTGGGGAATGGCTTAACCAGGCGTATCTCCGGCGTCAATGATTCTATTAGCCCGGTGAACATATCCTCCAGCAATACGAGGATATCTTCCTCATCGACAAAGCTCATCTCGAGATCGAGCTGGGTGAACTCGGGCTGCCTGTCGGCACGCGTATCCTCATCGCGGAAGCAGCGCGCTACCTGATAGTATCTCTCGATACCCGCCACCATAAGCAGTTGTTTCAACTGCTGTGGTGATTGAGGCAGGGCGTAGAACTTGCCGGCGTGGATGCGGCTGGGCACCACGTAATCCCTGGCGCCTTCCGGCGTGCTCTTAATCATGATGGGGGTCTCAACTTCCACAAAATCCCTTGCATCGAGGAAGTCCCGCATGTACTTGATAACACGGTGCCGGAGGAGCAGGTTGTCGCGCATGCCCGCCCGCCTCAAATGCAGGTAGCGATACCTCAGCAGAAGTGCTTCGTCCACATCCACCTCTTCATTTATGTAAAACGGAGGTGTTTTGGACGTATTGAGTATCTTCAGCCCGCTGGCTATGACCTCGATCGCACCGGTAGGCAGCTTGAGGTTCTCCGCCCCCTTCAGCCTGGGTTCCACCTTTCCTGTTACCTGGATTACATACTCGTTGCGCAGCCCGTTTGCCATAGCATGGATATCAGGCGCCAATTCCGGATTGAAGACCGCCTGGGTAATGCCGTCACGATCGCGCAGATCAATAAAGATCAGTCCCCCGTGGTCCCTGCGTCTGTGCACCCAGCCAGCCAGAGTCACCTGTTCCCCGACATTGGCGGCGCGTAACTGTCCGCAATTATGAGTTTTAAGCAAAATGTCCTCCCGGAGGTAAAATTATATCTTAATACGTTTATGCTGCACAAAGTCCGGAGCCGGACGGATAGGCCTGCACAGGTGGGATAGAGCAGCAGGATAATAATCAGCCTGCGCTGTTAAGAGGTTTGTATTTTTCGCGTAATCCGGGTTTCTCGATTTTGCCGGTGGGATTCCTGGGGACTTTGCCGAAGATCACTTTCCTGGGCACCTTGTGCCTGGCCAGATTGTCCATGCAGTACTTGATGATCTCCTCTTTATTGACGTTTGCGCCCGGCTTGCGGTCCACGATGGCAATTGCGATCTCACCCAACCTCTGATCGGGAATCCCTATGACGGCTACGTCGTTCACCGAATCCAGGTTATGGATAGCGTCCTCAACTTCAACCGGGAAGATGTTTTCACCGCCCGTGATGATAACGTCCTTTTTCCTGTCGACCAGGAAGATGAACCCGTCTTTGTCCATATTGGCCATGTCACCCGTGTGGAGCCAGCCGTCGCACAGCGCCTCGGCCGTCTTCTCGGGATTCTTATAGTACTCCTTCATCACACCCTCGCCCCTCACAAGCAGTTCACCTATCTTCCCTGCCCCCTGCATTTCGCCGTTTTCAGCGACGATTTTGGTCTCCCAGTTAAATCCCGCTTTGCCAATGGCCCCAACCTTATGGACGTTTTCCACACCAAGGTGCACGCATCCCGGTCCGCTGGCCTCGCTCAAACCGTAATTCGTATCGTATTGCATGCCCGGAAAAGCCGCCATCCAGCGTTTGATCAGCGAAGGGGGCACGGGCTGCGCCCCGATGTGCATCAGACGCCAGCAGCTCAAGTCGTAATCCTCTTTTTTAATCCGGCCGTCTTCCAGTGCCACCAGTATGTCATGGGCCCAGGGTACCAGCAGCCAGACGATTGTTCCCCGTTCCCTGCTAACGGTTTCCAGTATATTGTGAGGATTGACCTCTCCCAGCAGGGTTGCCCTGCCCCCGGTTATCAGGCTGCCGAACCAATGCATCTTCGATCCGGTGTGATACAGCGGTGGAATGAGCACGAAATTGTCCGATTTCTCCTGCCGGTGGTGGGCATATTCGGTCACAGCGGCGCACCTCAGGTTATCGTGTGTCAGAAGTATGGGCTTGGGGGTGCCCGTTGTGCCCGATGTAAAATACAGGCTGCAGGCATCGTCACGGCTTATGTCGACGTGCGGACATGAGGTGGGACGCCGGTTAATCCAGCTTTGATACGCAGCCATATATCCCGGCATTCTCTCACCGAAGGCAAGTATACCCTCCACCTCGCTGAACTGTTTCTTAACAGTGTCGACTCTCTCGATAAACTCCTCGCCTATAATCATGTATCTTGCCCCGGATATCTCCGTGCAATAGAGAAAATCACCGGCGGTAAACCTGAAATTGAGCGGTACAACCCACGCCCCGCTTCTTAATATGCCGAAATAGACAATTAACCAGTCGATTGAATTCATCATCCACATGATGACGCGGTCACTCCTCTTAACACCCATCTCGATCAGGGCGTTGGCAACGCGATTGGCCTCTTCATCCATCTGTCTCCACGTCATCTCCCGACGATAATTCAGGCTGGGCTTGAGCTCGACCAGCGCACAGTCGTCCGGGTACATCCTGGCATTCCGGGACAGCATCTCGGGTATGGTAACCATCAACTCATCACCTCACAATAACACAGGCAGCGCACTTAATATGTTGCCAGACCGGGCAGGAATGTTGCAATCTGTGGAAAAGTCAGCAGGATGACCGCAGCAACGGCCAGAGCGGCCAGAAAAGGCAATATACCCTTGAAAATAGTCTCGAGCGGCACATCGGGGGCGATACCCTTGATGACATATACGTTCAAGCCCACAGGTGGCGTAATCACGCCTATCTCGGTCACCAGCACTATGATTACCCCGAACCAGATGGGATCGAAACCCAACGCCAGCACCACGGGGTAGAAGATGGGTATGGTGAGTGTGATGAGGGCCAGCGAATCCATGAAACACCCGCCCAGCATATAGATAATGACAATTACACCCATGATGGCTACGGGAGGCAGCGGCAGAGCGCTGACCCAATCGGTGAGCATCATGGGTATGGTGGTTATGGCGATGAAATGTCCGAAAACGGTGGCCCCGGCCACGATGATCATGACGAAGCAGGTGACGCGCACGGTATCTTTAAGGGCATTGACAAAGCCCGCCCAGGTAAGCGTCCTGGTTATTAATCCGATGAGTATAGCCCCGCCTACGCCTGCCGCGCCCGCCTGGGTCGGGCTGAACCAGCCGAAGAAAAGTCCCAGTATCACGAAGCAGAAGAGGAAGAGCATCTCTATGATGCCGGTCAGTGCCTCCATCTTCTCCTTGAAAGTGGACGCCTCGCCGGCGGGCGCCAGCTTCGGATTGCGCATGCAGATGATAGCTACCGTGACCATCAGCAGCGCGGCGATCAGCAGGCCGGGCAGCACGCCGGCCATAAAAAGCTTACCGATGGACTGCTCAGTGAGTATGCCGTAGACAATAAAGATGGTGCTGGGCGGTATCATGATGCCCAGAGTGCCCGCTGCAGCTACAATCCCGGTGGCCATTGAACTTTTATAGTTGTAGCGTTTCATCTCAGGGATGCAGACCTTGCCCATGGCGGCGGCAGTGGCGCTGGTCGAACCGTTGATGGCGGCGAAACCGGCGCAGCCGATAACCGTGGCCAGGGCCAGCCCGCCGGGGAATTTGCTGAAGAGAACATAACCTGCATCGTAAAGACGCCGGCTCATGCCAGACTCGGAGGCTATACAGCCCATCAGTGTGAACATGGGTATGACAGTCAATGAATACGATGAAAAAATATCGAAAAAATCGCGGGCAAGGAGGTTCATGCCCGCTGCAGGTGTAACAACTATACTGAATCCGATGAGGCCGACAAAGGCCATGGCGAATCCCACCGGCATACGCAGCAGGAAGATGATAATCAGGACGACCACGCCGACTATACCGAGTGTTATGTTGTCCATACTATTTCATGTTCCTCAGCATTTTGATCATCTGCATGATGAGCACCAGCACAACTGCCAGGCTGCATAATCCCAATGCCCAGATAAACGGGTAATAAGGTATCCGCAACGTCATAGAGACTTCTCCGCTGGACTGCAGAGACAGGCCATAGGTGTAACTTTGCCAGGCCAGTATGACGAAAAGGCAGATACCCAGACAGTGCACGAAAGCTGCGATGACCTTCTGTGCTGTGCGCGGCAATTTCCTTACCAGCATCTCGACCTCGATATGCCCGTGGGTGACCTGGGTCTGTGCGATGGCAAACGCTATCGCCGCGACACTGAGCAGGCTGACCAGCTCGATGCCGCCCGGGAGGGGAACCTTGAAAAATTTATTCCCGCAGATGTCGACGAGGACCAGCGTGACCATCAGAGCCAGGCTGGCGCAGGCCACCCAGTTAAGCCATCCCGCGATGCCGGTTACTGCCTTCTCGAACTTGTTGAACATCTAAATCTACATCAGTATGGGTGG
The DNA here is from genome assembly GCA_041653995.1 of Dehalococcoidia bacterium. NCBI lineage: Bacteria > Bacillati > Chloroflexota > Dehalococcoidia > Dehalococcoidia bacterium. The sequence goes on from JBAZEK010000001.1 coordinate 596,279, forward strand.
CAGGCATGATTCTGCACTGCCACCCGTACGATTCGTTGTTGGTGATGGTTACGTTATTTTGCGAACTCGGAGCTGACGAAGTCTATGCATTCCTGGTCGGTGGGGGTTTTGCCCGCCCAGTACTCGGCCCTCTCCATCAGGTATTTCTCATACTGATCGGCAGGCAGGCCTTTGGCGTCCCTTTCCGTAATATATTTATCCTTGAGCGACTGCGTGGCCGTTACCCATTTAGCCACCTCATCAGAGGACAGCTGGATAACTTCACGGCCTTCGAAGGTCTTGAAGAACTGCAGTCCGGAGATGTCATACCAGGTCCAGGTCTTGGCATGCTTCTCGATCCATTCGTTGCTGACGTCCGTGAACACCTTCTGGATATCCGGTGGAAGGCTGTCCCACTTGGCCTTGTTGATGACTACAAACATATTGGCGGTGCTGCCCACTTCGGGGCACTCCGTGACGTATTTCACGATCTCGGCCTGCTTCCATCCCTCTAAGGTCTCGCGGGGGGTGTAGCTGCCGTCGATGGTACCCTTGGACATAAGCTCGTAGGCTTCGTTCTGGGCCGCGCCATATCCCTTGCCACCCAGCGCCTCGATGATGCTGGCGCCGACGCCGGTCGACCTGATCACCATGCCCTTCAGGTCCTCGATCTGCCTGACAGGCTTCTTGACCGAGAAAATAACGCTGGGGCCATGGGCATGGAAGTAGAGCACGTGAACGTCGTCGAACTCCTTCGGTTTGAACTCGTTATAGAAATCGTTGGCCACCCTGGTGGATACATAGCCGTTGAGATAACCATGTGGCAATTCCACCATCTCGGCGGCAGGAAAGCGTCCCATGGTGTATGAGACAACCGACATCCCCATATCCGAGAGGCCGTTGACAACACCGTCATATACCTGCGGCGCCTTGGTCAGGGTGCCGCCCGTGAATACCGTGATCTTGACCCTGCCGTTGGTGCGCGCGTTGACTTCATCGGCAAATTTTTGGGCCAGGATGGAGTTCTTGTGCACGGGAGGGAAGAAAACGCTGTAGGTGAATTCATATGTCGTGTTATCCGTGACCACCGCTGCGGTCGATGTATTCTCCGAAGGCGCCGCGGGCGCCGGGCCACACGATGCTGCCAGAGCTATGACCAGCAGCGATGCCACTAATGCCTGAATAAACGCCGTCCTTTTCATAGATATACCTCCACTAAGATTAATAATACGGGGACACAACTGTGTTTAAGGGATCTGCAGGGTTTGGATTCGTGACTCCAGCGCCGCCGGGAAGATCCGGCGGCTTGTCCAGAGCCACTATCGGTAGATATATTTGTTAGCGTGCATGTAAATTTATATTTATTCACTGCCTGCCACGACGGCAGGTCTCGAACAGTATATTATATTACTATGAATAGCTGCAAATCTGTCAAGTCCGGGGTCGACGGGCGGTCAATGCCTGGTTCTCTGTGTACTTGATTACGTCCATAAAAGCGTTAAGTGATAAAATGGGTGTGCCCTGATATCAGTATATGAAATCTCCTGTATTAGGCAGGCAACCGCTTAATTATTTACTTGGAGGTAGTTATGGCCATATATTTGATGCTCTCAACCCTGACCGGTGACGGCAGAAAGGCAATCGAGGAATACCCTGAAAAACTGAAGGAATTAAATAAGGAAGTCGAATATATGGGCGTAAAAATACTGGCCCAGTACGCTCTGCTGGGGCAGTATGATTTTGTGCATATTATCGATGCGCCCAACAATGAAAAGGCGGCCGAACTGGCCATCCATCTCTCTGCAGGAGGCCTTCAGAGCCTGACGCTGGCAGCGATACCCCTGGATAAGCTGATCGAGACGCTGAAAAAGAAGCCTCCGGTGTTCTGATCCCGCCGCACAGGATTGAACTTATCCGCCTGCTGCTATTATAATTAGGCTTCAAATTTAAATTTATCCGCATACGCTATGAGCAAGAGCCGTAAACTACTATCGGGCAACGAGGCTATCGCACTGGGCGCCTACCACGCCGGGGTGAGGGTGGCCACAGCTTATCCGGGGACGCCCAGTACGGAGATCCTCGAGAACATGGCGGCGTTCAAGGACCTTTATGCCGAGTGGTCCACCAACGAGAAGGTCGCCATGGAGGTGGGTTTGGGCGCCTCCTATGCCGGAGTGAGGACGCTGGTCTCCATGAAACACGTGGGATTGAATGTGGCGGCCGATCCCTTCATGGCCGCGGCGACGACGGGCGTGCATGGCGGCCTGGTAGTGGTTTCCGCAGATGATCCCGGCATACACAGCTCCCAGGGTGAACAAGACAACCGGCACTTTGCCCGGCTGGGAAGGGTGCCCATGATCGAGCCCGCCGACAGCCAGGAAGCATACGATTTCATGGCCGCAGCATATGAAATCAGCGAGAAATACGATACCCCTGTTCTTTTCAGGATAACTACCAGGGTTGCGCATTCCAAATCAGTGGTCGAGGTGGATATGGGCGCTCTGAGGGTGGAGAGGAATAAGTTTTTTCACCACCACGTGGAGAAGTATGTGATGCTCCCCGGACACGCGCGTCTGAGGGTGCCGTATATGCACAGCCGCATGGAAGATCTCACCGAGCTGGCCGAGGTAACCCCGCTCAACATTATTATCGAGGGAGATAGCCGCACGGGCATCGTGTCGAGCGGCGTTAGCTATGAATATGCCAGGGAAGTCTTCCCCGGCGCTTCATTCCTAAAGCTCGGATTGATTTACCCTCTACCTACCAAACTGATTAAACGCTTCGCCGGAAAAGTTAACAAACTGTTCGTCGTCGAAGAGCTGGACCCCTTCCTGGAAGAAAACATCAAGGCAATGGGCATCAAGGTCGAAGGAAAACAACATATAGCGCGACATGGTGAGCTGAACACCGGCGCCGTACGCTATGCGGCCGTCAAGGCGGAGATCATTCCCCCTGCTGAGGCAGTTGAAGCGGCCGCCGCCGGCAACCTGCCGGGACGACCACCTCTGCTCTGCGCCGGCTGCCCGCATGCCGGCGCTTTTTTTGTGCTCAGCACGATCGGAAAGAGATCAAAGGTGCTCGATGCCAGAGGCAGGTCTGAGAAGGAATCCGGCCTGGTCATCACCGGCGATATCGGCTGCTACACCCTTGCCACCTATCCCCCGCTGCGTGCCATGGACACCACGGCCTGCATGGGGGCGAGCATAGGACAGGCCATCGGCCTGGTCAAGGCTGGAGTCAGCAGCAAAGTGGCCGCGGTTATCGGCGACTCAACCTTCATGCACTCTGGCATCACCGGCATCATAGACGCCGTATATAACGATGCCAGAATCACCGTGATCATACTCGACAACGGCACAACAGCCATGACCGGCCACCAGGACCATCCCGGCTCGGGCAGGTCGGCACAGGGCATATCCACGCAGAAGGTCGATATCGCCAGGATTGTCGAGGGCGCCGGAGTAAAGAATTTACAGGTCGTTAATTCTTTCGATATCAAATCGGTGAGGGCCGCTATCAGGTCGGCACTTGACAGCGAGCAGCTGTCCGTGGTCATTGTCCGGGGCCAGTGCGCGGTCACCAACAAGGTTCGCAAGAACAAGCGCCTTGTCGATCAGGATGTATGCAACGACTGCGGTGTATGCCTGATGATCGGCTGCCCGGCCATCCAGAAAAGGGACGGCAGGATTTACATCGAGGCCGGTACCTGCATGGGAGACGCCTGCGGCATCTGCCAGCAGATCTGTCCGAAAAAGGCCATAGATACGGAGGTTAAGGCGGCATAATGAAGAGCCAGGGCAAACAGGACGTGCTGATGGTGGGGGTGGGCGGCCAGGGCATCATACTCGCCAGCGATATACTTGGCGATGTCGCACTGGACATCGGCATGGATGTCAAGAAGACCGACACACTGGGCATGGCGCAGCGGGGAGGGAGTGTGACCAGCCATTTGCGCATCGGGCAAAAAGTCTGGTCGCCCCTGATAAATACCTGCGAAGCCGATATACTTTTGGCTTTCGAGAAGCTCGAGGCAGCCAGGTGGGTCAGTTACCTGAGGCCGGGCGGCACCGTGATCATCAACAACCTGGCCATTCCCCCGCTCTCAATATCTCTCGGCACGCAGGTATATCCGGAGGACGAGGCAATACTGGGATCATTCCGCCGTGTAACGAAAGCCGTATATCTTATCAGCGGCACGGAACAGGCGGCGGCCATGGGCGACGTCCGAACATTGAATATCTTTATGCTGGGATACTTATCCCGCTTTCTGCCTCTGAAAATCACAGATGAGCAGTGGCAGAAGGGCATGGCACGGCATTTGCCGGCCAAAATACTGGATTTAAATAAACGCGCTTTCGAAGCAGGAAAGGGGGCAGCAGCCGGTGTCAATATCGGATAACGTACGCACGCGCATGGCAGCTGGGTCCTGGGTGCGGCGCATGTTCGAGGAAGCTGCCGTCCTGAAGAAGAAGCACGGCGAGCACAATGTATTCGACCTTTCGCTGGGCAATCCTATCATCGAGCCCCCCGCCGAATTCAAACATGTCCTGAGGAAGCTGAGCGAGAATCCCATGGCCGGAATGCACCGCTATATGGAGAACGCCGGCTACGAAGAGACCAGGAGATCGGTGGCTAAACAGGTTTCCCATGAGAACAACATGGAGGTCGCCTTCCAGGATATCATCATGACCGTGGGCGCAGCCGGTGCCATCAACGTTATACTCAAAACGCTGCTGAACCCGGGCGATGAAGTGATTGTATTCGCACCCTTTTTCATGGAATATGATAATTACATCGACAACCATGGAGGGGTAACGGTCGTCCTTCCCTGCGATGATAAATTCCTCCCCGATCTCGATCAACTCGAGCGCAAGATTAATGCCAGAACCAGGGCAGTCATCATCAACTCGCCCAACAATCCCACAGGTGTGGTTTACAGCGAGGCGTTCGTTAGAAAATTGGGCCGTGTGCTGGAGCACAGGGAGAAGGCGCTGAAAACCGCCTTATACCTGATCAGCGACGAGGCCTACAGCAGCCTGATGTATGACGGCCTCAAGTACGTGCCCATCCTGCAGACATACCACAGGAGCATGATAGCCACGTCGCACTCCAAGGACCTGGCCCTGCCGGGCGAGAGGATCGGCTATATTGCCGTGCATCCGGACATGGAGAACAAGGAGGAGATCGTCAGCGGATTGATTTTCTGCAATCGCATACTCGGATTCGTCAACGCCCCCGCCCTGATGCAGAACATCGTCAGGCACCTGCAGCACGTGACCGTGTCAATACCGGAATACCAGGAGAAGCGCGATTTTCTGTATAATAACCTGACCGGTATGGGTTATAAGGTGGTAAAACCGCAGGGGGCTTTTTACATGTTTCCCAGAACACCCATAGAAAATGATGTGGAATTCGTTCATGAGTTGCAGAAAATGAATGTTATGACAGTACCGGGCAGAGGCTTCGGCAGCCCCGGCTTTTTCAGGATATCTTACTGCGTCAATCACAGCACTCTCGAAGGCGCCCTCGACGGCTTTAAGAAAGCTGCCGGGATGTTTAGACTCTTTTGATCCGGGCGGTCCCCGTCGACAGACCACCGCCCCTTTAAGCTCCCATGATCGACACATATACAATTCCACAACTTATCGAAGCCAACCACAGGAGGTGGAGCGGTCAGACTGCCATGTGCGTAAAAAGACGCGGCATATGGCAGCGCTACAGCTGGACCGAATATTATAACCGGGTCAAATACTTCTCTCTCGGCCTGGTAAGCCTCGGTTTAAAAAAAGGCGACGTTGTCTGCATCATTGGCGACAACGAGCCAGAGTGGTTCTGGGGAGAGTTCGCAGTACAGGCGGCAGGAGGCGTAGCCACCGGCGCTTTCGTGGACTCCATTCCCTCCGAGTTGAAATATATCGCCAACCACTCCGGCGCCAGGTTCGCGCTGGTCAATGACCAGGAGCAGACCGACAAGTTCCTGGAGATGTGCGACGAGCTCCCTGCACTTCAGAAGATCATCTACTGGGATCCCAAGGGGCTGGGAAATTACGACGATCCCCGACTGCTCAGCTTCGACGCTGTGATGAAGATGGGCGCTGCCTACGAGGAGGCCGCTTCCGGTTTATTTGAACAGAACGTATCGGAGGGACGGCCGGACGATACAGCTTTTATCTATTACACATCCGGCACCACCGGTTTGCCCAAAGGGGCCGTACTGACCCACCGGGCGCTGGTCAACACGGCGCGCGGATTTGTCAGCGTCTATCCACTGGACGGCAACGACGACCTCGTATCCAATTTTCCGGCCGCCTGGGTAGGCGACAGCTACTTCGCAACAATCCCCCATTTGCTGACCGGGGCAAGACTTAATTTCGCCGAGGAGCCGGACACTATCGCCGAGGACACGCGCGAGGTCGGCCCCGATTTCGCCATATACGGACCAAGGCAATGGGAGAGCCTTGTCAGCGAGATACAGGTCAAGATAACCGATGCGCATCCGCTCAAGCGGTTCTTCTACCACCTGCTGATGCCGGTGGGATATAAGATGGCCGAGTTTAAATTCGACGATGCGAAACCCGGATTATTCTGGAGCACTCTCTACCGCTTGGCCCATTTGATGCTGCTAAGGCCGCTTAAAGACCGCCTGGGGCTGAGCAATGTCAGGTTCGCTGTAACCGGCAGCTCGGTGCTCAGCCTCGATACCTTCAAGCTAATCCATGCCCTGGGTATCGAGCTAAGGCAGACCTACGCCAGCACGGAGGCCGGCTTCATCTCCTCGCATACCAGGGGTGATATCGATTTTCAGAGCGTGGGACGTCCGGCACTGGGGGTCGAGGTCAGGGTATCCGGCGAGGGTGAACTGCTGGTCAGGAGCGATTGTACTTTCACATCCTACCTGGGCGAGCCGGAAAAGACATCCCTGATAAAAAAGGACGGATGGGTACACACCGGCGATGCGGTGAATATAAGCGATAAAGGCCACCTGATATTCCTGGACAGGCTGGAGCATATGGGCAGCCTGGTCAGCGGCGCCAGATACGCCCCGCAATATATCGAGGGCAGGCTGCGCTTCAGCCCTTATATCAAGGACGCGATGGTGATCGGCGGAAAGGACAAATCTTTTGTGGCAACCATGATCAATATCGACTTCGCCATGGTGGGCAAATGGGCCGAGCGCAACGGCATAACCTATACAACTTTCGTCGATCTTTCTCAGAAGCAGGAGGTGGCTGACCTGGTCAGGAAGGACCTGCTGAGGGTCAACAGCTACCTGCCCGAGCTTTCCAGGGTAAGAAGGTATATGCTGTTGCACAAGGAGTTCGACCCCGACGAATCTGAGCTGACCAGGACGCGCAAGCTCAGGCGCGAGTTCATGGAGATGCGCTATAAACCTGTCATAGATGCCATTTACGGCGGTGAAGAATCGCTCAAGGTCGACGCCTCGGTAACCTACCGGGACGGAAGGAAGGGCAACGTATCCACTTTAATAAGGATTTGGGATATCTGATATGGAACAATTGCTGCAGTACACCCTGACCGGCCTGGCGGTGGGCATGATCTACGCGCTCATCGCCCTGGGTTTCGCGCTCATCTGGAAATCGAGCCGCGTTGCCAACCTGGCGCTGGGTCAACTTGTGCTCATTTCGTCCTGGTTTGCTTACAGCACACTGGTGGACTTCGAACTGCCTATATGGGCCGGCATGCTGCTTACCATATTATTTGCCATATTTCTGGGCTGGATGATCGAACGGTTCACGCTGCGCCCGATGATAGGTCAGCCGATACTCTCCCTCATCGCGGTCACTCTGGGCATCGGCTACTTCCTGGAGGGCGTCGTGACCATGGCGTGGCCGATCAGTATCGCCAGGCTGCCGGCCCTCTTCCCGCAGGAGCCTGTCAGCATCGGCACCGCGGTGATCTCGCAGGAATACCTGTGGGCGGCGGGTATCTCGATTGTCCTGTTCATCCTGCTCTCCCTGTTTTTCAAGTTCCACAAGATGGGCATCGCCATGCGGGCCAGCGCGGACGACCAGCTGGCCGTGCAGGCATGCGCCGTGCCGATCACCAGCATCTTCTCCATGTCATGGATCTTTGCCTGCGTGGTGGCGGCGATAGGCGGGATACTGATATCGAGCATAGGCGGCATAACCAACGCCCTGGTCGAGACCGGTTTTAAGTCCTTCTCGGTGGTGATACTGGGAGGTCTCGACTCGTTTATAGGCTGCATGGTGGCCGGACCCATCATCGGGCTGTGTGAAAACGTGGGCGCCGGCTATCTGACGCCGCTGCTGGGGCCCGGCATTAAGGAGCTGATACCGTTCGTAATAATCATTATCGTCATGCTGATCAGGCCCTACGGCCTCTTCGGCGAAGAACGGATTGAGAGGATATAGTCGATGAATCTGCCCTGCGGTATACGCAATTATTCGTATGGCACGGATACTGCCATCATACGCACCAAGACGCAGTGGGTGCTGTTTATCCTCTTCCTGGTAACGCTGTCCACCATGCCGTTCTACCTTCCGAGGTCCGGCCTGGAGGTGATGAACTTGATGGGCATCACCGTCGTCTCTATAGTCGGCCTGAATATCCTGATGGGCTACTGCGGGCAGCTCTCCATCGGGCATGCGGGTTTTATGGCGGTGGGGGCTTACACCACGGCGATATTGAGCAACAGCCTGGGGCTTCCCTTCCTGGCATCATTGATCCTCTCCGGCCTCTCGGCCGGCCTGGTCGGCCTGCTGTTCGGCATGCCGTCGCTGAGGGTTAAAGGATTCTACCTGGCCATAACCACCATTGCCGCGCAGTTCATCATTATATGGATACTCAACCACTGGACCGACGTGACTCGCGGGGCGATGGGAATGAGCGTCCCCATAGCTGAGATCGGTCCACTCAAGCTTGACAACGAGACCGACCAGTTCTATCTAATCATGTCGATAGCAGCGCTGAGCGTATTCTTCGCCACCAACCTGGCCAGGGGCCGCATTGGCAGGGCCTTCATTGCCGTGAGGGACAACGATTTGGCGGCGGAGGTGATGGGCATAAACGTCTTCGCCTACAAGCTGCTGGCCTTCTTCTTGGGATGCTTCTTCGCCGGGATCGCTGGATCGCTATATGCCCAGTATCGCGGCAACATCACGCCGGAGGATTTCACCTTCGTACAATCCATACTGTATATAGGCATACTGATCATCGGCGGCCTGGGCACCGCCATTGGACCGATACTGGGAGTGGTCTTTATCAGGCTGTTGGAGCAGCTTGTGCTGTTTTTGTCGCCCATGATCGAGCAGACCTTCAGCGGACTGCCCACCGGCTTTGCAACCGGTCTGAGCCCGCTGATATTCGGGCTGGTTATGATTATTTTCCTCATCTTCGAACCGCACGGACTGGCGCACCGCTGGCAATTATTCAAGGCCTCATACAGGCTGTGGCCGTTCTCTTATTGATGTTTTAATTAAGAAATAACGTACTATAACTCAATAATTAATAAAGGAGGTTAATGTGAGAAGAAGTACAATAACAATCCCAATGGCCGTGCTGCTACTTGTGGCTCTGGCCGTCTCCGTCCTGCCCGGCTGCACCGCAACACCCGCTGCCCCTGAAGGTGCGAAGACAATCAAACTGGGCCTCAGCGTCCCTTTTACCGGCGCGGCCGCCGAGAAAGGGGCCCCCATCGGCCAGGGCCAGCTCGATGCATTTAAGTACATCAACGAAGAGCTTGGTGGTGTCGAGGGGTACAAGATAGAGCCGGTGTGGTATGACACCAACTATGATGCAGCCAAGGCCACCACCATCGTCAAAAAGCTGATGGATGATGGCTGCGCGTTCTTTACTGTGGTTTCATCCAAGGATATGAACGCCTCCAAGGAAGCTGCCAACAGGGTCGGCTTCCCCGGAATGGTATGCTTCAGCTCCCCGTCGTTGACACATCCACCCCAGCATATCTACGCACAGCTTCCCGACTACGGCGATGACTGGGCCGCCTTTGCCAGGTACTACCTTCAGAGCATCTGGAAGGGAGAGGGCAAGCCCAAGATGGCCCTTATGCTGTTGAACAACTCGACAGGCTACGGTGTGAGAGACGCCGCCCGGGCGGCTGCCGAGGATCTGGGTATTGAGATCGTGGCGATCGAGGAACATACTGCAACCACGATATCCGAGACAGATGCTCTGACCAGGATCAAGGATAAGAATCCGGATGTGATCTTTATTTCCAGTACACCGGCGCCGACCGCGGTCATTCTGAAAAATGCCCACGACCTCAAGATGATACCGGGGATTACCGTTGGATGCGCGCACGCCAGCTTCACCAAAGCACTTATCGATCTGGCCGGCAAAGATGCGACACAGAATGTATACGGCGTATATCCCACAGTGAATTGGGGAGATAACGTGCCCGGCATGGCCAAAATGATGGAGTACTGCGATAAAAGGCACCCTGAGTATGCCGGAAACAACGACTATCTCATCGGCTGGGCTTCCAGCCTGATCAACGCCGAGATACTGCGCCAGGCCATTAAGGTATCGGGTGGCGATGCCCTGGCCAAGGGCGACGCCGCGGCCTGGGAACTGGCGGAGAAGAACGGTTTTATGAACGTCAAGAATTATGACGTGGAAGGATTGCACGGCCCGGTTGATTTCTCCAATCCGGTGGACAAACGCGGCTCCAAATCCGTAAAGATATTCCAGATTCACGACGGCCAGATGATTTCCCAGACAGGGTGGGTGGACGCTCCCAACATCCTTTATGAGAACTTCGACTGGTTCGGTAAATAAATAGATCGGCTTCAGCAATGTTGAAATTGAATAACATTGAGGTGTCCTACCTCAATGTGGTTAAGGTGCTGCATGGCATCTCCATCTCAGTGGATGACGGCCTGGTGGTTGCCCTGCTCGGCGCCAACGGCGCAGGCAAGACGACGACGCTCAAAGCCATATCGGGTTTGCTGAGGGTCGAAGAGGGCGAGATCACCGACGGCACAATCGAATGGGACGGCGTCAGGATCGATCGCAAGAACGCTGTCGATATAGGCAGGCTCGGCATCGTGCAGGCGCTGGAAGGCCGGCGCGTCTTCGAACATCTTAGCGCCGAGGAGAACCTGCTGGTGGGCGCCTTTTCGCGCTCCAGCGCGCAGAAGGTTAGGGCAGACTTAAAAATGGTCTACGGTTATTTTCCGCGGCTGGAGGAACTGAAAAGGAACACCGCCGGATATCTCTCCGGAGGCGAACAGCAGATGCTGGTAATCGGACGTGCCATGATGGCCGCTCCCAAGCTGATGATGCTGGACGAGCCCTCCCTTGGGCTGGCCCCCATGATTGTCGAGCAGATATACGACATCATCCGCAAATTCAATAAGGAGCGCAGCACCTCGATATTGCTGGTCGAACAGAACGTGAGGGTGGCCCTCAATACGGCACACTACGGCTATGTCATGGAAAACGGGCGCGTTGTGCTGGACGGCTCCGCAGACTACCTGAAGGGACGGGAAGATGTGAAGGAGTTTTACATCGGCATCTCGGCTTCAGGTGAAAAAAAGAGCTACAAGGAGATCAAGCATTATAAACGCCGTAAAAGATGGCTTTAGCCACAACGGATTAATGCACTTTTAATACTATCCCTCGCCGAGATAGGCAGCGATGACCTTCTGGTCCTGAGCTATCTCGGCGGGGGTGCCGTCAGCGATCTTGCGTCCGAAATCCAGCACCACAATGCGGTCTGCGATATCCATTACAACTCCCATATCGTGCTCGATCAGGACAATCGAGTCTACTCCGTCGCGCAGAACCGGTGTGGCCGGGTAAGTATCGCCCTGTCCCTCGAATATATCGTAGATAAAGCGTGCGATATCCTCTTTCTCTTCGAGGTTCATGCCAGCCATCGGCTCATCCAGCAGGATCAAGCGTGGCTCCAGAGCCAGCGCCCTGCCCAGTTCCACTCTTTTCCTCAAACCATAGGGTAGAGAGCCTACGATCGACTTGCGTATATGTTCGATCTCCAGGAAGTCTATGATATCCTCCACGGTCTTTCTGTGCTCGATCTCCTCATGGTGGGCCGGCCCGAAATAAAGGAGGCTGCTGAAAATGTTCTGCTTCATAAGCACATGCCGGGCTGCCATGATGTTGTCCAGAGTGCTCAGCCCGGAATACAGTTCGATATTCTGGAAGGTGCGGGCGATGCCCATCTTGGCGATGTGGTCCGATTTAATGCCGTTTATCTTTTTTCCTTTATATCTTATCTCGCCTTTCTGTGGCTTATAGAAACCGTTGATGCAGTTGAGCAGGCAGGTCTTGCCCGCGCCATTGGGGCCGATGATGGCCAGAATCTCGTTCTTGCGGATATCGAGGCTGACATCGGTGAGCGCCCTGACTCCGCCGAACCATAGAGAGAGGTTCTTAATGCTGAGTATGGTTTCTTTTTCGGTCATAATTCGATTAGACGAGCCCGGTGATAGATTGTCGCATCGAGCCTGTATGTTACCACTAAAAGCTCACAGATTAAAAGTGTCACAGTGTTATGTGTTAATCACACATCGCACAGGCGTTGTCTGTATGCACCTATTGATTACGGATAATAATGGTATCAATTCAATTTATATCCACTCTTTTCGAAAGCCTCTTTCATTACGGGATTCCTGTCTAAAAAAGCCTTAATTATTTCTGCAGATACACGATTGAGAGGACAGGAAAAATTAACGCACCTGCAACAAAAGTGAGACTGCAAAATATAGAAAAACTGCATGCCCGCTAATAGAGTACCTGCCGTTATGCCTATAACTCCAAGCAACATGAAGAGATTGATTGACGATGAAGAAGCTGTTACTAACCATATACCATAAGAGGTCATTATAACCGGGAAAATTGACAGGAAAGTAAATAGCGATACAAGTATAGCTTTTTCAAGCGTGTTCATCGGCTCCGGTCGATAGCGCCAGAGTTTATATGTATTTGAATATGCCCAACAATTCAATAACTTGCCATCGTTTGTCCAGTAAGGACAATGCGAACATAGGACGCGAGTTTCAAGGCCCAGCCCAAAAAATGACAGTGCAACGATCACGTATATTATTAAGGCCCACCAGGATCCGGCCAGTAATCCCATATAGACAAGGCTAAACAGCGCCATGATCGCTAAGGGTATTTGATTTAGTGTAAAAAACCAGAAATCACGTTTGCTATACCTGCAGCCTAAAGAATTGTTCAGTCCACATTCTCCGCTCTGGGCCTCGTCCCTGAAAGTGCATGCAATTTCTTTATCATTCACAGCTTCAGCCCTCCAAAAAAAGAGATGATTTCCTTTCATACCATGTCGGAATTCCATACATAGTTTATCAATCTGCCTATCGAATGCTGTTGCCGTCTTCCACTGAGCAGCGCATGCACAGCTTAGAGTTTAAAAGATAGAATAAGAATACCCTAGAAACATACTGTTATCCAATAACTCAAACTGAAAGAAATCCGCATTGACAAAATGAGCTATGCGGCGTAGAATGTAAGTGAATGATTACTTACTTTGAGGTGGTTGTATTATGTTATTGAGTTATCTGACCGGTAAAAAGGTACTGGATTCAAGAGGTGATTTAATTGGCAAAGTCACAGACATTGAGATAAATCTGATGAGCGGTACTATTAAAACCCTCCTCGTCAGATCCGGATTGTCACGCCCCGTTCCTGTTAAGTTGGAAGATGTCATAGTTGCCGGAGACAGGATTATCATCGGGAAGTTGAAATCGGATATTAAAAAAGTTGAAACATTTTCCTTTCTAGGCATTAAAAGAAGATTGCTCTTCAACTGGTAAATTCATTTATAAATTTCGGCTTCGTAAAACGTGTTTCGGATATATATTGCTGCTGCAAAATAGAATTATGAACAACACAAATGCTGCACTCCTCAATGGCCTGACACTTTAACGGCCAGTCTTAACTGATGCTAAATATCTCGACACTTATAAACGAATATATTAGAACCGACATCGAGCTGTTTTCCCTGATTACGGCTGTGGCTGCCGGCCTGTTTGTATTTTTTATCGGTTTATACCTGCTCAGAATACTTGCTCGCAGATTTGTAGCAGTTGACCAGTATGAACAATTCAAGCGCCATCCGATGACCTGGTTGATACCACTGATGATAGGGCTTGTCGTTCTGATTATTGTTGCCGATGCTCTGATACAAAAAAAGGCTTTCGATATAGGCAGTTTATGGCAGGCGGCCATTTTTTGGAGCACGCAGTATGGTATTACGATTCTGCTGATTCTTCTTGCCTCTTTCGTTGTTAGTCGCATTCTATATTTTATTATTCCTCCCTCTATAAATAACTTTGTGAAAACACGCCGCAAAGGCAAACACGAAAAAGAGGAAATACGCAAGAGATCTCAGATGCTGAGTAAATTTCTGATCAATATCGGGTATGTGACTATCTTCGCAGTATCGATATTCATGATTCTATCGGAGCTGGGTATTGATATTGGCCCCATGCTGGCTGCCGCCGGCGTAGTTGGCATCGCCGTAGGATTAGGAAGCCAAAAACTTATCGGAGATTTAATTAACGGGACGTTTATAATGCTGGAAGACTACTACAGTATAGGTGACGTGGTTCAGGTCGCAGGACTATCGGGTCAGGTGGAGGAAGTGAGCATCAGGAGTACCATCTTACGTGACCTTGATGGCGTTGTACATATAATTCCAAATGGAGAGGTTAAAATTGCCAGTAATTTTACGCGTAACTGGTCTCGTGTAAATATAAATATACCTGTCTCCTATAATGAAAACCTGGATAAGGTTATCTCAGTACTTAATAAAGTTGGGATGCAGCTATCACAAGATAATCACTATGGTAATATGATCATTACACCCCCTCAAGTGCTCAGGGTGGATAACTTCGGAGATTCTGCCATCGAAATAAAGATGCTTGGCGAGACCAAGCCTGTCAAACAATGGGATGTTGCAGGAGAACTGAGAAAACGCATTAAGGAAGCCTTTGATGCTGAAAATATCGAGATCCCGTGGCCGCATACAAAGGTATATTTCGGTAATACTCTGAATAAAAAAAGCGAAGTGCCCTTTCACAATCATATCACTTAAACAAACATGGCACTGCTATTTTTAAAAGATGACACCGCCTGCACAAAAAGCAAACCGGGCAGATATACGCCCCAATTTTTACAGTTTTCAGCAAATCCCCTGTAATAGACCTACCGTCTTTGCGTCTTACCATCAAGATTGATATAGGAGATGGAACGTGTTAAATTTAGTACCCGTCACCCATATTCAATAATGATATGACGGAATATATACCCTGTCTTATCCAACAGGCCTGTTCCGTCATGATTGGATCTGAACAGCTATCGCCATGAAAAAGACTTTGCGTAGAATTTGCTTGCGCCTTGTCCGGCACATATTAGGCGCATATCGTATACTCCGCAATATATTTTTCCGATTCGTCGGATTACTTGATATTGGATATTTACGCAAATGGCTCACACTTGGAATTTTAATAGGTCTCGTGGCCGGTTTTGCATCAATTCTTTTCTATCTGGCGATACAATGGTCATCACAACTTTTATTGGGATATTGCGCGGGATATACGGCGCCCGTGCCAGGGGGAGAAGGAGAAACCATTGTAACGGCAATCAGCAGATTATGGGTCATACCGCTGGTTACCACACTGGGCGGCCTCGCCAGTGGTCTCTTAGTATTCAAATTCGCTCCTGAGGCCGAGGGGCACGGCACGGACGCAGCAATCAACGCTTTTCACAATCAGAACGCCCATATTCGCGCCCGTGTTCCCGGCATCAAGATGATCGCCTCCGCAATCACCATTGGATCAGGTGGCAGCGCAGGAAGAGAAGGTCCTATAGCCCTGATAAGCGCCGGATTCGGATCTATATTGGGCGATTCACTCAGACTCAACGACCGGGATCGCAGAATAGCACTTACCGTCGGTATCGGAGCAGGTATCGGCGCAATCTTTAAAGCACCCCTCGGCGGAGCATTACTGGGTACCGAGGTGCTCTATAGGCGCGACTTTGAAATCGACGCTATTTTCCCTTCATTCATAGCATCGATCACTGGTTATGTTATCTTTGCATCCTTCAATGGCTGGGCTCCCATCTTCAGTATACCTGCGGGTCTTGAATTTAACAGCCCTCTTCAATTAGTAGGCTATATGTTATTGGGACTTATATGCGGAATGGTTGGCATGCTCTACGGACGCACATTCTATAAAATAAGAGATTTTTTCAGGGATTTAAAAGTCCCCAATTATCTGAAACCAGCCATTGGCGGATTGGCCGTAGGGTTAATTGGTATGTTCTTACCCCAGGTACTTGGCCAGGGATACGGATGGGTGCAACTGGGAATAAACGGCGACTTTATGGCCCTTCCCGTGTATTTAATGGTTGGTGTACTGCTCGGGAAAATAGTAGCCACAGGATTGTCAATAGGCTCCGGAGGAAGTGGTGGTGTATTTGCGCCTGGACTGGTGATCGGCGGTATGTTAGGTGGAATAGTGTGGTGGCTCCTCAAAGATTTAACGTTGATAGTCCCGCCTCAGCCCGATGCATTTGTTATCGTGGGAATGATGGCATTGTTCGGAGGTATCGCTAAAGCACCATTGGCGATCATGATAATGGTCAGTGAAATGACCAACAGTTACGTTTTACTTGCTCCCTGTATGATCGCCGTCGTCCTTGCTTATTTTTCATCAGGGAATAGCTATATATATGAGAACCAGGTAACCAACAGGGCCGCATCACCGGCACATAAATTTGAATACTCGGTCCCGTTGCTAACACGGTTATCGGTCAAAGAGGCAATGCATCCCATTGAAGCAACTGTTGGTGTTGACACAAACCTCAAAGAAGTTGCGATTCTAATGAAGAACAACCGGTTGGACGCTTTACCGGTGATTTATAAAGGCTCTATCATCGGCATCGTCGCAAACCTGGATATTGTCCAGGTATCGAAAACGGACAGGGTCTCTAAGTTCGCCAAGGATGTTATGAGCACAGATTTGATAGTCTGTAACTCGAACGAACAGCTTGACGTTGCTCTCGAACGTATGAGTCGTAATAATATCAGCCATCTTCCGGTAATGAATGAGAACAATTCCTCTGAACTAATAGGAATGCTTTGTATAGAAGATATAATCAGGACATATCGTAACCATGCCAAGGCTTTAGACAATATCAATCGCTAAGGAGAGCGTTCCTTTCTCGGATTTACTATGGGAACGTTTTCTTATTCGTTAGAGCCGCTGCCTTCTGCTCGATGCGCCTGTCCTCATCAGTGGTTTTATAGGATTTTAGGAATCTCCGTTTAAACTCCGGGAATGTGTCTTCCCCAATAGTCTGCCTGCACTGCTCGATCAGCTTTTGCATGAAATGAAGGTTGTGTATCGTGGCCAGCCTGTAGGCCAGCAGCTCCTCGCACTTGAAGAGGTGATGCAGGTAGGCTGCTGAGTAATTTCGGCATGTAAAACACTGGCAGTCCTTTTCAACAGGCCCCATATCCTCCCTGTGAACAGAACGCCTGATGTTCACTCTGCCTTTTCGTGTATACAGAGCGCCGTTGCGCGCCACCCTGGTGGGCAGAGCGCTGTCGAAGATATCGATGCCCCGTGAGATACCCTCAACGATATCCTCCGGCGAGCCCACGCCCATCAGGTAACGGGGCCTGTTCGGCGGCATATACGGGACGGTGGCTTCTACGATCTCCCACATCAACGCCTTGGGCTCGCCCAGGCTCAGGCCGCCGATGGCATAGCCGGGAAAATCCAGAGCGGTGATCTGCTCAACCGATTCCTTTCGCAGGTCCGGGTAGGTGCCGCCCTGTATTATGCCGAAAAGGTGCTGCCCGGTATCGCGATGGGCGCTGCGGCAGCGTTCGGCCCATTCAGCCGTGGATGCCGCAGCCTTGCTTAACTCCTTCCTGCCGGCGGTGCTCCCAGGACACACGTCCAGAGCCATGATGATATCCGCCCCAAGTTTCTCCTGCATGGACATTGAGGATTCCGGTGTAATGCTGTGCTGGCTGCCGTCCACATGCGAGCGGAATACGACTCCATCGCCGGAAATCTTGCGTAACGTGGACAGGCTGAATATCTGGTACCCGCCGCTGTCGGTCAGTATGGGGCCTTGCCAGTTCATGAACCTGTGTAACCCTCCCGCCTCCTCGATAACCTTTATGCCGGGCCTTAAATACAGGTGGTAGGCATTGCAGAGAATCATCTTTATGCCGAGTTTTTTTATATCGGCGATGTCCAGGCTCTTAACCGTAGCCTGACTGCCCACCGGAAGGAAGATCGGTGTGTTGACCGGCCCGTGCAAGGTGGCAAGCCTGCCGGATCTGGCGCCGCCTGCCTTGCATTTAGCCGAGATTTTGAAAATCCGCCCCGACATTTTGTCCGCCGACACTACTTATCCTTCTCCCAGTAGCTGACAAACTTAGAAAGCGCATGCACCGCCTCCCTAATGCTGCAGAATGTGGGGACCTTCGAGGCAGTCAGACGGGACCGCTGCTGCATAATTGTACGCCACCGGATATCTTCAAGATCATCATATCCAGGTCTGGCTGCACTTAATACGGCCACAACAGGCTTGGCCCGGCGCCGGAACATCTCAATAATGCTGTCGACTTCCATCTGTACCACGATGACCCACCAATCATCTCTCATGGGATTATCATCGGAAACCTGCATGATAATGCAATCGAAGTCCGGACTCTCCACAAAGAGGTGGTGCACTGCACCCGCCTTGGCCGCATCGTCGCCCCAGATGGAGAAATCGATCGGGTTGCTCAACCAGTCCCAGATGGCCGGCAAGATCGGTTTCAATTGATCCCTCATCGAAGGTGAAAGCGGCGGCACCGACAACCCAGCTTCCTCAGCCAGGTCGGCGGCCAGCACGCCTTTGCCTCCACCTCCACCAATAATCCCCAGCCTGCGTCCCCGGACCGGCTGCAATCCCGAAAACAGGACGAGCAGGTCTGTCATCTCATCCAGGTCACGCACCTGTATGACGCCGAACTGATTAAAAGCGGTCTTCCATATGCTGCTTGAACCGGCGATGGCCGCGGTGTGTGAGCTTACCGCGCGGGTTCCTGCTTTACCCCTGCCTCCTTTTATAGCTATAACCGGCTTTTTCTGCGCAGCCCTCCTGATGGAGTCGATGAACTTTTTGCCGTCTTTTATTCCCTCGAAATAGGCGGCTATTATCTCCGTTTTCGGATCGTCCGCCAGGTAATCAATGATATCGCTCTCATCGATCATAATGGCATTGCCGTAGCTCACAGCCTTGCTGAAGCGGATACCCCGCAGCGCGGCGGTCTGGATCATCAGCGTCGCCGCTCCGCCGCTCTGAAAGACCACTCCCACGTTGCCGGGCTCGGACGGCAAGCCGTAAGCAAATGACACACCAGCGTCGGGGCTGTAGACCCCCATACAGTTGGGACCGATCAGGTTGATGCCCAGCCGCGTAGCTTTTGTCTGTATTTCCTTCTCGAGCTCAATGGCCTGTGAGCGTCCGGTCTCGCTCAGGCGCGCGGTAAAAAGGTGCATCACTTTTACATTCTTTACGGTGCAATCGTCCAGCAGCGGCAGTACCATGTCCGCCGAGACACAACAAATCACAAAATCCACATCGCCTGGTACATCCGCCAGCCTGGGATAGGCTTTTATATCAAGGACGGACTCTTTATGGGGATTGACCGGATATATCTCTCCTCCGAAACCGTAATCGATGAGGTGCTTGAGATAATGGTAACCGAAAGAAACCGGCTGCTCAGATGCTCCAATTACGGCTACATGCCTGGGATAGAACGCATAGTCCAGCAGACTCCTATGCTTTGCTTCTAAAGGAACCATGAATCGACCACCATTATAAGGAAGATTATCCCCAGATAGGGAAAGGCCGATAATTTATATACCATCCAGGCATTGCGGGAGTTCGGCGCAACAAGCAGGCGAACACTGGCAGATACCATCAGCAGGCTCATCAGCACTGCTACGGACAGGTACAGCCAGTGAAGGAATCCCGACAGGAAGTAGATTAATACCCCGAAGGCCGATAGCGCCAGCGATAGTACGGCCAGCAGAGCAATCACCCTCCTGTCCGGCCAGCTCAACGGAAAATAATGCAGCCCTGCGCCTTCGTAGTCGGAGCGGTTGGCCAGCATCAACGTCCATACGTGCAATGGTGTCCAGACGGCTATCAGGCAGAAAAAAAGCACGGGCATAGCAGTCACAGCCGGAGGTTGGCTGACGGCATACCACCCGATCAGCACGGGCGAGCTGCCGGCGATGATGCCGAAGTAGGTGCAGGAGACGGTCTTGCGCAGTATCCCCGATGCCAGAACGCCGACCAGGCCGATGAAAAAACATACAGGCGAGAGTATCCAGGCCAGTACTAATCCGGCCGCAATCAACACTGCAATCATGGGCAGCACCCTCCAGGGTGGCTTGATCCTACCCGACGGCAGCGCCCTTTTATAGGTGCGGGACATCAGGGCGTCCACATCGCGGTCCAGGTAGTTGGTCAGGCCATTGGCGCCTGCGCTGCCGCAGATTATGGCCACAACGGTCAATATAAAAGTGCCGACAGGGAAATGCCCGCCCATCGCCGCTGCCGCGACCAGGGCGGAACAGGCGCCTATGAAGACCAGCAGGCTGGTTTCTTTGGGCTTGAGAACGTTTAAATAATCGGACAACACGAGATGATTTATACCCCATTAATTATAAGGAAGGAGTTCCCTCCTGAGAAATGCTACCGCTTTGGGAAATATCATCGAGATACGATTGCAGTATGACCGTGGCCGCGGCCGCATCTATAGCATTTTTCAGGCGGGCGCGCTTTTTCCCCGCCTCACGCAGCATCCGGTCGGCTGTGACAGAGGTCAATCGTTCGTCCTGCAGGACGGTCTCAACGTCGGCCTGTTCCTTTATTACGGCAACGAAATCCATGACCTTTCGGGCCTGCTCGCCCACTGTGCCGTCGAGCAGGTAAGGAAGTCCTATCACCAGTGTGACGACATCATATTGCCGTAAAAGTGCTTTTATCTCGAGTACGGCAAACGCATCGTCCTTTCTGTCTATGGTCTTTAAAGGGCTGGCCAGTATCAGCGAGGGGTCGGATACAGCGACGCCTATGCGTTTGTCGCCGACATCCAGGCCCATGATCCTACGCATGGCCGGCCTTGAGCAACTCTTCGACTGCCGCCGGCACAGAGTTAAGTGCTTCGACAATCTTCGAGCTGTCTTTGGCCCCCGCCTGTGCCATATCCGCCTTACCACCTCCGCTGCCACCTGCTATAACCGAGATTTTCTTGATCAGTTTCCCGCAGTGTATACCCTTTGAAACAATATCCGCCGTGGCGGTGGCAACGAAAAACGGCTTGTTGTCGTATATGGAGGCCAGCACGGCCAGGCCGCTGCCCATCCCCTCTTTAAGCATGTCACCCATCTCCATGACAGCGGGTACGGGGGCGGACGTCACTTCAGTATAAACCACGTTGATACCAGCGATTCTTTTTTGGTTCTTCTCAAGCAATTCCGTGATCTCATATTTCAAACGCATGCGCTGTTGCATTTCTTTATCTTTCACGCTGGCTTTAAGTCCAACCTGAATATCTGCCACTTTAGCCGGGACCTCCAGCGGCGATACCTTTAAGCTACCTGCTACCTGGTCGAGGGCGTCCAGCCTCTGGCCGATCATATCCTCAGCTTTTCTGCCGGTCACGGCCTCGATCCTGCGCAGGCCGGTTCCAACGCTGGACTCGCCTGTGATAAGAAAATATCCGATCTCGCCGGTTGCTTTGACATGCGTGCCGCCGCAGAGCTCCGCGCTCAGGGCCGGCCTGCCTATTTTAACCAGCCTGACCGTGTCACCGTACTTCTCCTCAAAAATGGCTGTCGCCCCCTGGCTGATGGCCTGGTCGTAGGAACACACGTCAGTTGAAACAGGCAGGTCCTGCCTGACGATTGAATTGACCAGGGACTGCACTTCTTTCAACTCTTCTTTGCTGATGGAAGACAGGTGCGTGAAATCGAAGCGCAGCCTCTCCGGTGTGACAAGCGAGCCCCTCTGGGCTACATGGCTGCCCAGTACCTTCCTCAACGCGGCCTGCAGTATATGAGTGGCCGTATGGTTCCTGGCGATATCCTTCCTGCGTTCCTCGTCAACCGAGGCCTGCACGAGGTCGCCGACCGAGACGGTCCCTTTCTTAATCCGCCCCGAGAGGGCTATCCCTCCTGCTGAATAGGACAACGAGTTATTGACACGGAAGTCGCCGGAGGGGGAAACGACGCTGCCCGTATCGCCGACCTGTCCTCCCATCTCACCATAGAATGGAGTTTTATCCAGTATAAGGGTGATATCGCTGCCCTCTTTGGCCTTTTCAACATAAGAAGCAGTTTTTTCGTCGATTATCTGCAGGATTTTCGCCTGATGGGCCAGTTTCTCATATCCCACAAACTCAGTGACCTCCAATGTTTGACCGAGCCGCGAAAAGATATCCTGCTCGTCCTTCCCACCCCCGAATTTATGGGTCGACCTGGCCTTCTCGCGCTGCTTCTCCATCTCCGCCTCAAATCCTTCCCTGTCCACGCTGATACCGTGCTCCTGCGCGATCTCCACACTCAACTCGAGGGGGAATCCATAGGTGTCCCAGAACTTGAAAACATCGTCATTCATAAGGCAGGTGCGGTTCTGCGCTTTTGCGTCGGCAATGGCCTTTTCACACAGGTTTATGCCCGCGTCAAGCGTATCGTTGAATCTCTCCTCTTCGTTCCTGATCACATCGAGCACAAGCTTACGGTTCGCCACCAGCTCGGGGTATACCGTTCCCATCTTCTCGATCACCACCTCGGCCATCTCGCCCATGAATGGCTTGTTCAGGCCGAGCTTGCGTCCCATGAAACAGGCGCGCCTGAGTATGCGCCTGAGCACATAGCCCCTGCCCTCATTGGAAGGCAGCAGGCCGTCAGCGATCAGGAACGTTATTCCCCTGCTGTGCTCCGCAATGATCTTGATCATCCGATCAATAGTCTCATCTTTCCCCTCGCGCACGGAAGCAATGCGACATATTTTTTCGAGGAGGGAAGTGAACAGGTCTGTAGAATACACGGAAGGATTGCCGTTGCAGACGGCCACGATACGCTCCAGCCCCATGCCGGTATCGATATTGGGTTTGGGCAGAAGCGTTCTCTTGCCGTCTTTAGTCTGGTTGTACTGCATGAAGACCAGGTTCCATATCTCCGAGAAGCGGCTGCAGCTGCAGGAAGGATCGCATTCAGGCTTGCCGCAGCCGGCATCTTTGCCGAAATCGTAGTGTATCTCGCTGCAGGGGCCGCAGGGACCACTGTCCCCTGCCGGGCCCCAGAAATTCTCTTTCTCGCCCATTCTGATTATTCTATTGACGGGGATACCTATCTGTCTCCAGATGAAATGTGCTTCGTCATCGTCCAGGTAAACGGTTATCCAGAGCTTTTCTGCGGGCAGGCGCAACTTTTTGGTAACAAACTCCCAACTCCACTTAATGGCGTCTTCCTTGAAGTAGTCACCTACGCTGAAGTTGCCCAGCATCTCGAAAAACGTCAGGTGCTTGCTATCGCCGACAGAATCAACGTCAGTGGTCCTGAAGCACTTCTGGCAGGACGTCAGCCGCCGGCCGGGCGGCACGGCCTGTCCCAGGAAGTACGGTTTTACCTGCACCATGCCGGCCGTGGTCAGCAGCAGTGTGGGATCACCGTGGGGTATCAAAGAAGAGCTCGGTATGACCTTATGTTTCTTCTCCACGAAAAAACTCAGGAAGGCTTCGCGTATGTCTTTGCTGTTCACAGGTAAACTCCTCGCAGCATTTTAGTGGAGTAAAAGCACTTAAGTCAATTGGCACGGGCGCACCTGAAGGTACGCCCCTACAAAAGATTATGTAGGGGCAGGTTTTCAAACCCGCCCGCGTCTCTTTTTAACAAGTCCGATAACATGTGTTACAATCATAAAACCGAGGAGACTGATATGCCTGTTTATGAGTACTGGTGCCCCGACTGCAAAACGCGGCAGGAGATATTGCTCCAGCGTTTCAACAGCGATACTCCCCCCTGCCCCAAGTGCGGGGGTAATTCGCTGCAGCGCAGGTTTTCCACGTTCATGATGCAAAAGTCATACAAAGCAGTATATGACGACATACTCGGGGATTCGCAGATGATGCGCGGTATGATGAACAATGATCCCCAGGCGCTGGCCGCATGGAACAACAAGATGAGCGGCGGTGAGCCCGTCGCCCCCGAATACCAGGAGACACTGGAGAGGATGGAGCGCGGTGAGGTGCCTTCGCTTCCGGCGGAGGGCGGGGAAGCCATAGGCTGAATTCAACTTTAAACAGGAGCCGGTGAATGCCGATTTACGAGTATATCTGCCACAATTGTAAAAAGAAGGTGGGCATCTTTATGCGGCTGTCCGCCTTGCAGCAGGATCCCGCCTGCCCAGTCTGCGGTGGGACCGGCCTGCGCAGGATTTTCTCCAGCTTTGCTGTAGTTAAATCGACCGCTCAGGTTCACGAAGAGAGCGGCGAGCCGGGGCCGGGCATGTCGGCTGACTACTATAAAGACCCCCGCAACATCGGCCGCAGCCTGGAAAATCAGTTTAAAAATATGAATATGGAGATACCTTCGGAGATACGGGACAGCATCGACAAGGCGCGGGAGGGCGTGCTCCCCGACTCTTTGCGGGACCTGGATAGTGCAAGCTCGGATTCTGCGTACAGTTGACGCCAACATCAACCGTGTCAGCGAGGGGCTGCGCGTCCTCGAAGACGTATCCAGATTTGTACTTGAGGATGAAGATACCACCCGCCAGCTCAAGTCCATACGCCACCAGATCAACAACCTGGCCCGCGGCCTGGGCATACGCCTGCTGCTAAGCAGGGATTCGGAGGGTGACATCGGGGCCGCCGGCGATCTAATCAAGGAGCACAGCGACCTCAACTCCATCGTCAGAGCCAATGCCAAAAGGGCTCAGGAAGGGTTGCGCGTGCTGGAGGAACTGACCAAACTGCCCGAGTTGAAAGACGCGACCCCCGCCGATGAGATCAGAAAATCGAGATACCTTGTATACACTATAGAGATCAGCCTCATATCGCAGCTGCCCGAACATAAAAAAGAACGCGCCGGAGATTAGGTATTTCTGCCTACCCGCTTCTGGTTGACTTTAGTCGTTCCCGCTGGTACAATCCCACATTTGGTGGGCCCGTGCCTGTCAGGCCTGTGGCCACAACTAAAATTCAAATTAGGAGGTACTATGGTACAAATTCCCCCGATCTTCTGGGTCGTACCTATTGCCGGTATAGTGACGGTGATATTTGCCATCTGGTTGGCGATCAGCGTCATGAGACGGCCGACGGGCACACCGCAGATGAAAGAAATCGGCGACATGATTTTTGAGGGTGCGTGGGCCTTTCTTAAGAGGCAATACGGCACCATCGCCATCTATTCGGTGATAGTAGCTGTCATCATCGGCGTAATCGTAGGCGTTCTGCCGCCGGAGGAAGCTCTACAGAAGGCCGGCTATGATCCCTTTTCGATCGGCTGGCACACCGGCCTCGCTTTCCTGGTCGGCGCAATCTGCTCCGGCATCTCCGGTTTTATCGGCATGTACGTTGCGGTTAAGTCCAACGTACGCTGCGCAGCAGCCGCACAGAAGAACCTGACCGAGGCGGTCAGGGTAGCACTGCACGGCGGCGCCGTATCCGGTTTCCTGATCACAGCACTGAGCCTGATCGGTGTAACAGTGATATTCTTCTCATTCGGCGGAGCCGAAACACCCGCATTGTCACCGCATCTTATCGTCGGCTTCGGCTTCGGGGCCAGCTTCGTGGCCCTATTCGCCCAGCTCGGCGGCGGTATTTATACCAAGGCCGCTGACATGGGCGCCGACCTGGTCGGCAAAGTCGAAGCAGGTATCCCCGAAGACGATCCCCGCAACGCCGCGGTGATCGCAGACCTGGTGGGCGACAATGTCGGCGACTGCGCCGGCCGCGGCGCCGACCTCTTCGAGTCCACGGCCGCCGAAAATATCGGCGCCATGATTCTGGGTGTAGTTGCATATGTCGCCACGGGGAACGTGGCCTGGGTGCTCTTCCCGCTGGTCGTGCGCGGATTCGGCATGTTTGCCAGCATGATCGGCCTTATGATCGTAAAAGCCAAGGAAAACGAGAACGCGATGAATGCCCTCAACCGCGGGTACTACGTAGCTATCGCCCTATCGGTAGTCGGCCTGGCCATCACCGTGTACTTCATGCTCGATAGCTGGTGGCTGTTCGCTGCAGGCGTTGTAGGCATCATCGCCAGCATAGCCATCATTTTCGTGACGCAGTATTACACGGAATCACGCTATAAACCCGTCCAGGATATCGCCAATGCCTCCAAGACCGGCCCCGCCACCAATATCGTGGCCGGCGTGGCAGTTGGCTTCGAAACCACCTTCGCCACCGCCATAGTCATAGGCACATCCCTGATACTGGCCTACGTATTCGGCGAGCTTAGCGGAGTTAAAGGCGGAGGCGCATTCGGCACGGCGGTAGCCACCATGGGCATGCTCATGACCTGCCCCTACGTGCTCTCAATGGATACCTTCGGTCCCATCACTGATAACGCCAACGGCGTTAACGAGATGGCAGGCGCCGGCCCCGAGATCCGCAAGATCACCGACAGGCTGGATGCCGTCGGCAATACGACCAAGGCCCTCACCAAGGGCTACGCCATGGTGTCAGCCGGCCTGGCTGCCTTCCTGCTCTTCCAGGCTTACCTGGACCGGGTATCCTTCCTCAGGTTCGGTGAGACCGGTAGTTTCAACATCGTAAACATAGCCAATATCGAGGTCTTCGTAGGCGGGCTGATTGCGGCCATGCTTGTCTACCTCTTCAGCGCATGGGCCATCAAGTCGGTCGGCAAGACAGCCGGCAGCATCATTGACGCGGTACGCAAACAGTTCCGCGATCATCCCGGCATCATGGCCGGTACCGAAAAGCCGAATTACGGTGAAATCGTTGACATCACCGCCAAAGCCGGGCTCAAAGAGATGATCGCCCCGGCCCTCCTGGTAGTACTTGCGCCGGTGGTTGTCGGCCTGCTCTTCAAGTACCTCCCCGCCATACCATTGGCTGATGGCAAGTTCTACACATGGGACGCCGCACAGGTTGTGGCGGCTCTACTCATGATCGGCACGATCGCAGGCATCATGCTCGCCTCCTTCATGAACAACGGCGGCGGCGCCTGGGACAATGCCAAGAAAATGATCGAAGATGATCAGCTCAAGGATGACAAGGGTAACATCCTGGGCAAGGGCTCGGATGCACACAAGGCAGCCGTAGTCGGCGATACAGTCGGCGATCCTTTCAAGGACACTGCCGGACCTTCACTTCACGTGCTGGTAAAGCTGCTCGCCACTATCACGCTGGTACTCTGCCCGCTCTTCGTCTAATCCACATCAACCAGCTGATAAAAAGGGGCAATCACCTGATAAAGGGATTGCCCCTTTTTTCACGCCCAATAGTTGTCGCCGGGCCGTGACCCGGATAAACGACCGTGTCATCAGGAAGCGTATACAGTTTTGTTTGTATGCTGTGCTCCAGCTGTTCGTAGCTGCAGCCGGGGAAATCCGTCCTGCCGATGCCGGCGTTGAAGAGCGTATCTCCGCTGAAGAGTATGCCGTGGCCGTAAAGGCTGATCTCGTCCGGGCTATGCCCCGGGGTAAACAGCACTTTAAAATGCAGGTCGTCGATGTCCACTTTGTCCCCGTCAGACAGAAAAAGGTCCGGCTCAGGTATTTTGGCTGACCCGCCGGACATGGCCGCAACCAGCTTGATGAAAGCGCCGGGCGAAGATTTATCAGCCCCCGCCCCCACTGCAAATCTGGCGCCCGTGGCGTCCTTAAGGGCTTTGACCGCACCTGTGTGGTCGAAGTGGCTGTGCGTCACAACTATCAGCGACAGGGACAGGTTGTCGGTATTAAGGACTTTCAAAATGGTTTTAGAATCAGCTCCGGGATCGATCAACATGGCCCGCCTGGTGGTGTCCGATGCAACTATATAGCAATTTGTGGCTATGAAACCTACGGTTAAAGCTCTTAATATCATCTTATGTCGACCTGATCTCCTCACGCATAAACCTGACATATGCCAGGGCGAAACAGACGGCCGTCAGCGCCACCAGGCCTACCAGTTGCGGCCAGACCAGCATCAGGCTCTGGCTTAGAGGAAGGGGCGACGGCATCAATCCTGAATACATGCCTATCATCATCATGGTGGGACTGGTGCTGCCCATCACAGGGATGAGTATGGCCTGTATGCTCTCGGCGTAGAGCGTACCCGGCGAGATGCGGCTGATCATCCGGAAGAGGTAGTCGTAGTCAGCCACCTGGGCGACCGTTGAATCCTGGGTGAGGGGGAAAGCTGCGCCGGCGATGAGATTGGCTATAATACCCATGAAAAGGAACAGAAAGATCCAGACCGCAATTGCGGCGAGAGCCGAGGTGGAGGTCTTCTTAAAAAGGACGGAGAATAGCACCGATAAGGACATCCAGAAAGCTCCATACAGGATACTGACTACTATGAAAATGAACAGCCTCAATATCTCCTCCGCCTCCGGCGGCACGCCTATCAGCCTCAGTCCAAGTCCTGCCACTATGGCAACAACGCTGACAATCAGCACGCTTATCACAGTCAGTCCCGACAGAAACTTGCCGTTGATCAGGCTATCGCGGTAAATGGGCTGTGCCAGCACTCGACTGAGGTTGCCCCCGGTCCTCTCGCTGTTGATCGCATCGAAACCCAGGGCGATGCCGATGATGGGAATAAAAATGGACATGAACAGCGGGAAGGAGAAAGGTAAATCGCTGCCCGATACGACAAATAAACTCAAAAAGATGTTACTGGTCGAATCGCCGACAACCGTCCTGATGTTCTGGGCCGCTATGTATATGGTGGCTATGCCGGCCAGGTATACCAGTAAAAACAGAATGATAAACCTTTTACTGTTAAAGCTGTCAGCCAGCTCTTTTCTTAGTATCTCCAGCAATCCGTTCATCTTCAGGAACCTTTAAAATACTGCTTGTAGATTTCTTCCAGCTCGAACTCCTCGACCTTCATATGTAGCCTGAGTCCGGTGGTCTCAAGAACCGCACGCTCGAGCTCTGCGCTGATATCGTCGTCGGCTGCGACGACAGTGCTGTCCGCCACACTATCGATGCTGCGGACACCGGGTATCCTGTTGATCTCATCGCGCACCCGGTCTGCGAGTTGCGCGATAGGCAGGATGATATGGTAATGGCCTTTTCTTAGCGCTTCCCTGCCTAACTTATCCACCGGCCCGGTGGCGATCAGCTGTCCTCTGGAGAAAATACCTACGCCACTGCAAATTTTTTGCAGCTGGTGCAGCAGGTGGGAAGAGATTATAACCGTAACCTTTTGCCGTGCCATGGTCTTAATAAGATCGAGGACCTGGTCCGTGCCCTCTGGATCTATGCCCGAAGTGGGCTCATCTAAGATGGCGATTTTAGGCCTTTTGATCATGACATCGGCGATGCCCAGGCGCTGCTTCATGCCGTGAGAGAATGTTCCTACGGGCTGGTTAGCCCGGTCTCTCAGCCCTACCACTTCGAGCAATTCATCGATCGTGGCCTTCAGGTTGTTGCCTCTAAGTCCGTTGAGGCGGCCTGTATATTCAATGTTTTCCCGGGCCGTCATATCATCATAGAACCCGATTCTTTCCGGCATATAACCGACTATGCTCTTGACCTTGATCGGCTCGCGCAGAGGGTTAAGTCCGTTGACAAGCACCGACCCCGACGTAGGCTCGCAGAAGCCCATCAGCATGAGTATTGTGGTGGTCTTGCCGGCGCCGTTGGGACCGAGCAGGCCGAATACCTCGCCCTCCTCAATACGGAGGTTGAGGTTGTTAACGGCTGTAAACTTGCCGTAGGTCTTGGTTAAACCGCGTGTCTCGACTATCAGGTTATCGCTCATATTTGCCCGTCAGCGACGTCCAAAGCGGATAAATATGATCGCCAGAGCTATAACCACAAGTACGACTATCCCTACACCGACCCATCCCCAAATTGTCGGTGTAAGCACCGTGGTGCGTATCTGCAGGCTGGCGTAAGCGTTCTTCGACTCAGGCTGGGCCTGAACAGTGATGACGTAATCGCCGGCGATGGTCTTTTCAGCCGGCTTCACACTGACCTGCACCTCTTTGGTCTCCTGCGCTTTTAGCAGATCAATCTTCTCAGGCTTGCAGGTAACCGTCCAACCGCTGGGCCTATTTCCGGACGGGCAGCTGACCTCAACCTTCTCAAGGTCCGCCGTACCGTTATTGGCCACGACTATGGTAAAACTGCTCTCCTGACCTGCCGTTGCTTCCGTATTGAGCCGTCCGTCCGGCGTGGTCAGCTTCAGGTCATAGCTTGCGGTTACTATAGCCTTCAGATCGATTGAGGCATTGAGATCGCCGGAGGCTACCTCGAATACGATGGGATATTCGCCAGGCACGGGCACCTTCCAGGCATACGGCCTCACCAGAAGCTTGACGCTCTCAGGGTACCCCCGGCTGCCGTCAAGACGGATAGCGGCGATCTCCTGGCCCTCGCCATAACCCGGTGTTATCGCGTAAGCAAACCCCTCGGGAACGACTGCCTTTAAATCGAAAACCTTTGACCCGCTGCCTCCCGTGTAACTGATATTAATGTTGTATGAGTAAGTCAATCCCACATTGCTGCTCAGCATGGGGTACTGGCACGTCAACTCCAGCTTCTCTGCATTCTGGCCGTTGGCATTGCTCAGGGGAAAAGATGAGCCCGACCCGGAGAAAGCGCCTGCAGCCACAGCGGTCCCCGCATTTATGAACAGCGGCAATATCAGTGCCAGGGTGAACAGAGCTACTATTATTATCCGCATGACTTTCGCAAGCATAATTGAACCTCCATCATCATAAAAACACTCCTTTTGAAACCGGATCATGGCCGCGGGATATGAACCATGGGACAGGAATAATTTAGCCAATATCTCAGCTACTGTCAAATATTAAAACGCTCCGCTGGCTATGGCGAACTGTCTTGATTTATCGACCATCTACAAATATACTTAAAGCACGGTAGACAGGAGTGAGTTGAATACGGAGGTGCAACCGTGGCAGAAGTAGAGATCGGCCTGATCGTGGATTTCTTCGCACGACCTGTAGTGGCGGCGATCGAGCTGACCGGCGAGATCAAGGTGGGCGATAAAATTCACATCAAGGGTCATACGACCGACATGGAGGTAATCGTAGACTCCATGCAAATACATAACCAGAGTGTTCCCGCCGCCAAAGCGGGCGACGCGATTGGGATCAAGGTCTCAGACAAGGTGCGGCACGGCGACAAGGTCTATAAAATCGTTGATTAGCAGTTAAGAGCCGAAGCTCTTGATCAGGTTGGCCATCTCAATTGCGCTGTTAGCGGCCGCGAAGCCCCTGTTGCCTTCCTTGGCGCCGGCCCTCTCTATGGCCTGTTCCAGGTTATCCGCGGTGATGATTCCCTGTATGACCGGCATGCCGCTGTCGAGGCTCAGACGTGAAATCCCGCGGTTGACTTCCGCGGCGACATATTCAAAATGAGGGGTACCACCCCTTATCACGCACCCAAGGCAGATTATGGCGTTGTATTTGCCCGTCTCGCTCATTTTCTTGGCTGCCAGAGGTATCTCCATGCTGCCGGGTGTCCAGGCGATATCGATATCCTGCTCGTTGACGCCGTGCCTCAGCAGCGAATCACGGGCACCTTCCAGCAGCCTTCCGGTAATTATCTCGTTAAAGCGCGATATGACGATACCAAATTTAAGGCCCTTGCCTGACAGCATACCCTGGTAATTCTTAGACATCTAAGTCCTCCTCGATTATTTCCCCTGCATTAATCTTCGATGGTTAACAGGTGCTCCAACTTCTCCTGCTTGGTTTTCAGATAAGTCTTGTTGTACTCGGTAGGCTGAGATATGAGACGGATGCTCTCGACCACCTTCAGACCATAACTCTCCAGCCCGATAATCTTCTTGGGATTATTCGTCAGCAGTCGTATATCGTGCAGGCCCAGGTCCGCCAGAATCTGGGCGCCGATGCCGTAATCCCTTAAATCGGCGTCGAAGCCCAGGGCGATATTGGCTTCTACCGTATCCAATCCTTTATCCTGCAACTCGTAGGCTCTTAGCTTATTATGCAGGCCTATACCGCGGCCCTCCTGTCTCATATAAAGGAAAACGCCCCGGCCCTCCTCGGAGATCATGTTCATGGCCATGCGGACCTGCTCTCCGCAGTCGCAGCGCAGGCTGCCGAAAACATCGCCCGTTACACATTCGCTGTGAACACGCACCAGAACGGGTTTACCGTCGGCCACATCCCCCAGCACCAGCGCAACATGCTCATCAGTATCCACGGTGCTCTTGTAGGCCATGATGGTGAAATCGCCGTATTTAGTGGGGAACCTGGCCTCGGCCACCTTTTGTACGAGCCTCTCGTACTTCCTCCGGTAGGTTATCAGATCGGCGATGCTGACGATCTTGATGCCGTACTTTTCCGCCAGTTTTTCAAGTTGAGGCAGCCTCGCCATCGATCCGTCCTCATTGAGTATCTCACAGATCACTCCAGCCGGATAAAGCCCTGCCATTCTGGCCAGGTCGACGACCGCCTCAGTGTGCCCAGCACGTACCAGCACGCCACCCTCTCTGGCCCTGAGGGGGAATATATGGCCCGGCCTGGCGATATCTTCCGCCCTCGTCTTGGCATCCAATACCGCCTTGACCGTTGCCGACCTGTCGAAGGCCGAGATGCCGCTGGTGGTCTTATTCTTGGCCTCGATCGACACCGTAAATGCCGTAGTGAATTTAGAGGTATTCTCCTGCACCATGGGTGGAATCTGCAGTTCATCCAGCCGCTTGCCTATGATGGGCATGCAGACCAGCCCGCGGGCATGAGTGACCATGAAATTGATCAACTGTGGAGTGACTTTCTCCGCCGCAATGGCAAGGTCGCCTTCGTTTTCACGGTTTTCATCGTCGACGATGATGATGAATTTGCCGGCAGAGATGTCTTTAATAATCTCAGGTATAGGTGATAACGCCATTGAGTTTACCTCGCTTTCAGATAATCATACTGGTCCAATAAGCTGATTATACCCTCTTGCTTGCCGGGATGGTAAAATTTCTCGATATATTTAGCAATTATGTCAACTTCCAGGTTGACCTTGTTGCCCTGCTTCAAAGTCCCCAGGTTGGTCTTCTGCCTCGAGTAAGACACCAGTGACACGGAAAACTGCGAGGCGCTGCATTCAATAACCGTCAGGCTGACGCCGTTCACAGCGATGAAACACTTTTTCACCAGGTATTTCAATATCTCTTCGGGCGCATTGACACCCAGAATAACGGCCTCACCCTCGGGAACGAGGGATGTTACTTTGCCCACAGCGTCCACATGTCCCTGCACAAAATGCCCGCCGAAACGGCCCTGGGCCGACAGCGCGCGTTCCAGATTGACCTGATCGCCCACATGCAGATCCCCGATATTGGTCAGCTTTCTGGTCTCCGGCATGATCTCGACAGTGAACGCTGATTTCGCGATATCGATCACCGTCAGGCAGGCCCCGTTGACGGAGATGCTGTCTCCCAAAGAGGTACCGGCCAGCACATCACGGGCCTGTACCGACAGGCTTTTTGCACTCAGTTTTTGAACAGAGCCGGTTTCTTCAATAATCCCTGTAAACATTGTTCTCAGGTATACCCGCTGATCAGAAGCTCGTTATCGAATTTTACGATTCTTATGTCCTTTAGTTGCAGCGCGTTCTTGACCTTGTCAACGCCCTGGCCGCTGACAGCGGTTTTGGCCTCCTCACCACCTATTATAATCGGCGCGATAAAAGCCAGCACCTTATCTACCATATGATGGTCAAACGCGTAGCCCAGCAGACTGCTCCCACCCTCTATCATAACCGTTGTGATATGCCTCTGCCCCAGCGCTTTGAGAAGCTCGTCGATATCGATCAAGCCTTTGTCCGACTTGAGCACCAGATACTCGGTGCCTTCCCGTTTCTTTTTCAATATCTCTTTATCGAATTGCCCCTCAGCCAGCGCCACCAGCGTTTTCCCCGGCTCCGAGAACACCCTGGCCGTGGCCGGGACGCGACCCCTGCCGTCCACTATCACCCGCAATGGCTGCAGTTTGGCGCGTCCGCACCTGCCGCTGTACCCGCGTGCGGTCAACTGAGGATCATCGGCGATTATAGTTTGGGCGCCGACCATGATAGCATCGACGCTGTGCCGCTGGCCGTGGGCATAATTGCGCGCTTCCTCGCTGGTTATCCATTTGGAGTCGCCCGTCCTGGTGGCTATCTTGCCATCCATACTCATGGCAAACTTGGCAATAACGAACGGGACTCCCGTTTTAATATACTTGAAATAGCCTTCGTTGATCTCCCTGGCTTTCTGTTCATACTCCCCGATTTTCGTTATTATGCCCGCCGCCTTAAGGCACGCGATACCTTTGCCTGAAACCAGCGGATTAGGATCGGTCACCGCGATATTGACCTCTGAGATTCCTGCACTGATAATGGCATCGGTGCAGGGTGGGGTTTTGCCGTGATGGCAGCACGGCTCAAGAGTCACGTACATCGTTGCGCCGCGGGCCATCTCGCCGGCCTGGTTAAGCGCCATAATCTCTGCATGCTCCATCCCCGGCTGCTGCGTATGACCCAGGCCGACCACCAGCCCATCCCTTTCAATCACGGCTCCAACAGCCGGGTTCGGGCTTGTGTAACCCAGCGCCAGCTCGGCAAGGGAAAGGGCGTAAGCCATAAAATCAAGGGGCCGATTGAGCATATCCGTTACTACATCCTGTATTTAAAACCGGCAAATTAATCAGAGGTGATCAGGCCTGTTTTTGAAAGCGGGCAATCGATGCAGGTTCAAATACCGGTCAATTTTAACATCACCACATTCCCTTAGCAAAAATAATCGGCTTCCCTATGCGCACATAAGGAAGCCGATTACACTCAAGTCAAGCTTAGTTAATTTCGTAGACCATGGTGATGGTCACCTGGAATTCCAGTTCTCCGGCACTGATGGGCGTTGGAGCTGCGGCTGCCGAATCCATAGCGGCGTACTTCATGGCATAATTCCCGACCATGGGCGGCATATAGCTGGTATCCTCGGACACGTACAGCACCCTGCCCAACCTGGTACCCGATGCCTGTGCAATCTGTTTAGCTTTCTCCATCGCGTACTGGACCGCCTTCTCGCGGGCTATCTTATAGTAAGGGGTGGGGTCGTCAACCGTAAATGTTATACCATTGATCCTTATAAGATCGCCCCCCGCCACAACTGCTTTATCTATGATGGACCCGGCCTTGTCGATATCCCTGATCTTACAGGAAACCGAATTCGTCACCCTGTAACCGATAACTACGTAAGTGTCCTGATTATCGTCCCAGCGGGTGACCTGCTGGATGTTATACTGGCTTGTCTGGATGTCTTTATCGGCGATACCGCTGTCCTTGAGCACCTGCATCACGCCGCTCATACTCTCAATTGCCTCTTTCTGCGCCTGTGCCACGGTCTTCTGCTGTGATTCGACGCCGAGCGTCAGGACCACCACATCGGGCGTCCCGGTCGTTTTTCCCAGGCCGTTTACCCACAGGCCGACGTTTTGTTGGCTTACGATGATCCCACCCGAACCGATAGTCGTCCCGGATGCGGGAACGCCACCCTGGTATACGACCGCCGGGCTGGGGGCGCACCCCACTACGGATAACGTGACCAGCATGATTGCCGCCAGAATGATCGCTGTTCTCCTCATTATATTGAATACCTCCTGAATAATAATTTGCTGTATATGCGACTGTTATACAGAATCACATACAAAACGAAATACGCGTGTTAAAGGTTTATCCAATTAGCACAAACATAGCTTATAGCATATAATTATCCAAATCAAATGCCGGGAACACATAATTGAAGGTACTGAGAGAGTTCATTTTCACCCTGCTGATCGCAGCCATCATCTTCCTCGCCCTGCAAATCTCCATCAAGAGCTTCGAGGTTTTCAATGTCTCGATGCTTCCCACCTTCCGAGAAGGGGACCTGATCATTGTTAACAAGCTGAGCTATGCCTTCGGCAATCAGCCGCGACAGGGAGATGAAATAGTCTTCTATGAACCCGGCAATATATCAAAACCCGCATTCGACCCATTTTTTTCCCAGCAACCTTCGTGTTTTATTAAAAGGGTGATAGCCGTGCCCGGCGACGATGTTGAGATCAGGGACAGGGCGGTCTTCGTAAACGGAAAAAAACTCGTGGAGCCTTATATCAGGGAGTCGCCTAACTACTATATGCCTTCGCGTTACATACCGGCGGGACAGTATTTCGTTCTGGGCGATAACCGCAATCACAGCAACGATTCACACACCGGCTGGCTGGTGCCCGCCGGCGATATCATCGGCAAGGTCTGGTTCCGCTACTGGACGGCTGATTATCCCAATATCCGGCTGGTAATGATACCGGTATTCATACTGATAGTGGGCACGCTGATCGTGGTTATGATCGCGGACGCCTCGCGCAGCAACCGCTCCTGATATGGAACCGGCTAATCAGTTCTGCTCTGCAGTTATCGTGGCTGTAACCACATAGTCCGGATTGGTTCTGTCAGGCACAACCGCCTTGAAGCCGATTTTATAAAGAGGATAAAGTATCTCGGGTGTCGGATCAACATCGGCCTCTATATCTCTGGTTCCGGTCTGCCCTGCGACAGTGATTTTTATCCATACTTCAATATCTTTAGCACGGATGGGAACCTCTCCCGAATTAACCACGTTTCCACTGATAACTTTTCGGTGAATCCTGGGCTCGGGCTCCTCCTCCTTCATGCTATAATCCGCTACGCTTACAGCAGCCACACCATGTGTCAGGCCGATATCGAAATTGTCTTCAACTGAGATCGACTCGTTATAGGAAGGATCGACCGACCTTACCTTGAAATAATACCTCTGTTTCGTTTTAAGGTCGGTAAGCTCGACGACGTGCTGTTTGACCATGGCCTTCTTTTCGTCCGTGACGTATATCTTACTGTCATCGGTCCTCCAGATGACCTGGCTGGTGGAAGGCTCGTTGGTGCTCCATTTTATTGCGACCGCGTTGTATGAGATGTTATCCACGGTGATATAGCTGATGACAGGAGCCGTGATATCGGGGATAATCAGCTCCTCTACCTCGGCGGTTGTGGTGTTATCGACAACCGCCGGGAGCGCCGGATTATCCATCATGTTCATAAGGTAGTAGATACCCGCTCCGGCCAGGAGTACGACCACGAGCAGGGCTATCAGAGGCCATATCCAGGATCTTTTCGGCGCATCTTTTACATCTTCGTGCGCCTGCCTGGCTTCATGGCTCTGCACGGTATGCGCCGGAGTCCACGAAAGAAGCTGCCCGCACTTGCGGCAGGCCTTCTCTCCCACAGCTACGGGCGAGCGGCAGTACGGGCAATAATATTGCTGCATTATTTACATCTTACTAAATATAAGAAATTTTTGCCTGCACGCAGATGAAAATCGAGTGTAATGGAATTGACAGGATATCGGCCCAAAGGCTACAATATCGTTCGCGCCGAGGTAGCTCAGTCGGTAGAGCAGTAGACTGAAAATCTACGTGTCCCCAGTTCAATTCTGGGCCTCGGCACCACCTACAGACCGGCCGGGCCGAAGTGGCGGAATGGTAGACGCGGCAGTCTCAAAAACTGTTGAGGGGCAACTCTCGTGTCGGTTCGAGTCCGACCTTCGGCACCAGATCTCTCCACAATAACATATTTTTGAAATAAAAATTGCCGCCACCCTTTTACGGGTGGCGGCAATTTATTTGTCCGATATATGTTCCGATAAATTAGAAAGCGAAGAGCGTTCCGGCATAAACCACGAGGGTGATCAGCAGGACTCCGTCCAGCAGCATACCGGTGAACAGTGCGAGCAGTTTCCCGTCTTTGTTGATCAGTTCAGCCATTTTACTCCTTGTCATCTCTCAGCTCCTGCGCTTTATTTTTCAGTTTGATACTTATAAAACGCAGTCCCGGGCCGGGAGGTTTAGGCAAAAAGCAAAATTTTTAAAAATAATTTTAAATTGACCGGCTCAAAATGTATGTGATAACCTTACAATCGCACTGCCGAGTTGTGTAGTGGTAGCACGACGGACTTTGAATCCGTTTGCCCAGGTTCGAATCCTGGCTCGGCAGCCAGCTACTATTCCTCAATCTTTTTTCGGTCCCATATGGTATTTAATCAGCGCCTTCCTATTCAGCCAAACATGTATACACATCATTGCGATAAACAGGACCGCTATGAAGATGTGGGCCTCCGGCGGACGTCCTGCATGGAACTCCTGGGACTCCACGATACCCGTCACCACGACCAGAATAAACAATATGGGCATGGTGATACCGATAAACTTTCTCATTTAAACACCTCAATTGTCCTATTGATGTTGATCGACAATGACCTCAC
The DNA here is from genome assembly GCA_041653995.1 of Dehalococcoidia bacterium. Lineage (NCBI taxonomy): Bacteria > Bacillati > Chloroflexota > Dehalococcoidia > Dehalococcoidia bacterium. The sequence continues at coordinate 634,806 of JBAZEK010000001.1, forward strand.
GAAAGATCTTGTGAGCGAGACATGATTTCATCTCCGTCAGCGCTCTGGAAAGACGGGCGACGGGGACACTACTCGCGCCGTGTATTTCGTGCACCTTTTCGTGTATCGTTTTCGCTTCATTACGGACTGCATCTACATACTGCCGGTATACCTGCAGGTCGGAGGGCTTCAGGCCGAACTCGGCAAGCTCGCTCACGATCTGTGCGATACGCAGACTGACGTCATCATAAATTCGACCCTGCGGTGTATCCGCCGGCATGAGAAAACCCAGCTCATCCAGTTCATTCAGATCGGCGGCAGACATACCAGTAGCATGAACCAGTTCGCTGAAAGTCAGCTTCTTGAATTCACCGGTTCCCATGGGATGAAATACATCGTCGAGAAAAGTCAGCATCTCGATCAAATGGTTGGTATCCTCACCACGTTGCCTGGCGCTCATCATCATTTTTATAGCCGAAAGAGGAAGGAACCTTTTCACCTGAAGCTGCTTGATCAGACGGATATCCTCGACACACTCCGGGCTGTAATAAGCCATATTACGGGCGGTCTTGACCGCCGGAGAGAGCAAGCCTTCCCGGACATAGTAATGTATGGTCGGCAGAGAAACCCCGGTGACGCGGGACACCTCGCTTATCCGCATCAATCCCCTTTTCTTCTCTATCGCTGTTGCCATTGATTTTTGCCTCTAAGTATAGAGTATAACTATATACTTTACACTTGTCAACGGCTATAGTACTCAGTTGTGCGTGCGTCATGCATCAGGTAAAGATATAGCCGGGCTGTCTGACCATTAAGATCGCCGGCAGCATCACCTGTAATAGGTTATCTGATTCTGAATGGTTACTTATTAGCCAGTTCTTTCTGATAGGCCTTCCATCCCGGGCACCAGGTGGTGTGCCATTTCCAGATCCTGCTCATCAGCGCATTAGGATTGGCCTCGGCCTTCTTCTTCATGGGACAGTCTGCACATTTCGATGCCATTATTTTCTCCTTCATCCGAGTTGAACTTATCAACTGTATTTGTGTATACATATTTTATATTAATTGGATATAATCCGTTACGCTTTAGCTCACAGGGGGTGGCCCGATGGAAATTACGCTGTATCAAATCGATGCATTCACCAACCATATCTTCGGCGGCAATCCCGCCGCCGTCTGCCCACTGGATGAGTGGATCGACGGCAGCCTGATGCAGAAGATCGCTGAGGAGAATAACCTGTCGGAGACTGCCTTCTTTGTAAAAAGAGAGGGTCGCTACGAGATACGTTGGTTCACTCCGGCTGTGGAGATCGAACTGGCGGGGCATCCTACACTGGCCGCCGCCTATGTCATATTCAATTACTGCAACCACGGTTCCAGCACAATCATCTTCTCGTCGAAAAGCGGGGAACTTACAGTTAAAAGGGACTCCGATCTGCTTAAAATGAATTTCCCTGTATTGAAGGCGGCAAAAGCCTCGGCAAACGACCTGCTCAACCGCGCACTCGGGCTTGCTCCAATTGAGCTTTATTTGTCGCGCGATTATCTGGCAGTTTATAAATCACAGAAGGATATACTCTCGATCGATCCTGACCTCGGCCTGCTTAAGAAGCTGGACTGCCTTGGTGTGATTGTAACTGCTCCCGGCGATGAGGCTGATTTCGTATCACGTTGTTTCGCGCCTTCCGTAGGCATCGACGAGGATCCTGTCACCGGCTCCGCGCATTCCACCCTCATTCCTTACTGGTCGCAGCGCCTGAAGAAGGACACGCTGCACGCATACCAGCTATCAAAACGTGGAGGCGAGTTATTCTGCAGGAACCTGGGCCGCAGGGTCGAGATCGGCGGAAAGGCAGTTCCCTACCTGAGCGGCAAGATCGTTATCTGATCGCCGGGACTAATGCATCCCCCTTTAACGACTCTGGCGAATACACCCTCTCTTGGCATGATGCAGATACCCATCTCTTTCATGATGACGCACCCGCTATGGCACTTCTTCCCGATCTGAGTGATCTCCAGCGTAACGTCTTCTCCAGCCCGCAGGCGTGCCCCGACCGGCAGTGAGACCAGTGAGATCCCGCTGGTTGTGACATTCTCGGCGAAATCGCCCGGCTTGAATTCATGCCCATCGACATTCATCTTTGCGATACTTTCCTCCGCCAGCAGGCTGACTTCTCTCACTTTGTCGCCTCCGGCATGTGCGTCACCCTCCATCCCAAGGCCTACCTTGAATACGCCCGAAACAACCGGCGTCTTCCTGACGCCTTTGGTATCGCTGCTGCACACCGCAATCACTCTGGCCATATCATCTCCATGAGTTACTTATATCTATTATTTTATAGCGAAAGGCCTCGTGCCATGCTGAGCATCGTTCATTGTGAAGGCCGACGATGTTGTCTCGAAGCTCAGCCCAATCTCCAGCGGATAGGACATGGCCACGTTGCAGGCCCTCTTGGCGGCTTGCACGACCACCGGATTATAGCCGGCGATCTCGTTGGCCATCTTGAGCGTCGCCTCCATGAGCTTGCCCTTGGGATATATCTGCTGTATTAAGCCGATGCGCAACGCCTCCGGGGCCTCAATCCTTTTCCCCGTATAGATCAGCTCCTTGGCTTTTCCGATTCCGACCGCCCGGGGCAGCCGCTGACATCCTCCCAGGTCGGGTATGATGCCCAACTGCACCTCGGGCAGCGAGAAAACGGAGTATTCAACCGCGAATCTGAAATCGCAGGCCAGTGCCAGCTCGAGCCCACCACCCAGACAGTATCCGTTAATGGCAGCTATAACAGGCACGGCCAGCTTCTCATACATAGTGAAGACATCTCGCAGTTTGCTGATACCGTCGTAGTAATCACGTATATCCGGGCCTGTGATAAAGTTCTCACCAGCGGCAATCTTCTTGAGATCGATGCCTGAACTGAACGATTTCTCGCCGGACCCGGTGATGATGACCACCCTGATATTGGGATCGTTGTCAATTTCGACGGCCGCATGCTTCAACTCATTGTTCATGCCCCGATACCAGGCGTTCATTGCACCCGGGCGGTTGAGCGTAATAATGGCGACGTGCCCCTTCACATCATAGGTAAGATCGCGATAAGCTGACATCGGTTCCTCCTGGCAACAAGAATAGAGGTCTTACAAACCCTCTACACTTTATAGATTATTGCTGGAAATTTCAATTAGCCTGTATCTCGCATCGCCTGCGTCCGGGCGTTAGTAGTTCACCTTATCCAGACCTTTCAGCCCTAGGATTGCTCTGGCCTCGCCCGAATTAGCCGGCTCAAGCCCGAGCTCCTTCATGATGCGTATGATCTTCTGCACCAGTTCGGCATTGCTCTTTACCAGCACGCCCTTGCTCAGGTAAAGGTTATCCTCCATACCCACCCTGACATGGCCTCCCATGGCCATTGCCACCGTACAAATGGGCATCTGAAACCTGCCCGCGCCTATTGCGGACCAGGTAAAATTACCCGACCCCAGGGCTTCCCTGGTCGCGTTTACCAATGTGACAAGGCTGTTTACCGTCGACGGCACACCCCCCAGCGTTCCGGTCACGAATTGTATATGCACCGGCAGCTTCATATGTCCCCTCTCTATCATGAATGCCAGGTTATTGACCATGCCCAAATCGTAGATCTCCACCTCCGGCCTGGTGCCGCTGGCGGAGAACAACGACAGAAACTCGCGCAGTGTTTTAAATGTATTGGGGAAGATATAATCCTCGCTGGCCAGCATGCCCAGCCTCTCCCAGGGATATTTCCAGTCCTTGATCTTCTCCGCCACGTGAAAGACCGAGAAGTTCATCGACCCGAAATTGAGCGATGCGATCTCCGGCCTGAAGGTGGTAACCGGAGAGGCCCTTTGCTCCGTGCTCATACCCATGCCGCCTCCAGTGCTGACGCAGATCACAGCATCCGACGCCTTTTTTATGCCGGCTAGCACCGTGCGAAAAATCTCGATATCGGGGCTGGGCATGCCGTTTTCCGGATTTCTGACATGTATATGCAGAATGGCCGCGCCCGCCTCTGCTGCCCGTATACCGTCGTCAATGATCTGCTTAGGTGTCAAGGGTAGATAGGGCGACATACTTGGAAAATGGGCAGAACCTGTTAATGCAGCGGTAACGATCACTTTTTGCCCGGACATCACAACACCTCCCTGTATGATGCCATAATAGACAAGGCTTGATTGGTAGTCAAATTTAGTAAGTGCTGCTATAATTCGCCTGCAAATCAATTACGACAGGTGCTGCCGGAAGGCAATTCGTCCCGAGTTATCCAGCATAATAATTTTCCGGTGAACATGTAGATTGAAGATCGACCTACATATACATACAAGCAAGCTGTCCCCCGACAGCAGACTGGACCCGGAGGCGGCAATTATAAAAGCGCGCGAACTGGGTCTGGATGGCGTATGTTTCACCGAACATGACCGCGCCTGGGAGCTGGTCGATATACAGGCGCTCAGCACGAAGTTCGATTTCCCGGTTTTCCGCGGGGTGGAGGTGATGATAAAGGAAGGCGGCGAGATACTGGTCTTCGGACTCAACATCAATTTCACCACGGTCATCGATATCGATACGCTGCGCAAGCTCAGCATGGATTCCGGCGCCTTCATGATCGCCGCGCATCCCTTCCGCGGCTATCCCTGCCATGATACATGGGACTTCCAGACTGCGGCCGACCTGGTTCTCAAGCGGCCTGTATTCGACAAAGTCGATGCCCTGGAGGGATTCAACGGACGCAATATGGAGGGCAACAACGTCTTCGCCTGCAAGCTGGCCGACAAGCTTGGCTTCCAGACCTCCGGGGGCAGCGATGCCCACCACCTGGATGAGATGGGCAAGTGCATAACCATTTTTGAGAAAAACATACGCAATGAAGATGATCTGCTGGCCGAGCTCAAGGCGGGCAGATTTTGCGGCTCAAATGGCGGTAACCACAAATGATCATAGCGGGAGTAACCGGCACCATAGGCACGGGCAAGAGCACGGTAGCACGCATGTTCGCGGAACTGGGCGCATTCGTGATAGACCACGACAGGATATCGCGCGAAGTGGTCGAGCCCGGCAAACCCGCCTGGCAGGCAATTGTAGACTCTTTCGGTGAAGGCGTTTTAAACGACGACCGCAGCATAAACAGGCAGGCGCTGGCCGACATAGTCTTCAAGGATCCCGCCGGCCTACAGATGCTCAACTCCTTTGTACATCCCGCCGTGCTGGACGAGGACCAGCGGCTGGTGGAGGAGAGGAAAGGCATTGATCCCGCCGGCCTAATCATCAAGGACGTCCCGTTGTTGCTGGAGGCGGGACCCGAGATCGCTCACATGCTGGTTGAGAAAATCATCGTCGTATTCGCTTCACCCGATGTCCAGCTCAAACGTCTGATAGCCCGCGGCATGCCAGAGCAGGACGCCCGCAACAGGATAAAAACGCAAAAGCCCGTGGGCGATAAGACGAAGTTCGCCGATTACGTGGTCAACAACGACGGCACGCTGGACGAGACCATGCAACAGGTCAAGGATATCTTCTCCAGTCTGATGGGCCGATCGTCGTAACAGTTATTTTGCCCTGCTGAAAACGCAATGTTATAATATCTCGTTTACCCGGCGTAGCCGGGGCGACGATTGGAAGAGTGCTCATTCCTCGGTAGCTCAACGGTAGAGCGGGCGGCTGTTAACCGCTAGGTCGTAGGTTCGAATCCTACCCGAGGAGCCAAATCTACTGCTACCCATTTGCTTAACACTTTGTATACGATTAGCTTTGAAATTTTGCTTAACTTTCATTAATTTTCCTCCTCTTCGGTGCTCTCTTTCTTTCATACTTCAAACTCAGTACAACCCAATCATGTCCAAGCTTCTTTCCTTTCACATCCCCTTTAGCCAATAGATATCGGACATGCTGCTCGGATAATCCCAAGTATTTCGCCGCTTCCACAACACCGAAAAGCACTTGTTTCATACATATGTTATAAGCGATATCGCTGATATTGTCAATATTACTTGGCTAATGCTATTATTTCAATTTTGACGGTGTCAGAGCTATGATATAGCTAACGTGTTTAAGGTTCCAACTCTACCCATGTATTTTCGTCTATTTGCCGTATTATCCGCTCTAACTTGTGATTAGGAATAAGCCGAGGTTTTTGCCCACTACCAGGAGGAGCCCTTCTACGCATATTTTCTTCATAATCTCGTCTATCTTGCCCCAGCCACTCAATCAATTGTAACAATTGTTCTTTTTCAGATGGTAATAACCTCGCCCAGAATTGCATACCAGGTATTATCAATTGAATATCCTTTGATATCGGTTGCTCGTGAGAATAATTCGGTGCTAATGGATATAAGGCATCAGGAAGAGGTGGCAACTTTCCATTGTTAGCAGTCTCATAATCCGTAATCCAATTCTTTGGTTTTTCTAATGATGTCGGTTCTATCTGCCCTTTCTTTTCATCCTTTTTTGCTTGCTTTTTGTTATAAGTGATAGCTTTATGTTTGAGTCGCTCAATCTCGCTTCTAGGAATCATCCAATTTCCGTACTCTGATGTTTTTTTACCTTTAATGTTCCCTCTTTGACAACTATCACGAACGTTATCCTCTGAGCGGCCCAGAAGAGATGCAAATTCTTTTACAGTATAAAATTGCTTTTCTTCATTCATCCTAATACACCTCGGAAAACCTCAAAAGACCGCAAGTTGCACCATACTCATAGCCACCTATTAAACTGTTGCTAGACATTATAGGAGGCGATAGAGAAATATGCCAAACATCATGGAAAGAAGTGTCATTGATATGAGGCAGGGTAGCTATGTCATAACCCTACCGAAGCCGTGGATACGATATATGAGGATAAAGCCGAAGGATATTTTGGAGGTGATTATTAACGATGACCTAATAATTCGTAAAAAGAAAACGCAACGTATAAAAAATAGAAGGCCAAAATAAAAAGGCTCCTGCCCAAAGCTTTGGTCGGCCAGCAAGCAGGAGCCAAAAGTAAACAACGGAGGCAATCCAATTGTCTACTCACGTCTATTGTAAACTAAAAAATAGAAAATCAAAAGACCGCATACTAGTTCCATCGGATGACAATAGCCGCAATATAGGCGACATTGAGGACGATATATTCACCAAGTTCAATTTCCAATCTTCCAAGCATATCTGCCACAAACATAATGCTATCGGTCTGGATATCGGAGCATTTAAGAACTACATACTGCCCAACGCAACTGAAATAGTCTGCCCTGATAAGGGAAAGTCCATCACCTACAGCATGTCAGTCTCTACATTTATGCAAAATGCTTTTAAGGATGATTTAGGCTGGGGAATGCAAATGTTTTGCCCGTTGAAATTCTGGAATAAGACACAATCCAGGCAATGGCAAGGAAGCCTATGGGAGCTGTAACGATGATAGACATTCAATCCGAACGTAAAATCAGTGCTGAGGTAGATAGAAATAATCAAAGAATCAATCAAATCAACCCTATAGAAAACTCTGATGATTCGAACTCTAACAAGGTAACAATAACCTTGCGCAAGCAATACGGGTTGTTATCAGCCAAAGAATTATTAGAACTCCCTATTGAACCGCTTACAGCATTATGGGGGCCGTTTATTTACAAAGCTTCGGTAATACTCCTCAATGGTAAAACGGGAGTAGGTAAGAGTACATTCCTATATGGGTTGCTTGTGTCGGCTGCAATGGGTATTACGTTTGCAGGCATTCCCTTTGAACGTCCTCTCAAGGTAATTTACAGCGACCGTGAGACTCCACCAAATCTACGACAAATTAAACTTCAAAGGATATGTAATGAAGTTAGGCCGGATAACCTGCTATTTATTCCTAAAGAACTATCCAACTTCCAAGATAATCTGCATATCTACAGAGAGATTGCGCTTAAAGAGAAGGCAGATATTCTGGCACTTGATACCATATCCGAAGCGTTCAACACTAAAGATGAGAATGACAATGCCGAAGCAGTCAGGCAATTCCGTACTATCAGAGATTTTTCCATTGATACCGGATGTGCCGTTATTGCTGTCCACCATACAGGCAGAAGTACATTAAGTGAATCAGACCCCTTTGCAGGCAGAGGTGCTACTGCAAGAGCCGACAAGGTCGATATTGTACTGAATCTATTCCCTCTCAAAGAAGACCCGTCTATATTGTGCTTATCTATTGGTGGTAAAGATAAGATTGCTGGAAACGATTCGAAAATCTATCTAAAGAAAGCTGGGAATGATTCTTTCGAAGTTGTGGAGCGGAAGGAAGCATACGAAGCGACAACATCCGAGCGATGTAAGGAATTCATTCTTGCCAATCTGGATAACACGGAAATATCTACCTCACAGATACAAGCTGAATGCCAGAAGGAAGGATATAGTCAACCTACAGTCACGAGGGTTATCGGAGCATTGGTCGATACTGCAAAATTACGTAAGACGCGGCGCGGATACTACCAGAAGATTGAATCATCAACAAAACATATAGGGATTGATGATTTGATTTTTGATTCAACAGCTTCGATACACACTCCGGAGGCCCGCTGATGGATAAAATCAATTGCCCCTCATGGGAAGGATGTGCTGCCCCATTATGCCCTCTTGAGCCTCTACCTGGTGCACAATGGTTTCCGAATGAGGATATTTGTCATACAGTACTTTTAAGGAAATTACCATGGATACGAGTACAACGCAAGATAAAACGCCGCTACCTGAAAGGGCAAATCGATAGCGATTTCTGCTTTACGCTTCCTACGCTACAGGCCATCAAGGCACCGCGAAAAGGCACGCATGGCATCAGTCCGGAGGCGATGTACAGAAAAGGCACCGGCCAGGACAACCAGAAGCCGCCAAAATCGTTTCCGATGCCCTTAAAGTAGCTTTGTGGGAAAAGACAGCGGGGTCAGTGGATATCAAACCATTGGCCCCGTCTATCAAACTGAAAAACAAGGCTATTCGACAGTTAAAGCCATTCTCTCTTGTAAAAATAAACGGCTTCGAATTACATATCACCATATTGTGGATTACCCAGTCTTTACATCATCTGTTTACTCATATACAATACTCCATTGTCGAAGTTAGTGAGGCGAGCACGGTTGAACGAGGTATTATGATGCAATTTGCAATCTATCCCATGTTAATAATGATGGTCAATGTTACGGTATGGATTGTGGGTATGATAGGTGTTGTTGTGGGCTTTGACCTATTTGGAACATTCAGTCTTTGCCAGCCACTATTATCGGCGAGGCCTTGGACGTTAATCACCTATTTTTTTACATATGACGCATTAGGATATCTAATACCCGATATGCTTATTCTGTTTTTATACGGAAGGGCATTCTGCCGTATAGCGGGACCGAAATCCTTTATTATTACATATCTTAGCGGTGGCTTATTTGCAGGAGTAGTTCTATTATTGTTTGCCCCACCATTATCTATAACGAGTGGTGCTGGAGGAGCAATATTTGCAACGGCAATGGCGTTAACTATTATTGAACCAAAACTCAAAGTGTGGTTCACGTCACTTTGGATTGCAACGGCTGCCTATTTTACCCTTGCGATGTTTGTATATCCTAACTTGATAATTCCGCGCCTACCGCCATTAATAGCATTGCCAACTGCTATAGGAGGAATAATCATCGGCTTGACCGCCGGATTAATACTTCGCTCTAAACAAGCCCAAATATGAAGTAAATACATTTTTTATTGATTTGCTATTACATCTCCCTCTGCTTTTTAAGGCATGAAAAAACTGCCAATAATTCCCCTTTTAGGACGAAAAAAACTGGAAATACTTCGACACCCCCTTTTTGTTTTAAGAAACTCCGTAGCTAAAGGTGTCAATACTTTAATTAGTCCCGAGACCAACCCACTTCCAATTTTTCCTCATTTTGAATGAAAGAAAATCGCGTTAAAATGACTAAAATATATATCCTTGTTTAACTTCGAGATTATTAAAATATTTTTCTACAGCTTTATAAAAGAATAATAAACGAATTGCAAAGACCAAGCCACTTCATATATCTGGTATATGCAGCAAGAAATTATATTTGAATCTGAAAGTAATCTTTAATACTCGATATATATTTTACAGACAGTTGTTCTTTCTATCGTCGTTACTCTGCATTCACTATTAAACGAACATCAACTGCTTTAGGATATTGGTGCATATAGTTAATATTAAAGAACGCCCTTTGCTGTGGTTCAACCATCTGTGAAAAGCCAGATTGTGTAGCCACTATTTCGCCGTTGCTGTCAAGTAAAGCACCCGACATTCTAACAGTGAGTTTTCTATTTGATAGGTTCTGTAGTTCTCCTACTACAGTAACCCACTCTAATATATCATCGCTTCTTACAAGTTTGTAGGAAAGTACCTTGATAAGCTCTTCCTCTGAGCCAGAAGTTTTTGTGCATTCGTCAATACCTTTATTGTAGCCTACATCGTAGCCAGTCTTAATAGCCTTATCAATTAATTCACGATATTTTGTCGTCATATCGTTCATTTCTGTTCGGCTCGCTTCTCTACCCTGAATATAGCCAGCTTCATAACCTCTTTGATAACTCCCATTTTCGATATTTGAGCAACCTGTTGAGCCGAACACAATTGCCAATAGCAATATTGATAGTAAAATTAGCAACTTCCTCATCTTAAGTCACCACTCCTTCATGCTCGATATTATATTCACTCCTATCAGGAAATATCAATTGTGAGAAAAAAACGTTGACCGACAACAGACTGGGCAACCCGCTTATATCTGGATAAAACAGATTAAGATAACGGCGACCTGTAAAACTTCATTGAATCTTGAAAACTGAAAGACCTTGTGTATCGTTGCACCATTTCCAAGCTCTCCCAGCGACCTAATTCCTTAATAGTCATGGTATCTATACCAGCCTTCCTTAACAGCACTGCAAACGTACGTCTGAATGTATGAGGATTGCAGGTAATGCCGGTGCGCATTTCAAGACGGCGTAGCATGGAAGAGATTCCCCATATATTCATGCCCCATATATTATTTTTAGGTTGATATTGAGATAGCCACTTTCGCAGGTATCCCTCTGCCAATACACCAAACGGAGCCATTGCTTCCTTGTTACCTTTTCCAATCACCCTGATAGTATGATTATTCCAATCAATATCCGTAAGCTTGATATTGGTTAATTCAGATAATCGTAATCCACTCTCTATGAATAATGCTATGATTGCCTTATCCCGCATGGTATCGGTTGCCTTAATAAGTGATTGTACCTGTGATAAATCTAACGAGGGCAGTATTAATACTGGCCGTTTAGGTGCCTCAACCCACAGTATTGGATTGTTTTCAGTTTTAAAGCCATACGATGATTTAGGGCTATATAGCCAGTTGTAAAAGGCCCTGAGACATTTATAGTAATCGTATTTGCCACCGATACTGCAAGTGAGAGATTGCAGGAATTTGTTTATCTGTGCGGTAGTCGGGGCCAACCCGATAAATCCAAGTGACCTTGAAAGGGTATTCCTGTAATCCCGTATAGTATTTTGTGAAATACCTTCCCTGCGAGACTTCAAAAATAAGTTAATAGCCTTATGGCAGTTATCCCTTCTTCTTGCAGATGGTTGTAGTGTATCCAAACATTGCAGCAGTTTGGGGCTTGGTGGACGCTTACCACTTTTGACCTGTGAAATGTAGCTTTTACTAAGCTTGCTTAACTTTGATATCTGAGATACACTGAGTTTGTTAAGCAGTTTAGCTATGTCAGGGCGGCTGTTAACCGCTAGGTCGTAGGTTCGAATCCTACCCGAGGAGCCAAATCTACTGCTCAACTATTCACTAAATACCCTGTATGCTGAATAGCAGGCTGTCATATCCGGCGCAGGTTTAAACAGTCCTCTGAAATTACTCATATGCGGAGATAGGAGAGTTGAATATGGATCCTGTTGTGCTCACGAACTTAATTCTCTGTGTCATTATATTAGGTTTAGGCTTGTGGGAATACGTCCGTACCAGATCACGCGTTGAACTATATGTGGGCATTGCTTTCGGACTGTTCGGTGTGTCACACCTACTCACCCTTTTAGGATTATCCTCTGTCCTGACCCTGCCTCTCATAATAATCCGCCTGACGGCATACCTGCTCGTTATCTTCGGCCTGTATACAGCGATCGCCAGGAAGAAAAGGAATACTTGAGCCGCGTTCTTGATACCAATGTCTTAATCTATCCACCCGGTTTCTGCACCGGAATAGAGCCGTTGTAATCCTTATTACACAGGCATATAATCAATTACTGATATCCGAGGTGATGGTATGGGCAGACGAATTTCAGCATCAGTACTAGCAATCTTCCTATTGACAGTCGTTGCTCTTGCAGCGTGCGGCAGAATCGATACTAACATTCACACAACCATTAAACCTTCCGGCTTTATAATACAGAATATCTCCCTAACGGGAAGCGGACAGATAGGAGCTTCGATTTCCAAGGCCTTCCCACTGCAGACTTATATCAGCAAAGGCTGGCTGATCAATGTTACTAATGAGGGTAGCTCCACAACAATATCAGCAACGAAGGTCTTCCGGAAAGAAGATATCAGCGATATTACTGCTGCATTCGTTAAAGTTAACGCGCAGGGTACGTCGGGTATTAAAGACCCGGCTTTTACCATAACCGACAATTTTTTTATTAAATACTATTCTTTGTCCTTCACCATACCGCCGATGACGCCGGATACGATCGATGTCAACTCGGGGCAGCAATGGTCTCAGGTGGGTGAGGCGGTGCTGGACGAAATGTTCAGCCTGTCCTGGTCAATTACTCTGCCCGGACAGATCACCGCGACCAACGCTGACTCCTATCAAAGGGACACGGCTATATATAAATTCAATTATTCCTCGTTAAAAAACGGGCGGCAGATAATGGTTCAAAGCAAGTACATTGACTGGCCGCTGATACTTATTGTCATCGGCGGATTAATAGTTGTGATATTGATTATCGTTTTCGCCTCAAGGCCGAAGCCTGCCAACAAAGATAGCAATACAGAGAAGGCTATTACGGCACTGCCACCCCCACCTCCAGCTTCTTAATGCACGGATTCGACTGATATTCATTTAATAAAGGAAAGTGCCCGCATGTATCTCATGCGGGCACTTTCCTTTTGTCTTTACGAATAATCTATTTGAGTTCCATCGATTCCGCGACCAGTTCTGCTATATCCTTGGCGATCAGCGTCTCCTCCGCGCCCTTGGCCTTGATGGCGTCGGTGAACATCTGGACACAGTAGGGGCAAGCTGAGGCCACGATATCTGCGCCGGTCTCCATGACCTGGTCGATACGCACCTCGCTGATACGTTTTCCGATGCGCTCCTCCATCCAGAAACGTCCGCCTCCCGCGCCGCAGCAGAAACCTTTGTTGCCGGAGCGCTCCATCTCGAGGATCGGCAGCTTGTTAATAGCCTGCAGCACATGCCTCTGCGGCTTGTATATATCGTTGTGCCTGCCCAGGTAGCATGAGTCGTGGTAGGTGATCCTGTTTTCCTTCATGACGGCGGGCTTGATCTTGCCGTCGCTGATAAGCTGGGAGATAAAGGTGCTGTGATGGATGATCTCGAAGTTTCCGCCGAATTGCGGATATTCGTTCTTGAGTGTATTGAAGCAGTGCGGGCACATGGTGATGATCTTCTTGATATTATAGCCTTTGAACTGCTCGATGTTATTGGCGGCCAGCGTCTGGTACAGGTACTCGTTGCCCAGTCTCCTGGCGGGCTCGCCGCAGCACATCTCCTGCGCGCCCAATATGCCAAAGCTCACGCCGGCGGCCTTGAGTATTTTGGCCGTGGCGATGGCGATTTTGGTGCTCCGCTCCTCCAGCGAGGCAGCGCAGCCTGCGAAGAATACGTACTCAACATTGGGTTCTTCTGATAACTGTTTGATATCCAGTCCGGCCGTCCAGTCTGTCCTGGTCAGGGTGGTGCCTTTACAGCTGTGTCCCCTGGCCTCAATGCACTGCAGGACAGCCAGCCCGGTTTCGGGAACCTGTGCTAGGTCCAGCACCAGGTGGCGGCGCATGTCGATGATCTTGTCGATATGCTCGACGAATACGGGACAGATGTCCTGGCAGGCGCGGCAGGTCGTGCAGGCCCAGATCACGTCTTCCGTGATGACCTCGCCCACCATGGCTTTGGTGCTTCCGCCTGCTTCTTCCGCAGGGGCGGGCGCGGCTTCGCCTCCGGCCCTGGCCGCTTTTGCTTTGGCCTTCTTCTCAGCCAGCAGCGCAGGGGAGCGCTCCTGCCAGTGAGCCTTGAGGTCCTGTACCAGTTGCCGCGGCGAAAGCGGCTTGTCCGTCAGGTAAGCAGGACACCTGTCCTGGCAGCGTCCGCAGTTGGTGCAGGCGTCCAGGTCGAAAAGCTGCTTCCAGGTGAAATCTTCGATCTTGCCTATGCCGTAGGTCTCGGCGTTCTCAAGGTCGACCATGCTGAGGGCGCCCTTGGGACGTGAGGTCTTGAAAAGTACATTGACCGGTGATATCAATATATGTGTCAGCTTGTCCCAGGCAACGATGACATAGAAGACGGCGCCTATGGTTATAATCACATGTCCATACCACAGGATCTGATACCACAGATAGCGCGAAGCCTCGGGGAGCCCGGCGAACAGGCCGGCGATCCAGAAGCCGCCGAACCTTACCTGTCCCCACTCGGGGTGCACGTAGTATTCAGGCTGGCTCAATCCCACTGCCTCGGGCGTAGCGGCGATCATCCTGAATCCCTGAAGGAAGAAGCCCGTGATAACAACGATGAAGATAAGAAAGAGGGCAACGCCATCGTCCAGCACGGTGTTGAGCCTCTTGGGCTTCTGAATATAGCGGCGTGCAAAGGCCATCAGCAGGCCGATCAGCACCATGACGCCCGCTATATTCCACAGTCCGCCCAGGTAAATATATACCGGGCCCTGGATAAAGGCGGCGTGAAAAGGCTCGAAAACATAATGGTTCAGAAAGTCCAGCCCTGCGCCAATGAAAAGGAGTATACAGCCAACAAAAATGAGGAAGTGCATAATGCCGGGATACGGCTCACGCAGGAATCTCACATGCAGGCCGGCATCTAAAATTGTGAGTTTGATGAACTCGCCGATACGCCAGCCCGGCTTATCGAAACGCTTTTCGGGCCTGCCCAGAGTCCACATCTGATAGCGCTTGTAGACCGAATAGCCGATCAGCGCGATGGCGGCGGCAGCCGCAAGGTAGAGGGCTATCTGTACTAATAAGGGGATATGCCAGAAAATTTCTCGCGTCGCTTCCATGTTACTCCTTCCGAGATTATTTTCTTAAAACCGCAATATTATATTACTTTTTAATAGCTTGTTCCATCCGCTTTTAAACTGAATTACGGACACGTCCTATGATAAGCAGCGTCCTTCGTCCCGCAGGATTGCTAGGCTTCAATCCGGTTTGTATACCCGTCCGGCGGCGGCAAACAGCTTCACTATAGAGCTTTCGGGAACATCCCCGCTGCCCAGCGGGGTCTCCCGGCCATCGCAGAAATGGTGGTAGTCGCTGCCTCCCGTGGTCAACAAATCATGTCGTTTGGCCAGCCCTGCGATCCGGCTGACGGTCCTGCTGTCGTACTGTCCGTAGTAAGCCTCGATGCCGTCCAGGCCGGCCGTCTTAAGCTCGACGATGATGTTGTCTACATCCGCAATATCGGCGGGATGCGCCAGCACAGCTATGCCACCCGCCTTTTTTATGATCCTGACGGCCTCGACCGGCCCAACCTTTTCCCGTCCCACGTAGGCCGGACAATTCCTGCCGATGTATTTATCGAAAGCCTCCTTCTCATTGGAGATGTATCCTTTCTCCAGCATGGCCTGCGCGATGTGCGGACGGCAGATAGATTCGCCCCTGGCCAGGTCCAATACCCTCTGCCAGGCCACCGGCTTGCCCAGTTCATCCAACCTGGCCACCATCTTCTGTGCCCTGCCGACGCGGGATTCCCTGATCTTCGCCAGGGAGGCTAAAAGTTCTGCATCCTCGTAATTGATAAAATAGCCCAGCACGTGCAGCTCCCCCGTGGCCAGGTCCGTATTAATCTCAACACCGGGGACTACGATCAGCTTCTTTACACCGGCAGCAGCCGCCAATGCCTCGCCAACACCGCTGACACTGTCATGATCCGTAATGGATATTACTTCCAGTCCCCGTTCAGCCGCCAATACGACCATCTGAGACGGTGTCAGGCGTCCATCTGAGCCTGTAGTATGCAGGTGCAGGTCGAATCTCAAGGTTCGCTCTCCTCACGCCTGATTCTCTGTATGTCGGCAGCTTTACCGGTTTCCGCATTGATGTCCAACAGCATTGCATCCAGTGCGGCAATACCCTTGCCGACCGACAACCGGTGAGGAAGACCTGTTAGAAAACTTTCGAGCACGTTGTCGACATCATCGCCGATGATGGACTCGACAGGACCAACCATACCGATATCGGTGACATAGGCCGTGCCGCCGGGCATAATACGGCTATCGGTTGTGCCCACATGCGTATGAGTACCCAGCACTGCGCTTACACGCCCGTCCAAGTATCGTCCCAGCGCTATTTTCTCGGATGTAGCCTCGGCATGGAAATCGACCAGGATCATTTTAGGCAGGGGCCTCAGCGAGGACAGCAGATTGTCCATAGCGCGGAAGGGGCAATCCGCCGGGCCGACGAAGACACGGCCTATAAGGTTTACAACCAGGACGCCGTCGACAATAAGGTAACCGCGTCCGGCCACGCCGGGAGGGAAGTTGAGCGGGCGGATAATGGGCAGGTCCCCGTCCATGCAATTGACGATCTCGCGCTGAGCCCAGATATGATTGCCGCTGGTTATGACATCCACGCCCGAATCAAGCAATTCCTGAGCAGTTTTGACTGTGATTCCGATGCCGTGGGCGCTATTTTCGCCGTTGGCTATCACGAGATCGACATTGTACTCATTAATTAAGCCTGGCAGAAACCGCTGTAGCGCCCTCCTGCCAGGCTTACCTATGACATCACCAACAGCCAGGATATTCAAATATCTACCTCATGCCGATCATTTAGCGTAATCTACCGCCCTCACCTCTCGCATAACTGTAACCTTAATCTGTCCTGGATACTCGAGGCTGTCCTCGATCTTCTTAACGATATCTCGCGCCAGCCGCATGGCCGCCAGGTCGTCCACCTGCTCGGGCTTAACTATGATGCGCACCTCGCGTCCGGCCTGGATAGCGAAAGCTTTTTCCACGCCGGGGAAGCTGCTGGCGACGTTCTCCAGTGCTTCAATACGCTTGATGTACTGGTCGAGCGACTCGCGCCTGGCCCCCAGCCTGGAGCCGCTGATCTGGTCGGCGGTAGCCAGTATGAATCCCAGAGAGCTGGTCGTGGTGGCTTCGCCGTGGTGCTCGGATATGGCCTGCGACACTTCCACCGACTTGTCCCATTGCTTGACCAGGTTTGCGCCGATCAGAGCGTGCGGCCCTTCCACCTCGTGGTCCACGGCCTTGCCGATATCATGCAGCAGCGCAGCGCGCTTGGCCAGCGTTACGTTTGCCCCGATCTCAGCGGCCAGCATGCCGGCGATATGCGCCACCTCCAAGCTGTGCGTGAGCACGTTCTGCCCGTAGCTGGTTCTGAATTTAAGCCGTCCCAGCAGCTTGACCAGCTCCGGATGAAGGCCCTGCACTCCGGCTTTGCGGGAAGCCTGTTCGCCCTCGAGTTTTATAGTAGACTCAACCTCGGTTTTGGCCTTGTCCACCACTTCCTCGATCCTGGCCGGGTGAATGCGTCCGTCCAGAATCAGGTTGGTAAGTGCGACCCTGGCCACTTCCCTGCGGATGGGGTCGAAGCTGGAAATGGTGACCGATTCGGGAGTATCGTCGATGATCAGGTCTACGCCCGTGGCCTGCTCCAGGGCACGTATATTGCGGCCCTCCCGTCCGATCAGTCTCCCTTTCATGTCATCACTGGGAAGCGGCACATTGGAGACAGTGGTCTCAGATACGACATCGGTGGCGCATCTCTGTATAGTGGTTGCCAGTATGTCCCTGGCTATATTATCGATATCGTCCTTGATGCGAACCTCCCATTCGCGCACGCGGCGGGAGGCATCTTCCTGAATCTCGCTTTCTACAGCATTCAAAAGCTGTTGTTTGGCTTCGTCGCTGGACATTCCCGAGATCGCTTCAAGGCGCTGTAGCTGCCGTGTCTTGACTTCCTCCACCTGTTCCCTGACCGTGTCGATCTCCTTTTCCCTTCCGATCAGGCTGCGCTCCCTTCGTTCAAGGGCTTCGAGCTTGCGCTCCAGGCGTTCCTCGCGCTGGCTTGATCGTCTTTCGAGCCGTTGCAGCTCGTATCTACGTTCCCTGCTATCCGCCTCAGCCGCCGCCCTAACCTTCACCGCCTCTTCTTTGGCGTCCAGGATTAACTGTTCGTATTTAGCTTGTGCGCTCTCAAGTAGCTTCTTTGCTTCGTTTTGCGCGTTGCGTATCTGTTGATTTGCTAATAATTGCCGGGCAAAGTATCCAACCAGTAGAAACAACACGGCCACAAGGCCGATTATCACGTAGTATATCCAGTCCATAATTCAGTAGCCTCTCTTTATAAATAAACCTTTGCGGGTTATACATTTTGTTGAACCTCGATAATTATTATACCCTTATTTAACGGTTCGTAACCAGTTTATTTAAAAAATCGACTATTTTCCGGTCCCGCCGTCCATCCTGCTCTCCCATAACTGCCTGATAACTCCCCGAACCAGATCGGACCCATAACCTTTCCTGCCCAGATACGCAGCCAGGCGCTTGTAGAACTCCGGATAATCAAGGTCTTTCAGATGCCTGGCCTTGCTCATGCCCGCGCGCAAGGCGTTGGCCTCGTCATTGATATGGCCGGTTACTCGTTCGATAATCGTGCCGTCCACACCTTTCTGCATGAGCTCGCGCTTTATCATCAGGCTGCTTTTATGCCTGTGCGACACACGTTCCCTGGCCCACATCTCAGAAAAGGTAGTGTCATCTATCAGCTTTAGCTTCTTCAGTTTTGCGACGGCACGACTCACAGATTCATCCGTGAACCTGCGTTTGAACATCAGGTGGCGGCGCACCTCGGCCTCACTGCGAGGCCTGTACTCTATGTAATGCAGCGCAGCCTCGTAACATTTCGGGTATTCGTCCCCCGACTTTTCCTGGGAGGCTTCACCCTTAGTCAACTGCTTCCTTTCCGGCCGGACCGCCCGCCTGTCCCGCGAGGGCAATCTGCCTGATCTGTTTCTCTATCTCGGCCGCCGTTTCAGGATGCTGCATAAGGTATTCGCGCGCCTTCTCCCTGCCCTGCCCCAATTTGGCGCCGGCGAAGTCGAAAAAAGCACCCGATTTCTTGATGATGCCTGTGCTGACACCCAGATCGATTATATCGCCCTCTTTGCTGATGCCGCTGTTAAACATTATGTCAAACTCAGCGACACGATAGGGCGATGCCACCTTGTTTTTAACGACCTTGGCGCGCACACGGTTGCCGATGATCTCGCTGCCGTTTTTTATAGCCTCGGACTTGCGCAGGTCTATTCTGATGGAGCTGTAGAACTTCAGCGCCCTGCCTCCCGGCGTCACCTCCGGATTGCCGAAAATCACGCCGACCTTCTCCCTCAGCTGGTTGATAAAAATAACAGCGGTATTGGATTTGCTGATCTCATGCGTAAGTTTGCGCAGCGCCTGCGACATCAGCCTGGCCTGAAGGCCGACATGAGAATCCCCCATCTCGCCCTCTATTTCCGCCCGCGGCACCAGCGCCGCCACGCTGTCGATGACCACCACATCCAGCGCATGCGTCCTCACCATCCTCTCAGTGATATCCAGCGCCTCCTCGCCCGTCCCCGGCTGTGCGCCCTTCAACGCGTCCACGTTTACGCCGCAGACCGACGCGTAATTGGTGTCGAGCGCATGCTCGGCATCGATATACAGCACCAGCCCGCCCGTTTTCTGTGCCTGGGCGATGATGTTAAGCGCCAGAGTTGTCTTGCCAGAAGCCTCCGCGCCGTATATCTCCGTTATACGCCCCCGCGGTATTCCTCCCACACCCAGAGCCAGGTCCAGGCTCAGGGACCCAGTTGGTATGACATCAACTTTCACCCTTGCCTGCCGCTCACCCAGCGACATAATTGAGCCCGCCCCATACTGCTTCTCGATCTGGCTTATTGCCAGGTCCAGAGCCTTTCCTTTTTCCACCCTTTCTTTATCCAATTCCATTTCTCCTCCTGCGATATTTTTTCCCCACAACCACACCTGTTAAACCTTAATTAAAACAATTGTACTACTTATAAAAATATAATGCAACACTTGACTATTGCGGTCAAATTTCGCAAAATTTTACGGAGCGTATAATATGCCTATCTATGAATATATCTGCCCCAAATGCCACATCCGCTTCGAGCAGCTTCGCTCATTTTCCAGCTCCGAAAAGGACGCCGAGTGCCCGAAGTGCAAGGCTCCCTCCAGCCGCGCCATATCCAAATTCGTTTCGCGCTCCAAGTCGGACTTCGGCATGCTCGACCATATGCCTTCCAGCGGTGGCGGAAAATCCTGCAGCGGATGCTCGTCCACCAACTGCTCGACCTGCGGTTGAGCTCTTTTCTGCGGTCAATACTTAGTAAGCTCAGCACCGCCTGTTCAGCATCGTCTTCTCTATCACCAGCACAGCCAGACCCAGTATCACGGCCTCAGCCATGATCGTGGCCGTGACCATGATGGCCGCAT
The DNA here is from genome assembly GCA_041653995.1 of Dehalococcoidia bacterium. Taxonomy (NCBI): domain Bacteria; kingdom Bacillati; phylum Chloroflexota; class Dehalococcoidia; species Dehalococcoidia bacterium. The sequence continues at coordinate 655,522 of JBAZEK010000001.1, forward strand.
CGAAGAAAAAGTTTTCCGTGAACATCATGATCAAATAATCTTTTGAGGGATCCAGCAGCCAGAGTTCATTGGAAAAGCTGACGATGTGAAACAGATAGAAAAGGCTGTTGAAATCTATCAGTGACCATACTACCAGCAGCACCATTAATGACAGTGTTGCAATCGCACCAACCAGAATGCCGCGCAGCAGCCGCCGAATCCCCAGTATGGCGAAGACCGCGGCGCCGGATGCCAGGAAGGCCAGTATGGCTGCGGTCTGCAGTATCTTGAAGACCGAGATTATATAACGTACGTCTTCCAGGTGGGTCAGCTCCTTTTGATTGTAAAGCAGCCTTGGTTGCTCCCACGCCTCTACGGCCATCTGGGGCGACACCAGCTTTCCGCTGAAATAGTCCACCATGTTTTGAGCCACACCCTCCAAATGTATGTCGCTGATGCCAGTGGCCGCGCTTATCTCGTATTTATTGAATCCGTACCTGTACAGGCCCGGGGAATGCGCATAGATATTGACCGTGCTCGAGATGATGAGGACCGGTATCGATATAAACAGCACGGCTAAAACCAGCCATCCGGCCGGATTTATCTTCTTGGCTTTGATCTCCGTCATTTGATTCAAATCTCCCCCTATCGAACCGCGTTCGACCCCGAAAACTTGTGTTATAATTTTATACTAAATTTCCGGGCGTGCCGTATGTTTACCCACCTACACGTTCATACCGAGTACAGCTTGCTTGACGGTTGCTGCCGTATTATACCCCTTATACACAGGGCCAAGGACCTCGGCATGCGCAGTCTGGCCATCACCGACCACGGGAATATGTACGGCGTCATTGATTTCTATAGGACGGCCAGGGAGTGCGGCATCAAGCCCATCGTCGGCTGCGAGGTCTATATCTCTCCCGGCGATTACCGCAGCCGGGAGGCGGCTGATAAGACCAATTACCATGCCACCCTGCTGGCGCAGAATCATACCGGATACAACAACCTCATTCAGCTCGTGACGCTGGCCAACTTCGAAGGATTCTATTACAAGCCCCGCATCGACAGAGATCTCCTGCTCAAATACGGGGAGGGCCTGGTGATTCTCTCAGGCTGCGCCCAGGGCGAGTTGGGACGCCTGATATTGCAAAACCGTCTGAGTGAGGCCGAGGAGGCCGCAACCTGGTATAAAAGCCACTTTCCGCATTACTATATCGAGATCCAGCGACATCCCATGGCGGAGATCGAAAAGATCAACGAAGGCCTGCTCAAGCTGGCTCGACAACTCGACATACCCATCGTTGCCACCAATGATGTCCACTATATTCACAAGGAAGACGCCTACATCCACGATATCCTTCTGTGCATCGGAACCAATACCACGGTCAATGACGAGCGCCGCCTAAAGATGGACGGCGACTATTTCTACCTGAAGACGCCGCAGGAGATGCAGGAGCAGTACGCCGATATACCCGATGCCATTGAAAACACACGCGTTATCGACTCGCTCTGCAACCTCGAGATCGAGTTCGGCAAGCCCCACCTGCCTCAGGTGGATCTGCCTGAGGGGAAGACATCGCATGCATACCTGTCGGTGCTGTGCTGGAGGGGGCTCAAGGAAAGGCTGCCCGACGCCGATGCGGCTACTGAAAAACGACTCGAATACGAGCTCGACGTAATCGAGAAGACGCAGTTCGCCGACTATTTTCTTGTGGTTCATGACCTCGTGTTGTTTGTTAGAAAAAGCGGCATCTTTTTCGGTGTTCGCGGCAGCGCCGCAGCCAGCCTGGCCCTTTTCTGCCTGGGCATCACCGATATCAATCCCCTCACTTACAACCTGGTGTTCGAGCGGTTTCTCAACATAGAGCGCCGCGAGATGCCCGATATCGATCTCGATTTCCAGGATGACAGACGGGAAGAGGTGATCGCCTATGTCAACCAGAAATACGGCACAGACCATGTGGCGCAGATCATCACCTTCGGTACGCTGGGCGCCAGGGCGGCCATCAGGGACGTAGGCCGGGCGCTGGGCATGAACTACGGCTCGGTCGACCAGGTGGCCCGTCTGATACCGGCCAGGCCCAACATCCGTCTGGATGATGCCATGATGGAAGTCAAAGAGCTGACCGATATGTATAACGCCGATGAGATAATGCGCAAGCTGATCGACACGGCCAAGAAGCTGGAAGGCATCTCCCGCCATTCCAGCACGCACGCCGCCGGTGTGGTTATATCGCGAGAACCTCTCACGCGCTACCTGCCCATGCAGCGCGCCGGCCGCGATGTCGGTCAACACTCGGGCATGACACAGTTCTCCATGGACAATGTGGCCAGGCTCGGCCTGCTCAAGCTCGATTTTCTGGGCCTGGCGAACCTCACCCTTCTGGCCAAGGCCAGGGAGGTCATCGGCCAGCAGCACGGCACCGTACTGGACCTGCTCAAGATTCCGATCAACGACCCCAAGACTTTTGAGCTGTTCTCGTCAGGCGAGACTATGGGGATCTTCCAGCTTGAAAGCCCGGGCATGCGGCGCTATATCAAAGAGCTCAGTCCAACCAAGTTCACCGATATAGCGGCCATGGTGGCGCTCTATCGTCCAGGACCCATGGAGCATATACCCACCTTTATCAGGGCCAAGCACGGGCTGGAGTCGGTGCACTACCCTCACCCCGACCTGGTGCCCATACTCGAGGATACTTACGGAGTGATAGTATACCAGGACCAGGTGCTCTTTATCGTACAGCGTTTCGCCGGATACAGCCTGGGCCGCGCCGATATCATCCGCAAAGCCATGGGCAAGAAGGACGCCGCTGTGATGAAGAAGGAGCGGCAGAATTTTATTGACGGAGCCCGTACCAAGGGCTACACGGAGAATGAAGCCGCCGCTATCTTCAGCCTGATCGAGCCGTTTGCCGGGTATGCCTTCAACAAGGCGCACAGCGTAAGCTACGCACGCATAGCTTACGAGACAGCCTATCTCAAGGCCAATTATCCCATCGAATATATGGCTGCGTTCCTTAACACATACTTCGATAAGGCGGACCGTATAGCCTCCGCCGTCTCCGAATGCAGGCGTATGGGAATTGAGGTGCTCAAACCGGACATCAACCACAGCTATGCGCATTTCACCATCGAAGCGGACGGAGACAGACGCGCCATCAGGTTCGGCATGGTCTCCGTCAAGAACGTTGGCTCCAACGCCGTGCAGCCCATTATTGAGGCCCGCGAAAGCGGAGGTGAATTTAAATCGATCGAGGATTTCTGCCGCCGGGTGGACCTGCGCAACGTTAATAAGAAGGTCGTCGAGAGTCTGGTTAAAGCCGGGGCATTAGATAGTCTGGGCCAGCGGGGTTCATTGCTGGCAGCCATCGACCGTATCGTGTCGCTGTCCCAGCGTGAGCAACGCCAGCGGCAATCAGGCCAATCCAGCATGTTCGACCTCTTCGGGAATAATGTGGATATCCCTCTACCGGCCCTGGACCTGCAGGATTTCGATGTGGCGCTGCAGGAGCGACTACTGTGGGAGAAGGAGTTGATGGGTCTTTATTTCTCCGAGCACCCGCTCACCGCCATGGCATCCCGTTTGGCCGAGCACGCCACGGTGCTGTGCGGCGAGATAAATAACGAGATGGCCGGCGAGAAAGTCGTCGTGGCCGGCATGGTTACCGCAGTCAGGCATGTGACCACCAGGACCAACCGGCTCTTCATTATCGCTACTTTCGAGGACCTCAACGGCAGCATTGAGGTTACCGTCTGGTCAGACGTTTACTCGCAAACACAGGACCTGTGGATGGACGGCAGCATCCTGCTGGTGGAAGGCTACATCAAAGTCAGGGAGGACAGGGCTAACATCAACTGTACCAAAGTGAGCCGCTATGAGCCGGAGGCGGCCAGGCCCGAGCCGATAAAGACTGAGCCTTTAAAGCCGGACAATGGCGGTAAAAACAACCACGTTAAGCCCAGGACACTCATAATCAACATCAGGCAGAGCAACGACTCGCAGAAAGACCTGGAGTATCTGCAAAAGGTGATGGAAGTGCTGCGCAGGTACCCCGGCAACGACAGCGTGCAGCTGGCTATCGGCAGAGGTGAGGAGATCACGCGCCTGGAAGTGCCCGATATTAAGGTCGATAACTCCGATGAACTGTTGCAGGAGCTCTCTCATCAGAACGGCGGCTGAATCGGCAGATTATTATTCTATGAATTCACGGATCAGGGAATTAATCAGCAGTGGTTTTTCGCGTACCACCCAATGTGAAGCATCGGGCACCCTTTTGACGCTCAACTGCGTCACATATTCATCCAACCCACTGATACAGCCGGTTAAGAGGGCGGTATCCTTCTCCCCCCAGATTACCATGGTAGGCAGCGAGATTTTGGGCAACGTTGCCGCAGCAGCCGGCTTTTTGATCGGCTCTTCAGTGTTTTCCAGGGCTTCTACATCCATAGCCCGGTAGTAGTTCAGCCCGCCGGTCAGCGCACCAGGCTGTGCCCAGGCTTTTTTATAGCCTTGTATATCCGCGTCTTTGAGTACCCCGCTTTTAATGATCTCGCCAAAAGCCATGTTTATGAGCCATGAGTAATCATCGGCAGCAAGCACGGATTCCGCTTCAGGGCTGCGGAACAGCAGCATGTATTTGCTGGCTCTGCGTTGCGCCGGATTCTCCCTTAGCTCCCGCTCGAAGGTGGCGGGATGCGGTGAATTAATGATAACCAGTTTTTCCAGATATTGAGGATAAAACATAGCAAATGTCCAGGCCACGGCGCCGCCCCAGTCATGTGCCACCAGCACGAACTTCTTATGGCCCAGATATTCGGCAACCTGCCTGATATCTTCCACAAGGTATTTTTGCCTGTATTGTTTCACCTCCGCCGGTTTGGAGGACAGGTTGTAGCCACGCATATCCGGCGCGATCGCAAGATGGTCTTTGCCGAATTCCTCGAGCTGTTCCTTCCACATATCCCAATACTCCGGGAATCCATGCAGGAACATGATCAGCGGTCCTTTGCCGCTGTGCGCGTAGTGAAGTTTTATCCCGTTGACATCCGCAAAACCATGCTCAATCACGTTCCACCTCACGACGAGTATTTATAGCACCACAGGGGTGAACTAATTCAGGATAGGATCCGGCAGCCTTCCAGCTCCAGCAGCATGAGCTTGGTCTTTACATCCCCGGCGCTGCCCCTGAATCCGCCGGGCTTCCCATCGCTGCGTATCACCCTGTGGCAAGGTATGATCAGTGGCAGCGGATTAGTGGCCAGCGCTCGGCCCACCGCGCGGCCGGCCAGGGGATTGCCGGCTTTTTCAGCCACCCACTTGTAGCTTCTTACCTGTCCGTATGGTATCTCCCCGACAGCCTTCCAGATTCTGCTCTGGAAAGTCGTGGCGCCCGATAGGTCCAGCCTGCAATGAAAACCGTCCTTCCCGCCTTTAAAATAGTCCAACACCTGTCTCCGCAGGCCGTCCATGCTGTCAGACTTATCTAAATCCGCAATGTGACCGGCGCCCAGCTGTGCCAGGGCTTCTTTCTTATCAGGAACGGGCAGATTCAACCTGAGAACACCCTTCTCTGAAAAGGAGATTCCCACCCATCCGCAAGTCGTTAGTACGAGGTCATAAATCATCTGCATCGCAGACCGGATAAAAATACACTACGCGAACTCCGGCTGGATCAATCCATATTTGCCGTCCTTGCGCCGGTACACCACATTGATCGAGTTGTCCTCATCACTGACGAAGAGGAAGAAGTCGTGGCCCAGGAATTCCATCTGCTCCACTGCCTGCTCGACGGTCATCGGCTTCACGATGAAGCTCTTGCGTTTATAAACATGGTGGGGCTGCTCTACCGTGGTAACTTCCTCCTCCACAGGGGTTCTGATGGTCTCGTGCGTTTTGCTTACGTTGTATCTTTTCTTGTACTTGTCGATCAGGCGCTCCATCACGTCGTTCACCGCGTCGATGGCCGCCCGTGGGTTATCGTTCCTTTGCTCGCCCCTCATCAGGAAGCCATTGATATTCATAGTAACCTGTGCGCCAAAGACGGGCTGGCGCGATTTCGTTTTCTCTTCGATCAGTTCCAGCTTGACCGAGCTGATGTTGTTGAGATACTTCGATAGTCGGCCGAGCTTCTTCTCGGCGTATTCACGCACATCGTCTTCCAGTTTCATATTGCGCGCAGCAATTTTAATCTCCATAATCAACTCCTGTTCGAGATTTCCCTTGCCAGTGTGAATCCCAGCACGTGTCCGGCCCCTGCCGACTTGAGGGCCGACGCGCATGATTCGAGAGTAGCGCCGGACGTGCAGACGTCATCGATAACGATGACATCCCTGCCTGCCACCTCACCTGAATCGCAGATAAAGGTGTTTTCCATGTTGGCTTTTCGTTGGCGGACGCTGGCGCTGCGAGCCTGCGGCCCCGTGTTCCTGACGCGTTTCAGCAAAGCCGCGTTGACCTCCACGGATATCATTCTCGAAAGCTCGTCCGACAGCAACTGAGACTGGTTGTAACCCCTTTCCCTGAGCCGCATCTCGTGCAACGGAACAGGTACCAGTACGTCACCTCCCAGGCTATATCCCTGGAAATAGAGGGCCATATAGCCGGCCATGCAATTGGACATAGCCTGCACATTGCGGTATTTCAGCTCGTGTACAGCCTGGCGAACAATGCCATCGAAGATGAAAACCGAGCGGATGCCGTCAAGGCTGCTTTTTATTCCCCAGCACTCGGAGCAGAAAGCTCCACTGGATTCGGGCCTGCCGCATCGGCGGCACAGCGGCGGTAGTATCCTGCTCATTTTTTTTGAGCAGCTTGCACAAATAAAATCACCGATTTTCCCGCATCCTATACACGTACGCGGAAAGAAAAAATCGGTGACTTCATACTGGAGCTGTTTCAACCATCCGGTCAAAACATCTACTCCATACTTTTATTCGCCGTTATCCCGCCTTTCTCCTTTTAGTGCCCGCGCAATGTATGGCTCGCGCCGCTGAAGATAGGCTCGTTCAGGTAGATGTCGCCGTTCCTGATTTTCAGGTTGAAACCGCATTCAGGATTTGTGCAAACCCAGGCTTTATAATGTATCGCTGCCCCCTGGCTGCCGAAATCGGACAGCGGAACCAAATCACCTACTTTGCATTTTAAACACTTTGGAAAGGAATAGTTTTCCACTATTTTTTCCACCTCCTCCAAGGATGGATAAAGTATAGCATTAACCAAATTTTATAAGCAAATTGGATTGTTCGCGCGCCGTTGACAACCAATCAACAATTCATACGCCCTTCAATTCATATTCGGCCAGGCGTGTGTACACGGCGCCCTGCGGAGTGAGCCTGCTTCGCATCAGCGATACCGATCTTACCTTTATGGGCGGGCCTGAGACAAATGCGACATGCTGCGCCAGTCCGCTGAACTCCAGTCGCTGCTCCCTGCTGCATTCCTCACGCAGCCTGGCCAGGGTGAGGTGGGCTGTGAAAGGCCGGCTCTCGCTCTCGAAGCCCAGCGCCGCCATGGCACTGTCGATACCCCGCTGCAGATCGCTCAGCTCAGCGATATCCCCTTCAAGCCCCAGCCAGAAAACACGTGCGCGCTGTAGCCCGGGAAAGAATCCGGTCTGCCCGGTGATCAACTGAAACGGCCTGTGTGGTACGGTAACGGCTTCAAGTGCACCCTTGACCGCCTCGAGCCGATTAGCATCGACATTGCCCAAAAACTTGAGGGTTAGATGGATGGAGCCGGGATCAACCCATTTCACAAACCGCGGGCGGGACGAGCTAAGCCTGTCCTGGAGATTCTTCAGCCGTGCGACCAGTTCGGCGGGTAGCTCTATTGCAATGAACGACCTTATAGTCTCATTATTCATGAAGCTCTATTTATGCTCCAATTTGAATAGCCTCTGCGCATTGCCTCCCAGGATGGCGTCCAGTTCGGCTTTTCCCAGTCCGGACTCCCTGATATGAGCGATCACTCTCTGCTGGCTCAGCAACGGCCAATCGCTGCCGAAGAGGATTTTCTCTATGCCGCATAATGCGGCTGCCGATCTGTAGACGGCGGTTTTGTACAGGAAGGGCCCTGCCGCCGTATCGTACCACGCATTAGACAACGCCTCTCCAACCTCGGGCATCATCTCGTAAAAAGGCAGCCCTCCACCCATATGGGCCAGTATGATTTTCAGGCCTTTTGCCTGCGAGATAAACCTGTAGACGATATCCGGCGTGTTGCCGCCCTTGCCCGGATAATCGTGTCCCACAGGCTCCGACACGTGCAGCGAGAGCACCATTCCCAGTCCGATCAGGCGATTAATCAGGGGACTCATCAGCTTCGCGTCGCAGAGGTCGAAATCCTGGGCGTCCGGACGCAGCTCGCCCAAACCTTTGATCCCGCCTCTGCTGCAGCGTTCCAACTCGGCCAGAGCCTTCTCTCCCCCGCGCGGCTGCACAGCGCAGAATCCGATCAGCCTGCCTGGATGCCTGCCGATAGCATCCATAATATAATCATTGCTGCGCGCGCACATCTCATTGGTGGACCATCCGATGTTGTGGACCACCGAAACATCTATCCCCTGCTCGTCCATGCTGCGAATGAGCTCATCCGCCGTGCACAGTCTGGCCCTGGGATTGCCGTAGAGAAGTCCGAAGCAGTGATCCGATGCGCAGTGCTCCTCCCTCCCTTCGATAACTGCCGGGCTGAAGATATGCGTGTGAGAGTCGATTATCATGTAAAGCATTATAGATTAGCCGGCCCCTGTTAACAATGCGTGGTTTCACACTGAGCTATGCGGTGTATAAAAATGGACATGGCAATCTCGTGTGGCATATAATGGGTCAGGTTCAAACCTGACAGCCGGGAGATACCGCATCGTATCGGGATCCCGGGGCGCGTGCCGCTTCCAATGACCAATTATAGTATTGAAGACCTCCAGGGCATCGCCCGCAACCTTCGTCGGCACGTTATCACCATGATTTCGACCGCGGGCAGCGGCCATCCCGGCGGATCGCTTTCTGCAGCCGACATCGTCACTGCTCTATATTTCCATATCATGAGGCACGATCCAGCCAACCCGAAATGGCCCGACCGCGACCGTTTCATACTGAGCAAGGGTCATGCCGCTCCGGTCCTCTACGCCGCTCTGGCGGAATGCGGGTATTTCCCCCTCGAATGGCTCACCACCCTGCGGAAAACCGGCACCTGCCTGCAGGGACATACCGACAGTACTCTCACGCCGGGAGTCGATATGTCGGCCGGCTCGCTGGGCCAGGGACTGTCCGTGGGCATCGGCATGGCGCTGGCTGCCAGACTGGACAAAAAAAATTACCGCACCTACGTTATGCTGGGGGACGGGGAGTGCCAGGAAGGGCAGGTCTGGGAGGCGGCCATGTTCGCCCCCAACTACAAACTGGACAACCTGACGGCCATCGTCGATTACAATGGCCTGCAGTTGGACGGCTTCACGAAGCAAATCATGGACCTTGAACCGTTCGTTGATAAGTGGCGCTCCTTCAAGTGGGAGGTGCTGCAGATCGACGGCCACGATATGAAGCAGGTAGTGGATGCGCTGCAAAAGTCCGCGCTGGTAAAGGGCAAGCCCGTGGTCATCGTGGCGCGTACGGTTAAGGGCAAGGGTGTCAGCTTCATGGAAAACAAGGTGGACTACCATGGGAAGGCGCCGGGCAAGTCCGAGACCGAGACTGCGCTGAGGGAGCTGGCATGACCGGCTATTCCGAACTCACGACGCGCGAAGCCTTCGGCAAGGTATTGACGGAGCTGGGAGGAACGGACGCGCGCATCGTCGTGCTGGACGCCGACCTCTCGCGTTCAACCATGACCAAGTACTTCGCGCAGGCTTACCCCGAGCGCTTCATACAGTGCGGCCTGGCCGAACAGAATATGATCAGCATAGCCGCGGGGCTGGCGACCTGCGGCAAGATACCCTTCGCCAGCACGTTTGCCGTGTTCGCCTCCAGCAGGTGTTTTGACCAGGTGCGCATGAGCGTGGCCCAGCCGAAAACCAATGTTAAGGTGGTTTCCACGCATGGCGGCATCACGGTAGGTGAGGACGGCTCCTCTCACCAGGCTATTGAGGACATCGCTCTTTACTGCTCATTGCCCAACTTCAACGTGGTGGTCCCCGCCGACTCTATCGAGACAGTTGAAGCCATAAAAGCGGCAGCCGCCACAGAAGGACCATTCTACGTAAGGTTGGGACGATCAAAGACTCCCGTTGTATACAACTCCGGCTGCAGCTTCAAATTGGGCAAAGCCGACGTACTGCGGGAGGGGAAGGACGCGGCGGTTATCGCCACCGGCATCATGGTATACAAAGCGCTGGAGGCGGCCGACACTCTGGAGAAATCGGGCATTAAATGCCGCGTGATCAATATGTCCAGCCTCAAGCCTGTAGACCGCAAGGCCATCGAGGCCGCAGCGGCCGACACTGGCGCGGTCGTGACGGCCGAGGAGCATCTGCTGCACGGGGGCCTGGGAAGCATTATAGCGCAGGTATTGGGCTCAGGGACACCGGCGCCGCTTGCGTCCCTGGGTATAAAAGATACATACTGTAAGTCGGGCAAGCCTGAGGAGCTGCTCGAAGTCCACGGGCTGACAGCTGACGATATAGTGGACGCCGTTAGAAGCGTATTGGCCCGCAAGAGGTAGTGGCGATATAATATTCGTACCGGGTGATACCGATCAGCCGGTAAAAAATAAAATGGAAAACGATCTTCGCACGGCTTTTTTAAACAAGGAGAGGGCTGAACTTTTCCTCAGCAACCTGGAAAAGCTGCGCAGCGATAAGGCCATCAACGAACTATCCTATACAGCGCTCAAGACCGAGTACTCTGTCAATCTGCAGCACGCGCAGATAAAGATCGATCAGATCAAGCAGGAATTCAACAAGAGGCTGGCGCTGCGTTCGCGCCAGCTCGGAGTGTTCAAACAGGAGATGGCCAACCTGGACGCCCGCTTCAAGGTCGGGCAGATGCCGGCCGAAGACTATCTCAAACAGATCAAGAACCCGCAGAAGAAGATGGCCGACCTCGAAGAGCAGATCGCCCACCTAACTTCGCTGACCGAGGCCAAGACCTCCGCCGAAATATCCGTGCCGGAATCGACCGGCCTGGCTGCGCTTTTTTCATCGCGCCTGCGCCAGGGCAATCGCCAGCCCGCTGTTATGCCGACCAATCTGGCGTGGACACCACCCCTGCCTGCTCCCGAGCCTGAGCCACCCAAAGAGACTCCCCCTCCTGAAATACCTGACACCACCAGCATTTCGAGCCTGCACATATTGCCTGACAGGGCCTATCCCGGAAGCTCGATCGGCATAATAGCCACAGTTGTTAATTCGGGCCACGAAAAAGTGCAGCACAGGGCGGAGTTCAAGATCAACGGCAGAATCGAGGCCGTCGATGAAGTCAGTATCGAGCCTGGCCATAGCCGGGAGGTCACATTTATGACTGTAGGAGGGACACCCGGAGATTACAATTTATCCGTTGACAATGCCACCGGCCTATTGAAAATCATGCCTCCGGCCTGACCGCCGCTTATCCTGCATGAAAACACGGATTCTTGCTCTACTTATCGCTTTCGCTGTGCTGGGCAGCCTGATTGTCGTAGCGCTGTACAGCAACCTGGCCATCTACATATCCATCATAGCTATCGGCCTGGCACTGGCGTTGCAGAAATACGTGGCCAGCTACTTCGGCTACTTCATCATCGTTTTCTCCAACATGCTGCACGAGGGGGACCGCATCAGGATCGACAGCTACAAGGGTGACGTGCGGCATATCGGCGTCTTCTTCCTGACGCTGGATGAAGTGGGTGAGGACGAGAAGCTGGGCGGAGAGCTTACAGGAAAGATACTGAGCATACCTAACCTGATCGTGCTGGACAAGCCGGTGCTCAATTTCTCCAAAAGCTATGAAAAGAAAGGCCAGAAGCTGCAATGTGATTACATCTTCGATGAGATCAGGTTCCCCGTGTCATCCGACAGCGATATAGCCCGAGCGGCACTCTTATTGGAGGAGATAATCAACAAAGAGGATTGCGAGTACCTGGCACTGGCCAAGGAAGCGTTCCGCGAGAACTATCCTGCGTTCCTGCACGAGGCTGAGAGCAGCAGGCGCGTGCTGATACACGTGGACGAGCAGAGGATCTGGCTGAAGGGCAAGTTCGTGGCGCCCTACAGGTTGAGGAACCAGCTGCGCACAAAAATGTACCTCCATTTCCTGGAGCGCGCAGCCCAGGAATCCAACATCAAGCTGGCCGGGACTCAATTTTCATAGAAGAAGGGGGAAAGTGCCGAGGGAGGGACTTGAACCCACACTCCCGTGAGGGAAGCGGATTTTAAGTCCGCCGCGTCTGCCATTCCGCCACCTCGGCATTTCTTGGAGGCGGCGAGCGGAGTCGAACCGCTGTATAGGGGTTTTGCAGACCCCCGCCTTAACCACTTGGCTACGCCGCCGCGTAAATAAAAAATGGAGCGGAAGACGGGGCTCGAACCCGCGACATCCTCCTTGGCAAGGAGGCATTCTACCACTGAATTACTTCCGCTCGCTCAACCTTAAGTAAATATTCAATTTGGTGCCGAGGAGGAGATTTGAACTCCTACGGGCTTACGCCCACCACCCCCTCAAGATGGCGTGTCTACCAGATTCCACCACCTCGGCTGGCAGGGGTGGCAGGATTCGAACCCACGACACGCGGTTTTGGAGACCGCTGCTCTACCAGACTGAGCTACACCCCTATTATACAAAAAATATGAACTTTTTAAAGTGCAGTAAATCTTACAATAGCCGGGCGATCATTGGCAAATGCCCCAGTACAGAGAATCCTTTGACAATGAATTGTCACTTCCATATAATCGAGCCATCATTTCTTCCAGGCCTGAGTACCGGAATTAATGGCGGGAGGGCATCATGAAAAGATTGTTTGCCATAGTCTTATTACTCCTGGTCGCTGCGCAGCTGTATTTATTACCCATGTCAGTACAAGCAACAATCCCATGTCCTGTGGTAACTACACTTGATGCGACAAATATCACCGAGAGCACGGCTACTCTTAATGGAAGTGTAAGTATCCCCAGCATAGTAAAAAATGCGGTGCCCAATGGGATTATACCCGTCTCTTTGGAATACGCGGGTATCGAACCGATTCAGGCATTCGTTTCATTCCAATATGGCACCACTCCTGGAGTTTATAGCAATGAGACTCCACAAATTATGCTGACGCAATCCGGTACATTTCAGGCAGCTATAACTGGATTGCCTTCCTGTACGACTCATTACGCGCGCACGAAGGTGCAGACAAATATTATTCCTGGGCTATTTAAACAGTATCGCGATAGTCTACAGGGTGCCGGCGTAGGCCTGGATTATAAATGCGCACGGAACCTGTATATTCCGAACGGGTTCGGTTGTCCTGTTTCTTACGGCAATATAGTGTCATTCGACACTATCGGCTGCCAAACGTATATTGGTACAGGCTCACATGGGGCAGGCGGTATATCCGGTTTCGGAAACACGCCACCGTCTAATCCTCCCATTGTGGGGGTAAGCAGCGCTGCAGTTGCTTCCACCAGGGTTTCCCCGGGCGATAAAGTGGACATATCGGCCACCATATCGAATAAAGGCGGCTCTGTTGGAACTTCCAAAGTTACGTTATTCATCAACGGACAGGAAGAGGAATCCAAAGGTGTCACGCTGGCAAGCGGAGAGTCCACTACGATGCATTTCAGTGTCAGTCGCAGCGATCCCGGCACTTATACGGTTAATGTAAACAATGTCCCAGCCGGCAGCTTTACGGTGGACCAGTTCAAGAACAACGATGCGCTGATATACGGCGTAATAGCTTTATTCATCATCGGCATAGCCGGGATTCTGTATCTGCTGATCAGAAAACGAACGGCATAATCGGCGGTTTCCGGGTGTTCCAGGATTTAAGCAAAAGAGTGGTACCCCTGGTGCGAGTCGAACGCACGACACGCGGTTTAGGAAACCGCTGCTCTATCCACTGAGCTACAGGGGCACGAAGCAAATTATAGTCAATAGTTAACCTCACGTCTACTTCGGGAACAAAACTGGCATTAATGATCAGCAGTACGCAAGCACTTCACATGAGGACGAAGTGACCTCTTGGTTCATACGACCTGATAATATCCGCGTAAATACTCACGTATATGCCACACTGACAGGCGCCAGAACCCCGCCGATTAACTTACCCTACAAAGAACACCAAACTGACAGGGGATACTCTTTAATTAAAGAATCCCCAGAATCCTCTCGTTATCTTCCGTCATAGTGATATATCTCGTTTTCGCTACTGACGCCAAACCAGTCGTTCCAACCGCTGCCCCACACCTTAACGATGTTTACCAGTTCATTGCCACCCAAATGCCGGGTAGGTGATTTCAGGCATTTTCGCTGGTATCCATCGTATCGCAATACCCTGTTGCCGAAAACAGTATTGCAGCTCTCACTGTAATTACCACAAACGCACTCCGCAGCACCGGCGACAAGTATATTGTTGCCCGACGTCCCCTCAATGTAATTAAAACCGCTTTTGCCATTAAATATCGAACGTGCCCACTGCTTACCGTCATAGTGGGCGCTGGTGCAATCTTCGTCTTTATGTATGAAAGTGACGTAGACATCGCTGTTGCCTGTTCCCCAAATATTGTTGACTGTGTCAACTCTAAACGGAAGTTCTACATGTTCCCACGACTTGCCGTCAAAATGCAGCATTCCAGTGCCGCCGGCATATATGTTATCAGGTCCGGTTCCCCAGAGTGCCAAGCAACGATTGAAATCACCTCCTCCGGAATAGTCCTTGTGGATATACCATTTATCGCCATCGTAGTGCAGGATAATCCACTGGCTGCCACAGGCATAAACATCCTTCGGCGACGTACCCCATACGCCGTACAATTCATGATCCTGCCATACATCAGGGCGCGGCATTTTTTCCCAGGCCTGACCGTTATAACGCACTATATGCAAATCATCACCCACCGCATAGACGCAGGAAGACCCGCTGCCCCAAACAGCATGAAGCTCCTTATCTCCCGGACAGGCCATCTGATACCAGTTAATGCCGTTGTAACGCATAACCAGGCTCTTCCAGGTCCTTCCTTCATCCGGCGAATACGAACCGACCACAAATACGTTATTATATGCATTGCCCCAAATTGCATTGATTTTAATCGTCTTAACTGGAATGTCCATTTTCACCCAGTCAGCCTGATATGTGGATGACTCCGTTCCTGACGCCTGAGTCGCCGGCTGAACGGGCTGCTGCTGCGAGGTTTGCGAGGAAGGCTGTGTGGTAATTCCGGCGGATGATGTCACCGCACCGAAAATACTCAGGCTTTCTGCTATGGTATTAAACGTGTCTTCATATGAACCAAACAGAGATGGCGGTGCTCCGGAAACCACCAGCCATATGGAGTCGCCACGTGTGAGCATCACCATCATCATGCGTATTTGAGTCCCTGAGCTGAGCATATCAAAGATATATCTTTCTGCGTCGAGGCCGCTTATCGTAACCGGTGTTTTGGAGATGAGCCGGTATCCGTCCCAGGCGGACATTTCAGTTTCCACTTCCCGGCAACATTGCTCCAGCGTTACATCATCAGCCTTGCCACGAATACTCACATTAAAGCTGCCCTGGGGGCCTTCAAAGCGTACGACCTCATGCCCGCTGAGCTGTCCCGGAGAGGCCTGCAGCCAATCCGAAGGATAACGGACGGAGAAACCGTTCTCATTATCCGTATAGGTGGAAAAAGAATAGGCAGCCTGCGAGGTTGGTGATGTATATGGCGTCGTCTGATCCAGTATCTCCGTACCTGCAGTTGCCGGCAGCGGTGAAATCAGTTGAAAGCTGTCAATAATTTTATTATAGATAAGTTCATTTGAACTAAATTCAGAAGAGGGGGCACAGATCATGGGAATCCACCAAACCTTGTCATCCTGGATAAAAATAACCATCACAATTATTTCAGACACTCCATCATCGGTGACCTGGCAAACGTACTTAATGGACGGCATCCCTGCTACAGTGATCTGTTCATCCGAAATGAATTGATAACCGCTCAATTGGGCAAACTGTGACTGCACCGATTTATACTCGGACTGAAGCGGCAGGCTGCTCGTCTGGGTATATTTGTTGACCACAAAAATAACGGCTTTGTGTTTAGCATAATCCAGTGACTGCAACCCGTAAATGGTATTGTCAGACCAGTCGCTTTCAGGCAGGGCATCCCAGTATTCCGGCACCGAGATCGAATATCCATTAACCGTATCCCTGTGAGTTACCCAAGCAGCAGACGGTGAAGATGCCGTGGCTGCAGGGGTTACAGGCGCCGCAGCGGCAGGCGATCCCGTAATTCTAAAGCTGTTCAGAATCCTGTCAAACGTGGGCTTGTATGTGTTATATTTTGAGGGGGAACACATACAGTTTACTATCCATCCCGAATTACCATACACCATAATTCCCTGCATGACTTTGGCAGGCGTGGTCTCATGATCAAATAGAGCCACATGCTTTTTTGCAGGAATATCGTTAATAACTATATCTTCACTTGAAATAAAGGTATAGCTCTCATCCCTGTTCACCATCGTCATCTCAGACTTAAAGTAATCAGCCAGAGTCATCCGTTTAACCAGGGGAATTTCAGAGATGCTCACATAGGGCGGCATGCCGTTTCCCTTATCGGGGTCCCAGAACGCAATATATTCCCCTGCCTGCAACAAGGCGGGGTCCACCTGCTTCCAACCGGCCGGATAGGAAAAAGAATATCCATGATTACTGTCCTGATAAGTTTTGTACGTGGAGGACTGCGATCCCCTAACACATCCACTAAATACACCGGCAACTGCAGCTACAATCAATAATAGTAAGATCGCGAAATAAACTAAACGACGATGAGCGACATAGCCTTTCATCTACAACCCCCTTAGCCCTTCTTTTCTTAAATTGCAGGCTCTATCTTATGTTAATCAACGTTTACTAACGTACGTATATCTAATTATAATGCGGTTATCTGAAAAAAGTAAAAGCCCGTCACAACAAAGAAAGTCACAGCCCCGCGGGGCCATGACTTTCTTTATCTATCAGACTTGAGAGCAGCCTTCGATTGTTAACGCTGCACTCGCTATCTATTGCACCAGCGGACCCGGCAGGACGCCTCCATGATATCTGAAATGAAGGTTGAAGTTTATGCTGCCTCCCGCAGGCATTATCTGGCTGGAAGGAGTAATTGATTCCAGTACGCTGCTGGGCGGGCCACCGGAACTGTAGCTTATCGTATAAGTCCCGGTCGCTGCATTGGAGAAGCTCTGCGGAACATAGTTGCCCGATTCTATGTAGGGCCCATGTACCACGTAGGCTACAGAACCGGTCCATGGCTCTCCATTCAGCGTAGCCGTCACATGCACCGTGCCCCTGGACTGACTGTAGAAATTGAGTGTATAGTGAATCGATCCACCGGACGATAGCGTTTGCGAGGCAGACGGGCTGATGCTTGCCAGAACCGCTCCCGTCGGTCCGCCAGAGTTGTAGGTCAGAGTATAGCTACCGGTAGGCTGTGAGCTGAATGTTGCTGGAACGTTGTTGCTGGTATGCGAGCTGGGGCCGATCAGACTGTAGCTGATGCTACCCGACCCGATGGCCACCTGCCACGGCGCACCGTCAAGCGTGGCATTTACCACAATTGTGCCATAGGTCGGCTGCGGCTGCTGGTGAACGAAGTTCATAACGAAATATACAGTGCCTCCGGGAGATACGTTCTGCTGCGTCGAAGGGGTGACGCTGGCCAGTGTTGCACCCACAGGCCCGCCTGATTTGTAGATTAACTGGACATTGCCACTGGGCACGTAACCCACCGTGCGCGGAACCGAGTATTCGTTATCCTCCACCGGCCCGCTCACCGTGTAATGCGTCAGTGTGTACTGAACGGCGCCAGCCCAGGGCACACCGTTGAGCGTGGCGCTGGTCTGCACGCTGCTTCCGGAAACAGGGCTGCTGAAGGACATGCTGTAATTGAGAGACCTACCTCCTACCAGGCTCTCGGACGCAGTGGGAGAGATGGAAATGAAGTTGGCCCCCGGCGGTCCACCGTGGTTAAATGTCAGCAGGTAACTACCTGTCGGCATGTCGTTGAAAGTCTGCGGAGTGGCGGTGCCCGATACGGTCACCGGACCTGTAAGTGTGTAGCTGATGGAACCATACCATGAAGTGCCGTCAAGTGTCGTAGCAATGTTGATGGTGCCGGTTGCACCGGGCGGCGGGATGGGACTGCCGCCAGGGGTAACGAAATACCACGCCGTGGCCCACGGCCCTGTTTCACCTCCGTAGGATGCGCGCACACGCCAGAAGTAGGTTGAAGCGGTGCTCAATCTGCCGCCAGGCACCACGTAGATCAATTGAGTTAAATTCCTCTCATCCACCAGTACATTCTGGAATCCGCTATCGGACGCTATTTGTAAATGATACGTATTGTTGCCGATACCTACCCAGGTCATGGTAGGCGATAACGTCTGCGTGACAGTGCCGTTTATCGGTGTGGCCAGCACAACCGTAAGAGGGCTGGTGGGGACAGAACATCCGATCAAGGTAAACAATACGAGCAATAACGCCAGTGCCATTTTAAACATAGCCACCTCCAATACTGATTACTTATGATCTACCAGTTATTAAGGGCGCATGCGCTTGACAATGAAGCCCTCAGGGGTTAGATAACCTCTTCCGGTGTCTTCCCTCGGTTCTTTCCCTTCCCTGCGCACCGCGACCTCTTTGCCGCCGGTCGGAATCTCAGCCCTGGCGCCGGGCTTGCCGCTGTCTTTGGCCACCAGGACTCCCTGTGGAGTCCTGGCCGGTCCTGCGGCGTCTTTCTCCACGGCAGCCTGCTCGATTCTCTTCACAGGCGCCCTGCCGTCATCAGCCCGCAGCTCGGACCTGGGCAACTCCCGTGTTCTGATCACCCTTCCGCTGCGGCCGTACCCACGTTGCAGCTTCTCTTCCGTCGCAGCCGGCTCTTCAATCGCTGCGGCAGGGGCAGGAGGTGGAAGCGCCCCGGTCTGGCGCATATCGTTAAGGGTGGACTCAAGGTCTTTGATCAAATCGGTAAGCTCGATGGTGTCGACCTCATCCTCCTCTGCAGCCCAGCTCTCGATCTCGGTGGCATAATGCTGCAGCTTGAAGCTGTGTTGCTCGAGTTGTTTGATCCAGTCGGCCAGCTCCTTGGAAGCGGTCTGTATATCGGGAATCTCGGTTTCCAGCAAGTTTTTGATTAAATTCTGAACAGCGCTTTTTCTCGGCTTCGCAGCCATTTTCAACCTCGCTTTAACGGCACGGACGTGTATTTACAATACCGTGGCCGTAAGAAATTATAACAACGCACATTTGTCAATGCAATGTATGGAGGCGCATCAGGCCTTTCGCACAAACACGTGATACTTGCCCCCCACCTCCTCAATGCCCAGAAATTCGTTGCCCGTCATTTTAGCCCAGTTCGGCATATCCTGCTTGATCCCTTCATCATCGGCCACCACCTCCAGCACCTGACCGGGCTGCATGGTTTTTATTTGCTTTGTCGTGTGGACGATCGGCATGGGACAGTAAAGTCCGACGCAGTCGATGGTGACATCGGGTTTAAAGTTCACTGTGCTCTTATCCTGCTCAGCCATGCCGTACCTCCCTCTATTTTTTCAGAGGTTTGCCGCACTGGTGACAGACGACCAGCGTCTGCTCCATGATGAGAGCGCCGCAGTTCTCACAGCGACCGAAACTGACCTTGCAAACCTCACAATACGGATTGTCGGCCACTACCAGCTCTACATCGCAGTACGGACAGGTACAACGGCAGATGAGGGGCTTCTTATCTTTCTCAGGTTTCGCAGGCATGTTCATCCTCCTCCGGCTCTTCTTTGTCCGTCAAACCGGGTATATCGATCTTGTTCTTTAGCGCATAATTTTTAATAGCCTTATGTAAAGCCTGTGCGCCCAGGTTGGAGCAGTGCAGTTTATTCTTGGGCAGACCCTCGAGTTCCTTGGCCACCATGGCGGGTGTCACGGTCAGCGCCTCCTCCAGGGTTTTCCCTTTGACCAGATCACTGACCATGCTGGATACGGCGATGGCCGCGCCGCAGCCGAAGGTCTTGTATTTGACGTCCTCAATGCGGTTGTCCTTAACCTTGATATAAAAAGTCATCATGTCGCCGCACACGGGATTGCCGATCTCGCCCACGCCGTCAGCGTCCGCGATCTCGCCTACATTGTGTGGATTCATGAAATGCTGCATGACCTTCTCGCTGTAAACAGGCATAGCTATCACCCCTTCTGTTCTTTGAGATATTTGGAGTACAGGGGAGACATCTGTCTCAGGCGGTCCACCACCCTCGGCAGCTTCTCCATCACATATTTGACGTCTTCTGCATCGTTATTCGGCCCCAGGGTGAATAATACGGAGCCCTGGGCCAGCTCGTGGTTGATCCCCATGGCCAGCAGTACATGCGAGGCCTTGAGCGCACGCGAGGTGCAGGCCGATCCGCTGGCGGCCGCTATGCCGTGGCTGTTTAGCAGCATGAGTATGGCCTCGCCCTCGATAAAACGCAAACAGAAGCTGGCATATGCGGGCAGCCTGTTGACAGGATGCCCCGTCAGGACAGAATGCTCGACCTTGCCCAGCACACCTTCGATCAACATATCGCGCAATCCCGAAAGCCGCTCCATTCTGCCTTCCAGGTCGCGTTTGGCTATCTCCGCGGCCTTGCCCAGACCTGCGATGGCCGGCACATCCTCCGTGCCCGGCCTGCGCCCACCCTCCTGTATGCCACCGTCCATCAGGGGCAGCAGCCTAACTCCCCGCTTGACCCAAAGAGCGCCGCTCCCACGCGGTCCGTTAAACTGGTTGCCGGCTAAACTTAGCGCCTGCACGCCCAGCTTCTTAACATCGACGTCAATGTTCCCGGCGCTGGCCACGGCATCGGTATGCAGCACCGGCCCGTCCTTTGGCAGACCGGACGCTATCTCGGCCAATGGTTGTATGGTGCCCACCTCCCCGCTGGCATGCATGACCGAAATAAGCACAGTATCGGGCCTGACCAGCTTGAACAGCTCGGCCGGGATGACGGTGCCGGTTGTATCAACCGGCGCAAGGCTGATCTCAAATCCCTCCCTTTGCATGGTTCGTGCAGAGTTTAACACGGAGAAATGCTCGATAGCTGAGACTATGATGTGCTTCCCCTTCTCTGCCCTGGCGCGGGCGATGCCTTTGACGGCCATATTATTGGCTTCTGTGCCGCTGGAGGTAAAGACGACCTCCTCGGAGACGCCGCCGATCAGCGCTGCCACCTGCTCTCGCGCGCTTTCCATCGCTTCCCTGGCCCCATCTCCCCAGTTATGCAGCGATTGCGGATTGCCGAAAGTCTCGCCCAGGTAGGGCAACATGGCCTCCCTGACCTCCGGCAACAGCGGGGCGGCGGCGACATTGTCCATATAAACCTGTCTCATCTTACACCACTACACTTAATAATAATGGATATCCGGACTATGCGGAAATCACAGGGACAGCATTCTGTTCACCGCCGACATAGCCCGCTCCCTTACATCGGACGGCACCTTCACCTCAGGCTTCATCTCCTCGAGCGCCCACAGCACCTTCTCCAGCGTGATTTTCTTCATATTGGGACAGACCGCTTCCGCCGTTGCCGGGACGAAGGTCTTGCCCGGATTCTCCTTTTTCAGCCGATGCAGTATTCCCGTCTCAGTAGCGATTATCATCACTTCGGCCTGCGCCGTACGGGCGTATCTCAACATGCCGCCCGTGCTGAGCACCTCGTCCGCAACGGCCGTCACTTCGGGCCTGCATTCCGGATGCGCCAGGGCCACGGTGCCCGGATGCTTTTTCTTCCGGTCGATGATGTCCTGCGCCTGTATCTTGACATGAGTGGGACAGAAACCCGGCCAGAGCACCATAGGCCTGTGGAGTATTGTCGAAACATAATGACCCAGGTACTGGTCAGGTATGAAGAGTATCTCACCGTCGCCCATGCTTCTGACCACGTTGACCGCATTGGCCGAGGTGCAGCAGATGTCCGACTCCGCCTTGACCGCCGCGGACGAGTTAACGTAGCAGACCACACGCACGCCGGGAAGCTCCTTCTTCCTGGCGATGAGCTGCTCTACCGTGATCATGTCGGCCATGGGACAGCCCGACTCCGAGTCAGGCAGCAACACCACGCTCTCGGGCGACAGTATGGAGGCTGTCTCCGCCATGAAATGCACCCCGCAAAAGACGATGACCGGGGCTTTCACTTCAGCCGCCTTTCTGCTCAGCTCCAGCGAATCGCCGACGAAGTCGCCGATATCCTGCACCTCGGGTCGCTGATAATTGTGCGTCAGTATGACGGCCTTCCGCTTCTCCTTCAGGCTGAGGATCTTTTCAATCAACTCTTTATTCATATTATCGTGCGACATTCAAGTCCCTCATACTTGTAGGGGCGGATTTTAACCCGCCCGTCGGGCGCAGCTAAAGCAACGCCCTTGCATCGTTTTGTGCTATAGGGCACACCTGAAGCAACGCCCCTACGTTTAACCATGCATGCTCCGCGCATAGCGGCGTGCTATCTCTATTGCCATCCTGACCACGCCGTTCGCATCGCTCCCCAGGGCCACAAAGAGGGGCTCCTTGCCCCAGCCATCGCCCTCGTAAAAAATGTCCGGCATCCCGCCTCCGCTCCTGACCAGCTGTTTTATCTTCCAGGGCATAGACCTGCCGTCGGCTTTAGACACTTCATCCGGCTCAGCCGTACGGTCGATCCAGCCAAATAATAGTCTCTTTTCACGCGTGTATTTTTTCACGACTTTTATGATGCTCTCATCGCATTTAAAATTGATTCCGGCGTTGATATCCGGCCTGTATTTCCTGGCCTCGATGATCAGCCGCGCCATATGGTCCGAGCCACCCCACTTCGGCAGTCCGCTGGCCCTGGGGTATCCGTTGACCACAGTTATCCTTCCGTCTATGGCGGCTACCCCCGCAGGACCTGTGGCGCCGGGCATGGCATAGACAGCGTTAACCCGCACCTCGGGCATGAGCAATGAGAACTCCCTGCAGCGCTGCAGCCTTTCCACAGCCAGACAGAGATTGCCCATGATCTTTTCGGCGCTGTCTTTCTTTCTCATGGTTCAGCCCTCGGCCGCGCTGAAATAGGCCGGCCAGAAGGGATCATCCAGCACCGGCGTCAGCTTCTGCTTTCTGCCTGACTTCCTGATAAATACCCTGTCCCGCGGGGTGATCTCGCCGATATCCCAGGCGGATATATTCTTCTTCTTCAACTTTGAGATGATCTTGCCGCTGTTGGCGGGCGAGGCGGTGATGACCAGCGTGCCTTCACCGATGGATATGAGCGGATCGATCTTAAAAGCTTTGCAGACGGCGTCAATCGCATCGGGAATCGCGATCTTGTCCTCGTACAGGGTAACACCCAGCCCGGAGGCCGCAGCAACCTCGAAGACGCCGTTGAGCAGACCTCCTTCGGTAGCGTCATGCATGGCATGCGCCAGCGGCGCCGCCGTTAGCGCGTCCTCCACCACCGTCATCTGAAGCAAATATTCCTTGGCTCTGGCCACCATGCCACGTCCCAGCTTTTTAGTCAGGGACTTTTCCGCCTGCCAGGCCAGCAATCCGGTCGCTTCCACGGCGGGGCCTTTGGTCATGATCACGCGGTCGCCCACCTTTGCATTGCAGGCCGCTGTTATCTGACTCCTCTTGCCGAGTCCCATCACGGTGCAGCCTCCGTTAAGGGGAAAAGACATACCCGGGTAGATGCCCGTATGGCCGCCGATGATGGCGATATCCAGTTTCCTGCATTCTTCATCCACCTGCGTCCACACCTTATCTATAACTTTCTCAGCCGTGCCCGGCGGAAACATCAGGCAGATGGTCATGTACCTGGGTTTGACGCCCAGAACAGCCACATCGCTGGCGCAGATATGGACTATGGCCCAGCCGAAATAGGGCATAATCACGGGCATGCCGAAGGTGGGATCCTCGGCGATAACCATGACATCACCGCCGGGCAGGTCGATGACCGCGGCGTCCACGCCGTGCCGGGGTCCGATAAACACAGATTTATCTTTCCTGCCCAGCCGCGAGAGTATTATGCGGTCGAAAGTAGCCCGGTCCAATTTGCCCAGTTCAGGTAGCATTACAATCTCCTTGTGCGATTTAATGAGACTATAATACATTCGGTGGAACGTTTAATCAACCTACCAGCAGCGGGCGGGTTTGAAAACCCGCCCCTACATAATCGTATGTAGGGGCGTACCTCTAGGTGCGTCCGAAACACCCGGACTCGGATTTTAATTATTCAAAATTTGGCCATCCTTAAGCCTGATCACCCGATCGGCCCTGCCCGCCAGCTCCATGTTGTGAGTAACCACGATCAGGGACAATCCGCCTTGATTCAACTTCTTAAATAGGGAGTAAATCTTATCCGCTGTCGCCGTGTCGAGGTTGCCGGTAGGCTCGTCCGCCATGATGACGCGAGGCTCATTGACCAGCGCACGTCCGATGCTGACCCTCTGCATCTCGCCTCCACTGAGCTGGTGCGGCAGGTGGCGTGCGCGGTGCGACAGCTCCAACGTCTCCATAACCCCCGCGATCCTGTCATGCTTGACGGGTTTCTTGCTGAAAAGCAACGGCAGCTCTATATTCTCCTCCACTGTGAGAGTGGGCAGCAACAGGAACTGCTGAAACACGAAGCCGATACTATCTCTCCGCACCCTGACCAGCTCTCGCTCTTTCAGCCCGGCGGTCTCCCTGCCTTCCAGCGAGATACTGCCGGAGCTCGGCGTCTCAAGCAACCCCAGCAGGTGCAGCAGTGTTGATTTTCCAGATCCCGAAGGTCCGACGATCGAAACGAACTCACCCTTTCCGATGGAGAGATCGACGGACTTCAGAGCGTGCACCTGCTCGCTCCCCCTGCTGTAGCTCCTGGCCAGTCCCCTGGCGGATATTATTGCATCTTTCATTCCAGATCACTCCTCATAGCTTCCATGGGTGTCAGACGGGCGCACCTGACCGCCGGGTAGATAGAGCAAAGCAGGCCGATAGCCAGGGCAAAGCCGATGCAGACTAATATCAATAGCGGATCGATGCTGATCAGTTCACCTCCCGGAGAATAGGGGATCACTCCCCGCACAAAACCCTCCACCAGCTTCGAGCCGACCAGCGCCACCAGCAGTCCCACGGCGCACCCGGCCAGGGTGATGATGAGGGTCTCTACCACGATGAGGCGCGAGACGTCCCAGCCGGAGGCCCCCACAGCCTTCATCATACCGAACTCCCTGGTCCTTTCGTTAACCGACATGATCAGCGTATTGATGATGCCCACAGCACTGATGAAGAGGGCGATGATGATGACAGAGAAAAGCAGCGCCTGCGCTGAGCCCACCAGGTTCATGATGGTGCCCATCACCTGCGTCATGGTGACCACCTGTATATCCGGTATCTGCTCAAGCTTCTTTGAGATGTCGCTGATTCTGGAAATGTCTTCGACCTTAATGGCTATGGTAGTTAGCTGGCCTTCCTTGCCGAAGACACTCTGCGCGGCGCCCAGGGGAAGGAAGTGGAATTCGTCGTCCTGGTTGCCCGTGCGCTCCAGTATGCCTACTATGGTGGTGGGCACCTTATCGGGCCCGAAATCGAGCACCTGCCCGACCTTGAGGTTCTCCTTTTCCGCCAGGCTGCGGCCTACTATCATGACGCCGGTTTCGTCGTCTTTAAAGTATCTCCCCTCCACTTTCCACCATGGCTTCAAGGCCTTCTGTTCCTCTATATCGATGCCGTAGACAATGTGTGGTTTATCGTCCTTGAAGAACTGGTGCAGCAGCATGGGGCTGGCTATCTCGATGCCGTCCATCTTTTGCACCTGATCAAGGTCGGAGTAAGACAGGTATTTGGGTATCACGCCGCCGTGGATGATGAGGGAGGCCGCCTCGTAGGGACAACCCTTGGGCACGGCCAGCATGTGTATACCCAGGCTGTTGAGTTCTCCCCCGAGCTGGCGCTCATAGCCGGCATTGAAGGAGAGCAGGCTGAAGAGGACAGCGATGGCGATGGCCACACCGGCCACCGTAAGTCCAGTGCGCACATGCCTGCGCATGAGGTTCTTGGCTGCCAGACTGAATATATTCAAATCGCCTCCTGCCTAAAAATCGACCTTGGTGCCGATTAAATATACGTCGCTGCCCTCGGCGATCACCCCGGCCGTGACCCTGGCGTAGGAACCCTTCCTCTGCGGTATGACCAGGTTGCTGGGGGCCAGATCGATGTATATGACGGCATTGCCGTCCTTGAGGGTGAACCAGCACCCGGCCGGGCATTCGCTGGCTATTTTCCCTTCCACCATAACATTCTTCCCATCCCATCCCATCGGGTCCTGCAGTATCTCCGCGATGCGGGCGGCATGCACGCCGTCAACCGCGCTCTGCTCAGCGGAAGTACCGGTGCCGTTATCGGCAGGGACACCCGTCCCGACGGCGGGAGCCGTATCGGCCGCAGCCGCCTGTGTCTCAGCGGGTTGGCTCCTGTCCAGCGCAACGGACGCAGGCTGTGAACAGCCTGCCAGCAGTCCCGTACTCATCAGGACTATCAGCGCGATCGCAAGTAATATGCCTTTCATTTACCGTTCTCCTTTGTCTCTATTAGTCATTCTGTATAAGGTCGCCCCGGTTATTCTTGCAGATATCAGGATGGGCTGGGGCTGTCGTCAATCAAAGCCAATAGTATATTGTGATTATGAATTTTGTATGAAGACGTTCGCAATTCTTGGTGAAGCGCACGACATTAAATAAAAACATGTTTTACTGTATAATCGATTCAAATGAATGCTGAGAATAGTCCGGCGAAGCTGATCGGACGCTGCAGCAAATCAGTTGCCGCAGGCGACGGAGCGAAGCTGAAAGTGATCAGCCTGAAAGACAGCCGGGCCATCGCCGTACGCAGCCGGATTACTCCGCTCGAAGTCGAGATCGCCTGCCTGAAGAATGGCGTGGTACCCATGCGCTACCTGCGTAATATAGGCACGGCGGGAATCGACGGGCAGTTGAAGCTGCTGCGCTCCACAGTGGCCGTCTGCGGTGCGGGGGGACTGGGTGGCGGTGTTATCGAACTGCTGGCCCGACAGGGTATCGGACATCTGGTGATCATCGACAACGGCAGGTTCGTGGAGAACAACCTCAACCGCCAGATCATGTCCGATGAGCATGTGCTGCGCAGATCGAAGGTGAAAGTCGCCGCGCAGCGCGTCAGGCAGATCAACTCGGCCATAGCGGTAAAGGAATGCAGCGCTCACATTGGCAATTCCAATGTGGACGGACTCCTTAAAGGGTGCGACGTTGTAGTTGATGCTTTAGATAGTCTGTCCTCGCGCATGGTGGTGGAAGCGTCCTGCCGCAGGCTCAAATTGCCTTTTGTCCACGGCGCCATCGCCGGCTACTGCGGCCAGGTGATGACGGTATTGCCCGGCGATAGGGGGCTGTCCGCCGTATATGGCCCGGGATGCGACGTGCGCGGCGTGGAAGCTGTTACGGGCAACCCTTCCGCCACACCTGCCGCCATCGCCGCCTGGGAAGTGCAGGAGGTGGTCAAGCTGATCACCGGAACAGGAGAGCCTGTACGCAACCGCCTGCTCTTCGTGGACTTCGCCGACGGCAGTCTGGAGAGCATACCTCTGGCGCAGGAAGGCAAATAATGGCAACCGTTAATATCAGGTTCGTCGGACCCTGGCGCCTCTACATGGGGACCGAGAAATGCGCCATGCAGGCCGACACAATCGAGGAAGCCATTGAACGGATGGAGGCTATTTATGGCCCTAAATACCACGAGCGCCTGCTCAGGGGCGGCGTCAAAGAGAGGCGATCTATTTCAGGCGACAGTAATATACTGGTCAACCGCGTTAACATCAGACAGCTCACGGACCACACTCTGAAGGACGGTGACAACATAGATGTCATCCCGCGCTTCGTGGGCGGTTGAAC
Organism: Dehalococcoidia bacterium; assembly: GCA_041653995.1. NCBI lineage: Bacteria > Bacillati > Chloroflexota > Dehalococcoidia > Dehalococcoidia bacterium. The sequence goes on from JBAZEK010000001.1 coordinate 683,537, forward strand.
TTGAACCCGTAGTAACACAGTCTCTTTAGTGATAGAATAGGCGGACTCAAATTTCCGCAGGGAGTGTACTATGGCTGCCAGAGAATACATACTCTCCATAGATCAGGGCACCACCGGCAGCGCGGCCATACTTTTCGACCGTGACGGCAAGCCGGCCGCCGATGCCGATACCGAGACCCGGCAGATCTTCCCCAACCCCGGCTGGGTTGAACACGATCCCAACGAGATATATCAGACTTCGCTCGATGTGGCGCGCCAGGCGCTGGCGAAGGCCGGCGTGAAGCCGTCCTCCGTAGCCGGCATCGGCATCACCAACCAGCGCGAGACCACCATCATCTGGGATAAAAAGACCGGCCAACCGGTCAGCAATGCCATAGTCTGGCAGTGCCGGCGCACCGCCGGGCTGGTTGAAGATCTGAAGAATCGCGGTGTCGGCCAGACCATCTGCGACAGGACGGGACTGATTCCAGACGCCTATTTCTCGGCCACCAAAGTGCGATGGATACTCGACCACGCCAAGGACGGACAGAAGCGCGCCGAGGCGGGCGAATTGCTCTTCGGAACGGTCGACTGCTGGCTGGCCTGGAAACTGAGCGGCGGCAAGGCCCACGTGACCGATTACGGCAACGCCTCCCGCACCATGTTGTTCAATATCAACACACTGCAGTGGGACAAAGATATACTTTCGACACTCAATATCCCTGCAGCCATACTTCCCCGAGTGATACCATCCAGCTTCAACTACGGGGAGACGGCGGAGGGCATCTTCGAGGGTGCCCGCGTGCCACTCTGCGCTATCGCGGGCGACCAGCAGGCCGCTCTCTTCGGCCAGGCTTGCTACAATCCCGGTATGTCCAAGAACACCTACGGCACAGGCTCGTTCATACTCATGAACAGCGGTGAAAAGCCTATCATCTCCAAACGGGGCCTGCTCACCAGCCTGGCCTGGGGCCTGGATAATAAGGTCAATTACGCGCTGGAGGGGAGTATCTTCATCACCGGTGCAGCCGTGCAGTGGTTGCGCGACGGGCTCAAGATCATCGCAAACGCGGACGAGAGCGAGGCGCTGGCGCGCTCGGTGGACGATAACGGCGGCGTCTATTTCGTTCCCGCTTTCGTGGGTCTGGGCGCGCCCTACTGGGACATGTACGCGCGAGGGGCAATGATGGGGATCACGCGGGGCACCGGCAGAGGACACCTGGCGCGGGCCACCCTGGAGGCCATCGCCTTCCAGGTCCGGGACGTAGTAGACACCATGCGCTCCGAGACCGGCATAGGCATACCGGTGCTGCGCGTGGACGGCGGCGGAACCGCCAACTCCTTCCTCATGCAGTTCCAGGCGGACATTATGAACGTTCCCATACAGGTGGCAGCCATACCGGAAACAACGGCGCTGGGTGTGGCCTATCTTGCGGGACTGGCCGCGGGCCTGTGGAAGAGCAAGGAGGAAATAGCCGGAAAATGGCGTTCTTCAGCCACATTCGAGCCGAAAATGTCGGCCGACCGGAGGGAAAACCTCTACGCCAACTGGAAGCGGGCGGTGGAGAGGGCCCGGGGCTGGGCAATAAATTAGATTATAGGTGCGATTATGAAAAGAGATTTCAAAGCGATTTCCGGGAAAACCTTCGACGTGATCGTGATAGGCGGCGGAATAGTCGGCGCGGGAGTGGCCAGGGATACCACGCTGCGCGGCATGGAAACGCTGCTGCTGGAGAAGGACGATTTCGGCTCGGGCACCACCTCGCGCTCTACACGCCTGATACACGGCGGCCTGCGCTACCTGCGCCAGCTCGAGTTCGGTCTGGTCCGCCAGGACCTGAGCGAGAGGGAGGTGATGCTGCGCATCGCCCCCCACCTGGTGTATCCGCTGTCCTTCTTCATCCCCATACCTAACTTCAGCCTCAACTTCGCCATGTTTTTCGGCACGATTCTCTACGATGTCATTTCCTTCGATAAGACACTGCCCAACCACAGGTATTTGAGCAAGGCCACGACGCTGGCCGAGGAGCCGGGCCTGAAAGTCGAGGGGCTGCAGGGCTCGTACGTATATTCCGATTGCGCCATACCGTTGACGGAACGTCTCAACTGGGAGACCGCGCTGTCCGCCGCGGAGGCAGGGGCTACGGTAGTCAACCATGCGAAGGTCACGGGCGTGCTGCGCGAGGGCAACCGAATCACCGGCGTTGAAGTGAAGGACCAAGTCAGCGGCGAAACGCTGCAGGCCAGGGGCAAGATGGTGGTCAACGCCGCCGGCCACTGGGTCGATATCATCAAGGAAATGCTGTTCAAGGATAAACCGCCCTACCTGCGGCGCACCAAAGGGGCGCATATCGTGATACCAAAGGTATCGGAGCACGCGCTGGTTCTCTTCTCCCCGCGTGACGGCCGCCTCTTCTTCGTCATCCCCTGGGAGGGCTTCTCTCTGGTGGGCACCACCGACACCGACTATAAGGACGACCTGGACGCGGTATACGCCACCAGGAAGGACGTGGAATATATACTGGAAGGTCTCCACCTGGCCTATCCGGAGGTCGGCATCGACGACGTCCACTACGCCTATGCGGGGCTGAGGTCGCTGGCGCTCAAGCCCGGCAGGTCGGCCTCGGATACGTCGCGCAGCCACGATATCGTCGACCACGCCAAACGCGATCAGCTTGAAGGGCTGGTGAGCATACTGGGCGGCAAGATCACTGCCTACCGCGCGGTGGCCAAAGATGCCGCCGACCTGGTCTGCCGCAAGCTGGGCAACAAGTCCCGCTGCCTCACGGGCGAGAGACCCCTGCCCGGGGCGCCTGCCCTCACCTCCGCCGATATAACGGACATGGCTCAAAAATCAGGCCTTTCTGTTGCGACCACCACGCATCTCTCCCGCATCTTCGGTTGCAGAAGCGGCGAGGTACTGGCCATGGCCGGTGACGATAAGTCCGGCCTGAGGCCGCTCAGCCCGGGTGGGCCGGACATCCTGGCGCAGGTCAGGTATGCTGTGCAAAATGAGACCTGCATGACGGTAAGCGATTTCATGCTGCGGCGCAGCGCGGTGGGGCTGCGCAAGGACCTGGGTACGGATGCAGTGCCCATGGTCGCCGCCGAGATGCAGAAGCTGCTCGGCTGGAGCGACAGTGAGAAGGAACGTCAGGTGCAGGAGCATAACTTCGCGGCCTCACTGGCGCGGCGCTTCAAAAATACATGAGGGCCAGTTATGTGGCCGCATACGAAATGCGCCGCCTATCAATTGCCGGGCTTTTTCGATATTATGTATATAAGGAGGTACGGATATGAGAATAAAGGTGCTGGCGATCACTGCCCTTTTAGCTATTGTCCTCAGCCTTATCCCTGCCGGCGCAGCCACAGCTGCAAGCATGAGCCCCGCCATGGGTATTGTCGGGCTTGAAGTGACGATCACCGGTCTCACTGAGGGAAACGCGTACAAGATCAAGTGGGACGCGGAGGTATACAAGCAGGGAGTGGTAGGCAGTAGCGGCAGCATCTTCTTCATAGTGCCCGAAGCCTATGGTGGCCAGCATCCGGTAATAGTTGAAAGCCCTGCTAGCGCGACAGTTTTTACCGGAGAGTATATTGTCGTACCGAATATCACCATCGCTCCTACTTCAGGTAAAGCCGAAACAGATATTACCGTATCCGGTTTCGGCTTCGGTGTGAGCGAGGATGACATCGCAGTCACGTACGATGGAACGATTATTAAAAGCGGCATCTCGGCCGATGAAAACGGGTCGTGGAGCACCACCTTCTCCGCTCCGGTCTCCGCACGGGGAGCGCGCGCCGTCGACGCATCCGGCGATACCACCAAGGGTTCGGACGTGGCGGATAAGAATTTCACTGTCAGTCCTGTGGTCGAAATGGACCCCATTTCAGGCGGCGTCGGCACGCAGGTCACCATAACAGCCACCGGTTTCGCCACGGCGGAGGGCGGGATCAAGGTGCTCTTCTCCGATAAAGAGGTCAGGTCCAACATGACCGCCGCGGTCAACGGGTCCTGGAGCACCAGTTTCGCTGTTCCTCCTTCAACCAGGGGCGGACATATCGTTAAAGTGCAGGGTAATACCACGGCCTCCAGCGATATACCCGACATGGTCTTCACGGTAGGCCCCGCGGTGTCCATCAGCCCCACCAGCGGCGCCGTAGAGGACAATATCAAGGTAAGCGGCAGCGGCTTTGCCAATAATGAGACCGCCATCGAGGTCACGTTCGACGGCAAGGTCATCGAACGCAACCTGCTGGCGGACGATAACGGCAGCTGGTCCGTTGAGACCAGGGTGCCCCCCTGCGGCAGCGGACCGCACAATGTCGCAGGCTACGGCAGGATAACTCCGGCGGCGGACATAACGCCGGCCATTTTTACCACAGAGGCGGTGCTGACTGTCGTACCCAAGAGCGGCAACGTTAAAGACGAGCTGCGCGTGACCGGCTCCGGCTTCAACGCGGGCAAGGACTACTCACTCTCCTGGGACGGCACCGCGGTTGCCAGCGGGTCGGTCAACGAATCAGGCAGCTTCCAATCAATTTTCAAGGCGCCCGGCGGCAAGAGCGGGTCGCTGACCATCACAGCCGCCGACACCAAGGGGTCCACGGCCTCTACTACCTTCATGATGGAGAGCACTGCTCCCGATACCCCGCAGATATCCTCACCCAAGGACGGCGCGACGGTCGGCTTCATAGGCGATACCAAGGTTGCTTTCAAGTGGAGTGAGGAGACAGATCCCAGCGGCGTCACCTACGATATCGAGGTGAGTGAGGGTTCCAATTTCGCCAAAAACCTTCTTTCGCACACCAAGCTGGCTGACGCCAAATACACGCTAACCGAAGCCGAAGCGCTGCCCAACGGCGAATACTACTGGCGTGTGAGGGCGGTGGACGGCGCGGGCAACGCCGGCGATTGGACTTCCGCCAACCTGGTGAAGGTCGGCTTCATGACCACCAACACGCTGGTATTCATCGCCATCGGCATAGTAGTACTGCTGATACTCATCATGGTTCTGCCCAGGATACTCAAGAAGAAGCGCCCCAAGAGCGACTGGGAATAGCTGCCTGTAATTGACCTGTTACGAGAATTCGAAAGGCCCGTCTTGCGACGGGCCTTTTCGTTTGCGGTTATCTACTTAATTGGCCTCTAAAAGTTCGCTTACAGAGGAAAGCAGGCTGGCATTGAGCTGGCGCCAGTCGTTCGGCGGGACCGGGGCGTTATCACGCTCCACCAGTTTGAGCGAACCGCTGGGACACGTGGAAGAGCAAAGCCCGCAGCCGATGCAGCGGTTACTGTCGAACAATAGTCGATCGTCTTTCATCGTCAGGGCTTCCATGGGACATCTCTCCACGCAATCGCCGCAGGCTATGCAACTGTCGGCGTCAAAGGCGGTGATGAATCCGGAGACCGCGGCTGAGCCCTTCATGTTGAATTTTTTCATGCTCTGCAGTATGCCGCAGTGGCAGGAACAACAGTTGCAGACGAACTGAACATATTTGCTCATGTTGCTGGAGCAGTGGACCAGGCCGGCCTCCTCGGTGCGGCGCAGTATGTCGCGCGCCTCGTCCTTGCTGATCAGCCTGCCGAACTTCCTCTCGGCCATAAACCTGGCATCGGGCCCGAATCCCATGCACACTTCCTTGGGCTTGGTGCAGGGGCGTCCTAAAAGCTCGCCGTGGTGCCGGCAGTAGCAGGTCCCCACCGCGATGTATTCCGCCATATCTATATACTGCGAGACTTTATCGTAAGGATGGATCTCGAAAGTCGCCGGTATCTCTTTCTCCACGCTGATCACGCGCGCCACAGGGAAGGGAACGGCAGTTTTTATGGAACTTGAGCTGTATTTATCCAGGGCCTGGAAATAATCTTCGAAGAGGTGCGCCAGCCTGACCGCCCTTTCGCTGACATCGCCGCTGAGGAACTGCATCTCGAAAATGCCGGGCAGCAGCGGCAGCAGGCTGTAAAAGCGGAGACTATTTTTATCGAAGGTATAGACGAGGCCCTTGTCGGCCATCGTTTCGAGGAGCGATCTCACCTTGCCGGCGTCTACCCCCGCCTTAATGCCTATTTCTTCGGCGGAGGCAGGCATAATTGGCATGGCTACTGCCAGGTCGGCCTCCTCCTGCGAGAACAAATAGTCTATTAGCGCGAAAAATTCCGGGCTTTTAATGGCGGGCATAGAACCGCCGCGCATCTGGATGGCTGCTCTGAGGTTCTCGAACTTGTGATCCGGCATTTTACGATTTCCGAAATTCAAAAGTGGATATGGTGGGCAGTACAAGACTCGAACTTGTGACCTCTACGATGTCAACGTAGCGCTCTAACCAGCTGAGCTAACCGCCCCCGGACCACATGGCATTTTATCAACGGCTATATCCATAGTCAAGGATGTAACGGCTGGCGGCCGGATTGCGGCTATACTTTGGTTGAAAGTTTAGCGTTGCCCGTCAACGAAACGTGGACGTTGCTGCCGCACTTGGGGCAGGTCACCTCTATAGTGATGACCGGTTGGCGCATGACCCTTTCGATCAGCGTGGATACCATGGTATCGAGCTGGTCGATGCGCTTGTACATCATCTCCAGGCGTTTTTCCATCTGGGCCAGTTTATCAAGCTGTTGTTCGGCGTCCTCGATTTTTTTATCCATATCCCGGCATCCGTATTTTTATTCCGGTATAGAAATGAAAGAGGAGAAATCGTCAATTCCTCCTCTCGGTGATATCGCCTAACCCAGGTTCACAGGCTCTTTTCCTGGACTCCCATGGAATTGAGCTCGTCGCGGTCTTCTTTAATCTGGGAGTCGAGCAAACCGGTCATCTTGGATTCAAGCCATTTCTTGTAGGCTTCCTTGGCCTGCGGTGAATTCCTCACCGCGACTTTGGCATTTTCCCATTCCTCAAGGAAGAGCTGGCCCAGGCGTTCGTCTTTGAGTGGAAATTCCTCGTCCATCAAAGCCTCCGCCCGCTCGATTATCCTGTTCATAACCGCCCTTTTGAGGCGGTCGATCGAAAGCAGTTCCTGGTCTTCGTAAGGCCGTGAAACGAATTGATCGGTTGCCATCAGTACGACCTCCCGTTCATGCTTTTTCTGACCTTATAATAAGCTGCCAGGTATTCAATGTCAAGCCATCCAAAAGCCTCTTTATCATAGTATTTCTTACATCACTCTAGGCACTTATTCATATCGTCATTGCGAGCCCGCAGGGCGTGGCAATCTTGTGTTGTGTAATCACTCACAGGATTGCTGCGTCGCTACGCTCCTCGCAATGACCGGATTAATACTTCCCTTGCTTTGACATTGCCGATAGCGGCGGGCTACAATGGTTGCCTGTTCGCGGGAGTAACTCAGCGGAAGAGTTCCTGCCTTCCAAGCAGGGTGTCGCGGGTTCGAATCCCGTCTCCCGCTCCAATAGCTGCAAATTCATAAAGATTTACCTCGGGCGCTGATCGGCCAGACCACCTCAACCTTGTCATTGCGTACGCCCACATACCAGTCGTGGGCGTTGCAGGTCGGGTCGCAATGGCCGGGCACCAGGCGCAATTTATCGCCCACCTTCAGGGCGCCTTTTGGATCTATGATTATGCCGTGTTCATCTGCAGCCGCCAGGTACGTCAGATCCTCGCGGCCGAAGACAACCGGCAGACCGGAGTCCATCGACTGCACCTTCAGCCCAGCGTCGCATATGGCCACGTCCGGCTTTTTATGGCTGGTTATCATCGTCAATATAAATAAGGCATTCTCCCATTCGCCCTGGTCAAGCTGTTTTCCTTCCCTGTCGAGGTCGAGCCCATAGTCGCGATCCATGAAGGCATAGGAGCCGCACTGCAATTCGTTATAGACCCCGGAATTGCCCTCGAAATAATAGGTGCCGGTACCGGCGCCGCCTACGATGTCGCACTTCAGTCCATTCTTTTTAAGCGCCTCCACCGCATCCCGCACTTTAACAACCGAGGCATCGATCAGCGCCCTGCGGTCATCATATTTGCGTTGGTGTTGCGCCACGCCGTTATAGGCCTGTATGCCGGAGAATCTCAGCCCGGGCGCTGCATCGATGGCTCCGGCTAACTCTATAACCTCAGGGATGGTCGACACGCCTGCCAGACTTCCACCGCAATCGATTTCTACCAGACACTCAAGCCCGGTGCCATGTCTCTGCGCCGCCGCAGAGAGGTCGGCCACGTTGGCCACATCGTCCACGATGACGATAGTACGCGCGCCGAATTTCGGGATGCGGGCCAGACGATCGATTTTAACGAGGTCACGAATTTCATTCGTCACCAGGATGTCTTTAATTCCCCCGCGTGCGAAGGCCTCGGCCTCCGCGACTTTCTGACAACAGATACCGCAGGCATTTCCGAGCTTCTCCTGGAGTTTCGCCACATCTATCGACCGGTGCATCTTGCCATGCACCCTGTGCCGCACGCCCATCTCCTTTGCCAGCCTGCCCATCTTCACTATGTTGCGTTCGAGTGCGTCGAGGTCGAGGATCAGGCAGGGTGTTTGTATTTCGGCTGCAGGCATACCTGGAAGTGCAGGCACGTCGTAACCAACTTGAAGCCCTTCGAGTTTCTCAGAATTTTTCATTTGTTTTGCATCTCCATAATATTTATTAACACCCCTATTATTACCCTTTTGAACAACTCGTTTCTCCTGTCCTGTTCAATGCCGTAGAGCCGGTGGCGCAGGCGCTCTCTACATTGACGATCGACATGCATCCCACTTGCTGACCCACTTGTGATGATTAATTAACCCGGGGTATTCTATTATAATTAATGGGGCGCAGAAGGATACAATTTATCAGTATTATTAGCGCCGGGGTAGTTGAAACCATGCACTACCGTTACGGAAATAAGTTTTTATTAGTAGTCGTATTACTGGCGGCCATGGCTTTGCCCTGCGCTGCGTTATCCGGTTGCATCCCCTCTGACAAAGCGACTCCGCAGCAGCTCGACTGGCCGGACATCATCCCAAACGTACAGGATAGTGTCGTATTGATTTTATGCAACTCGGATACCGGATGGCAGCAGGGCTCAGGCGTGATAATCGATCCTTCGGGATGCATCCTGACCAATGCGCATGTGATAGAAAATGCCCATGCGATACTGGTTTTTATAGGTTATCAGGGCTCTGTCAACACGAATTTTAACAACGTGTATCCGGCCAGCGTTATCGACGAATGGGCGGAAACCGACATGGCAACCATAAAAATCGCCCCCGGGTCGATCGCTTTAAAGGCCGTAAGTTTCACCAAACCCAGCGTTCCCAGGAAAGGCACACGGGTAATGGCACTGGGCTATCCGGTCGCGGACACCATCGGTATCATGGCTTCCAACGAAGACCAGTCCGTCAGCATTACGACCGGGATCGTATCCGCAATCCGTGATGTCAACGGGCATGCCTTCATCCAGACCGACGCGTCCATCAATCCGGGCAACAGCGGCGGACCGCTTATCGACAATACGGGTGAAGTCATAGGTATCAATACCTTCTGGCTGGAGGAAACACAGGGGCTGAATTTCGCCGTCGCCGTCAATTCGAATAATTCCTTTATCAGGAATTCAATCAGCAAGGGAGAACAGATTGTTACGCCGTCGATAATTCCCCTCGAGATATCCAATTATAAGTACGATGTTGTCTACTCTACCACCGCCGGCGCAGCCGGGTGGGATGTACCGTATACAGTGACGATCACTTGGGATACATCCGTTCCTGCCAGAAGCAGAATAACATACACATCCGATGCTCTTTCCAATACGGTTGATGACGCAAGCTATTCAGCGGACCACACGGTATTGCTGCAGAGCGGGACCTGTCCGCAACCCGACGGGCAGAACACCTCCAATTGCATCTGGTCCAAAAGAGATTACACCGTCAGGATCTACTCCACCGATATCTATGACCGGACGCTGGAATCTCCCAAATATCTGCTGAAATCCCCTTGAGCAGGTACAATACTGTTATCAGGGAATCCTGTATTTCAGGATCAGTTTTGCATCGTCAAAACACAGCATATCGCTTGTGTTGTCCCAGTTGGTGGTGGTGAAGAGCTGCATCCTGAACTGGCAACGCGATTGACCCGCCTGGACCAGGTTCTGTATCACGTGTTCTCCGTTCGAGGAATTTGCGACATCGATCAGCCAGGGCGAGAGGGGATATTCGATGATATTTCCCCCGCTGACTAATGCGCCCGGCCTGTTATACGCCAGTATATCCAGGTCGGACAGCGCGCCGTACTGGAAAAAGTATATCTCCAGTGCGCCCATATTGCCGTACATCGCTATGTCATAGGTAGGATTACCCACCTTTTTATAGCCGCTCAGGTCCAGCATCGCGCCGGTCACAACCGCGTTGGGAGGGATACCCGAGATATCGAAACTGAGAAAGGCGCGGCTGGGTAGATTAAGGCTGGTATCGCCCACGCAGGCAGTTTCCTGAAGGGTGTAAATAGCATTATTTTTCACCAGCGCGCCGGATTCTCCCGCTATGGCGGGCAATGTTACTGAAATCTCCTGCCCGCTCTGATAAATGACCCCCGCCGAGCCTGTATAGACGGTCAGAGCATCGCTGACAACTCCGTATGAATTAGTTGCAGTGAGCTTGTAATTCGTGGTCACGTACGGATGCACAATAATGCTGCCCTGGGCGCCCACGACTCCGCCGGGCTCCAGGCTGACCAGCGTGGCGTCCACAGTGCTCCAGTGCAGTGTGACATCGCCACCCGGACCTACATAGGTCTTGTCCGAGGAAAAATACCGTATGGAAGGCTGTTTTACCTGCTGCACTACGGCGCCGCTAACGACCACCTGTGTCCTGGCCGTGGTGCTGCCCGAGGAATTATAGGCGGTAAGCGTATATTGCGTGGTCTGCGCAGGAGTAACGGCGATGCTCCCCTGGATGGCCACGTTGCCCACCCCGTTGTCGATAAACACCTTGGATGCGCCCGTCACCGCCCAGCTTAATGTGCTGTACTCGCCGGCCTTGACAACTGTGGGGGAAGCCTGGAAAGTATGCACCACGGGCAGGAAGCTCATGCCGCTGATCTCTCCGGGAAGATAGCTGCATCCGGATAGGGGGATGGTAATCAGAAGAAGAATTAGGGCCATTTGCGTAATAATTCGAGATTTCATATATCACCTCGCCATTTTATTCGTATCCATCAATTTGACCTGCCAAACGCTAAAATTCAAAATAACTGACTATGGGTCAAGAGCAGTCTCTACCAACTGTGCTTATTTTCATAATAGATAACGTACAAAGCGGAGAGAAGTTTATTTCAAATCGTGCCGTTTACTGCTCACAGCCACTATCTCCCAAGCTCCACTTCGGCTATCCGGCCTTTTTGATATGATATCTGTTGTACAGGAAGTTTACCCGTTTTCTGTTTGGACGGCAAGGATTTTTCTGTATGCCGGGCATCGGTAATATTTTTTTAGCCGGAGGAGTCATAATCATGGAATCACCTATCGTAAAGGTCAAGATCCTGGGAATCTCGGGCACACCCATCAAGGACGGGAACTGCGACAAACTGGTGCAGGTGGCTTTGAAGGCTGCGGCCGGGGTACCGGGAGTCGAGACGGAGTTCGTGACGCTGGCGGATAAAAAAATCGCGGAGTGCAAACACTGCCAGTGGTGCGTTAAAAACAAGGCCAGGTGCAAGATCAAAGACGATGTACATGACGTGCATGACAAGATGTTCGCCGCGGACGGGATCATAATGGGCGGTCCGACCTACTGCCAGGTGCTGAGCACACAGCTCCAGAACGTCTTCTTCCGCGGCAGGGAGGAGATATTTTTCGGGCATCGCTGCACGGGCAAGGTGGGCGGCGCACTGACGCTGGGGTGGTTCGGCGTAGGGATGGAGTTCGCCCTTAAGGTCATCGAACAGATGATGATGAGCTGGCAGATCATCCCTGTGGCCAGGAGCAGCGCCATCGTCAGCACCTTCTGGAAGGGGGAGCATGTCAGGTACCAGGAGAACGGCGTGATGGACCATCCGGCAGGCGTCTTCGGCGCCATGGGGTTGGGGACCAGCGTAGCCAAATATGCGCAGATGATGAGGTATGCCAGGGACGCCGGCGTAGGGATATTGCCCAAAGCGTAAAAACCTTTGCAATTGGTCGGTCCTTAACCCGGGTAGTACAATCAAATCACAGCCCGGCAGTTGATGCAGTTTATCAAGTGGCTTTATAAACGCTGCCAAAGCGGAGGTTTAACATGTCGGACACTCAGGGTGGACAGGCAAAGCGCAGGGTTTTCGGAGAACGCAGGAGGAGGCCTGATTCGGCGCCGCCCGGCGGACGTGAGCGGGCGGGAACGCCGCAGCGGCGCGAATACCCGACAGGAGGCACTCCTACAGGCGGATTTGGCACGGGCGGCGGCTATGATTCCGGCGGCGGTCTTGATACCGGCGGCGGGCTGGGCGGCCTGTTAGGGGGATTGGCCGGTTTATTCGGCACGGGAGGCGTGAACAGCGGCTCGAACCGGGCAGGCGGCAGCGGTTGCCTGACGGGGAAAACAGGCTGCCTGATGATGCTTCTCGTCATCGGCGCGGTAGTGTTAATCGCATTCCTCATGTTCTCAGGCGTTTGCAGCATACCTGCCGGTATGGACGAGTTCTCAGACCAGTCCTCACTGCTTGATCAGTCGGCGCTGCAGGACAGCAGCATGTCCACTCAGGCGCTTTCCCTCACACCGGCCACCAGCGGCCAGAAATGGCTGGTCATGCTCTACCAGGACGCCGACGACAGGATACTGGAAAAGGACATCTACATCGATTTGAACGAGGCCGAAAAAATCGGCTCGTCGGGCCTGGTCAAGATCGTGGCGCAGATAGACCGTTATAACGGGGCCTACAGCGGCGACGGCAACTGGACAGGCACCAAGCGCTTTTTAATCAGCAGGGATGATAACCTCGGCAGGCTGCGCTCACAGGAGATCGCGGACCTGGGCGAGATGAACATGTCCTCGGGGCAGACTTTAATCGATTTCGCTACCTGGGCCATAAAAACGTATCCATCCGATAAATATGTGCTCATCCTCTCCGACCACGGCATGGGTTGGCCGGGCGGCTGGAGCGATCCCAATCCCAGGAGCAGCGGAGACCAGAGCACACCGCTGGGATCCCGCCTGGGCGACCTGATTTACCTGAACGAGCTTGACGGCGCGCTGGGACAGATCCGCGCCAATAGCGGTGTAGATAGGTTCGAGCTGATCGGCCTGGACGCCTGCCTGATGGGACAGCTCGAGGTCTTCACGGCGCTTGAGCCGCATGCCCGCTACGCGGTCGCCTCCGAGGAGGTCGAACCATCTTTAGGCTGGGCATACACCAGCATTTTTAAAAAGCTGGTTGAAAATCCCAACATATCCGGCGCCGACCTCGGCCGCACCATAGTGGCAAGCTATATCGATGACGACCAGCGCATCTCCGACAGCAGCGCCCGCGCGGACCTTCTGGGCGAGGGCTCGGCTTTATCAGGCCTGTTCGGAGGATCATATGACGTATCTTCACAGGGGCTTGCGCGCGAGATGGGGCGCGACTCGACGCTGAGCGCGGTGGACCTGTCGAAGGTCGGCCAGATCAACAGCAGCCTGAACCAGCTTGCCTTCACTTTTCAAAACACCAACCAGCAGGCGATGGCGGGAGGACGCACCTATGCCCAGAGCTTCACCAGCATTTTCGGCAGCCAGGTACCGCCCTCTTATATCGACCTGGGCAATTTCCTGCAGATAGTCAAACAGAAAAGTAATAACGCCCAGGTCAACCAGGCGGCCGATGCAGTGCTGGCCGCCATCAGCCAGGCGGTCATCGCCGAGAAACACGGCGCCGACGTACCGGGAGCAACGGGAATCGCGATTTACTTCCCCAACTCGCAGCTTTACCAGAGCTCAGTCGCGGGCGCCCGGTCATATACCGCCATCGCCAGCCGCTTCGCCGGCCAATCGCTGTGGGACGATTTCCTGGCCTATCACTATACCGGACGCAAGTTCACGCTGACAGACACCCGCCCAATCGTACCGGTTGGAGTATCCGTGAAGTCCCCGGCCGCAGGCGGGATCAGTATATCGAAGATAACCGTCTCCAGCGCTCAGGCTGATCCGCGTAACCCTGTCATGTTGAGCGCCGACATAGGTGGCGACAACATCGGATATATTTATCTGTTTGCCGGCTACTACGACCCTCAGAGCAATTCTATCTTTATTGCGGACGAAGACTACATCGAAAGCCCGGATACCCGCCTGGTAAAGGGCATCTATTACCCGGACTGGGGCAAGGGCGAATTCACCCTGGATTTCAAATGGGAACCGATCATTTTCGCCGTAGATGACGGGACCAACCGTGTGTATTGCCGGTTCAAACCCGAAAGTTACGGACGCAACTTTGCCGAAGCTGTCTACACGGTGGACGGCACCTACACCTTCGCCGATAGCGGTGAGCAATGCCTGGCTACACTGTATTTCAGCGACGGCGCGCTGCGCAGGGTGCTGGGTTTTACAGGGCAGAGAGAGGCCGGTGCTCCGCGTGAGATCACGTCCACTACGGGCGATAAATTCACCGTCACTGAAAGCTGGCTGGAACTGGACAGCGGCGGCAACGTGACCAACACAGTCTACCAGGAGGGAGGCACACTGACCTTCGGCAGGCAGCCGCTTACCTGGAAGACGCTGGATGCCGCACCCGGCGATTACATGGTCGGTTTTGTCGTGGAAGACCTGGACGGCAACAGCCAGCTATCGCTGACGCAGATAACCGTTCAGTAATGTCTGCTCACGCTGTGGCATCAAACACACAACGCTGAATGCCTTCAGAGCATCCGGTAGTGCTGGTTATGTAAAGTTTAAAAAACAGCTACTTCTTGTACTTTGGATTGTATTCAAAGGCCAACCTGACCCTGGCGCGGTAGCTGATGACCTTGCCTTTTTCGACATGCACGTAAAATTTCTGCACGTCGGCGACATGTACACCTTTCACTCTTTTGGATGCCGCGGCGACGGCTGTCGCGACAGCATCGTCAAACGACTTGGAGCTGGACCCGATTACCGTAATAACCTTGGCGACGGTATTCTCCATGACCGATCCCTCCTTTGAGACTATTGGCTTTATTCAATATTCAAATTCGCTGTCTATTTTTCCTCAATCTTTGCTGTAGGGGCGTTTTTCTTAACCGACTCTATGCCCTTTTTGGCGGAGTCCTTGCTGGTGTATCCCTCTCCCACGGCGATGATTTGGCCGTTGGTCGCCAGCAGCTTCCAGCGGAATTCCCCTTTCTTGTCCTTGTACAGTTCGAATTTTGCAGCCATCTATTTCCTCCTTTTTTTATTATCAAGGGCGTTCACTGCTTATGCGGCAGCCGACCCTGATATTACTTGATCATCCCTTTGATCACCTGCATCATGGTGGATGCCACGAGGTTGCTGGACTGCTGGCGATAGCCGCCTCCCATGGCGCTGCTGGATACGACCGCATTCACGATCGCCTCCAGGTTGCTGCCGCCCCTCTGCTTGGTGCTCATAAACGACATGCCGGCCTGCAGCAGATCGCCCAGGTCGAGGCCGTCCTGGCCCTGCTGGGTCTGCTGTCCGCCGGATCCACCCAGCAGCGAGCCGAGCACGTTGCCGATGCCGCCGCCCTGCTGTTGAGATTGCTGTTGCCCGCCGCCCAGCAAAGAGCCGAGCACGCCGCCCATTCCGCCGCCCTGCTGTTGAGACTGCGACGCCTGTCCGCCGCCCAGCAGGTCCTGTATCAGCGTCATGGCATTGGCCGGCGTGACCTGTTGGCCCTGGAACTGCTGCGAGGCCTGCTCCAACCCGCTGGCATACATTTGTGACGAGCCGCTTTTGCGCTGCCGCAGCATCTGAGCGGCATACTCGAGCTGGCCTGCCGGATCAGCGCCCTTTCTCTCGCGCATGGCCTGCGTGATCACCTCGAAGGTATCCACCATGTTGTCGCCGTGGTCGTGGTTGTTGTCATCGGCGTCATTGAGCTGCTGCCTGTTATCGGCAAGTGTGCCGGTGACTGATTGGAATAACTGTGCCAGGTCTATGGACTTCGATTGACTGGCCATTCTTTTCTCCTGTTATTATATTCGTTTACGTTTATTAATCATCAAAAACGGTGCCCGGGCAATATGGAACTTCCATAGGAGGCAACAAGAAAGGATCCCTCTGCCGTATATAAGCGCTCACTCAGCCTCGTAAATCCCCGGCCGCCGACCGGCTTAATTTACGGTTCTCCTCAAATCCCACTCGCAGTAACTATACGAACCAGTGATGACGCAATTAATGCTTCAAAATAACGGCTGCACCGGCCGCTATAACCACTGATTAATATATTTTTATAGTGTCATATTGAAACGATAAAGTCAAAATATTTTTCAATAATACGGATGTATTCACGTTATTTCAGCCGGCCTTCAGCATCTCGCGCAGCTTGCGTTTCAGTATCTTTCCCACGGCGCTGGTGGGCAGGCTGTCGTAGAAAACGATTATCTTCGGCACCTTGTAGGGGGCTTCACGCGCTCGGATGAACTCCCGAATCTTCTCCTTCTCGGCCTCGCTCTTCTCGACGCCCTCCTTGAGCACAATGGCTGAGGCCACCGTCTCGTTTCCGGGACGGTTGGGGTCGGGGACGCCGATGGAGGCGGCCAGCGCAACGTCGGGGTGCTCCATGATTATGTCATCAAGTTCCCGCGTAAACACCTTGTAGCCGGAGACGATGACCATATCTTTGAGGCGGTCCACGATGTAGATATAGCCCTCGTCGTCCATGCGGCAGATGTCGCCGGTGTGGAACCAGCCGTCCCTGAAGGCGTTGGCCGTCTCCTCAGGCTTGTTGTGGTACCCCTTCATCACCTGCGGACCGCGCACAGCCAGCTCGCCGGGCTCGCCGATGGGGACCGGCTCATTAGTGGCGGGATCGACGATTTTGACCTCGGTATCGCCGACCGGCAGGCCGACTGAGCCGAATTTGCGCTTGCCGTAGCGGGGATTAGCCGCTATGAGGGGACAGGTTTCGGTCATGCCGTAGACCTCACTGAACTTGTCCTTGCCCACGATATCCTCGAACTCCTTTAGGTACTCCACGGGGAATGGCGCCGCGCCGGCAATGCAGCCCCAGATGCCCGAGAAATCCAGCGCGCGGAACTCCGGCTTCTTCATCAGCTCGAGATAGATAGTTGGCACGGCCGTCAGCACGCTGGGCTTGTATTCCTTGATACATTTAATGATAAAGTCGTAATCGCGCGGGTTGGGTATGGCGACCTGCGGTGTGGCCCACACCAGACAGAACAGCCCCAGGAAGAGGCCCGCCTGGTGGAAGAGCGGGAAGGGGCACAGGATGCGCTCCTGTCCCTTGACCGCATCGACGTAGTTGCCCCACTGGATCATATGGCGTACCACGTTGTTGTGGGTCAGCACCGCGCCCTTGGAGGGACCGGTGGTGCCGCCGGTATACTGCATCAGCAGCGGGTCTTCCCCCTTGACCCTGACATTTACGGGATCGGCGGGGTACTCCTGCATGATATCGGTGAACCTGACTACGGGTATGGATGACTCGGGCAATTTAAGCGGCTGCGCATCAGGCAGAAAGTCGCTGAAGCCGGTCAGCGCAATGGTCTTCAGCTTGACCTTATCGGTAACCTGGCTGATGTTGCCCCAGAAAACATCCAGCGCCAGCAGTAACTTCGCGCCCGAGTCGTTGAGCTGGTACTCAAGCTCCCTGGGCGTCAGCAGCGGGCTGACGCCGGTCAGAACGCAGCCGGCCTTCGAGATGGCGGGGATGGCGATGTAGTAAGCCGGCAGGTTGAGCGAATACACCCCCACAACGTCGCCCGGCTCCAACCCCTGCTTGATGAGAAAAGCGGCGAAACGATTGGATAACGCGTCGATCTGCCGGAAAGTAATCTCCTTCCCCATGTAATTGACCGCCGTGATATCCGGCACCTCGCTTACTGCCTCCAGGAAGAGGTCATGGAACATTTTATGCCCGGGATAATCGAAGTGGGTTTTCACGTGCGGATCGAAGGACTTCCTCCAGAATTTTCCGGCGTAAGGATCATTCGTCATGCCTCAACCTCCTCTCCTTATTATTTCGGGGACATCATGCCCGTCAACACATTAATCCTGTCACACATTTTACTTCAGGTTAAAATACGGTATCAACAGATCCTCCAGAGAATACAATCCGATCGGCCTATCAATGAGATGTTGCGCAGCAAACAGCGCACCGTTGCCGAACGCCTCTCTCGATATTGATTCATGAGTTAAGCGTATAGTCTGAAATGGAAACCCGATGAGAATCTCATGCCTGCCGACAATGCCGCCTGCCCTGATCGTTTTAATTGACTCTTCCGGCAAAGATAATACTCTGGCCATAATTCTGGATGTGCCGGAAACCTCCTTTTTAGCTTTGAAATGTTCTTCGATAATCTCGATATCCGTATAAGGGGCAATACTTTTCAGGACTTTAGCCGCCAGCATCAAGAAATTGATACCGATAGTAATGTTGGGAGACCAGAGCACCTTCGTTTGCTGCGATAATTTCTTTAGGAAATCAATTGTCGTGCCGGGATACTCTGATATCGCGCTGACTATAGCAATTCCTCTTTTAGCCGCTTCACCGCCGTAAGACAATATGGCTTCTGCAGAAGAAAAGTCGATCAATACATCTATGGGATGTTCATCGAAAAGCCGCGACGGCGGCAATTCATCTTTGGGGAAAATTAATCCGGGTTCATCCGATTCAATACCTAAAAACTCCGGGACTGACCGATGCTGTAGCGTTTCTGACTTTCTGATCACCCAGCAAAGATGAGATTCCTTGCTTTGCAGCAATACCGTCGCAACGGACTTACCTGTTCTGCCAAACCCGAAAAGACCCACCCTCATGAAAAACCTCCTTAAAACATTTCCCTCTCAATACTGATTTGATGCCCTCTATCATAAGCAGCACTCTGTTAACAACCGGGCTGATTCCCGGTCAAAAGTTCAGCATTTTATACCGGCGGCAGCTGCCGCTTCGTGCATAGACGGCACGCAGGCCGGAGTTCCAGCCCGCCCGACAACAACCATTGATTACGGCTTGATTACTATAACAGAAATCCCCATCTCTTACCTGACAGGCTGTAATACTTGCGCTCTCTCATCCGATCTTCAACGTGCTCAGGAAGAATCGAGCCCTTTAAATCTCTTGCGAACCACCGAGAAATAAATTACACTTCTAAAACCGATGGATCTCATAAAAACAATCAGCAATGTCCTCGGTGTAATCGCCATCGTAATCGGTGTCTTTCTAATACCGCTGAGCATCTGGTTTCTTCAGCCTGCGATTAAAAATAAGGATAGGACTTCCCTTGTCATATCGATCGTTGTTCTGGCCCTGGCTGCAGGTTGCTTCATCGGGGCATACATCATGTTTACAACCGGGATAATCAAAATGGCTGTGACGTAGCCCTGCGGTGAATCCACTTGACGGCTGATCTAATAGACGGCGCCGCCGTCCAGGAAGATCGGGTGCCCCGATATATAGTCACCCTCGTCGGAGCACAGGAAAACACAGAGGTTGCCGACATCCTGCGGCTGGCAGACACGTCCGAACGGCAAATTTTTAGCCAGGTCCTTAATGTCCATTCCCATACCATTGACCAGGCGTGTGCCCATGTCGGTCTCTATCAGGCCGCAGGCGATGGTGTTCACCCTGATATTGTGGCCCACCTCCTCCTTGGCCAGGACGGAGGACAGGGCGTTGAGGCCCGCCTTGGCCACCGCATAGGGAGCGTGCCCGGCCATGCAACTGAAGGGGCTGACCGAAGAGATATTGATGATATCGCCGCGCTTCTGTTTCCTGATTATGGGCAGCGCCTCCCTAATGAAATAGAAGGCCCCCATCACGTGTATTTTGAAAAGCCTCTCCATCTCATCCGCCTCGGTATCCCCGACGAACCGCCCGCGCGAGGCTATGCCTGCGTTGTTTACCAGTATATCAATCCTGCCGAAGGTCTCTACGGTTTTAGCCACGGCGGCCTTGACCTGCTCGTAATAGGTGACATCGGCCTGTACCGACAGGGTACGACGTCCCAGGGCCACGATCTCCGCTCCGGTGGATTTCGCGGCGTCGGCGTCGCGCCTGTAATTGAACGCGATATCGGCCCCCTCACGGGCCAGGGCCAGCGCGATACCTCTGCCGATGCCCCTGCCACCACCTGTAACCAGGGCAATTTTCCCCAATAATCTCAAGACTGACCTCCTGTTAAATCAATCAGCGAAAAGTGAATTATTTAAATGATACTGTCGATGTCAGCCGATAACAACTTATTATATTGACATGACTATAAAATCTTTTTTTAATTGCCTGAAATAGGCGATAATATCATGCAAAGCGGTATCCACATGAACATTTTATCCAACGTGGCGGCACTGGTCATCGGCATAGCCTCCATATTGACCTTCTACACGGCCCTTTTACACGTCACCCGCAAAAAGGTCAATAACACCTATAAATTCAGAATTATCCGGGACGTGATGGTCGGCATCCAATCCCTTCAACTGTGTTTCGTGGCGATGAACCTGCAGTTCGAGTATCCCTTTCTGCTGTATCCATTGCTTACGCTGCTGTTCATATCCGGCTCGCTCAATTACATACGATATTTCATGTTTTTCTACCCCGGAGGGAAAATACCCCTTCGCCTGATATTGCAGATGACCCCGGCTGCGATCATACTGGTAGCTGAAACATGGTTCTACTTTATCGATACGGGCGCAAACAAGGCCGTTGTAATCAGCATATTCGCGGACCCGACCGGCAATCCGATCACGCTCGTGTTCGTGGCGGGTGTACTCGTTCTGCTCGTTCAATATGTGTTGCTGCTGCGTCTCGAGTCGGGGTTCATCAACATCGCCACTATGCGTGAACCCGTCCGGGTCTCCATCGTCCTTACCCTGTTTTATATGGCGGATATCATCCTGATCACAACCGGTTTCATCCTGGCCAACAGCGCGGTCATGGATACAGGCATCATGTTGATCGGACTTACGGGTCTTACCTACCTGCTGTTTGAAAACAGGTATCCCCATTTTTACCAGCTCGTCGCACGGGAGGAGAAGCAACAAAAATATCGTAAGTCGCTGATCCAGGGTCTTAGCACCAATAAAATAATTCAGCGCCTGCGTGAATTGATGGAGGAAGATAAGATATATCGGCAATTCGAATTAAAGCTCGATGAAGTTGCCTCCATGCTTTTCATAACCCCACACCAGCTCTCCGAGTTTATCAACGACCACATCGGCATGAATTTCTCGAGTTATGTAAACAACTACAGGGTGGAGGAGGCCAAGGAGCTCCTTATCAGCAACCCGGACCAGAGCGCCCTGTCCATCGGACTTGAGGTGGGGTTCGGCTCCAAGCCTTCGTTTAATACTATCTTCAAGCAGAAAACCGGCATGACCCCCCTGGAGTACAGGAAAAAGGGTATAGCCATATAATTCCAACTGCATATTGAAGAAAACGTGATATGATACCTGGCTTCAAAATATTGAGGTGATAAATGAGGATCAAAGAGCAGTTATCCAGGCGTGAATGGGTTTTGCTGGCGATGTCTCATCGCACAACGGACGGTATGATCGACCTCGTTTATACGTCCGACGACATCGGCGGGCAAACAGGCCTACTCGTGTCGTTACCCATGTAGGAAGAGTTTATCAAGCCGTACCATGTGTGTATTAACGATATGGTGCACAACATGGGCTCGAAAATTATCTATCACAGCGGCGGCTATATCCTCGGGCCATCACACTGCGTCCAGGCGGGGACCCCTCCCGAGAATATTTATGCCATGTTAGAAACGGCACTGAGCTATTACCCGCACCGCTGAACCTGGCTTGTATTCAAGGCTATTTTCCGGTAAAAAACGGGCATGATGCCCCCGCAGTACCGGAAAAAAGGTTCAATATTATAATTCTTAACGACAGCCGGCCGTTTTTCTGTTATTTTTCCTCCGATCAACAGTGAAATCTTAACGGAGGAGATTATGACTGAAGAAACGTTTATACCGGATTGGACCAACGACCCGCCTGCGCCGGGTTCATACAGGTCCATTGTCAAAATAGGGAGGCCTGACCAGATCAAGCTGCCGTCACCCGAGTACTTCCACCTCATTCAAAAGGAACTCAAACTTGACAGGAAATATTTTGAAGACAGGTGCGATGGCAACCAACGGCTGGGACCTGTGCCTGCATCCAATGTCGACACAGGCGCAATTGAAGCATTCATTGAAATGGTCGGGAGTGAGAATGTCCAGGCGGATGATTTTAACAGGGTCAAGTACAGCTACGGGAAATTGCCCGAAGAGACCTTTCCCCTCAAGCGCGGCAAGCTCCACGAGATAACCGGGGCTGTTGTGCACCCGCGCGACAAGGAAGATGTCAGGAAGTTGGTGGGCTTCTGCAACGAAAAGAAAATCCCTATATACGTGTACGGCGGCGGCTCCGGAACTACCAAGGCACTGCTGCCCGAGAAAGGTGGAATCACCCTTGTGCTCAACACGCACATGAATAAGGTGCTGGAGGTCAATGAGTTGAACAGCACCAGCCGTGTGCAGGCCGGCTGTATGGGCCCTCAATACGAAGAGGCCCTGAATAATGCGCCCCAGCGATATCATACCGTCCACCGCTTCACCGGCGGACACTTCCCCCAGTCCTGGGAATTGTCCAGCGTGGGCGGCTGGGTGGTGACCAGCGGCAGCGGGCAGGCTTCGACTTACTACGGCGAGCCGGTCAACCTGGTGCTCAGCGTCGAGGTGGTAACACCCCGCGGAGTCATCAATACTATCGATTATCCCAGCACGGCCACCGGTCCCAGGGTGATAGATATGTTCAAGGGTAGCGAGGGGTCCTTCGGCGTGGTGGTGGAGCTTACCATGAAGGTATTTCGCTACATGCCGGAAAACAGAAAGTATTTTAGCTATATCTTCCCCACCTGGCCCAAGGCGATCGACGCAGCCAGGGAGATCTGCCAGGGCCAGTTCGGCCTGCCCGCGGTGCTCAGGGTCTCGGATGCCGAGGAGACCGACCATGCCTTCCAGATGTATCCGCAGAAACCGGCGGTTGAGTGGTTCCTCGGGGCGTTCGGATTAAAGCGTGGCCGACGATCGATTTGCATGGGCATTATCGAGGGTGACAAAGATTTCGCCAAACTGGTGAAAAAGAAAATGAATGCTATAGCCAAAAGCTATGGCGGGCTGAGCATAGGCGGCAGCGGGGCAAAGACCTGGGAGAAGGAAAGGTACCTTTCCTTCCTTATAGGCGAGACTATATCAGATTACAATATACTGCTGGACACGATTGAAACCCCGGTTCGCTGGGACAACGTACACCATATACACGACTCGGTCATGGCCTATGCCCATTCCGTGCCAGGTACGATGTGCATCAGCCACGCGTCCCATTTCTACCCCTACGGCACCAACCTGTACTTCATCTTCGGCGTTAAGGGCAGCCTTGAGGACTATATATCCTACAGGACCGGCCTGGTGGACGCCATGGTGAAGGCGGGGGGAACACCCAGCCACCACCACGGCGTGGGAAGGCTGATGAACCAGTGGATGGAATCATTTCTCGGCAAAGAGGAGATGGACGCCCTGCGGGCTATGAAAACACACTTCGATCCCAACAACATCATGAACCCTGGCGGCACACTGGGGCTGGACATCCCGGACAGCATGAAGAGATAGACGACCGTCCATATCGGGCATGTTCCTCGATAAGATGCGCTAACCGAAGTTGTAGGAGTAATAAAGTGAAAAGGTTCATCGAAAGTCACAACAACGCGACCTACGATATCATCGTGATCGGCGGAGGGATCACGGGGGCGGCGGTGGCATACGAAGCGGCTTCACGGGGCCTGTCCGTGGCAATGGTGGAAAAAGGCGACTTCGGCGCTGCGACATCGTCTGCAACGTCTAAACTGATACACGGCGGCCTGCGCTACCTGGCCAATTTCGAGATCGGCATAGTCCGCGAATCCCTCAGGGAACGCAGGATACTGGAGAATATCGCGCCCAACTTCGTCTATCCCATACCATTCATCGTTCCTACGTACAAAAATTCGAAAGACAACCAGTGGATTCTCGAGCCGGCAATGATCATCTACGATTTATTGTCTTACGACAAGGGTTTTACCTGGGACAGGGCAAAAAGAATACCACAGCACCGGCACCTGTCGCGCAACAGAGTGCTCGATCTGGAGCCGGTGGTAAAGGCCGAGAGGCTCACCGGCGGGATAATGTTTTACGATTGCGCCAGCATCATACCCGAGAGGCTTACCCTGGCCTTTATCAAGTCGGCCGTTAAATTCGGGGCGGTTGTATCCAATTACTCCAAAGTAGAGGATTTCACCCGGGAGACGGGGAAGATAACGGGCGTGGTAGTCCGCGACCTGTTAAACGGCAAAACGGTCGAGATTCGGGGCAAGATGACCATTAACTGCGCCGGACCGTGGGCTGACCTGGTCCTTGATGTTGCCGGCGGCAAACCAGGTTCCCAGCACGTGAGGAGGTCCGAGGGGATTCACGTTATCACCCGGAGCCTGACCAGGAAGTACGTTGTCGGAGCGCTCACCCCCAATGGAAGGCACTGCAACATCCTACCCTGGCGCGGACACTCGCTTCTCGGCACAACCGACCGGGAGTTTACGGGCAATCCCGACGATTACAGGGTGACCAGGGAAAAGATCGAGGAGTTCATCGGCGAGATCAATATGTCCTTCGGCGACAGCGAGCTGGTTAAATACTCCGATATCAAGTATGCCTATGGCGGGCTGCGACCCCTGGTCGAGGACGAGACCGTGGACGTATATAAGACTTCCAGGAAATACGAGATCTACGACAACGCGGATGACGGCCTCCAGGGTTTGATCACAGTGGAGGGCGGCAAGTATACCACCAGCAGGAACCTGGCGGAAAACGTTCTGAAGACCGTTATGAATAAATTCGGCAGGGAGTACAAAAAATCTATTACAGCACGGAATTATCTGGCCGGCTGCGATATCAAGGATATGGCCGCCTTTATCTACTCGGCAAAAATCTCCAGCAGCGATTTCAGCGAGACCGCTGTTGATTACCTTGCCCGCATCTACGGGTCGGAGTTCAACGATGTAATGCAGATCGCCCGTAGCGATCGAAAGTATGCTGAACCTCTTAACGCCGACGGTGAGCTGCCCGCTCAGGCGCTTTATGCGGTCAAAAATGAGATGGCCCGTACCCTGACGGACATTGTACTCAGGCGGACGGGCATCGGTACGCTGGGCAACCCGGGGCCGAAAGTGCTGGAGACTGTAGCTGGAATCGCCGCTGGGGAGTTAAAATGGGATGCGGCAAGAGTTGATAGTGAACTGGAAAAGGCAGCAAAGGCTCTCTCCGTACCAAAATAACTGGACTGCAGATATTCAAGCGAGCTGCTGTTTTCGGCGGATTTTCCCCCCATTAAGGCTGCAACGTCAGGACCTGCGTCAGATCCCCTGCAGAAAGGAAATGCGTCGGCACCTGCTGCCCGTCGGCCCACATCTGCGCCAGGTCGTTGTAATAGGGACTCATGTAAAGACCGGACTGCCCGGGCGGACTCATAATGGTGGATTTCTCGAGATCGGACATATCCACCACCAGCCTGATAACCCCACCGGCATCCATGGCATACGGGTTCTTGCTGTCCCACATGCCCGCGTTGATGGTGAAACCGTCACCGGCGGTGGGAATCGGGCTCAGGTTATAGAAACCGAGTTTGCTGCCCAGCGGATGCTTGAATGTCATCTGGTGTACCTTTCCCCACTGCCATTTCGCAGGGTCCGGTCCCAGCCTGGCCGTCAGCTCGGCATTAGCATCGTTCATGCTTTTTCTGATGATATCGTCACGCATCTCTTTTATATCAGCGGTTGTCACGTCATCGTAGAAAATATCATCCGTTGCCCCTGCTATCCTGGTCAACAACCTGTCGGGGATATATACCTGAAGGTCCTGGGCCAGCTCCGCCATCAGTTTGGCGCCGACCTTGTTTTCCAGCGTATTCTGCGCCATATGGCTGTAGAAAGAGTTAAAAAGCGTGGCCGCCGGGCTATCGACGTCGGAGGAATAGTTCCAGCTCCTGAAGAGATCCAGCGCCGGCTTCAAATCGTTCGAGCCGCTGCAGGCCGACAGGATGAGCGGCACCCAGGTCTGCGCCTCGATCGAGACGTTGTCCAGTTGCATTTTCCTGATCTCGTCGAAGGTGAACTTCTCTTTGCTCCCGACTATCTGGTCGAAGCGCAGGGCGCGCTCGATCATCCAGTAATCGGTGATGTGGTAGTCGACTTTATATGGAACGTTGTTAAAGGAGGCCACGTAACCCTGTGCGGGGTTGAAATCGTACGGCAGCTTCTCGAAGGGAACGTAGCCGGTCCAATCATATTTACCCTCTTCACCCGGCACGGGCAGGGTGCCGTCGCCGGCTTTGCGTACGGGCGGCGACATTATGAACTGGTAACCTATATTCCCATAGATGTCTGCGTATCCCAGGTTGAGCGTGGGCGTGCGCACCACGCTCAGCGCCCGGCGAAACTCGTCGAAATCCCTGGCCTTATCCAGCGCGATAAAACCTTCCATGATACCCAGGCGCGGCTGTAGTCCCACCCACATCATGGCGCAGTTGGCCGGCGCCCGCGGCATCACATCGGATATGATAGGGCCGTGCCTGGAGATACGGACCCGCAGCTTCTCCTCCCTGAAACCGTCCTTGCCCTTTACCCTGATGGTCTCTTCCACGATCTGGAAGTTCTTATAGCCGTCCTCGGTCAGGTACTGATCGGCGTCGGCGGGATTGATCTTCTCGATGAAGAAGTCCATCTCATCTCCCCTGCCGTTGGTTGTGCTCCAGGCGAAATAGCGGTTCAGTCCCAGAACGGTAACGGTGGGCGTACCGGGTATGGCGCCGCCCATCACGTCATAGTCGCCGCCTTTAAGGTGTACCAGGTAGAAAAGCGCCGGTATGGTGGGAGCCAGGTCCGGGCTGCCGGTGAAGACCGCTTTGCCGGAGTCGGTACGTTTGCCGGAGAAGATCATCCAGTTGCTGGCGGGGACATCCAGCGGTATAAGGCTCTCGCTATGTCCGCTGCCTGCGGCAACGCTTTCACCCCATGCTGATGGACGATCGGCATCAGACGTGGCAGGTTGAGCCGGCTCAACTGTGCCGGATACGGTTGGCGCATCGGCGGGCACCCTGGGAATAATCGAATCGAGCAGTTCGCCGCCGGCATACTCTCCAACCTGGTTGAGGATGAGCTCGGTGTCCTTGCTGCGGTTGAGGCTGTAGGCCATGAGTATACCGCAGACCATGGTGTCTTGGGACTTCCATACCAGGGGCTTGAAACCGAGGATCGTATACTCGCTGGGGAGATATTTGACGCCGTTGATATAAGCGTTTACACCCCGTGTATAATCGTCAACCACCTTCCTGGCAGAGGGATCCATGCCGGCGTACTCCGCCTCGGCGGCGCGGTAAAAACCCACCGTCCTGAAGAACTTATCGGTATTGAGCATCATATCGCCCAGCACGGTAGAAAGCTCACCCCTGCCCGCCAGGCGCGTCATATCCATCTGGAACATGCGCTCGCGGGCTGTGATATAACCCTGTGCGAAAAAGAGGTCCGTCTCATTCTGCGCAAAGATATGCGGTATACCGTGCTCATCGGTGCGCACCTCGACCGGCGCCGAAAGTCCGTCCAGTTTCTCGGTGCCGCTATAGGAAGGTTGTGGAAGCCTGAACACCACCTGTATGGCCGTCACAATGACTATGGCTAAAACAAGTACGATGCTCAGCGTTATGACCAGTGCCCTGCCTTTCTTCGACTTCATATACCCACCTCCGTTATTAATAGCCTCCGCAAAAACGTTATCCGCTTTACCTTGTATCAACAGTCTTCTGCGCCGCCGGGAAAACGTCCAGCATAACGTAGATCTGCACTTCCGCCGGCAATTTCGTCCCGGCCGGTATGGACAGCGTCACGGACTTGAGGTTCCCATCCGTATCGGTTATGGCTGAAGTGTTAGCCAGGTAATCCATGTAGACGGCCTCGTTGCTCTGCGTGTCCACCAGCAGCAGCGCGGCGCGGTGCTCCGAAACCGGGTATAAGGCGCCGGGCTCCAGCGAGAACTCCGCCGTCGCCTGCGCGGGTTCTTTTCCGTCCGAAGGCTTGAAACTTATATCCGTCACATGTATCCCCTGCGGGGCATGGTTGGCGGCGCCGTCGAAGGGCCGCGTCACGTAAGTGCCCGAGACCAGCAGCTTCTGGTACCAGTTATTGGCCAGCCCGGCAATGACCATGTACGGCCCGAAGGTCGGTATGCCCAGCGTGTCGGTGTCCGCGAAGGCCGCAGCGTATTCGGACCTCCCGTCCGCTGCCAGGCGTCCCCTCAGCTCGAACAGGTTGAAGGGAATCATGATGCCTGTGATGGCCATGGGGAAGTTGCGGTTCTGCAGTATGAAATCGGGGCCCCGGTAGCGGCCGTTGAGCGGTATGGCGAAATCGCCGGAGGGATCGGCCGCCAGCTGTCCTCTGTCGTCATGCCTGGCGCCGATAGCCCAGAGTATGAATTTTCCCTCACCTTTAGCATCAGGGTATGAAACGGCGACCGGCCCGATCAGCCAGTCGATATAGTCGAAGCCGATCTGGTTGAGGCTGGGCAGCATGGTAGGTATGGGCGCCGCCAGTCGCGTCCATTCCAGACCAGTCACCTTATCGGCGGAGACGCTGAGGGGCAATCCGCCCTCAGCCGCGGCAGCCCTGAAATTGAACTGCCCCTGGAAGTTGCCTGCCTCGGACCCGCCCAGGGTCATGTTACCCACCCTCCAGCCGTTCGTATAGTATTTCCCTCGTATGTTCAGTTTATAGTCTGCTCCCGGCGCAAGAAAATCCCGCGGCCGGATATAGATATAGCGCCCGTCGGCCGAGTGGTCCACGTCCAGGGCGACCTCCGGCTCGATCTCGGCCACCAGGGCGTCCTGCGGGCAGCCCACCGGGCTGTCGCACAATCGCGCATTCACCGTTTCACCGCCTTCGCGCACGACCAGGCGCAATGCGATCATGGCGGAGGGCGGCAATGTATCAGGGAATTCTCTGAGCGTGTTGCCGCCAGGCGTGACATAGTAGAGCGCGCACACGTCGTCCGGGAAGGGCTGCGCGGAGGCGCAGCGGGCGTCGTTGGCCCGCAGACAGTAGTCGTAGGGAACGTACCAGACCTGCCCATGCTCTCCGCCGATATAGACGCCCGTATTTCCCAAAGCGGGAGAGCCGTTGAGGTCGTTGCGGTCGCGCAGCTCGTCCGCCGTCGAATTGGTATCGAAGGCCCAGCGCAGGCTGCCGTCCGAATTAAGCGCGTAAAGCTTTCCGTTGCCGCAGCCGAAGTAGATGATACGCCCGTCGCCCGAGGGCGCCAGGCCCACCACAGGCGATGAGCGAATAACGTCGCCCGTGTCGTATTTCCAGATCAGCGAGCCGTCCGGCCTCAACGCGTACAGCGTGCCGTCCGCCGATCCGAAGTAGATGGCGGTGGTGGTGCCTGCCGCGTCGCGGTCCAGCGCGGCCGAGGAGTAAATATGGTCGCTCGCGCCGAACTTCCATTTAACATCACCCTTCTTCGGGTCGAGGGCATACAGGTTGCTGTCGAAGCCGCCCATATACACCGTGCCGTCCGAGCCGACCGCGGCCGAGGCCGCGATGAATCCCAGCGTGCGGGTGCGCCAGAGCTCTTTGCCCTCCGGACTGACGCCCCGGATGTAGGTGTCGAGCGAGCCCCAGAAGATGGTACCGTCATTGGCGAAGGCGGCCTGGGACCAGTTATTGCTGGCGGTCTCGTAGGTCCACTTGAGCGTTCCGTCGGGATTGACGGCGTAGTAGTTGAAATTGGTATTGCCGGCGTAGAGGGTGCCGTCCGGACCGACGGCCACGTTGCCCTCGAACCAGCGGTTGTAGCTGACTCCGGGCCTCAGCTCGGCCTCGAAGGTCCATATCTTGCGCTGCTCCATGGGGACGTCGTCGATGCGGAAACGGTACATATTTCCGTCGCCGGAGATAAAGGTGATGGCGGAATAGCCTGCGGTGGGATTGAAAGCACTGAGGGCGCCGGCGGAATCGATGATCTCGCCCGTCTCGTACTTCCATTTGAGAGTACCGTCGGGATTGAGCGCATAGAAATAGTGGTCGGCTGATCCGACGTAGATCGTGCCTTTATCGTCGATGACGGGCGTTGAGAAGATGCCCTTGCCCGTCTGG
Organism: Dehalococcoidia bacterium; assembly: GCA_041653995.1. Taxonomy (NCBI): domain Bacteria; kingdom Bacillati; phylum Chloroflexota; class Dehalococcoidia; species Dehalococcoidia bacterium. The sequence continues at coordinate 713,805 of JBAZEK010000001.1, forward strand.
AACATCCACGGCTCTTCCCCTTCCACGTACGCAGCCCGTATGTCGCTGAAACCCGTATTGCGCGTATCGTGGCGGAAGGTGGGCCAGGGCGAGCCGGCCAGGGTGGCGCCCGCATTTTGCGCAATTACGGGAGTTGCGTCCGATTGAGAAGGAGCGGGCGGCTGGCAGGCGGCTATCAGAGGGGAGAGCAAGATCAATACCGAGACAATAATCCACAACAACCTGTATACATTCATCATAGCGACTTAGTCTAAACCAGGCGGACATGACAGTCAATGGCACAGCCACATACAATCTTCATAGTTGCATAAATACATATTTAAACGGTATATTATGCGTTAAACGCAGTCAGGCCTGCCCTGAACTGCATCGGATTACCCCCCGGGAATTGTACTTGAGAGTGCTTAAACGAACCCTTCCTGTCGCAAGTGTCCTGGCGGTGCTTCTGTCTCTGCTCACGCCGGCGGCGCCCGTGTCGGCTGATTCCAGCCATACATGGGATAGCAGGGGCGATTTCGATGCGGGGATTCTGACCAACGTCGATACTTCGTCCAGCCCCGGCGACGTTTTGCTGGCAACTTATATTAATACGGGCAGCGGTGCATTCGACGCAGGCGATATCACTGATACGTTTAAAACCGACTGGCGCAAGGGAGCGGTCACCCGGCGAAGCAACGCCGGAGGCAACATTGTTTATGTCGATACCCCCGATGGACGGTTTTACGTCGGAGACGAGGTCCTCATCATACAGATGACGGGCACCGGCGCCGGGAACTGGGAAACGCAAATCGTCCAGTCTGTGAATCCGGGACTGCTTGAGCTGACGGAAAACCTTGCAAACACCTATTACGCGGATGGAAACAGCAAGTCCCAGGTTATCATGGTACCCCAATTCCGCGAAATGAACGTTTTAAATGGAGGTGTTGTAACCTGTGATCCCTGGAACGGATCTACGGGAGGTATCGTATTTTTCAGGTCGAACAGCACTGTCACGGTGGAGCCTGGCGGGCGTATCGACGTCTCGGGGATAGGATTTGTCGGCGGCTCGGGCGGAGGCGGAGGCGACGGGGGAAAAGGAGGCGATTCCGGTTCAGGTGCGCATGTCTATAAAGATGGTCAGGGTGGAGATGTTTCAGGAACGGGCGGCGCAGGCGGAAAAGCTGTTTGCTGCTGCGGGAAAGGCGGCAACGGCGCCCTGGAGGGCTACCGGGGCGACGCAGGCGGCCATGGATCGACGGGACAGGGCGTCGGTGGAGGCGCTTCAGACCGCGGCGGCGCCAACGCAAGCAGCAACGACCTCTCCCTGTTGCAGCTCGGAGGAGGTGGGGGAGGAGGCAGCGGGGGCAAGGGAGGATACGGCGGCGGCGGCGGCGGCGGCGGCGGCGGTGGTGATATCGGAAACGGAGAAGACGGCACTGCCGGGGCCAAAGGCGGACTAGGCGGAGCCGGAGGCAGTGGCGGTCAGGCTGCGGGGGCAGTTGTCATTTTTGCCAGGGCCATTGTGGTGAAGGGAAATATCACGGCCAGCGGAGGAGCAGGCCACCCGGGTGATGAGGGAAGTACCGGACATAACAGTCACCATTGGATAGACCAAAGCCAGGGAGGCCAGGGGAGTTTTGTCTGTTCCGGCAGCGCAGGCGGAGGAGGAGGGGGATCTCAGGGAGGATACGGTGGGAATGGGGGTGGCGGCGGTTCGGGAGGGACTATCTGGCTTGCCGCCGATAATCTGACTCTGGGTAACTCACTCGTTATAGCAGCAGGAGGCAATGGTAAAGAAGGCGCCCGTGGAGGCGAGCCGGGAGATGGACAGGAAGGAAATATCGGCGGTTCTATGGAGGCGCTATGGTGTGCCGGCAATGACAGCAATGATGGGCCCAGAGGCCCCCGCGGCTCAACCGGTAACAGCGGCGGCGACGGCGGCCCGGGCATAATCCGCCTGGATTACAGCAATCTGACGGGAACTACGGACCCGTCTCCGAGCTATACATCGGGCCTGTATTACACCGGCGGGACCATCGCCTCGGATGTCTGGGACACGGGATGGCACGCGGACGTATGGAGGAAGCTGAGCTGGCAGGAGACACTGCACGACAATACCGATATCAGCTTCCAGGTCAGGGCCGGCGACACTCCATTTAATAAAAACGACGCGGCGCCGGCCTGGATTTCAGTCGGCAGCAGCAGCCCGGTTACCTCGGGCCTGCCGAATGGACAATATTTACAGTGGCGGGCAACCCTGACTTCCGACCGTGATTTTACGCCGGTGCTGCACAGCGTATCCGTGGAGTACGGGGACGCACCCATCGTTGCCACTCTGCCGGTCACCAATTTAACTTCGACAACAGCTACATTGCGCGGCGACCTGACCTTCCTGGGTGCACACGGCGCCGTCGCCGGCGTCAATTTCCAGATGTCGGATACTCCAGGGGGACCTTACTACGATGTTTGCGCCGCACAATACCTGTCGGCGCCGGGCAATTTCCATATGGACATGCCCGGATTCTCACCCGGCACGACCTATTACTACAGGTCAAAGGCTGTCAGCGATTACGACGGCACAAGCTACGGCAACGAGGTGAGTTTCCGTACATCTACCGTACCGCCAACGGTCACAACCAGTGCCGCAGGCTCCGTAACTACATCTTCAGCCGTCCTGCACGGCGCACTGATATCCCTGGGATCGGCTGCTGCAGTAAACGCATACTTCCAATGGGGGACCACGCAGGGTGGTCCCTATCCCAATACCACTACAATGCAGGCTATGACTACCAACGGTCCCTTCAATTATCGGCTGTCAGGATTGTCGCCGGACACCACCTATTATTTCAGGGCGGGCGCGGATGGAGGCAGAGACGGCACGGCATACGGCGCTGAGATGAGCTTTACCACGGCCAAAATCCCTCCGTCGGTAACTACAGGGAACGCCACCTCCATAACCGCCGGCTCGGCCACGCTTAACGGCGGCCTGTCCAGGATGGGAACCGCCGCCACGGTGTACGTATCGTTTCAATGGGGCACAACGCCCGGCGGCCCCTATCCCAATTCAACAACACCCCGGGCCAAGACCGCCCCCGACTCGTTCTCCGCCGGTCTGACCGGTTTATCCGGCAAAACTACTTATTATTTCAGGGCTGTAGCGGATGGCGGGGTACACGACGTCAGCTACGGCGCAGAAAGGAGTTTCACAACCTCGATAATTCAGCCTTCGGTGGATACCCTGGGTGCAACTGCGATAACCTCCAGTTCGGCTGTATTGCACGGCAATCTGACATCCCTGGGCACCGCAAGCATGGTTGATGTCACGTTCTGCTACGGTTTGCACCCGGGTGAATTCAGCCATCTTCCCTGGCAAACCCTGAGCGCCCCCGCGGATTTCCAGGCTACTCTCGACGGCCTGGCGCCCGACACCACCTATTACTTCCGGGCTACTGCGGAGGGCGATGGAAACAGTGTTGACGGCGCCGAGCTGACTTTCCGTACTTCCAAAGCCCCGCCTTCGGTGTCCACCAACGAGGCAACCGGCGTGACCGACTTCACTGCAACACTTAACGGCACGCTTCATTCCCTGGGCTCCGCTCCAACCGTGAACGTCTCCTTCCAGTACGGCACGACCTCCGGCATGTACAGCAACGAGACTCCCGTTCAGGCTCTGAGCGCCCCGTCCGACTTCGACAGTGACCATGACCTGGCCGGGCTATCTCCCGGCACCACTTACTACTACCGCGCCAGGGCCAACGGCGGAGTACACGGCATAGCCTACGGGACTGAGCATGTCTTTACCACGGGGCGCACTCCACCCTCGGTCACCACCGGCTCAGCCAGTCACCTGACCACTAACTCCGCCACCTTGAACGGCAACCTGACTGTCATTGGCACGGCTGCCACGGTTAACGTATCCTTCCAGTACGGCACCACGCAGGGCGGCCCTTACCCCGATTCGACTACACCCCAGCCGAAGACAGCGACAGGGGCCTTCCTCTCCAACCTGACCGGCCTCACCCCCTATACCGTGTATTACTACCGGGCCAGGGGAGACGGCGGTGCGTCCGGTACCGCCTACGGTGATGAAGCCTCGTTTCGTACCGGTATGTTCCCGCCTTACGTCGAGACACTGCCGGCTACCGGCACAACCGGCATAACCTCCACATTGAACGGCAACCTGCGCAACCTGGGCTCGGCCAATACGGTCAACGTTTACTTCGAATACGGCGCTACGCGGGGAGGGCCTTATCCCGATTCAACAACACCCCGGGCCAGGTCCACGACCGGCGCCTTTGCCGCCGACCTCGATGGGCTGATCCCCGGCGTCACCTATTACTACGTGGCGAAGGGAGACGGCGGCTCATACGGGGTCGGTACCGGCGCCGAGATGTCTTTCACCACCTCCAAGCAGCCGCCGTCGGTGACCACCGATGCTGCCGGAGGCATCAGCGCAGATTCCGCTACCCTGAACGGCAATCTGACCGACCTGGGCAGCGCGCCCACGGATAATTTATCGTTCCAGTGGGGAACGTGGCAGGGCGGGCCTTATCTTTATTCAACTCCGCAGCAAGCCACGGCGGCGACGGGACCCTTCCAGGCCGGGCTCACAGGCCTGCACGGCGATACCACCTATTACTACAGGGCCAGGGCGGATGGAGGCATCTACGGTGCGGCCTACGGGGCTGAGCAGAGCTTCACCACCTTGAAGGTTCCGCCGTCGGCAGAGACCGACAACGCCACCGCCGTGGGAGCTATCTCCGCCAGGCTGAACGGCTTTCTGGACTCCCTGGGCACCGCTCCATCGGTGGAGACATGGTTTGAGTACGGCACCATGCCGGGCTTATATACCGGCAGCACGGCCCATGAGTGGATGGACTCGCGCGGATTCCTGCAGGCCGCAGTTACCAGTCTGACGCCTCTCACCACCTACTATTACATAGCGGTGGCCGATGGTGGAGCGCACGGCGCGGCTCACGGCGATGAGTGCAGCTTCACCACCAGCGCGACGCCGCCATCAGTATCCACCGGCGCCGCCACATCGGTCGGCGACGATTCCGCCACACTCAACGGCTATCTGCATTCCCTGGGCACTGCCGGCGCTGTAAACGTCTCTTTCCAGTACGGCACCACTTCGGGCAGGTACGGCAACGAGACGCCTTTGCAGTTGATGAATGATCCGGGCGTCTTCAATGCCAATCTGGTGGGTTTGCATTCCCACACCACCTACTATTACCGGGCTAAAGCGGACGGAGGCGATCATGGCGCCAGCTACGGGGCAGAGAACACATTCACCACCAGTGCCGATCCACCGTCGGTGATTACCGACGCCGCCACGCACATGACCACCGACACAGCCCGTTTAAACGGCGATCTGACCATCCTGGGCACTGCCACTACCGTAAACACGTCGTTCATATACGGCACGACCCCTGGCGGCCCTTATCCCGATTCCACAACACCGCAGGCCATGGCCTCCACAGATAAGTTCTATAACTACGTGACCGGATTGTCCCCCTTCACAACTTACTATTACAAGGCCAGGGCGGACGGCGGCGTCTACGGTACGAGTTATGGCGCTGAGGACCACTTCACCACCAACCGCCTGCCTCCCGTGATGAACACCGGCGGCGCCATCGACATCATGACCAATGCGGCAGTTCTTACCGGAAACCTCTATCTGATGGGCAGCGCATCCACCGTGGACGCATCATTCCAGTACGGAACCACGCAGGGCGGACCCTATCCGTTCTCCACAACGCCGCAGGCTATGACCTACCCCGATGCCTATCAGACACAGATCACCGCGCTGACTCCCGACACCACCTACTATTACCGCGCCAAAGGAGACGGCGGGGAGCACGGCACCGGATACGGAGACGAGCAGGCTTTCACCACCAGCCACCATCCACCCATTGTAGCTACTGGAAATGCCACCGGCATAACCACCGATTCCGCCATGCTGAGCGGCGATCTATTAAATCGGGGCAGCGCCCGGACAGTGTACGTGAGGTTCGAGTACGGCACCACGCAGGGCGGACCCTACGTCAACGCTACCGCTCCGCAGGCGATGTCGGCCGCCGGGGATTTCGATGCCGGTATAACCGGTTTAAGCCCGCTGACCGTTTACTATTACCGGTCCAGGGCCGACGGCGGCATTTACGGGACCGGCTTCGGGGCTGAGAAAAGCTTCATCACACCCAGTGAGCCACCCACTGTGACCACGGAGGGCGCCTCCTCGGTCACCACAAGCTCGGCGATACTCAACGGCGACCTGACCTCCCCGGGCAGGGCCGACACGGTAGACGTGTCGTTCCTGTGGGGCGCGACATCGGGAGGACCTTACACCAATACAACGGCGCCACAGGAGATGACAAGCGCCGGGGCTTTCAGCGCCGGCCTGAGCGGCCTTTCCCACGGTGTGACCTATTACTTCATGGCAAAGGCCGACGGCGGAATATACGGCACAGCTTACGGCGTGGAGAGGAGCTTCACCACCGCAACTTTACCCCCGCCGGCTCCCGGGTCTCCGCCACCTCCGGGCTCATCGGGCGGAATGACATCGTCCATACCACCGATTCTTCCGGTCTCACTGCCCAACGTCGTGGTGCAGAGCGCCACACTATCGGCGGGCAGGGTTGCGCCGGGCGATCCCGTCGAGATAACCGCTACCGTGGCCAACAGGGGCACGGTCAACGGCAACGCCGTCATAAAGCTCTATATCAACGGTCAGGAGGCTGCCGTCCGCTGCGTAACGCTGGAGAGCGGCAAGAGCAGGGTAATAATCTTCACCACGGTGCGAAACGAGCCGGGGACCTATACTGTGTACGTCAACGGCGTGCAGGCGGGCTGCTTCGTGGTGAAAGAGTATATCGATCCGGACATCGTACTCTTCATCAGCATGGCGCTGATCTTATGCTCACTGGTGCTGGCGCTGATGTATATATGGAGGAGGCGTCAGCAGGGATACTGACGCCCCCAACCGGATGTCGTTATTTAGAACCAGTGGTAATACTGCACCAGTATGAGTATGCCCTGGATGATGAAGATGACCGCCACCAGCGCATTGAGCACACCGGGATTTACCAGAACTATGATACCGAAGAGCAGTGTGAGCGCGCCGACGATGAGCGGGAACAGCGCCCAACCCGATGCCAGGATCTGCCCTATTCCCAGTATGATCAGGTATACCCCCACCACATAGTTCAGTATGCGCGGTATGATCAGGATAACGATACCGGCGATGATGGCCAGTATTCCCCACAGCCAGACGCCCGCGATGCACCATCCGATGCCGCTCAGTATCAACGCAGCGGCGATCAGATAATTGACGATGCGGGGGATGATCAGGATTACGATGCCGATCAGCAGCAGGATGATCCCTAACGCGGGACCGCCGGCAGGTAAGCCGAATGTCAGCCAGGGCATGTAGCACCTCCTACCTCTTTTTTTATTTTATATATATTAAAACAGAAAATACGGTTATTGTGTTAATGCATGAAAGGTATATCCGTCTTCACTTTTTTCCGCCTGCCGGACAGACCGCGATGCAGATGCCGCAGATCTCGTGGTTGTCCTGGCCCGTCGCGGCCAGCGAGAACTGCATGGCCTTCTCCCGGCACTTGAAGGCGTTGTAGTACTCATCCCGGTCGATTTTTATGTTCCACAGCTTGCCGTTTATGGCCTTCGCCGGGCATGCCTCGACGCAGACAACGCACTTGCCGCAACGGCTTTTGTCGATGGGCGGCTGCAGCGGTTTAAGCGGGTAATCGACCAGTATGGAGACAAGCCTCAGCCTGGGGCCGAATTTGAGCGAGATGAACAGATCGCTTTTACCTATCCAGCCCAACCCTGCCCGCGTCCCTGTCATCTTATGCGAGAAGTCATGCCTGAGCGTCCGGGCGAAGTCGGGGGACCGATCCAACCGGCTGGAGGTGGGCGCAAATGCCAGGCTCTTTATGCCCGTCGCGGCTATCTTACCGGCCACATCTGCCGCCAGGCCGGTTAAATAGACATTAGTATCCTGATAGAGCTTCCAGTATTCCGGCGTAGGGCCGGTGACGATCGAATCGATGATCTCATCGTCCAGCTTTTTGCCGATGCTTATGCCGCAGTTATAGCCGGCGAAGCGCTCGTGCAGCAGTCCGGACAGGTCGGCCAGTCCCCAGATGTGCCGGCCGTCGTCCGGGACGGTCTCACGTATTATCTCAACTATTTTTCCCTGCATCTGACTCCCCGGCGATTGGGAACATTATATATAATTGTACCCTTTCACATATAGCCGCACGTGTAATAACTGATATAATACATTTATTCAAACGAGGGGGAGCGTGAAATGCCCGTTATAAAAGTCAACGGCATCGATCTTTACTACGAGGTGCACGGCGAGGGAGAGCCTTTGCTGCTGATCATGGGCTACGGCTCCAACTCGGGCCACTGGTTCGTGATACTGCCCCGCCTGGCCGCGCGCTTCAAAACGATTATCTTCGACAACCGCGGCACGGGAAGGAGCGGCAAGCCGGAGATACCATACACCGCCGATATGATGGTGGGGGACCCCGTCGGACTGCTGGACGCGCTGGGCGTTGAGTCGGCGCATGTCTTCGGCGTCTCCATGGGCGGTATGATCGCGCAGGAGCTTGCGCTCAGATATCCATCGAGGGTAAAAAAACTGGTGCTCGGCTGCACTTCCTGCGGCGGGCCCCACTCCATCGGGTCCACCCCCGAGGCCAAGGCCTTTCTTTTCAATCCCGACCGGGCCAAACTGTCGGATGAGGAGAGGGCGCGCTCGACCGTGCCCTGGCTGTGGAACCAGGATTTCATCGATAAGCACCCCGAGGCCGTGGAGCGTTATGTAAAGACCACGACTCAGTATCCCACACCCATGCACGGCTATATGAGCCAGGCCAATTTTGTCCTGCTTCACGATATATACGAACGGTTGCCTCAGATCAAGGCGCCGGTGCTGGTCATGACCGGAGCGCGCGACCGGCTGATACCTCATGAGAACTCCAGTGTGCTCGCCTCCGGGATAAAGGGCTCCGAGCTGGTGGTGTTCGAGCAGGCCGGGCACGGGTTCATCTCGGATACGGTTCAGGAGAGCAGCGGGAAGATCATCAGCTTCCTGGAAAGCTAGCCGATAATTGAGATGATGGAGGACACGCAATGCAGCAGTCTGAATCGAGGGACGACAGGTTAAACCGTCTCGAGCGAAAGTCGGGCGACTACGAGGAGCTTTACGGCAGTTGCGCGCAGGGGACCTTGCTGGCGCTGCAGGAGGAGTTCAGCCTGGGGGATAAACTGACTCTTAAAGCAGCTACCGCCATGCCCGGCATCGCGCTGCGGGGCGAGACCTGTGGGGCGGTGATCGGGGCCATCATGGCGCTGGGCATGGTCTTCGGGCGAGAGAAACCGGACGACTTCGATGCGGTGCAGCGCACCACCAAGGCGGCACGCAGGCTGTGCCGGCGCTTCGAGCAGGAGTTCGGCGGCTGCAACTGCCGCGAGGTGCAGCATCGCATCTTCGGCAGGAGCTACAACGTGGCTGATCCGTCCGAATCGATGGAGTTCGTCAAGGCCGGCGCCGCGCAGAAGTGCCGCGCCCCGGCCGAGAAGGCGGCGCGCATCGCGGGTGAGCTGATACTCGACGGCATAGAGAAACCGTAGTCATCGCATAACCCACCACTGCGAGTCCTTTTTCCATCCTGTCATTGCGAGCCCGTCAGGGCGTGGCAATCTTGTGTACCCGCAATTACTCACAAGATTACTTCGTCGCTACGCTCCTCGCAATGACATGCTCAGTAAAGTAATACTGTACAATGTGATTTATGAGCGAAAGGCATTTCTACGTGTATATCATTACCAACTGGAATAACACTGTGCTTTATACAGGCGTGACCAATGATCTGAAAAGGCGTGTTTATGAACACAAAGAAAAGCTCGCTGAAGGTTTCACCAAGCGTTATAACCTGACAAAACTAGTTTATTACGAGGTGGCAGAGAACTCTGAGTCTGCGATTCTGCGCGAAAAACAGATAAAAGCCGGCTCAAGACAAGACAAAGCAGAGCTTATTGCGGGATTTAATAAATCGTGGACTGACCTCTATCCGGATTTGTAACTGCCCGTCATTGCACCTCCTTTCCTTCCTCGTCATTGCGAGCCCGCAGGGCGTGGCAATCTTGTGTACCCGCAATTACTCACAAGATTGCTTCGTCGCTACGCTCCTCGCAATGACTAGCTGACTGTCCCCATCCTGGCCTTAAAGGCCTTTTTCTTCTGCTCGTAGAGCTCGTAATATTCTTCCATCAGGTCGCGGATGGGCAGGTGGTAGGGGCACCTGGTCTCGCATTCGCCGCACTTGTTGCATTTGGCGGCCAGGTCGAACAGTCCCGCCCAGAAGCCGAAGATCTGCTCCTCCGGCAGGCGCGCCATGAAGCTGGGGAAGGTCATGACCGACGATATGTGTATCCCCTCCTTGCAGGGCTGGCAGTAGTCGCAGCGGTGGCAGAACCTGGTGCCCAGTTGCTCCTTCAATTTGCGCATGTCCGCGCGGTCCTTCTCGGTCAGGTCCAGCGGCCCGTTGAGTATGCCCACGATCTCGTCTATCTCCTCCGGCCGCTCGATACCCGGTATGGTGACAACGTCCTTGAACTGGAAAAGGTATCTGAAGGCAGTCCGTGCGTCGGCGATCATTCCGCCCGCCAGCGGCTTCATGACGATAAATCCCACGTCGTGCTTTTTACAGAGCGGCAGCAATTTTTCGGCCGCTTCGTCGGTGACGAAGTTGAAGGGAAACATCAGCGTCTCGAAACGTCCCGATTCCACGGCTTTGACGGCGACGTCGATCTGGTGCGAGGTGACGCCGATGTGCCTGATTTTTCCCGCCTTTTTAGCCTCCTCCAGCACGGCCATGGGGCCGTTGGGATCGAGCACCGCGTCCAGCGTTTTGAAGTCACTGACCGCGTGGAACTGGTAGAGGTCTATGTAATCGGTGCCCAGCCGCGTCAGGCTTTTCTCCAGGTGCTTGGCAATGCCGTCGCGATCCCGGTGGGTGGTCTTGGTGGCTATGATCAGCTCCTTCCGTTGTCCCGCTATAGCCTTGCCGATGCGCGCCTCGCTGGTGGTGTAGGCGTTGGCCGTATCCAGGAAATTGATGTCGTGGCCCAGGCACCTCTTGATTACGGCGACGGCCTCCTCCTCGTTCAGCCGCTGGATGGGTATGCCGCCGAACCCGATCCTGGTAACCATCAGGCCGGACTTGCCCAGCCTTATCTTTTCCATGTTTTGTCCTCCTCTGTAAAGATAAGATTGTATCCCTGTATGATAGCACAAGATTGCTTCGTCGCTGTGCTCCTCGCAATGACAAGCCCACTTGACAATGTCAAAATACATCAACTATAATCGAACGGTCGTTCGTTCGATTGACTGCAATTACACGTGATTTGGATGTTGGATGCGCAGAGTAACCATGAATAAAAAGGTAAAAGCGGATACCGGGATCGAGTCCAGTTCCAGGCGCCGTCAGGTTATCATGGCTGCGGCCAGGCTGTTCCTCAAGAAAGGGCTGCACAAGACCACCATGCGCGAGATAGCGCGCGAGAGCGGCATCGTGGTGGGAACGCTTTACCATTATATAAGCACCAAGGACGATATCATAACGATGATTATGGACGAGGAGCTGGCCGCCGTCCATGAGTTCATCCGTGACAGCGAGAGGATGCTGGCGAAGCTGGGCGCCGTGAAAACCCTGCGCCTGACCATCGACCGCTACCTGCATATGATAGATATCAGCCAGGACGTGCAGGTCTTCTGGTACCAGGAGAGCGGGAACATGCTGCCCGACCAGCGCCGAAGGCTGATCGAGGTCGAGGACAAGCTGGCGGCGATGTACAGCAAGATTCTACAGGCAGGGTGCAGGTCGGGCGATTTCCAGGTAAAGGATATCCTGCTCACCGCTCACGACATCATAGTCCTGGGAGACATGTGGGCTTTCAGGCGCTGGTTCATCGGACGGCACTGCACGCTGGATGAGTTCATCCGGCACCAGACCGACCTTATATTATCCGGTATATCCAACAAAACGGCCCCGGGCGCGGCTGTCCCGGGCAAACAACCCGTCAAATCAGAAAAAAGAGGAGGTGCTTCCGGCAAAGATTAGTGAAGGGCGGTCTTACAATCCGGTCCGGTTTCGATCCGGCTTCTTGTCACGGGGCATGCGGATTCATACAAAAACTTGAATAAAAGGTAGGGGGATCGATGACAGAACAGAAAGTTTACGGGTACAGGTGGGTGGTGCTGGTCGTTTACATGTACGCTTCGGCGGTATCGCAGTTTTTCTGGCTTAACTTCGCGTCCGTCGAGACCTTTATGGAGGAGCACCTGGGCATCACGCCCATGGAGGGCGGTTGGCTTGCCCTGATATTTCCCCTGATGTCAATCCTTTTCTCCATACCCTTCGGCATACTCATCGACCGCAAGGGCATCAGGTGGGGTATCGGCTCGGGCGTACTGCTGCTGGGCGTCTTCGGATGCCTGCGGCTGATCAATCCCGACGTATATTTATTATTGCTCATCTCGCAGATCGGCGCGGGCGCCGGCACGGCCTGCATACTCAACGGCACGACCAAGATAGCCGTGACCTGGTTCCCTGAAAAAGAGGAGGCGACTGCCGTCAGCCTGGGCACGGTCGCCATGTTCCTGGGCATGCTGATCGGCCTGGGCGTAACGCCCCTGCTGCTGGTCGAGCTGGGCTATTACAATATGCTGCTTACCTACAGCCTGCTCGGCGTGCTGGCCGTAGTGCTGTTCTTCGTTCTGGTCAAAGAGCGCCCGCCCACACCTGCCAGGCTGACCGCGGCCACGACGGAATTCACGGATATGAAAGAGTGGCGCGGGCTCAAGGATATACTCAAGATGCCCAGCTTCGTCCTCCTCAGCATCATCTTCCTCATCGGCACCGGCTGCTTCAACGGCATCGCCACCTGGATAGAGAAGTTCCTCAACGAGTCCCACGGCATCCCGCTGTCCGAGGTCGGCTACGTATCCGGGATCATGATACTGGGCGCAATCATCGGCTGCATCGTTATGCCGCTGATATCGGACAAGCTTATGAAGCGCAAGCCTTTCCTCTTCACGGCGTTGATCGGGGGAGTGATATTCATCGTCCTGATGCTGTTCCCCTTCGGATTCACCGGCAGCCTGATCAACTCCTTCCTGCTTGGCTTCTTCATGATCTCCGCCCTTCCCATACTGATGGCGCTGTCCGTCGAGTATGCCGGGGCACGCTATGCCGGCATCTCGCTGGGGTGGCTCTGGCTGCTGGGCAACGCCTGCGCGGTTGCGGTCGTCCCCGCCATGGAGATGCTGCGCGACGCCACCGGACAGTTCACGCTTGCCATGCTGCTGCTGGCGGTCCTGCTGGTCGTAGCCATCATACTTACCTTCATGCTCAAGGAGCCGAAGCTGGGGGAAAAGAAATAGATTTAGACTTAGATTGAGATTTAGATTTAGATTTAGATTGAGATTCAGATCGAGGTGGAATAGATGTCAGAATTGATACCGAAAGGGTTACCCAAAGGCAAACAGGTCCTGGAAAAGGGCCTGAAAACCAGCCGGTCTTTCGAGATGGGCGTGAGCGCCTTCCAGCGCGAGAGGGGCCTCACCCTGTCGGACTGGAGGCGCCGGAATACCGGTGAGGGCAACGTGCTTTTCGTTGCGCAGATGGGGCTGGCCACGGTCAAGGAGCAGGTGGAGTCGATGAAGGAGATGTATGACAGGTGCAAGGAAAGGGGCACCGACGTGGGCGCCATGATAGTCACCAGCAACTGGGTCAACGGGCTGCCGCGCGGCGACTTGCGCAGCAAGGCGCCCAGGGGCACCAGTTTCACGCTGGACGGCCCGGAAGACTTCGTCAAAGTGGCCCAGGCGGCGCCCATCATGCCGCTCTTCGCCGACAACATGGTCGGAACGCCCAACTCGGTGAGCAACGCGGTCAACGCGCTCAAGGCAGGCGCCCCCGGCCTGGGCACCATGTCCCAGTTCACCTGGAACTATCCCTACTGGCACGACGATGTGGGACAGGTCGCGGCCACGGTCGAAGCCCTGGGCATACTGGCCGGCAAGCGCGAGCAGGGCGCGGGCATCGGCAGCTACATGGGCGACGGCACATCGGCCGGGTTTATCGACCATGCCTCGGAGGTCGGCTACTGCCTGCTCGAGCAGTATATCGTCGAGAAGCTCTGCGGCGCCAGGTACATGACGGGTCTGGGCGGACTGATCAGCCACATACCGTCCAAGATGGCCACCTGGCTGGCGAGTCATGAAGTGCTGAGTGCGGCGCTGGGGACGGACGATATCGTTATGGTGCACGTGGAGGGGAATACGCTGGAAGTCAGCGAGGACGCCCATTCAAACTACGGCCTGGTGCTGGCGGACTTCCTGCCCTACGCCATACTGGAGCGTAAATATAAGACCGGCGCGTTTTACAGCGCCAAACCCATCATGGAGGCCGTCAGGGTCCCCACATTAACCGAGATAGCCGACGTCATACTGGCCTGCGCGGCGGGGCTGCGCAAGGTGCCCGAGTTCGAAGAGGCCAAAATCTTCAACGAGGCGGAGATCAACAAGCTCAAAAGGGTGCTGGTCGTCAACGGCAGAAAATTTTTCAGGAATATCTTGAAAGGTCTTCCCGGGTTGGGCGTGGATATCAAGGATCCCGTCGAGCTGCTGCTGGCGGTGCGCCGCCTGGGAGGCGCAAAGCTGGAGCAGCTGTACCATCCGGGCGAGAGGGACCCCAAAAAATACCGGGGCATCGTCCCCTTCGCGCCTACCGACCTGATCATGATGCAGCAGATGATAACCGATTTCACGGTGGACGCCATCCGCCAGGAAAAATTGGGCGATTCCATCAGCGGAAAGAAGATTGTGGCCGGCTCCACCGATACGCACGAGTTCGGCCTATATGTGCTGGAGGGAGTGCTCAACGCCTTCGGCGCCAGGGTTGTGCACGCGGGGGTCGACCAGGATGCCGAGCAGATACTGGACGTGGCCCATAAAGAGGGCACGCCCTATATCGCGGTCAGCACGCACAACGGCCAGTGTCTGGAATGGGGCACCAATCTGGTGGAGGAGTCGCGCAGGCGCAGACAGCCCGTCACCGTATTCATGGGCGGCGTGCTCAATACCATCGTCGACGGCGTCTCCGAGCCGGTCGACGTCACGGACCAGCTTTCGGCACTGGGCATCAAGACCTGCGAAGACATCAACGCACTGTTCAAGCAGATGACTAAAGTGTAGCTGCCGTTGACGGGGCTACTCACTAATAATGGAGGATAGAGTTATGGATAAAGTAAGTACGACCAGCCGTCGCCTTCCGCCCGTGCAGGGCACGGCCTCGGCCGGGGATATCGCAGCCATAGTCAAGAAGCTGCGCAACACCTTCAACACGGGTAAAACACACGATATAAACTGGCGTATGGGACAGCTCAAGGCCATGAGAGCCATGTTGAAGGAGCACTACCGGGAGTTCATCGACGCGCTTACTTACGACACCGGGCGGCCGCTGTATGAAGCCTGGACCGGCGACGTTTTCTGCGCGCAGAACGAGATAGACGTAGCCATCAAGGGTCTGAAGAAGTGGGTCAGGCCCAGGCCGCTGGAGCCGGACTTCGGCTTTTTCCCATCCAAGGCCTGGACCGTGCTCGATCCTCTGGGCGTGACGCTGGTCATCGCCCCCTGGAACTATCCTCTGGAGCTGGTTATGAATCCCACGGTGGGCGCCATCGGCGCGGGTAACTGCGTGGTGATCAAGCCGTCCGAGATAGCGCCGCATACATCGGGGCTGGTGGCCAAATACGTGCCGCAGTATATGGACAACGACGCCGTGGCCGTGGTGGAGGGCGGGGTAGCCCAGACCACCGCCCTGCTGGCGCAGTACTTCGACCATATCTTCTATACCGGCAACGGTCGTGTGGGACGCATCGTGCTGGAGGCTGCCGCCAAAAATCTGACCACGGTGAACCTGGAGTTGGGCGGCAAATGTCCCGCCTTTTTCACTAAAAACGCCAAAATGCAGGTAGCCTGCCGTCGCCTGGCCTGGGGCAAGTACTACAACAACGGCCAGACGTGCACCGCGCCTGACTACGTGCTGGTTGAGAAATCGGTCGAGAAGCCCTTCCTGGAGTGCATGGCCAAAACGATTAAGGAGTTTTATGGCGACGACCCGCAGAAATGTGAGGACTACGGCCGCATCGTGAACGTGCACCACTTCAGGCGCGTGGCCGCCCTGCTCGAAGGCCAGGAGGTCTACGTGGGCGGGCAGATGGACGAGTCGGACCTGTATATCGCGCCCACGGTGCTGGTAAACGTATCGCCGGACAGTCCCCTCATGCAGGAAGAGATCTTCGGACCCGTCATGCCGGTGATCGCCGTGCCGGACCTGGAGGCGGCCATCAAGTTCGTGAACGCGCGTCCCAAGCCTCTGGCCCAGTGCATCTATACAGAGGACCGCAATGAGGAGAGGATGATACTGGAGAGGACCACCGCCGGCGGCGTGGATATCAACACGGCCAACCTGCACAGCGCCACGCCGGGCATCCCCTTCGGAGGCGTGGGCGCCAGCGGCATGGGCACCTATCACGGCAAGCTGAGCTTCGAAGCCTTCAGCCACCGCAAGAGCGTGATCCGCCAGGGCACCTGGACCGAGCTGGTCAGCCAGGCCATCAACCCGCCGTATACGAAGTGGAAGTGGAACCTGGCCAAGCTCCTCTCAGGTACCTATTGACGCGGACCAAAATAAGCGAAAGGAGGCCCAAGTGGCTAAGGGAGATAAGTTGATCATCACCGCCGCCGTATCGGGCGGCGCCACCTTCAAATCGAACAATCCCAACGTGCCCTACACTCCGCAGGAGTTCGCGGACGAATGCGAGAAGTGCATGCAATACGGCGTGAGCATTGTACACATACATGCCCGCGACCCCAAGACGGAGTTTGCAACCGCCGACGTGGGCGTCATCGGTGCAACCGTCGAGGCCATCAGGAAACGCTGTCCCGACATCATCATCAACCTGAGCACCGCCATCACCGTCGGGCTGACGCCGGAGCAGCGCATAGCGCCCATCATCGAGCTCAAGCCCGATATCGGCAGCATGAACAGCGCGACCATGAATGACGGCATCGCCGACCATCGGACCGGCGAGGTCTTCTTCGAGTATACCTTCGAAAACAAGCTGGGCATGATCGCCGATTTCGCCAAAGTGATGAAGCAGCACGCGGTCAAGCCGGAGTTCGAGGTATACGACCCGGCGGGCATCTACAACATAGAGCTGCTGAGCAAGCAGAAGGACCTCTTCGCCGCGCCGCTCAACTTCCAGTTCGTGTACGGCGCCTTCGGCGGCATCGCCTTCAATCCCGCGCTGCACCTGACCATGGTCGACCTGCTGCCCGAAGGGTCGACCTTCGGCGTCTGCGGGGTCGGTCCCAACCAGGTGCCGGCGGCGGTCATGAGCGTACTCACCGGCGGGCACGTCAGGATCGGCCTGGAGGACAATACCAGGATGCCGGGCGGCGAGCTGGCAAAAGGAAGCTGGGAGCAGGCCAAATGGGTGCAGGAGCTGGCCGCCATACTGGAGAGGCCGGTGGCCATGCCTGCGGAGGCCCGCGAGATACTGGGCCTGCGCCGCAAATAGGCGTCTCATCAACGACGTTACACTCACTTGTAAGGGGAGGGCATTATGCTCAAGATAAATAAGGTCGCCGTCATCGGCGCGGGCTTCATGGGCGTCCAGATCTCGGCGGTCGCGGCCCTGGCCGGCAACGGGGTAAAGGTTTTCGACCTCGATCCACGATCTGCCTCCAAAGGCATCGAAGGGCTGAAGGGCATCTTCGGTCTGAAAGGCATGTCCGCACAGGCTGAGAGGCTCGATGCCGCCCAGAAAAAAATAATCTATTGCGCTTCGCTGTCCGAAGCGGTGGCGGACGCCGACCTGGTGATCGAAGCCGTCAGCGAGAGCATCGACCTCAAGAAGAAGATATTCAAACAGGTTGAGGCGGCCGCGCCGGCAGCGGCGCTGATCGCCTCCAACAGCTCATCCATACCGGTTGTGAAGCTGGAGGACGCCGTGTCACGTAAAGACAGGGTGCTGAATATACATTTCGACTCGCCCATGATCGACCTGCCGCTGGTGGACATCATGCCCGGCAGCGCCACGACCGCCGATAATATCGAGTCCGCCAGGGCGTGGGCGCAGAGCATAGGCTGCGTTCCCGTGGTGGTCAAAAAGCCGATTATGGGCTACCTGGGCAACCGTCTCTGGAGGATGGTCAAGCGCGAGTCCCTCAAGCTGTGGGCGGGGGGATACGGCGATCCCCTGGACATCGACCGCTCCTGGATGCTGCAGTTCAAGGTGGAGCTTGGGCCCTTCGCCATGATGGACGTGATCGGTCTGGACGTGGTCTGGGACATCGAGATGTCGTACTACAACGAGACCAGAGACGCGCAGGACCTGCCGCCGCAGGCGTTGAAGGACATGATAGCCAAAGGCCTGCTGGGCATGAAGACGGGCAAAGGCTTCTATGACTGGAGCGACCCCGCCTTCCTCAAGCCCGACTTCCTGGGGAAATAGCTTCGTCATTGCGAGCGAAGCGCGGCAATCCTGTGTACCCGCAGTCACGCAAAACAGGTTTTAGAAAAACTCGCCTTTATGCAAAAGCTCGCAGAACCTGTCAAACGGCATAACTTCCACAGGTCCGAACCGATATGACCGCTGGCCTGAGTACACTCCAATCAGCCTGTCCGCCTTTACCTTATCCGAGGATCCTAATGACAGCAGTGGTTTTTCCCAGGTACGTTTCCAGCTATCGGCCCTTTTGACCTCGATAGCTACTATGTTCGGTATGGAACCAGTGTTGCTTTTAGAAGTCTCAACAACAAAATCCACTTCCACACCTGCCGGAGTGCGGTAATAATGCACGGGCCGGTATTTGCGGCTGACCTGGTTATAAACACGCAGTTCATGATAGACCAGAGTTTCCAGGGCAAACCCCTGTACGCTGCCGTCAAGCGGATTGCGCGCCTGTCCGGCGGCCGTCCGCGCGAGGCCAGGATCGAACCAGTAGAATTTAGGATGGGCGGCTTCCCGCACTTTAAGTCCGGCCCGCCAGGCTGGCAGGAAATGTCCCAGCAGTGTATCCACGATGATGGAGAAATATGATTCCACGGTGCTGCGTGCCGCGCCGGCATCACGGGCGATGTTCTGCATATTGACAACCTGTCCGTTTATTTGCCCGGCCACGGTTATGAACCGCATGAAGGGCGGCACGTTGCGCAGCAGGCCCTCCTGCCTTATCTCCTCACGTATATGCGTATCGAGGTAAGCTTCAAGGATGTCGGGCGCCTGCTGCGGGTCGCGCTGGACCATGGGCAGCGAGCCCCACTCTATAGACGATACCAGATCAAAAGACTTACCCAGCTCTGCAGCGGAGAAACCCTCCATATTCAAAGTGATGGCGCGGCCCGCCAGCAGGTTGGCTCCCTCCCTGCGCAGCTTACGCGCCGATGATCCGCAGAGCGCGAAACGCCAGCGCCGCGATTCCATCAGTCGATGGACTTCGTCGAGCAGGGAGGGTATCTTTTGTATCTCGTCCAGCACTATCCAGGAATCATCCGTGAGACCGCCGGCCATGGCTTCCAACCTGTGGGGGTCACGCGATAGCTCAAGAAAGAGGGATGCATCCAGCAGGTCCAGAAAAAGCGCGCTCGGCAACACGTGTCGCAACCATGTGCTCTTGCCAGTGCCGCGCGGACCGAACAGGAAGAATGAAACCTCCGGGCATTTCAACAACCTGTGAATATACGTCTTAGCTATGGCATTCATGCATTTTCACACTTCTAATGTAATATTACATTGTATTATCACATTATAACTGCACTAATGCAAGTTTTCACGATTATATTTTCCCGTCATTGCGAGGCCGAAGGCCGTGGCAATCCTACCCCTTCCTCTGAAGGAGCATCTCCATGAAAGCCCCTGCTCTATCCTCGAACTGCGACATTGAGAAATTGGCGGGGTCCATGTGGTCGGCCTCGATCACCACCGAGGGCACGCCCAGTTCCGCCTGCAGCGCGCGTTTGATGTCCATCTGTCCCAGCGTGATGGGCAGGCAGGACTTGTTGGAGTGCAGTATCACGCCGTCGATGTGGTAGTCCCGGCAGGCCTTGAGCACCATGTCCTTTCTGCGTTTCATCGAGACGCAGGACACCATGGGGTAGGACTGCAGCGACTTCATGGCCAGCGCCTCCAGCGGGTTGGAGGTGTCGAGGCGTATGGACCAGGCCGCTGAGTAGGTCTCGGCCACCACCACGCCCCCGTATCTCTCGAAGTAGTTGAAAAGCCCCAGGTTGTACCACAGCGGTATGTTGTCCCAGAACAGCCGCACCTTCTCCTCGGCAATGATGCCGGTCTTGTTCTCCGCGCGCTGCTTGACCTCGTCTCTCACCTTCGTAAGATAGTCCACTGCGAGCTGCGTGCCCTGCCGTGTGACCATCACGAACATCAGTCCCACCTCAGCCGCCGAGATGGGCGTAGGAATGCAGCGCCGGTAGGAGGTGATCTCGTCCCACAGTGCGCAGGACTGGTCGGACAGACGCACCACCTCGGCCAGCCTGTCGTAGTCCATCTTTCTGCCGGTAGTCTCGGACAGGAATTCGATGATACGGTGTATTTCGCTCAGTGCGTAATCGATGTGGTAGCGCTGGATATTCTCGATCGGCACCTGGGGCAGGTCGGCGTTGAAGGCCTTTGCGTCGGGGAAGCGTTTGGCGATGTACTGGAAGTTCTTCATGGCGGGAACGCAGCCCGCGCCCGGCACGAAGATCATGTCGGGTTCCGGCAGTCCGTTCAGCGGCACGCCTTCCTCGCCCATAAGGCCGTTGATATAGCCCACGCAGTTGCGCAGGTAACCGCACAGGTCCGGCGAGAAGCCCATGGACTCGGCGGTCATATAGTTTTTATGAATCAGCCCGAAGGCGGCGCAGACGGGGGACCAGTTCTCGGGGAAGACCGGCTGCAGGTCCATGGCGTAGAAGATCTCGATCAGCCCGTTCATGGGCGGCATCCAGCCGATGGGCTTGCCGGCCTTTTTGGCCTCGTGGCCTTCCAGGTAGAACTCGGCCACGATCTTCTGCAGCTCCCTGGCGGTGGCCAGTCGTTTGGTCGATTTCCCCGTATTCTGCGGTTTATCCATTTATCATCTCGAAGAAGGCGCCGAAGCGCGTCTTTAGTTGTCCCTCGATGTTGCCGCTCTCGTCCATCTCGATCGGAAGCACCGCGATGCCCTCGTCCCTCAGTGCCTCCGACAGCGCAGGATAGTCGGCCAGGTGCGGCGTGCAGAACTTCTGAAAGAGGAAGATCACGCCCTTTGCGCCCGCCCTCTCCACCAGCTCCTTCACCCGCGGGACGCGGTCCTGTATGGTCGAGCGCGACGGGCAGGGGAAGCGGTGCATGTAGCGGTCGATCAGCCGGTCCATGGGATCCGCGCCCGAGCCGTCGGCCGGTTCGCAATATCTATACCCGTTGCACAGGTCGTCCGCCACCACCTGTCCACCTGCTGCCTCCAGCAGATCGAATATCCACATCTGCTCCACAATGCTGCCCGATACCAACACCGGCACACCCCTGACCGGAGCAGCCTTGCCCTTTTCGACTGAAGCCAGAAGATTAGTCAGATGTTCCAGGTACTCCTCGGGCGGCATGCAGAATCCTGCCTCCATTATTGTGTAAAAGTCGCGTGCCGGCGGAGCGAATATATTTTGCATACGAAACTCATGCAGCCGCAGCAGCTTCTTCCTGATCTCCGCATAGAGGTCCAGCGACCGCTTCAGCGATGCATCATTGACCTTTCCACCTGCCGCAGCTAGTTTATCTATGAGCTCGTTCAGCGTCTGCCTGTAGAATTTCCTGGCGTTTACATCCGTGTTATACGGCAGCGGCACCGTGTGGAAAGTCTTCAGCCCGCTGTTCTCCGCCCAGATATTCATCATACCGCACGATATATCGCACGTGTAGCCCTGTATTACGCCCCAGAGATATTTGTACTCGCCGCGCAGCGCCCTCTCCAGCGAGGTACGCATATAGGGGCAGACGAAGTTGGGGACCAGGCTGCCGGCCTTCTCCACCGTTATCGTGCCGCCATGGATCCGGAAAGGCATGAACACGGCTGCATGTATTATCTCAATTGGAGTATAAGTACAGAACCAGCCGAAGACCTTCTGTTTTTCTGCATGGCGAGTGAGCCGCTCCGCCCTATTTGCAACCGCGCCAACAAAAGGGACGAAATTGATGGGCATCTTGGCCAATCCAATGCTATCCATAATATACCTATTCCTGACAAAAAGTGTGCCTTATTATTTCACCAAATAACGCTGGGAAGGTGAGTCCCACACAGTTTTATATTGCCAGCAGAATATTACCATACAATTTAATGGGGGTGACCTTACCCCGTGTTTGGCAGCTCCCCGTTTTAGAATCCGGTCTTTGTATAAGCCTACTCCAGAAAGATTAACCAAACAATTCTTTTTCTATCAACCTGACATATTTGTTTGCATAAAACATATCTGGCTCTTGTCTAAAAGGTCTGACTTTCATTTCAAATTGAGGGGAAGCTACATTTGTGCTATCGAATAGTACTAAACCAATTCCGAAAATCACGCATAATGAATCGATTCTGGAGATATCCTCTTGCGATGAATCTCTTGGAACTACTATGTATGATTTATGGCTAAACAGTCTGTACGAACAGGCTTGGCCAAACGCCGTAATCAAGTCTTTAGTATCTACTTTAATCTCTGCCGATACAATTTCGGTTGGAGCTTTTAAGATATCACTGGGAAGTGATTCGCGTTTACCTATCGCGTCAGGCGTTCCCCATTTATCCCTAAACTTGTTTTTCCCTAGCGCTATAGCTTTTGTACAATCTTCTGCTTCATTCACAAGCCAGTCAGCAAATGGTTGATAGAACATGTCTTCATGAACTTTCTCAGGTTTAATCCCTTCTTCCTTTATCTCCCTTTCTTTAAAACTGACATGACGAAATACCCCTTTTGCAGGTTTATAAATTTCATCTGGATGTTCAGTGTCTAAATCCCAAACGTTCCCATGAACTGTATTGATCGGTATATGTGGACATTGCTCTGAAATTTTTCTTACAAGCTCAGAATAGTGTATCCCATCAGGGTTCGATATTAATATCTTTAAAGCCGCCGATACTATCTCTTCTTTCCTAGTAGTCATGATGATCCTCCCCATTTATTCACGTATCTGTTTGATAATATGAGTGATTGCCTTATTTTATAAACCTGTCTTACTTTCTTCACACTATATATTCAAACGATCTGCTATAAAAAGACAAAATAAATTAGACACCGTACAAAGCCCTACATATATCCGCGTATGCAGGATATGCTGATAATCCCCTTAGCTTCCGACTGATTACGAGTCTTCGCTTAGCCAAAGGGCCGTTATTCGGATCGAGAGCACGTGCGAGCGCCCTATCTTGATTCTTTGCCTCTTGATATTCTTCAATCAGCTTTCGCGTACATGTTACGACATCTTGATGAAGTGTCTGGTCAGAGTCGTAAGGAGGCGTAACGCCAAAAGGTAATGTGTCAATATGCCTTTTCCCAAATGCTCCGTCTGGTTGAAATTCCCGGATGACATGACTGATAGCCTCACTATTGAATAAGCCTGTCAAATAAATAGCTTCCTGTAAAGTATCAACTTGGGCCCAATAGAGAGTCTGATCAACGACTAAACGATCCCAGCCAAGAGACCTGGATTCGGCAAACGCGGAACAGACTAATTCTCCGCTTCTTCCTGTGAATACAAGGTAGCCAACTTCGCCAATATGCTGTTGGGCAAGCTTCTCTCTCTTGTTAATCAGATTCCAAACGTCTCCAATTCTCTTGCCGGAACCGAGTGCCATACAAATCTGGCGAAAAGCATTGACTGTGGATGGACCCATAGTTGCGACATCCACCTCCCCAAGTGGCGCCCATTTACCTCGATCCCTGCGAATTGGGAGCAGAGTAGGAACCGGTGAGTATATTTCAAACGGCGTTAGTTGATTTGAGGTAAGTACATTAAAGAAAAGATCAGCCGGGAGAACGCAAGGATCAAGGTGAAAATCCGGGAGTCTCTTAGCGTCTTTGACCGTGAATGACAGTTTACTTGTCTGTCGATCAATAGAACTAATACGCAACTGAGCTCGACCTCGAGACGGCGGAGCATGTGCAATTTCATGGAAATAAATCGTTCTGGGCATAATATCGGCCCCCTGTCGGAAATCGGCTGGATGGAAAAATCCTGCGTCTCCCGCGGGACTGATATGCTCACTCCAAGAAATCCGTTTACCACGGACATTCCGGTAAATTGTCATTGGTGACATACCAATTTCGCTGGCATAGAAACCTGATATCGTATCTAAGAACATAGCCCGAGGATTGCTCTTCGATCCAATCAAGACTGCTCCACGGTTTTTGAAGGTAGTCTCCGAAATACGCCATACTTCTTCGACGTCAAAATTAACAGGTTTTAGTGCATGTGCATATTCAGCGAGTCGAAATGGATTATGGTTATATCCAGTTCGCACTGAATCGGGCACAATACAAGCTATCCTTGCCCCAGACTGCAAATAGCGGGCGACTGCATGTAGAAGAAAGATAGTGGCCATTTCAATATGTAGGAACGATGGCCCCGGCGGTTTGATAGAGAATTGTTCGGCCTTGTTTTGTAGAACAAGTTTATATGGGTTATCAGCTATTCGACTGAGAGCAAGCCACGGAGGATTAGAAACCAGACCATTAAACTGACCGGCTACTAGGCCTGGCCTGTAGCTATTTCTCAAAATAAAAGCCCAGATACCATTACGTCTGTCCCTATTTAGCCGATCAACTGTCTCGGAGAAAGTTCTAAGGAACTCTCTTGCCTTAATAACATCTGTATCCACCAGTTTTGGGCTTGAAGCAGCTAATGCAACACGTGTTGCTTGATCAAGTTGGGCATCGCTAAGATTAATAGGTGAGTTTCCTCCAGTCATGCCCAACTCATAGGCTTCATCAATAATTGCGTCGAATGCTCCCTGGAAAGAAGGCGAGATCAGAAAATGGGGTAGTTCGACAATAGAATCTGCTATCTGTAATTGATGAGTCTCTTGTCCCTCAACTTCTAGTTGATTAGACAATGGCGTTACCGCAAATAGAGAGTCGGCATTATATATCGGAATTGTTATGGAAAAAGCCCCCAACGGCTCAAGCCAATCACGTGCAGCTAAAACCCAGCCGATTTTCGCAAGGATAGTAGCCAGAGGGTTAATGTCAAATCCGGTTATAGCCAAGGCTAGTTCCTGAATCCGACGTTCACCATCGCTTCCTGGAATTATTGAGGCGATGCGTGTTTTTGCCTGTAAGACTGTTTCAACCACCATCGCCCCCGAGCCACAACACATATCAACGAGGCGCGGCATCTCATTTCCTGGTAAAGATTGCATAACACTTCTCACTAATTCCCGGGCAAGCCAGCGCGGTGTCCATTCCTGACCAAGTAGGATACGTTGAGTGCGTTTTGCCAATTGGGCCATTAACTGCCCAAATAAATCATCCGAGGGTGCGCTGGCAAAGTCATAAGCTTGTAGGTCATCCTGCATTTTGGTAGCAATCTCTACAATAGCTTCAATTAAGGGTGGCTCGTGTAACCAACCAAAATAGTCATATTCGACTAGATTATTTAATCCTCTTGCCTTAAAAAAATAGCCCCTGACTATCGATTCAATATACGAGCGATCCCCAATTATAACCTTTCCCTCGAGTGCATCTGCGCAAATGAGCTTGGCAAGGGTAAGTATATAAAGTTCATCGGCATAGTCTGCACGCTCGAATTTGCCTGCCGATCCACTCGTGCCTACAAAGCTGACGAAACGCTTCCAAAGGTTCTCGATGATATTCCCGTATGTGGGGTTAGCATCAAATGCTTGTTCGACCACTAGATGCAAGGGTTCGATGTGGGCGGAACAAAAAGTGCTTTCGAACCCTAAATCAGATTGTATCGCGATGGCTGTCAGAGGTCGTGCACCCAACCGTGCGAGGTAGCGAATGAGAAAATTGAGAACATTCCTCGCTGCGGCGTCATCGACAAGCGAGCAGTCTACTTGATCGATTTGTTCAAGTTTTATGTGTGCTCTGCCGTACAAACCGCTTTCGGGTCTTGTAATTGACGCTATTTTATATGCCCGCCAACGAACCGTGTCAGATAGAACACCGACGATCATGTTTGGTTGTCTGTTGTCATTTAGTAACCCAGCACAGTAATCCTGAATCTGTGAATAACCGGCATTAAAATTAGACTGAATTGATATATTGGCCTCATATTCGATCGCAGTAGAGTCAACAAGATTATCAACGAAGCCTCGATGAACTGCGCCGTCTCGGTGGAACTGAGTCACTGCTTCGCTGCCCTCTACGTGGAGTTGAGCCCAACGGGGTCTATATGGAAACATACGATAGATATACGAGGTAAAGTTGCTGCGGACGACATCTTCTGAGGCGCCCCGATCCATCAGTATTATTGCTTGTCTTAAATAGTCTATTGCGGCAGTGATTTGTTCTGCGTCAAATCTCATTTTTTCTCCGTGCTCCAAGACACGTACTGTTTATTGTGCGAAGTGCAGCTAGTGATTCAACGGCTCTACTATCTCCAAATAGTCTAGTGGCAATTATAATATCAATTCTCTCCATTGTTTGTAGGGGAGATACATTAGACGCCAGGTCATGGCCCAATAGTCTAAGCTCACCCCATTCCTGCGCAGATAGTCTAGGTATTGGCAACCTCCGAATATGAGTGGCTTCGAGTTTTAAGGCGCCACCTCCCATCACTGTTCCTATAAGTTCCATAGCAGCTAGGCACCATGCTGAATTCATAATAGCCAAAAAGGCTAGAATATCTGGTCCTGAAATTGTTGGTTCAACCCAGAGAGTTGAAAAATTTGCATCGATAATAGCCGTACGATTCGGATTTAGTAATGTCTTCGGATGTATGTAATTGACACGAGCCACGAACAGGTCCGGCTTATGACGATGAGTTAGTGGCGGAAGCATGAACCAATGTCGAGCAATCCAATTGTTCTTTGCTCTAGGTGGTACCACATTGGTTCGCACTGCAGACAATTCAGGGATCAGTTTCGCGTCTCGGCTAGTACTCACCTTAGTATGTTGAGCGGCCAAGACTAAACCACGAAGTCCTTCAGGCATTAATCTACGACCTGGCTCAGGTATATCCAATTCAGGAGGTGAATATGCATCTAATATTAGCAGCCGGCCTTGCAGTTTGTTTAAGTGGAGAGCAAAGCCTTCTGACAGTTCATCTTGTTTTCTAAGTACAGGATAAAGGACTTCGCTAGGTAAAAGGACGGATTTACCCAACTCTCGACTTTGCGCAACCAAACTGAATTCCTCACCAAACATAAGGTTATCACAATAAAAGAAGGTATTTGCTCCAGTACGAAGTCCCTGACCCACTTTTAGACCAAGCTGCTCCGGGGACTGTAATGAGTCTGTTACTTCGGCTGAAAGGAGACTCAGTAGAGGTTGCGGAAGTATCGCTCTTCTGATGGACGCTGACAAATGCTCCGCTTTGATCCACGGTTCCAAATTACGAAGCCAAATTGAAGAACTTGAGGTGGCTAATAAGTTATTCAAATCAGCCGATAAATTGTATCTGTTTATGCTGATACCTTTTCTGGAGCAACTGCCTTGAGTTTCCGCACTGATGATCAACTCGCGCAATAGAGTATCGGGGTCATTTTTATCTGGAAATAAACCTCCTGAAGGTCCACGACTATCTTGAGATCCGTTTCTTAGGACGACCCTCAAGTATGATTCATTCGAGATAGATTCATGCAATGCCCGTGGTAATGTTGTCCGTTTGGCGACTAAAAGGCAAGTCTTTATCTGAGCGTCCTTGAACCAATCTCGGGCTTCATTTTCGACTGTCCAGCGAAGCAGAAACAATTTCAGAAGAAGATAACGAATTACATCGGCAAAGTCGCGAGTTAGCCATGATTCGGGGGCGACCATGGCCAACGTTCCTCCTGGTTTTACCAAAGCCGCGCACAAAATCCAAGAGGGTATAGCCAAATCAGATAATCCCGAATAAGACTGGGCGAGTGTGGCCAATATTTTACGATCGGTATCATTTAAACTCGGTAATTGCGAGATGATACTTAATAACCCTGACCTCACACTATTGGCATCGAATGATTCACCTTTTGACTTTGTGGAATAAGTTTGATATCTCACATAAGGAGGATTCGTTATAACAAAGTCAAATGCGTTGGTTGGTAGCTGTGATATCGTCTCCCACGAAAAAGCATTCCCTGTAATTATATTGGAATGCTTTCCAAGGCGAATTCTAGTGGAGTCTGCATACCGCGTGTCAAGCTCGATACCGCATAGGTCAGCTGAAGGAGTCCACTCCCTCACAGCTTTGAGCATGTCACCGGATCCAGCCATTGGATCCAACGCATTAGTAACATTCTCAGCAAATGAGAGCCTAGCGAGAAGTCGAGCAAGCTTAACTCCAGTGAAGTACTGCCCTAGTTGTTTCTTATGCTCCGCCAGTTTTCGCCCCCCAGTTTCTATAACATGAATTAGGGTTATCAGCCTCGCAAACATGAATAAGCTCCCTAATCCGATAATAAAAATCCGCCGCATTGATGGTGACGGATAGATCTCGTTGCATGCAGAGTGTCACAAACCGGGAATATAGTCTTTCAGGTGTACGTTCTTTCACATCAGGAGCTTTCGCCGCAGATGTCATTAGTTCTGTGATAATGGCGTTAATATCTGCAGTGCCGTCTTTAGGCATATGCGCAGTAGTTTCTTTTACAAGAAGAAAAAGCGGGTCTCCTTTTACCGAATTAGTGGAATTAACCTGTTTGAAGCTAGATTGGAGTTTGTCTAGAACACTGGCGCGTTCTATACGCAAACCTGCAGCCAGATGGGCTCTTTGAAGGGACTGCCAAATATCAGCCTGGGCAGCATGAAAAACAATTGTTGCCATTCCGTCATCTTTCAGGACACGAGCTATTTCGGTGAATACATTGGCCATCATGGAGCCATACACATCCAGTGTCTTGCTTTGTGAAGTGCTCAAGATGATTTCTTCTGCTCTATTTGTTAGTCGACCCAGCCAGACCTCATTCAAATAATTGATCTCAGAGTACGGTATAAAACCACCGAAAGGCGGATCTGTGAATACATAATCGACTGAACGATCAGGCAGGTCAAGCTTCCGACTACTTGCATTAACAATCTGCACTGAGCCTCTTCCTCCTAAAGCTGCAAAAGCTTTGCCGAGCGTTTTTGCTTTGCGTCGCAGGCCATTAAAAATGTTCTTCTCAACAGGCAAGCTACTGATGTATAAGACTCCTGTTTGGGCGC
Source organism: Dehalococcoidia bacterium (assembly GCA_041653995.1). Classification (NCBI taxonomy): domain Bacteria; kingdom Bacillati; phylum Chloroflexota; class Dehalococcoidia; species Dehalococcoidia bacterium. The sequence continues at coordinate 743,270 of JBAZEK010000001.1, forward strand.
CTGTTAGAACGAATTCGCTCCGATTGTGCTTGATGACTACACGCGTCATTAACGTAGCATGCGTGGCATTATAGCTCAATGCTAAGAGCTTTAAAGAATCACGCAAGGGTTGAGGTGCGTTGTTAATTTCATCCCATATTGTGGCCATAGCTAGCCAATTTCGCGGAGTGTAGAATTGATGGGCATGAGTAATGCCAGTATGATACCCACTACGATATAGATCTCCCCATGGAACAATTGAGACAGGAGCACAGCTCGGGATCTTGCACTCAAGCGCACAGTTTGCTATCTCGACATCTTTATCGTTAGCAGGTCGTACCCAATTGGTTCTCCCAGTACGACCGTAGACCATTGCTATCTCACGGATTCTGCGCCTACTTTGAGTGTGTATAAAGGAATCGTTAAATATCTCTTCGGTTCTGGCCATATTACACAATGAAGATGTTTTGCCACATACTGGACAATTAAAAGTCTCACTTATTACAAGTGGATTGAAGCTTACGGCGGCATCCCAAAAGCGTGTCCTGCTTTTACAAAACGGGCACTCAAGAACCTCTGTCCAAATTGCATATCGGATGACTCCCGGCTCGCCATTTGGGCCTTGGGCTGCATATAGGTTCCCAGTGCGTCTTTCACATCTGGCAATCAATGCTTCAGCTTCTGCCAAAAACTCAGTTGGGTCAGGTGGGCTGGTAATTGTTTGGGCAACAAAAGCACATAAAGGTGATAACTCATAGATAATTGCTTTACGAGGTCCCCATTGTACTGGGGCCTTAAGTTTTTTAGCTAACTTTATAACTGCCGTGGTAGGATTGTCACAGAGCATTGCGGCAAGCCCAGCAGTGCCACTTCCTCCAAAGACATCCAATACAGTGTCACCTGGTTTAGTGTGAGAGGCGACAAATACAGCAATTGATTCCGGTGAAATTTTCGTAGGGTAAGAAAACGCCGAGAAAATTGGGCCACTTCGGGAGGCAGGAAGCGGGTTGGCATACAGCGGACCCAGCTTCTCCATAATGTTTCCCAGTTCTCTGTCAATCATCTTCGTTGAAATTCTCTCATTATCTCAGTTCTCTTTACATGGTTATCGTGTGTATGACCTTACCCCAGGATTCAGCAGTACCTGCGCTTAGAATCCAACCGCTGTATAAGCATACTCCACCAGTGTTCTGTGATTCAATGAACTGTATGCCCCGACTTCGGTGTAATACTTGCACTAATCCTCAATAATCTCCATGGCATGTTTGAGATTGACAAACCAATTAGTATTCAAACACTCATCACATAGTCTGCCATTGAAGCTCTAAGCATAGACATTCTCCATTGGCCGACCCGTTACTGAAACTATTGTACGGTGCACTATCGTTCGTCCCCAACCACCCCCTTAACATTCCGCAATAATCGTCACAAGGAAACACCCAACTCCATTTATTGAGTGCCGCGACATATCCTTTACCTTTACCTGTCAGGATGCTGTCCACCACTGCAATAGTCAGAACAATGTCATCAGCGAATACGTATCCCGGGCTAAACAACGGGAAGCCCTCTTCCTTAATACTTTGGGATTCATAGGCCGACCCGATGCTGTCACCGGAAATGGCTCCGATCATTGATATCAACCTCCCTGTTGCAGTTTACCATATGTGAATGATGCAGGGCTTATGATGCTGTTAATGCCCTGACAACAGCAATAATTGCCACTACTGTGATAAAGACCACGGATAGCACCAGCACTATCGCGCCCAATATGCACAGGCTGGAGGTGATGCAGAAGCCGGCGCCGACCTTTACGGCCGTCCACCTGTTCTCAATCCTACTCAGCCCGCGCGTCTTGATGGACGCGTAGCAGGCGGTGAAGAGAATAAAGAGGCCAGCCAGGGCGTACCATAGGCCGAAGGGCAACAGCATCAGACCCAAGCCCAGCGGTATGCTGGTGAAAAGCGCAACCCGCTGCCAGGCCAGGGAAGGCCAGGGCAGTATGCCTTCGCCGGGAGATTTGCGTGATGGTGGTGAAGTCGGTGGGGGAGTGGACGGCCTCGATCCGTCATAGGCATACCGCTTATCTCCCTCTTCAGCCCGCTGCCGACGGTAAAGGTCGTAGTCCACCTTCCTAAGTGGGTCGGACAGCACCTCCCAGGCCTCATTGATATCCTTCATGCGCTGCGCGGAGCCGCCGGCATCAGGATGGTGCTTGCGCGCAAGAGCCGTGTAGGCGGCCTTGACCACCTCCTGCTCGGCGCCGGGGCTCACACTCAGCACGTCGTAGTAGTCCTTCCAGTTAAGCTCGTACTGTTGCATGCGTCATACCTGCACCAAACCGCTGCCGCCGCAGACGTGACAGCGCTTCTGTTTCTCGAATCCCGGCGAGCCAGCCTCCTCTTTTCCCGATCCGCCGCAGCGGTTGCACCACCTGTCCCCCGGATCCATCTTCACCATGCCCGTGCCGCCGCAGACTCCGCAATCATGAGGCTTGCTGAATGCGCCGTAATGCCCCTGCTCGCCGGTCCCTCCACATCCCCTGCAGTTGACCACCTTGCTCTGATCTTTCATGTGACCCTCCTCGATTATTTATAGTAGATATCTTCCTTCTTGAACCCGATGGGTTCGCTGTTCCTGCGGCTGATACGCCGCAGGACGCCGTCCACCTCCTCCCTGCTGAAACTGCAGCCCTTCCTGACGCCATATAGATTCTTGCCCTGTATCACCAGCCCGTAGATCACCTCCTGCACCTGCGCCGGCGTGTAGCCCTCGGTCCTGCATACCACGTGCTCCTGCACCGCCGGGTCGAGCGGTATCCTTTTGCACAGGTTATGCACGATCTCGCGGCGCAACTCCCTGCCGGGCGGACACATGGTGATGACGCGGTCGAAACGCGAGGGACGCCGGCTGAGGGCGTCGTCCAGCGCCTCGACGTAGTTAGTGGTGGCGATGGTCACGACCTCGCTACATTCCTTTACGCCGTCCAATATGTCCAGCAACTCGTTGAGCGCTTCCCCGCGGGCACCCGGACCTCCCCTGCTCTCCCCTATCAGGTCGATGTCCTCTAAAAATACGATGGCGGGCCTGAGGTCTCCCGCAATATCGTATAACTCCCGCATATAGCGGGCGTGCACCAGCAGCGCGGGGTCGGCCGCCAGACAGGTGATACCCGGACTGTTGCTCATCAGCACCTTCGAGACCAGCGTCTTGCCCGTGCCCGGCCTGCCCGCCAGTATCAGTCCCCGCTTGCGCGGTATACCGTATCTGGCCAGCTCCCTGCTCCGCTTGAGGAAACCAACGGTGTTGGCAACAAGCTCCTCCTTAAGCTCGGACTGCAGCGCCAAGTCATCCCAGCCCCTGGCGCCCGTCTGCAGGAACTGGAAGCCGCCGTTGTACTTTATCTTCTGCCCACGGTAAAGCTCCCTCCGGCGAACTACTACGTCGACGCCCGCGGCGAAGTTATGCGCCTCCCGCTTATCGGCAAGCCGCCCCTCCACCGACACCCAGGCGCGCTCGCCGTGACGGCTGCATTTGATGCGCACCGACAGCCGCGTCGCACCACGAACGAGCAGCAGACGCCCGCAGGCCAGCACACCGATGCACCTGCCGGGTCCCGCCTGGACCTCATTGTAGTCCGGCTTCGACTCCCTGTCCGGCCCTAAAACCCTGACCACCTTCCAGCCGCCGGACTTCACCTGCTCCTTCAAGGCCAGCGCCAGCAGGTCATCGTAATAATGCTCCACCACCACCGGCAGCTCGACCCTGCGCCCGACACCAAGGAAGCTATCCACTGGGTCGGACCCTTTTAAATGTCTATTCCGCCCGCCGGTTTCGGCGCCGGGCGCATCCTCATCATCGTCATCACCCACACACTCAAACATATCGTACATATGGCCGCGGTCCATTTTCATGACTTATACCCCTTTTCCATAGCCTGTGATGATAATCTACAACGGGGACGGGACAGCTATCTGTCACTCCGGCTAAAGGCGCCTGTGGTATAATTTCGAGCGTATCACGCAAGGGGTAAGCAGTGAGGGAGAACAAGCGGGACAGGCTGGCGCGGCTGAGTAAGGTGGAACACATACTCTACCAGTGCCCGGAGGGACTGACCGTGGGCGCCATAGCGGAGAAATGCGGGGTGTGCGCACGCACCGCGCGGCGCGACCTCGAGGCGCTGGAATCAATCGGCGTCCCCGTCTGGGAGGATGGCGCCAGGCGCGGGATCGAGCCGGGATACTTCCTGCCCCCCATCTCATTCACACTTCCCGAGGCCATGACCATATTCCTGGCGGCCCGGCTGATGCTGGCCTACTCCAACACCTATAACCCCAATATCGACTCCACCTTCGTCAAGCTCAACTCCGCCGTGCCCGCGCCGCTGCGGGACCAGGTGAGGCGCACCATCGACTGGATGCAGAAGCTGCAACGAGACGACCGCCTGCGCCGCATCATGGACGCGCTGACCCACGCCTGGATCAACGGGCGCAGGGTTAAGATGACCTACCAAGCGCTGGGACGCCCGCAGGCCGGACAAAGGGTGATCGAGCCCTATTTCATCCAGCCCGCCACCTTCGAGCACGCAAACTACCTGATCGCCTACTGCCACCAGGCGCGCAGGGTGCGCACCTTCAAGATCGACCGCATCATCGATATCGCGCTGCTGGACGAACACTACTCCATACCCGCGGACTTCGACGCCAATAAATTCCTGGCCCCGGCCTGGGGCATCACGCTCAACGGAAGTCCGGTCAAGGTACGTCTCAGGTTTGACCCGGAGATCGCGCGCATCGCAGCCGAGACGCGCTGGCACCCCTCACAGTCCGTCAAGATGCAGCAGGACGGATCGGCCGAGGTCGGCTTCATGGTGCCGGTCAGCGACGAGTTCGTCTCGTTCGTGCTGCGCTGGGGAGATAAGGTGGAGGCGCTGCAGCCGGCAGCGCTGCGCAAAAAGGTCGCGGACGCCGCGCGCCGCATGATGCGTATGTACGAGACTACTATGAGCGCAGACAGAAAGCTGTTATAATTCTAATCAGCTAAATATAACCGGAGACAGTATATGAGATTTACCATCACTCTGGAAAAGGACGAAGACGGTTACATTATCGCCAGTTGCCCTGCCCTGCAGGGTTGTCATTCCCAGGGAAAAACTAAAGAGGAAGCATTGTCTAACGTACAGGAAGCCATCAAGGGATATATTGCCAGTATGCGAAAGCATGGCGAGAAGATACCGGTTACAGAGACTGAAGAGGTAGAGGTCGGTGTATAGTGGGCAAGCTCCCAGCAATTTCTGGGGACGAATTCGTCAAAGCGGTTAACCATATCGGGTATAGCTGGGATCATACGGAGGGAAGCCATATGATCCTGATAAATGAGAATGGGCGCAGGGTGGCTGTACCAAGACACAAGGAACTGGGACCAGGGTTACTGCGCAAATTGATTCGAGATATTGGGTTGACAAGGGATGCGTTCATCGAGCTTCTTAAGAAATAGTTCAGCATTGAAATTAACCTCTTTCCCCTATTGACATGGTGAGCAAAACTGAAACTGCGATCTTCGGCGGGGGATGCTTCTGGTGCACTGAGGCCGTCTTCTCCGAACTTAAAGGCGTATTAAAGGTTATGCCGGGGTACACGGGCGGACGCTCCGATAACCCGACCTACCAGCAGGTCTGCGGCGGCAACACCGGACACGTCGAGGCCGCCAGGATCGAGTACGACCCGGAGCTGATCAGCTACACCGACCTGCTGGAGGTCTTCTTCTATACACACGACCCGACCACGCCCAACCGCCAGGGCAACGACGTCGGCGAACAATACCACTCCACCATTTTCTACGCGGACGATGCGCAAAAGGAACTGACCGAAAAGTATATCGAAAAACTGAACGAGTCCGGGGAGTTCCGCGCACCCATCGTCACCACGCTGAGGCCGCTAACTAAATTCTACGAGGCCGAGGACTACCACCAGAGGTATTATGAGAACAACGCTGCACAGCCGTACTGCCGGGCGATCATAGCGCCCAAGATGAGCAAGTTCAGGGCGAAGTTTAAGAACGCTTTGAAATAACTCGGTGGATTTAGTAGAAGACATGGTAATAAGATCGTTTTCCGTTTTGTTTACAGCAGATTGCCGCGGCCTTCGGCCTCGCAATGACGAGAGAAAAACGGTCGCAATGACAGGGGTGCGGAAGCGCTCGCAATGACGAATTAAACAAAGCTCTCGCAGAGGTAGACCGCCGCCATCGCATCTTCTCCGTGGCCGTCGCAGCCCATCTCCCTGGCCAGGACCGGCGTAGTGCAGGCGCCGCCGATGATAACCTTCACCTGGTCCCGCAGCCCGGCCTTCGCGATCTCCTCCACCGTGGACCGCATGGATACAATCATGGGCGTGAGCAGCATCGACAACCCCACGATCTTCGCCTTGTGCTCGCGCACCGCATCGACGATGCGCTGGGGGGCGACGTCGGACCCCAGGTCGATCACCTCAAAACCGGAGGCGTTGAGCATCATGCCCACCAGGCTCTTGCCCAGGTCATGAATATCCCCCTTGACGGTCGCCAGCACCACCGTGCCCTTGCCCTGCACGTCGGTTTTGGCCAGCAGGGGCTCCAGCGGCGCCAGCCCGGCTTTCATCACCTCTCCCGCCAGCAACAGCTCGGTCAGGAAATATTCGCCGCTTTGATATTTATCGCCCACTATCCTCATGCCGGCGCTCAGGCCGTCGTTCAGCACAACCCGTGGGTCGGCGCCCGCCTTCAGCGCAGCGCTCACCTCACCGGCCACCGCATCGATATCCAGGCTGACAACCGTATCCAGCACACCTTTTATGGCATCACGTTCATTCATCGCTCACCTCGCCTCTATCAGGCTAAATTAAGGGGGTAGACCCCGTAACGGTGGGTATCTTCAATCATCCAGCGCGTGTTTCCGACCTTTACCGCGTTGTGCGAGTTGGTCATGGCCATGATGTACCCGCCGTCCATGGCGGCGGCCTTCAGTTGGGCCTTGACCGCCGCCTCCACCTCCTCCCTCGTGCCCTCGCTCAGCACATGGGAGATGTCCATGTTACCTAAGATGCACATGCGCTTCCCCAGCCGCTTTTTCACGTCCGCAATATCTATGCCGGCCGTCGGCTCCAGCGAGTGCACGCCGTCGAAGCCCCAGCCCGCGAACATCTCCAGCAGCAGGTTTACGTTGCCGCAGGAATGTACGATGATTTTGATGCCGCGCCTGTGGGCCTCCTCGCAGAGCCTGCGCAGGCTGGGCCCGAAAAACTCGTCCAGCACGCGCGGCGGCATCTGCGGGCCGCTCTTGTGGCCCATGTCGTCGGAATAGATGAAGGCCGGCATGCCCGCGTCGGCCGTGGCGTTGATGGTCGCCAGGTAGATCGTCTCGTAGTATTTCACCATTTTCCGCACGAAGTCGGGGTTGCGGCGCAGGGTCACGGCGAAGTTTGCCAGGCCCATCGACTGGGAGGCGGACTCCCACAGCCCGGAGAACAGGCTGCCCATCAGATAGATTTTGTCGCCGTAGCGCTTCTGCAGGTCGGCGAATACACGGTAGATGGTCTTGTAAAATTTATCGGGATCGGGATGATGCCAGGCCTCCCACAGCTCCGGCGTGGTCAGCAACCCCTCCCGGTACATGGGCGTGTCCACGTTTCCATCCGGGTCGGCCACCAGGTCGTACAGCTTGCCCCAGATGTCGGTGGACTGACGGTTGCCCCTCAAATTGAAAATGGACGAGTACATCAGCCAGGAGCAGTCGTAGCCCAGGGCGATGTCGGCCTCCAGCTTCTTACCCATGAATTTCTCGGTCTCGCTGGTCATCCAGCCGATACGGTTGATCAGCGGGGCGGCGAGCTTGAACAGCGCCCCTGTCACCCCCTCCCGGATCATGCTCAACGGGAGGGCCCCGTCCTTATTGCCCAGGATCTCGTAAATCTGGTTTTGCTCCTCGGTGCATGAAAAGATGGGCACGCGGTCAGGCACTCCCAGGTTTAATGCGGTTGCGGTACGCTCGTGGCTGTTCATAGGCTACTCCTACCTCCCTGATTTCCCCTTTTGAATTATGAACCTGTAGGTATTTAGACCCGGCACTGATGGTATCCGTTTGCCCGCTGACTGTCAATGAGCTCGTCATTGCGAGAGTAGCTTATTCTGTTCGTCATTGCGAGGAGCGTAGCGACGAAGCAATCTTGTGCGTGATCGCGGGTACACAGGATTGCCGCGCCCTTCGGGCTCGCAATGACGGGGGATGAAGTTCCGGTACACCGGATTGCCGCGCTTCCTGCCACGCCTTCGGCTCGCAGCTTCACCTCACCGCAATGACGAATCGGCTGCGTTTTGCATTTGACCTTCAAATCGACTTGCTGTAACCTGTTATAGTCAGGACACTTCGTTCACCTGTACTCATTTCCAGGAGGTGGCAGATGATGAAGCCGGCATTCCGGACGTTTCTCCCCATCTTCATGGCCCTGGTGATGATCCCCCTTGCATGCTCCCAGCCTTCCGCAATTTCCCCCAATCAGACAGCTTCCCAGTCCCCACCCCAGATCGAAATACCTGCAGACAAAGGACTGGTGTCTTCGTCCACCCAACCACCCGACTGCAAAATATGGTTCAGGTGCTGGGGATCGGGCATCTGCATGATGAATACGGACGGGACGGATTACCGGTGCTTCCAGACACCGGCCGAATGGTATTCCTGGTCACCCGACGGCAGCATGATCGTGTATCAGAGCAATGTGGACGGGAACGCCGAGCTATATGTGATGAACTCGGACGGCGCCAATCCCAACCGCATCACCCGTAATACCGACAAGGATGTCGAGCCTTCCTGGTCTCCCGACGGGAGCAAAATAGCCTTCGCCTCGGACCGCGACGGCAACTACGAGATCTACACGGTCAATCACGACGGTAGCAACCCCGTGCGATTGACCAATGATGACGCCGGCGACCGCGAGCCGAGCTGGTCCCCCGACAGCAGCCGGATCGCGTTCTCTTCAGACAGGGGCGGCAAAGATACACATATCTACACTATGAATGCCGACGGCAGCGACGTGCAGCCCGTGAACCAAAAACTTAACTACGCCTGTCAGCCCCGATGGTCGCCCGACGGCACGAAAATCATGTGCCAGGTGTCAGGCTGGATCTACAGCATGAATACGGACGGGACAAACCTGAAGACACTTGCCGGAGCACGGGCTACACGGGGCGTGGTTAACACGGACGCCTCGTGGTCTCCCTGCGGCAAGTGGATCGCCTTTATCACGAGTACATTCTCCAAAGACCGCACCAAATTAAGCTATAAGATCAATATAGCCAACGCAGACGGTGAAGAGACTATGACATTATACGAGACCGATGACATAGTGGAAGAGCCCGAATGGTCCCCCGTCTCGCGCACCGTCCTCGCAAGCGTTCCTTCACAGGCAGCCTCACCGGCCGGCTCCTTTCCCGGGACCAAACAAATCGCCTATGTGTCAAAGAACAAAGGTACCATCTACCGGAACATCTTCACTGCTCCCGAAAATGGAATGGACACTCCCGTGCAGCTTACCAGGTATGAACACGATAACGTCGATCCTGCCTGGTCACCCGACGGGCGGCAGATCGCCTTCTCCTCCAAACGCGACGGCGACTTCGAGCTTTTCACCATGGACGCCGACGGCAATAACCAGGCACAGCTTACTGTAAACAGCGCCAGCGACGGGGCGCCGGCCTGGTCGCCGGACGGCAAAAAAATAGCCTTCCACTCCTGGCGCGACAACGACTGGGAGATCTATACCTTCAGCTCAGAGGACGGCTGGAATGAACAGACCAGGCTGACCGATTCGGAAGAGCAGGATACCAATCCCTGCTGGTCGCCGGACGGTAAACAAATAGCCTTCATGAGCATGCGCGACGGCAACTGGGAGATATACCGCATGAACGCCGACGGCAGCGGCCAGGTCAACTTGACCAACACTCCCACGGACGAGGGGTCGCCCGCATGGTCTCCGGACGGCAAATATATTGCTTTCGATTCAATACGCGACAATAACTGGGATATATACCGCATGGACGCCAACGGCAGCAACCAGATAAACCTCACCAACGATCCGGGAGCCGATTATACGCCCTCCTGGTCGCCGGACGGTAAACAAATAGCTTTCATGAGCACGCGCGACGGCAATAAGGAAATCTATATCATGAACGCCGACGGCAGCAACCAGACAAACTTCACTCAGAACCAGGTGGACGACACCGATCCCTGCTGGCAACCGTGAGCGGCTACATTTAAATTCAGCCTTTGGCGGCGTCCTTCTCGCGCTGGTCCAGTATCAACTCGACCGCCATTGAAGCGACCTCCCCGGCCAGCGAGGAGCACCTCTCCAGCACGCCGGCCTTGAGTGCCGCCTCCAGGTCCTCGGAGTTGATCAGATTGAAGAAACGTCCGTAGAATTTCACCTGCAGATCGTGGCAGCGGCATGTGCCATAAATGCCGTTGAACCTGTTCTCAAGCTCCCGGCAGATCAAAAGCGCCTTCATCATCTTGCCGCGGCGGTGGAACTCCTCCTTCTTACGCCCGTAAAGATAGCTGATGGCCAGCACGGCGCCGGACAGCGCCCCGCAGTGTCCGTCACCCGTCAACCCGATGCCGTCGGCGAAACCGGTGGCGGCGCGGAATACGTCCTCGTTCTCAACGCCCAGCGCCTCGGTCACGCCCGCGAATACGCTTTGCGCGCAGTTGCCGTTCTCAAACTCGTATTTCTTGGCCAGCGCAAATGCCCTGTCTTTGATCTCCTGCCTCGATTCATCCATATCTCAACTCCTTAATTACACCGCTACATTATAATCTTACCATCCCTGCGACGGCACCTTGCCTTGCCATCCACCCGACACTATACTGTGATTAGCAGTATGAAAGTTGTGGACGTCGGGCAGGACATCGCAATCATCTCCCCGACGGGGGACATCTCTGCTGCCGTGGAGCAGGAGATCGACGGCCTGTTGGCCGTGAACACTAAAGACACGACCATACTGGATTTCCATTCCGCCTCATCCCTGAACAACACCGCGCTCAGCATGCTGGTACGCCTGCACAATTCCACCAGGCACGGGGGACAACGCCTGATCGCCGCCGGTCTGAACAGCCATATGCTCGACGTTTTCCGGCTGGCACGCCTGGACGAAGGCATACCCTGCTACGACGACATCGCCACAGCCCTGCAAAAGGCAGGTTATAGCGGACAACCGCCGCCGGAATTACTGAGTAAAGCCCCGTCAACCGAAACATCTGCGGCCGACCGCTGGGCTAAACCGGTACCCAGGCTGAGCGTCAAACCCATGCCCGGGGAGGCGGTGAACCTCAACGTCAGCAGACGCCGTGTGGCCGGGCCCATGCAGGGGTTCGGACAGCTCTGGCAGAAAACATATCGCATCTCTCTGCCGGGCAACATATCTCCCGAACAGGCTATTGCAATACTCAAAGAGAATTTCACCGGATTCCAGCCCCCGGCCAACCGTTTCTTCCCTCCGCCGGAAGGCATCAGTCCGGGCGAGGTGATCCTGATCAACGCCGATACGCCGGGCGGACTGGTGGTCACGGGCGTGATGGTGCTCTACACCGGACCCGAAAGCTTCACCTTCATCACACCCCAGGGTCATCCCGAGGCGGGATGGGTTACCTTCTCGTCCTTCAAAGAAGGTGACTCAACCATCGTGCAGATACAGGGACTGGCGCGGGCCGGCGACCCCGTATACGAACTGGCCTTCCGCATCGCAGGCTCAAAGCTGCAGCAGGGCATCTGGACCCACGTGCTGCAGTCCATGCTCAAACATCTGAATGTCGACGGACAGGTGCAGGTGACGCCCGTGTGCCTGGACACCCGTCTCCAATGGGGACGCTTTTTCAACGTCTTCCTCAACGCACAGATACTCACCATGCTCTACATGCCGGTACTGCTCTGCCGGAGACTATTCAAAAAGTTATAGAATCGGACTCGTTAATGAAATCAACCGGCAGCGATAACTCGCAGGTCTATGTGGTCGGCTCGGGCCCCAACGGCCTGGCGGCCGCCATCACCCTGGCCAAGGCCGGGTTAAAGGTTAGCGTGATCGAAGGCAACTCCTCCATCGGCGGCGGAGCGCGCTCGGCGGAGCTGACGCTGCCCGGCTTCACGCATGACACGGGCTCCGCGGTACACCCCATGGCCGCCATCTCTCCCTTTTTCAAATCCCTGCGGCTTGCAGACCATGGTTTAATATGGATACAGCAACCTGCGGCGCTGGCACACCCCATGGACGACGGCTCCTGCGCTCTGCTCCAGAGATCGATACTCGATACTTCGGCTACCCTGGGAAAAGACGCCCCCGGATACAGACAGCTGATCAGGCCGCTGATGGAAGACAGGGAAAACCTGCTGCCGGACCTGCTGGGCAGGATGCGCCGGCCTCAGCACCCCGTCTCACTGGCCCGCTTCGGGCTCAATGCCATGCAGTCCGCCCTATTCCTGGCGCACCGTTTCCAGTCGGAACGCACGCGTGGCTTCATCGCAGGGCTGTGCGCCCACGCGATACTTCCCCTGGACGAATGGCCCGGCGCCGCCTACGGACTGGCGCTGGCGCTGGCCGGGCACGCCGCCGGCTGGCCTATACCGAAAAGAGGTTCCGGCAGCATCAGCGCCGCGCTGGCCTCGCATCTTAAATCCAATGGCGGGACGGTAACCACGGGTAAATTCATCAATAGCCTGGACGATCTGCCGCAGGACGCCACCGTCATGTGGGACATCACACCTGCACAGCTGCTAAGAATAAAAGGCCTCAACCTGCCGGACGGCTACCGAAAGTCGCTCAGGGCATACCGCTACGGCCCGGGCGTTTTCAAGATCGACTGGGCTCTGAGCGAGCCCATCCCCTGGAAGGCCCGCGAATGCAAGCTGGCCGGCACGGTTCACCTGGGCGGCACATTCGAGGAGATAGCGCTGTCGGAAAGCTGCGCCTGGCGCTGCGAGAGCGCGCCGAAACCCTTCGTGCTGCTGGTCCAGCCCAGCCTCTTCGATCCCTCGCGCGCACCCGCAGGCAAACATACCGCCTGGGCCTACTGCCATGTGTCCAACGGCTTCGACGGCGATATGACCGGCGCCATCGAGGCGCAGGTGGAGCGCTTCGCGCCCGGCTTCCGCGAGATAATACTGGCGCGCCACACGGCCGGGCCGTCCGATCTGGAAAAGGATAATCCCAACCTGGTGGGAGGCGATATCAGCGGCGGCGCCCAGACGCTGTGGCAGATCTTCGCCCGCCCCGCGCTACTGCGCGATCCTTATAAAATACCGGGCGCAAATATGTATCTCTGCTCCTCCTCCACACCTCCCGGCGCCGGAGTGCACGGCATGTGCGGAGTCCACGCCGCCGCATCCTGCCTGAAAAATATGTGATCGGCAGTCAGTCCCACGCCGCTATCTCAACCCGGCTTAACTCGAACGGCAATAGTAGCTGAACCGGAATGTATGCTACAATCAAACGAGCGGACGAAGACATCGGACCAATTAATAGTTTCCGCGACAGGAAGGTGAAGAAATGATCGAAAAAGTGCACACCCATATAATCGCGGAACTCGAGCAGAACACCAAGACGGACATCATATTCATACTCGCTTCTATTCTTCTCAACCTGATCACACTGGCCGTCAACTCAGGCGTGGCCAGCTCCGGCGACAAGGATGCCACGCAGTGGATCGTCTTCTTCACCTTCATCGTCCTGGTGATCGTGATCAACCTGGTGGCGGAGATCGGCATCATCAAGGGCAAGCAGAACAGGCAAAAGCTGATAGACGGCCTGCTTAAGATGTACAAAGACCAGGGAGTGGACGGCTACTACGACCCGTCGTTGCTCGGTAATTACAACATGCGCTACAACCTCTTCATGCTGGTAGTGCTCGTCACCGGACTGGTGGCCATTATCGTCCCGGTGCTGCTGCTGTTGTAATCTATTAACCGCGCCGGCCGGCAACGTTGCTCATGAAAAATATCGCGACTATTACATCTGCGGAATGCTCCCGCTTACGCGGCATACTCTTCGACATCGACGACACCTTCACTCACGAGGGGAAGATGGTGCCGTCGGCCTTCCAGGCGCTGTATGACCTGCGCGAGGCGGGACTGATCACAGTGCCCCTCACCGGACGCCCGGCCGGCTGGTGCGACCATTTCGCGCGCATGTGGCCGGTGGACGGCATCGTGGGCGAGAACGGCGCCTTCTATTACTTCTACGACCACAAGGCGGGCAAGCTGCGCCGGCGCTATATATTCAGCCCGCAGGAGATCGCCGATAAACGCCGCGAGCTCGAGGCTATTAAAAACGAGGTGCTGCAAAAGGTGCCTGCCGCCGGCCTGGCCTCCGACCAGCCCTTCAGGCTGTTCGACCTGGCCATCGACTTCTGCGAGGACGTAAAACCGCTGAGCGAGGACGAGATCGATGAGATCTGCCGTATCTTCGCGGAACACGGGGCCACCCACAAAATCAGCTCCATACACGTCAACGGCTGGTTCGGCGACTACAACAAGCTGTCCACGGCTAAACTATTTTTAAAGGAAAGGTTCGCAATGAAATGGGAGGAGGCCCGTAGATGCATGCTCTTCGCCGGGGACTCACCCAACGACGAGCCGATGTTCGAGGCGCTGGAGCTGACAGTGGGAGTGGCCAACATCAGGCATTTTATTTCACGCATGAAACATCCGCCCAGGTATATTACGCGTAAAAAAGGCGGACACGGATTCGCCGAGATGGCCCGCATCATTCTGGATAAAAGAAACCCACCTAAAGGAGCAGTCAAGTGAGCGATAAACCGGTCGTATCTATAGTCAAAGGAAAATTCCCTCCCGACAGACAGGAGATAGACAGAATGGTCCGCAGCGCCGTCGACCTGGCGGGCGGCCTCAAGCCGATCATCAAGAAGGGCAGCCACGTCGTGATCAAGCCCAACCTCTTCGCGCCCTACCCGCCGCCCATCTCGGTGGACCGCCGCGTCATCTCCAGCATGGTCAGACTGGCGCGCGAGGCCGGCGCCAAACGCGTGACCGTGATCGAGGGCGTGAGCGTGGGCACGCTGATGAAACGCGTCAGGCCTGCGGCTACGCCCTGCGGACTCAGCCGCGGATTCAACACGCTGGAGATCATGCGCATGCTGGGCATCAAACGCGAGGTGGAGGAGGCGGGCGGCGAAGTCATGGGCGTCGAGGACGCCGAAAAAGTGGAAGTCGATATCAAGGGAGGAGTCGCCCTGCACCGGGTCAATTACCCCAAAGTAGTGCTGGACGCCGACTGCTTCATCAACCTGCCCGCCATGAAGACGCACACCATGACCATGGTGACGCTGTCTATCAAGAACCTGCAGGGGCTGCTGGACGAGCGCGGCAGGTACTATTCGCACCGCGACGACATGCACCAGCATATGGTCGATATCAGCAAGATACGCAAGCCGGACCTGGCTCTGCTGGACGGACTGCTGGCCATGGAAGGCATGGGCGCGGGAGAGGGCGGCACGCCCGTGGAGATGGGCGTGATCATGGCCGGTTACGACTGCGTGGCGCTGGACTCCGTCGCCTCCATGCTCATGGGCATCGACAACCCGCTGGTGGTCAATACCACCAGGCTGGCCGGGCACGACGGACTGGGCGTGAGCAACCCCTTCATGATCGAGGTCGCCGGCGAGACCATAGCCTCGGTCAAAAAGAAGTTCCAGCTTCCCGCCACCTATACCATGCCCATCGACAGCCTGCTGACGGGCGTCTATCCCAATATCGATATCTACATCGGCGGCGCCTGCTGGGCCTGCTGGCTGATGGCCGCCCTGGCGGCGGGCACGCTGGCCAAAGCGCCGCAGCGCACCTCGTTGATCGTGGGCGTCGACCCCAAGATCCCGCCCAAACTAAGGACCGATATGCGACATACTTTCTTCCTGGGCGAATGCGCCCTGGCTACGGGAGGCGACCTGCTGGAGCTGCGCAACGCCATGCAGCTGGCCGGCCTGGACCGCTTCCTGGGCGGATGCCCGCCCTATGAGCAGAGCTTGCTCAAGCTGGAGGATATCATGATCGAGATGGGCTACCTCGACCCGCAGGAGCTGGTCAAGAAGGCGGGTAAGCACAGGGAGGAGTTCTTCGACTATTATAAGAAATACGACCCGACCTGGGAGCCGGAGTTGGAATGAAACGTTGGTCATTGCGAGCGCAAATTATTAAACTGTCATTGCGAGCGAAGCGTGGCAATCTTGTGTCGGGAACCGCGGCAACAGCAGATTGCCGCGTCGCCTGCGGCTCCTCGCAATGACGGGGATATAAAGCTGCAATGACAGGGCAATAAAGGGCGCAATGACATGATAAAAAAAGGAGGTTGACATGGCTGAGAAAAAATATGTGATCGCGATCGATTCGGGCACGCAGAGCGTGCGCGCGGTGATCTTCGACCGTCAGGGCAACCAGGTGGCCATCGAGCAGGCCGAGCACGAGCCCTATTTCTCGCTGCAGCCCGGCTGGGCCGAGCAGAACTCGCAGGACTACTGGGACAAATTGTGCTTTTGTACTAAAGGCGTGATGGCCAAAGCCAAGATACCGGCCGACGAGATCACGGGACTGGGCATCACCACCCAGCGGTCGGCCTCCTTCCCCGTGGACCGCGAGGGCAACCCGCTGCGCCCGGCCATCATCTGGCTGGACCAGCGCGTCACAGAGAACGCACCGCCCATCAGCGCCAAAGCGCGCCTGATATTCAGCGCCATGGGGCTGGGGGACGCCATGGACAAGGCGCACCGCGAGTCCAAGTTCCTCTGGATACAGCAGCACGAGCCCGAGATATATAAGAATACCTACAAGTTCCTGCAGATCTCCGGCTGGCTGGTCAAGAAGATCACTGGCGAGTTCAAGGACTCGCTGGGCATGATGGTGGGCGCCTGGCCCATGGACTACAAGGCGCTCAAATGGCACGCCCTGGACCTGGCCTACGAGACTCTGGCGGTCAAAAGGGAGCACTGCGTGGACCTCTTCCCTCCCGATACCGTGCTGGGACATGTCACCAAAAAGGCCGCCGAGGAGACGGGACTGCCCGAGGGGCTGCCCGTGGTGGTGGGCGCGGGGGACAAGCAGTCGGAGCTGCTGGGCGCGGGCGCCATCGACCCCTCCATCGCCGTGATCAGCTACGGCACGGCCACCTGCATGGAGGTGATCAGCTATAAGTACATCTCCGAGAAGCATATGAAGTTCTATACCTGGCCCTCGGCCCTGCCCAACGCCTGGAACCTGGAGATGTTCATCTTCCGGGGATTCTGGATGGTGACCTGGTTCAAGCAGGAGTTCGGACACCGCGAGGCGCTGGAGGCGGAGAAGCGCGGCGTCGAGCCGGAGGTTGTGCTGGACGAGGTGATCAGCAAGATACCGCCCGGTTCGCTGGGGCTGATGCTGCAGCCCTACTGGACGCCCATGATCTACGACAAGTACGCCAAAGGCTGCATCATCGGCTTCGGAGAAGTGCATACGCGCGCCCACATCTACCGCGCCATACTGGAGGGCATCGGCTACGAATTGAAGCGCATGTACGAGGAAACGCGCAGGAAGACGGGCATCCCCGTCAAGGAGATACGCGTGGGCGGGGGAGGCTCCAAGAGCGACGTGGCCGTGCAGATCGCCGCCGACCTCTTCAACCTGCCCGTCTCGCGCATGGGCACCTCCGAGATCTGCGCGCTGGGCGCCGCTATCGACGCGGCCGTGGGCACGGGCATGTTCGGCTCTTTCAAGGAGGCGGTGGACTCGATGGTCAAGAAGGGCAAGACCTTCCAGCCGGACCCGGCCAGCCACCGCGTCTACCAGGCGCTGTACGAGGACGTATACCTCAAGACCCATAAATCGCTGGAGCCGCAGTACCGCAGGATAGCCGAGATCACCGGCTACCCGGTGATCTACAAGCCGTCTAAGTAGCCTTCGAAGCGGCCTTGATTATCTCGGTGTATTTGCGGCTGCCCTGGTAGAGGGTGCGCTTGCAGGTGTCGAAGTCCACATGGTACAGGCCGAACCTGGCCTTGAAGCCGTGGGCCCATTCGAAGTTGTCCATCAGGCTCCAGTACATGTAGCCCCGCACGTCGATGCCGTCCGCGATGGCCTTGTTGATCACCAGCAGGTGGTCCTCGATATACTTGCCCCGCTTGGTATCGGCGGCGTCGGCGATGCCGTTCTCGGTGATGTAGATGGGCTTGGACGTGTAGGATGCTATGAGTTTGAGAGCGCGGTACAGCCCCTCCGGGTAGACGGTCCATCCCATATCGGTCAGCTCCTCTTTGGGCACTTTGGTGATCTCGAGGAACTGCTCTTTGTTGAAGGGCCTGAAGACGCGGTAGTGGTTGGTGTAATAGTTGAGCCCCACGAAATCGAAGGTGTCCTTCTGCGCGCCCCGGTATCTTTCGTCGACAACCCCCGGCAGGGTGAATTTGAAGTTCCCGTCAACCAGGAACGTGAAGTGCGAGTTGTTCATGTTGTTGTTGAGCATGCGCGCGATCAGCAGGTCCAGCAGGTTCCACTGGTGCGGCGGATCGAACAGCGCCACGTGCACCACCAGCCCCACCTGCGCGTCCGGCCTGATCTTCTTTATCACGTTATAGCATTCCACATGCGCCAGCAGCTGGTTGCGATAGACGACGGCCGCCTGTTTGGCGTCCGTGCGCGCCGGCGGGAACTCGGCGCTGAAATAGCTCAGCACGGCATAGATGGCCGGCTCGTTGATAGTGCACCAGAATTTCACCTTGGGCGCCAGCTTCCGCACGACGCGTTCGGCGAAGCGCGTGAATACGGCGGGCGAATCGTCCTGCAGAAAAGCGCCTTTGTCCTCGAACCAGATGGGATTGGTGAAGTGGTGCAGCGTGACCATGGGCTCGATGCCGTTGGCCAGCATCTCGTCCACTTCCTTCACATAGTGGTCCAGCACGGCTTCGTCGAACTCACCCGGCCTGGGCTCGATCTTGCTCCACTCCACTGAGAATCGGTAGGAGTTGAGGCCGATGTCCTTCATCAACCGCACGTCCTCTTTGTAGCGGTTCCAGGCATCGCAGCACACACCTGCCTTCTGGCCCTCGAGTATGCGCGGTTGGCCCTGCTCGTTCACGGCGGACTCGAACTGGAACCAGTTGTTGTTGTCGCAGCCGCCCTCGATCTGGTGGGAGGCCGTGGCGCTGCCCCATAGAAAATCCTTGCCGAAGCGCAGAGGGGCCTGCTTCAGCTTGTCGAAATCGAACTTGAGATTGAGCTGGCGATCTCTTAAGCTCATCACCAGGATGATGTAGGCTGCGGCCAGCGCCGCGATAATTATGACTGCTATCAACATGCCGCTCATAATCTTACCTCCATATTCGATGCCGGATCGCCAGCCATGATAGAAGTTAGCATAAGCGTTGTCAAGCAGGATGATATGACCATTGACAACGGGCGGTATCTTATATAGTATGATTCACAATTATCACCGGCCGCCGCCAGGCGGACGGAACGAGGCCCGGCACAGGCAGTTGCGTCAGATGGAAGATATTAAGATAGGTTTCGTGCCCGCCCATCGTGAGCCGTTCGACGATGACTGGGCGGTGAACATGCGCAAAAGGTGCCTGGCCGCCCTGGCCCGTATCAAAGGCCTCGAAGTCATAGTTCCCCACGCGAAGCTGACAAAGGGAGGCCTGGTGCGCGACGACGGCGACGCCGACAAGGCCATTAAGCTATTCCGGGAACGTAAAATAGACGGGCTGGTCATCGGCACCATGACCTTCGGGGACGAGGTGTCGGCGCTGGCCGTGGCTTCAGCCTTCCGCAACGTCCCCTTATTGCTTTTCGGCACCAAGGAGGGGGATTTCACCGCCGACGGCGGGCGCAGGTCGGACTCGTTCTGCGGCACGCTGGCGGTATCCTCCGGGCTGCACCGCAGGAAGATTCCCTTCCTTTTCAGCGGCATACTTTTCCCCGAGGAAGCAAGCTTCAGAGCGGACATAGAGAATTTCATGGCCGTCTGCTCCATCGTCAAAGGTTTCATGGGGGCGCGCATCGGCCTGGTGGGTCCCCGGCCGGAGCGCTTCGAGACCTGCATCAGCAACGAAGACGCGCTGCTGAACAACTTCAACCAGAGGGTGGTGCCGACATCCATACTGGATATCATGCTGCGCCTGGAGAAGCTCAAGGAGAACGCCCCCGAGCTCAAGAATATAATCGGCGCGATGAAAAAGGAGATCGACCTCTCGGGCGTCAAGCCCGAAAAGGTCAGGACGATAGCGGGGCTGCAGTTGGCTCTTAAACAATTCGCCGACGAGAAAGGGCTGTCGGCCCTGGCTGTCCAGTGCTGGACCGCCATACAGGAAGCCTACGGCATCTCGGCCTGCTATGCCCTGGGACGCGTGACCGACAGCGGCCTGATGACGGCCTGCGAGGTGGACGTTTACGGCGCGCTGACCATGCTGATACAGAACCTGGCCTCCTTTAAAGCGGCGCGGCCGCATTTTATAGACTGGACCATCCGGCACCAGACCAAAAAGAACCTCTTCCTCTCCTGGCACTGCGGCAACGCGCCTCCCTCGCTGGCCTGCAGGGCGCAGGGGATAGCCATACACCCGCACAGCATACTGAGCAAGCCGCTGGGTAAGGAACGCGCGATGGGAACAGCCGAGTTCCAGCTCAAGCCCGGCGTCGTGACGTTGTGCCGCCTGACGGAACTGGACGGCGAATTCAAGATGCTGGTCACGACGGGAGAGATCGTGGAATCGGCCCAGCGCCTGAGGGGCTCATGGAGCTGGGTCAAGGTGCCCGACCTGGACGGGCTCTATATGACGCTGGTGGAAGAGGGATTCACGCACCATGCCAGCCAGGTCCACGGGGACTATACAATGCCCATCGAGGATGCCTGCGATTTCCTGGGCATTGAAGTCGTCCGCGTTTGACGGAGATATATCCGGCCTTTGCGCCCGGCGCCTGCCGGGGATGACCGCTGAAATAATATAAGGGGATGAAAATGGAAGATAAAAAACTGCCGCTCGGTACCAAGCTCGGATACGGGGCCTGCGACTTCGGAGGCAACCTGTTCTTCACGGCCACGGCCTTCGTGCTGATGAACTACCTCACCGACACGGTCGGGCTGGCTGCAGGGCTGGCCGGCATCGCCCTCATGGTCGGGCGCATCTGGGACGCATTCTACGACCCCGTGATCGGCTTCATCTCCGACAGGACTAAAAATAAAATGGGGCGCCGCCGGCCCTATATGCTGGGCGCTTCGATCCCGCTGTTCGTCGCCGTGGTGCTGATGTTTACCAACCCCTCGCTGATCGCCGGCGCGGGAGTGAGCCAGATGACGCTCTTCTTCTACGCCATGGTGGTCTATGTCATCCTCTGCACGGCCTATTCCACGGTCAACATACCCTATTGTGCACTGGGACCCGAGCTGACCGCCGACTATCACGAGAGGACCTCGCTCAACGGCTACCGCTTCGGCTTCGCGGCTGTGGGAACGCTGCTGGGCGCGGGCGCGGCGCTGCCCATCGTGGCCATGGCCCCGGATAAAAACCAGGGCTTCGTGCTGCTGGGGCTCATCTTCGGCGGCGTGATGCTGATATCCGCCCTGGTCACCGTCTTCTCGGTCAAGGAACCGGCCAGGGTCCATCCGGCCCAGTCCCTGGGCTTCGTTGATACCTACAAAGCTGTGTTCAAGAACAAGCCCTACCTGCTGATCCTGGCGACCTACATCGTCCATATACTGGGTATCACGGTGGCCAGCGCCATCGTGATCTACTACTTCAAGTACATACTGGGCGACGAGGGCGCCACCACCTTCGCCATGGTGATATTGATCGTAACCGGCATGATCTTCATACCGGTCAGCGTGGCCATGAGCAAGCGGATGGGCAAGAAGCGGGTCTACGGCATAGGGTTCGTCGTCATGGCCGTCATGCTGATGATCATCTTCATCTTCGGAGAAACCATGGGCGTGACATTTACCCTGGTCATGATGTTCTTCGCCGGCACGGGCTTCGGGCTGCTATACGCCATGCCCTTCGCCATCGTTTCCGATGCTATCGAATACGACTATCTGTGCACCGGAGAGCGCCGCGAGGGCGCCTTCTTCGGCATCTGGACCTGGGGGCTCAAGATCGGACAGGCCATGGCCATTTTCCTGATGGGCATGGTGCTGGAGGGCATGGGCTACGTGCCCAATATCATGCCTCAGTCCGCCAGCTCGCAACTGGCCATCACCCTCTTCCTGGGTCCCATATCGGCCGGGCTGTTCCTGCTGGCCGCCGTATTCCTGTATTTCTACCCCATTACGGAGCAGCGATACAAGGAGATACTGGCGGGCATCGCCGAGATGGAGGCCAAAAAAGGCATCGCCGCTAAAACTTAAAATCGAGGATATCGGGGAACCTCTGCCGGATATCCAGCATGGCGCCCAGCGTGAGCACCACGGTCCAGGCCACGCAGGTATGAAAGCGTCCCTTTGTGCCCAGTATCCTGTGCTTGTAGTCCCAATTGGTCTGGTTCACCTGCTCAGGCTGCCAGCCCAGGAAATCGCTGCCTTTCCCCAGCAGGTCCCTCGGGCTTGAGATGAGTTGTCCGCAGGCGCCGATCATTGCCAGGGCACACTTCTTCCAGACCTCGTCGCCTGTGGCCCGCCACAGCCTGAGGAAATCGCAGGCTATACTGAATCCGTAGAAATCAAGGTGGTGATGGGCCACCGAGACGGACGTCATGCCCTGCGTTTTGAAATCCCGTCTGCCCAGAGGACTGCTCGGATCGAAGGCGACATTATAGGTATACATCCAGCTCAGGACGAATCCCGCAGCCAATCCGGCATAGCGAAGATGGAATTTATCGTGCGATCTTTCATACAGGTCGAGAAAAGCCTTTAGCAGAGCAATTCCGGCCTCTTTGTCCACGCAGTCGGCGTCCAGCGTATCGGCGTAGAATGCGCCTTTATCGATCAGGGAGGCATAATACTTGCCGGCCTTCTCCAGAGCACGGTCGATATCGTCACGTTTGCCCGCCGTTTTCTCCAGCTCGACCAGCAGGCTGATAATGTAGGCGCCGTTGGTGCCCAGCGTGTTCATGGGTACGCCCGATATGTCCCGCCAGCGGCCGAAGCTGCCCTCCTGCTCGCCCCGCAGCTGGTGTCCGATATAGAAAGCGGCGTTTTTCTCAACCAGCTCAAGGAAATCCGGTTTCTCACGACCGGCGTCTTTCAGCAGCCTGTACAGCCTTAAATAGTTGTACATGACCTCGCCGTTGCAGCGGGCGTTGGCCCCTTCCTGCAGCTCGGGAGGCGTGCCCACGCCCAGGTATCCGCCCCAGCGTCCGTCTTTAAGCGAGTAGCAGTCGCGGTGCAAGCCGTTGGGCAATGCTCCCGCCAGGAAGAAATCCCCGATCCTCTCCGCTATATCCGTATACCTGCTGTTGCCGACCTCCTTTCCAAGGCGCGCAAAGATGGTGGCGGCCTCCAGCCCTTTGACCAGGAACGACCCGGCGGTGTACTCGTAGAAGGATTGAAACAGGCCGTTGCCCCTGCCCATCTTGACGGCCGTCATGCGTCCATCGTCGATCAGCAGATAGCGCAGATGGTTGAACTTAAGCGCGGCTATTTTAGACCAGTCGACACCAGTGACTTTTGCTCCGGGAGCCGCGAACTCACCCAGGGCAAGCTCCGCCAGCCTCATGAATATCTCGCCGATATGTGAGCAACAGCCATAGGCGATATAGAAGGTGCGCGAATACTCGAAGGGGACTTTGCTTACTTTAAATAATCTCTCGGTCCTGCCGCTCAATCCGCCGATGAAGATGCCCTTCTCCGTATAGGTGCGCGGCTCCTCGCAGTAGGGCACCCTGATTTCGAAAGCGGGACCTCCCGCACTCGGATATGTTTTGACGCTGGATATAACGGACCCGTCCCCGGCCGGCTGCGTGAACACCGCCTGCCAGTTCGAGCCGTCGTGCAGGATGGAGCAGGAGGGCACGGGTATCCTGTCCTCACGGAACGACCAGCCGGCCTCGACTCCGCCGCGCGGGTAGCGTCCCGTGCCCATGGTGTTTTTATCGTACATAATGGACGGCACGATCCACTGCTCCAGTTGAGTGGAAGGGCGATAGCCGAAGCCCAATTGCCAGCTTCCCTTGCGCAAAATTTTCCAGCTCCTTTCCACCTTGATCAGCCCTTCACTGAACGTGAGGCGGTCCGTCAGCTCCGCATGCCCATATGAAGCTGTGATAACGTTGCCCGGGCCTATTACGACCTTCTCCGGCTGCATCCATCGGCCGCCACTTCTCAAAGGAAAATACAGCTTCCCCAGCTCATTGCCCGCGATGACCAGAGCGACTGTTGCTCCTTCCCGTCTCAGCTCCAGCTCCATCGTGTACCTCCTTACAAAGCCCCGCACATAATATGCATAGTATTATGTCATTGCGAGCGCTTTTTTACCACGTCATTGCACCCATTTTCTCCACGTCATTGCGAGCCCGAAGGGCGTGGCAATCCTGTGCACACGCAATCACGTACAAGATTGCTTCGTCGCTACTCTCCTCGCAATGACGATTCAACAACCCCTTTATTTTTTATGTGCATCACCGTATAATCATCTCAATGGACGACGAAAACACGAAAATACGTCCCGAGTTCGCCTGCTACAACCATCCCGACCGGCGGGGCGCCGGCGTATGCTGGCGCTGCCAGCAGCCCGTCTGCGACGAGTGCAGCGCAACGCTGCTGGGCAAAACCTACTGCTGCAAGTGCGCCGAAGAGGTGGAGCAGATATCCGAAGAAATGGACAAGCCGGGCATACTCAAACGCGAGATAAACTCTCCCGCGCTTATGGTCTTCATAATTATCATTACGCTGGCCATCGCCGCCGTCGAGATATTCGTCATGACCAGGTAGCAGGCCCGATGCGCCGTCTCATGCATCGTTAAGTATGGAATAATCTGCTATACTTCTTGCCCATGGATAACGTCCGGGGGCTCAAATCCTTTTTCGAGCCGGACTCGATCGCCATTATAGGCCTTTCCAGAAAAACGGGGCCCGGTACATACAACGCGCTGGAGAACCTGCTCAACTACGGTTACAGCGGACGCCTCTACCCCGTCAATCCCAACGCCTCCGAGATCGCGGGCGTCAAAGCCTACGCCTCGATCAACGACATACCTGACCCGGTCGACCTGGCGGTTATTTCCACGCCCCGCTCACGGGTGCCGCAACATATCAGGGATTGCGCGGCACGCGGTATCAGGTGCGTCAGCATATTAACGCAGGGCTTCAATGACGCGGGGGATGAGGAGGGCAACCGGCTGTTCGGCGAGATAAAGGAAATCGCAGCTGCCACAGGATGCAGGGTGCTGGGACCCAACAGCTTCGGCAGCGCCAACTACTTCCATAAATTCTGCTCCGCCTTCGCCAGGGTATCCATGCAGGCCAGCCCGGTCGGCCTGGTCAGCCAGACGGGGGGCATCTTCAACGGGGTATCCGAGTTCAGGTTCGTTGGTAAAGGCATCGATGTAGGCAATATATGCAACGTGGACTTCGCTGACTGCCTGGAATACTTCGAGCAGGACCCGCAGGTGAAAGTCATAGCTCTGCACATCGAGGGCATGCCTGATCCCCGCCGTTTCATCGATACCGCCCGGCGTGTATCCCGCCACAAACCCATCGTGGCACTGAAAACAGGCAGGAGCAGGCAGGCCGTGAAAGCCGCTCAATCGCATACAGGATCGCTGGCCGGCATCACCGAGATATGGGATGCCGCCTTCAGTCAGGCAGGGATAATCAGTGTGGACAGCCTGGAGGAGATGTTGGACGTCACACGCGCCCTCTATATGCTGCCCGCGCTGACCAACCCCAATATCTGCGTTGCCACCTTCAGCGGCGGAGCTGCCATCATGGCCATGGACGCCATGCAGGGAACGGATCTGCTTACCCCGGCACCATCATCAACCTCACGTGAGCAGATCAGTAAACTGGCGCCATCCTGGCTGGGCGTGGGAAACCCTGTGGACTACTGGCCGATGGTGATGGGCTCTGAATCGGTGCCGCGTTCCATCGACGTCATCATGGAGATACTGCTGTCGGACAGAACCTTCGGTGGCTGGATGTTCATACAAATCGTCCCGAACAGCATGGTAAGCAGCCAGACCAGAGTGATTCTCAATGGGATGATCTCCAGGCATCCTGACAAGCCGCTGGTGTGTGTGCTGACCGGTCCGCACGGATCAGAGATTATCCAGGAGCTACAGAACGACGGTATCCTGGCTTTCCCTACACCTGAGAGAGCTTCACGAGCGCTGGCCCGTCACTACCGGTACCACCTGCGGCGCAGCGCCCTGTAAACGGCGCGGCACGCACCTTATCACGAGCACATCGCTCAACATGGGGAAAACGCGCGACAGCCCATCTAATGAATAAACGATAAAGCGGGTAAGCCCCGCCGGCAGAGCGGCCAGCATATCGCCCCAGCCCGGCGTGCAGCAGAGCATCGATACGCCCGTAACTTTCTCCACCATCATGTAGCGTCCCGCCATCTGCATCAGCGTCCTGTAGTCGAATTTATAAGTGTGGTCGGGCGGCAGCTCCCAGGGCAGACGCTTGTACGGGTTCTTGATCCCCAGCAGCTTCCTGAGGCCGAAAATCAGCTTGCCCACCTTGAATCCCATGCTCTCGAAGTTGGCGATGGCTATCACCGCCCTACCACCCGGCTTGACGGTCATGGCTATCTCCTCCAGGGCCCGGCCGGGGTCGGAGAAATGGTCCAGCGCGCCCTTGCATAGCACCTTGTCGATGGAGCCGGGCACGACGGGGATGCTCTCCCCGATGCCCTGCAGCACGGCGGTGTTGTATCCGTCCAGCTTGAGTGTCTCTCGCGCGTGCGACAGCATGGTGAACGAGGGCTCCACGCCGATCAGCTCGGCGCCGGAGGCCGACATGTTGACGATGTCGATGGCGCGGCCGCAGCCGATATCGAGTATGCGCTCGCCGGGATGGGGGTCGACCATCTCCAGTGTGGCGCTGCTCATGCGCTTGAAAAGGAACTCAACGTCCGGCCTCAGTTTGTCGGGCAGGACCTCGTTGTCGTCCCAGTTCAGATCTACTCTGAACATGGTCGCGCGTATAGAGACGAAGTATTCATGGCTGCTTAAAGTATAGCAGAACCGTCTGCCTGAATGCCCGCTTTTCGGCTTCGTCAAAGCTGAATTTCAACGCGGCAGGCTATCGACAGCCTCTTGCAGGGCGGCGGGTCCGGTCATGGCGGACACGCGGTCAACGAACTCCGACAGCGAGCTCGACGCCTCTCTCAGCCTGGTCATCTGAGAGTAGATCGGGCCGGCCGAGCCGGGGTCCTGCCCGTAGATGCCATGAAAGGCGAAGTAGGCCTGGTTCAGCTTCCTGATGTAATAGCCGTGGGACTCGAAAAAGGCGCGGCGCCCATTCATGTATGTTTCAGCCTGCTGCACCTCTCCGGCGGCCAGCAGCCCGTCCACCTGCCGCCGCGTCGTACGCATCTCGGCCGCGAAATCAAACCCGTCATCAGGCCGGCTGTTTTGTTGCGGGGCTGCGGTTTCAGCGTAATGGCTGTATACGATGGACCCGATCTCGTCGGCGATCATCCCGGCCAGCGTCTCGTTCATGGTTATCACGCCGGGTTCCTGCGCGAAGCCCAGACAATCCAAGAGATAGCGAAAACCCAGCGGTCTAAGGGCCAGGTACTGGTGCGCCCACTCTTCCACAGCCGCCTCGACCATGTTTTTCACAGGCAGTGAAGGCGAAACGACGGCGGGATAAGCCGCGCCGAAGCCGCCGATCTTAACCACCAGCGCGGACAGACCCAGCTCCGTAATGCTGTTCTCCAGCTCCTCTATCCGGGCTAAATCCATAGCGGGCTGCAGCAACTGGCGATCTAAATATAATATGCTTTCCCTGGGCGATACCACCAGCAGCAGAGGTGGCTGCTCGAACCTGTACCTGACCGGCGGCACTGCCGCTATCCCCTGCTGCGCCAGCGCACGCTCTATGTCCGCGTCCAGCGTGCGCATGACGGTATTCGTGCCGGACTCTACAGGGGAGAGCGAATTACGCAGCTCCCAGGCCGGCACGTTCAGGGCATAAGGCGCGGCGGCGCGGCGTATCTCGTATCCATTGTCGAAGGCGCCGGACGGCAGGCAGGCCGTTATCAATATCAACACACCAAGCGATACATACAGCGGACTTTTGCCGAGAGCAGAGCTGTTGAACACCCGGGGCTAATCCTTACAATATACCTTTTAATAGCGGTCCGTTGTTATTGTGCCCCAAAAGCGGCGGCAGGCCAAATCAACGGCAGGATGAAATTAAGCATTTCCAGCTAATCCTTTTTACCCATATATGCGCTTGTGCGCAAATTTAAATTAAGCCTCACGACGGATGGCGGCGCGTTTTGCGCATGTTAAATTAGTAGCGTAAGGAAAAAGGATATAAACAACAAAGGAGGATATGACAATGGCTGAAACAATGGAAAAAGTCCAGAACACTCAAACGGCACAGGGAGTAGCGGGGTTCAATTTCTGGGCTGACAAGCAGCCCTGCTGGGAGAAGTGCCATTGTCCCGAGATGATAAAGGCGGAGTGCCCGTCCACCATGTACCAGTTCCTCCCCTGCTGGGAGATCGAGGGCACTTACTGCAAGCTGGACGACCGCGGGGCAACCGGCAAGGACACCAGCATCTGCGAGGTCTGCCGGGTCTACAGGAAATACGGAAACGGCGAGCCCATCAGGATCAAGCTCCACGGCAAGGGCATGGACACACAGCTCAAAGCGCTGGAAAAAATAGCACGCTGAACAGTCAACACTCAGGATCTCTACAGGCCGGCCTTTAAAGGCCGGCCTTCCTTATTTCCTTCAGCGTTTCGGCCCTATGTGACTTTTATTACTTTCGCATATAATAAAGTTGCTATAATGGGCTGAAGAGAGGAGGATGCATATGAAAGACGGCCATGAGACCATCGTAGAGGCGCTGAAATACGCGCTGCGCATGGAGCTGGACGGGAAAAAGTACTATACGCTGGCGGCGCGGGAGAGCAGCAACAGGGTGGGGAAGGACCTTTACTTCTGGCTGGCGGAGCAGGAGGATCTTCACTACAAACGTTTCGAGCAGATCTTCGCCGCGATTTCGTCCCAGAAAGGCTGGCCGTCATCAGGCGTCAAGCCCCCCAAACCGATAAAGCTGGGTACGCTCTTTTCCCGCCTGATCAAGGAGTCGGCCAAACCGGCGGGGACAAAAGCGGAGATAGGCTCGGCCGATACAGCCATAGATATGGAGATCAAGTCACGCGACTATTACAGGGAAAGGGCGGACAAAGCCTCTTCCCCGGACGAAAAGGGGTTTTTCAAGGACCTTTCCGCCGAAGAGCAGGGACACTACCTGGCGCTGGTCGATTACAAGGAGTACATCAGCGATCCCGTGGGCTGGTTCACACGCACGGAACACCATCTGCTGGACGGCGCATAATCATTTTATATATCGGGGAGGTGAAACATACAGCATGAACTCCAAAGCACTCTATTCCCTGACCTACGG
Source organism: Dehalococcoidia bacterium (assembly GCA_041653995.1). Taxonomy (NCBI): domain Bacteria; kingdom Bacillati; phylum Chloroflexota; class Dehalococcoidia; species Dehalococcoidia bacterium. The sequence continues at coordinate 772,824 of JBAZEK010000001.1, forward strand.
ACTGTTCGTCGTGTCGTCCATGAAGGGCGATAGGATCAACGGACAGATCGCCAACACGGTCATTCAGGTTTGTTCGGAACCTCAGGTCATACAGGCCGTGATCAACCGCAGCAACCTCACGCACGAATACATATCCGCCAGCAAGGTTTTCACGGCGTCTATACTCGCCAGGGAAACGCCGCTCAACTTCATCGGCGGATTCGGATTCAAAAGCGGCCGCGATGTCGACAAGTTCTCCGGCGTAAACTATAAAACCGGGCAGAGCGGCGCGCCGGTCGTCCTGGACAACTCCCTGGCCTATATCGAGGCGAAGGTGATAGCGCAGCTCGACGTCCATACGCACACCATCTTCGTGGGCCAGATCATAGACGCCGATGTAATCAAGGAAGGCGAGCCGATCACCTACGCGTATTATCAGCAGGTCAAACGGGGCACCACTCCCAGGACGGCGCCCAGTTTTATTGCGGATAAAAAGGAGGATAAAGCGACTATGGACAAATATCAGTGCAACGTTTGCGGTTATATTTACGATCCCGAGAAAGGCGACCCGGACGGCGGCGTCAAGCCCGGCACCAGGTTCGAAGACATCCCTGACGATTGGACCTGCCCCGTATGCGGAGCGGAGAAGAGCCAGTTTAAAAAGCTTTAGAGGAGGTCAGCATGAAAAGGCCGCAGATCAGGCCCGGCATCGATCCGGTGGGCGCCATTGACTGGGACCGCCGCCTGTTCGATTCGCTCATACCGCTGCCGGACGGCACAAGCTACAACTCCTATCTGGTGCGCGGCAGTAAGAAAACCGCCCTGGTGGATACGGTCGATCCCGCCATGGACAGCGTGCTCACAGGAAACCTGGACGATCTCAAGGTGGAGCAGATCGATTATGTCATCTGCAACCATGCCGAGCAGGACCATGCGGGCAGCATCCCCCTGGTCCTGGACCTGTACCCTGAGGCTAAGGTAGTCTGCACACCCAAATGCAAGGGTATGCTGATCGACCTTCTGCACCTGGACGAGGGCGTCATAACGACGGTCAACGACGGCGAGAGTCTATCTTTGGGCGATAAGACCTTGGAGTTCATCCATGCGCCCTGGGTGCACTGGCCGGAGACCATGGTATCCTACCTGCACGAGGATAAAGTCCTTTTCTCCTGCGACTTCTTCGGCTCCCACCTGGCGCAGTCCGCCCTCTACGTCCAGGACGAAGGCCAGGTATATGAGTCCGCCAAGAGATACTTCGGCGAGATCATGATGCCGTTCAGGACCAACATCAAGAAGAACATGGAGCGGCTCAAGGGCTACGCCATCGACATCATCGCTCCCAGCCACGGGCCGGTCTACGACAGGTCGGAATTTATACTGGAATCCTATAAGCACTGGGTGTACGACGAGCCCGCCAACATGGTGCTGCTGCCCTACGTCTCCATGCACGGCAGCACAAAAGATATGGTTGACCACATGGTGGGGGCGCTTATCGCACGCGGCGTGAACGTCAGGCAGTTCGACCTGACGGTGGCGGATCCCGGCAAGATCGCCATCGCACTGGTGGACTCCGCCACTTTGATACTGGCGACCTGCACGGTGCTGGGCGGAGCGCATCCGCTGGCGGCCAATGTGACTTTCCTGGCCAACGCGCTGCGTCCCAACCTGAAATTCGCCACCATCATCGGCTCCTTCGGCTGGGGCGGCCGCACCATCGAACAGATCACCGGCATGCTGACCAATATCAAACCCGAAGTACTCCCGCCCGTATATATCAAGGGCAGCCCGTCGGAGAACGATTTCGCGGCTCTCGATGCGCTGGCTGAGGCCATAGCACAAAAACACCGCGAGAACGGCTATAAATAAAATCGAACAGGAGAACCGGCCATGACTTACTGGATGTGTGAAAAATGTAACTTCGTTATCGAGTCGCCCAGGCCGCCCGACCCCTGCCCCAGCTGCCTGGTCAAATGCGCCTTCAGCGACGTCACCTGCTATACGCCCGAGTGCGGCGGCCAGGGTACGCTGGATTCCAGGCTGGTGGCCCAGCGCGTGGTCAAGAGAGAGAAACCGGGCAAGATCGTCCACTTCAGTGACCTGGCCAAAGGACGCACCTCTGAGGGCAAGGAGAAACACATCCCGAGCATCGAGATGATGAAGGGACAGGGCAAGATGGGCAAGGACCTGGTGGAGATCGTCGTCGGCAGGGAGGCGTCCCACCCCAATACGGCCGAACACTATATAGTCTGGATACAGGCCTTCGGCGTTAAAAAAGACGGCCATATCCTCGACCTGGGAAGAGAGGTATACAAGCCTGAGAAGGGCCGGCCGGTGTATGCCTTCGAGATCGACTCGTCCGAGTTCAAACACATCTTCTCCTTCAGCTACTGCACCCAGCACGGCGTCTGGGAACAGCACCTGGAGTTGTGATGCCCGCTAATGCCGATACGTCGACGGTGAAAACCACTTTCTCCGTGAGCGGGATGTCCTGCGCATCCTGCGTCTCCCGCGTCGAGAAGTCGCTGCGTGACCTGCCCGGCGTGGTCTCGGTGGCGGTGAACCTGGCATCAAACCGCGCTGTAGTGGAGCACACGGGGAAGGCCGACACCGCCGCCATGCTGCGCGCCGTTACCGACGCCGGATACGGGATAGAGGTGGTCACGGCGGAGCAGGGCAGGGAGGACGCGGCGTCTCTGCGCGAGATCTCGCAGCTCCGCACACAGTTCATATTTTCGTTATGCATCGCCGCCGTGGTCATGCTGCTGAGCATGACCGGCCTGCTGGACTATGACTGGAAACCCTACCTGCTGTGGGCACTGGCCACCCCTGTTCAGTTCTGGGCCGGCCTGCGCTTCTATAGGGGCGCCTGGGGCGCTCTCAAGCACGGCGCGGCGGACATGAACACACTGATCGCCGTGGGCACATCGGCGGCCTACCTCTACAGCACCGCGGTGGTGCTCTTCCCGCATTTCTTCTCCTCGGCGGGCATGGGACACGGGCTGTACTTCGACACCTCCTCCATGATCATAGCGCTGATACTGATGGGGCGCTTCCTGGAATCACGCGCCAAAGGTCAGACTTCCGAGGCCATTAAAAAACTGATCGGCCTGCGGCCCAACACGGCCACCGCCGTACGGGACGGGAAAGAGGTCGAGGTGCCGGTGGAGCAGGTGGCGGTGGGCGAATTTTTACTGGTAAAGCCGGGCGAGAAGGTGCCGGTGGACGGCATCGTCAGCGACGGCTACTCGGCGGTGGACGAGTCCATGCTGACCGGCGAGAGCATGCCCGTGGAAAAGAAGGCGGGCGACAATGTGACCGGGGCGACGCTCAACCTGACGGGCAGCTTCAAGTTCAGGGCCACCCGGGTGGGCAAAGACACCGTGCTCTCCCAGATCATCAGGCTGGTCGATGAGGCGCAGGGAAGCAAGGCGCCCATCCAGCGGCTGGCCGATATCATAGCCGGCTATTTCGTGCCGGCGGTCATCGCCATCGCAATTGTCACTTTCCTGATCTGGCTTATCATCGGGCCGCAGCCCTCCTTCGTCTACGCCCTGCTCAATTTCGTGGCCGTCCTGATCATCGCCTGCCCCTGCGCGCTGGGGCTGGCCACGCCCACCGCCATCATAGTGGGCACGGGCAAGGGCGCCCAGTACGGGATACTCATCAAGAACGGGGAGGCGCTGGAGCGCACGCACAAAATAACCACGGTGATGCTCGATAAGACCGGCACGCTCACGCAGGGACGTCCCCGACTGACCGATATCAAGGCCTTCCCACCTTTTGCGGAGGAAGAGGCCCTGCGGCTGGCCGCGGCGGCGGAGCGCAACTCAGAGCATCCGCTGGCGCAGAATATTGTAAGATCCGCCCGTGAAAGGGGCATCGAAGTGCCCTCGCCGCAGACTTTCCAGGCTCTGCCCGGGCTGGGCATCGACGCGGGCGTGGACGGCCGCAAGGTTACTATCGGCAACAGCATGCTGATGCAGGACAGGGGTATCGATATCAGCGCCGCCCAGGGCGCCGCCGAAACCATGTGGAACCAGGGAAAAACCGTGCTTTTCCTCAGCATCGACGGGAGGATAGCGGCGGTGCTCGCCCTGGCGGACACGCTTAAGCGCGAAGCCGCGGCGGCTGTGGCCGCCCTAAAAAACATGGGCTTGCGCGTTGTGATGCTGACGGGCGACAACGCGCGTGCCGCCGGTTACATCGCAGGGCAGGCCGGCATAGACGGCATAATCGCCGACGTGCTGCCTGAAAACAAGTCGTCCGCAGTGTTAAAATTGCAGCAGGAGGGCCAGGTGGTGGCCATGGTTGGGGACGGCATCAACGACGCTCCTGCGCTGGCCCAGTCCGATATCGGCATCGCCATGGGCACGGGAACGGACGTGGCAATGGAGACGGGGGACATCACGCTCATGAGGGGCGACCTGGGAGGCATCGTCACAGCAATCTCGCTGAGCAGGCGCACTATGAGCACGATCAAGCAGAACCTGTTCTGGGCCTTCGCTTACAACGTAATACTTATACCCGTGGCGGCCGGCATATTGTATCCCTTCTTCTCTGCGGGCAACGTCCCGCCGGGATTGCAGTTCATCTTCGGCCGCTACGGATTCCTCAATCCCATGCTGGCCGCGCTGGCCATGGCCGCCAGCTCGGTCACGGTGGTATCCAACTCCCTCAGGCTGAGAGGGTTCAAACCGGTGGAATTGCCCGCTACGTAGTGACTGCCTGCGTCCCATTTTCAGTATCAAAATGAATAGCCTGAAAAAGGTCAATCAGGTGACGATATGAGGGGAATGAGCCACGGTGACCACCAGGTGTCTCCAATTACGGGTGGGCGTCATGGCATGGATATGACCTCGCATTCCATGCATATGCAGGCCGAACAGGATAAGCCGCCGGTGCATGGCGGGCAGCACGCTTCAATGGTCTCTGATTTCAAGCAGCGTTTCTGGATATCTCTGGCCATAACCATACCCATCCTTCTGCTTTCACCTGCTCTGCAGGAATTGCTCGGCCTGGGCAATTTACTCCGCTTCAATGGAGATATATACGTCTTGTGGGCATTGTCCTCAGTTGTGTTTTTCTATGGCGGTTACCCATTTCTCAAAGGCCTGTTTGAAGAGCTTAAATCGAAAAAACCGGGAATGATGACCCTGATCGGCCTGGCCATTATCGTAGCTTATGTATACAGCAGTGCCGTTGCGTTCGGTCTGAAAGGCGAAATGTTTTTCTGGGAGTTAGCTACACTGGTGGTCATCATGCTTCTCGGTCACTGGATTGAGATGCGGTCCATTATGGGTGCATCCAGAGCGCTGGAAGAACTGGCACGGCTCATGCCTGCTGACGCCCATAAGATCATGCCGGACGGTGGCATGAAAGACGTACCACTCGAACAACTTCTGGCCGGGGACAGGGTGATAGTTAAGCCCGGGGAAAAAGTGCCTGCAGATGGAATTGTATTGGACGGAGAAAGTTCCCTTAATGAAGCTATGCTTACAGGTGAATCCACGCCGGTTCCCAAGTCGGCCGGGGCAAAAGTGATAGGCGCCTCTATTAACGGTGAGGGAAGATTATTAATAGAGGTTCAGAAAATCGGGAGGGATTCTTACCTCTCGCAGGTGGTCAAACTTGTCAGAGATGCGCAGGACAGCAGGTCCAGGACGCAGGATTTAGCCAATCGTGCCGCCTTATGGTTGACTATCATAGCCCTGTCAGCCGGGGCAATAACTATCTTCATCTGGTTGATTATTATGAATGAGGACTTCGCCTTCTCGCTTGAGCGAATGGTAACGGTACTGGTAATAAGCTGTCCACATGCCCTTGGATTGGCTGTGCCGCTGGTTGTCGCTGTGTCCACCGCTATATCAGCCAGGAATGGTCTTCTGATACGAAATAGATTTGCCTTTGAACAGGCGCGCAATATTCAGGCCATTTTGTTTGACAAGACGGGCACGCTGACTGAAGGAAGGTTCGGCGTTACAGATACAATCATCTTACAATCAGAATTCACAGATAAAGAATTGCTCGCATATGCGGCCTCTGTGGAAGCCTTCTCTGAGCATCCCATAGCCAGGGGAGTCACGGCTTCAAGCGGGGATAAATTCCCGGTTGAGAATTTCAAATCCATACCGGGAAAAGGAGCTGAGGCCATAGTTAATTCAAAAATGGTGAGAATTGTCAGCTCGGGCTATTTGAGGGAAAACAATATTCAGGTCGCTGATGAAAGAATAGACGCGGCTTTTTCTCAGGGCAAGACCGTGGTATTCGTGATTATCGGAGGACAGCCGGCAGGCGCCATCGTCCTGGCCGATATCATCCGCCCCGAATCCAAAGAAGCCATATCAAAGCTGAAAGAAATGGGTATCAAATGCATGATGATTACGGGTGATAACAGGCAGGTAGCCGCGTGGGTTTCCGGGCAAATCGGTCTTGATGAGTATTTCGCGGAAGTTCTGCCCGATCAAAAAGCAGCCAAGGTGAAAGAAGTCCAGTCAAGAGGGCTGTTGGTCGCCATGACGGGAGACGGCGTAAACGACGCTCCCGCTCTGGCATTAGCCGATGTCGGCATCGCCATCGGCGCAGGTACTGATGTTGCCGTGGAGACGGCAGACATAATCCTGGTGAGAAGTAATCCCCTCGATACGGTAGCAATCATAGGCCTGGCGAAGGCAACCTACAGGAAAATGGTGCAGAACCTCGTCTGGGCTACCGGTTATAACGCAGTCGCCATTCCACTGGCTGCCGGCGCACTGTATGAATTTGGCATTCTGCTCACACCGGCAGTTGGCGCGATCTTGATGACACTCAGCACGGTAATCGTGTCAATTAATGCGAGGTTGCTCAGACTATAAGAATAAAGCAGATCGTAGCCGCAATTACATGCGAACATTACAGTTATGACGCATCCTGATTCCGGTGCTATAATCAAAATCAGAACACGTATGTCAGGAGGTGGACAATGTTGAGATGGTGTTTCCTGGTCCTTTTAATATCAGTACTCATGGTCTCCACATTTGTGTCAGGTTGCTCTTCCCAATCAGCTCAGGCCCCGTCCTACAACTATCCGCCAGGCGGTATGATGGGTCCCGGCGGTGTGACCGGACCGGGCGGCATGATGAGTCGCAACGGCCTGATAGGGCCGGGTGGGCCTTACGGGAGCAGCGGGCAGCGTATTACTATGGAGAAAGCCCTGGAGATAGTGAATAACTACCTCCGTGAGAGGAACGATCCCGATCTGGAAGCCGCTGAAATACTGGAATTCACCAACAACTTCTATGTTGGCTTCAAAGAAAAAAGCACGGGCTATTATGCCTTTGAAGCCCTCATCGACCCTTATACCGGAGATATGTATTCCGAGCCGGGGCCCAATATGATGTGGAATGCTAAATATGGGATGATGACAGGAATGATGTGGGGTAACCGTAATGCCGCTCTTCCCATGACCGTCAGCGAGGAGCAGGCCAAAAAGGCTGCGCAGGATTACCTCGATAGTTATCTGCCAGGTTTGAAAGTTAGCGACGCCGACCGTTTTTATGGCTACTACACTATTGAAATCCTCAAGGACAATCAAATTTACGGTATGCTCAGCGTTAACGGCTATACAGGGCAGGTATGGTATCACTTCTGGCATGGCCCCTTCATAGGGGTAAAGGAGCTGAACTGAGGCTGGTACGACTGCCGATCCCGTTTGTATAATAGTGAATGATGACTTACGTCACATCCTGAGATAATAAAATTCTGGTAACATGCGTCCTAAGATCGTTGACGCATGTACGTAAACGGAGGTTGAATTGAAAAAATCAGACGTCGTCGAACTGCTCAACAAGGACATAGAGGGGGAACATGCCGCCATCATCCAGTACCTGGCGCACGCCTATTCCATGGGCGAGGGCGAGCTGGCCTGTGAGATCGAGGCCATAGCGCGCGAGGAGATGCGCCACCTCGACTGGCTGGCCGAGGCTGTGACCGAGCTGGGAGGCACGCCCAGCTTCACCAGAGGCAAGATGCGCCAGGGCGGCAAAAGCGTAAGCGCCTGGATGAAAAACGACGTGCTGGCCGAGGAAGACGCAATTAAAATGTACCGCGACCACATCCGCCTCATTAAAGATGTCAAGATCAAGCGGCTGCTGGAGCGCATCCTCTCCGACGAGATGTCGCACCACGGCGACTTCGCGGGCTTCGTGAAAGAAGCCGCCGAAGAGAAGCTGAAGGACCTGCGCGGCGAGCGCAAAGACAGGCTCACCCGCGTGCTGGACTGGGGCATCGAGCACGAGTACACGGTCATACTGCAGTACCTGCTGCATTCTTACGCCGCGCCCAACGAGGAGATGCGCAAAGAGCTGCAGGACCAGGCCATTAACGAGATGCAGCATATGGGCTGGCTGGCCGAGAAAATGGTCGGCAGGGGCGGCCATCCCCATATGGAACACACAAAAATCGAAAAACCCAAAACGGCATCAAAGATGCTGGATGCCGATATCAAGATCGAAAAACAGGTCGCGGCCGCATACGATAAGGCGGCTAAAGAGATCGACGACAAGAAGGTCAAGAAGCTGCTGACCAGGATCCGCGACCACGAACTCTACCACATCAAAGTCTTCAACGACCTGAAAAAGTCACTCTGATAATAAGGAGGTTCTATTATGGCATACGAGGCGAAGGATTACGCGAAACTGCTGGGAATGGAGGGGTTCAGCGACACCCTCCTGAACAATCACTTTACGCTCTACAAAGGCTATGTGTCCAACACCAACAAGCTGTTCGACAGCCTGTCGGGAATGGTTAAGGACGGCAAGGCCGCGACCCCGGAGTACGCCGAGATGAAGAGAAGAATGGGCTGGGAATTTAACGGCATGCGGCTGCACGAGTACTACTTCGAAAACCTGGGCGGCAAAGGCGGGCTCAACCAGGACGGCAAGCTGGGCAAGCTGCTGGCCGCCGGCTTCGGCAGCTACGACGCCTGGCTGCAGGACCTCAAGGGCACGGCGGCCATGCGCGGCATCGGCTGGACCATTCTCTACCAGGACGTTATCGGCGGTAAACTTTTCAACCAGTGGATCAACGAGCACGACACCGGACACCCGGCGGGCTGCCAGCCGCTGCTGGTGCTGGACGTCTTCGAGCACGCCTTTATCACCGATTACGGACTCAAGCGGGCCGACTACATCGAAGCCTTCCTCAAGAACATCGACTGGAAGACCGTCGAGGCGCGCCTGCGCTGACCCCGTCACGACTGATAGAAGAATATTTCAGATAAAGGCAGGTGACATTATGTCAAAAATTTACGCCCTGCGGACCGTTATCCCGGCGCTGATACTGTTGCTTGCCTTTAGCGCGGCCGGATGCCAGGCGCCCTCTCAGCCTGAACCCAAAGCCACCCTGCCGCCTTCGCTGCCTGCGCCGGCTGTCGGCACGCAGCCGGAAGGTCAATCAGCGGTCGCTGAAAATGTCACCTGGGCCGCGGACGGCATGTTTAAGCCGGGAGAGTACAGTCGAAGTAAATCCTTCGGCGACTTCGAGTTGAGCTGGTCGACCGACGACCTTTACCTTTATATGGGGATGAAGGCCAGAACGGCGGGCTGGGTTGCAGTGGGCTTCGACCCCTCATCACAGATGAAAGACGCGGATATAGTCCAGGGCTTCATCAAGGACGGGGTGCTTTCGATCGCCGACCAGTACAGCACGGGCCAGTTCGGTCCCCATCCCGCCGACACGCAGCAGGGCGGCACCGAAGATATACTGGCGGCGGCCGGCGGATCGGATGGCGGCTTTACAACCATCGAGTTCAAGCGCAGGCTGGACACGGGAGATAAATTCGATAAGCCGCTGGGAAAAGGTACTCACAAAATAATCTGGGCCTACGGCAGCGACCCACAATTCACCCTCAAGCACATGGCGCGCGGGTCGGGCGAGATCGACCTTTAAAGGAGACCATATGGACGCATTTTTTCACTCTCAAATAGCCAGGGACATCATACTGATCTTCGCGGTATGCAACATCGTGCTTGGCCTGCTCGTTTTTTTCACCTGCCGCTGCCTGCCGGGATTCAAATTCGCGCGCGGCCTGATGCGGAACAAAGATTATGTAAATTTCTACAAATTCCACTGCTACCTCTGGCTGTTTTTCCTGGTATCGGTCATGGTGCATGCCTTTTTCGCCATCAATTTCATGCTTTAAAAGGAAGAATGCCATGCAAATCAAATGGATTTTACCGCTGACCGCCTGGAGCACGTTGATGCTGACATTGCTGGCAGGCTGCGCCGGCGGCGGCGCATCTGAGAGCAGTGATCTCTCCGCTGTGCAGATAAAGGAATACCATGGCGAGAGGCTGTCGGACCTGGGCGATTTCCATGAGAATTCGATCAAAGGCCCCCAGCGTGTGGATATCGGCTCCTACCGGCTGCGCGTTACGGGACTGGTCGAGAAACCGCTTGCCTACACCTATGCCGAAGTACTGTCCGGGCACAAGAGCTACACCAAGCTGGTCACGCTGGATTGCGTGGAGGGTTGGGCGGTCAAGATCCTTTGGGAAGGGGCGCTGGTGGGCGACATCATCACCCCGGCCGGCATACTGCCCGCTGCCAACACCGTCATTTTCCACGCGCATGACGGCTACACCACCTCTCTCCCCCTGGCATACGTCAGGGATAAAAACATCCTGCTGGCCCATAAAATCAACGGCGTGGAGCTGCCGCCCGAGCGGGGATTCCCCTTCCAACTGGTGGCCGAAGACAAATGGGGATACAAGTGGATCAAATGGGTAACCGAAATTGAGCTGTCGGACGATCCGAACTACAAAGGCTACTGGGAGAGGGCCGGCTACTCCAACGACGCCGACCTCGACAAACCCTTCTTCGAAAGGTGACCCGGCATAAGGTAACCGGGATTCAAGCGCGCTTCCTGCTCACGGTCAGAGAGAGGCCGTCGACAGCCGTGACCGTGACTTCCTCCCCCACCTTCAGCTCTCCATCGGGACAGGATGCATTCCACAACTCCCCCTGCACCCTGACAAATGCCTCCGGAAATACCGTTTCGACGACGCCGGTGCTTCCCACGATTGCTTCAGGACCTGTCACGTCCCCGTACAGGACAGTGGGATGACCTATGCGGTACATGATATAGCAAAAGACGGGGAATCCGGCCAGCACGGGTACGGTCAACCACAGCGGGACCTGTACACCCAGGGCGGGCAGCAGCCATAGCAGCAGGGCGGCTATAGCCAGCTCTTCAATACCTGATGTGATCAGAGAATAGATGGTATGCCAGCGGCCGGATTTACGTTTTCTCAACTGTTCCCCGGCTGCCGTATCCTAATCATCCAGTATCGCCACCACGCGCGCCCAGCCGGCGCTGCCCCCGGTCAGCCTGACCGGAAAGCAGGCCACCTTGAAGCCCGTGGGCCGAGGCAGCTTGTCCAGGTTGGCCAGTTTCTCGATGTGGCAGTATTCCTTCTTGATGCCGGCCTTGTGGGCGGTCCAGATCAATCCCTTGTCGTGCGTCCTGTCGAACTCCTCTTTGATGGCCGCGAAGGGACGGTCCCAGCCCCAGGTATCGATGCCCATCACGCGGCTGCCCTGGTCTATCAGCCACAGCGTGGACTCCTCGGTCATGCCGCACCCCGCCGAGAAATACTCGGGCTTGCCCCAGAGCTTGTCTGAGTCCGTCTGTATCATGACTATATCCCAGGGCTTGATGCTGTAGTTAATCTTTTTTAGCGCAGCCTTGAGGTCTTCCACGGTTACACCGGAGCCCTGCGGCTTGTGCCGCATGTCCAGCACCACGCCGTCGTGGTAAAACCAGTCGAGCGGCATCTGGTCGATGGTCCTGGCCGCTTTACCTTCGGACAGAGGAGCGAAATGCCAGGGCGCGTCGACGTGCGTGCCGGCATGCGCGCCCAGCGTGGCTGCGTCGTCCGCCCACCCCAGCCCATCCGCCAGGTCATCCTTCTTGCCGCCCAGGAACATCTCGATGATGGGTAGGCTCAACTCATGCGCCTTATGCTCCACCCTGACGGGCAGGGGTTCGCTGGGGCTGTCCTCGGTGGGCACGCTCAAATCATAAATCCTGGTCATCTCACCGCTCCTTTCACATTATGGCCGATGATTATATTGCAAAATAGAGAACGCTCAATGCAATGCTGAACTGGGCGGCGTAATAAAGGATATGGTTAACCGCGATGTACGGCCTGGAATCCTTATTGTCGTAATAAGTCATGCTCAGTACGAGGTCCGACAGCAGGAATAATATAGCGCCCACAGCCAGCAAAACGGTGCAGGCGATGTAACCCTGATTGACCGCCGCGTAGCAGGCCTGCGTCATCATGTAGGCTAATACGAATGAGTATGCATAGGTATCAACGGTATGCTCGGCGAAATTGAATTTGAATACAAACTTGCTGACGCAGATTATTACGGCCGCCAGGATAACTGCGATAACCAGGGGTATCCAGCTGAAACCGAAATAGGCGATTAATGCCGCCAGGTAAAACAGGTGACCTGCAAAGAAAGCCGCCATCCCACCGTGCTGGTAGAGCGATGAAGACTCTTTATACATGATCTTGAGGTCCAGCAGTATGTCGCCGATCAGGCCGCAGACAAGCCCCATCATGATGAGCGCGGCGAATACAGCTGCGCAGGGACACGGGTTAACCATGAAAGATGCGAAGGCCGTCACTATGAACAGGAAGCTGGCAAGGGTTTTATACAGCAGGGCCTTGACGCTGCCGTTGCGGTCCCTGTTTACCAGAAAGAGGGTCAGCGCGACCGCGCCCAGAAAGACAATCAGATACGGATAATAAATCATAGTCATTGTATATTATATAACAGTTTAACGGACATATATTTGGCCTCGGCTAAATGCTATAATTCCCCTCATCAGACGGCTATGGATTTTATGCGATGACGGACATTGAGAGCGTTAAGCAAAGGATCGCCGAACTCAGAGATAAGATCACTTATCACAATCACCGTTACCACGTCCTCGACGATCCGGAGATCAGCGACGCAGAGTACGACGCGCTTATGCTTGAGCTGAAAAAGCTCGAGCAGGCCCACCCGGAGCTGGTCACGCCCGATTCACCGACGCAGCGCGTGGGGGCGCAGCCGGTGGCCGCCTTCGGTGTCGTGAAGCATCCGCGTCCATTGCTCAGCCTGGCCAACGCCTTCTCGGACGAAGAGCTGGACGCCTGGTACAAACGGTTGACCGGGCTGGTTCCCGGCCATGATATCGATTTCGTCTGCGAGCTCAAGATCGACGGACTGGCCGTAGCCCTGACCTACGAGGACGGCGTCTTCACCGTGGGCGCCACGCGCGGCAACGGATACCAGGGTGAGAACATCACGCAAAACCTGAAGACCATACGGAGTATACCGCTCTCGGTCAGCCCGCAGGCGCCGCAGCGTTTCGAGGTGAGGGGCGAAGCCTACCTGCCCAAAAAGGGCCTGACAAAGATCAACGAGGAGAGGGCGGCCGAAAAACTCCCTCTCTTCGCCAATCCCCGCAACGCAGCGGCCGGCTCGGTCAGGCAGCTCGACCCGCGTGTCACCGCCGGGCGTCCGCTCGACATCTTTATTTACCAGCTCGGCTGGTCCGAGGACAGGGACATGCCGGGCACGCACTGGGAGACCATGCAGTACCTCAAGGCGCTCGGCTTCAAGATCAACAGCAACATGACACGCTGCAGGGACCTGGACGCGGTCAAGGCCTTCTGCCGCGACTGGGGAGGACGGCGTGAGGAATTGCCCTATGATGTGGACGGCGTGGTGATCAAGGTGAACTCCATCGCCCTGCAGGAGGAGCTGGGGTCGGTGGGGCACGACCCCCGCTGGGCCATCGCGTTCAAGTACCCGGCCGTGCAGGGAACCACGCGGCTTCTACGCATCGAAATCAACGTGGGCAGGACCGGCAGCCTCAATCCCTACGCCGTGCTTGAGCCTGTCAGCATAGGCGGCGTTACCATCAAGCAGGCCACGCTGCACAACGAGGAGGACATCCATCGCAAGGACCTGCGCATCGGGGACTGGGTGCTGGTGCAGCGGGCCGGCGAGGTGATACCTGAGATCGTCGAACCCATCGTCTCGCGCCGCACGGGCGAGGAGAAGGTATTTCACATGCCGCCGGCCTGTCCGGTCTGCGGCGCGGAGGTGATCAAGCCCGAGGGCGAAGCGATACACCGCTGCACCAATACCGCCTGCCCGGCGCAGGCGCTGGAGGCGATTAAGCATTTCGCCGGCAAGGGCGCCATGGACATCGACGGTATGGGCGAAAAGCTGTGCACCGCGCTTTTCGAGCAGGGACTGGTCAAGGACTCGGGCGACCTGTATTACGTGAGCAAAGAGCATCTGATGAATCTGGAAAGGATGGGGGAGAAGAGCGCGTCCAGGGTGCTGGCGTCCCTCGAGGTCAGCAAAAAGCGCCCGCTGGCGCAGCTCTATTTCGCGCTGGGCATACCCAACGTGGGTGAGGAGACTGCGACCATACTGGCCAGGCAATACACCCATATAAATAGTCTGTTGAGTGCCGGGGCGGAGGAGCTGATGAACATACCGTCCATCGGTCCCAAAATCTCCGACGGTATACTGGCTTTCTTCCGCCAGCCCCAGAACATGCGCATCATCGAGAAGCTGCGCAAAGCGGGTGTGGCCATGGAGTCGGCGGAGCAGCCGGCCGGGGACCTCCCTCTATCGGGCATGGAGTTCGTTATAACGGGCAGATTGGAGACATCAGGGCGGCAGGAACTTGAGGCGCGCATCAGGGCGCTGGGCGGGAAGGCCGCCTCCGACGTAACCAGGCGGACGAACTACCTGGTGGCCGGAAGCGATCCCGGCTCCAAGCTGGCGCGCGCCCAATCGCTGGGCATAAAAATACTGAACGAGAAGGAATTCCTGGCATTCCTCAATGGTCAGACCGGCGGCGGCGATACGCGGCAGGCGAAACTGCTATGAAGATCATCATGGGGCTGGGCAATACCGGCAGACAGTACCAGCACAACCGGCACAATGTAGGATTTCACTGCATGGACCGGCTGGCGGAGAGGCATTCCATCAAAATTAAAAACAAGCTCTGTCACTCTCAAACCGGCACGGGGCTGATAGAAGGCGAGGAGGTCGTGCTGGCAAAACCTGCGACCTTCGTTAACCTTAGCGGGAACGCGGCTGCAGCCCTGCTCAAACGTTTCGGCTGCACGCCGCAGGATTTGATAGTGATACACGATGACCTCGATCTGCCGACCGGGCGTATCCGCGTCAGGCTGGGCGGCGGGTCGGGCGGCCACCGCGGAATAAAGTCGATCATCCACGAGATCGACAGCCGGGATTTCAACCGCGTGCGCATCGGCATCTCCAGGCCCTTTCTGGATCGGTCCGGGCCTGATTATGAAAACGAGATCGTGGACTACGTGCTGGGCAACTTCAGCCGCGAGGAAAACGAGCTCATCCAGCCTGCGCTGGACCTGGCCTGCGATGCGACCGCCTGCATACTGGCGGAAGGCATCGCCGCAGCCATGAATACATTTAACCGCCGCAGGTAGAATTCTCTGCTGTTTCACATTGCCCGCATTTTCAACCGGATGATATAATGACACGGCTTTGAATTGCGGCCGAAAATTCCCCCCAGAATAAATCAGGTAGTAATAGCATGAAAATAAAGAACATCAACGCACGCGAAATAATCGACTCCAGGGGCAATCCGACGGTAGAGGTTGAGATATCCCTGGAAAACGGCGTATCAGGCAGAGCTGCGGTGCCTTCGGGCGCCAGCACCGGCAAATACGAGGCGCTGGAGCTGCGCGACGGAGATAAGAAACGTTTCGGCGGCCTGGGCGTATTGAAGGCCGTGGAGAACGTGAACACCACCATCCGCAAGGCCGTCATCGGGCAGGACGCCTCTAAACAGGACATTTTAGATAATCGGCTGATCGACCTGGACGGCACGCCTGACAAGTCCAGGCTGGGCGCCAACGCCATACTGGGCGTGTCTCTGGCGGCGGCGCACGCATCGGCCAACTGCGCCGGCCTGCCGCTCTACAAATATATCGGCGGCGATAAGGCCGTTACGCTGCCAGTCCCCATGATGAACATACTCAACGGGGGCAAGCATGCTGAGAACTCCACCGACCTGCAGGAGTTCATGGTCATGCCCACGGGCGCCGCCGGCTTCTCGGCGGCCATGCAGATGGGCTGCGAGGTCTACCAGGCCCTCAAGAAGACTCTGCGGAAAAAGAGCTACAACACCAATGTCGGCGACGAGGGCGGCTTCGCCCCTTCGCTTTCCTCGAACAGCGAGGCTGTCGAGGTGATACTGGAGGCCATAGAGCTGGCCGGCTACGAAGCGGGCAGGGACTGCCATATAGCCCTGGACCCCGCGGCCAGCAGCTTTTACAAAGACGGGAAATACGTACTGGCTCGCGAGAGCAGAACGCTAAGCAGCGCTGAGATGGTGGATTTCTATGCAGACTGGGCCTCTAAATACCCCATTATCAGCATCGAGGACGGCCTGGACGAGGACGACTGGGACGGCTGGATACTGCTCAACAGCAAACTGGGCAAGAAGGTGCAGCTGGTCGGCGACGACCTCTACACCACCAA
The DNA here is from genome assembly GCA_041653995.1 of Dehalococcoidia bacterium. Classification (NCBI taxonomy): domain Bacteria; kingdom Bacillati; phylum Chloroflexota; class Dehalococcoidia; species Dehalococcoidia bacterium. Next base: position 789,387 of record JBAZEK010000001.1, read on the forward strand.
CGTTAAGCGCATCAAACAGGGCATTGAAAGAAAGGCTTCCAACTCGGTTTTGATCAAGGTCAACCAGATAGGCACGCTGACCGAGACGCTGGCCGCCATCGATATGGCCCGCAAAGCCGGCTGGACGGCGGTCATCAGCCACCGTTCCGGAGAAACGGAGGACACTACTATAGCCGACCTGGCGGTCGCTGTGAACTCCGGCCAGATCAAAACCGGCGCGCCCTGCCGCAGCGAGAGGGTGGCTAAATACAACAGGCTGCTCAAGATCGAAGCCGAGCTGGGAAAGAAGGCCGTCTACCCGGGGCGCAGCGCCCTGCTGATTTAGGAGGATAATATTTCATGGAGCTGTTCAAGGGTATCAACCAGATCAAACTTCCGCTTCTCAAGGTCGGCCCGGAGAACGTCAACGTCTATATCATCGAAGGCGATGAAGGAAACCTTCTGATAGATACCGGCTGGAACACGCCCGAGGCCTTCAATACGCTGGCACAGGAGATGAAGAACAGCGGATTTGCCATGAAGGACATCACCGACATCGTGGTTACGCACGTCCACCCCGACCATATGGGGTTAGCCGGCAAGATCGCCGAGTTAACGGGCGCCAGTATAGCGGTACCCGAAATTGAGAATAACCTGCTCGATTCCTATTATGATCATCCGGAAACCTTTATAAGCGAGATGATTGTTTTTTTTATGGCTAACGGTGTGCCCGACTGGGAGCTCAAGATGCTCTCGGAGGCTTCCTTCAACATCCGTAGCTATGTCTCACCCTTCAAGGCTACGAAGCTGCTGAAGGGCGGCGATGTGATATCCATGGCGCCGTACGAATTCCAGGTCATAGCCACTCCAGGGCACTCGCCCGGCCACATATGCTTATACGAGCCGGATAAGAAGTACTTTTTCAGCGGCGACCATGTCCTATCCGAGGTAGTCCCCAACATAAGTTACCACCCCCGGTCAGGCGAAAACCCCCTCGGAGATTATGTAAAGTCTCTGGGCGCGTTATCGGAGTTGGAGGTCCGCTTTGTCTTCCCCGGCCACGGATCGGTGTTCAGCGGGCTCGGACCCACGATCGACGATACATTACGCTTCCATCGCGACAGGATGATGAAGATACAGCGGGTGATGGGCGTTGAGACAAAGAACGCCTTTGACGTGGCGAAATCCATACCGTGGGTTGTCAACGGCGAAGAAACGGCCTACGATAAGTTAGAGCCGATAGACCGGAGGCTGGCGGTGCTGGAAGCGCTGGCGCACCTGCAGTACATGGTGGCCGAGGGCAAGGGCAAGAGAATGTCGGAAAACGGAACGACTATTTATTTTTCCGGTGAATAGTCCATGGACAAACTCGTACGTAAAATTCAGTCGCTCAACCTGAAATACAGCGATGCGCCGCAGCCCGGCCTGCTGATCGCCATGCCCAATCCGTATGAGGGAAGGGACTACCAGATAGAAGTGGTCTCACCCGAGTTCACCGCGCTGTGCCCCATCAACGAGGGACAGCCCGATTTCGCCACCATCACGATCAAGTACGTGCCTGACAGGTCCATCATCGAGTTCAAATCGCTCAAACTGTACCTGACCAGCTACCGCACCGTCAGGACCTTCTATGAGGAATCGACCAACCGCATACTGGAAGATCTGGTCAAATCGCTCAAGCCCAGGAGCATGGAGATCGTCAGCGAATGGAATATCCGCGGCGGCATGTCGACCAGGATCACCGCCGCCTATAATAAGCGCAAAACAAGTAAAGGAGGTTGACCAATGGCATATAAAATAGGTATTAACGGATTCGGCCGCATTGGCCGTCTCGTCTTCCGGGCTGTCAATCAGCATTATGGCGACAAACTTGAGATAGCCGCCGTCAACGACCTGACGGATGCCAAAACCAATGCTCATCTGCTTAAATACGACAGCACCTACGGCATCTACCCGGGCAAGGTGGAGGCGGCCGCCGACGCGATAATAGTGGACGGCGAGAAGACCAGGGTCATCGCGGAACGCGACCCCGCTAAAATACCGTGGAAAGACCTCGGCATCGACATCGTGCTGGAATCAACCGGCCTGTTCACCGACGCCACCAAGGCTGCCGCGCACCTGCAGGGCGGCGCTAAAAAGGTAATCATCTCGGCGCCGGCAAGCAATGAAGATATCACCATCGTCCTGGGCGTCAACGAAGATAAGTACGACGCTAAAAAACACAACATTATTTCCAACGCATCCTGCACTACGAACTGCATCGCACCGGTGGTAAAAGTCCTGAACGACAGCTTCGGGATTGCCAGGGGCTTATTGACGACCGTGCACGCCTATACCAATGACCAGAGATTGCTTGACATGTATCATAAAGATCTGCGCCGGGCCAGGTCGGCCGCCCTGAATATAGTCCCGACCACCACGGGGGCAGCCAAGGCCGTGGCGCTGGTTATCCCCGAGATCAAAGGCAAACTGCACGGCATAGCGCTACGCGTGCCCGTGCCGACGGTCTCGCTGTGCGACCTCGTCTGCGACCTGAATAAGGAGGTCACAGTTGACCAGATCAACGACGCCTTTAAAGCAGCGGCCGCGGGTAAGCTCAAGGGCATACTGGAGTATTGCGAGGAGCCACTGGTGAGCACCGACTTCAAGGGCAACCAGAACAGTTCCATCTTCGATTCCCTGCAGACCCTGGTGCTGGGAGGCAACATGGTCAAGGTGATCGCCTGGTACGACAATGAGTGGGGCTACAGCTGCCGCATGGCGGACCTGGCCATCATGCTTTTCGACAAGGGGCTGTGATAAATACAGATTAAGATTAAGATTAAGATTTAGATTGAGATTAAGGGGATGACGGAACAGAGCATTCAGGGAACGGAGGCCTGCGCATCACCGACGGCCGGCGCCGCCAACGCCTACGAAAAGCACTGGTTCTGCGTCTCCCTGTCCACCGACGGCAGGGTCACCATGCAGGATGCCGACTCACCTGAATGCTTTCTTCAAAGCCTGAGGACTTCGCTTCTGGCCTGGGTGGATTACCGCACCGCCGACTATCAAAGAGATGTGCGTAACGGCGGGACGGCGCTGGGATTCTCCCATCAGCTGGTCGACGCGCTGGTCGACGATCCGCGCCTGCTGTACGAAGACTATTCCAGCGAGATGGGGATCAAGCTGCCGTCGATACAAATACGCATCAACGAAGAGATCGACGTACAGAACTATCCCACCCTGCTCCTGCTGCGCAGGAACTTCATCCTGACCGTGCACCCCATCCTGGTCGACCGCCGCTTTATACGCCTGCGCAGATACTCCGGGACCATCTTCAAGAAGGTCCAGCTCGATATCTGCGCCGAGGACAAGCTGACCACGCTTTTGATTCGCATCATCGACCAGAACAACGACCGCAATTTCGAGCACCTCAGGCAGATAGAGGGGCGCGGGGACGATCTCAATAAGATCCTGATGGACCCGCAGACGCCGCGCCAGCTGCTGGGCCCGCAGATATACAACATGAAGCATTCCCTCATCACCTACCTGGACGCGCTGTGGGAGACGGTGGACGTGCTGCACGACCTGCGCTACGGGGACGCCGATCTGCTGACCAACGATACCTCGCTGCTCAACAGAATGGGATACCTGGCGGACGACGTCAGCCGCCAGATCGGGCTGGCGGAGCACATGTCGGACGTGCTGGCCTCGGGCCTGGAGGTGCTGCAATCGATCTACAATAACCAGCTGCAGGCCATGAACAACAGGATGGCGCTGTTGATGACTTACCTGACCGTGCTGGGCACGGCGGTGCTGGTACCCAACACGCTGGCCACTATATTCAGCAATTCGGCCTTCGATATGGGACCCCAGGACATCGGTTGGTATGCCACTATGCTGGTCGTTTCCACCGTGCTGGCAACCCTGCTGGCCTTTATCTGGGTGAAAAAGTCAGGTTTTCTACCCAGGAAAATGGACTGAATTTACTGAGACCCGGCCAGGCCGGTCAGCCGTTCGCTCACTTCCCACAATTTCGCGGCCGTCTCCCTGTCGTAGCTCAGGTGCGATGATTTCGACTCCGTTCCATTTACATTCACCCGGGTAATTTTCAGATGCTGTTTGGTCTCAAAATAGCGCCCCGTCAATCCCTCTACGCCGGAAGCGCATGCCAGATGCAGCGGCAGCACGGCGCCCTGCTCCGGCCCTTTCATCAAAGCGTGGAAAAAGGAGTCGATCGTCCTGCTTGAATGCGACCATATGGTGGAGCTGCAAGCCCCCGGGCAAACGCAGTTAACCGTTATGCCGCTGCCTTCCAGCCTCCTGGCCAGCTCGTAGGTGAAAAGGACCACGGCCAGCTTCGACCGGGCATAGGCCGAATCACGGCCGAAGGACTTCTCCCCCTGCAGATTGCCGAAATCGAGCTTTGCCATACGGTGGAGCGATGTGGTCATGTTGACTATCTTGGAGGGCGCGCCCGCTTTGAGAGCGCCGAGCAGCAGGTTGGTCAGCAGAAAGTATGACAGGTAGTCGACGGCAAAGGTCATCTCGATGCCGTCCGCGGTCAGCACCCTCTTCCCCATAATGACCCCGGCATTGTTGACCAGCAGGTGAAGCACCCCGTGCTGCTGCACGTAATCCATCGCCAGCATCCTGATCTGATCCTGAACGGACAGGTCCGCCATCAACAGGTGGACGTCGTTGTTTCCCGATTGCCGTCGGATGTATTCCTGCGCCGCGCGCCCCCTGCCGGGATCCCGGCAGACCAGAAACACTCTGGCATCGCGGCGCGCCAGTCCCAGCGCGATCTCCCGGCCTATGCCCGAGCTGGCGCCGGTGACCATGCAGTACCTGTCCTTCAGGCTCCCATCCTCCCCTTGCGCGTAGTCTTTCATATCCATATCCTCCTTCCCATTCCCTACCCTGTTATTCAACGGTTACAACCTTCTCCAGCCTGCGTATGACTTCGTCGATGTGAATGCCGGACTGGTTGACCATTACGATGGCGTTATTGGGACATGTTTCCACGCAATTGCCGCAACCCAGGCAGCCCTCGCCGATAACGGAATGGCCATCTTCCTGCCTTATGTTTTTTATAAAGCACGCATCCACGCAGGCGCCGCAGCCCAGACAGTCTTCAGTGACATGCACACTGATGCCGGGCATGCGCGAGATCTTGGACCTGATGCGCCGGTCGATGTAGGGAGTGAAGCGCCACAGGCAGCAGCACGGGCAGCAGTTGCAGATCGTCAGCAGCTGATTGCCGGATTTGAGGCCCAGCCAGACCGTGTCCAGCCTGTTCTTGCCCACCAGGTGGAACAGTCCCGCCTCCCTGCATCTCCGGGCATGCCGGTGGGCCTCCTCCTTTGAAACCAGACTGCCCAACTTAGGATTTATGTCAAGCACTGCCCTGCCCAGGAAAAGGCAGCCCAGCGTCTGGGGATAATCGCGGCAGTTCGAGCTCTCACGGCAGATGCAGAAATTCATGATCCAGTGGTATTGCGCCTGATCGATAAAATGATGCACTATCCGCGATGGGAGCATCGTCTGCAAGGGCTCTTCCAGCTCTTTTCCGACGCTTATGACCCTTTCCCTGGGAAGGTAAACGATATCGTCCCCCTCGAAAAGCCAGCGGTCCAGCAGTGCCCCCAGCACAGGCGCCCTGGTCAGACCGGCCAGGGCAAAGCGCCCGGGAAAACCCTTCTCGATCAGCCTTACCAACCACATCGGTCGCGACATGAGCAACGTCCCCTCTTTTTCGAAAATCGGACCGGCCGCCCTGCACAGGCTTGAGCCCCAGTATATTGTAAAGGCACCCGGACAATCATTCAATTACAGCTGACAAGCGCGTAATTCCGGGGCAACTAAACTTTCTATAAAATTGCACGTTTAATATAATAGACACCGGGTAAATCGAGGTAACCTGGTGTTAGTAGAAGAACAGTTAGTACAGAGGGCCGTAAATGGAGACCGAGAAGCATTTACGCAAATATATGATCTGCATTTCGACAAGATCTACAGATATATATACGTTAAAGTGCGCAGCCAGGCCGAAGCCGAGGACCTGACACAGGATGTATTTATTAAAGCTTACGAGAGCATCAAGAACTACAAGTGGCGGGATCTTCCCATCACCGCATGGCTGTTCAGAATTGCACACAACAGGGTCATCGACCATGTCAGAAAAACATCGAAGGAGAAAAAGGCCAGCCTCGACGAAGCCGGCGCAATCAGTTCAGGCGACCCGGTTTATATGACGGAATTGAATTTTGAGATATACCAGCTGAAGGATGCGTTGCAGCATTTGCCGGACGCGCAGCGCGAGGTCGCGACCATGCGCTTTATCTCCGAATTATCCATCTCGGAGGTCGCTCTATCATTGGGTAAAAGCGAGGGCACGGTCAAGGCGCTGCAGTTCAACGCTATCGCATCGCTGAGAAAATTGCTCTACGGTAAGATAAATGGCTATTAGGATCGAAGAAGCTTTCAACGACTGCTTTGACAGGCTCACCATCGGGGAGAGCCTGGATAGCTGTCTGCGCAGATACCCTGAATATTCCGCCGAGCTGGACATGATGCTCAGAATGGCTTACGACGTCAAGCGCAGGGCCTATCCCATACAGCCCAGGCCGGAGTTCAAATACTGGTCTCGTGTGAGACTACAGGGCGTGCAGGACTACATGAGCAGGCATGCTGTTCCGCAGAAATCAGGTTCCTTCAGCTTCCGCAGGAACCTGGCCATCTCCATGGCCGGTTTACTGGTGCTGGTAATCGCTTCCAGCGGCACAGCCGCAGCATCAAATAATGCGCTGCCCGACCAGCCGCTGTACGGCGTCAAGATGGCGGTTGAACAGGCCCAGGTATCTCTGGCCACGTCGGACATCGACAGGGCGGAGATTTATGCCAAGCTGGCTGAGAAGAGGGCACAGGAGATAGAGGCCCTGGCGAGGCAGGGGAAGGCCGAGTATCTGGTCAGCACGTCGGCTAAAATGGACTACCAGCTCGAACAGGCCGAGACCTATATCGGCAGATTCCAGGCAGCTAACACGGTCAGCCCCGCGCCGACAATGGAAGCTACTACCGCCGCGGCGCCGGCAGATGAAACATCCGGCCAGCCTGCACAGACAGATCCCCGGTCTGCCACGCAGGTGAGACCTTATGCCATACCCGGCACCGATAAGCCGCAGGTCCCGCCGGCCGGTACGTCGGCCACCGACACGACCGATCGGCCAAACTGGATCGGTGATGGGAAAACGACCGTAAAACAGCCCGTGCCTGCGTCACGCGCCTTAGCCAACGTCAGCAAGGCTAAGACCGCTTTAAACTCAAGCACCGCCAAGAGCCTGGCCACACTTCAGGATGCACTGGATAAGGCGCCCGAATCGGCCAAACCGGCCATTATCCAGGCCATCGAACGGGTTAAAAAGGCCAACGAGTGGTCGCAGGGCAACTCCAATAGCGGCCAGAACTATAAGCCTCCCATAATCCAGCCGGGGCCAAAGTATGTCCCGCCCACGATCAACAGGTCGACCGGCACCAACATAAACAAAAATACCGATGTGAATACAAATACCGACACCGATAAAAACAGCCCTGCCGGCACAATCATTTATTTCAACCGGAATACCGATATAACAAACACGGACAAAACCAATACCAATACCAATACCGGTACTACCACTACCACTCCAGGTGCGGTCAGGCCGACAACCATACTGACCGATACACAGAAGCTGGCGCCGTCGACTTCGCTGACAAACACGACTTCCGACGAAAAATCCGTGCTGCCGACATCTAAATAGAATCGACATCCGCAACTATAATTTGATTCAGGCGTTACTATATACAGGGAGGATAAAATGAACCGATTCGTAAAATATGTTCTGCTGCTGGCGCTTGTCGCCGCTCTGGTTATCCCGGCTGCCGCCTGTGCCCAGAAAAGCGTCGTCGAGGAAAGCACCAAATGGTCGGGCATGGCGCCCGCTCCGGGGGCTGCTCCAATGGCGCCTGCGCCGTCCGGTTTTACCGTGGGCAGATCATCAGAAACTGATTATTACTCCACAGACGGAGCCGGCGCAGAGGATGCTGTAGACCGAAAAATAGTCAGGACGGGCTCCATTAGCATGGAGGTGGAGGATATCATCAAGGCGCAGACTGAGATCGCCGACATCGCTGTTCAGTACGACGGCTATGTGGTCTCCTCGAACCTGAACGCCGCTAAAGAGAATCCCCGTGGCTTTATATCGTTCCGGGTACCCGCCGAGAAATTCGATACCGCCCTGGCTAAACTGCGACAGCTGGCGGTCAAGGTGACCAATGAAAATACCAACAGCCAGGATGTCACCGAGCAGTACACGGATTTGAAGGCCCAGTTGAGCAACTACGAAGCCACCGAGGCCCAGTACCTGGAGTTGCTGAAAAAGGCCGACAACGTAAAGGATATGCTGGAGGTTCAGCGCGAACTGTCCAACGTCAGGGGCAACATCGAGAGGATCAAAGGCCGCATGCAGTACCTGGAGAGGACATCGGATACGTCCCTCATCGAGGTCAGCCTGACCAAGTCCACGCCCATCGGCGAAAGCACCTGGGATGTTACCGGTGTTTTCAAGGGGGCGGTGGATGGATTAATCGCCTTCGGCAAGGTGCTGCTCAGCGTCTTGATCTGGCTGCTGGTCTTCTCACCGATCTGGATCATCGTGCTGGTCATCATCTTCATCGTCAGGCGCAGGAAAAAGGCTAAAAGCGGCACGGCGGAAGCCAAATAAACCATCGCAGGATGATATAATAAAGGGCAGCGCTCAATAGGCTGCCCTTTATTTATATGAACTTTGCAGTATACGAAGATTCACCCCGGACCGATATCTGGATGCGGGTTATTTTTTTTCTGCCCGCCCTGATCATACTGGCCACAATCGTAATCATGCCGGACGAAGAGCCCTGGGTGCCGGCCATGCTTATTATCGTGGCCGTTATAGCCGTGGGCCTTCCCTTTCTGTTGCTGCCGACCCGGCTGAGCATCCTGAACTCGGCCATTCGTATCGGATTCCGTCTGCCCTTTGCGTTCCTTATTCCCTTTAACACGGTCACTACGCTGCGGCCTTCGCGCTGGTCCACTGTCGGCATAAACCTGCCCACCAACCTTTCGCCAAAGAATGCGGTGGAGATAGTCCGCAAACACCGCCTCTCGGTCACCGTCACACCATCGGACAGGGAGGCCTTTATAGCCGGCTTCGACAAAGCGTTTAAGGAATGGAAGACATACGAGGGGAGGGGTCAATGAAACCGATTCAATGGTCGGGCGGCAAGCTCCGATTACTTGACCAGACCGCGCTGCCGCTGCAGGAGATATATCTCGAGATCTCCGGCTACAGGGCGACTATACATGCCATAAAAACCCTGCAGGTGCGCGGCGCCCCGGCCATCGGCATCGCCGCGGGCTACGGCATCGTGCTGGGAGCGCAGTCGATTAAAACATCATCGATGAAAGCGTTTAATAAGGAATTGGAGCAAATACTGAATGACTTCGCTGCTTCCAGGCCCACGGCGGTCAATCTGTTCTGGACCATAAACAGGATGAGGCGGGCGCTTTCAAAGGCCGCATCTCCGGATGAAGCAGTCGAATTACTGGAAAAAGAGGCGCGCCTGATCCACAGGCAGCAGTCCGCAGCTATGGCCAAACTGAGCCGCATCGGGTCATCGCTCATCGGCAGAGAATGCACGGTGCTGACCCACTGCAACACGGGACAGCTGGCCACGGGCGTGGAATACGGCACCGCGCTGGGCGTGATCAAGGCTGCGGCCGAGCAGGGGAAAAAGGTATCGGTTTACGCCGATGAGACACGTCCCCTGCTGCAGGGCGCGCGCCTCACCACCTGGGAGCTGCAGCAGCTTAAAATCCCCGTCACGCTCATAACCGACGGCATGGCCGGCCATTTCATCAGCCGGGGTATGATCCACTGCGTCATAGTGGGGGCTGACCGCATCGCCGCCAACGGCGATACGGCTAATAAGATCGGCACCTACTCCGTGGCGGTGCTGGCCAGGGAGAACGGTATCCCCTTTTACGTGGCCGCGCCCCTCAGTTCAATTGACGTCTCAATAGACTCCGGAGCCCGCATTCCCATCGAGGAGAGGGGCCGGGAAGAAGTGCTGGAATTCAACGGCCGCAGGATCGCCCCTCTCAAGGTACGGGCGGCCAATCCGGCTTTCGACATTACTCCACACCGATACATAACGGCCATCGTAACGGAAAAAGGCATCGTCAGGCCGCCCTATAAACGCAATCTTAAATCCACTTTTCAGGAGGTTCGGTAATGCAGGAAGCCAGGGTAGGTATCATCGGAGGAAGCGGCCTTTATCACCTGGAAGGCATGACACACGTCAGAGAGGTGCGCATATCGACGCCTTTCGGCGATCCCAGCGACGCCATAACTCTGGGCAACATCGAAGGGGTTCACGCGGCCTTCCTGCCGCGGCACGGCGTGGGGCACAGGCTCAGCCCGTCCGAGCTGCCCTCCCGGGCCAACATCTATGCATTCAAGTCACTGGGCGTGGAATATATCATCGCCATCTCCACCGTGGGCAGCCTCAAGGAAAAGATCAAGCCGATGGATATCGTCATACCGGACCAGCTAATCGACCGGACCTTCCTGCGGCCCGATACCTTTTTCGGCAACGGCATAGTCGGGCACGTGGCCTTCGCCGATCCTTACTGCCCGCATCTGAGCGATGTGCTGTATGACGCCGCCCATCGCAACGACATACGCGTCCACGACGGCGGCACCGTCATAGTTATGGAGGGTCCGCAGTTCTCCACGCGGGCCGAATCGGAATTGTACAGGTCCTGGGGCGCCGACATTATTTTGATGACCGCGCTGCCCGAGGCCAAGCTGGCCAGGGAGGCCGAGATATGCTACGGCATGATGGCAATTGTCACGGACTACGATTGCTGGAACGAGCTGAGCGAGACCGTCTCCGCCGAGATGGTCGTATCCAATCTGAAGAAGACCCTTCAGACGGCCAAAAAAGTATTGCGCCATGCCATCGTCAACCTTCCTGCAAAAAGGGAATGCAGTTGCGGGCATGCGCTGGAAAATGCCATAATAACTGCCCCCGAATTGATACCTGAGAAAGCCAGGGTAGACCTCGACATTATCATCGGGAAATACATTAAATAACAGGAGTCATATATCCGTGCCCGAGTTCAACTGCGCTGCCACGATCATAGGCGCAATGCCCGATAAAGACGCAGCCGCCGCCTGCGCCGGGATAAGCAGGCATCTGGTCGACCTGCCGGCCTGGCCGCAACTGCCGCTGCGCTCGAACCTGGAGAACATGTACGTCCAGTACAGCCAGGGATTCCCCGGCATCGCTGTCGACGGCCAGAAGCTGCACGTCGAACGCGGGCCGGATCTGGACCGCGGCATAGAAAGGCTTTATTACGACTGGAGCGAGAATAAAGCAGGCGGTTACGCCATCGATAAAGAGCATGCGTCCGGCCTGTATTGCATGGCATCGCATAACTCCGCCGCGCCGCCGGTAGTCAAAGGGCAGATCACCGGGCCGATAAGCTGGGGGCTGTGCGTTACCGACGGCGAGGGCAAGGGCATAATCTACGATGAAACTCTGGCCGACGCGGTCAGCAAGTTCCTCAAGCTGAAAGTAGCCTGGCTGGAAGGTTTTATGCGTTCCTTCTCCAGGCAGACGGTTATCTTTGTGGATGAACCGTACCTGGCTTCACTGGGCTCGGCCTTTGTGGCATTGCCCAACGAGCAGATTACAGGACAGTTAACAGAGGTCCTGAGCGGCATAAAAGGCATCAAAGGCATACACTGCTGCGGAGGGACGGACTGGTCGCTGTTGCTGGGACTGCCCATCGACATCATCAGCTTCGATGCCTATAGCTACCTGGATTCGGTATTGTGTTACCGTCAGGAGCTGCTGTCCCACATCCGCAGTGGCCGATCCATCGCCTGGGGCATCGTTCCCAACGATGAGGAGGCGCTGAAAAAAGAGACCCCTGCCGGCCTTTTCGACAGGTTCGGGGACGCGCTGTCGCACCTGACCGGAGACGGGATTTCCATACGTCAGGTGGTCCGGCAAAGCCTGGTTACACCGAGCTGCGCGCTGTTATCCCTCACGCATGACGGAGTAGAATATGTCTATAATTTGTTAACGGAGCTATCATCCCGGGCGAGGCGAAAATATGGTTCGTAAATGACCGCTGAAGTTGAAATCTACGGCCGCATTAGCGATAATACATAGCGAGTTCTATATAAGGTGTAAATATTAGGTGATATAAGATGAACAAACGCAAGAAAATGGCACTGCTCAAGCACCGCCGCAAGAGAAAAAAGTTTGAAGAGCGCAGAAAGGCTCTGAACCTCGCCTCCGGCGTGGTAACCAAACCGGCTGTCAAGACAGCTGCCAAAAAAGAGATCGAGATACCCAAGCCCGTTAAAGCGCTGGCCGACATGCTTAAAACACCGCCCGCCAAAAAGCCGGCGGTTAAGAAAGAGAAGCCCGAGCCGGTAAAGGCTGCAGCGGCTGAAAAGGTGGAAAAACCCAAGAAGGCGCCGGCCAAAAAGAAAGCCGGCCCGGCATCCGGGTCTACTGCCGCAGCCAAGGCGACGGCGCCTAAAAAGCCAGCCGCCCGGAAAAAGAAACCAGAGTCCGCCGAAGGGGGTTGATGGGGCAAGCTTATCTGCTAACGGGCATGCCCGGCACAGGTAAAACCAGCATCATCAAAGAAGCGATCACGCAGTCGAAGTGCAATGCTGGCGGCTTCTTCACGCAGGAAATCCGGAACGTGGGCATACGGGAAGGTTTCCGCATAGTCACCCTGGACAATAAAGAGGGTGTGCTGGCGCATATAACCATCGAGAGCCCTTTCCGCGTGGGCAAATACGGTGTGGATATCGATGTGCTCAACACCACCGGGATCGACGCTATCTATAACGCCATCGAGCACAACGACATAGTTGTGATCGATGAGATAGGTAAAATGGAGCTTTTCTCCCCGCGCTTCATTCAGGCTGTGCAGGACGCCCTGAGCAGCCCCAAGAAGGTGCTGGGCACGATAACCCTCAAACCGCACCCGCTGGCGGATACCATCAGACAGATCAGGAACATCAAGGTAACCGAGCTGACGCGCAATAACCAGAGATACGTGCTGGCCGAGATGCTGGCCTGGCTGGCATATACCGGTAAATGAAGATAAACCTGGTCCCCATCGGTGATATAGATGCCGGCGTCCTCCAGCAGTTGAAAGACGGATTGGAAGCCGTGTTCGGATGTCCCGTACGTATTGATCAGTCCATCGAAATACCGCAAGACGCATTCGACCGCGCCAGGGACCAGTATCTGTCCGATATCCTGCTCGACAGACTGCGGCGGCACGAACAAAAAGCCGATCACCTGCTGGGGGTGACCGGGGCCGACATCTTCACCCACGGCCTCAACTTCGTATTCGGCCAGGCCGACGACGTCAACCGCGTGGCGGTGATATCCCTCAACAGGTTGAGAGACGAGCAAAGCGCCCTTGAAGGCGGAGAACAGCTGTTGTTGGAGAGGTCGCTCAAAGAGGCCGTTCACGAGCTGGGGCACACGCTGGGGCTGGTGCATTGCGGGGACGTTAAATGCGTCATGCATTTCTCCAACAGCCTGGTCGACACGGACGTTAAAGGCCTCTATTTCTGCAGCCGTTGCCGTCCGAAACTGATAGAATAAACGTCGACTATTTAGATGTAGCCTGCTATAGCAGGTTCTATCCAATAACACAGCAGGAGGCTTGCGTGAAGAAACTGGACGACTACAGCGGCGATTTCAATCCCGATCTGAAGCCGAGCGATTTTTCCTACGAAGCGCTGGAGAAGCTCATCAAGATTTACGCAAAGCTTTACAAGGCGCTGGATGGCTTCTGGTACCTTGCCCTCATGGAGAAGCAGGGCAACGACGAGGCGCTGGCTTGCGACATACTGGTATGGGAGAAACTCTGCCTCTACGAGATGAAAAAGATCAGCGAGGGCTTCAATATTAAAGGAAATGATGTGAAGTCCATGATGAAAGCCTTTCAGCTCAGCCCGTGGGCCTGGAATATCAAATCGGAATTCGAGCTTGTCAACGACAACCACGTTATCTGGAAGGTGCTGCACTGTCCCACCGTCCAGGCGCTTGAGCGCGAGGGGCGCGGAAGGGAGAACGATATCTGCAACAACGTGGAGGTCAGGCTGAACAGAATGTATGCCTCCTTCTTCAATCCGGACATCCAGGTCAACTGCCTGAAAACGCCGCCGCGCGAGAGCGAAAATGACTACTACTGCCGCTGGGAATTCAAGCTGTAATTTTTTTTCGGCGCCTCTATTGACAAATAAATTTTTTACTCCTAATATAATATTGTCCATCGACCCGCATGGGCGGTGAGTCAAAGTCAGGGTAATTGAATAAAAAGCCCGCTTGGATCAGCGATGACCGAGACGGCGTATACAGAGTGACTGTAATGACCTTCCCGGCTGCTGCCTGGAAGGTTTTTTTATTGCCCTGAAGGCATAGAAAGATGAAACAGACTATTGGAATCATCGGCGCCGGGATGACCGGCACAGCGCTCGCGGTCCGCCTGTGGCAGTGGGGTTATGAAATCATAGCCGTCAGCAGCAGGAGCATCGAGTCGGCGCGTCGGCTATCTTCATTTGTCAGCGGCTGCAAGGTATGTGAAGGCCCGCAGCAGGTCGCAGACCTGGCTTCAGTGGTCTTCATCACCACGCCTGATGATGTCATCCCCGATATCGCCGCCGGCGTCAGGTGGCGCCCCGGGCAGATCGCAGTCCACTGCAGCGGCGTACATTCCATAGAAATACTGGAGCCGGCCGCCTCGAGCGGCGCGCACGTCTGCTGCCTGCATCCGCTGCAAACCTTTGCCGGCATCGAAGAGGCCATCAATAATATATCCGGATCCACCTTCGCCCTGGAGGGCGATGAAGTCGGGCTGGCGGCTGCCACCGAAATGGCGCAGGCGCTGGAAGGAAATATCATCCTGCTCAAGGCAGGAGACAAGGTAAAATACCACATCGCCGCCGTCACGCTTTCAAATTACCTGGTCGCACTGATGAAAACCTCCGCCGACCTGTGGCAATCCTTCGGCATACCCCAGGAGGAGGCCGTCAAAGCCCTGTTGCCCCTGCTCAAGGGAACGGTCCGGAACATCGAGCGTGTGGGCATACCGGGCTGTCTGACCGGCCCCATCGCCAGGGGAGACGTCGAAACCGTGCGCAAGCATATCAACACGCTGGCAACGGAGCAGCCGGATAGAGCAGGCATTTACCGCGTGATGGGACTGAAAACGCTGGAGATCGCCCAGGCCAAGGGCAGGATCAGCCTTGAGACCGCCGAAGAGATACGTTCCCTGTTGAACGGGATGACCGCTACAAAAGCTCCCGACTACAGGGATACCTTTAATAATTACGACCTCGAATTCGCCTCCAGATATTTTTCAATGTCGACGGATGAATAAAGATGTACTCACATAGTCACGACCGGCAAGGAGATAAAAGGATGTCAACTTACAGGACCATGCTCAAAAGCAAAATACACAGGGCAAGGGTGACCGACTGCAACATCGATTACGAGGGCAGCATCACCATCGACAGCGACCTGCTCAGGGCGGCCGATATACTGCCTTACGAGAAAGTTGAGATCCTCAATATCAACAACGGGGCCAGGTTCAGCACCTATGCCATCGAGGGCGAGCCGGGATCGGGCTGCATCTGCCTGAACGGCGCCGCCGCCAGGCTGGCCTGTCTGGACGACCTGGTCATTATCCTCACTTACCATGAAGTGCCGTCGGATGAGGCCGAAAAAGCTAAACCCCGCCTGGTATACGTGGACAGGCGTAACCGGATTACATCCGTCAAAAACGTTGACTCCTGGATGGACGACCTGATAGCGGCAAGATAGCCGGAGGCTGGCATCCATGCCGATCACGATCAACAAAATCCAGGACCTGAAAAACGCCGGCGAGAAGATCGTCATGCTCACGGCGTACGATTACTCCACCGCCAGAGTCGTAGATGAGGCGGGAGCGCATCTCATTCTTGTCGGCGATACCCTTGGCATGGTTGTCCTGGGCTACAGCACCACCATACCCGTCACCATGGACGAGATGCTGCATCATGTCAAAGCCGTGGTCAGGGGCGCTGTAAACGCGCTGGTCGTCGGTGATATGCCCTTCATGGCCTATCAGACAAGCGCCAAGGACGCCCTGCGCAACGCCGGCAGGATGCTGAAAGAGGGCGGCTGCCAGGCCGTCAAACTGGAGGGCGGCGCGGTCATGGCCGAGACCACCAGGCGCATCGTCGGCAGCGGCATACCCGTCATGGGGCACATCGGTCTGACGCCCCAGTCGATACACCAACTGGGCGGCCACCGCGTGCAGGGCAAGACCTCCGATGCCGCTAAACGCCTGCTGGATGATGCGCTGGCGCTGGAGCAGGCCGGGGCCTTCGCCATCGTGCTGGAACTGGTCCCGATAGAGCTGGCCAGACTCATCACCGGCAGATTGAGGATACCCACCATCGGCATCGGCGCCGGACCATACTGCGACGGGCAGGTGCTGGTGATCAACGATATGCTGGGACTCTTCACCGATTTCGTACCGAAACACACCAAACAATACGCCAGGCTGGCCTCAACCATGAAGGACGCCGTCTCACAGTACTGCGCCGAGGTGAAATCCGGAGCCTTTCCCTCGGACGAACACGCTGCTTCCATGGACGAGGGCCTGCTGAAGGACCTTTAGAAACCTTGAATGTCGTTCGCAGCATAGCCGAGATGAAGAAGCTGCGCCGGCAGTGCAAAGGCAGTGTAGGGCTGGTACCCACCATGGGCTACCTGCACGAGGGGCATCTGGAGCTGGTGCGGCGGGCCAAATCCGAGAATCCCGTCGCCGTGGCCACCATCTTCGTCAATCCCACGCAGTTCGGTCCCGCCGAAGATTTCAAGTCATACCCGCGCGACCTCGACCGCGACTGCGCGCTGCTGGACAAAGTCGAGACCGACATTGTCTTCGTACCGTCGGACAAAGAGATGTACCCCGACGGTTACGACACCTGGGTGGAGGTCCGGGGCATAACCTCCAAACTGGAGGGGAAATCGAGGCCCACGCACTTCCAGGGCGTGACGACCGTCTGCAACAAGCTATTTAATATCATCGAACCTGATAAAGCCTACTTCGGGCAGAAAGACGCCCAGCAGGCCTTTGTGATACGGAAGATGGTGTCCGACCTCAATATGAACCTTGAGATTGTCGTCTGCCCTACCGTGAGGGAGAGCGACGGCCTGGCCATGAGCAGCCGTAACACCTATCTGACCACGGAGGAGCGTCCTTCGGCGGTGGCGCTGTATAAATCGCTCTGCCTGGCAAAGGACATGTATGACAAAGGAGAGAGGGATGCGGACGCGATCAAAAAAGCCATGAACGGCCTGATCTCCGCTGTGCCCGCTGCAAAGATCGACTACATCAGCATCGCCGATACGGTCAGGCTGGACGAGGTGGATGTTATACGGGGCAGGGTGCTGATATCGCTGGCGGTCAGGCTGGGCAAGCCCAGGCTGATCGATAACATCATATTAGGGTGACTTCTATATTGCGGGCACACCTGAAGGTACGCCCCTACAAACTTTCACCGGTCATTGCGAGCGAAGCGTGGCAATCTTGCGTACTCGCAATCACGTACAAGATTGCTTCGTCACTACGTTCCTCGCAATGACACGGGCTACGGTTTTTCCCTGATAAATACCATTAATCCTATGACCGCGATAACTGCCATAGCCGCGCCGAAATAAAAGGGGGCCGCCGGGCTGACCGCCTGCCAGAGCCACCCCGCTATCAAACTGGCCGGAAGCAACGTTATACCCACCACCCCGTGATAAGCCCCGAAGGCCGTGCCCCGCCTGTCTTCAGGCACCAGGTCGCAAACCAGGGCTCTGGCCACACCCTCGGCCAGGCCGTAATATACGCCGTACATCGCCCACAGCACCCAGGCCGTCCATTCCACATCGAAGAGGGCGAAGCCCAGATAGACCAGCGCAAAGATGGTCCACCCTACAGCGATGATCTTCTTTCTGCCCAGCTTGTCGGAGAGGATGCCTGCCGGCATTGAGACCAGCGCGTAGACGGCATTGAACACGATCAACATGAGAACGATATAGAGAACGTTGTTCCCCAGGTTTTGCGCCCTCAGTATCAGGAAGGCGTCGCTGGAATTGCCCAGCGTGAAAATGAAACAGATGATCAGAAACAGCTTGAACCTGCCGGTGAAGGCTGTCGTAGCAGGCGGCTCAGCGCTACTCACACCCGCCAGCCCGGACTCAGAGACGGCGCAGCTCTGTTTGGGAGGCTCATGGATAAACAGAAAGAAAAACAGCGCGATGAAAGCCGGTATCACACCCAGAATGACCAGCCAGCGGTAGGCATCGGCCTGCAGGGACAGTACCTCACCCTGAACCAGGAATATCACCGCCGCGGCGATGACCAGTCCCAGGGCGGCGCCCGAGGTGTCCATGGCGCGGTGGAAGCCGAAGGCCTTTCCCCTCTCCGACTCATCGCAGGAATCGCCTACCATAGCGTCCCTGGGCGCGGTGCGTATACCCTTGCCGAACCTATCGGTGAATTTAATCGCCATCACCGGGCCCCAGCTGCCGGCTATCAGCATGAAAGGTTTGGCCAGCGTGGAGAGGGCATAGCCGATAAAAGACAGTTCCTTGCGGTTGCCGATCTTATCGCTCAGCCATCCGCTGGCGACTTTGAGCAGCGACGCCGTGCTTTCGGCCACGCCCTCGACCAGTCCTATGATAATCGTGCCGGTCTGCAGTATATTGGCCAGGAAAAGCGGCATCAGTGTGAAGATGAGCTCGCTGCTCACGTCCGTGAGGAAGCTCACTGCGCCCAGCCAGAAGATGTTGGGGTTTAACCCGAATATTTTCCTGTCTTTATCTGGCATATTCGAGCATCTTGGTCAGCACCTGCTTGCCTAACTCGACATTATCGCGATCGGGGCAATGCCGGCCGTCCGGGATATAAAAATAATAACCTTGCGAGATCTTATAGTCTTTTTCCAGCCCCAATCCCTGCCAGGGGTCCATGCCGCCGCAGACGTAAACCAGCGGCACCTTCAAATCGGCCAGTCTGGAGCGCGGGGACCAGGCTGGTTTGACCGCGGATTCGGGGTCCTTGCCGAACAGCGCCCGGCTCTCCACGAAGAAATCGTCCCTGCTGCGGTTGAAGACGCCGTCGCTGCCGGCGGACAGCTCGAAGATGCCCGTCTCAGCGCACTGCTGGTAACGCCACACGCGCCAGCCGTATTTGCCCGTTATCGCCTCGTCACGTGAAAGCGTAATTTTGGCATTTGCTTCAGCATATTGCATCCCTGTTTTTTGGGCGATTGCATCGTCGATCATATGCAGCACGCCCATGAACGCCGGTGTGGGAAGATTTGAGGCAGCCTGGAAGACCGGCATGTATGACTTGTATCGTCCATACTGGGTCATGCCGTGGATGAATCCGACCAGGAGTTCCCGCTCCAGCCAGTTTGAGTCGAACATCTCGACAGGCTCAAGGTTCTTGATATGTTGCGTCAGGCGGGCGTAGGTCTCGGGGCCCATGGTGATGCGCACCTGTTTGTCATAGGCATCCATGGTGAAAGGCCAGTCGATCACGCCGCTGGAGGAAAGCGTTACGTTGACGTCGTCGGGATATATGGCCGCAAAATCAACTGATAGGCCGCCGCCGTAGCTGTAACCGGCGGACATCCAGGGACCTGTGTACGTCTTTTTAAGCTCGGCAATGACCTGGTGATAATCAGCCAGGGCCTGGCCCACCGTCACGTATGCGGGAACGGTCTGGTCGCTGTCGGAACTGACACTCTGGCCGTAGCCGCGGTGCTCGGCCTGGATGAAGATGACGTCGGTCGGCGCGCCGTACATATTCCATGTAGCTGCCAATTCCTGATTTGTCAGGTCGTGCTCGTTCCCCAGGATAAAGAAAACGGGTGAGCTGTTGGGAGCGTTGTGCGGGACCAGTATAAATATCTCCTGATCGAAACGCGCACCGTCAGGACTGGCGTGGTCCAGCGGCTGGGAGATTATAATGCGTGTAAGCTCGTAATTCTTTTCCGCCGGGGCGCATGACAGAAAGGGGACGCAAAGCATCAATGCAATAAGGAAGACCAGGACGGTATTAAACACGGATTTTCTCATGATACCTGCCTAAAAAAGATTTCTTATATTGTAGATTAAGCAGGGCTGCCTGCCAATCCATTAAAACTTGACCAAAAAAATCATTGCACACTTCAGGCTTTTGTTTTGTATATGCTAATTCGACGCAAATAGTGCCTTGGTACCATTGTAAACAAGCAGCTATTTTACGAGCACTAGCGCGTAAAAGTCTCTTTCATCTGCCCTGGTTTTCACCACGTTAATAGGTAGGCCATTACCTCTTGCCGTAGCGTAGACATCAATGCCACACGCTTCCATAGATGGTCTGGCCTTGTCAGGATGCTTGCACGTTTGGGAAGTATCGCAGTCGGAACAGAGGGTGCAGGGCCCACTCTTAGTGGCCCACGCCTTGTAATATCCTGCCAGAAAGAGTGACCTTTCCAGGGTTATAGCTGCCTTACTCAATTTTCCAACCGACTGCCACCCTCTCTTGATATGGCGGTGAAGAAGGATTGCGTATCTGTATGAGTCAAGCACCTTCCGCATGTCTTCAGGCGCTGGTGAAAATGGCGGACAGCAGAGGCAACCGGAATAACCGCCGCAGCCGAACCGACATTTCAATCTAACCCACGGAGCAGTAATCACCGTGGCAGTCTCAATAATGACCGCATCGTCTACTCCGCTTTTAAGCATTATATCCAAGTATGGCCTTAATTTGGTGGCGATATTATCTGTGCCACCTTGCTTTCCTTTCTCTCTTTCTTTGCTCATATCCCTCATATCCCTCTAACCAAATCATGACAGGATTCTACCGGTTCCCTTAGAGACTAGCAAAACTGGCAAAAAACAAATTTCAATAAACCTGATATTATTTACAGAATTAATTATTTTCATAGATATCTACCTGAGCGGGAGGAATTCGTAATATGGAAACTGTAGATCCTATTTACAGGGAATTTGCATCCAGATTGGGACAGCCTGATTCGCACTACCTGCCTCGCATACTGGCCAAGCTGGCCAATCTCGAACAGGCAAAGATAATTCGAGAACTTCCTTCAACCCCGCAGGAAATAGCCGGAAAACTCGGTATCGATGTAAAAGCAGTTGAACTGCATATAAGAGAATTATTTGAGAAGGGTGTAATTTTTTACACCAAAAAAGGTCCCCAGATGGCTCGCAGTCTCATGCAGTTACATGATGCCGCGCTGTGCAATCCGAAATACGACGAAATGCTGGGGAACGAGTTCTTTGACCTATTCACAGCCCTGATGAATGAGGAGATAGGACCGGTCGCGATCACCGAGGTGCTGGCCGGGGCCGGCTCAGGGCAACCTATGATGAGGATTATACCAAGATGGAAATCAATAAAGGACATACCAGGAGTCCTGCCGTGTGAAGATGTGAGGGAGATAATCAAAGCACAGAGTACGCTGGCACTGGTGCCCTGCTGCTGTAAACGCGAATACAGGCAAAGGCAATGCGGGACACCTACGAATAGTTGTATCAGCATTGGAAAGACGGCCCAGTACAATATCGATCGTGGGGCCGGACGGCAAATGACTGCAGAAGAGGCACTGAAGGTAATTGATGAGTGCGACGATTACCCGCTGATACACGTCGCTCCAAACCAGACCGTTTTGAACCAGGTATTCTGCAACTGCCACTCGTGTTGCTGCGGATTCCTGCATCCTGTATTGTCACAGACTAAATTCGAGATATCACAGGCTATCGCCAGAAGCCGTTTTGAAGTTACTGTGGACGCAAAGGAATGCATCCAATGCGGGATTTGCGTGGAAAGATGCCAGTTTAAAGCAAATTCTATGGAATATAACCAGGAAACCGGCGACGAATGCTCAAAGACGGATATCGATAGATGCCTGGGCTGCGGCGCCTGCGTCACTTCCTGTCCTTCAGGCGCCAGAAAAATGAAACTGGTCCGTCCGCCGGAACATATACCCGGAACCGTCGGCGGTATCTACTGATCGCCCCGATTACCGGTATGCGGCGATTAAGCCGGGACTAGATTGAAGCCCGGCGGCTGAAACCGGCTACGTTTTCAGTATCTTCTTTAATCGATCCACTGCCTCCGGCAGTACTTCCCCAGTGCTCTCCCAGAAACGTAGATCACATATCTTATCCAGCGGTGTCTCTCCCTGGTTAATGATGACCAGCTTTGCACCGGCTTTGTGAGCTATATCAGGCATTTCTGCAGCAGGTTGGACAACCAGGCTTGAGCCGGCGACAATGAAACTTTCGCTCAGCCGGGAGTGATGGGCGGACTCATCATACGCCCTGCGGGGAATCGGATCGCCGAAATTGACCACGCTCGAAACCAGTTTGCCTTTCTCGCAGATCGGGCAACCTGTATTCAGCAGGTCGGGAAAGGAGTCGATCTGATTGGCACATGAGGTACATCTCAGTTTGGTGATGTTTCCATGAAACTCGGCGATCAATTCGGGCTTAATGCCCGACCTTAAATGCAGATTATCGACATTCTGTGTGATGAGGAATTTGAGCATGCCCATGTCCTGCAATTCAACAATCGCCTGATGGGCCTGGTTCGGCTCCACCTCTGTCCAGTCTACACCGGTGGGCGGCGGCAGCCCCTTCGCCTTCCTTGTCCACAACCCGTCAGGACCCCTGAAATCCGGCAACCCCGATTCAGTGCTGATTCCCGCCCCGGTGAAGACCACCAGGTATTTGGCCTGCGCCATCCACTGAGCCAGCGTGTCGATTCTTTCGTTTAAATCAGCCATTGTCTGACCGCTTTGCCAACCTGAATTCTATTATATACGTTATGCTGAAAAGCAGTACCTGTCTGGTATAATAGTCCAAGCTTTAATTATTCGCGGGGAGGCCGATATGACTGCGACCAAGCGCGCCATTGTAATAGCACTGCTTTTCGTTATCCTTTTCCTTTTCGGCGGATACACCACGCTGGACTGGTACCAGTTCCTGACCGGCACGGCCGACTTCGCCCGGCCCGAGATTCCCTACGTGCGCGCAACCAAGGTTGCAGTTTCATTCATCTGTGCCATCCTGGTTTTCCTCATCGGCAGGGACGGCTTTAACCGCGGCGACACTAAACGCCTGGTGCTGGCATACGCCGCCATCGCCGTGGGCGATATCTTCCTGGTCTTCGATATAAACATGATCGGCATGCTGGTCTTCGCCGTCGCGCACGTTTTCTTTATCATACGCAATGGATGGGGGCTCAAGGACTATTTCAAAAATAAATCAACCTCAAACCGGACCTGGGATATACTCTCGGCGCTGTTCATACTGGCGATAGCCGGGGTCGCGATGGGATGGTTCTTCCTCCCAGCACTGGGGCCAAGCCTGATGTTCTACCTGCTGGCGATCTACAGCCTGTTTCTGGGCGTCTCCCTTTGGGCGGCCTGGGCCGCAGTGCGGATCGGCTTCATGCCCAAAGCCAACGCCTGGCTGGTGGCCATCGGACTATCCTGCTTTTTCGTCAGCGACCTGCTGGTGGGCGTGCATTTCGCCACTGAGCCGGGCCGGTTCCAGACCTGCGCCATCTATATCACATGGCTTTTCTACACACCAGGACTGGTGCTGCCGGCACTGAGCGGCTACAGGCTGGACCGCAAAGCCGCCTGAGACAGCCACCGGCCTGTGTGCCGTTAAGTTTGATTTTGAAGCCGGTTTCTGATAGATTATTTAACTGGTTTGACTGCTGTCATTTATTTTATATCTAATTCCACCAGGTACACCTGTCCCTTGAACCTTAACCTTACATTTTCGGAGGTTAGCACATCATGGCCAAAATAAGTCTATTTATAGATGGCAAATCCATAACCGTTGACAGCGAAAGCACCGTGCTGGAGGCGGCCACGCAGGCCGGCGTCTATATACCCCAGCTATGCTCACACCCTGACCTGAAACCCTCCGGCGAGTGCGGCCTCTGCGCGGTTGAGATAGAAGGATCTGGCGAACCGGTCCAGGCCTGCAACACCAAAGTCACAGAGAACCTGGTCGTCCACACCGATACCGATGCCATCAGGAAGAAGCAGAAGCAGGCCCTGGAGAAAATACTCAAACAGCACCCCAATGCCTGCCTCACCTGTTGGAGAAGGGAACGCTGCAAACCGTTCGACATCTGCCTGCGCAATGTCGAGGTGACCGAGAGGTGCGTTACCTGCCCCGAAAACGGCCACTGCGAGCTGCAGCAGGTGGTGGACTTCCTAGATATGGGCAACGACAATATACCCTACACCTACCGCAACCTGCCGGTGCAGAGGGACAACCCATATTTCGATCTCGATTACAACCTGTGCATCGCCTGCGGACGCTGCGTCAGGGCCTGCCGGGACCTGCGGGGCATTAAGGCCCTCGATTTCAAGGAAATCGACGGCTTCAAGGTCGCAGGACCCGTTAAAGCAACCTACGAGGAGTCCGGCTGTAAATACTGCTTCACCTGCGTCGAGGTCTGCCCGGTGGGCGCGCTGGTGGACAAGCTGGCCAGGTACCGCGCCATCGCGGAATGGGAAGGCTATGTCGTCCCCTGCAGCTATGCCTGCCCGGCGCATATAGATATCCCCAGATATATAAATTACATCGCCCGCGGCAAATATCCCGAAGCGCTGGCCGTGGTAAGGGAGAAGGTTCCCTTCCCGGGCGCGCTGGGACGCGTGTGCATACACCCCTGCGAGCAGGCCTGCCGCCGCGGAAAGCTCAACGAGCCGATCTGCATCAAGTTCCTCAAGAGGTACGCGGCAGACCACGATAACGAGCTTTGGAAAAAGAACAATAAGATATTACCGCCTACCGGCAAGAAGGTGGCCGTCGTAGGCTCCGGACCCGCCGGCCTGACCGCCGCCTTCTACCTGGCCAAGCTGGGCCACGCTGTAACCGTGTTCGAGGCCCTCCCCCAGACAGGCGGCATGATGCGCGTGGGAATTCCCGCCTACAGGCTTCCCCGCGAGATACTCGACGCCGAGATAGACGAGATCAAAAAAGCTGGCGTGGAGATCAAGGTCAACCAGAGGATAGAGTCCATAGACGATCTGCTGGCACAGGGCTTCGACGCTGTGTTTATCGGCATCGGCGACCACAAGGGGTCCAAGATGGGCGCGGAAGGCGAGGACCTGCCCGGAGTGCTGGACGGCGTGAGCTTCCTGCGCACCGTGGCGCTGGGTCAGCAGTTCAATATCGGCAAAAAGGTGTCCATCATAGGCGGCGGCAACTCCGCCATCGACTGCGCGCGCGTCGCACTGCGCGTTGGCTCCAGCGATGTGACCATACTCTACCGACGCACCAGGGCCGAGATGCCCGCCGCGCCGGAAGAGGTGGAGGCTGCCATACACGAGGGCATCAAGATCGTGTTTTTGGCCGCTCCCAACAAGATTACGCAGAATGGCGACAAACTGGCCATGGAGTGCATCAAGATGCGGCTGGGCGACCCCGACGCCAGCGGACGCAGAAGCCCGGTGCGCATACCCGGCAGCGAGTACGTGGAGGAGTTCGACAACGTTATCGCCGGCATCGGACAGGTCTCCGATATACCGGCTAAATTCGACGTGGCCGTCAACCGCGGCAATATCAAGGCCAACGATAAAACGCTTGAGACCAGCCGCAAGGGCGTATTCGCCGGCGGCGATATCGTGACCGGACCCGCTTCGGTCATCGGCGCCATCGCGCAGGGCAGATTGGCCGCGTCTTCCATCGACATAT
Organism: Dehalococcoidia bacterium; assembly: GCA_041653995.1. Lineage (NCBI taxonomy): Bacteria > Bacillati > Chloroflexota > Dehalococcoidia > Dehalococcoidia bacterium. The sequence goes on from JBAZEK010000001.1 coordinate 815,250, forward strand.
ACCTGGGCGGCAAAGGGCAGATCGAGGAACAGCTGGCGCCCGTAGAAGAGATGGAGCCCTGGTTCGGCGAGGAGCCGGGCTTCGCTGCCAAAAAGCACCCGGCTATGCCGGAGCTGGAGAAATCGAAGAGCCTGGGCGGCTTCGCCGAAGTCGAGCTGGGCTACAGCGAGCAGGCGGCCGTGGACGAGGCCAATAGATGCTATAAATGCCATTACAGGCTGAAGCTTTCGCACCCGCCGGCGCCGCCGGTCAAGGTCAAATCTGCCTGAGGGGAGGTGTGCATGTTCAAAATCATAGCCAGCGAGAAGCTGACGCCGGTGATCGATCTGTTCAAGATCGAGGCCCCGGCCATAGCCAAAAAGGCCAGGGCCGGCCAATTCGTAATCATACGTGTCGACGAAGCTGGAGAGCGCATACCGCTGACACTGGCCGACTGGGACGCCAAGGAAGGCACGGTCACTCTGGTGGCCATGGAGGTGGGCACCTCAACCAGGAAACTGGGACAGATGAAAGCAGGGGACAGCCTGCATAACCTGGTCGGTCCGCTGGGACTGCCCTCCGATATAGAGAAATTCGGCACCGTGATCTGCGTGGGAGGCGGCGTGGGCATCGCGCCCATCTACCCCATCGCCCGGTCGTTGAAAGAGGCAGGCAACAAAATCATCTCCATCATCGGAGCGCGCAATAAGGACCTGCTCTTCTGGGAGGACCGCATGAAGACAGTCAGCGACGAGCTGATCGTCACGACCGACGACGGCTCCTACGCGCGCAAGGGACTGGTCACCGAGCCGCTCAAGGAGAAGCTGGAACAGGGCAAGATCGACCGGGTGATCGCCATCGGCCCTGCTATCATGATGAAGTTCTGCGCTCAAACCACCAAACCTTTTAACGTCCCGACCATCGTCAGCCTCAACTCGATCATGGTGGACGGGACCGGCATGTGCGGCTGCTGTCGCGTGTCCATCGGCGGGACCACCAAATTCGCCTGCGTGGACGGCCCCGATTTCGACGGACACCAGGTGGACTGGAATACGGTGTTCGACAGGCAGAAGGTCTATCTCAAAGAAGAAAAAGAATCCCTGGATAAATGGGAATCCTGCCGGTGCGGCAAATCTTAAGGGAGGCGGAAGTTGGAAGAAAAACCTAAATCGAAAATCAACCTCAACCGCATAGACATGCCGCGCCAGGACCCCAAGGTGCGCGCGCATAACTATAACGAAGTAGCACTGGGCTACAACGACGAAATGGCCCTGCAGGAGGCCGCGCGCTGCATTCAGTGCCCCAAACGTCCCTGCGTGGCAGGATGCCCGGTCAACGTCGACATCCCCGAGTTCATCAAGGCCGTGCGCGACAACCAGATGGAAGATTCGGTGCGCATCCTTAAGAGCAAGAACGCCCTGCCCGCCATCTGCGGACGTGTTTGCCCGCAGGAGACGCAGTGCGAACAGGTATGCTCGCTGGGCAAGAAGGGGGCCCCGATAGCCATCGGCAGGCTGGAAAGGTATGTCGCCGACTGGGACCTGGCCCATAAAAAGGAAACAAAGGTTGAGCTTCCCCCGCCCACAGGCAAAAGGGTGGCCGTCATCGGCTCCGGACCCGCCGGCCTGACCGCCGCCGCCGACCTGGCCAGGATGGGACATAAGGTCACGGTGTATGAAGCCCTGCACACGGCGGGCGGCGTGCTGATGTACGGTATCCCCGAGTTCCGCCTGCCCAAGAATGTGGTGCAATCTGAAGTTGATTATGTTAAATCGCTGGGCGTGGATATACAGCTCGATTCCGTGATGGGCAAGCTGGCCACGGTGGACGAGCTGCTGGAGAAGGACTACGACGCCGTTTTCCTGGGCACGGGCGCGGGACTGCCCATGTTCCTGGGCATACCCGGCGAGAACCTCAACGGCGTTTACTCGGCCAACGAGTTCCTGACACGCGTCAACCTGATGAAGGCATACCTCTTCCCGGAGTACGATACGCCTATCAAGATAGGAAAACAGGTGGCGGTGATCGGCGGCGGAAACGTCGCCATGGATTCCGCCCGCTGTGCGCTCAGGCTGGGCGCCAATAAGGTCTATATCATCTACCGCCGCTCGCGCACCGAGATGCCGGCCCGCCACGAAGAAGTTGAGAACGCCGAGGAGGAAGGCATCATCTTCAAATTCCTCACCAATCCCAAACAAATCATCGGCGACGACAAGGGCTGGGTCAAGGCCATGGAATGCTACGAGATGGAACTGGGCGAGCCGGACGCCAGCGGCAGACGCCGCCCCATAACCAAACAGGGCAGCGAGTTCATCATCGATGTCGATGTGGTTGTAATTGCCCTGGGCACCACACCCAATCCACTCATCCCCTCCACCACCAAAGGCCTTGAAGTCACAAAACACGGAACGGTGGTGGCGGACGAGCAGTCCGGCAAGACCGTCAAGGACCGTGTCTGGGCGGGCGGGGACGTCGTCACGGGCGCAGCCACGGTGATCAGCGCCATGGGCGCGGGCAAACGGGCCGCTGCCTCGATACACGAGTTCCTGATGGGGCAAAAGCCCTAAGGTCATTGCGAGGAGCGTAGCGACGCGGCAATCTTGTACGTGATTGCGGGTACACAAGATCGCCACGCTGCGCTCGCGATGACGTTCTTATGCGGTTCGTGTTGACAGATATTCAACCTTTCGTTTATTATGGTAACAATTGAATATTTAAAGGCTGTGAACGGGAATAGTAGGTCCTGCAGCGAAGGCCACAGAGAGTCAAGCAAGGTGAGAGTTGACGCCGGAGCGGGGATTGAATGGACCCGGGAGCCGCAAACCGAAAGGGAAGTACCCCAGTAGGCTTTGACGCAGGGATAGCGTAATCACAATCCAGGGTATCGCCGGCAAACCGGCCGTACCTGACAGAGATGGTCCGGCAACGGATCAATAAGGGTGGCACCGCGAAGCTAAGCCTCTCGCCCCTTGGGTGAGAGGCTTTATTTATTGTATGGAGGTCAAAAAGGAATGGAATTGAATATGTGGCCCGGCGGGGCCGAGAATTTGGTCTAACAAACCGGTATACATAGACATAAAAAATATTTAGTGAGGTATAAAATGGCTAAAAAATTAACAAAGTTCATCCTGGCTGAAAAGGATATGCCGACTTCCTGGTACAACATACTGCCCGACCTGCCTGAGCCCATGCTCCCCATACTGCATCCGCAGACGCATGAGCCGACCATCCTGCCCCCGCCCCTCTTCCCGTCAACCCTGAACGACCAGGAGTTCAGCAAGGAACACTTTATCGAAATCCCCGACGAGGTGCTGGACGTCTACAGGATGTACCGTCCAACGCCGCTTATCCGCGCCTTCAGGCTGGAGAAGGCCCTGGGCACACCGGCCCAGATATTCTACAAGTACGAGGGCGTCAGCCCGGCCGGCAGCCACAAGCTCAACACAGCCATCGCACAGGCCTACTACAATAAGAAGGCGGGCATCAAGCGCATCGCCACTGAAACCGGCGCCGGGCAGTGGGGAAGCGCCCTTTCTCTGGCCTGCCAGTACATGGGACTTGAATGCAAGGTCTACATGGTCAAGGTCAGCTACAACCAGAAGCCCTACCGCCGCATCATGATGGAGACCTGGGGCGCCAAGTGCGTAGCCAGCCCCAGCACCGACACCAATTTCGGTAAGCAGGTACTGGCTGAAGATCCCAACTGCCCCGGCAGCCTGGGCATCGCCATCAGCGAAGCCTGCGAAGACGCCTTCAGCCGCGAGGACACTTCATACTCCCTGGGAAGCGTGCTCAACCACGTCATCCTGCACCAGTCCATCATCGGCCTTGAGACCAAGAAGCAGCTGGAAATGGCCGATGTCGAAGCCGATATCGTCATCGGCTGCGTGGGCGGCGGCAGCAATTTCGGTGGATTGGCCGTCCCCTTTGTAAAGGACAAGATGAAAGGCAAGAAGATTGAGATCATAGCCGTCGAGCCCACCGCCTGCCCCACCATGACCAAGGGACCGCTGGCCTGGGACCTGGGCGACGTGGCAGGCATGGCCCCGATCGTCATGATGTACACACTCGGCCATTCTTTCGTCCCATCGCCCATCCACGCGGGGGGTCTGCGCTACCACGGCATGTCTCCGCTGGTATCCCACCTGCATAAACTCAAGCTGATCGATGCCAGGGCGGTAAACCAGAAGTCCACATTCGAGAGTGCGATCCAGTTCGCCCGCACCGAGGGTATCATACCGGCCCCCGAACCCGCGCACGCCATCAAAGTGGTAATCGACGAGGCTCTTAAGTGCAAAGAATCAGGACAGAAAAAGGTCATCGTCCTGGGACTGAGCGGACACGGTCATTTCGACCTGAGCGCCTACGAGCAGTTCCTCTCCGGCAAACTGGAAGCCGACGCCTACGACGAAGCTAAAGTGAAACAGGCGCTGGCACAGCTTCCCAAGGTCGATTTCAAAGGCTAATTATTACATTCACACAGGCCGGCATACGTGACTGATCCATAAGAAGTAAGTCCGCGTATGCCGGCCTGCAAATAGATACCCGGACGTTTTGCCGGCCTAATACCTTTATGCTAAAATCCCAGCACTATTCCGATCCAGAGGTAACCGAATATGAGAATCCCCGCCATAACGGCTTTTCTGCTCGCAGCCATACTGCTCTTCAGCGCCTGCCGCATCGAGTTCTCCACAACTCCCATATCGGCGCCGGCGCCTGCGATGGCGCCCGTTATCCAGCAAATAACTCCCCTCGATCCCGGCTGGAAATCGCCGGGTCCGGCGGAAAACGCGGCGGTCCTACCCAATATCGCCGACGTGGTTGAAAAGGGCTACCCCGGGGTGGTCACCATCACGACCGAACAGATCGTCAACGATATGTTCAGCAGGGTCGTGCTGCAATCGGGCGCCGGATCAGGCTGGATACTCGACAGCAGCGGCATTATCGTCACCAACAACCACGTCGTGGAAGGCGCACGCAAGGTCGTTATCCAGTTCTCGGACGGCAGGACCAGTGAAGTGACCGCCGACAGGGTTTTCCGCGATCCTCTGACCGACCTGGCCATCATCAAGGTCGACCTGACCGACCTTCCAACCGTGGCTATAGGAGATTCAGGCAAGCTCAGGGTGGGCGACTGGGTGGTGGCTATAGGCAATCCACTGGGCAAGGGCATTAAAGCCAAGGAGGGCATAATCAGCGGCCTCAAGGTCTCCCTCTCCCTGGACGAGGACGAATCGCTGTACGACCTGATCGAGACATCGGCAGCCATCAACGAGGGCAACAGCGGCGGCCCTTTGCTTAACATGAAGGGCCAGGTCATCGGCATCACCAGCGCCAAGATCGCCAAGATAGGCGTGGAGGGCATGGGCTATGCCATCAGCATCAACTCCTCTTTGCCCATACTTCAGGAGCTGGTCAACAAAGGCTATATCACGCGGCCCTTCCTGGGTGTGGAGCTCTACACGGTAAACGACTACGTCGCATACTACAACGGACTGGCGGTCAAACGCGGGGCTATCATCACCACGGTGCAGCCGGGCAGCCCGGCGGCCAGGGCCGGTATGCGCAGGCTGGACGTTATCATCCGCTACCAGGGCAAGGAGATCACCACCGCACCTGAGCTTCTTCGCGAGCTTCGCAGCTCCAAAATTGGCGACGAGATATCGGTTACCTATGTCCGGGGAAAGAATACTTACACTGCCACCGCCCTGCTCACCGACAGCCCCCCTCCCCAATAGCGGTCTGATTTACCGATGCGCTCGCAGCGCCGGCTATTCTTGTTTCTTGATAGACAGCGTGATCTCAAGCCCAGAGAGTTTAAATTTCTCGGTGTGTGCCGGCGGCTCAGCCGACTTCTGAAGAATCTCCGTCGACAGCGTCTCCTGCCTGATATAATCGGCGAAATCCTTCATCACGGCCTGCACCTGCTCGCCGCCCTCGTAGTAGGTCCGGATATGGTCCGCTATCTCGAGGCCGGCGGACCTGCGCATGGTCTGCAGCCTTCTGACTATCTCCCTGGCAAGGCCCTCAGCCTGCAGCTCCTTGCTGATCTCCGTGACGACGCCGACCTGGTAGTCGCCCTCAGCTATCACGGACAGGTTCTTATCCTCTTTCATCTCCTCCTCTGTGAATCCCATTTCCTTGACGTTTAACTCATCCGTGATCTGAGTGCATAGTTTCTGCAGCGCCTCCCTCTCATGAGACGACCTGGCCTTCACGATCACCTTGGGCAGGGGCTGCCTGACCTTGACAGCGCTCCTGGAGCGCGCCGCCCTTCCCATGCTGCAAACCTTCATGGCCAGCTCTGTGCCGGCGATTATATCCGTATCGATCTGTTTCTCATCGGCATCGGGGAATAGCGCCAGGTGAACGCTTTCCGGCGCATCCTTGTCAACCGTCCTGACCAGATTCTGATAGATCTCTTCCGCAACGAAGGGCGTAAAGGGCGCAAGCAGTTTGGCCAGCGTCGCCAGCGCCTGGTACAGCGTATGGTAGGCCGATAGCTTGTCGTGGTCATTCTGGCTCTTCCAGAAACGCCGCCGGCTGCGCCTGACGTACCAGTTCGACAGGTCGTTGACAAAGGACTCGATCTTCCGGCCGGCCCCGGTGGGATCATATTCACCCAAATGGCGGTCCACATCGATTATCAGCTGGTTCAAGCTTGAGATCAGCCACCTGTCCAGCTCCGACGTGATTTTCGGGGCCTTCTTTCCGGGTGCGAAATTATCGATATTGGCGTAGATAACGAAGAACGAGTAGGTGTTCCAAAGAGTCATGAGAAAGTTGCGCATGACCTCGACCACCATGTCGGGAGACATGCGCCTGACGTTGCCGGGAGGGCCCGAGGTGAACATATACCAGCGCAGCGCATCCGCGCCTGAGGAATCGAGAACGGTCCAGGGGTCCACCACGTTTCCCCTGGTCTTGCTCATCTTCTCCCCCTGAGCGTCAAGGATATGGCCCAGGCAGATGACGTTTTTAAAGCAGGGCTGGTCGAATATGAGTGTGGAAAGGGCGTGCAGGCTGTAGAACCATCCCCTGGTCTGGTCCACGGCCTCAGATATGTAATCGGCGGGGAAGCTCTGCTTGAAGAGCTCACTGTTTTCAAAGGGATAGTGCCACTGGGCAAAAGGCATGGCGCCCGAATCGAACCAGCAGTCGATGACCTCGGGCTGCCTGACCATGGTATCGCCACAGGCGGCGCAGGTGTAGGTGACGTCATCGATATACGGCCTGTGCAGGTCCATACCGTCGGGGTAACCGTGTAATCCGGGTTTGCCCTTGATCTCCTCCACTCCACCCGGGCAATCGTACTGCCCGCACTTGCGGCACACCCATATATTGAGGGGCGTTCCCCAGTATCTTTCACGTGAAAAGGCCCAGTCCACGTTGTTATTTAGCCAGTCACCGAACCGGCCCTCTTTGATATGCTCGGGATACCAGTTTATCTGCCTGTTCCCGGCAATCATCTCGTCCTTTCTGGCGGAAGTCCTGATGTACCAGGTCTTCTTGGCGTAGTAGACCAGGGGCGCGTCGCAGCGCCAGCAGAACGGGTAGGTGTGCGTGATTTTGACGGTCTTGTAGAGAAGGCCGCGCTTTTCGAGATCGCCCAGTATATCGGCATCGGCGTCTTTAACGAATTTTCCCGAAAACGAGTATGTGCCGGTGATGTTGCCCGCCAGGTCCACCTGCTGCACGAAATCGAGATTGTTCTCCAGACCTGCCTGGAAATCCACCTCGCCGAAAGCCGGCGCGATATGCACTATGCCCGTGCCGTCCTCCATCGAGACGAAATCGGCGGTAATAATCTTATAGGTGAGGTCTTTAACCGGCTGCTGCACATCGAACTGCCCCGGCTGGCCTTCCTTGGCGCGCTTTCTTTCAACATCGTATTCGTGAGGATTATACAGGGGATAATAGAGCGATCCGACCAGCCGGCCTCCCTTAAACGTCTTGAGCACAGGCCGGCCGCCCAGTCCGGCCTGGTCAAGCAGGGCCTGCGCAAAGACCAGATACTCGTCATCCAGTGCGATAACGGCATAATCGGCATCCTCCGCCAGTGCCAGCGATGTGTTGCCGGGAAGCGTCCACGGCGTTGTCGTCCAGGCTAAAAAGTAGACCTTACCCTTCGCTACAGCATCCGCCAGCGTGAGACCGCCGGACTTATCGGAAGCCACGGACGGCGGCAGCGTGTGTATCCTGAATTTCACATACACGGACGGGTCGACCGTGTCATCCTTGTATCCGAGGGCCACCTCGTGTGAACTGAGTGAAGTACCGCAGCGCGGGCAGTGGGGTGTAACCTTGTAACCCTGATAGATCAGGTCCTTGTTCCAGAGCTGTTGGATGCCCCACCAGCACGATTCGATGTATGAGTTATGCAGCGTCACATAGGGATGGTCGATATCCAGCCAGAAACCGATCCTCTCGGTAAGGGAATCCCATTGCTTGAGATACTTGAATACGCTTTCACGGCAGAGAGCGTTGAATTTGGCTACGCCGTATTCCTCGATCTGCGCCTTGCCTGTAAAACCGAGCTGTTTCTCGACCTCGAGCTCGACCGGCAGGCCGTGCGTATCCCAACCGGCCTTCCTGGGCACGCAGAACCCCTTCATGGTCTTATAGCGGGGTATCACATCCTTGAAGACGCGTGACAGGACATGGTGGATGCCGGGATTGCCGTTGGCCGTGGGAGGACCTTCGTAAAAAATATATCTGGGTGAAGAAGATCTGGCGTCTATGCTCTGCTCAAAGATTTTTCTGTCGCGCCACAGCTTTAATATCCCCTGCTCCAAATCAGGGAAGCTGACCTTGCTGTTAACGGGCTGGAACATGGACTACTTTTTCCTTGATTGTATTACCACACGGCGCCCGTCCCCTTCTCCAGTGCTCTGGGTCATAACGTCAGGATTATCGGCCAGCGTTATATGCACAATCCTTCTCTCATCGGGAGGCATCGGCTCCATGGTAATGGGACGCCTTCTCCTCGCAACCTGCTCGGACAGACGAAGAGCGAGCTTCGCGAGAGACTCATAGTGGCGTTTTTTATACCAGTCCACGTCGACATTGACGGAGACCCATTTTTTCAGTTTCTCGGCTACGATCAGTCTGACCAGGTATTGCAGAGACGACAGTGCCTGCCCGCGCCTGCCGATGAGCACCCCCAGGTCATCTCCCTCGATGTTCAGCGTGATGGGAACTCCATCGTCACCCGACCCGGTTACATCCACCGTGGCCAGTATACCCATGTTGTGCAGGACATCGCATAGCACCTGGCGGGCCGTATCGGCCGCATCGCTCATGGCACCCGGTTGCCTTTCATCGTCATCTTCGAGCAGGACCACCTTGATGCGGGCATCCTCGGCGCCGACTCCCAGCACGCCCGATTTACCTTTCTTGACCACGATAATGTCAACCTCTTCGCGGGCGACACCGAGCTGCAAAAGGGCAATCCTGGTAGCCTCCTCCACCGTCTTGGCGCTCAGTTCTAATTCTCTCACTTCTATCCCTTCTTTTTGTCGCCGCCTTCCTTAAGTGCCTTGGAAGGCTGTTCCGCTGCTTTTTGAGTCGCGCTCTGAGGCTGAGTCTGAGCCTGAGGTTGCCTGAAGGACGGGAAGGTGAAATAGCCCCAGCCGCCGGCCACGAAGTACTGGATGATTATGCCGATGATATTGGATACCACCCAGTAAAGGGCCAATCCACTGGGGAAGGACAGCGTGAAAAAGGCGAACATCAGGGGCATCATCATGGTTGTCATGCTCGACATCTGCTGCTGGCGGGGATCGGTGGCGGGCGGCGTAACCATCTTCTGCTGCACCCACATGGTCAGGCCTACCAATATGGCAAGGATCATGGTCGGGTCAGGCTGGGACAGCCTGAGCCCCAGGAAGTTCTCATTAAGCGGTATGGCCTGGTCCACCATGTCCCAGGGATATAGATGCTGCGACAATATGAGAAGATTTTCAGGCGTAGCCGCAAGGGCCTGCATGATAGATTGATAAAGCGCAATCCAGATGGGCATCTGTATCAGCATAGGCCACATGCATCCCAGGGGGTTGATACCGGCCTCTTTATAGAGGCGCATCATCTCCTGCTGCAGTTTCTTCTGGTCGCGCGCATACTTTTTCTGGAGCTCCTGCATCTTGGGCTGAAGCTCCTGCATGGCTTTGGTCGACTTTGTCTGCCTGAACGTGAGGGGCATGAGGACGATCCTGACCACTATGGTCAGCACGATGATAGCCAGGCCGAAGTTGCTCCAGAGCATCTGGGAAAGGGCGATCAGACCGTTCAGTACCGGATCGAGTATAGCTACATTCCAAATATCAACCATATAACTAACCTACTTTATCGCTGAAGAAAAATCCCAGGTGATGGTATTCTTCACCGTATCAACTGCATAGACTTTGTGATCCCGGGCATATATGTAAACCATGTCGCCCTCCGCGTAAGGATTCCCGTAGACGGTATAGCCGACCGATATACTGCTGATCTTGGTCCCGTTGGTTATATCCAGCTTGTAAAGCGTCCCCTTTTCACTCACCGCGAATATGTGCTTATCGGTCACGGCAGGGGTTGACACCATCTGGCCGTCTCCCTCGAATTGCCAGATCTCTGTGCCGCCGACAGCCTCGATGGCATATATCTTTTTGTCCATGCAGGCTGCATAGATAGTGCTGTCGCGAATCACCGGCGTGGCCCAGAACCAGTTGCCGGCCTGGTATTTCCACTTCACGGCTCCATCGGCTTTATCAACGGCATACAGGTTCCGATCGAATGTGCCGAAATAAAGCAGCTGGTCCTTTACAGCGAGAGACGAGGCTACCGCCGAGGGGATCTTGATGCTCCATACCTCCCTGCCTGTTTCGGCCGATATGGCATACACGTTGCCTCCGTAGTTGCCGGAATAGATTATTCCGTTGTCCAGAACGGGAGCCGTCCATATCTTGTCGGAGGTCTGGAACTCCCAGATAAAATCGCCTGTAACGGCGTCGAGCGCATAGATTTTACCGTTGGCGCTGCCGAAATACAGTGCCGTCCCGTCGGTGACGATATTACCGACGATCGCTCCTACCGTTTCGAAGCCTTCCCTGGGGTAAATCCAGCGGACCACTCCCCGATTGGCATTGAGGGCATAGATTTTGCCGGTGTAGGTGCCCACTAAAACCAGGTCACCGATTACCACAGGAGTGGCGTAGATGCCTTTGCCGGAGGCCGACGATGACGGGGCGCACATGGCGCCGCAGGTGGATCCCGGCGTGGCGGTTTTAATGGCATATATCCATTCCGTCTCGGTGGGGAAAGTCTTACCCTCGCTTCGCGCCTGCGGGCTAAGGGCAATGACCGATCCCTCCATAGACCCGAAGCAAATCAACTCGTTGTAGGGGGCAAAGCTGGACCAGCCCTGGGCCTGTGCTCCTGAACACCCGCCGTCCATGCCGGGCATACAGCCTGAAACAAATACCAGCAGGAGTACCCCCAGGAGAATAACAATCCTGACCAAATTTCTAACTTTTCTCATATATTATCCTACTAAGTTTCATTCAATCTTAAGCCGGCCTATCACGGAACAGGATCGTAGCCGCGGGGAGTCCAGGGATTGCAGCGGCAGATCCTGAGAAAAGTCATCCAACTGCCTTTAAAAATGCCGTATCTCTGTATTGCCTCATATCCATATTGAGAACACGTCGGTGTAAAGCGGCAGGCCGAAGGCGTAACCTGCGATATTGTGCCCTGGTACAGTTTAATTGATTTTAGAGCTACCGTTTTCAGCATCTATTACCATCAAATCCAGGCGGTTGAGCAATTTCGTTATCGACCTGTTAACCTCATGATAATCAACGCATGCCACAGGTCGCCGGGCGATCAATACCATGTCCCACCCGGATTTTATTATCATCAGGCGAATATTCTCCTTTAGCAGCCTCCTGACACGGTTTCTGACGGTTGCCTTCCCGATATCCTTGGTTACCGAGAGGCCAACGCGTAAAACATCCAGATGGTTGGGAAGAGCTTTTATTACCAGCAGTTTATCCGCTGCGGCTTTGCCAGACTTATATACTGCTAAATACTGCGATCTCCTGGTTAAAGCCAATCTCTTGGCCATCTCAATGCTATACCTGAGTGAGCTTCCAGCGCCCTCGGGCACGCCTGGCCTTTAATACGGCTCGCCCACCCCTGGTAGACGCCCGGGCGCGAAAACCGTGCTTCCTGACTCTTGCTCTTTTTTTCGGTTGATATGTCCTCTTGGGCAATTCAATACTCCAAATTTGATTAAGCTTTTTTCTCGGATGCGCTCATGTTGTAGACATGATTGGGCGACGAGGCCAGCATGGCCAGATAACGCGCCCTCTTAATGGCCTGGGCCAGGCTGCGCTGGTGCCTGGCACACACACCGGTGCGTCTCCTCGGCACTATCTTGCCGCGATCAGAAACAAAACGCTGCAGAAGAGACACATTCTTATAGTCGATAGGCGCTTTGTCGGCACAAAACATGCATATCTTGGGTTTAACAATGAATTTGCGCCCCCTCTCCCTTCTCTGTACGGTATTGGTTTCCATTGATCTAAAAAACTCCTTCTCTAACAATTAAGGATTTAAAAGGGGATATCCTCCGGCTCGATATCACCTTCGATTACACGGGCATCCTCGGGCGGCAGTTGCGCAGGCCCCTGCTTGTCCAGGAAGAGCACCCTGTCTGCCGTCACATCCAGGCTGACCCGTTTCTGTCCGTCCTTGCCGTCATATAAGCGTGTACGCAAATTTCCTTCCACGTAAACCAGCTTACCTTTGTTTAAAAACTGGTTGCATGTCTCGGCCAGCTTTCTCCACGCGCTGATGCGAAACCACTCGGTCTCCTCTTTGAAGGACCCGTCGGGCTGTCGCACATTGCGATTGGCCGCCAGGCTGAAAGTGGTGACTGCTACACCGTCCGCAGTAAATCTCATCTCGGGATCACCCCCGACCCGGCCAATCAGAATAATCTTGATCAAGCTCGCCATCAACCACCTCCGGAGATCAGCTATTCTCGCGAACGAACAGGTACCTTAATACATCCTCGGACATCTTCAAACCGGCGTCAAGCTCTTTTAAAGCCGTCTGTTTGATCTGCACTTTTTCGAGCACGTAATTGCCTTCAGTCTGCTTCTTAATCGGGTAAGCAAACCTTCTTTTTCCCCATTGATTCGTCTCCGTAACCGTTCCACCGAGCTTGGTTATCTGGTCGTTGACCTTTCCCAATACCCGGGTGAAATCATCTTCACTCAAGTCCGCATTCAGAATAAAAACCAGTTCGTAACCGGGCACAATAAATCCTCCAAGCAGCGAAATTCTACTGATTATAGCATACAGCCCAATTTCTCAACAAGCTTCAGCCTCGAGCTGCGGTATTGCATTTTCGTTCAGGCTGTCATATAGTTTTCTAGCAGGTCAGCACAATATGGAAATCAGCATTATAGGTTTGCCCGGCAGCGGAAAAACAACTGTTTTCGACGCTTTGACCAAATGTTCCGCCGAGCCCAAGCCGCACGGCGGCGCCGGGCTCACCCTGTTCCCGGCGGTAGCCAAGGTGCCGGACGCACGCGTGATGAAGCTCAGCGCCATCTTCCATCCGAAAAAGACTACACTGGCCGAGATAAAATACGTGGATTACGCCGGGCTTCCCAAAGGATTCGGCAGGGAGCAGGGGGTCAGCGGGCAGTTTCTCAACAGCCTCAGCACTTCGGATGCCATACTGCAGGTCGTGAGGGCTTTCGAAGATGCGAATATACCCCATGTGGACGGGAGGATCGATCCGCTCAAAGACATCGAAACACTGGACATGGAGCTCGTGTTCTCCGACCTGACCATCATCGAGAAACGGCTGGGACGCCTCGAGTCAGCATTGAAAATGGGGAAGTCCTCCGAGCGGGACTCGGCTGTCAAAGAGCAGGCTCTGCTCGGGAAAATCAAGGCTTCTTTGGACCAGGGCATCCCTATCAGGCTGCAAAAATTGGCCGCAGACGAATTGCGGGCGATCAGCAATTACCAGTTTCTGACGGCCAAGCCGATGTTGATCGTGATCAACATCGGCGAAAAGCAGTTGCCCGAGGCGGAAAGCATCCTTGGCACTCTCAAAACAGCCTGTTCCATGCCGCAGGTGGAGCTTATCTCCATGTGCGGCAAACTGGAAAGGGAGCTGGCGCAACTGCAGGACGATGAGGCGGATGAGTTCCGCAAGGATATCGGCCTCAAAGAAACCGCCTTCGCCGCTGTTATCAGGCATTCCTACAGCCTGCTGGGTTTAATATCTTTCTTCACGGTGGGAGAAGACGAGGTGAAAGCATGGACTGTCAGGGAGAATACACCCGCCATCCAGGCGGCCGGCAAGATCCACACCGATATCGAGAGGGGTTTTATCAGGGCCGAGGTTATGAGCTATGACGATTTTATCAAGAGCGGAAGCACGGCCGAGGCGCGCAAGCACGGTTTACTGAGGCTGGAAGGTAAAACCTATGCCGTGCGCGACGGGGATATCATGCATTTCCTGTTCAACGTATAATAATCGCCAATATTTGTACCGTGCCCCCTGTGATCCTTTCTCTTCAAGTTCACCGGTAAAAACCACGGTGTTATAATAGTCGACGATTCTTCCGGCATACTGACTATTTAAGGAGTTCCATGAAAAAAAGCCACAAAATCATAGCCTGGTTTGAGGAAATCACAAGGGAAGACATCGGCATCGCGGGCGGCAAGGGCGCCAACCTGGGCGAGATGGTACACGCCGATATTCCGGTCCCACCCGGCTTTGTCGTAACCGCCACAGCCTATTACGAGTTCCTGGAAGCGACCAACCTTATGGACGAGATAAGGAAACTGCTGAAGGATGTAAATGCAAACGACAGCCGGGCGCTGCAGGACGCGTCTTTCCATATAAAAGAGAAAATCGTCAGCGTGGCCATGCCGGAACACATGGTGAAAGAGATACAGACATCCTACCGTAAGCTGGGAGGAGGGCTGGTGGCGGTGCGGTCTTCGGCAACTGCGGAGGACCTTCCGGATGCTTCATTTGCCGGGCAACAGCGCACATTCCTCAACATTCAGGGCGAGGAATCCGTGGTCAAGGCTGTGCAGGAATGCTGGGCTTCTCTATTTGAATCGAGGGCTATTTTTTACCGCCATGAGCAGGGTTTCGATCACTTCAAGGTTGGTATAGCCGTACCTGTGCAGAGAATGATCCAGTCGGAGGCCGCCGGCGTAATGTTCACGGTGGAGCCGCTCAGCAGCGACCGCAGCAAAATACTGATCGAGGCTATTTTCGGTCTGGGCGAAGCCATTGTTTCAGGGGACCTGACCCCTGATCAGTACACTCTGGATAAAAACAGCCTGACTATACTGGATAAAAAAATCGTCGAACAGGACTGGTTCCTGACACGCAACCTCGAGGTTAAAGCCGACGACCTTGAGACAAATATCAAGGCGCCGGTGACGCCCAAACGTCAAAAAATACAGAAAATTGACGATGCGGATATCATAGGCCTGGCCAACATCGGCAAAAGGCTGGAGGATCACTATAAAACGCCGCAGGACGTCGAATGGGCCAAGGAAGGCGGGAAACTGTATATCGTACAGACCCGTCCCGTCACCACTCTCAATCAGCCGCTGGACGCATCCACCGTGGACGAGCTTAAAGCTGAGGCCATCTTAACCGGTGTAGCGGCAAGCCCCGGCGCTGCCAGCGGCGTGGTCAAGATCATCCGTGATCCATCGCAAATCGATAAAATCATAGACGGCGATATCCTGGTGGCCGAGATGACGACACCTGATTTCGTGCCGGCTATGAAACGGGCCGTCGGCATAATTACGGACAGGGGCGGAAGGACAGCCCACGCAGCGATCGTCAGCAGGGAGCTCGGCATCCCCTGCATCGTGGGCACCGAGCGCGCTACCTCCCTGCTCAAAGACGGCCAGGAGGTGACCGTCGACGGATCGTCCGGCAAAGTCTATGCCGGCCGAGTTGCTATCAAGAGCAAAAAGGCCAAAGCCCGCAGCACGTCGGGCGCCCGCATCAAGACTAAAACCAAACTTTATGTAAATCTGGCCGAGCCCGAGCTGGCGGAGAGGATAGCGGAGCGCGACGTGGACGGAGTGGGCCTCTTGAGGGCCGAGTTCATCATGGCCAGGATGGCGGGACATCCTCGCTTCATGCTTCACGAAGGCAAAGCCGCCCAATACATGGATGTGCTGACCAAGAATATCACCATGTTTACCCGGGCTTTTCATCCCAGGCCGGTCGTGTACCGCACCACCGATTTTAAAACCAACGAGTACAGGAATCTGCCCGGCGGCTATAAATACGAGGAGACCGAAGAAAACCCGATGATCGGCTACCGGGGCTGCTCAAGGTATACCCACGAAGTAGAGGTTTTCAGGATGGAGCTCGACGCCATTAAAAGAGTCTGCCAGTCCTACGATAACCTTTACGTCATGATTCCCTTCGTGCGCTTTGTATCCGAGATCGTACAAATTAAGAAGATACTGACGGAGGAGGGCTTCTACCTGTTCCCCAAGTTCAAGCTGTGGATGATGGTCGAGGTGCCTTCCAATATCCTGCTCATGGATAAATTTATCGATGCCGGCATCGACGGCATATCCATTGGTTCCAACGACCTGACGCAGCTTATCCTGGGTATAGATAGGGATAACTCCAAACTTGCCACGCAGTTCGACGAAAGAAACGAGGCCGTGATGCTGGCCATTGAAAGGGCCGTAACCACCTCGGTCAGCAAGGGTATCACCTGCTCGATCTGCGGGCAGGCGCCATCTACCTATCCCGAGATAACCGAAAAGCTGGTAAGCTGGGGGATCACATCGATATCCGTGACACCTGATATGATCGACGAGACGCGACATATCATAGCCGACGCGGAAGGTAAACTGGCCGCCTGAAAATAACGGGCGCTGCCGATCAGCATGGTTTACTCATGTATGAAATGAATGTTCGACAAAGGCTGGAGCAGGCCGAGGAGAACCTGTCACCCTACGCGGCGCGCAGCATAGCCAGCCGCGGCAGGAGGGTTGCCGAGCAACCGTGCCCTTTGAGAACCGCTTTCCAGCGCGACCGGGACCGCATTATATTCTCCAATGCCTTCCGCAGGCTCAAACACAAGACCCAGGTATTCATTGCTCCCGAGGGCGACCACTATGTAACACGCCTGACGCATACGCTGGAAGTTTCACAGATAGGCCGCACTATCTCCCGGGCGCTTTGCTTGAACGAAGACCTGACTGAGGCTATTGCCCTCGGCCATGACCTGGGACATACACCCTTCGGGCACATAGGTGAAAATGTGCTGAACGAACTGGTCCCCGGCGGATTCAAACATTACGAGCAGAGCCTGAGGGTGGTGGACTATATCGAAAACAACGGCATGGGACTTAACCTGACCTGGGAGGTGCGGGACGGCATATTGAACCATTCCAAGGGCGACCTCGAGATACTGGAAGAAGGATGGAATACCGTGTCCACAGTGGAGGGCCAGGTGGTGAAGATGGCCGATCTGGTGGCCTATATAAACCACGATGTCGAAGACGCTATCCGCGCCGGCATAATATCCCGCTCCGACCTGCCGGCCTCCACCGTAAGGACACTGGGACAGTCCAATTCAAGCCGCATCAACACGCTGGTCACGAACATCGTCGCCTTTTCATCGGGAAAGATGGACGGCGGCGCCGACCGGCAGATCATAGGAATGAGCCCCGAAGTTCTGAACGCTGCAAACGAGCTGCGCGAGTTTCTCTTCGCCAGGGTTTACCGGAACAGCCTGGAGGCAGGGAAAGCGTCGGACGCCCGCGAGATAATACTTCTTTTGTACCGCCATTTCCTGCGTGATCCGTCCATGCTTCCCGAAGAGTACCGGTTACTGGATGGCGGAGATGAGCGCCGCATCGCCGACTATATAGCAGGCATGACGGACCATTATGCTATACTCACAGCAGAAAACCTCAGATAAACACCGGTTTCTCAATATCCGCGTAATAACCAAGCTCTGATCGGACGATGAACACGACAGACGAGATCAAGCAGAGGCTGGACATCGTGGACGTGGTGTCGCAGTATGTCAAGCTGACCAAGTCGGGCCGCAACTACAAGGCCACCTGTCCCTTCCACAGCGAAAAAACGGCCTCTTTTTTCGTTTTCCCCGAGAAGCAGAGCTGGCATTGTTTCGGAGCATGCGCCACGGGAGGCGACATCTTCACCTTCATGATGAAAAAGGAAGGTATCGATTTCGGCCAGGCACTGCGTATCCTGGCGGAAAAGGCCAATATCACTCTCACTTACAAGACCAGCCAGGCCTCCGCCGAAGAGAAGTCCCGACAGGACACCCTTTTCAAACTGAACGAGGTCGCCGCGGAATACTATCACTATCTGCTGCTGCATGACGCAGAGGCTGAGACAGCCAGAAAATATACGACAGGCCGGGGCCTTTCCCAGACGGTAATAGACAATTTTCAACTGGGATACTCGCCCAATAAGTGGGACGGCCTGCTCGGCTATCTGTCCAAAGCAGGCTACAGGGATGACGATATGCTGGCAGTCGGGCTGATCGTTCAGCGCGATACAGGCGGCTTCCACGACAGGTTCAGAAACAGGTTGATGTTCCCCATTCGGGATGTAAAGGGCAGGGTGGTCGGATTCGGCGGCCGCGCGCTGGACGATTCAATCCCCAAATACCTGAATTCGCCGCAATCGATACTGTTCGACAAGAGCTCCATTATCTACGGGGTCGAGCGCGCTGCAACAGCGATCAGGCAACATGACAGCGTGGTGATCAGCGAAGGATACATGGATACGCTGGCGGCGCACCAGTTCGGATTCGAAAATACGGTCGCATCGATGGGCACCGCCCTCACGGAAAAACAGATATCTACTCTGCGCAAGCTGACGCGCAATATCATCGTTGCACTCGATGCCGATGCGGCCGGGCTTGAGGCCACGGCTCGCAGCATAACCACCATCGATGAACAGATACCCAAGGACCACTGGATGCCCTGGATCGAGCCAAAGACCTACAGTGAACTGGTCAAGCATGAGGTTCAGGTGATCGAGATCGCGGGAGGGAAAGATCCGGATGAAATCATACGCGGTTCGCCCGATAAATGGGCCGGGCTGCTTAAGGAGTCTCAGCCTATAATCGATTTTACTTTAAAAAAGGAAATTGCTAATATAGACAAAAATAATCCCAAAGATAAGTCCGCATTAGTATCAAAGTTTTTACCAATTCTATCTCAAGTAGATGACAATGTCCGGCGTGCCCATTATGTTGAGAAGTTGTCGCACCTTCTCGGTCTTAACAAAGGGTTCGTACATGATGCAATATCCGAATTCCGGATCAAGGAAAAAAAATCCAGAGCGGCGAGCGGAAGCAAGACAATAAAGAGCTATGCCGACCAGATCGCATCTCCACATCATATTGAAAAGTATGTTCTGGCGTTATTGCTCCTATTTAGCGATCTCCGAGAGGAAGGCATGAGACTATCGGAGAAATATTTTGAACTTTCGGAAAATAAGGCTATATTATTGAAATGGCAGAGTGCTGCTGATCCGAATTCGCTTGGCGAGGATATGGATCCCCTGCTGAAGGAATTCTATGACCAGCTGATATCCATGGGGAACAAAATACCTTCATCCGTATATCATGATCGTAAGGATCGGGAAAACACATTGAACGATTGCATCAATAGATTGCTTGAGCGCCACATAAGAAATCGTGAGATTGAGAAGAAATTCATCCTGTCTGAAGAGAAAGGCAGCGGTGATGTCGATAGTCAATTAGCCAAATTAATCGAACTGGATATAAAGGAAAGTCAGCAACTGCATGATATCTTCAATAAGCGCGGCCGACTTTTCAGCCGTACAAAGGGAGCCTGAATGGCAAAGATCTCAAACAAGGTGAAGAGTAAGAAAACGTCTCCGGCAAAGCCTGCGGGGAAGGGTAAAGTCGTGGTTAAGGGCGCGGTTAAAAGTGCGGCTAAAAGCCCGGCTAAGGCTGCGGTCAAGAGTACGCTTAAGGGTGCCGCCGGGGATAAGGTGAAGGTGAAGGTGAAGGTAAAGGTCAAGGTCAAGGTTGAGCCTGTGACTGTCGAAGTCGAAGGCGCCGCACTAAAGCAAACGGGATTCGAGGTACGCCCCGACCCCTGGGGCAAGATCGAAGCCGAAGCCATGCCTCAGGACGAGAAAGAACTGCTTTTCAGCGATATCGAAGCCGCCCCTGAGTTTGCCGAAGAGTGGCTCAAGCCCGAAGTGGAGGAAAAGCCGCTCATAGAGCTTGAGATCGAGCTGGCCGAGCATGAAGCAATCGACGACCCGGTCAGAATGTATCTGCATGAGATCGGAAAATACCCGTTGCTGAACGCCAAGCTGGAACGTGAACTCGCCAGTAAAATCGAGCCCTTTAAATATATGGCCCATATCCGTGAGGCCTTCCGCCACCAGGAAAACCGTTTCCCCAGTATATCCGACTTCGTTATTCAGCTGTTAAAGAACCTGGCGGACAGCGACACCGTTATCGACAGACTGGGGGAACAACTCAACGTCGCCAAGAAACCCAGCTTTAAAGAAAGACTGCTCAGTCAGAAGCTGCATCAGGCGATCGATGACTTTATCAATCCCGAAACGGTCATAAAAATCGCGGCGGATTTGAACCGTGAGCCCCACGAGATCGAAAAGAGGCTTGTCGATTACTCAATCTATGTTCGCATCATCAATCCCGAGATATTTTCTATCATAGACAGCAACTCGACCTGGGATAAGGTCAAGCAGATCGTTAATAAGGACGGCGAGACCAAACTTGCCGCAAAAATCGACGGACACAGCCACCCGTTTCAACAGAAATTCGAGCACATCGACAGGGACGGCAGGGAAGCCAGCAAGCAGCTTACCGTCTCCAATCTCAGGTTGGTGGTCAGCGTGGCCAAGAAATACGTCGGACACGGGATGCCGCTGCTCGACCTGATACAGGAGGGCAACATCGGCCTGGTCAGGGCTGTTGAAAAGTTCGAATACCGCAAAGGATACAAATTCAGCACATATGCCACGTGGTGGATCAGGCAGGCCATCACACGGGCGATAGCGGATCAGGCCAGGACCATACGCATACCGGTACACATGGTTGAAACTATCAACAGGCTGCTCAAGGTCAACAGAAAACTGTCACAGGAGTTTGGACGCGAACCCAGTTGCGAGGAGATCGGTGTGGGCATGGAGATATCGGCAGAGAAGGTCAGGGAGATCATGAAACTCTCGCAGGTGCCCATCTCCCTTGAGATGCCCATCGGCGAGGAAGAGGACAGCCATCTGGGCGATTTTATCGAAGATCGTTCCAACCTGCCCCCTGCTGACGCGGCTTCACGCGAGCTGCTCAAAGCCCAGCTCGATAAAGTCCTGGGCGAGTTGACTGAACGCGAGCGCAAGGTGCTGCTGCTCAGGTTCGGACTTGAGGACGGCCGGGCCAGGACGCTGGAAGAGGTTGGCAAGGAGTTCAACGTAACACGCGAACGGATAAGGCAAATCGAAGCCAAAGCTTTACGCAAGTTGCGGCATCCCAGCCGGAGCCGCAAGCTTAAAGATTACCTCGAATAATCACTGGCTGACTTAGGAGGGAACCGATGAGAATCCTTCAAGGATTTTTAATATTCATGGGCGTACTGGCGGTGCTGGCCATTATCGCCCTGGTATTTGGCTACGTACTGGCATTGCTGACACCCGACATACGCACAAGTATGAGGCCAGTGGTCCTGTCTTCAGAGGCTGTCGACAGCCTCAATAAAAAGATCAGCGATACGAAGAAAATTACCGAGGCAGCCTACGAAGCGAAAATCAGCAAGGATGTGCAGATAGTAATCACAGAGGAGGAGATCAACTCCACCATCGTCATGGCCCTGGCCGAGGGAACAGTGCCCGCCAAGGAGATGCTGGTTAATTTCAACGACGGGTACATGATGATGTATACGTCATGGAACTTCCCCGGTATTCCGGTTAGAACGGGTTTTATCGGAACGCTGGACGAGGAAAACGGAAAACCGGTATTCGTGATCCATGACTTTTACCTGGGAAAACTGCCGGTTCCGGACGACGTTGATAGAGGCGTGCAGAGCTGGATAAATATCCTCTTCCAGTTGAACGCTCCCATGGAAGAGCTGGGTTTCGAACTGAAAGAGATCAGCATAACCGAAGGGCAGCTCAAACTGGCAGGAGTTACTAAAACAGGGAAGTAGCCAGGGCTCAGCGTCCCATCAAGCCTGCTATGTTCTTAGGCAATTTGCCTTTAGCCATCATCCTGGTCATCTTCTGAATTCCGTAGAACTGGTTAAGAAGCTGATTGACATCGCCCGGCGTGGTTCCGCTGCCTCTGGCTATCCTGCGTTTTCGGCTGCCGTTGACCAGATCGGGATTTGACCTCTCTTCCGCTGTCATGGAAAGGATAATAGCCTCTATCTTTTTGGTCCTGTCCTGACTGTCTTTATCCGATATCCCCTTGGTAAGCTTGGAGAAGCCGGGTATCATGTCCACAAGCTGGCTGAAGCTGCCCATCTTCTTTATCTGCCTCATCTGTTCCAGCAGATCATTGAGGTCAAATTCGGACTTTCTCAGCTTGGATTCCAGCTTCGCCATCTGCTGTTTATCAAAGGTCTTCTCCGCCTTCTCAATGAGCGTGAGCACATCGCCCATTCCAAGGATGCGCGAGGCCAACCTGTCAGGATAGAAAACCTCCAGCGAAGCGGTCTTTTCACCCATGCCGGTGAATTTAATCGGTACACCGGTCACCGATTTGATGGAAAGCGCCGCACCGCCTCTGGCATCTCCGTCCATCTTGGTCAATATGAGACCAGTCAAACCCAGGCTGCTGTTGAATTCCCCCGCGATATTCACCGCATCCTGTCCGGTCATGGCATCGGCTATCAACAATATCTCGACCGGTAAAACCGCCTTTTTAATGTCCTTCAGCTCCTGCATCAGAGGCTCATCGATATGCAACCTCCCCTGGGTGTCGATTATCACCCACGCAGCCGCCGTCTCCTCCGCCCTGGCAACTGAATTACGGCTGATGTGAACCGGGCTGGCAGTTACGTCCTCGTGATATACGGGAATATCAAGCTGGCCGCCCAGCACCTTAAGCTGATCGATGGCGGCAGGCCTGCGCGTATCGGCCGCCACCAGAAGCACCTTCTGGCCTGATTGTTTTAAGTGAAACGCCAGTTTGGCTGCCGTCGTGGTTTTGCCAGCACCCTGGAGCCCAACCAGCATTATCACAGACGGTTGACGAGGGGAGGCCTTCAGCCTGGCAGGCTCCCTGCCCAATACGTCAACCAGTTCCTCGTTGACTATTTTGACTATTTGCTGGGCCGGCGAAAGACTCTCGAGTACCTTTGCCTCCAGCGCCTTCTCCCTCACCACGGCCAGAAAGCTCTTGACAACCTTGAAATTGACGTCAGCCTCGAGAAGCGCCAGGCGTATCTGCCTCAATGCCTCGTCGATATCTTTTTCACTCAGCCTGCCTTTGTTATTCAGCCCGCTGAATATCCTGCTAAGCTTCTCTGTCAGTACTTCAAACATCAATAAAGCATAGCATATTTTCCCTGCGTGATTGCAGTCAGAACACGCAATTAAAAACGGGCGGGTTTTAAACCCGCCCCTACAGATAAATGGCTACAGGTACACGGCCTGTTACCTTGACAGCTACACTCGTGGGGATTATCCTAAATACATTTAAGATGTTTGAAAAATACGAGATCAATGCCTTTGAAAAGGAAGAGTCCTGGCGGCTTTTCAGGTATATCGGTGAGCTGGTAGCCGGCTTTGACAAGCTCACCGGCATCGAGCCTGCGGTAACCATCTACGGCTCGGCGGTTGCCACGGAGAATCAGACCGATTACCAGAACGCTCGCCAGATCGCATATCTGCTCGGACAGCAGGGGTTTAACATAGTCACGGGAGGCGGCCCCGGCATGATGGAGGCCGCCAACCTGGGCGCCAGCGAGGCCGGCGTCAAATCGATCGGGCTGAATATTGTCCTGCCCAAGGAACAGAAATGCAATGTCTATTCAAGCCTGACCATAAATTTCGATCATTTTTTCGTGCGTAAGGTAATGCTGGTCAAATACGCCACCGCCTTTGTCATCATGCCGGGCGGCATGGGAACACTAGATGAGCTGACCGAGGTTCTGACACTTATCCAAACCAGCAAGATCAAGCCTTTCCCTGTGATACTGTTTAATTCAACTTTCTGGCGCGGTTTTCTGGACTGGCTTCAGACCACCGTCCTGGCAATGGGCTATATCTCCGACGCGGATCTCCGCCTGCTCAGGATAACGGACAAACCATCAGAGGTGCTGGATATAGTCAGCAGCTGGTATCTCAGGCAGGCTATAGTGGGCAGGCAGGCTATTGATTAACCTCTCATTTCACGGCGCCGCGCGCACAGTCACAGGTTCACGGCACCTGCTCGATATCAACGGTTACCGCTTACTGCTCGATTGCGGTCTATTTCAGGGCCGCAGGTCGGAGACATATCAGCGAAACCTGCATTTCTCGTTCGATCCAAGGTCGGTTGATTCGGCCATCATCTCACATGCACACATGGACCACCTGGGCAACCTGCCCAACCTGGTCAAGCAGGGATTCGATGGCGATGTAAACTGCACCTCGGCCACGCTGGACCTGGCCAATATCATGCTCACCGATTCAGCCAGCATCCAGGAAAGCGATATCCGGTATGTCAACAAGGTGCGCCGCAGGCATAATCAGCCGCCGGCAGAGCCCCTGTACGATACGACCGACGTGCCTCCCACACTGAGACTGCTGAGAGGCAACTCCTATGAGCATAGATTCGATCTCGCCAGGGGAATCAGCGTCATCTTTCACGACGCGGGACATATCCTCGGCTCAGCCATCACGGTCATCAATATAGCCGATGGGGATAGAAAACTGTCGGTTTGCTTCACAGGTGACCTGGGACGCAAGGATATGCCCATCATCCGCGACCCCCATATCGTTGCGGATGCGGACATTCTAATCATCGAAAGCACATACGGCAATAGAACGCACTCAGATATAAATCTGGTGCTGGACAAGCTTGCGGCGGTGATCAATGAAACCATCTCGAGGGGAGGCAAGATCATAGTGCCGTCGTTCGCCCTCGAGCGGACGCAGGAGCTGATCTACTGCCTGCACCAGTTGAAACTGGCCGGCCGCATACCAGACTTCCCCATTTATATTGACAGTCCCCTGGCCATCGATGCCACCGATATTTTCAGGGTCCACCCGGAGTGTTACGATGCCGATACAGCCCAGTTGCTCAGGACCGTGGCCGACCCCTTCGGCTTCCGCGGCCTGCATTACGTATCAAGCGTGGAGGAGTCCAAGCATCTAAATATGATTAAAACTCCCATGATGATCATCGCCGGGTCGGGCATGGCCGAAGCCGGGCGCGTAACGCACCACCTGAAAAACAATATCGGAAAGCCAAAAAATGCCGTACTGATCGTTGGCTGGCAGGCGGAGAATACGCTCGGCCGCAAGATCGCGGAGCGATGGCCGGAGGTAACCATCTTCGGAGAAAAATACAAGCTGCGCTGCCGTGTGGAGATATTTAATGAATTCAGCGCCCACGCGGACCGCAATGACCTTATCGGATGGATAGGCGCCGGCAGGGAAAGATGGCAGAAGGTATTCGTTGTACACGGTGAGGAAAAGTCGGCGCTATCCCTGGCGGATGCGTTCAAAGAAATGGGATTGCACGATGTAGAAGTGCCCGAAGAGGGCCAGACCTTTCAACTGTAGCTCTATAAACCCTTGGGGAAAGACACGGGGGACTATCGATGGCCCAATTCCATTCACTTAATCTTGATCAACTGCGCCGGCCCTGGAATGAACTTTACCTGCGCTCGCGGATCAGTTCGCCTTTCTCATCGCCGGACTGGGCTGAGAACTGGTGGAAACATTTCGGCGAGGGTAGCACGCTGCATGCCGGCTCGGTGGAAGAAGAAGGCAAAGTAATCGGCATTGCACCCCTTCGCTTGAAGGAAGGCATCCTGCGTTTTATCGGCAGCGACAACCTGTTCGATTTCCAGGATTTTATAATCGAAAAGGGACGTGACGAGGTTTTTTATCGTACGCTATTCCATCACATTTCTGAGACCAGGGCAGCAAAATTGGATTTAGGCTTGCTCCTGCCCGACTCCAGCGTGCGCCGGGTGCTCATACCCCTGGCAAAGGAGAGGGGTCTTGATGTGAGCTGCGTTCAGGACGATGTTACAGTATCGCTTGATCTGCCCACGGATACGGCGGGATATCTTGCTCTGCTCAGCGCAAAACAGAGGCACGAATTGCTGCGCAAGGAACGGCGACTGAACGAGGAGGGCGACGTAGCATACAGGGTACAGGACAGGGCAAGCGACGCAGATACAGATCTCTTCCTGCAATTTTTCAGGGAGAGCAGGGAAGACAAAAAACGATTCCTCACACCATCCATAGAGCTCTTCATGCGGGAGATTATTGGTTTAAGCGAGGCCCGCGGCATGCTGCGGCTGGGGATACTGGAGCTGAATAACACACCAATCGCAGCCACCCTTTGCTTTGAATACCAGGACGGTATATACCTGTATAACAGCGGCTATTCCCCGGCCTACCGCTGGCTGAGCGCAGGGCTGCTGTCAAAGTACTACAGTATCCGGGACAGCATCATGAAGGGAAAAACGCATTATAATTTCCTTAAAGGCGCAGAGAAATACAAATTCCACCTGGGCGGTAAAGAAGACGGCCTTTTTAGATGTATAATTAATTTTTAGATATTCAGATACCGGAATAATCCTTCGATGGACCATTTGCGCATCGCGCTCTTAAGCTTACATACCTGCCCCTGGAGCAAGCCGGGAGGCCGCTACACGGGCGGGATGAACGTTTATATTCAGAATCTGTACCTGGAACTCGCAAAACTGGGGGTAACTGCAGACGTATTCACCTGTTGCCATGAAGACAACCAGCCGTGCAACTTCAGCGGGCCTAGCTGCCACACAGGATTGATACATATCAATGACGCCCGCTCCAGGCCTATTACAGATTCCGGTCCGGCGGACTATGCACACAGCCTGGCTCAGGCCGTTAACTCACACTGCCGGAATCTGAACCTGCACTACGACGTTATACACAGCCACTACTGGCTTTCGGGTCTGGCAGGCAACCACCTGAAAGACTTCTGGCAGATACCGCACATAACCATGTTCCACACGCTTGGCGCCCTGAAAAACAGCTCCTTGCCGGGATCTCCGGAGCCTGAATCCCGAATAGTCCATGAAAGGTCTGTCATCAACTCCTGTGATCGCGTCATCGCATCGACCTCGATTGAAAAACAGGAAATGGTCGACAGGTACGGCGTATCTGCGGATAAAATCAGCGTCATACCCTGCGGTGTTAATCCCGCTCTATTTCACCCCATACAAAGGCCGGCTGCCAGAGCCGCCTGCGGCCTCCCCGATAAGCCGACGCTTTTGTTTGTCGGTAGGCCCGATCCCATCAAAGGGCTCAATAACCTGCTGAAGGCTGTCTCCCTGCTCAAGCAGGGCAACGACTTCCAACTCCTGGTGGTAGGTTACGGCAATCGCCGTATGGGAGATCCGGGGCAGGCTGCCGGCTACGGGAGTGAATATCTCAGGGACCGTGTGATTTTTACGGGCCCGGTCGACCACGAGAAAATGTCCCTGTATTACAACGCAGCCGATCTCTGCGTAATACCGTCGTATTACGAAAGCTTCTGTCTCACCGCGCTCGAATCAGTGGCCTGCGGCACGCCTGTCCTTGCGACATGCGTGGGGGAGATATCTGAGATATCGAAACTTACGACTTTATGTAAAATTATCCCCGATAACAGGGCGGAAACCCTGGCGGCGTATATCAGCATATATATAGAAGGCAACGCGCCGGATGTACCCCGCCCGGGTGCGGAGCTTTCAATGAATTATGGCTGGAACTCAATTGCGGACAGGGTCATTCGTGAGTATCGGGACGTGTTAAAAGTGCCTACAGAAGCTGTACTGACTATGCCATCATGCAGATAATCCAATACAGCCAGAGGAATATGATATGACAGATAAATTCGACCTTATGGTTATAGCCCCGCACCCCGACGACCCCGAATTCGGAATCGGCGGCACGATAGCGCAGTGGACGAAAGACGGCAAGAAAATAGTCTATATCATATGCACCAACGGCAATAAGGGTACGGATGACCCCGCCGTAACGCCGGTCCAGCTTGCAGAGATCAGGAGGTCCGAGCAGATGGCTGCGGCGAATTCACTGGGGGTATTCGAAGTCATCTTCCTCGATCATGAGGACCAGTCCATCGAGGATACACCCGAGTTCCGCAAGGAGCTGGTCAAGCTGATACGCACCTACAAGCCTGATATCGTGGCAGCCCCGGACCCTTACAGAAAATATGTCTGGCACCGTGATCACCGCATAACGGGGCAGGTTGTGCTTGACGCGGTTTATCCTTTCGCCCGGGACCGGTTATCTTACCCTGACCTGATCAGGGAGAACTATCAGCCGCACAAGGTCAAGGAACTGCTGTTCTGGGGCGCCGAGCAGCCCAACTACTTCAGCGATGTCACAGCCACTTTTGATAAGAAGATCTCAGCGCTTAAGTGTCACGGGAGCCAGGTGAGCCACTTTCCACAAGGCTGGGAAGAGGCCTACCGCAACGTGTTATCAAGCTACGGCAAAGACCATGGATACGATGTTGCGGAGACGTTCTACCGTGTAGTGTTGCCACCCTAATATGCAGCTATGCGGATGACCATTTCTCGGCCAGGTCACCGATAAGAGGCAACTTGAATTTCTGGCCCTGATAGGCCTTGACCATCAGCAGTATCCACATCACCAGCGCGAGTATCCAGATAATCCAACCGATTACCGGTATGAATCCAAGGATAACACAGGCCCCGAATGTTATGATCGACTGCATGGCATGGAACTTAACGAACTGACTATCTTTTTCAATCAGGAAAAAAATCAGGCCGGTGATCCAACCGACCAAGTAGCATAACAGCCCTGCAACATTCTCTTCCAGTCCGGTTGATGACTTTGCCATTGCTCAGACCCCCCTATTCGTTTATTACCGAAAGAATAACTGCGATGATAGCCGGTGTCAACAGCGTGTTACTGGACTTATTTTCAGGCGACACGGCTGCATCAATCCCGCAGCTATCTATCGATTACCTTATATCTTTTTACCTGCTTTAAAGGCTGCAAATGTCACAACAGCAATCAGAATGACACCGACAGCTATAGCTACAATTGCCCAACCCGGCATGCTTTGCGGGGCTGAGGCAGTCTGAACAGTGTTTGACGGGGCCGATTCCGTGGTAAAAGTGAATACTGACCCTGCGTCCCCGGGCACGGGCTCCACGGCTGAAGCCTGCCAAAAATAAGCCGTATCATAGTTGAGCTTGACCGGCAGCGAATATGCGGTGGTAGGGGTGAAATCCTCCACCACTATATTCTGCAACTGGGCGTCCATGGCTAAAATAAATCTGTATTTGGTTGTGCCCTGGTAGCCGCTCCAGCTGAAAGCCACCCCGCTGACCGGCACACCGGTTGCCCCGTTGGCTGGGCTCAAGGCCTGTAAGCCGTATGAAGGCGTACTCACGGCATATCCCGGCCTTATGCTGAAAGGCACAGCCTCGGACCATGGACTGGCAATCCTCTGGCCTGTAGCAGCCTGTGTGGTACGCACCCTCCAGTAATATGTGTGCCCCGCCTCCAGAGTTCCGGGAGGGTACCAGAAGGCCGGCGACATCGAGTCGGCCGGAACCAGTATGCCGGAATCATAAACCTTCAATGTAAAGAGCGGGTCCCTGGCAATCTGCACCTGATAACTGCCCGATAAGCAGTAATCCTCCCAGCGCATATCCACCGAGGAGTTTCGCCCGGTTACGGGATCCACATCAACGGTGTTCTCCGCGGGCTGCTGCGGGGCGTTAACGTTCAGCGTAATAGCCCTTGTCCTGGCGCCCGTGGAATTAACGGCGGTCAGTTTATAAGTAGTCGTATACAGCGGCGATACGGCAGCCTGCCCGGCCGGGAGCACTTCGCCAATCCCGTGGTCGATATATACGGAAGAAGCATTTTTAACGTCCCAGGAAATAACGGCAGCGGATGATCGCTCTATGCCGGAAGGTGTGACTTTGTAATCGCTTATTTCAGGCAGGGTCGGCAGCTCGACCGAGCCCGCGCATGGCGCCGGGAGAGCCACGGCTATCAGACATACATAGAGCAAAAACAAAGCTGCCGCATGAAAACTTGACTGAAGTGCTCTCATATTCATCGTCTTACCCCCGTCGAGGCATCACTCGGCACGGAAATCTGTTCCTTTCACGGCAACACCTGATTTAATAAGGTAATCATAATAGCCGGTCAGTTTGAGCAGGACCCTGGCGGCACGATCGCCGGATGTATAGTCATAGTGATTGCCCGCCAGCTTTACCTGTTCCTCCGTGAAGGTCGTAGTAATGACCGGCTTACCGTAGCTCTCGATCCACTGGGAGCTGAGCGCTCGCATCAGCCTTACGATCATATCATTGATAATATCCAGGCGCGACCGGCCGGTTTTTGCCAGCATGGCTTTGCCGCTGGCCAGCTCGAGCAGGTCGTCCACCAGCACATCATCGATCTTGCCCGAGAAACGGGCGGCGATCATAGTAACTGCAAGGTCCTCCACCTCCATTTTACCTTGAAGGCCAAGCACCCAGGCAAGCATATCGATGAGTTGCTTGATGGCGGTCTCAGTCTTATATACGTTGCCCGACTTGATATCTTCAATAATTGGAATAATGGCCCTCAGGGCGCTATCCCTTTTAGCCAGGTCCTCCGGCGACATCTTCTGTTCCTGGCTGGAGCGCTGCTGTAGTAGCAGGTTGCCGAACAGGGTAAAGCCGCCGAAACCCATGAATATTAGTGAATCGACTGTTTCCAGCTCCAGCAGCCTGGCGGGCGCCGTCAGATAGGCGATGAAATTGCGGTCGCCCGCAGGGTCTACCGGATTGGCGTGGCTCCATCTGGGCGGAAAGATATTATTAAACTCCTCGATGGTCTTTTCAGGCAATTTAACCACATTCAGCCCGCCCTCTTCGCAGGCTTCGGCGCAGAGCACGCCGTAGCTGCCGCCGGGAGTTATAATAGCCACGTTGCGTCCCCTCGGCAGAGGCTGAGTCAAACACCCGATGGCGACATCGAGCATCTCCTCAGGGCTGTCGACCCGCATGGCGCCCATTTTTTTAAAGGCCGCGTCATATACGGCATCGCTGCCCGCCATGGCGCCCGAATGCGATCGTATAGCCTCGGCCGCCGCCGCCGTTTTTCCCGGCTTTAACACGATAACAGGTTTATTGCGGGTGACTTCGGAAACTATATCCATGAACCTGGCGCCGTCATTGAGACCCTCAATATAGGTCATTATCGCTTTAACCCTGGTATCCTTCCCGAAGTAATCGATGTAATCCTCAATCTGCACATCCGCTGCGCATCCGCAGCTTACGTAATGCGTGAAACCTACGCCTCGTTCGTATCCGGCCACCACCACCGCAGCGCCGACATTGCCTCCCTGCGATACAAAGGCCAGCTGCCCGTCCCTGACCAGCAAAGGCATCATAAAAGCCGCAAGAGAAGATGACGAGCTCCAGTAACCCATGCAGTTCGGCCCTATGAACCTGATATTGCCGCTGCGCGCTATGCCCAGCACCTCGTCCTGAAGTTTCTTTCCTTCAGGACCCACCTCCGCAAAGCCGGCCGATATGATGACCGCCGATTTAACCCCCTTCTTCACGCAATCCAGCATAACTCCCGCTACATGTTCGGCCGGGATGGTGAAAACAGCCAGGTCTACGGGTCCAGGGATATCGGTTACCCTGGGATAAACCGTCAGCCCCTGTATCACACTTTCTTTAGTATTGACCGGATAAATAGGCCCTTTAAAGCTATGAATAAGGCTGGTTATGGTGGAGAAGCCCCATTTGTTGCGGTTGTTGGTGGCTCCTATGTGTGCGACCGAGGCCGGGTTAAAGAGGGGATCCAGATCCCTGATAATGTCTCTATTCATGTTATAGGCCCTCACAATCCATAGACTCTGAACAGTCCGAGCTGTAAATTAAAAAATGCCTTGAGATTCAAAGCATCATGCTTTATAATAACACCCCGGCAGGTGTCCGACAAATTCGATTCGTTCGTTATAAGATTGCTCATATACGATGCTTATCACGATACCTGCAACTAATTTCATAAGGAGCGAATGATGCTTAAAACCCGCATGACCGAGCTGTTCGGATGCAAGCACCCTATCATGCTGGCGGGCATGAACTGGGTAACCACCCCGGAACTGGTGGCCGCAGTCTGCAACGCGGGCGGACTGGGCATATTCGCCACTGCCAGGTGCACACCCGAGGAAACGAGAAAAAACATTAATGAGATCAGGAAGCTGACCGATCAGCCTTTCGGCATCAACCAGCTTCTGATTCTGGGGCAGGTGGCCCGTGACACCATCCAGGTGGCCATCGAGGAAAAGGTCCCCGTAATCAACTATACCCTGGGCAAACCATGGTTTATCGACGACGTGCATAAATACGGCGGCAAGGTGATCGGCACTACCGCCTTCGTTAAACACGCTATCAAGGCCGCCGAGCTGGGATGCGACGCCATCGTCGTTACCGGCACCGAGGCCGCCGCACACGGCGAAGAGGCCTCCACGCTGGTCATGCTTCCCATCGTCGCCGGCAAGGTTAAAATCCCCATCATTTCAGCCGGTGGATACGGAGACGGCAGGGGCCTGGCGGCGGCATTATCACTGGGCGCCAGCGCCATCTCCATGGGAACACGCTTCGCCCTGACCAAAGAGAGTATGGTGCACGAGAACTTCAAGCAGCTCTGCCTTAAAGCCAACGAGAACGATACAATCGTGAGCACCAAGTTCGACGGCATGCGCGGCCGCGCCCTTAAAACACCCGTTACCGAGCGTATCGCCAGGGGAGGATTCCCGATGGTAGACGCGTTCAGGGGCGCCTACGAAACCAAGCAGCTGTTCAACCTGAGCTGGCCGAAATTTATCGGAATGAGCTTTTCCATGATGGGATCGGACGATCAGCATCCCCTGTGGGTGCAGGCGCGCCAGGCCGCAGGCTATCGCCGCCATACGCTGGCCATCTACGACGGAAATATGAAGGACGGCATATACTTTGCCGGACAGATACTGGGCGCCTGCAACGACGTGCCCACGGTGGCCGAGCTCGTCGACAGGATTATGGTCGAGGCCGAAGCGACCCTCAAAAAGACTTATTCGATGCTGGCCTGAGCACTACTTCAGCTAATAGAAAAGGGGAGGTTATTACACCTCCCCTTTTTTTATAAAATGTATCTCCGTTATTTCAGGCGCGAACCTTTGAGCAGCGCCTCCGCCTGTTTTACCATCCTGTCCAACAGCTCCTTGCAGCTTACCACATCGTGGATTAGGCCGATAGACTGCCCGACCGGCACCAGGCCGGCCTCCATATCGCCGTCGTCCCAGATCGCCGTCTGGCGCAGGCCCGACAGGAAAGGCGCCAGCTCGTTGATCGTGGCATGCTTGGCTTCCATGTCCTGGATTTGCTTAAGTATGGCATTCTTCATGGCACGTCCCTGGAATCCGGTCGTCTTGCCGTAGAGCATGGTATCAAATTCCTGCCTGTTGACGAGATCCTGCTTGACCTTATCGTTCATGCGGCACTCGGTGGTGGCCATGAACCTGGATGCCATCATGACGCCTTCAGCTCCCAGCACAATTGCCGCAGCCAGGGATCTGCCGTCGGCAATGCCACCGGTCGTAATAACAGGTATTTTAACCGTTTCCGCCATGCGCGGGGTGAGCACCATAGTGGTCACATCGTCCATCAAAGGATGTCCACCCTCCTCCACACCGGCAGCGATAACGGCGTCATATCCGGCCTTCTCTGCATGGACTGCATGCCTGACCGATCCGAGCTTATGAATGAATTTACAGCCGGCGTCATGCGCTCGCTTGATAGCGTCAGGACCGAAGAACTTATCGACCGGCGTGCCCGAGATCTCGAATGCGGGCACCTTCTCAGCGACACAGGCGTCAAACCAGTCGGCGTACATCTCCTTGGTTATGCGAAAAGACGGCAGCAGGGACAGGTTCACGGAAAACGGCTTGTCAGTTTTTTCCCTGGTCTCCCTGATGGCCTGTCGCATCTCCTTGCCGTCTTTGTAATTGGCGGCCGTGATATTACCCAGGCCGCCTGCATTACTGATGGCCGCGCAGAGATCAGGTTTGCACAGCCACATCATGCCGCCACACATAATCGGGTGCTTGATGCCAAACAGCTCGGTCATTCTGGTTTTCATCTCTCTTCTCCTCTGTGAACCAATGTAAAATTTATGCGATTATAACATGCCGATCAGCTTGAGGTAAAGTTGACTAACCAATCAATCATTTTGACAACGGCGACCTTTTTTGAGATTATTACCGTTCGAAAGGTATCAATTAATAATGGAGGTTTGAACTCGTGAAAACCAGAATAACGGAGCTCTTCGGAATAAAACATCCCATTGTGTTATCGGGAATGGCCTTCGTCAGCCTGCCCAGGCTGGTCGCGGCGGTCAGCAACGCAGGCGGACTGGGTATTTTCAACAGCGTGGCAAACTCTCCCGACCAACTCAAGGGCATTATCCAGGAGATCAAGACACTGACGGACAAGCCTTTCGCTATAAACGTCACCCTTATATTCCCCAACGGAAAAGAGAATGCCGAGATGGCGCTGGCCGAGAAGGCTCCTATAATTAACTTCGCCCTGGGTAAGGGCGACTGGATCATCAAGCAGGCTCATACCTACGGCGGCAAGGTCGTGTCCACGGTAGCCACGGAACGCCATGCCATCAGGGCGGCCGAGCAGGGCGCCGACGGCATTATCGTCACCGGGCACGAGGCGGCAGCACATGGCGGCGATGTGGGCGGCATGGTTCTGCTGCCGCAAATAGCCAGCAAGGTAAAGATACCCATCATCTCCGCCGGCGGATACTGCGACGGGCGCGGACTGGCTGCGGCTCTGGCCCTGGGCGCCGATGCCATCGCCATGGGCACACGTTTCGTGGTAACCCAGGAATGCGATGTGCATCCCAATATCAAACAGACTGCAATGAAATGTCAGATGGAAGAGACGATATATTCGGCGGGCATCGACGGCCTGCCCGGGCGATGGTACGCCAATAAGAAGGCTCTTGAGATGGCTAACAGCAAGACTTCATATATGGAGGCGCTCAAAGCCGGCTGGGCGATGAGAAAACAGGTGGATACCCCCATCTGGAAGCTGCTTGCAGGCAGCCTTCAGAAAAGGGGCGTACAGCAGCTGGCGCAGCAGGCCATCGGCATAGACGCGCTGGGTAAAATCCTGGACGAGGGCGACCTGGAGAACGGCGTGGTGCCGTTCGGCCAGGTTGTAGGCCGCATACGCGACCTGCCCACCTGCAAAGAGCTGATCGAGCGCATCGTGGCCGAGGCGGAGGAAACCATCAAAGGGCTTCAGGCAAAGGTTTAAATCTCTGTGTCCAGCGGCTGCCGTTAAATTAGTTACTCCCCTCATACCGCTTCATTATGCTAATATCTTTATGTGTTTTAAGCAGTATTCTGCGGGAGCGAGACAATGACACAGAGCACAGACACCCTCCAGCTGGACAGATTCAACAGGACCGTAGCCCTCAAGGACGGATCGGTTTTACATCTCCGGCCCATTATGCCGGACGATGAAAACCGGCTGATGGCCTTCTTCCTGCGCCTGAGCGGGCGTACCATATACTTGCGATATCACCATGTGCTTACCGACCTGTCCAGGGAGGAGGCGCACCAGTATTCCAATATTGATTACGACAACACCTTTGCGGTGGTGGGAATACAGGGAGAAGGGGACAATGAAAGCATCATAGGTGTCGGCCGATACTGGAGGCTATCACAGCCCAACAGAGCGGAGATCGCCTTTATAGTTGAGGACCCTCATCAGCGCAAGGGAATCGGCACGCACCTGCTGGAGCTGCTGGCCGCGGCCGCCCGCGAGCACGGGATAGGTGTATTCGAGGCCGAGGTGCTGCCCGAAAACACCGACATGATCGACGTGCTGCAGGATAGCGGCTTCAAACAGCTCGAAAAAATCACCGAGTCTCACGGATGGAGGGGTGTATACAGCATAGCTCAAACGCCCCTGGTGGAGCAGAAGTCAGCGGAGCGTGAGAAGGTCGCCTCCATCGCTTCCATACGTAAATTCATGTTCCCGCGGTCCATCGCCGTTCTGGGCGCATCCAACAAACCGGGTATCGGCAATGCGCTGGTCAAAGACCTGATCAAGAACGAATATAACGGTATTATCTACCCGGTCAATCCCAAAGATGAGGTCGTATCATCGATCAAGGCATATCCATCCGTTCTTGATATTCCCGGCCAGGTGGATATGGCTATTGTGGCTGTCGCGGCAGAGAGGATACAGCCTTTGATCGAAGAATGCGGCAGGAAGGGAGTAAAAAGCCTGGTTATCATTACCGCCGGCTTCTCCGAGATGGGGGGTGAAGGCATCGAGAGGGAGAGGAAATTACTGAATACCGCCGGGGCATACGGTATGCGCATTATCGGCCCCAACTGCCTGGGTATCCAGAATACCAATCCCACTGTCAATATGAATGCCAGTTTTGCGCCTATCTATCCGCTGCACGGCAGAACCGCCTTCGGCAGCCAGAGCGGCGCACTGGGCGGCGCCATCATCAGTTACGCCATTCAAATCAACCTGGGCCTCTCGAATTTCGTCAGCATCGGTAACGGAGCGGACGTCACCGGCAACGAGCTGCTTCAGTACTGGGCGGAGGACCCCGACACCAACCTGATACTTCTTTACCTCGAATCGTTCGGAAACCCGCGCAAATTTGCTCGCATCGCACGTGAAACAACGCTTAAGAAACCTGTAGTAATAGTGAAAAGCGGGCGCTCGGCCGTGGGCGCGCGCGCTGCCGCTTCTCATACGGGCGCGCTGGCATCGGATGATACCGCCACTACGGCACTTATCAAACAGACCGGCATGCTGAGGTGCAATACACTGGAGGAGCTCTTCGATACCGCCCTGCTGCTGTCGAACCAGCCGATACCAAAAGGCAACCGGGTCGCTATTCTGACCAACGGCGGCGGCGCCGGCATCATGGCCGCCGATGCACTGGCAGCCCATGGCTTTCAACTTCCGATCCTCTCGGATAAAGCCCGCAGCGCCCTCAAATCGTTCCTGCCTCCCAAGTCCAGCTACATGAATCCCATCGATACCACCGCCGCCGTATCGCCCGACCAGTACCGCCAGGCTCTCAACGTGATATTGCAGGAGGATATAGATGCCCTTATCATCATCTATATCCCGCCCATGGAGTTCATGATCGAACTGATGAGGGGAGTTATACGTGAAATGGCTCCGTCATTCCGCGCCAAAGGCATACCCGTCCTGGCCAACTTCCTCGGCCTCGAATCGAGGTTGGTTGTTGGATCCAAAGAGGAAGGTTATGTCCCCACCTACGTTTTTCCGGAGTCGACCGCGCATGCGCTGGCCAAATCGTATGAATACAGCGAGAGATTGAAACGTCCCCTGGGAAACATACCCTCATTTACAGATATAAACAAGGCCGGAGCTGAAAAGGTGATCCAGGATGCGCTGGCACGCACGGATAAACATCCGGTCTGGCTGGATACCGTAGAGATAGTTAAGCTGTTCTCCGCCTACGGTATCAAGTTCGCTCAGTCCGGCGTCGCCGCCACGGCCCAGCAGGCGGCCAAGATGGCCGATGGTATCGGCTACCCGGTGGCACTGAAGCTGTTCTCATCAACGATCTCCCATAAGACCGATGTGGGCGGCGTGATACTCAACCTGGGATCCGCGACGGAGGTCAAAAAGGCCTATGCACAAATCGAGCAAAACCTGGAGAAGATATCGCGCAAGTCTGAGATGCAGGGCGTGACGGTGCAGAAGATGTTAACAGGCGGCGTTGAGCTCATAGTGGGCGTTACCGAGGATAAATTTTTCGGGCCGCTGATAATGTTCGGGCTGGGCGGCATCTACACCGAGCTGTTCAAAGACGTGGATTTCAGGATCCACCCGCTGACCGATTACGATGCCCATGAGATGCTTGCCTCTTTCAAAGCACATAAGATACTGGACGGATGGAGGGGCGCGCCACCCTCCGATACGGCGGCCATAGAGGACGTGCTTCTCAGGGTTTCAGCTCTGATCGAGGATATCCCTGAAATACAGGACCTCGATCTTAATCCACTCATAGCTATGCCGGTTGGAGAAGGCTGCGTGGTGGCGGATGCCAGAATATCCGTCTCACCGATTTCTGTATAATATGGATTGATTGGCCCCCGGTGCCCCTCATGTGAAGGAGTGCAATGGTGATGGCGGACCTGGACAGTAAAAGCTTCGAGAAATATTCGACCAGCGTGGCGCTCAAGGACGGCTCCAGCCTGCATTTGCGGCCCATCCTCATGTCGGACGAGGAGAGGCTGCTGGCGCTGTTCAGCCGCATGAGCAAGCAGACCATTTACCTGCGCTTCCATCATGTCCTGACACACATGTCCCGGGAGGAAGCGCGCCGTTTCTGCACCGTGGATTACGAGGATACTTTCGCCCTGGTAGGCACGCTGGGAGAGGGATCGGAAGAACGCATTATAGCGGTCGGACGTTACGCGAGGCAGCCGGGCGCCAACCGGGCCCAAATAGCTTTTGAGGTTGAGGACAAGTACCAAGGGCTGGGTATCGGCACACACTTGCTGGACCAGCTCGCTTATATCGCGCGCGACAAGGGCATAACCACCTTCGAAGCCGAGGTGCTGGCGGAGAACAAGGATATGATGAACGTCCTCATCAACAGCGGCTTCACCATGCAAAGGCAATACCAGGGCACCACTTATGTGGGTCTTCTCGACCTGGCCCCCACCGATGTAGTCGAGCAGAAGTCGTTCGAACGAGAGAAGTTCAGCTCTATCGCCTCCTTGCGCGCCTTCCTCAATCCGAAATCGGTAGCGGTTATCGGCGCCTCCAGGAGGCCTAATACCATCGGCAACTTCGTCTTCCGCAACCTTATACAGCAGGATTTCAAGGGCGTGGTATACCCGGTCAATCCCAACGCCGAGGTGGTGGCAGCCATCAAGGCCTATCCCTCCATCCTGGACATACCGGGCGATATCGACCTGGCCATCATCGTCGTACCGGCTGATAAAGTGCAGCAGGTGGTGGAAGAGAGCGCGCATAAAGGGGCCAGAGGCGTGGTCGTGTTATCCTCGGGCTTCGCCGATATAGGCGGCGAAGGGCTCGAGCGGCAGAACAAGCTCCTCACGACCATTCGTAGTTACGGTATGCGCATGCTGGGGCCCAACTGCATGGGGATGATGAATACCAATCCCGGAGTCAACCTGAATGCCACGTTCGCCAACATAGTGCCACCCCACGGCAATATAGCTTTCGCCACCCAGAGCGGGGTACTGGGCTCCGCCATCCTGATGTATGCAACCAGCCTCAATATCGGCCTTTCCACCTTCGTTAGTATAGGCAACCGTGCGGATATATCCAGCAACGAGCTGCTTCAGTACTGGGAGGATGATCCGGACACGGATGTCGTGCTTCAATACCTGGAGTCGTTCGGTAATCCCAGGAAATTCACGCGCATAGCTCGCAGCATCACAGCTAAGAAACCGGTCGTCTCGCTGACCGGAAACCGCGGCAGTATCCAGAAGAGAAAGTTCTCCTCACACACAGGCGCCATGGCCACCGACCAGGCGGCCACCGAGGCGCTTTACAAGCAGGCGGGCATACTGCGGGTCGATACGCTGGAAGACCTGTTTGACACAGGCAATCTGCTGGCCAACCAGCCGCTGCCGCAGGGCAACAGAGTGGCCATCATATCCAATGCGGGCGGTCCGGCGCTGCTGACGGCAGAAGCTTGTAAAAGCAGGGGCCTTGAGATCCCCCCGCTGTCCGACGGACTGGCATCGCGGCTTAAAACATTCCTGCCTTCGCGGGCAAATATATTAAATCCCCTCGACATGTCGCCCGAAGTATCTACAGAACAATACGGACAAACACTCAAACTTATGCTTAAAGAGGCCAGCCTGGACATGGTGGTGGTCATTTTCATACAGCCCATTCCCAGGCTGTCGGAGGAGTTTGCCGCGGTCATTCGCGAGGTTGCCCCGTTATACCGTGAAGCCGGCAAGCCGCTGGTCACATCCATCCTCGGCATACGGGGCGCAGGCATCAGTCTCGGCCCGCAGGAGAGAAGGGTCGTGCCATCCTTCGCTTTCCCCGAATCGACAGCCGGCGCTCTGGCGCGCGCAGTGGAGTTCAGCCAGCGGTTGAAACGGCCATCGGGCAAGATACCTGAGTTTTCCGACATCGACAAAGACAGGGCCGACCGCATCATCAGCTCAGCCATTGAAAAATCGGGCAAGCGCCAGGTATGGCTGGACGCCGAGTCCATCCTGGGCCTGTTTGAGTGTTACGGAATCAAATTCGTAACGCTCAAGATCGCCAGGACCCCGGAAGAAGCTTCGGCCGCTACCAAGGAGATCGGGTGTCCCGTAGCAGTCAAGATACTCTCCCCCTCCATCACGCAGAAGACCGAAGTCGAAGGCGTGATACTCGACTGCCGATCAGGCGACGAGGTGAAGAAAGCCTTCTCCCGGATCAGGCAGAATCTGGAAGGTATAGGCAAGAGCGCAGAGATGGAGGGAGTGATAGTCCAGAAGATGGTGCAGGGTGGTGTCGAGGTGATCGTAGGCGTAACACAACACCCGGCCTTCGGTCCTCTTGTGATGTTCGGCCTGGGCGGCGTATACGTAGAGCTCTTCCAGGACGTTATTTTCAACATCCACCCATTAACCGATATGGACGCGCACGAAATGATCAAGTCGGTCAAGGCTTACCAGTTACTGGAAGGCTGGCGGGGATCCAAACGCGCCGACATCCCGGCCATCGAGGATCTGTTGCTTCGGATATCGGCCATGGCAGAGAACCACCCGCAGATACTTGAAATGGACCTGAATCCCGTTAAGGTATTGCCGGAAGGGCAATTCTACCTGGTGGTGGATGGACGCATACTGGTCAGCAAAGAACAGGAATAGCTGAAAGTGACCATGGTATTGCGAGCGTAGCGAAGCAATCTTGTGTTGTGAGCCACGGCAGCAGCAGATTGCCGAGTCGCCTGCGGCTCCATGCAATGACATTTACGTTACATGATTTTAATAAGTTGATACGTTCAGTTCTTCCATCTTGCCTGTGACCATAAAGACCACCCGCTCGCAGATATTTGTGACCCTGTCACCCGTCCTTTCCAGGTTATGCCCCACCCACATCAATCTGGTGGCCCTGGTAATGGTGCGGGGATCCTCCATCATGAACGTCAGCAGCTCCCTGAAGACCTGGTCGTAGAGCTGGTCGATCTCGTCGTCCTCCGGCACAATTTTTCGGGCCGCTTCAGCATCATGAATAATGAATGCGTTAAGGCTGCGGTGCAGCATGTCAATGACCTTTTCATTCATGCGGGGCAGGTCTATCAGCGGCTTGAGCGGCGGCTCATTGCCTATCATGATGACAATTTTAGCATTGCCGGCCGCGTGATCACCCATCCTCTCCAGGTCCTGTACAATGAAGAGTATAGCCAGCAGGATTCTCAGATCGCTGGCCATGGGCGCCTGACACGATATGATATCCAACGCCTTTTCTTCTATCTCAAAACGTTTTTTGTTTACATTGCGGTCTTCCTCAAGCACCAGCTTGGCCAGCTTAAGGTCTCGTTCCTTAAGGGCCTGCATGGACCTTTCCAGCGCTTTCTCGATCATGCTCCCCAGGGCCAGCACATCATCCTGTAACTCGCGCAGATTTCTCTGATAAGACTCTCTCGGCATATTCAACCTCCTTTAACCGAAACGCCCTGTGATGTAATCCTCAGTCCTCTTGTCTTTAGGCACGGTGAAGACCTCCTTGGTACGAGCGTATTCTATCAGTTGTCCCAGCAGCATAAAACCGGTCCAGTCCGACACGCGGGCGGCCTGCTGCATATTATGTGTGACTATGACAACGGTGTAGTCTTTCTTCAGTTCCATCATAAGTTCCTCTATCCTCAGCGTTGATATAGGGTCCAGCGCCGAACACGGCTCGTCCATCAGTATTACCTCCGGCTCAATGGCGATGGCGCGAGCGATGCAAAGGCGCTGCTGCTGGCCACCCGACAGGGAGGCGCCGGGCTGGTCAAGCTTGTCTTTTACCTCCTCCCACAGGGCCGCCTTCCTCAGACTGCGCTCCACGACATCCGCTAAATCCCTGCGTCGGCTCCAGAAACGCGTCAGGCTTATCCCGGAGGCTACGTTGCCGAAGATAGACATTGTTGGGAACACGCTGGCCCTCTGAAATACCATGCCTATACGGCGGCGGATGGCAACCGGATCGACCTGCGGAGCATATATATCCTGCCCGTCCATGAGCACGCGGCCGGTCACCCTTCCCCCCTCCGACACCTCGTGCATGCGATTAAGACAGCGTATAAAAGTCGATTTGCCGCACCCGGATGGGCCGATCAAGGCTGTGATATGCTGAGCGCCAATGCCC
This sequence comes from Dehalococcoidia bacterium, assembly GCA_041653995.1. Lineage (NCBI taxonomy): Bacteria > Bacillati > Chloroflexota > Dehalococcoidia > Dehalococcoidia bacterium. The sequence continues at coordinate 857,922 of JBAZEK010000001.1, forward strand.
ATACTTATATCTTGAATAGCCATCCTGTTGCCGTACCAGGCACTCAGCTGCTCCACGGTTAATGTGCATTTTAACGGTCTCAATTGGCCTCTGTCTTCACCGTCAACGGCCCCGACTTTGACATTCTGACCCATCCTATTGTTTATCATTGCACCGTGTCCTTCCTCTTGCTTACAGACTTTTATTTCTTTTTCCTGCCGCTGACCAAACGCACAACGATATTTATACCGAGAACAAGTATCACCAGCAGGAAAGCGGCCGCCCAGGCCTGCTGCTGCCAATCGCTGTAGGGAGACAGAGCGTAGCGGTATATTTGCAAAGGCAAGGCTCCTATGGGCTGGGTAAGGCCCTGTACACCGAAGGCGCTGCCCAGGGCGGTGAATATCAGCGGCGCCGTCTCCCCTGCTATGCGCGCCACGGCAAGCATGATGCCCGTGACTATGCCTGTGACAGCGCCCGGCACGATCACGCCCAGAGTTATGCGCCAGCGGCTGATGCCGAGGGCCAGAGCGGCCTCGCGTTGTGAATTCGGCACCAGGCGCAGCGACTCCTCGGCGGTACGCGCTACTACAGGAATCATGATTATTGCCAGTGCTACTCCCGCCGAGAGGGCCGAGTAGGTATGCATGGGACGTACGAGAATGGCATAGGCGAAAACGCCCACGATAATCGACGGTACGCCGGCTAGTATATCGGCGGCAAAGCGGATGGCTGACGCCATCTTCGGCCCGGCGAATTCGGCCAGAAATATACCTGCCATCAGTCCCACCGGCAGGGCGATGAGCGAAGCCAGCCCAACCAGTATAAAAGTACCGTATATATCGTCCCGCATACCTCCCCCGGCCTCACCTACCGGTTTGGATTGCTGGGTTATGAAATCCAGGCTCAGGTAAGAGATGCCGTTGACCAGCGTATAACCGAGTATCAGGATGAGAACCAGTATCACAATGGCTGTGGCAACTCCGCACAGCACGAGCATCATCCGGCTGAACTGCTGGCGCCTGAAATAGCCGCTTTGCGCTTTCACTCGCCTGTCCCCCTCACGGAAACGGTGCGCCATACCAGTAACCTGGCAATAATATTGACCAGCAGCGTGATGGCGAAGAGAACCAGGGCCAGCTCGATCAGACTGCCTATATAGAGGTCCCCGGAGGCTTCATTAAATTCGCTTGCCACTTTGCTGGCAATGGTCGTACCGGGGGAGAAGAGCGAAAGCGAAAGGGCGTAGGAATTACCGATAACCATTGTCACAGCCATGGTCTCGCCGAGCGCGCGGCCCAATCCCAGGATCACACCACCCACCAGGCCGGTGCGGCAATAGGGCAATACAGACCTGGTGATCATCTCCCAGCGGGTTGCCCCCAGCGCCAGCATGGCCTCGCGCTGAGTCAGTGGTACCGCGGCTATAACTTCACGGCTGACTGCCGTGACGATGGGTATCACCATGATTGCCAGGATAATTCCGGCGGAGAGAAAACCCACGCCGAAAGGAGGCCCCTGGAAAAGGGGCAAAAAGCCCAGGTTGCTTCCCAGCCATGTCTCGATGGGATTCCTGATAAAGGGCACCATCACATATAGACCCCATAATCCAATAATCACGCTGGGTATAGCAGCCAGCATCTCGATGACAAAAGAACACGGCCTGCGCAACCAGTCGGGGGCGAGCTCACTCAAAAACACGGCTGAGCCCAGGCTGATAGGCACGGCGATTAGAAGGCCGATCAGAGAGCTCAGCAGCGTGCCGTAGATCGCCGGCAAGGCGCCGAAGACCTCGTTGACCGGATCCCATTCGGAGGATGTAATAAATGAAAGCCCGAACTTCTGGATGGCCGGCCATGCATCGATACCTAGTGCGATAAGCAGCGCGATCAGTATTGCCACGATTAAAACGCTGAAGAAAAGTGTCAGACGGGAAAAGATTTTATCGCCGACGCGTGCCCGCACTGCGCTTCCAGTATCGCTTCCAACTGCTGTAAGAGATGTATCGGTTTTGCACTTATCCATATTTTCAACCGTCTATTATGAACTCAACAATACGTAAATGCAGGAAAGGCGGACCCTTCCCGCATCTCCAGTATCTATCGCTTGAATCCACCCGATCAGCGGGTGATCAAAGGTTGTCCCTGGTACTTAATAGAAAGAATAGCCGTTTCGGCCTTGGTCACCGCCGTGCTTGCCAGACTGCCATAGCTAAGCGCGCTGGTATAATGCTGGCCGTCGTGAATCGCCCACCAGAGCATGTTAGCCAGGGCTTCTCCCTTGTCCTTATCCTTCTGGTTGGTATATACCAGTATCCAGGTGAATCCAACGATGGGATAGGCTTCCGGATTGGACGAGTCGGTCAGCATTACCTTCATATCATCCGGCAAAGACACACCTTCCGCTGCTTTCGTGGTCGCCTCCAGCGAAGGTTCGATAAAGTTACCAGCCGAGTTCTTTAGCTTCGCCCATGCCAGTTTGTTTTGTTCGGCATAGGCCAGTTCCACGTATCCAATGGAGTTGGGGATCTGCTGCACCTGCCCGGCCACACCGGCATTGCCCTGTCCACCGATGTCGCCGGGCCATTTGACGGATGTGGCATTGCCTACTTTTGAACTCCAATCCTGGCTGACCTTGGAAAGGTAATTGGTGAAGATATAAGTTGTGCCCGATCCATCAGAGCGGAAGACGACAGCTATGGGTGCATCTGGTAACGTCAGGTCCGGATTAAGCGATGCTATTGCATGGTCATTCCACCTGGTAATTCTCTTAAGATAGATATCGGCCAGCATTTCGCCTGTGAGTTTAAGCTGGCCCTTGTCTATATCGGCCAGGTTGTATATGACAGCTACAGATCCGCTGGCCATGGGAATATGTAGAATAGTCCCGTTCTTTTGTTCCGCCTTGGTTATTTGCACTTCAGTCATAATGCCGTCGCTGGCGCCGAAATCAACCGTACCCTCCGTGATCTGGCTGATGCCGCCACCCGATCCGATGGGCTGATAGTTGACCTTTACACCGGTGAGCTTGTTGTACTCATCAAACCACTTGGTATAGAGGGGAGCGGGAAAGGTGGCGCCCGCTCCAGTGAGATTAATTGACTTAGAAGGCGTACCTGAAGGACTGCCGGACGGTGTTCCGCAGGCTGTCATCATGACCGATGCAATCAGGATGGCAATAATAGACGCAATCCGGTTTTTACTCGATTTGCTCAAGCTGATCTCCTTAATGATTTTTCAGTGACATATGCATCTGTCACCATATTCAGTCTACAGCCGCTATATAAAGGAAGCATTAATCCGATGTTAAATTTGTGTTAAAACCCGCTATGCGCAGTTCAGGCGCCCATCGGAAGCGTGAAAAAGAAGGCCGATCCTTTGCCCTCAACACTTTCCACCCATATTTTGCCGCCGTGAGCAGCGATAATATGGCGTGATATGGCCAGTCCCAAACCGGTACCTTCATCATCCCTGGCCTTATTGACCTTATAGAAACGCTCGAAAATGCGCGGCAGTTCGTCGGCCGCTATCCCGATGCCCGTATCGCTCACAGCAAAAAGCACATCGCTGCCCTGTTTATCAACCTGAATGGAAATCGAACCGCCCGGATCCGTAAATTTTATTGCATTGTGAATTATATTCAACAATACCTGCTCGATCCTATATTGATCGATGACCAGAGCAGGTAAATCGGGATGGATATCCAGATTCAAGCTCAGGTTCTTTTTATCTGACTGCGCCTGTAAGCGCTGCACCACCTGTCTGACCAGGGTATCTATTTTCAGTGTATCTTTGATCAACACCGGCTCACTATTCTCCAGCCTGGAAAGCTCTGTCAACTCGTCTGTCATACGAGCCAGTTTATCGGCCTCCACATTTATTTTCTGCAGGAAATCCAGGTAAACCTCGCTATCTATCGGTGCTCCATCGGACAGTGTTTCAGCAATCAGTTTAATAGAGGAAATGGGGGTGCGAAACTCATGCGACACGTTGGAGATAAAGTCCCTGCGTATCTCTTCCAAATGTCGCTTCTCACTAAGGTCCTTCACAATTACGATATAGCTACGGGTTTCGGCGCCGGGGCAGACCTTTAAATCCAGGTACTGGTTTTTTCCGCGAATTTTGATCGCTGCAGTCTGTGGAACGCCGGTACTGATGCATTTCTTCACAAGGGCGTCGCATTCGTAGTCCCTGACGGCCTCGATAAACGACGTATTCCCACTTTTATCGTCAGCAATGCCGAATATGCGCGCGGCGGCCTGGTTCATATACCGGATCTCACGGCGCTCGCCAAGCACAAATATGCCCTCATCGATCAATGATAAAAGATATAAATAACCTTTTTCAGGCATTTTCGAACCGCTCACAATCAGCCTGCAAATTTGTACCCATATCCTCGCACTGTGAGCAGGTACTGCGGATTATCGGGATCCGTTTCCAGCTTGCGACGCATCCACCGCATATGAACGTCGACTGTCCTGTCATTTCCAATGAAGTCATAACCCCATACCTTTCTTAATATCTGCTCCCTGCTGATAACCTGCCCGCGATTGCTCAGAAGCAATACCAGCAGCTCAAATTCCTTGGGATTCAACTCCACTTTTGTTCCGCTCCTGCTTACTTCGTGCTTCTTGAGATCGACTGTTATATCGCCGGCCTCAAGAAATCCACTGCTTCCGGCGGCAGCCGTTCCTGCGTCCTTTACGGCTTCCGAACGTCTCAACACGGCTTTGATCCTGGATAATAATTCGCGCATGCTGAAGGGCTTGGTTACGTAATCGTCCGCTCCCAGCTCGAGGCCCACCACCCGGTCCACTTCCTCCGACCTGGCAGTCAGCATGATGATAGGTACCTGTGATTCCCCACGGATTATCCTGCATACTTCTGTCCCGCTCATAACCGGCAGCATGATATCCAGAATAATCAACGCAGGCTTATTGCTGCGATACATCTCCAGCGCCTGGGCCCCATCGACGGCGGCCAGCACACCATAGCCCTCTTTTTTAAGGTTATACTCAAGCAACTCTCTCAGAGTATCGTCATCTTCAACAATAAGAATACTGGCACTCATGGAGCTATAAAAAATATCTGCCGTGTATTGCCAACTAAGCATAAAACAAACACTCGCAGCATTACAAACGCTGCGAGTGCTGCAAGTGTTTAACAACCGAATGCTTAAGCTAAATAGTCGATCAATTTGCGGCTGCGGCTTGGGTGTCTGAGCTTGGCCAGCGCCTCTTTTTCAATCTGCCTGATCCTTTCACGCGTCAGGCCAAACTCGTGCCCGACTTCTTTCAAGGTCAGGCCCTGTTCGTTGTCCAGGCCGTAACGCATTTCGATGATCTTGCGCTCACGGTCGGTCAGCGAGGACAGGACATCCCTGAACTGCTGCCTGAGCATGCTGTTGGCCGCCTCATCCTCCGGCGCCGGATTGACTTCGTCCTGAATGAAGTCACTCAACTGGCTCTCATCGTCGCCGATGGGAATATCCAATGATACCGGCTCCGCGTACAGAATACTCACCAGCCAGTCTATCTTATCTGTTTCGACCCCCATCTCGGTGGCGATCTCATCGCTGGTCGGTTTTCGTCCCAGCTTCTGCAGCAGCTTTTGCCGTGCATTATTCATCTTGGTAATGGTTTCGACCGTATGCACGGGCAGGCGGATGGTCCTCGACTGGTCGGATATTACCCTGTTGATGGCCTGTCTGATCCACCAGGTGGCATAGGTGCTGAATTTAAATCCGCGCCTGTAATCGAATTTCTCAACGGCGCGCATCAAACCTATGTTCCCCTCCTGGATGAGGTCGGAAAGAGGCATGCCGCGCGCCCTGTATTTCTTGGCCATGCTCAACACAAGCCTGAGATTCGCCTTGATCATGTGCTCAGCAGCCTCGCGGCCGGACTTTTTTAAAGCTGCGAAATGCTCCCTCAGTTTCAGGCTCTGGGTCTCTACGTACCTGGCAAATTCCGATTTAACCGATGCATCTTTCAACTCGGCAACGCTCTTATACTCGTGATAGCCGTCTATTATCTGCCATGGTATAAGGCGCGTAACTATTGAAAGCTCTGTTATATCCTGCAGCGCCTCCTCGGTTTCAGTATGAGTGGCTTTGGCTGCGAACTGCACTGTCTCCTCAATGATTACGTCGTCGATACGGGCCCTCAGCGCGCTGTCCGAGACTTTCATTGAAAGGATTGCTGCGCCGGACGAATGATAATGTTTGAGCAGCTTTTCCATCAGGTTGCTGTGAACCGCCAGGCGCGATATGAGGAAACGTATAACATCGACCTCACGGGATCTCCTGGAAGTAACGGATGGCAACTGCTTCTCCACATGGGAAAGGTAGTTTGCGAGCTCCATGCGGCTGCTTAAAATCTTCTCATCCCTGGACGTGAGCAGGGGAGTTTTGCTGCATTCGGCAATATACAGACTGACCGAATCCTCGGAGTAATCGCTGCTTTTCCTATCATCGGGGAAAACAACGTCCTCCACATCAGCTTTAACGTAAGCTGATTCACTGGATGTCCTATTGCCTTCTATGTGCTCTAATCCCCAGTCGATACCAATTTTTTCCATGGTCTTTACACCTTGTTTCATCTTGGCCATATCTATAAACTCCTTCCGCAATCCCCAACTTCGCGGAGTATACTCATTCAACAATAAAATTGTGAATTCTTTATGAATTTTCAGCACAAATATAATAGTCTATGCTGATTTGCCGGTAAGCGACTTAGGTCGCAAATAGTAAAACGTACCGAACGGCAAAAAGGTTGCGACGGAAACAACAACAATAGCCCGATCAAATAAGTATGAGGGTCCGGCGGGGGCTGCCGTCAGCTTTCCAGGGCAACGATCTCAAACGGACACTGCAATGCACCGGTTGCGCAGACAAGCTCACAGTCGGTGCACCAGCCGCAGTTATCAACTTCGAGTATAGCCACGGTATTATCATGGAGTACGAGGGCGCCGCATTTGCATACCGTAACGCAAAGGCCGCATCCGTCGCACCTGGCATGGTCAATGACGGGCATTATGGGCAATCGGTTCTTCTCCTCAGATAACATGTCAATTATATTTGTATTTTAGCTCTTTACCATGTAGTACAATGTAACCTAAATCACCTCAGTTCAATCCTGCCAGCCTGTCCAGGTAGCTCCGGTCTTTGATGACAATGCGGTGCCTTTCCAGGCTGATGGCGCCGCTGTCCTCCAAATTCTTGAGAGACCTGCCCACAACTTCCCTGGCGGTCCCCGCCATGGCCGCCATCTCGTATTGAGTCAACCTTTGATAGCCTTCAGGACCGGGGGCGGCATTCTGCAATAGTATTTTAGCCACGCGACCGGTGACGTTTTTGAAGGACAGGTCTTCCACCAGTGTTAAAAGCAAACGCGCCTGCTCCGATAGGATCTCGAGGGCATTGCGCACTATGCGCCAGTTCTTCTCCATGACGGGCAACAGGTCATTTTTATGGATCCAGTATATTATGGTGGTATTGCCCAGAGCCTGTGCGCTGTAAGGACAAAAGCTGCCCCCGAAAACCGCCGTGTCGTTGAACGACTCGCCCGGCCGGACTATCTTAATAATCTGCTCTTTGCCCTCGGACGAGGTCTTGTATATTTTTACCACGCCCGTATTAACGAAATGCAGGTTCTCCTGTTTATCCCCCTCGGATACGATGGTCTGCCCTTTAATGAAAGACTTGCTGTTAAACAGGGACGGCAAACCCGCCAACCTGTCGTTTTCAACACCGTTAAAATAACTCAGCCGGCTTATATTCTCAATCGTTATATTCATTATGCTTACATCAATACCTGAAATTTATCAAATTATACCAGTCCCTGCACTATTATGAAATGGCCTGCGATGTGCCTCCTGAGGCAGTAACGCGCGCTCTAAATACATGCAGTTTGACTGGAAATTATTCAAGTCCTTATAATGTGCTAACCTGCAACAGACGCTGCCGCACATATATGGCGCGGTCGGGCCAAAAGCAACGGACTAAGACTCCGTGGGAACACAGGTTCCACGGAGTCTTATTAATTAAAATATGGAAATTCAGAAACAGAAGACTTCTGTAGCGCTGCTGTCGGTGGCTTCTAACTGCATGCTGGTTATTCTGAAGCTGATAACCGGCTTACTTACAGGGTCCATCTCGATACTGTCCGAGGCGGCGCATTCCTCCATGGACCTGATCGCCTCGGTCATAGCTTTCTTTGCCGTGCGAATCTCAGCCAGGCGTCCGGATGCGGAGCACCCCTTCGGCCACGGCAAGGTCGAGGACATCTCCGCACTGGCCGAGGCGCTGCTGATCGTCATAGCCGCCGTTTGGATCGTCGTTGAGGCGGTCAACAAGATCATCGCCCCCCAGCGGCTGGAAACGATCGACTGGGGCATCGCTGTGATGCTGCTGTCTGTGGTGGCCAATATAATCGTATCGCAGCTACTTTTTACCGTGGGTAAAAGGGCAGATTCGCCTGCCCTTATCGCAGATGCCTGGCACCTCCGCACCGACGTCTGGACTTCTGCAGGGGTGCTGACAGGCCTGGCGGTCATCTGGGTGGGCGCCAGATTGTGGCCTAATATAAATTTGACCTGGATCGATCCTGTGGCGGCCATTTTAGTGGCCACGCTGATCCTGCGGGCAGCCTTCAACCTGACCCTGGGAGCAACCAAAGACCTTATCGACACCAGCCCGCCGGCCCATGAACTGTACTGGCTGTCGAGCTATCTACAGAGCTGGTATCCCACTGCAAGGTCCATCCACCGCATCCGCACCAGGAAATCCGGCGCCGCGCGCTTTATAGACCTTCATATCGTGGTGGACCCCGCCATGACGGTCAGCGATTCCCATGAAATCACCGAGAAGATGACCGCGGCAGTGAGGGGTAAACTGAGCGGGGCAGACCTGACGGTGCATATTGAACCCTGCGACGGCCTGTGTAAAAAAGCCTGCGCCAGCGGTTGTATGCTGCCATCAGAGGAGAGAACAGCTATACAGCAATCGGCGGCGGCCGCTGCGAAGAAGACCAGGCAGACGATCTGACCGCTCGAACGGTTCATTAGAATTCAAAGCAGTGAGGTAGTTAAGATGGCAATAAGCAAATTCCATATGCCGATCCGTTTTATCATGGGCCAGGGCAGCTTTGCACAGCTTGGCAAGGAGACGGCCCGCTTGGGCAAGTCCGCCTTATTGGTCACAGGATCACGCAGCATGCGCTCAACGGGCGTGCTGGAGAAAGCGACCGGGGACCTTGCGGCCAACGGTGTCACGTCAGTTATTTTCGATAAAGTGGAGCCCAATCCTCGCACATCCACGATCGACACTGCTGCCAGGACTGCGCGGGACAAGAGGGTCGAGATGGTCATTGCGCTGGGCGGAGGCAGCGTGATGGACGCCTCCAAATGCATCGCCCTGGCCGCAGCGGGAGGAGAGCCTATTTTCTCCTACTACGAAGGTAAAGCCAACAGCAAGATAAAGGCTCTTCCTATCATAGCCGTACCCACAGTGGCGGCCAGCGGGTCCGAAGCCAACAACGGGGCGGTCATTACGAACTGGGAGACGCATGAAAAAGTGGTCCTCATGCATCCCTCCACTTATCCGGCCGTATCCATCGTCGATCCCGCCCTGACCTTAACCGTCCCGGCCAAAACGACGGCCCAGGGCGGTATTGACATCTTCTGCCACCTGGTCGAAGCATATATCACGGCACATGAATGCACGCTGATCAATGACGGGCTGCGCGAATCGTCCATGCGCACGGTGGTCGAAGCGCTTCCTGATGTACTGGCCAGGCTGGATGATATAGAGGGACGTTCCAGATTAACCTGGGCCAGCACCATAGCCTGCTCGCAATTCTCCAGCCTTGGGGGTGGTACAGGCTTAATGACGCTGCACGGGCTGGAGCATCCTCTGAGCGCAATCTACGATTTGGCCCATGGCGACGGTCTGGCGGCGCTGCTTATCGAATGGATGAAGTTCACCCTTCCAGCCCGCCGGGAACGCGTCGAAAAGCTCGGGCAGAACGTATTCGGGGCAAGCGACGGCATAGTAGCGACGCAGAACTGGCTGCATACAGTCGGCATGGACCACAGGTTGCGCGCCCTCGGTGTTAAGGAAGCTGATTTCGAGGCACTGGCCGACAACGCACTCAGGACGGCGCCCTGGGTCAAGTTCCACCCCATCCCGCTGGACAAGGCGTCCATAATCTCAATATACAAGAAATCTTTCTAACGATTAATCTACGGGTTCACGCCACCACCAGCTCTCTTGCCCCGCTTTTCCATTTCTCGGCGTTTTTGATCAAGGCCTCGGCGCCCTTCATCATGACTCCACCATTTCTCTCGGAACCGAGCATGACGGCCAGTTCCCTGATGCGGTCCTGTCCTTCGATCGTCTCAACCGTGCTCGACGCCCTTCCGCCCTCGATGACCTTATTCAATTTGAAATGAATGTCGCCGAAACAGGCGATCTGCGGCAGGTGTGTTATACACAGCACCTGATGGAAGCCTGCCAGGCTGCCCAGCTTGCGGCCGACGGAGTCTGCGTTCCTGCCGCCCACTCCCATGTCTATCTCATCGAAGACGAGCGTGGGAATGGGATCTGCAATCTTGAGCGCGCTCTTCACAGCCAGCACTATGCGTGAGGTCTCGCCTCCCGAAGCGATGGCTGACATGGGCCTGATGGGTTCACCGGGATTGGTGGCCACCTGAAACTCCAGCCGGTCGATACCGTCCCCCGTGTAGGCATATGCTTTGCCGCCTGCCGCAGAAAGCCCCTGAGCATCCTCCCTGCGCGAAAGCGCGATATCGAACCTGGCCCATTCCAGGCCGAGATCGGCCAGTTCGCTGTTGACCAGCCTGACCAGCTTCTCCGCGGCACTGCGCCTGGCCAGAGAGAGTTCTTCAGCTTTCCTGCCGGCTTCGGCCTTGAGCTCCGCCCTTTCGGCCTCCAACCTTGCCCTCGTCTCTTTGCCGTTACGCAATGCCAGCAGCTCGGATACAGCCTTATCCCTGAAAGCCTTTACCGCGTCGATGCTGCTGCCGTATTTACGTTTCAGCGCAGAAAGCATCTCGATTTTATTTTCGATCTCCTCCAGCTTTTCCTGACAATTCTCCACGTTTTCAGCATAAGACCTCAATTCCCGAGCCGTCTCCTCGATGGCAGCCAATCCACCCTCCAGCCCTTCCGAAAACTCCGCCAGGCGTGAATCGGCGGAGCTGATGCCCCTCAAACAGGTCAGCACTTTGTGCATGAGCACCGACACAGACCGGTCCTCGCCGTAGAGGGTCGCATAGGCGTCAAGGCATCCCCCGCTGATGGCGCCGGCCCTGCGATAAATATCCCTTTCCCTGAGCATGGATTCCTCATCTATACCGTCCAGCGCGGCAGCGTCTATCTCATCGATCTGATACTGGAGAAGATCGATGTATCCGTCCTTTTCCCTGTGCTCCAAAGCGCCAAGGATTTTCTCTTTTGCCCGCAATTCCTCGATGGTTCTCCTGACCTCTTTACGCCTGCCTTCCAGTTCGCCGTACTTATCGACCAGCATCAGCTGATTGGCGCTATCCAGCAGGGACAGATATTCCATCTGGCCGTGAATGTCCACCAGGTGTCGTCCGATTTGCCTCAGCAGCGAGAGAGGCACCGCCCGGTTGTTGACCCTGGCGATGCTCCGGCCGCCATCCTGAAAATCGCGCGATATCAGCAGCATCCCGTTGGCCTCGGGCTCGATGCCGCTCTCCTCAAGTATCCCCCTGATCAGGCCGATCGTGACCTCGGACGGCCAAAATATAGTCTCTACGTGCGCAGCCCTGCTACCGCTTCGGATCAAACCGGATGGCGCCCTGGCGCCCATCATCAAGCTTAAAGCATCTACCAGCAGCGATTTGCCCGTGCCCTCATCCCCGCTTATCACGTTCAAACCAGGTACGAAACGTATAGAGATATCCCGTATGACAGCGAAATTCCTGATATGCAATTCCCCTAACATAGCGCGCCTCCTGTATTCGCAGGAAATAATACACTTGTTCTACTATCATAGAGAACAATTGTTCTATTTGTCAAATTGATATAGGGGGTGCGTTAAGGTTAAATGCCTGACACTTATCGGTCACAGGCGGCCGTTATAGCCATGCAGCACGGCCTGAAATAGTCCTGTTAGCTCAGGATACTGACCAGATCGATGCCCGCCTTAAGTGCCTTTGTATTGTCTGCCACGGCTTTAGGGAACATGCCCTTGATCACCGGCAGGAGGGAATCCTCGGACAGAGGTATCAGGCCGTTTTTTAGCAGGGCGCCTATGAGTATCATATTAGCCAGCATGGCGTTGCCCATTTTCAGCGCCTCTTCCGTGGCGTTAACAACATATGTTTTGGTAGACATGCTCTTTATCTGCCCCAGCAGTGATTTCATATCCGGGTATCCACCTCCCGAGCCGGTGAAATCCACTGCGTGGATCGGCCGCGGATTGACCACGGTGACCACATTTTGATTGCCAAAGGATTTCAGCACCCGCAGCGTTTCTACGGGCTCCATCCCCAGCACAACATCAGCCTGCCCTTCAGGGATAAGCGGGCTGAACTGCTTCTCCGTTGAGATTTTAAGATGGCTCATGACGGAGCCACCGCGCTGCGATGAGCCGTAAGTTTCACCTATGGTAACGAAATATCCGTCATGTACCAGCGCGTTGCCTATCACCAGCGAGACCATAACATTGCCCTGGCCGCCAACACCCGCCACAACCAGATTAATGGGATCTTTTGAGAGTCTCTTCATGCTACAGCCTCCTTGGTTATGGCGCCTTCGGGACATATGTCGGCGCAGACACCACACTCGTTACAAATCACCTCGTCGATCCTGGTTTTGCCGAGCACGGGGTCCCAGATCAATCCCGGGCAGCGGAAGACGCGGGTACACAGCCTGTTGCATCCGCAATCCTCGCCCAGGCACTTCTCAGGATCAATCCGCATCTTGTAAGGTTTCTTATCCTTCTTCTGTCTGACGAGTTCACACGTGCGGCGCATAATGGCGACCCTCGTACCCTGGTTTTGCTCCACCAGGTCAAGTATTGTGCGTGTGGTATTTTTCAAATCAAAGGGGTCGCACACCTCCACCCGTGCGCCGATGGCCCGGCATATATCCTCCATACTGATGTGTGCAGCAGGCTCACCCATTGCGGTAAACTCGGTACCAGGGTGCGGCTGAAAACCTGTCATGGCCGTCGCCCCGTTATCCAGTATGACCAGTGTGAAATTGGCATGGTTATGCACTCCATTTACCAGTGCGGGGATGATGGAATGATAGAAAGTGGAGTCGCCCACCACTGAAACTACCGGCTGGTCGAAGCCGAAGCGGTGCAACTGGCCGAAGCCGTTGGCCAGCCCGGCTCCAGCGCCCATGCACTGGTGCGTCCTGGTTTGAAAGAATCCCGCGGGGCCCAGAGCCATGGTATAACAGCCTATATCGCCTGTGACAAAGCCGTTGCGACCGTCCATGGCCAGCGCGTTCTTGATAGCCCAGAAGGAAGCGCGGTGAGGACAGCCGGGGCAGAAGGTTAGCAGCCTGTCCATAACGTGGTCCTGAGGGACGGCTGTAACCTTCTTCATATATTCCTCATCCCTTGGCGCATACTTGATATCCAGCACAGAGGTTATGGCCTTGATCACCGCGTCCGGTGTAAGCTCGCCAGTGGAGTTGAGGTGGCGGGTCTGCTTACCGTAGAACATGTTGCGCTTGCTCTCGGCAGAGAAACCGGCGGCATACTCCATCACAACACCCTCCAGGAATGGATCGGTTTCCTCGATGAAGATGACTTTGTCCGCCCTGGACAAGCAGGACTTCACCAGCTTCTCGGGCAGCGGCCACAGTGTGCCCAATTTCAATATGCCGACCCTGTTTTCAGCCTTAAGCGCATTGACCGCATCCTGAGAATAAAGCCAGCCGGAACCGGAGGTGATGACCAATAGGTCGGGTTTTTCGGGGCCGACATATTTGTTGAACGTGGTGGCCTCGAATTTCTCCCTGATTTTATCTATCCGCATATGCTGGAACATATGCCGGAAAGCAACCGGAACGCACATGATGGAGGTGGGCATCGGCGCCGCCGGATCGAAGTAGCTTTCAAAGCGCGCCTTTTGTGCGACTTTTGGAATTTCACCCAGCCTGATATTGCCCCTGGCATGCGCGATTCTGGTCACACTGCGCATCATGCAAATCGTGCCAAATTCCTCGCTTATTCCATACAGGAACGGCATCATGTCCTTCGCTTCCTGAAAATCGCCGGGCTCAACCAGCGGTATGTCCAGCCATTTGGAAACAGGACGTGAATCCGTCTCATTCGAGCTGGAATGGGCGGAGGGATCATCGCCCACCATCAGGACAAGGCCTTTTTTACCTATGCCGCTGAGAGTAATCGTTGACAGGAAATCAATCACGGTATTAAGGCCGTTCATTTTCATGGCCACCAGCGCTCTGATGCCGGCAAAGGATGCGGCAGCCCCCTCTTCCATGGCAACTTTCTCATTTACCGACCATTCCACGTAGATATCACGTTTCCTGGCCACCTCAGCCAGGCTGCCGAGGATCTCCGATGAAGGAGTCCCGGGATAAGCTGATGCAAAGCCGATTCCCGCTTCCAGTGCTCCCCGCGCCATGGCCTCATTGCCTATAAATAACTGGTTACTGCCCGGGGCATCGACATCTATATTCGGCATACTAATGTCCTCCTTGCGGTGTTACCCGGTGGGCGAGCAGTTTCTCCTTTAGTTTATCGGATATACCGAGGTATATCAGGTCGTTTCTATCGCCCGTTTTCTCGACTATGGCCTGTACGGCCCGCGCCTTTTTAATTAAGGCGGCTTCTTTCAGGTGCATCAGGTTTTGCGCAGGCAATTCCTTTGTCTCGAGCTTTCCTTTCTTTTGAGCATCCACGACCAAGTCCATGCCCCGCTGTGTTCGTACGATCACGGTATTCCAGCCTTCGATCCCTTCAACCGAGCCGACAGATATATCTGTGAACTCGGCCGTCATATCCAGGCAATATGCGCAGGTGGACATTCTATACTTTCTGATCTTATCCAGCGAGAAGGACTTGACCTCTTTGCCTATGTAAAAATCGAACCTGTTGGCAGGGGGCGGCGGGATGTCGAACTTCTTGATCTTAGCGATTGAAACGTTGTTCTTGATGAACTCGTAAAACCTGTCGTAGGCCAGTGCCCAGGTGCAGAAAAGGCCGATAGTCAATCTCACATTTTCCATGCTGACACGCTGGGACGGCGGGCTTACCTTCATTTTAGCCAGAGCGATGGCCTGGCAGGGCGTAACCACGATGCCGAGCCTCTCTTTACTGTCCCCGGGCATCCTGTTGAGAGTTTCCAGGGCAGGGTAGGCCATGTAATTGGACCCCGCTCCCTCCAGCACCTGCGCGGACGATCGGGCTACGAATCCGGCGGGCAGCTTGTCGTCGGTGTTTTTGGACAGGATGGCTGCGTCGATTGAGCCATTATCCAATGCCAGAGACAGCAGCACGCTAACGGTGCCGCCGTACTGAGCTTTCGCCCTGGTTTTGCTATCGCCGGCCCTGGCCATAAGGACTTTCCTGACAGTTCCGATCTCATCGCCGCTGTATGGCATGCCGTGTATATTGTCGCTGATGGCGTCCAGGTCGGTAAAAGTTCGGGGACAATACTCGTAGCAATGCCCTTCTGTCCGGTTGCATAAGTCCAGCATGCGTATCTTCCCCCGATAAAAAACCACGTAAGGGCAGTCCCCCACACAAGCCCCACACACAGCACAGAGCCCCTTATCGATTACTTCCTTGAAAAGGTCCCCGATTCCCTTTGTTTTAGCGACCATGGAAGCCTCCTTATTATGATCAGGGATACACAATGAACAAAATCAAAGCTAATTTTAAATCCGCGTCGGGTAATAATCAATTTCAGACGTGGCGCTTTGCGGGCAAAGAGTGGAGAAAAGGTTGTGCAGAACGATCATATCTTAGCTGTATTCGCAGCCTTTGAGCAGGGCAGCCTTGTTCAGTTCGAGCTGCCGTTTGTCTTTGGAGAGCATCTGGTTGAGCACCTTGATGATACTCGATGTGGTGGCTACATCCGTATTGGCGATGACGGTGCCCAGCGCGATCAGGTTGCCGACCGACTCGTCGCCGAGCTCTTTAGCAGTCTCGACGGTCGGCACATAGACGACCTTGATATCGTGTCGCTTGGACTTCGTTTTGATCAGTGAGGTGTTAACCACCAGCAGCCCGCCGGTCTTGACCGTGGGCTCAAGCATCTTCATGGCGGCCGGGTTCATGGCCACAGCGATATCTGGATGTGTGATAAAAATGGAGCCGATCCTTTCGTCCGAGATATTCACGAAGCAGGAGCACATCCCACCCCTCTTTTCACCGCTGTAATAGGGCAACCAGGTGGTCTCCAGGCCTGCTTTGAAAGCTGATTCCATCAGCAGCCTGCCGATGAAGAGCAGGCCCTGTCCGCCGAACCCCGAGATGGTTATCTCCCAGTTCAACTCCCGTCCCCCTTCTTGAGCTCGGCAACCCCGGGTAACACCTTGAATTCACCCAGGGGAAACTGAGGTATCATGTTGTCTGTCATCCACTGGGGCGCTTTCACCGGATCCACTCTCCAGTTGATGGGGCACATAGAGAGTATCTCAACCATGGCGAAGCCCAAGCCGGCGAGCTGCGTGCGAAAAGCCAGCTCAACGGCCTTCTTGGCCTTGCGTACGTTGGCCGGATTGTTCACGGCCACCCTGGCGATATAGGCGGGGCCGTCCAGCGTGGCAAGCATTTCACTCATCCTGATGGGCCAGCCCGACTGCTCGGCGGTGCGGCCGCCCGGTGTGGACGCCGTATACATGCCCATCAGTGTGGTGGGAGCGAGTTGCCCTCCGGTCATGCCATAAGTAGCATTATTGGCGAAAATGATGGTGATCTTCTCTCCCCTGGCGGCCGCGTGTACTATCTCGCCGGCGCCGATGGAGGCCAGGTCGCCATCTCCCTGTATGGCAAAGGGCACCAGGTCCGGCCTGCATCGCTTGATGGCTGTGGCTACACACGGCGCACGCCCGTGGGGCGCCTCCATGCCGTCGACTTTAAAATACTCATAGGCAGTCACCGTGCACCCGATAGAACCTATGCATATAGCCCGCTCCACAAGGTCCAGCTCCTGCAGGGCTTCTCCGACCAGCCGCTGAATAATACCGTGGCCGCATCCCGGACAGAAGTGCGTGGGACGGTCGACCATGATGTCCGGCCGGGTAAAGATCACGTTATCGTAATCATCCATTTCAACTTCACTCATAGAAATTACTACATCAATAAATCGATGGCCTCAAATATGGGATCGGCCTCCAACGGAACACCGCCGTATGTATTCACCAGCTTTATCTCATTCTGGTTTCCCACCGCAATCCTGACATCCTCCAGCATCTGCCCCCCACTCATCTCGGCCACTACGAACTTGCAGCCCTTTTCAGCAAGGTCGGCCAACGGCTGATAGGGGAAGGGAAACACCGTGATGGGACGGATGAGGCCCACGCGGAGTTTCTTACTGCGGGCCATCTTCATGGCGCTGATGGCGGACCTGGCTGCGCTGCCGTAAGCGACCACTATGATATCCGCATCCTCAGTATTGAGGGCCTCGTAACGTACCTCGTTGATACGCATCTTCTCGAATTTATCCAGCAACAGCTTGATCCGTCTGGGATGATCGATGGGATTCATCTCAAAGGAGTTGATACGGTTCTTGGGCCTCCCTTTGGCGCCCGTTATAGCCCACTTCTTTTCCGGAAATTTCTTCACCCGCTCACGTATGACTACGGGCTCCATGGCCTGTCCCAGAAAACCGTCGGCAATAACCAGCGTCGGATTACGGTATTTATCCGCCAGCTCGAAGGCCAGCATGGTCAGGTCCATCATTTCCTGAACGGTAGACGGCGCCAGATTAATCAGATAGTAGTCGCCGTGCCCGCCACCCCGCGTGCATTGCATGTAGTCGCCCTGTGCTCCCCCGATGTTGCCCAGTCCAGGCCCGGCCCGCATTATGTTTATTATAACAGCCGGCATCTCGGCGCCCGACATGTAGGAGATGCCCTCCTGCTGAAGGCTGAAACCGGGGCTGGAAGTGGAGGTCATGGCGCGGAAGCCTACGGCCGCGGCGCCGTAAACCATATTGATGGCGGCCAGCTCGCTCTCGGTCTGCAGAAATACCCTGCCCTCCTCAGGCATATGGCGAGCCATGTGTTCGAGCAGGTCGTTCTGCGGTGTGATGGGGTAACCAAAATAAGCCTGGCACCCGGCGAGTATGGCGCCTTCTGCTACGGCAATATTACCCCCCATGAGGGTCCTTTCGGGCATAGGTCGGCTCCTCGGATTATTAATGGTCAGGAAATGGTGCCGGCTTCCAGGACGCGGCTGCGGAAAACCGAGATAGCAACGTCGGGGCACATGATTGCGCATGACTTGCAGCCCGTGCATTCGTGTGCTTTATCAGGAATCACCTCGGCGAAATTCACGCCGAGCCTGTTAATCTCTTTGGATGTCCCGATGATCTCCCTGGCACATACTGAAATACAGTAATGGCAGGCCTTGCACTTGTCCTTGTCTATTACTATGTAGTTGGTTTTCCTGCTTTCAGAGATTAGCAATGCACCAATCCTTCAAATTACTCTATGGCCTGAAAAAAGCGCAATCAGAAACATAGTTTACATACACACGAATTATATGTCAAGAGGCGCATATGGAAACGGCGCCCTTATACGCTATTCCGGTTTGTCCTTATAGCGGCCCACGCAGACCACGTACTGTTTGCCGTCACTGCCCGTGACCAGCTTATAATATACGGATTTATAGAACAGGCCGATCTTTCCCGGCATGGTGAAAATGTAATCCTCCCAGCCTGTGTCATTCTTAAGCGCGCCATCTACAATCGCGTCCCGGAATAGTTTCCCCGCCATATCGGGGACACCTTTGAGGTTACGTCCAACCACCGCCGGGTTGCTGGCGTTGGCCGCCTCGGTTACATACTTGTCAAAGACATAGACATATAGATCGGACCTGTCTTTATCCCTGTAAGGGCTTTCGCCGGCATTAATCTTGCGGATCGTCCCGCCGGCATCGGCCACAATATCCGCAGCCGTCCTGTCCACAAGGTGGACAACAGCTTCTTTCGGCACGCTGTCCGTTGTGTAGCGGGGTAAAACATAGCTTGTGATTATGCTGTCATAAAGGCTGCAAACATCGGAACTCTCTGTTTTTTTCATGTCGTCCAGTGCTTTTTGCCAAGCCCCGATGGTCGCGTCCGGCGTCTGGCGGTTGAAAGCGATGTACCAGTCGGCCCTCCATACATACGAGACCGGCTCAATTTCCGCGGGATTTACTCCGGCCTCATAGGCGAGGAAATGGAATCCCTGTGAAGGCCCCAGCCAGAGATCCACTTTGCCGTCCATCAACTTCTTGATACATTGTACATCGTTTTCGCTGACATTCAGGTTGGCAAAACCCTTCTCCAGCAGGAAAAGCTGGTTGGCATCATCCTTATAGACTGCGATGGATTTAACCTTCCTGGCGTCGTCCAGGGAGCTGATCGTGATGTTCGATCCCCGCCTGGCATAAAACCAATGATCCACGAACCCGATAGGCCCCACCCATTTAAACATCTCTTCACGGAAAGGCATCCTTCCGATAGAGTAAATCATGGTATTTGGCTGGCTCTGCACTATCTCATATCCTTTCGACCACGGCATCAGCTCGATAGAGCTATCATTTCCCGTTTTACTCATCAACGACCGCACTATCTCGGTCGATTGACCGGTGATATTACCTCGTTCGTCAGCAAAGTTATAGGGCGGATAATCTTCAGTAATGATGCGCAGCTTTCCGTCGGGCGGCGCACAGTTATAGCCTGAAAGCAGTATCAATGCTGCCAGCAGCACACAGGCGAAAATTCTCATCACACGTGCCTCCTTAAATTAAAGCATCATAGCCGATTGACTCATATTTTTACACACGTCTCATGCAAATGTCCAGACTCTTACAGGCGCATATTTATCCGTGGTATAATATTGCGCTTTTGCACCGTTTGATGCGCCCGCAAGCCCGTATGATACCAATAGTCAATCCATTGATTGATTGAACAATTAGCCGGAATTGTATATCATAATGCGGTGCAGCGCTGGAGACGTCGACTTGATCTTGATCTGCAATAATAGGAGTTATTAATGCCGCAAAAGAAGAGCAGGGTGTTTCAGACGAGAGTGGTGGTAAAAAAGAACAACAAGCTGAACCGCGCTCAGCGCGGGAAACAGATAGCCAGCTACAGAAAGAGGCAGATCACGCGTGCAGCATATGAGATCATTGCCGAAAAAGGCTACTACAATTTCACCATGATGGATATAGCCAAGCGGGCGGGGGTCTCATCGGGCCTCATACACCATTATTTCAAGGACAAGGAAAATATGCTGGTAACCCTTCTCCGGGAGATGCAGCAAAATGTGCGTGCGTCATTAGAGAGAGCACTCGAGCGCGAGTCCGATCCTAAAGAAAAATTAGGCATCTTCGTCGACCAGGGCTTTAACCTTGTGGAGAATGAAAAGGAATATATATACGTAACCTTCGATTTCCTGACGCAAATTAAGTTCAACGAGCGTATGCAGCGAATTTTAAGCAAGCTGTACCGTGGCTACAGGGAGAGCCTCTCATCAATTCTGCGGGAAGGCAAGGAGAAGGGGATCTTTAGAGACGTGGACGAGCACTACATCGCCACCATTTTTTCCTCCATCCTGCTGGGATTGGAACAGCAATATATCGTGGACAATACCGCCTTTTTCTACCGCGAATACGCCGCCAGGGTGAAAAAATTCATCTTCGATATGGTGCTGATAGAGAAATAACCGCTCAGGACGGGATGACAGCGTCATCCCGGCACAATTGCTTCAAACTGCTAAAAGCCGCGTCTTCGCTCAGCTTGCCGCTCTCAAAATCCTCTATTATTTGCCGCACCTCCTCCCTGATACCCAGCGCTGTCAGGCCTTTCTTATCCAGCGGGAACTCGGGAAAAAGGAAAAATAGGCCGGCAATCTCGCTTTTGCTGCCGCAAATGAGGTCTTCCACGGGCTGCTGCATGAGGTCCTTCTCTTCCCTGGTCAGCTGCGCTGCCGTGAACACCTCGTTGCAGAAGTGATAGCGGCATTCGCGCGGCCGCCGGTCGAAGATGGGACAGGTGCTGAAATATTCCGAGTAAAACAGGCAACCTATATTTTTACAGCAGTAACCGTTGCAGCGAGGGCAGATATCCGTCGCGGCCGTATTCATGATGCCTACCAGCCGGGCTATGCCGGGCCCGAAAAGCTCACCGAACTCACTGTCCGTTAAAAATATCTTGGTGTTAAGACTGCTGTTTATCATTCGAAATACAATGCCGTCGGCGATGGCCGCTTTAATTCGGCTGCCTAACAGACTTTACGCGATGAGCTTTGCAGAGACCGCAGTTCCTCGATCATAGTGGTATAGTTGTAGGCCTGTTCCTCGGTTATCAGCCCCTTCTGTATCAGATCGGTCAACGACTGGTTGAGCGTCTGCATCCCTTCCTTGCGGAAAATCTGAATCTGTCCATAAAGCTGGTGT
Organism: Dehalococcoidia bacterium; assembly: GCA_041653995.1. Classification (NCBI taxonomy): domain Bacteria; kingdom Bacillati; phylum Chloroflexota; class Dehalococcoidia; species Dehalococcoidia bacterium. Next base: position 879,544 of record JBAZEK010000001.1, read on the forward strand.
ATGCGGCCCTCGCGAATGGTATTCCTTATCGCATTGTTGGTGAGCATGACCTCACAGGCCGGCACCATCCCCTGATCACCCTTTGTAGGTATCAGGAATTGGCAGATCACGGCCACCAGTATCTGAGAAAGCTCGTTCCTGATCTGTTCCTGCTGCCTGTCGGGGAACATATCAAGAATACGGTTGATTGTCTGGGCGGCATCGATGGTATGCATGGTTCCCATCACAAGGTGACCTGTTTCGGCGGCCCTGATGGCCGTTTGCATTGTCAGAATATCACGTATCTCACCCACCACTATCACATCGGGATCGTGCCGCAGCGCGTGTACCAGGGCGACATCGAACGATTCGGTATCGTGCCCCACGTTACGCTGGACGATCAGGCATTTTTTGTTCCTGAAGACATATTCAATCGGATCCTCGATGGTAATTATGTTGCGCTGGACGTGCTGATTGAGATATTCCACCAGGGCAGCGATGGTGGTCGATTTTCCGCTGCCCTTGGCGCCGGTGACGAGGATCAGCCCCGACCGTTTCATGACCAGTTCTTTTATCACGGGCGGAAGGTTGAGTTCCGCCAGCGGTGGAATGCTATAGGGGATGATTCTGACCGCTATGCTGAGCGTGGAGCGCTGCTGCATCACATTGATCCTGCAGCGCGTATAGTTCTTAACACTGAATTCGAAATCCAGTTCATGCCGGGCCGCAAAAGCCTTCCTCTTCTCGGCGGTGGTGATCTCCTCGAAAAGAAGCTCTACGTCCCCGGGCGTCAACGGCGCCATATCCGGTATGGGGATCAAAACCCCAAAGATCCTCACCGTGGGGGGTGAACCCACTCGCAAATGCAGGTCAGAGGCGTTGTTGTCGATAGCTATCTTAAGTAGATCCTGTATTCCCATCTGGCCTTCCTATGCTCACTTATGCCGTTCACTATTGTATAGATTATGGTTTCCATTATCAATTGGTAATGTCCCCGCTCGCAATATATAATTTCACACGATGCCCAAACCTCTCTTCCCCGGAACATTCAAATACATGGGCGGGGTAACTGATGCCGAAAGATAATGAACTACTGGAGAGATTCAAGACCGAGGCTGCTCTTACAGGCGCACAGATCAAGGTGGCATCATCCGCCGAAGAGGCGGTGGAGTATGTGCTGGGCCTGGCTAAAGAAAAAGGGATAACAACGGTGGTCAAGTCGACTTCATCCATCGCCGACAGGCTGGATTTGGCGGCACGACTGTCGAAAGCCGGCATCAAGGTCATGGAGACATCGATCGCACAGTGGGCGGCCCAGTTAGCAAGGGGGCAGGAAGTACCCATCGATAAACTCGCTGAACTCGTCTCAGCCGCAACGGGTGAAAAAGTGCCTGCCGAGCCGGAGGCCATACTGCGGGTTGCCCGCCGTATGCTGAAAGACGCCTATACGGGGGCCGGCCTGGGCATCACCGAGGCGGACTTCGGCATCGCTGAAACGGGCACGCTGGTAACGCTGGAAAACGAAGGAAACGCGCGCCTGGCGGCGGCTCTGCCCAAACTGCACCTGACTCTGCTGGACGGCGCACGTATAGCAGGCAGTCTGGCGGACGCAGCCGACCTGATCAAAGACTCCCCCGGCGGCATACCCGGACACAAGGTACCCACTTTCATTACCTACCTGACCGGGCGCAACACGACCGCCGACATACCCGGGGCCATCTTCGCCCGCGCCCAGGGCCCGGCCGAAGAGCATATATTGATATTAATAGCCTGATTACCCATCGGCTGCAGTATCTCTCATGTCGGGAAAATTGAGAAAACAGGTCAGGCAGGCGCTGGCGGACGAAACTCTGCAGGCGGCGCTGAGCCGCTTCACTATGCTGACCAAATTCGGCCGCCAGATGGGCATGACCGGTATCGATTTCGAAGCGCTACGGCAGGACCTGCACGAAAGAAAAGCTAAGGCTATAGACAACCTTCCAGCGCTGATCGAAGAGTTTAAAGCCAACGCCGCAGCCGCGGGCGCTGTTGTCTTCGAAGCAGGGAACGCCGGCAAGGCCAATGACTATATAGCCGGGCTGGCCCGCCGGCGCGGCATCAGACATATCATCAAGTCCAAGTCCATGCTGACCGAGGAGATCGGGCTGCGCCATCACCTGGAACGCACCGGGATACGCGTCGATGAAACAGACATCGGCGAGAGGATAGTCCAGCTCGCGCGGGAGAAACCCGCCCACATCGTCGGTCCCGCCATTCACAAGACCACCGAGCAGATCGCATCCCTCTTTACCGAGCTGCTGGGCGAACAGGTCAGTACAGAATCGCAGCCGCTTTTGGATACGGTGCGCCAGTCCCTGCGCCGGTGCTACCTGGATGCGGACATGGGCATATCCGGCGCCAACATAGCCATAGCCGAAACCGGTACAATCGTCATACTTACGAACGAAGGAAACGGCCAGCTCGTGACCACGCTGTCACCCCTGCATGTCGCCGTCGTGGGTATAGAGAAGATCATGCCGGTTTTTGAAGACGCCAACGCCGTGCTCAGGCTGCTCAGCCGCAGCTGCGTTGGCACCAAGATGACCGTCTACACCTCCTTTATCACGGGTACCGGCAAGGTTTCCGGCCTGCCGCTGCCGGGCGGACAGGGTCCGCGCGAACTGCATATCGTGCTGGTGGACAACGGCCGCAGCCGGATGAGGGATTCGGACGACTTCAGGGAGGCTCTCTACTGCATTAAGTGCGGTGTATGCCTGAACGTCTGCCCTGTATTCGCGTCGCTGTCGGGACAGACTTACGGCCACGTATACCAGGGAGGCATAGGCACCGTACTCACAGCTTTTTACCATGACAGGGAACGCTCAAGGGAGCTTTCGGAAATGTGTCTGGGATGCATGTCCTGCAAATCCGTCTGCCCGGCCGGCATCGATATACCAGGACTCATACGCAGGCTGCGCGCTCAACACGTTCGTAAGAAAGGGCTGCCGGCCGGCAAGCGGTGGGCGTATAGTGTGATCAAGCATCCCGCCCGCCTGGAAAGCGCCGTCAGGGCCTGCGCAAAGCTGCAGGGGCCCTTCCTCGATGCCGATTCCATGATCAACAGGCTGCCGTACCCGCTGAACAGCATCACCGATACCATCAGCCTGCCGGGACTAAATATCAATCTATTACGCAGCCGTTTGACTGAATACTCCTGCCCCGCTCAAAGCAAATCGCCTAAAGTAGCCTTTTATTCCGGATGCGTCACATCCTTTGCTTATCCGGAACTGGGTGAAGATGTCATGCGCCTGCTCGAGAAAAGCGGCCTGGCTCCGTATTACCCGCAGGAGCAGGCCTGCTGCGGCGCGCCTGCCTATTTCTCCGGAGATTACAGTAGCGCGCTGGCACTGGCCCAGCGTAATATCGAGGCGCTGTCAAGCGGCAACCCCGACTACATCGTCACCGTTTGCCCGGGCTGCGCCGTTATGCTGAAAAAAGAGTTCCTCAGCCTGACCACAGGCCTGAAAGAACTGCATGAAAAAGCCGTGCGCCTCTCCGAAAAGGTGCGCGACCTCTCTCAGCTGCTGGCCGAGCTTGGGACAAAGCCGGCTGTCAAAGTGTCAAAGGTAAAGAAAGTCACATATCACGACCCATGTCATCTCAAGCGCGGGCTGGGCATATCCGCAGAGCCGAGGCAGCTGATAGAGGCGGCCGGTTACAGTCTGGTGGAAATGAACGATGCGGATGCCTGCTGCGGTTTCGGCGGGGATACGCTGCTGGCGCATCCCGAGCTGTGCGGCTCCATACTGCGGCGCAAGCTGGCCAACATCAAGGCTACCGGTGTGGACACAGTAGTCACCGGCTGCACGGCCTGCGTATTACAGTTGCGCGGCGGGCTGCACAAGAATAACAGCCCCATTAAAGTTGTTCATATCGCCAGGTTACTGGCCGGTGAGGTTTAAGGCGGGCATTTGGCGCAGACGGAGCGGAATAGCGTGGTGCTGAGATAGCGGTCGCCCCGGTCAGGTAGTATCACGACAATGTTGCCTTTATCCATTTTATCGGCGATGCGGACCGCCCCGGCCACAGCCGCCCCGCTGGACATACCCACAAAGACACCCTCTCTGGTCGCCAGCATCCTGGTCATTTCGAACGCTTCTCCGTCCTCCACGATTATTTTCTCGTCAAATCCCTTGGTGTCATAGATACCGGGCACCATTGATTCGGTCATATTTTTCAGCCCCTGAATAGTATGGCCTTCCGTGGGCTCCACGGCGATGACGCGGATCCCCGGTTTCTTCTCCCTCAGGTATTTGGCCGTCCCGATCAGCGTGCCCGAAGTGCCCAAGCCTGCGACAAACACATCAACTTCGCCGCTGGTCTGCCGGAATATCTCCGGTCCGGTCGTCTCGTAATGCGAAAGGGGGTTGTTGGGATTGTCGAACTGGTTGGGCATGAAGTATTTGCCGGGCTCTTTCTCGATAAACTGGCGGGCGCGGCGGATGGCCCCATCGGTCGCCTCCTTGGCCGGGGTCAGGATAACTTCGGCGCCGAAGGCCTGCAGGCAAATCTGACGCTCAGTGCTGACGCATTCAGGCATGAAAAGCTTCACTTTATAACCCCTGGCCGAGCCGATCATGGCCAGCGCGATGCCGGTATTGCCTGAGGTAGGCTCAACGATGATCCTGTCCGGGGTCAGCTGCCCGCTTTCCTCGGCTTTTACGATCATATAATAGGCCGGCCGGTCCTTGATCGAGCCGCCGGGATTACAGCCCTCCAGCTTGGCCAGGATTTTAACCCGAGGATTCACACCGTCCAGAGGCCCCAGCTCCACCAGAGGGGTGTTACCTATGGCGTCGAATACCCTGTGCTTGATTTCGTTCATAGCGTTCACTCCTTGCCGCCGCCTTTTTACAGACTATTTAAATAGGCGTCCTTGTTGTTCATAAATTCTTTATATATCTGATAGTATTCCGTGTCTATATAGTTTATCGGTTTAATGGGCACGCTGTCGAAATCATAGATAACGGCTCCCGGGAAAGCCAGCAGGATGGGCGAGTGGCTGGTGATGATAAACTGGGCATGGCCGTCCGTGCTCATCTCCTTGAGCAGCTTCAGCAGTTTGAGCTGGCTCCTGGGAGAAAGCGCTGTCTCAGGCTCGTCCATGAAGTAAACACCCTTTATTTTATAGCGGGAACTGAAGAACGAGATGAGTGACTGACCGTGGGACTGGGTGAGCAGGGAATCCCCGCCGAAGTATTCGAGCATGCCCGGGTCGGCGTGCGCCCACTCGTCCAGATAACGGGCGAAGTCGTGAAAAATCTGCGAGCTGAAATAGGATCCCGGAACGGGTCCGGATTCCCATTCCACGTCTATATACTCGTAGAAACGGCCCTCGTAGGGATTGTACTTATAGCGCGCGCCCTCGGTATCCTCCCAGATATGGATCCCGCATCTCTGGCAGATGGCTTTAAGCAGCGTGGACTTGCCTGTCCCGTTCTCCCCCGCAAAGAAGGTCACCGGGCCGCGGAACTCGACCGAGGCGGTCTTGTTGAAGATATCCAGGTTGAAAGGATAACAATCCCTGCCCGGATATCTCTCTGACTGCAGTACGACTTTATTGATATGCATTGAAGATATCGCTTGGGGCTGATATTATAACATAACCGTATGCAGCTATATGATTTTAATACAGCTTTCAAAGGCTGCCCCGGATACCGACCATGCTGAATGAAGCGATACTGGAGAACTTTGAGGTTGCTATAGACCCTCAGATCATACTGTCGGTCCATGGTTACGGCTCTACCAGGAAACCCCGTCCTGCCGTCGTTGAGATGGCCTCCTCCGCAGCTGCTGAAGCGGAGGGTCTGGTCAGGCCGCGGGCGATCTATCGCGAGTTCCCGATAGTCAGAATGGACGTGAAGAGCATAACCTTGCAAAACGGAACTCAATTCAGCATCGGCCGCAAGATCAGAGAGCTGTGGGAGGGAAGCAGGGCTCTGGGGATAGCGCTGTACACGCTGGGGCCCGAGCTGGAGGAACGAGTATCTGCTTTAACGCAGGATGGTCAGCAGGCACAGGCGCTCAGCCTCGATATAGCGGGCACGATAGCCCTGGGTCTGGTGGGAATGCAGGTACAGCAGATGGCCTGTCAACGACTGGGCGAGCAGAGTGAGGAGGCCGGACCATGGCTAAATCCCGGCTATCTCGATTGGCCCCTGACGGACCAGCGCCTGATCTTCGGCATACTGTCCGCGGACAGCATCAATGTGAGGCTGAACGACTCCTGCATGATGATACCGCGTAAATCGGTCACCATCTGCGCCGGCATCGGGATCAAAGGATCGCCCGCGTCATTCAACCGCTGCCGCCACTGCGGCGTGGCCAAATGCCAGTTCCGCAGGGTAACCGTGTCATCCGACAGCGATGCAATCTAATAGATAAAAGCTAATCGTGCAGACCGGCCTGAATTTCCCTGACCGTTTCAAACATCGCCTTTAAATTCTCAGCCGGCATGGTATATTGCAACATATGGGTCGTCGCGAGTATATGCCTTCTGTGCAGTTTGCCAATCTGGTAACTGCGCAGGATGCTTTCCCTCATTTCCTGCGGGCTCATCTGCTCGCCCATCTGTATATCTATACCGGTAGCAAAGGCTAACCTGTCCCCGTATTTTTCATAAGCGGATTGGAAATCGTTCCCCGCCTTGGGCTGAAAAGCCTGCAGGACATCGAGCCCTGCCTCCACATAATAATCAAGGAACGGCGTTTGGAATCCGCATGAATGCAGCATGGCCAGCGCGCCGGCATCATGAATCGCCTCAATAATGCGCTTAAGGTGCGGGTATGTGAACTCTTTCCACATATCCATGGATATCAGCGTGCGCCCCGTATAGCCGTAATCGTCACAGATCATCACAGTATCAACTCCGGCCTTCACGCCCCGACGTATCATATCAATCGACCAATCACGCAAACGTTGCATAAAATGTTTGAGTTCAACCGGATTATCATACAAAGCCATCATGAACGGAGCCATACCCAGCATTTGAGTGCTCGGCATGTCCTGCACACTCAAAGCCTCCACTGCAATGCATGCTCCCGGATAAGCCTTCCTCATTTTTTTGATACCCGCATAGTGTTTGTCGTCTGAAAAATCCGGAAACCGGTATTCTTTTAACTCCTCGACATTTCTAATCGCGGGGATCTCTACATCCCAATAAATACCGTTGCCCAGGCTTCTGTATATGCCGAACGCGTCCAGCACTTTTAACTGATGGTCTCGCCAGTACATGTGGCCCACATTGGAGTTAGTGGCCAGATGACTTATTATAGCTATGTCAGCGCCCAGCTCCAGCGCGTATTCACCGTTTCCATAATCGGACAGTAAAAAGGGCAATGCCCTCCACAGATTCGGCGCATTGAATCTCCCACGCCTGGAAAATTTTCCCCACAAGAAATGTGCAAGCCAGTTCCAATAAAGATTGCGGCCAGGCTGCATCTCTACCATCATCCGGCAGACCTCGTGTGGATTCAACCAGTACATTACCGGCACGCGATCGACCGGCAGGCCCCGGGCTGCGGCATGTATGCGCTCCTTGCAGGTCATTTGCCCCTTGTGCACTATCATTTTTTCAACTTTCAACCAGCTTACCTCTCAGTTAATTGCGTACCATGCCCGAAGAGCAGTAGGCCAGTGCCGCCTCGGCCGCCGAGACGGCGTCCGGCGCATAGCAATCGGCGCCAATCGCCGCACAAAATTCATGTGTAATAGGAGCACCGCCAACCATGATTTTTACACCATCACGTTTATTATTGGCAACAAAGATTTTAACGACATTTTTCATTTCATACATGGTGGTTGTCAGCAGGGCTGAAAGGCAAACGATATCCGCATGATTTTCCTGTGCAGCCTCATAGAATTTCTGCGGAGGAACATCCACACCAAGGTCAATGACTGTCATGCCCTTGCTTTCTATCATCATCTTGACGAGATTTTTGCCTATATCATGTAAATCCCCCTTGATAGTGCCGATGACGGCAGTACCTTTGGAAGCTACACCAGCCGCTATGAGGTGGGGTTTGAGCATTTCGATACCCGCATTCATGGCGCGGGCGGAAATTAAAACCTCCGGAATAAATACTTCATCGTTCTTAAATTTTTCACCTATTATATCCATACCCCCCAGCAGGCCCTCATTCAGGATTTTATCCGGCGATAGGCCTTCCTTCAGTGCCTGCTGAATCAACGCTCTGACCTGGGAAGTCCGCCCCTGCTGAAGTAATTCACATATATCGGTTAATATACTCATGCTAATACCTTCCATTGCACCATCTTAATCATAATTATATGTACGTATCAAATATATAAATATTTTTATACTTTTTTCATTTTCTTCTGGTAATCTAAGTGATATACATATAGTACTATTTTAGCGCTTCGCCATGTGTGCTGTTCATCCGCATTCCTCAACCGCCGTTTATCTTAGTGAATATTACCGTGATATGTTATTATTTTTTTATTTTCTGCATACTGTTTAACAAACATGCGTGAAGAGCTTCTTGAATCCTGTGCCCGCAATTGCAAACATTTCAGCGGGCTAACCGGCGCCCACAGCGTGGTACTTGATCTATCTGACGATCCCGCGATAATTAACTTTGGTTTTTCCAATGACTTTTGCTCCGGATGTCTGTATGAAAAACGCGATGAGTTAAGGACTCACAGCTACGGAGTCAGTGAGGCATATCGCTGGGGCGGTAAATATATTTACTACTGCCCGCTTGGATTTGTTTTCGTGACATCCTCCCTGTCGGACATCAACGGCAGATTATTGGGCGGCATCGTGATCGGACCTATTATTATGGGTAACCTGCAGGACACTTTAGAAGAACTGGCCTATCCCTCCATGCATGCGGCCCTCTCCAAGCTTCCCGTACTGGATACGGCTCAGGTACGGCATCTGTCGGAAATTCTCTCCATCGTAACTTCGGCCATAGCCGGAAGCCCGCATAGCGAGCTTGGCAAGGTAGTCCGCGAGCAGGAAAAACTGCTGAACACTATATATGATGTGAGAAAAGAATATGACAATAAAGATAACGATCATCAATATCCCATCGAAATTGAATCCAAGCTGTGTGCCCTGATCGTAAATGGCGATCAAGAGAGCTCACAAAAGTTACTGAACGAGCTTTTAGGGCACATCTTCTTTTACAGTGTCTTCGACCTGGACGATATCAAGGCGCGTACACTGGAGTTGATCGCCGTCCTCTCCCGTGCGGCAATCAACGCAGGCGCAAATACCGGCGAAACCTTCCGCTTCAGCACTTCAGTCATACGTGGAATCGAACGGTTTGATAATATTAATCAGATCAGCCTGTGGCTCAGCGGCATTTTGCACCGTTTTGTCTCATCAACCTTTGATTACATCAAGATCAAACATTCCGATGCAGTATATAAAGTAATGGAGCATATAAAAAATAACTACACCGAAAAACTGTCGCTGGACGAGCTGGGGCAGCTCGTCTTCCTGAGCAATTCCTACCTGTCCAGCATCTTTAAAAAGGAAACAGGCACAAGCATATCCGTTTACATCACAAAAGTCCGTGTGGGAAAGAGTAAAGCATATCTATCCGGTACCGGCCTCTCCATCTCGGAAATCGCTCAGATGTGTGGTTTTGGAGATCAAAGCTATTTCACCCGCGTTTTTAAAAAACAAACGGGAATATCGCCCAAAAAGTACCGCGACAGCCTGATCAAAACGACTGAGTAACAGCCTTTATTTCCAATTCATATTACAAAAATTCGTAAAATTATCCCATACAATCAATCGTTATCCCTAATATAATCAAAGCGCGAGCTTAAACTGAATAAAAACCTTGCGCGGGCAAAATATTTAAATGGATATGTTGAATTGGCTTGAAGGCATTAGGAAAGCATCGCGTAAAAAGGCGATGCCAATCCTGTCATTTCCGGCCATACAGCTAATGGGAATCAGCGTAATTGATCTTATCTCGGACAGCGATAAACAGGCATGCGCAATGAAATGCATAGCCGACCGGGCGGATGCCATGGCCACTGTCAGTTTGATGGATCTGTCTGTGGAAGCGGAATGCTTCGGATCGGAAATACGTTTTTCTGAGGACGAAGTGCCGACAGTTGTGGGCAGCATTGTATCAACATATGACGAAGCAGATGAGCTTAAGATTCCGGAGGTTGGATCCGGACGAACCGGCATATACATAGATGCCATTGGAAAGGCGGTTAAGTTAATTAATGACCGCCCGATCTTTGCCGGAATTATCGGACCTTTTTCACTGGCAGGCCGACTGATGGACGTGAGCAAAGCTATGATCAGCTGCTATGATCAGCCTGAAATAGTACATCTTTTATTGGATAAGATATGCGCCTTCTCGATCGCATATTGCCAGGCATATAAAGCTGCGGGGGCCAACGGTGTAATTATGGCGGAACCGCTTGCCGGATTGATGTCCCGCTCGCTGGCCGACCCTTTTTCGTCGGCATATATCAAAAAGATAGTTCAAGCTGTTCAAGATCAGAATTTCATCGTGATTTACCACAACTGCGGGAATTCCACGATTAAAATAATAGACTCAATCCTTGCGACAGGCGCTTCGGCCTATAGCTTCGGCAACGCCATAAAAATGAGCGAGATGCTGAAAAACATCCCCTCCGATACAATAACGCTGGGCAATATCGATCCGGCAGGACAACTGCGCTATGGTACACCTGATTCAGTACGCGAGGCCATTCTCGGCGTATTGAATGAATGCGGCAGATACCCCAATTTTGTAATCTCTTCGGGCTGTGATATTCCCCCACTTTCAAAATGGGAAAACATCGACGCCTTTTTCGCGGCTGTTAAGGAATTCTACGACGGTATTTAACAGCTGTAACGGCACTGCCGAAACCGACACACCACAGGCTGATAAAGGCGTTGTATATCAGGCCGTACGTAGCCCCGAGTGAATATCGTTACTATTATTGTGGTGTGATTCCGGGAACCCCATATCTGGTAAGAATGCCATTGAATTTTTCAATAAGCTCCGGCGGAAGTGGCTCGGGTTTATGCGTTTTGAGAATCCGTTGAAGATCTTCCCCGATGATGTCCTTTAAATCTTTCCTGCCACCCCTATCCCAGTTGTCGAAGGACTTCGAAACAAAATATTTTATGGGAGAGATCTCCTTCCGGCATTGGACCGCGGTGTGCTTTTCTCCCAGGAAATTGCCGCCCGGACCAACCTCGCGCGTTACATCGATTGCCAGAGTGTCATCGTCAACGGTCACTCCTTTCCAGATGCGACGCGCCGTGCCCATGAGCTCGTGACAGAGAAGGAGTGAATGAATTGAAAACGTCAGGGTCCCATCGATCGAACCGCAGAGATAGTTGCATGTGGCCTGGCTGAAGATTCCCGTCGTCATTGTAACCGCCAGGCCCAAAACGGCTTCCTGGTTGAAATCCAAACCCATATTGAGGCCTGCGTTGGCGTTGAACAGCGGGATGTCCCAGTATCTTCCAATCTGGCACTTGACCAGTTCTGCAAGCGTGGACTCGTTCAATACTCCCACACTGCCGGTTTGCGGGTCCATGAAAACGATCACGGATCCGATCATACAAAACGATCCCTTCTTGACAAGCTGGCTGAGGACAAGGCCCGCGAGGTCCGATGCAAAACAGTGAACGACGTTCCCCGCAACGGTTATCGGCGTGGTGGCGCCGCCGATGCCGGCGGTACCGACGGCGAGGGGAATACCATGCTCCACAGCAGTCAGGATCTGGTCGGAGTGGCGTTTCTCAAAACACAGCGGCCGCTGGCTGATGCTCGCGATGAAATACGGTTTCTCCCTGAGGGCATTGGCTTCTCCTCTCAGGGCGGTTGAGAGTTCAATCGCAGCCTGCAGCGTGCGGACGTCCTCAAACGAGGCCAGCTGGGGCTTGCTCGTATTAGCGGCCCTCACAGCGAAGCGGAAGCCCTCGGTTTCGTTCATTTTACAGGATCCGCCCACGCCGTCTATGTCCGGCAGCGCATCTGCCACGCGGCTGATCATTATGTAATCTTCCTTTATACTCGGCCTTCTCACACCCGTTTCCGGATCGATATGATTGAGGCAGCTTATCATCGCCATGAACACCCTGTTGCGGGGGCTGAATTCTACAGCGCCCGTTCCAGGCCGGTTCCATATCCTGGCGCTTCTTCCGACCGAATCGATACAGTCCTGGACGAGATCGGTCGGGAACTTGACGACCCCTTCTCTGGTGATTTCGCACCCTGCGTCTGAGAATATATCCATGACTTTGGGATTCCCTTCGAATTTCACCCCTATCTCTCGTAAGAGCTGGAAAATGGCGTCGATAATCCGCTTCAACTGAGCTTCTGTCAGGGGATTCTGAGGTTGAACACCGGTATTATGTTCCTTTACGTTCTCCATTTTAACTACCCCCTTTCATATTAAGGCCGACGCCTCATTCTTCGAGACCAATCATTCGACTCGCTCGAACAAGATTATATGCAGCAACAAATAAAATTGTATCAACTGCACAAGTCCGATGCCGCTTGAGCGGCCGAAGCGGCATCAGGCTCATAGCAATCAGCACCGATGGCCTCACAGAAATCCTTGCTTAAAGGAGCTCCACCCACCATAATTTTTACACTATCACGTTTTTCCTTGACAATAAAGATATTGACGACATTTTTCATCTCGATCATGGTGGTGGTAAGCAACGCAGAGCAGCAGACTATGTTCGCTTGATTCTGTTGTGCTGCCTCATAAAACCTTTCCGGGGAAACATCAACGCCCAGGTCAATGACGGTAAGGCCTTTGCTTTCCATCATTATCTTGACGAGATTTTTCCCGATATCGTGCAAGTCTCCCTTGACAGTACCGATAATGGCCACACCCTTGGAAGCTACACCTGCTGCAACGAGGTGAGATTTAAGTAACTCGATACCGGTATTCATGGCACGGGCGGAAATCAAGACCTCCGGAATAAAGACCTCGTTATTCTTAAATTTCTCTCCGATAATATCCATGCCGTCCATCAAACCTTCATTTAATATCTTCTGCGGAGAAATTCCTTCGTCAAGCGCCTGCTGTACTAACTCTTTTACCCTGCCGGTCTCTCCCTGCTGAAGAAATATACTGATATCAGTCAAAATGCTCATGACAACACCTCACCTCCGAGCTTTTTTGCTCAAGTATCAACTGTTACGATGAATTTATCGGTGTGCGTTAAATGTACAGTGTTTTCAGAATAAGACCACAGCAATAGCGATACCGAAACCGACACACCACAGGTTGATAAAGGCGTTGGATATCAGGTCACCCGTGGAGATTTTGTAGATGCCGTTGCGGATATTGAAGCTGAAATCCAGTACCCCCAGAAATATCAGTGCGCCGGCCGCTATCAGCGACAGGTTGATGCCCAAAGGAACATTCAGCAGCAACAGCACCCCCGCCACCAGCAGCAGCACGGCCAGTAATCCGTCCGGCAGCGGAAAGGAATGCTCGTACTCAAGATATCCTTTGGGAGGATTTTTGGGCGCCATGCTTCCGGTAAAAAAGAGTATCCAGAACAATATCAGGCCGACGCCTGTCAGCAATTCCAGTATGGCGATCGCAGTCATTATGGCACCTCCTAATTTTAGGATATATTATCTGTTATTCCTATATGTTCCGGCCACGGCCGGACTTTTGTAACAAGTTATATGCAACTACAGATTGACATTTACGCAAATTCCACTGTTACTCTCTCGACGCGCTCCTTGTCACGCAGATAGAAAAACGACCCTATGAAGAACATGACTCCACCGAATGCCATGAATATGGGCAGCAGCTGTAAAGCTGTAACCAGGTTGATCCTGTCGGAAATCACCCCGACGAATATCGGGCCCAGGGAAGCGCCCAGCAGATTTTGTACCACGTTGGCAACTCCATATGAGGTGGCGCGAAGACCGGCGTGCACCACGTCCTGTGTCACCGTTGCCGCCCCGCCGTAAAACCACGGCGCGAAGAACCCCATCCCAAGCAGCACAATATACTGGGAAGTTCCGGGCGGCATAGAGAAGGCTATCAGAAGTAACGAGGCGGCGATTACCGATGTGATGGCGGGGACAATCATTCGCGCCCTTTTTACCCGCTTTCGTATCGCGTCGGTCACTATACCACCGATGGGTGCGCCGACCACGGCCAGGATAAATATCCCCGCTGTCTGCAGGGCAGCCGTTTCCATATTGGGCTTATCCATCAGCTTATAGAAGTAAGTCGGCAGCCATGTCATCAACGCTGTGGTGACAAAGACATTGCCAACGAATCCCATGAAATTCATAACAAGCGAAGGCTTGCTGAAAATGTCCCTGGCGATATCGACCACCTTCATCTTAACTTTCTTACCGGCATCCACGCCCGCGGCAATGGTTTTGGTCAGATCGACCGACTTGTAGTCCTTGAGCGTGAAGAAGAAGAGCAAACCTATGATAAGAGCCGGTATAGCCACGATGCCGAAGGCGTAGCGCCATCCCAGCATCTCAGCAATTATCCCGCCTCCTATTGTGCCAAGCACGGCGCCAACAGGTACAGATGCAGTCAGGATGCCATTCATACGGGCACGTAACCTCTCCGGGAAATAGGCGGATACCAGAGCAGTGCAACCTGTACTGTAGGCCGACTCCCCGATGCCCATTATCAGCCTGAATGAGAATATGGCGGGAAAAGTTTTAAGCAATCCAATGATACTGCAGGCCACGCTCCAGGCAATGGTAAACAGACCGACGCCTTTGGTCCTGCTCCACCGGTCAAGTAAGAAGGCTATAGGTACTGAAAATGCCATCACTGACCAGAAAATGGCGGATACCAGAAGTGCCAGTTGCGTGTCTGACACTCCAAGCTCGGCCTTCATGAAAGGGAAGAGAGCAGTAACCACCATACGGTCAAGATAGTCTACGGTCGACACGAGAAAGAATAGAGTGAAAAAATAGTAAGCGCGACCTTTTCCAACGGGATACTCAGCCTGTTGTTCCGACAATTCTAAACCTCCTTCCATAAATTATTGACGCGGGTGTGCGACGAAACGATCACGATGTGCCCTCATTTTCCCAGAGCTCTGCGCACGCGTGCGACCGCATCGAAGCCACTTCCCGCGGCGGATTCCATATTGGTCCCTCCCAGTAGGCTGCTGGCAAAGGAGACTCCTTCCAGTTTCTCGGCCCGATGCTTGAAATCCATGACTCTCTGATAGGCCCCCGCGGGGTATTGTTCCGTAGCATAGGGAAGACGGACGACCTGGACATCCTCTATCCAGTTCGAAACACCGGGTATCATCAGTTCTGCATCCTCTTTGGCCTGTTTAACCATCTCGGCGTCCGACTGCTTCCATAGGTCAAACGTTTTGGGCAGGACCGCCCAGAAAGTGAGCACGCTCTTGCCGCTGGGGCACATCTGGGGGACCTTGGCGCGCTCATCGATGGCGAAGAGGAAAGTCCTTTTCAACCGCGGATCGCTCCAGTAATTCCACACATTTCCCGGAAGCGGCCTGTCGAGGAAGAAGACCGGCATGGGCGACGGCGAATATATCACTCCTTCGAAGAAGCGGCGCTCCTCGGCCAACTCATCCGGCAATATCTTTGCCGCCGAAGCGGAGTCGAGCGCAACTATGACGTGGTCCGCCTTCCTCACTTGCCCGCTCTGCAGCTCTGCTCCTATGACTTTGCCTTTGTCCGTCACCAGGCGCTTGACGGATGATCCGTACTCTGGTTCGACAACCCTGGCCAGTTCATCAGTCAGGGATGAGACTCCCCGGGCAAGGCACACATGATGGGAGATGGCAAACGTATGGAGGGCGCGTATGAAATGGTAGAGGCTCATATATTCCGGCGGCCCCATCGTAGCACCAACTGATAGAGGAAAGATAAGAAAGTCCCGCAATGCCCGGTCGCTCTCCTTATTGAAGTGATCCAGCACCGCGATCTTATCGCTGGCCGGGATCGGCTCGTTGATATGATACGGTACGATTTTTGGCCCCAGTGCCAGGTGGCGGAACACGTTCCAATAGAGCTTGAGATTGCCGCTGAGGCCGAGCAGGTCCATATATACCGTACCCCGTGGATATTCACGTACCGATCCGTCCTGCAGCCGGTAGACCATACTGCCCGTGACATCAGTTCTCTCCCCGCTCAGCTTCAGTTCATCCATGAGATCGAAGCAGTGCTTGAAATTGGTGTGATAAAACTGAGCTCCCACGTCAAGACGGTCACCTTTTCTTTCCAGAGTCACCATGCGGCCGCCGGGTTTATCGCTGGACTCGAGCACCTCCGTATCATATCCCGCCTGGCGAAGCCAGTAAGCCGATGCGAGTCCACTTATCCCGGCGCCGATTATCAGTACTTTCATATCTAAACCTCCAAGGAATTACTCTCAAAATATATCTGCACCCAATAATCGCGGGTATTTCGTGAGATGCATCTCAATATCACTCCGGCAGCACCCATTTATACGGTTCTTCCCTGTATTTATATTCCTGAGGCAGTTCTCCGTTGCGGTCGAGAATCGCTTTCCCTTCAGCCACGATTTTTGTCATCTCTGCAACCCGTTTTCCGGTGGTTTTGGCACCCAATAGAGCCCAATCGTCCTTCAGCACATTATCCCTGGCCAGGAAGTCCGGCATCTGCCCCGAATAGCCTGCTACACCTATATAGGCGCCAGCAAGGGTCATCCCCGAGATTACGAGATTGTTCATCAGCAGGCAGCTGTTGATCATCTGGCTCAGGGCTATCTCCTGCCCGCCGTTGCGATGGGCGCCTACCGTCATTACACCGCAGACCTTACTGTACCTGGGTTTGTCCGTTCCCATCTTCATATAAAATGGTTCCATCATGTTCGGCAACCGGTCCATAGCTGCCTTCATCAAGCTGGGAAGCCCCATATGATAGACCGGAGCGCCCCAGATAATACCATCGGCAGCAAGGTACTTCTCCATATACTCCATCAGGTCGTCCTTGAAGACGCAGCGGAATATCTTCCCGCACTTATGACAACCTATACAATGATTTATTTTCTTGCCGGCCATTTCGTATATCTCTACCTCTGCTCCAGGCACGGTTGCCGCCTCTTCCAGTGCCGTCTTAACCAGCCGGTAAGTGTTAGCCTCTTTGCGAGGGCTTCCCACCAGACCAAGGATCTTGAACTTCACCATGACTTCACTCCCTTATAATTGATATTTACTGGCTGTACCTATGCTTCAAGCTGCCTCGCCCGGTTATAATCAGAACGATAAAACCTGTACATAAAAAGGTATCCAAAAGACGCGACCAGCAGTATTGCACCGTTTATCCAGAATGCCACCTGCAGATTGACCGCATCGGAAATCATACCGGTGACAGCCGGGCCCCACAGCCCACCCAGCAAGAACATACAGAATACATACATACCGTAGGCGGTTGCCCGCTGATAAAACGGCACGATTTCCTGGCACACGATCTGCTGAACAGGTATGAAAAGATATATGAAAAGCGTCACCAGAAAGAATACCGGCCAGGCATTCAGCAGCACAGCCAAAACGAACGAGACTAAAGCGGCAATAGCGCAGATCCAGCATAGCAGGTTCTTGTTCCCGGGTGTCTTCCTTGAAACGCGGTCGCCCAGGAAACCACCCAGAGGCCCGGCCACCAGTGCGGTCACCAGCACACCGGCTGTCATGGCGCCTGCTCTGGCAACGTCCATTCCCATGTACCTGATAAAATACGTGGGCAGCCAGTATACCATTGTATTGCTGAAGAAATAGATCAGGCCGGAAGCTATGCACAGTGATACAAGGGTTTTGTTCCTGACAAGGTCCTTGATCATAGTGCCGAGACGGGTGCCCTTGCTTCCGTCCAAACCATCGGATCTCTGTTGGTTCCTGAAGTCCGGTAGAAACCATGCCAGTATGCCTAAAATCACTCCCGGCACTGCAACCACTATAAAGGCGGACTGCCAGCTATACCTGGAAGCCACCAGGCCTCCGATCAGCATGCCGCAGGCCATGCCCAGGGGAGCTGCCGTCGTCCATATTCCTGTCACCGTGGCCCGGCGCGCCCTTCTGATCGTAGCCATGATCATTGTTTGTCCGGCGGATGTGAAGCTGGCCTCACCCACACCCAGCACACCCCGGGTAGCCAGAAGCTGCATGAAATTGGTGCTAAAACCGGAGAAAAATGAGCCTGCGCTCCATACGACAGCCATCAAAGCCATCATCTTCCTTCTGCTCCAACGGTCAATAAAATACGAAAGCGGCATAGCTAGAAGGCAGACCATCGCCAGCACAATAGTGCTCAGCCAGCCCAACTGCGCATCGGACAGGTTCATTTCTTTTTTCAGGATAGGGAACATGGGACTAATCACCGACCTGGTTGCGAAATCAAGGAAATACAGCAGGTAAATGATTATCATCGTATACCATAGTTTCCCCCGGGGTAGCGGCAACAGCAGCTTTTCTTCCCCACCGTTATCAGCTTTTACCGGACTGTTTTCGGATTTTTGGTCCTCTGTCACGCATCGTCTCCTTTCATTTTTATCACGCTATATCTCCACCGGTTCTTTATCACCAAGAAATGAAATTTTCGTGCACTTAGCCAATTCCATAGCCTTATTGAAAGCACACAGACTCAGCTCTGACTTTGACGACGGCAGCCTTTTTGCCATGATTTTGGCCAGTGAGCCGCAGGACACGAAGGGACAGAACGCTGCCAGAGCACCCAGTACCGCCATGTTTACAGCCCTTTCCTCGCCCGAATCGATAGCGATTTGTCTGAATGGGATGCCCACGGTTCGTCCCCATAGCACCCGGTGCACCTGTTCCGGGTCAACTATTACGAGGCCCTCCTCTTTAAGATCCGGCGTATTATGGTCATAGCCCTGCTGCGTCAGGGCAACGAGAATGTCGACACCCAGATTCCAGGGGTAACCGATCTCTTTATCGCTCAATACCACGTCCGCTCGTGAACTGCCACCCCTTGCCTCCGGCCCATATGTCTGGCTCTGTGCCGCGTAATTTCCATCCTGAATGGCGGCTTCGGCCATTATGATCCCGGCCAGGACCACGCCCTGGCCTCCCGACCCGACTATCCTTATTTCGATTCGTTTTTCTTTATCTGATAAATTTTTCATATTCTTCGCTGTAAGTCGGCTTTTCCTTATCCGTGAAAATACCCATCACTATCTTTCCCCTGCGCTCCTGTTCGTCCATCATTTTGGCTTTATCCGAAGTGATGCAATTCTCTTTTTGCCACCTCATCATCTCAACAGGTGAACCAAGCCCCATCCAGCGGCTGCTGTATGTAACGCAGGGCGAAATTACCTCGAGCACTGAAAACCCTTTCTTATGCAATGCCATATCTATCAACTTATCTAAAAGCGGTGTGTGAAATACGCCGGACCGGGCGACAAAAGACGCGCCGGCCGCTTCGGCCAGCAGGCATATATCGAAGCTGTTCTCCGGATTACCGTATGGTGAGGAAGGAGTCATTACACCGTGAGGTGTAGTTGGAGAGCACTGCCCTCCCGTCATGCCATAAATTTGATTATTGACTATGAAGCTCGTAATCTCCACATTGCGCCTGGCGGCATGTATGAAATGGTTGCCGCCGATACTTACCGCGTCGCCATCACCCATGATGGTAATCACTTTAAGCCTCGGATTTGCCAGCTTTATACCGGTGGCAAATGTCAACGCCCGGCCATGTGTGGTGTGAACTGTATTGAAATCAACGTATACCGGGAGACGGCTGGAACATCCTATCCCGGATACCAGTACGATTTCATCCCTGGTGAACCCGCTGCGATCGATAGCCCTTATAAGGGCGTTTTCAAAAATGCCGACGCCGCATCCCGGACACCAGATATGGGGAAACTTCTTGCTGGAGCGGAGATATTTATGTATCGGGTGGGCAGTCTCTATCACACGCATATCTCCTCAAGCCTCTGCAGTATTTCACGCGGCGTTATCAATGTGCCGTCGACTTTATTTAAAGTGAGCACTTCACACCTGCCGGTATTGACCCTTTTGACCTCACGAGAGATTTGGCCCATGTTCATTTCGGGGACAAGTATCTTTGGGGACTGTTCCATCACCTGAGCCACAGTCTGTCGCATGAAAGGCCAGAGCACCTTTAATTTGACCAGTCCGACCTTCAGACCTTTTTCACGTGCCTGCGTGACCGCATGAAGCGCCGCACGGGCAACGCTTCCATAGGCAATTACAGTCACGAGGGCATCATCGGTGAAATACGAGTCGTGCCAT
The DNA here is from genome assembly GCA_041653995.1 of Dehalococcoidia bacterium. NCBI lineage: Bacteria > Bacillati > Chloroflexota > Dehalococcoidia > Dehalococcoidia bacterium. Next base: position 899,792 of record JBAZEK010000001.1, read on the forward strand.
TGAAGATGTTCCACATCTTTAGAGATCTTTGAGAAGAGCCTTGTGATCAGAGGTTCGATTTCGTCTTTACGTGTGGTGGGATATCCCCTGACATCGTGATACAGTCCCGTTACGTTATAGCGGTATCCATCTCCAAATTTCGGCATGGGAGGGACACCCGTGCCGGGGTCTGCATAGGGAATATACCATTCAGGCGGCATGTTCGGAGCAGGTCTATCTTCAACAGCAATCCGGCTTTTATCGGACAGCACTACGCTCTCCCTGACATGGGCGACTGCTTCGTCCACAAGTATTATCACCGGCGTACGGTATCTTTCCGCCAGGTTAAAAGACTGGACTGTCAGCTCGTAAAATTCGTAGACCGAGGAAGGCGCGAGTACGATGATGGGATGGTCGCCATGAGTGCCCCAGCGCGCCTGCATGACATCACCCTGTGCGCCCTGCGTCGGCAGCCCGGTGCTGGGACCGCCGCGCATAACATCGACTATGACACACGGGATCTCAGCCATGCAGGCATAGCCGATATGCTCCTGCATCAGAGAAAAGCCCGGACCGCTTGTGGCGGTCATGCCCTTTGCTCCGGCCAAAGAGGCTCCCAGGACCGCGCCCAGGCTGGCGATCTCATCTTCCATTTGAATAAAAGCTCCACCTGCTTTAGGAAGGTCCCTGGCCATCACCTCCATGATCTCCGAGGCGGGTGTGATGGGATAGCCGGCATAGAAACGGCAACCTGCCATCAGGGCGCCCTTTACACAGGCTTCATTTCCCTGCAGAAGCTCAGCCCTCGCTTTCGTCACTGTTTTCTGACTTTTCATGATTCTCCCTATTGCCATAAACCGTAATTGCGAAATCCGGACATCTGTCGGCACATAGCCTGCATCCGGTACACCGATCCGGATTCTTTATAACCGGATACCCCGCTACGCTCTTGTCCAGCACCTGACACGGACAGAATGCAATGCAGATACCGCATTTCTTGCACCATCCGCGATAGATCGCGATCCTGCCGGCCACGCTGTTCAACATTTAATTCTCCCTCTGCTTAAGCGCTCCTGGCGGTGGCTATGTCAGCAGGACAATGCCTGGATGAAAACCACCAGAAAATAAGCGCCATCATGCCCAGTACTCCCGTAATTGCAAGTGCTATACTGAGCCCGTGTGCGCCCCCGCCGAATCCATCCGACATTGCCCCCGCCAGCGCCGGGCCCCACGCACCACCCAACAGATTATTGGCCAGCACGCTCATCCCCCATGCTCTCCCCTTTAGATCAGGTGAAGCAACGTCCTGAGAAATGGCAATGAGCGGAGCTATTGCCATGGTATTGGTCAATCCGTACAGCGCCAGCAGAACATAGCTTCGAATGGATAACGACTGGCCATCATTTGCAATGGACCACAGCACAAATAAAAGTATTACGGCCGCTGCAAATACCGAGGCGCCGGCCAGGAAAATCCTGCCCTTTAAGGTTTTGGACTGCCAGCGGTCTGCTATCAGTCCGCCAATAGGCGCACCCATCAGCCCTACCAGCGCAACGATTCCTATGACAACGCCCGCCTTATCTTCTCCAAAACCGAATGTCCTCATAAGGAGGGCGGGTATCCAGGCAAGTACAGCTGTAACGAGAAGTGAATATAGACCGTATCCCAGCCAGAGCCAGCGCAGCGACCGGATCTTCATCAGTGCCTTGATACCTTCCCAGAAGCCAAGTGTTTTCTCTTTATCAGGAGAAGCTTTTACGGTCTTATAATCCTGCATGAATAGTGCCAGTATCGCCAGAATGACGCCGGGTATAGCGAAGTATAAAAACGGCACCCGCCAGCCGCCGAAGTTGGCTGAAACGTATCCACCCAGAACCACGCCGATAATGGATCCCACAGTAACGAACATGGTATAAATGCCCAGCATCAACGCCTTTTTCTTATCGTGATACGAAGCGGAGATCAGTGCCGCCGCTGCCGGCGAATATCCTGCCTCACCTACCCCAACAAAGAAACGCGTGGCGAGCAGGGTTGGGAAGTTTCGCGCTATACCGGTAAGGAATGTGAATAAGCTCCAGAACAGAACCATCACCGAGATCATCTTCTTTCTGCTCCATCGATCGACAAGGTGGGCGGTGGGGAATACAAAGAGAACAACGCCTATAACCAGTACCGTGGGCAGAAGACCAGCCTGGAAATCGTTCAGCCCGAACTCGATTTTTATCGGCTGCAACAGCACGCCCATTACATTCCGATCCATGTAATCGACCAGGTAACACAGTGAGGAAATGATCAATACATATAATGCCTTTGGTCCGCCAACCTGGAATGTATTCTTGTCATTTTTCATGTTTGCACAAGCCCTCCGTCCGATCAGTACATTGTCGTTTGTTTACTGCCCCAGCGATATTTTCCTTGCCCTGAGTCTTCGTTCTTTACTGAACCTGTACCAGACAGTATATATAGCTTCAAGAATCGCCCATACCTTCATGCTCATGGGTACATCCGGCATCACCCACTGGCCATATGTGCGCGGAGGTACCTTTTTCTTAAGGGATGGATCCAGAATTACATCCGCCACAATCACTCCTTCCTCCACGCCGAGTTGCGCCTTTAATGACCCGTCTGAATCGGCAATGGCGGAGTAGCCGTCAAAATGAGTGTCGTTTTTAATAAAAGGTAAACCGGGGACCGTGGCCAGCCATGGTCCCGAGTGATTGCAGTGTAGTACGGGTATTCCCAGCATATTGGCATAGATTAGAGGTACCTGATGCAAAAAATCGTTTATTACGGCAGCCGACTTTGCCGGAACAACCGTGCTGGCTTCAAGTATCACAGCGGCGTGAGGCTGCAGTAACAGGTCAATAGACTGCGCATACATATTTCTGGCTGTGAAGGCAAAGCGGTTTTCATAGCAGATGGCCACCCCGATTTTCCCCAGCTGACTATGTATAACATGCGGCCCGACTTCGCCTCTGAAAAAACAGGCTTCTGCCACAGCCGGTTTCTGCTTTCTCACGCGCCCGTCTTCTAAACCGTCGGGATTTGTGAGCACAAAGGTGTTATAAAAATCCTCCCCATCAGCCTCAAGAAAACTGGTACCCAGCCATATTCCCAACCTTTTGGAGTTCGTTTTCAGCCATTTAACGGTTGGCCCCTCAGTGGGTTCAGCGGCATCCCATATCTCTTGTGTATAGCTATATCCGGTAGGCATGAATTCGGGCAAAAGGATCAGCCTGGCTCCACGGGCTGCCGCTTCTTCTACGAGGCTCATGGCATGCTTGAGGTTCTCGGCTATTTTGCCGTCCTGTGAAGTTACCTGTACAGCGGCGACGCGCAAGGATCTTTTTGTTGCGGGCGGCACTGATTTTCCCACCATGGTCACTTACTCCGTTTCTGTTAATAACAATGCGATTTCACGCAGCCTGCAGTTCCACCCTTTCCGCGCGATCTTTGTCACGCAGGTAGAAAAACGATCCTACAAAGAACATGACTCCGCCGAAGAGCATGAAAATGGGCAGCAATTGAAACGCCGTTACCAGGTTGATCCTGTCGGAGATTATCCCGACGAATAATGGCCCGAGGGAAGCCCCCAGCAGGTTCTGTATCAGGTTGGCAACTCCCATTGAGGTGGAGCGCAGGCCGGGGTGCACTACATCCTGTGTTACCGATGTCGCGCCACCGTTGTACCACGGTGCAAAAAATCCCATCCCAAGCAGGCATACATATTGTGGGGTTCCGGGCGGCATCAGGAAAGCTGTGAGCAGCAGCGAAGCGGTAATCACCGATGTAAGCCCAGGGATCAGCATACGAGCCCTTTTTACCCGTTTCCGTATGATGTCGGTGACTATACCGCCGATCGGCGCGCCGATTATAGCCAGGAGAAATATACCCGCCGACTGCATGGCGGCCGCTTCCATATTCGGCTTGTCCATCAGTCTGTAGAAGTAGGTCGGCAGCCAGGTTATCAATGCCATGGAGACAAAAAGGTTGCCGGTAAAACCCATGAAATTTGAGACCAGCGAAGGTTTGCTGAAGATATCCTTTACTACATCCCCCACCCGCATCTTCACTTTTTTCCCTGCGTCCACACCGGCAGCAATCGTTTTAGTCAGATCGACTGTTTTATAATCCTTGAGCGTGAAGAAGAATAGCAATCCTATAATAAAAGCGGGTATTGCCACGATGCCGAAGGCGTAGCGCCATCCCAGGGACTCCGCAATAACGCCACCTACCAGTGAACCTACTACTGCCCCTATGGGAACAGCCGCGGTCCAGATACCGTTCATGCGAGCGCGTTCTTTTTCCGGAAAATAGGCGGATATAAGTGCGGTGCCTCCCGCACCATAGGCCGACTGTCCGATGCCCATTACACACCTGGTAAAAAATATGGCTGGGAATGTCCTGAGAAATCCTATGAGGCTGCAGGCAACGCTCCAGGCTACGGTAAACAAACCGATACCTTTTGTCCTGCTCCAGCGGTCCAGCAGATAAGCGATAGGCACCGCAAATACAACCAGCGACCAGTATATAGCGGACACTAATAGAGCCAGCTGTGTGTCCGTCACACCGAGGTCGGCTTTCATAAAGGGGAAAAGGGCGGTGACAACCATGGTGTCAAGGTTATCTGCAGCCTGTAAAAGAAAGAGCAAAACAAATAAATAGGTAGCACGCCCTCTTCCAAAGGCGAATTCAGCCTTTTGTTGTGACAATTTTCACTCTCCTTCTCAATTAATCTCACCCTCGGATGAATTGAGATCGCGTTATATCGTTGAGCATCATTGGTTATCCCAGGCCGCCCAGCCTCCAATCGTAAATCTTATAAAGGGCCTTGTATGCATTTATGCCGAGATACATCGCCGGGGCTGAGGGAACGTACAGGGCTTTCCGCCCGATCAGTACACTGTCTGTCAGATCGGACTTCTCGCACGCCATCATGGCCGCTATTATCTTGCCTGCAAGCTGGGCCGGCGCAAGGCCGCAGCCGTTATATCCCGCGCTATAGTAAATATTCCCGTGTATTCCCGTTCGGCCCATGAAAGGTAGAAAATCGAGCGTAATGCCGATCAGTCCACCCCAGGCATGGGTCATGCGTATTCCCTTGAGAAAGGGGAATTTCTTTACCATCAACTCGTACTGCCTTTGAAACGATTGATCCCGCCGGCTGTAGTCTTTCTCGTTGTTATAGTAATAAAACACCTCGTTTTCGTTGAAGACGAGCCGGTTGTCAGCGGTGAGGTTGCGGGCCCAGTAGAGATTTGTCGCGCCGAAAACGTTGCCCCTACCACCGGGATACTGGAATGCCTCCATCTGTGATCTACTTAGAGGCTCGGTAGTTATAACGTAGACATAGAGCGGCAGCACCTTGTAACGTAAAAGATTGAGCGGGTCGCTGAAGGCGTTCACTGCCAGGACGGCATCATCGGCGACTACGCGGCCTCCGTTTGTGTATATCAGTATCTTGCGAGATGTGTTTGTGCCCGGTACCATGCGGATGCAGCGAGAATTCTCGTAAACTTCAACGCCTAATGATTCGACGACACGCTTCATCTCGCGCAGGAATTTGACAGGATCCATGACCCCCTCGTTCGGATAGCGTAGGGCGGCCTTGATGTCCAGGCAACCGAACTGCTCACGAGCGCGTGTTCCTTCGTACCATTCAATGGGAGCATTGGCCTGCTCGCAGTCCTTCGCCTCCTCTTCAAGGCGTTTGGCCTGCGCATCGGTCTCCGCAACCATAAGCCTTCCGGCTCTATCGTAATCGCACTCGATTTTGTGCTCCCTGATCAACTCCTCAACGAGCTCAACGCACTGTTTCATAAGGTGCTGGAGCTGCATCATTTTCTCTGTTCCGAACTTCTTTCTGAGGTTGCTGTAGTTGTGGCCCATATTGCCGGCCACACCACCGCAGTTCCGCCCTGAGGAGCCGAATCCGATATATTCCGCCTCCAGCACGATGACGCGTTTTCCGGGGAACCGCCGTTTTATGAAGTAGGCCGCAGCAAGGCCGGTGAAACCCCCTCCCACGATGGCTACATCCGCTTCCTGGTCGCCCCACAGCATCGGGCCCGACCTATAAAGGTTGTCGAGCCAGAAAATGTCTCCGGGTACAACCTTCTCTTCCCTCATAACCACTCTCTCTTTCATCATTGGACTCGCATAAACACAAGAACGCAGAACGAAGCGCACCATAGCAGGGCGTAAATCCCGAGGCTGGGCACATTCATTGAGCTGAATTTATCGCTCAGCTCCTTCGATGTATTGCCCGCGAATATCTTGTGCTCGAGCCTGGCAAAACCGGAACCGTAAAAGACCAGTAGAAAGAGCCACTGCGGTACTACCGCCAGTACCGGCATAACGCCAAGCTTTCCCGTGAATAAAAGAAAAGCGAGATAGGCAATGCCGGCCAGCATGGCGATTATGTACACAGAGTTGAAGATACGCGCAGATCTCCTTGTTTTACGGAACTGCACATAGCTCTTCCTGAACATCTCCGAGTTGCCGGTTTCAAAAAACCATGACTGGAACGGCCCGAGTAAAAGAAATTCGCCCAGCATCTGGCCGGCGGCCAGGCCGGCCGTAATTGCCGAAAGCAACCACAACAGTGAACCTGTATCCATACGCCCCTACCTCAGCTATAGTTGTTTATTTATAGCAGGCGACTTCCAGATGCTGCCGCGGCAGTCCCTCGATCACCTGGCAACCATGTTCGGTGATGATTATCAGGTTTTCATAGTGGAACATGCCCGTCTTGCCGTCCCTGTGCCAACCGTCCATCATTCCGGTTACTTCCAGCTCCATGGCCATACCCGCCTGGAGGATCGTCTCCTCGGTATGTGAAAACACCGGCGGCTCATGGACGTCAAGGCCGATACCGTGCCCGACCATCTCAATGCAGAACATACCGTTATCGGTCTGCGTCTTGGCTACGGCGTCGTAGACCACGCTGGCGGGAATACCGGCTTTGGCCACGTTGGCCCCGGCATCGAATGCCTTCCAGGCGATCTCCATTCCGCGCTTGTAATTCTCAGGCGTGGGGCCCACGTACACAAAGCGGCCCATGTCCGCCCAGTAGCCTTTGTACCTGCAGGGCATGTCGAACGACATGTAATCGCCCTTCTTGATGACGATGCCGTCCCAGTGGCCGCCGCAGTCGATGACGCCCTCCTTCATATCGCCGCACATGATGTGGCCGGATTTCATCCAATCGGCGCCGTTCAAGGCCGCAGTCGACATGTAAATACGGAGCAGATCGTTCTCCGTCATGCCCGGCCTGTATCCGTCCACGATGGCGCCGAAGGCCTGCCGGTGCACGGCGGCTGCGTGGATAAGGCGGTCGATCTCCAGCGGAGATTTAATCATCCGGCATCCCCAGATTACCATGTCGCCGTCGACAAACTTGGCTTCGGGCAGTGAATCGATGAGCAGCTTGATATCGTTGTAGGGGCGGGGAATAAAACAGTGCGCCAGGGTGCCCATCTCGAGGCCGATCCTGGCCTTGCCGTATCCCATTTCCTTGACAACCTGGGCCACCTCGCGCGGGAGGCCTCGTTCATTCTGCGTCTGGTGCGCGTCCACCTGGCCGCGTATATCGCGTATCCAGCACTGGGCCTCGGCGCTCCACCTGAAGAACTCCGGTATGATGATGAGCGGCTCTCCAGTGACCGGGATGAGGGTGACACAGCACTGCAGGCTGGGGTTGAACCAGTGGGTGGAGGTGAAGCCTGCGAAATAATGGCAGTCCTGCATACTCCAGAGCATCAGCAGGTCGACGCCCTGCTCCTTCATGAGTTTCTGAGCCTTGGTAATCCTGGCACGGTGCTCGTCATAAGGAACATCCGCCAGATGCGGCGTGGGTCCGAATACGTCATACCCCTTCGGTTGCGGTGGTTTGTTGATTGTCATATCTCTCCCTCCTGATTTATATTTTTAAGACATGTGGCTCTTATGTTTTAAATAGCTTTTGATGGTGTTTGTACTGTTTTCAATCTCTCCGGAATAATATCCCTCCTGAACACATCTTCTATCGTTTCGGCTTTCTTGATGATCTCGGCACTCGATCCGTTTACCAGAATTGTTGCCGGGCGCGGCAGCGCATTGAAATTGCTGGCCGATACCTCCTGGTAGGCCCCGGTATCCAGTATGGCGATGATATCCCCTGACTTCAGTTCAGGCACGCGCACCTCAGGGATCATGCGGTCACCGTAGCACGACCTTCCCACGATATCGGCGGTCATTACAGGTTTTTCCTCCGGCTTATTGGCCCAGATGAAGTCGTGCAGGTGCTGTTCGTACGCGCCTCCGGTGAGGAAGAAATAGGTCGTATCAAGCAGCACCCAATTCCATACGATGGGCTTTTTCTGGTGCTTGGTTTTCAGTACCGTGCTCAGATGTATCCCGGCGTTGCCATACAGGCTGCGTCCCGGTTCAACCTGAAAATGCAGCCCCTTCATATTGAGTTTGTGCTTGAGCATCGCCTTCCTGAAGGACCCCATGGTTGCCTCAGCAAAATCTTCAATTGTGGGCGCCAATTTTTTATTCGGCGTCCTTGTCAGGATCAACTGCATCACCGTTGAAAGCGTCTTGTACCTGGCCCTATCGCCGAGTATTCTCAAAAAAGCCATTATCGGGAAGAAGATCATAAAAAGGGGCGCGTCAAGCCTGTTCATCATGCGGCCGAAGGGGTCCCTGGGTATGGGGAATCCACCGCCGATGCTGACTTCTTTCGGCTCATAGCCGTCCCATTCCTTTTTCAAGGTGGCAATCAGCTTCACATATTGTTGCATCATGCCCTGCCAGTACCAGAGGGTATCATGATGCCGGCCGGTATGAAGGTGAAAACCGACAAGCTCCACGTTCTTCATCTTAAGCGCCCGTTTGCCGAGTTCGATAACGTGCTCGGTGGGAATACCGTTTTTGTACGCCTGGGTCCCAAGGTCGATGGGGACCAATTCGAGCGTGAAAGCGGTGGGTCTCCATAAGTTGGGAAAGTCCGGACGGACCCGGAAACGGATCTTTGCCTTCATATTCAGTTCGTCGGCGACTTTCTCAACCAGGTCGAGTTCATCGACATCGTCCAGCGTTATGCGGCATCCAGATTTTATGCTGTTGCGGATATGCTCTTTATCCTTTCCACCTCCGTTTACAGATATAACCTCGGGATCTGCTCCCGAATCCAGCGCCGCCCTGAGTTCACCGGGAGAATACACATCGACCCCGGCCCCTTCCTGTGTAAGAATCATCCTGGTGGAAAGGGTCACATTAGCCTTGATAGCCGGCATAACAGTCACGCGGCCTTCAGGCCAGTTGATTTCAAACGCCTTCTTGAAACGCCGGATATTGGAGCGCAGCATCTTTTCGGAGAGGACAAAGATAGGTGATCCGAATTGTTCAACCAGTTTCACCGCATCGCACTCCTCCACATACAGACGCCCATCCCGGACCGACAAGCTCTCGTCAATTATTTTCGCTTCGTTGCCCACGTGAAACCTCCTCCCGATATCCTGGGTTAAAACCCTATCAGCTGAATTCTTTGACTACCCCATCATCGAGAGCGAATATTCGCTCTCGTATATTAAAAAAATTATATCCTCAGCAAATTCTTAAGCGCATTGAGAATTTTATCTATCTTCTGGTCCTCCGTCAGCCGTTTTGTTGAATCCCCGAAAAATGCGTCGAACCGCCGGGCATGGTAGTCGGAGACCAGCGAATAGCTGTAAAGCATAATATGGCTGTCTAACAAATGGGCAACCACGTCGATCCCCAGGCCGGCATCTATCTCCCCTCGCTTAACTGCCTTGCCGACCAGGTCCACAAAGAACATATTACCTTCGTATTCAACTTTTTCGGTGATAGCCGCGAAGCGGTTCATATTGCCTGATCCCAGGTCAGAATATATGGAAAGCATGTCCCTGTGTTTCCTGGTAAACTCTTTAAATCCATAAAGAAGGTTACGGACCGCGTCGATCAGGTTGTCCGTTTCATTTGTATACTTCAGGTACAGCTCCGCCATCATTACTTCAACACCGTACTCCACACAGGCATAGAACATGGTCTCCTTGTTCTTGAAGTATTTGTAAAGTGCGCCGTTAGATATACCCGCCCGCCGGCAAATGGTTGAAATGCTGGCCGCATCATACCCTTTCTCGGCGATCGTTCTGATGGCGGAATTAAGGATGCGATGCTGCTTGACTACAGGGAGTTTCTTAAATGCCTCATACATAACAAACTATCTGGAGAGTGACCGTTCACTCTCCGCGATAATATATTAAATTCTTATGGCTTTGTCAATACCCCGGGTTAGCGAACCGGCAGAAATGCATATCTTGGTGACGCTGCAATCTCTGCATACGTCCCGGGGGTCAATTCGACCAGTGTAATGTGTCCGAGCGAAGAGATCATCAGGTCACGCAGCGTATAGCGTTCCAGGATTGTGTGATAAAACTGCCCTTCAAGCAAAAGAGACACGAAACCGTGAACCAGACTCCATACGTTGATGGCCTCCACGTCCGATGGCCCGGGCCGCAGCAGGCCCGCGGCCTGGCAACTTTCCACTATACAAACGAGCTGTGAGAAGCACTTATTGGACAACTCGACGAATTCGGAATAATCCTTTTCCCTCTCCAGCACACTGGACAAGGTCACTTTGAAATGAGCCGAATCGCTGAGCGCAAACTGAATGTAGGCCCAGCTGGCTTCGATCAACTGCCGCACGGGTTTGCGCTTATAACGCCTGATCACGCGCTCCGTATTCTCACAGATTATACGAAAGCCCTCCGTCGAGATGGCGGCGATAAGCGACTGCTTGTCGGCAAAGTGCGCATAGGGCGCAGTGTGACTGACGCCTGCCTTCAGGGCAACCTTACGCAGGCTCAGACCGCGAACGCCATCCCTGGAAAGGATCTCGATTCCCGCTTTAATCAGGGCGTTCTTCAGGTCACCGTGATGATATCTCTTGACCGGCACGTGGAAATAGTAATGTTTTATCTTGACAACGTCAAGATTGACCATTTATAATCTTGACACTGTATAGTTAAGGCTTGGAAAGGAGGGAGAAATGAAGCCGGATGAATTATTAAGTCAACCTGTGGCGCTTCCCGATGGGATAGACTACGACGATTACATCATCGGGACGTATACTATCACCTATCCCGCGATATTTCCCGTACCGAAGCTGGCCCCGCTGCTGGCAATTGAGCAGAGCACGGGTACCTGGGTCCCCGTACCGGGAGAGACGCCTGAAGTGAGGAGAAACCATGTTGCCAAAGTAATCGGTGTGTATGAGCTACCCGATTACGAATTCGAGATTCCCGCCGGGGTACAGGATAGAAACTGGATGGTACAAATAGCCTTTCCCGAAGTGAATATCGGGCAGCAGATCCCCATGATGCTTACGGCGGTAGTAGGCAACATCTCCATGGGAGGCAAGATAAAGCTTGTAGACGTCAGGTTTCCCAAAAAATACGTAGCCGGATTTAAGGGGCCAAAATTCGGTATTGAGGGCATCAGGAAGTTGCTCGGCGTGAAAAAGCGGCCGCTTCTGAACAATATGGTTAAACCGTGCACCGGCTATCCTCTGGAGGTGGGCGCCGAGCTTTTCAAGCTGGCTGCCATGGGTGGCTGCGATATCGTCAAGGATGATGAATTAATTGCGGATGCTTCATTTAACTCAATGGCGGGCCGTGTGAAACGTTATATGCAGGTAGAGAAGCAGGTTTATGAAGAGACCGGTGAGCACACCTTATATACCGTTAATATATCCGATAGCGTGCCGAAGATCTTCGAAAACGCCCGGCGTGCAATCGAGCTGGGCGCTAATGCCCTAATGATCAATTACATAGCGGTCGGACTGCCGGTCATGCAGGCCATAGCCGAAGACCCCAGGATAAACGTGCCTATACTTGCGCATATGGATGTGGCCGGCGCCATGTATATGTCACCCTGCCACGGCTTGAGCTCACACCTGGTTCTGGGTAAATTACCCCGGCTGGCCGGCGCCGATATAGTGGTTATTCCCGCTCCTTACGGCAAGGCGCCTGTGATAATTGAAAAATTTGATGCAGCGGCCAGGAATCTTACTTACCCGTTGTACAATCTTAAGCCGACCTGGCCGATGGCATCCGGCGGAATTACACCCACTATGGTACCCCAGGTCATGCAGGAACTGGGCAATGACATAGTCATAGGTTCGGGAGGCGGCATCCACGCTCACCCGATGGGACCCGTATCAGGCGGCAAGGCCTTCAGGCAGGCGATCGATGCGACGCTCAAGGGTATTTCTCTGGAGGAATACTCTAAAACGCATAAGGAGCTTGCAGCTTCGGTCAAACAATGGGCTGACCCGTTCAAGGGATTCAAGAAATAATCGGCATTAAAGGAACTTTCAGGTCATTCTTCCTTTAAAGCGCCCGACATAAAAATACGGATTTTACGGGCTGCATGGATCACGCGATCCATGCAGCCTTTTATTATTTCAAAAGATATGAATATATTTTGCCATCATGAAACGGTGTGAACACAGCGCTCTCCCAATTGAGCTATCCCCACAAGGTATCCGGCAAAAATAGTATACTAATGACCAATTTTGACGGCCTGATTACTCAAGTGGAGGTTATTAATGGATACATCATATCTGACCTTGCAGGGCAAAGTGGCGCTGGTAACGGGAGGCAGCCGCGGCATCGGCAAGGCGATCGCCCTCCAGCTTGCTGACGCCGGGGCCGACGTTATCGTCAGCAGCCGGAAGCTGCCCGTCCTTGAAAAGGTCGCGGATGAAATCAGGGCCATGGGACGCAGGAGCCTGGCAGTCTCCGCGCACAACGGGAAAATGGACGAGCTCAAGAATCTGATGATCAGGATCAAGGATGAGTTCGGGCGCATCGACATCCTGGTAAATAATACGGGGGTGAATCCGGCGATATCGGATGTGTTGCATATGGAAGAAGCCGTATATGACCGCATACTGGACGTCAACCTCAAGAGCCACTATTTTCTCAGCCAGGCCGCTGCCAGGATGATGGTTGAGCAGGGCCGGGGCGGGAATATCATAAACATCGCCTCGGCGGCCGGCGTTGCTTTTACGCCGGGCTTCGGACCTTACAGCATGAGCAAGGCAGGCCTGATAATGATGACCAAAGTGCTGGCTGCCGAGCTCGGACCTTACAACATACGTGTAAACTGCATTGCACCGGGTTTCGTCAAGACGAGGTTCAGCGAGGCTGTCTGGAGCAACGATCAGTTCATTCAGGAAGCGATGAAGAGGATGGCCATTAAAAAGCTGTGCACACCCGAGGAGATCGCCAGGACCGCGCTCTATTTTGCCTCAGATGCATCCAGCTTCACGACAGGAGTGACACTGGTTATCGACGGCGGAGTAACACTCTGAATATTTAAAATGTAATTACATTATTTACTATCTGTCGAATGAGATTTGATGGGAGCGAGGCAGTACATAGCCCAGCCCATATATTGGTGTTGGAACTGTAAATAATCGTCCTGGTCAATACGAAAATGATTGAATACTTGTTCATAGTCAGGGTGGTTAGGGTTTTCCTCAAGCCAACGTATCAGTCCATACCAGCTATCCGAAATGTATCTGTCCCAGTCGTCGTGGCCGGCACGGATGATGTATTCGAGTTCAAAGCCTTCGTCCCGGGTAAATCGAGCTAGTTCCGCTTCCGTGTGGGTAGTGGTCTGTTTTTGGGCATATTCCGGATGTACCTGATTGCTTAGCCAGTGGGTTTCACCGATACCAAGGCGTCCATTCTGATGTACAGCCCTCTTTATGGCCTGGATTGTCTTTTGGTAGCTGCCAAAAATAAAAGTTGCCCCAATACATGTTGCGGCATCGAAAGATCCCTCTTCAAATATATAATCAGCCCCACTGGAGCAAATGATTTCGATTCGGTCCGACAATCCTCTCATGGCCAGCTTTTTCCTGGCCCGGTCGCAGAAATCCTCGCATATATCTATGCCAATACCAGTGATACCGAATTCCTCAGCCCAAAGAATGAGGGGCTCGGCACAACCACAACCGAAGTCGATGACCCGGTTCCCCTTTTTTAATTTGAGTACTCTGCCAAGTTTTATGATTTTTTCAGACGTCGAAGGGTTCAGTATCTCCATGTAGCGGTGTGAGATACCCATAATGTCAAGGAATTCCATAATTCAAGTCTCCTTTATGATATGGTACCCCCTTAGGGAAGATGATGGAGGACCTGATGCTAATCTTGCGCTTATAATGCTGGTGACAGCCCCAATTTAATCCCCATTATAAACATACTAGACTTCTGCTTGAAAAGAAGCAACAGGCAAGACTACACTTGTTGCTTCTTTTAGCTCTATTTATATTTGAACCAATGTTCTGCGGAAGCAACTCCCTCTATTCGCCTTTGAATCTATTATCCGATTTACATCTTGCCGTATTACGGGATTTATTTGATAGCCACCCTATTCGCTCAGCTGCACGACAGTCAAAATCCGGCACATAAGGCTTGATGTCCAGCAAAGGGGTGCCGTCAACCATATCCACATCTTCGATTTGAAGAATATTATCCTCGATCTCGACCAGATGAACGACAGATATACCGATCGGATTTGGTCTCGCCGGGCTTCTTATAGCAAATATGCCATGAATTTTATCGTCCAGAAAAGGTCTGACTTGAAGATCACATCTCTTGCACAAATGGAAATGGTAGATCAGGGTTATGTGAGAGAAACCTTCAATATCCTTGAGTCCCGGCAGGTACTCCCTGAACAGATCGACTGTGCCCTTTACCCCCGCCGCCCCGCTGGATTGTATCGGCATTCCACCCACCTCTTTGAACGGTGAGTGGATGATTCCAATCGGTTTATATTTTATTTCCTGCAATGCAGTGAACCAGCTACAACAAAAACGCTGAACGCCAATGCCGATATTAGGATTATAACACAGCGCAGCTTTTTCATAGCGCACTGAACGCTGTTGTGTCACTCCCGGGCAACGGACATATTATTCCACCACGAATAGTATGCTGATAACAATTTTGACGTTGGCGTAAGACTGTGAATATTTGACTGGTGGAGATAGGGGGAGATTCAAATCGTGCTTCAAGTGCCGTACAATACCAGTTCATATTGTGGAACTGCACAGAGTGGTGATTATGATTTAGGTTCAGTATTCTTTTTAGGCTTGTCCACCATCATACCTGCCAGTATCCTGGCGTTTTCGTCCAGATGCTGCTTGTCAGCACCAAGATAGTCGGCAGTGGCGTCGCTGATTTGACGAATTATTCTTTCCAGTTCAGCACGGTCATTTTTTGACAGTTTCCCAAACACAGATTGAAACAGTTCATTTATATTGGGGCCTAATTCATATAGAAGCTCTTTCCCTTTCTCCGTTATATTGACATCAACACTCCGTCTGCTGGTCTTTGAACGGCGTCTGGTAACCAATTCGCTTTTATACAATTTATCGATCATCGGAGTAACAGAATGGACTTCGATCGGTAAAAGCCGCGATATGTGGGTTGGAGACATGGGTTTCTTGTTGAACAGAAGAGCCTGCAGTGTTACAAATTGTGACAGAGTAATATTCCCTGGCTTCACGCTCTTCTCAATTGCTTTCGTCCACAGGTTCCCCGCCTGCGCAAATAAAATGACAGTCCACAGATACTCCTTGAATGGAAGATTCAAATCATAGTTTTTTTTCATGTACTTCATTTTCTTATCCGAATTCAATCACAACATATTTAGCTTGGATAAATTCAATTACATATGCATTTATTTCATATTACAGTCGGATCCTAATTAAGTCAATATCAGAATATTTTAAGCAATACAATACTTTTAAATAAATTTTACTGTCAGATAGTAAAGCAGCACATTTTAATGTTAAAGGCAGGTTACATCTAATTAGCGTATCGATATCGATAATCGATACTTATGCAAAATAAATATATTGAACCTGCTAATTTATACTATTCCAGGTGTGGTATGCTGCCAAGCCTGTTAAAAGTATATGGCTTATCGGTTTTTATGCCCGCCAGGCGCCTGGCAATATTTTTAATGTTCTCCATATTATATGCGCCCATGATGGCAATCTGCTCCATTCTGGGGGAACCTCCACCATGCACACCGGCATATTGCATGACGCCGGCACCCTCGGAACATGAAATATCCTGTACCCAGGCAAACGCCTTAAGGACATCATGAACATCCACATCCGGATTACGGGCCATATATTTCTCTATGAAGGGTCGTGTTTCTTCATTAATCCAGTCCGCATATCTGGGCAATGTAGCTGGCATACCACCCGCAACATCTGCAAGTATGTCGTATTCATGATATATATTGATTCCAGCGTGCCGGCGGCTCACGTTGCAGTACATAATATCGGGCACCCAGGTACCTGACGGAGATTGGTATCCATTAATTGCAGCCGCAATTCCTGTGCCATAACAAAGCTCGGAAGTGCACACAAGCTCGGATATTTTCTCCCTGACATGTTGCTCTTTCTCAATACCGTTGATCTCGGCCATCAGAGCAGTGGCACCCGTCAGCACATCGGTCGAAGCGGGCTTACAGCCGGTGTAGCTGTGACGATGGAAAAGCGCGAAGGTAAGGGCCATGTAACCGCCCATATCATTTTCGCCGCATAGAAAAACATGCTCCCATGGAATAAAAACATCGTCGAAAACAGTCATAGAGTCAGCTCCACCCCATGGACCCGGCGAACCATCGCGCTCGTCATAAGTAAAAGCGCTGACTATCTGCTTGACACCTTCAGCATCAGCCGGGACCACAAAAGCCACCGCCCAATCCTTATCATCCACAGTAAGTGCTCTGGTCGGCAACACATTTATCCATTCGGCAGCAGGAGCAAATGAATTGTGCACCTTGGCGCCGCGTACGATAATGCCGTCGCTCTTTCTCTCCACTATTCGTAAATACAGATCGGGATCTTTTTGTTGATGGGGCCTCCACAAGCGATTGCCTTTTACATCGGTCTGAGCACAGCATGCCACAGCGTCTGTTTCCTGGAACTTTCTTAACCATTCCTCAAATCGCCGGTAATACTCAGTCCCGTATTTTTGGTCCGTTAGGTAACAGACGACCGAATAAGCATTGGTTGAATCTATTCCCATACAGCGAGCCACACAACCTCCCACCTGATGACAGATAAGCCTGGTCATCTTCTGCTTGGACATTAGATCGGTCATGCTGCGGTGCACATTGTTAAAGCGGTTAATTCTTTGCCCCGTAAGGTGAGACGTCGCTGTGAGTATATCCTCATACTGCTTAAATTCAGGATCATCAATGATGTCGTAAGTTTTTGATAGTATATTTATGGCTCCCTGCAGCCTTGGATGGCTGCGGTCGACCAATTCACCGTCCATATAGATATTTCGCCTCATCTTACTCAATCTTTTCCTGTATTCAGTCGAAGTAATCATCTATCAGTCCTCCTTTATTTCTGCATTTAATATCGTATCAGGAACTAACTGTTGTACTATGACTTTGATAACCGCTATTATATTCAATTTCAACCAATATTGACAAACTTATTTTAGGAAACTACAATATATGACATTAAAATATCCGTAATAATAATATATTATGTAATAATATGCAACAGTGCCATAATTATCCTACGTAGCCGGCAGATTGAACCCGGGGTGGGTTTTAGGAGATATCCAACTTAAGCATGTAATTTATAAGGCAGACTTAAATATTGATGACCTGTTTTCTGGCTGTTCCGCTTTCATCGGCTGAACACTGATAGAAAATGCGCATCTTTTAGCATTGAGGAGGGAAAATGGCACGCGTTAAACTGGTCGAGAAAGAGCAAGCGGATCCAACTATTAAAGAAGTATTCCAGATTCTGGAGGACCTGAGAGTTCCCCTATCCAATATATTTAAGGCAGTGGGCAATTGCCCCAAAATAGGTCGCAATTTCATCGAGCTTGGTAATTCATTACTGAATCCTGAGTTTATTGATCCGAAGCTGAGAGAACTGGTTATCTTACGGGTTGGAAACCTTCTGCAGTCGGACTACGAGTTCACCCACCACGCACGTATCGGCATCAAGGCGGGTTTAACCATAGAACAGGTTAAAGATCTCGCTGTCTGGAAATCTTCCGACAAATTCAGTGAGATAGAGCGTGCTGTTCTGCAATACACCGATGAGGTCACCCTGAATGTCCGGGTCAGCAATAGCACGTTCGCTGATCTGCGAAGGTTTTTCGATGACCCGGGAATAGTCAAGCTCACAGCAATCATTGGCTATTACGGGATGGTATGCAGAATACTGGAGGCGCTGCAGATAGAGATGGAGCCGTGGGTAAAGTCTTTCACAACATAAAAATGAGAGGGATAAAGTGTTCATAGCAAAAATATCAGGAGGATGGAATGATAGTAATTGACAGGCACACTCATTATATTGCCAGACCCGACTGGGTTTCAGAGGCGGCTTATATGCCCCTAGCCCAATTTTGGGCAGCCAAGGAGGCTGGACGCTCTCCAGAGATGATCCTTCCAAAGCTTCTAAATGGTATAGCTGACGGCACTGGTGGGAAAATGTTCATAGATAACATGGACGCCGCCGGAGTTGATATCTCATTCGTCCTGGCTTCCGATACATGGATACGCAACAATGGCCAGGAACCGCCGATATCGTTTGATAAGCAACTGGAAGGCTGCGCGGAACTGGAGCAGGCCCATAAGGGCAGACTTTATGTCTGGGTTTACGTTGATCCGAGAAGGCCGAAAGCACTGGAATTGTTTGCCAGGGCGATCGACGAATATGGATTCAAGGGTTGCGGAGAGATTTCAGCGGAAGGATTCAACCTCGATGATGAGTTAATTCAGCCAATGTTCAAAAAATGTGCAGATTCCGGTATTCCGGTCGATATCCACATCCGTTCAGGTATGGGCGTTACAACTTTTGGAAGTGACGTTAGCGTAAATAATGCGTCGCATCCCGAGCATGTGAAAAAGCTGGCAAAAAAATATCCTGAAATGAAAATATTCATTGCGCATTCGGGATATTCGACATGGTGGCAGGCAGCCATACAAACTGCCCTTGAGTGCCCGAATTGTTATCTGGATCTTTCCGACTGGAATTACGACCTGCCCAACATGGCCGAGTTCGTGGCCAAGCTCGCTGCGATGAGGGACTCCGTGGGCGCCGAACGAATATTCTTTTCCAGCGACCAGATCTCCGGCCCACGCTTTTGCGGAGAGAAGTCGACGCTGCCGCAATGGGTGAATTTCTTCAAGACGCTCCCCGAGCAGGCCCCCAACTATGGATACCATTTTACTCAGAAAGAGGTTGATCTTATTTTAGGCGGTAACGCACAAAGACTATTTAAGCTGCCTTCTCCTGCAAAGAAATAGAATAATAATATATAGATACCCGGGAGGTTTCTACAGTGGGTTTACTCGATGGAAAAGTTGCAGTGGTCACCGGCGCGGGAGGCGGGCTGGGCAAAGCGGAGTCTTTGCTCTTCGCCTCCGAAGGCGCCAAAATCGTAGTGAATGATCTCGGCGGTAAAACTGACGGAACAGGAGCTTCCGCTTCCCCGGCTGATATAGTAGTCGCCGAAATCAAGAGAATGGGTGGAGAGGCAGTGGCGAACTACGACTCGGTCGCGACCTGGGAAGGGGGAGAGCGTATCATCAAGACCGCGATCGATACCTTCGGCAGGATCGATATACTGGTCAACAACGCCGGTATCGCGCGTAATCGTATGATTTTCAATATGACGGAGGAGGAGTGGGATATCGTGCAGAGGGTGCACCTGTACGGACATTTTTACTGCACCAGACATGCCTGCGCATATTTCCGTCAGCAACGGTCCGGCCGCATCATAAACACCTCCTCTCAGACAGGCCTGGGCAATATGGGGCAGGCTAACCTGGGACTGACCAACTACAGCGCGGCCAAGGAAGGTATCGCCGGCTTCACCCGCACCGTGGCATTAGATATGGCTAAGTACGGGGTAACCTGCAATTGTATACGTCCCATGGCCGCGACACGCATGACCATCTCACCAGATCTGCAGGCGGCCATCGAAAAAGGTTCGCAACAGGACTCAGGCGATACAGTAACCGGTCTCGAGGCGGAGGTGAAAAGGATGTCTCCCGCACATATCGCATCCCTGGTTGTTTATCTTGCCACGGATGCTGCCGCAAACATAAACGGAAAAAGCTTTATGGTAGGCGGAGGTGAAATCGGCCTTTACTCTGAACCAGAAATTGTATCCAGCATTTTCAAGGACGGCATCTGGACAGTGCAAGAGCTCGTGAATATCATGCCCAGGAGTGTTACCAAAGGTCTATTGGCAAATATATAACCGAATAAATTTCAGTTAATACCATTTCTGCACTATATGTATACACATAGCCGCTTCTTCCACGCCGATATTACCTCCACCGTTCTCGGCTAAACCGATGCGTGCCTTCTCGACCTGCCTTTTACCGGCGCCGCCGCGCAGTTGTAGACAAAGCTCGTAAATTTGAGCTAGTCCCGAGGCGCCGATGGGATGACCGCGACACTCCAACCCACCGCTAGTATTGATCGGCTTTTTACCGCCGATCCTGGTCGCGCCCGACTCAGCAAAGGGACCACCTTCTCCCATCGGACAAAAACCCATAGCCTCGGACTGGTGCAACTCAGCCCAGGCCGTAGCATCGTGAAGTTCAGCCAGGTCAATGTCCTTCGGCCCAACCCCTGCCATTCTGTAAGCCTGTTTGGACAATCTCTCGCCAATGTCTTCACCGTCCAATGACCTATCGCTGCCCTGCCCCATCACTGAAGCTATTATTTTAACCGGATGACTGTTCTTCAGCTTTTTCAAGTACTCTTCTGAACAGACAACGGCCGCTGCAGCGCCATCACCGACCGGAGAGCACATCGCTCTCGTCAGAGGATACGCCACAGCCTTATCAGCCAATACTTCCTCTACTGTCATAGATTGCTGGTATTGAGCGAGCGGATTCAAGGATCCGTGCCAGTGGTTTTTCGAGCAAATGACGGCAAGCTGGCGTTGTGTTGATCCGAACCTGTCCATATGCCATCTTGCTCCCATTGCATAAGCGTCCATGAAGATGCTCCTGCCCTCTCCCGGTGCCGATTTATCTTCCGGTAGCTGGATCTTGATCAACTTGTTGAAGTCGGTAATCATATTGATATGTTTTTCCAGGTTTTCTACATCCATGCAGGAAGCATATGCTGAAAGGGACAATGCCTTATCGGGATTGCTTAGCTTCTCCGAACCAAGTACGAGCGCTACATCATACAGTCCTGCACGGATACCGGTGTAAGCAAGATGAAGCGCTGACGATGCTCCTGCGCATGCATTCTCCACATTAACAACGGGTATCTTGTCAATACCCATGCCCCGCATGATAACCTGCCCACGTATGGAGTGCTGGTTTGAGAACATACCCCAGAAGGAATTGGAGAAAAAGACCGCCTGCAAGTCCCTTTTGCCCAGTCCTGCATCCTGCAGGGCGAGCTGTGTGGCGTCTTCGGACATTGTGCGAACGCTCCGGTTGGGCAACTTGCCGAAATTGGTCATGCCGATACCGATGATATAGACATTAGACATACGGGATGAGCCTCCTTGATTACTTGCCTGTAAATAAACTCCTTGGATTGTCCACCATCATTGTGTTGATCTGCTTATCTGTGACTCCCTTCTCTTTTAAAGCAGGCAGTATGCTTTTAGAAACGTAATCTACCCGCCAGTTACTCAGCATCGCTACTATCTCGGGAGGAGCAATATCGCGCAAAGAGCGGCCACACCAGTAATTGCACGTATCATGGGATAACATAATTTTGTCCGCATACCCCAATTTGCATAACTCGGAGATATTTTTGATACAGACTTCATCCTGCGTATACAGAATCATTCCCATGCGGTCAAAACCGACGTAGAATCCCTTATCCAGAATTGCCTTGTAATAGTTCATATCGGTGGAGTTGGATACATGGCCGATTAAAACTTTCTTTTTGTCAGCACCTTCCTTGAGAAAGAGGTCAGCCTGCGCTATTCCGGGATCCGGACCCTCTGTATGCGTTATTATCGGTACACCGGTCTCTTTCTGCGCTATAATCGCAGCTTTAAATACGCTTTCCTCATATGGAGTAACGGTTTCACTGGATGCGACCTTGATGGCGCCTGCCTTCACACCTGTTTTACCGATACCGACATTTATCTCCCTTACAAACAACTCCGCCATCATTTTGGGCATATCCTTGACAAACATGGTCTTGGCCACCCAGTAGGTCGTGGCGCCGGTAGTCCCGTTGAACAGGCCCGTCACACATATAATGTTGATTCCCGACTTCCTGGCCAGTTCTTTATAAAGCTCGGGGTCCCGCGTATAGTCGTTTGGTGTGCAGTCCACTATAGTTCCTATGCCGACCTCCCTGGCAGCCTTACAGACTTCCAGATTGGTCTTCAATGCGGCCTTCCTGTCATACGGAAACATTGTTTCGTCCGTCTGCCAACCGGGCTGCCCGATGATAAAATGTTCGTGCACCAGTGTCTTTCCCAGCTTATCAGGGGCAATGGGTCCCAGCACGGAGTTAATCATCCAATTAAACCTCCTTACTATCAATTAACCCTGGCTAACGATGATTGAAAGCGGCATGCTATAAACCAAAGGCATACCAGCCCGCATCTGCCGTTATGCCCGAATCGGCAGTGATGATCGAGCCGGTTATATACCGCGCTTCATCTGAGGCCAGGAAATATGCCAGGTAGCCTACATCGTCAGGCACCAGCGCCTTATGCATCGGAATGTATTTGAGAAATACATCGACATCGCGATCTGTCAGTTCATCCATCATTTCGGTAAGCACCAGGCCCGGGACAATACAGTTAACGCGGATAGGAATGGCAGCCAGCTCACGGGACAGTACCTTAGTAAATTGATGAACGGCCGCTTTCATCGGACCATAGACTATACCGGGCAATGATTCCAACCCCTCAACAGAGCCGATGTTTATGATATTGCCGCTTTTTTGTGCTTTCATCTCTTTGACTGCTCTGCGAGAACAGTAAAATGTGCCCTTGAAATGAATGTTTATTAGATCATCCACCAGTTTCAGGTCAATATCAGTTATCGGTGCCATCGGTTCGGCAATTCCGGCATTATTAACAAGAATGTCCACTTTGCCGAATTTTTCCATGGTGAAATCAAACAGCTTTTCAACATCCGAAAGAACGCTGACATCGGCTTTCACCGGATAGATTTCAATATCCGCCTTCTTTAATTCCTTGGCTGTTTTCTCAAGTACTTCAAATGTCCTGCCCGCTATCACTACGTCGATTCCCCGTTTTGTGAATATACGGGCAATCCCTTTGCCAATACCTCGACCTCCCCCCGTTATTACTGCAACCTTGTTAGACCTCGCCATTAAAATGTACCTCCCATTAAATTTAATATATATGCCGTGAAAGTTAGCTTCTCTAAGTACCGTGTAGATACATCACTTTTATTTCGTTGAATTCGCCATACGTAATTCCAGATCGATTGTGATTCTATCAGGCAACTATCTTATTTTTCTTCAACCTGGATATATCCGCTTCGCTGTATCCCAGGCCTGATAGCAGCTCTGTCGTATGCTGGCCAAGCGTCGGAGCGGCACATTTGATTTGTGCTGGTGTGTCAGACAAAGTCAGGGGTAAATCCAGCACCCTGGTTTTACCGGACACCGGATGCTCTATTTCTTTGATCATATCTACGGCTTGCACCTGAGGATGCATTGATCCACCGAACAATGTCTCATAGTCATATATCGCAGAGCCCATACCCCCGAGTTCGTCGATCATATTTATCATGTCTTCGCTTTTTTTGTCCGCAAAATACGTTTCGAAAAGAGGCTTCATCTCCTGCGCATCCCTGCCGAGGCCTACAGCTCTCAGCCCCTTATATTTAAACCATGGATCCTCAAGCAATTCACCAAGTCCGACCCTCTTTAAAAACTCCACCCATATATCCAGAGCTTTTTCTATTCCGCCACCAACCCGTCCGATGACAGAAAATACGATCGGCCTATCAAGGGTTGCGTAACCGTGCTCCGCATGGTCATAAGGACCAGTAAAAAACCATCCGCCATAGGTATCAGGGTTGCAGAAAGCCTGTATCCAGTAACAACCCATTTGGATCATAGAGCGCATCGCTGAGATTTCCACTTTCTGACCGATACCTGTCTTCCGCCTGTAATATAACGCTGCCAGGATACCCTGCATGGCATGCAGGCCGCTTCCCATGGCTGCGACATCCACTCCAACCCTTACAGGTTCCTCGCCCATCTCACCCAAATACTGCGTAAAACCTGCCATCCCCTGCAGCTCAAGCTCTGAAGCAGGTCTGTTTTTGTACGGACCGGTCTCGCCAAAACTTGAGATCGAGCAGTACACTACCTGTGATTTATATCGAACGATATCCTCGTATCCCAGACCCAGTTTCTCGGCATAGCAGGAATCGAAGCTCTCGATAAATATATCTGCGTTCCTGGCCAGTTGATATACTATCTCCTTGCCTTGGGGTTTATTGTAATCGACTGCTATGCTTTTTTTATTACGGTTTAAAGACATGAAAAGAGAACTTTCCCCTTTGATAAAGGGGCCAAGCTGTCTGGTAGTATCACCTTCGATACCCTCTACTTTTATTATCTCAGCGCCAAGATCGCCCAGATGCATCGAGCAATAAGGGCCAGCAACATCTTCAGTTAAATCAACGACTTTTATTCCCCCGAGAACCTCTGTCATTTTATCCTCCTGTCAACTCTTAATAATTAAGTTACTTGCAGTGAGCTGACCTCTATGAGTTAAGCATTTTAAGAATCTCATCGCGATTTTGATCCGGTTTGACTGTAGGAGTCATTTTCTCTGCAGGTGTCTTTTTAAAAAGCCATGGCGCTGCATATCCTTTAATTACACCGAACATGCTATCCATATTGAAGAACCATCCATTCGCCTGAATATGCGGATCGCTGATCAGGGCTTCATAGTCGTAATTAAGTCCGCACGGCACATCGCATCTCTTCAGATGCAGCATCCACCAGTATGCAGATTTATCGGCAATTTTTTCCTGAATTAACGGGATCAATTCATCACGGTTTTTTACTCTTAGTGTATTCGTCTTGAACCGTGGATCATTCTGGAGGTTCTGCAACTCCAACGCAGCACACAGCTTCGGCCAGTAGCTTTCTTTCGGTACACTGATATTTACATACTTGTTATCCCAGGTCCTGAATGATTGAGACGGAACGATGTGAACACAGGCGCTTCCCAGCCGTTCAGGATTTTTTCCCGTGGCGAAAAACTCGGAGATGCGTGTTATCTGCATAGACATAGTCGATTGCAGATGCGAGGTCTCGATTTTTTGTCCCCTGCCTGTGATCTCCCTGGCCAGCAATCCGATAAGTGTTGCCGATACAATTGTTAATGAAGCATTAATATCCGCATGCGCCGCATTTCTGAATATCTCCGGCTGACCGCCTTTTTTCCCGGTGACACTGGCAAAACCTGATGCCGCCTGGACAAAATGATCTGCGGCGGCATATTTAGACCAGGGCCCCTTATTTCCATAGGATGTGCTTTCTATGTATATTACTCTTGGATTGCTCTTATTCATTTCATCATAACCGAATCCGATTCTCTCAAGTGCGCCAAGACGGCGGTTATTAATTACTACATCAGCCCATTGAATAAGCTTTTTACCTAACTCCTTTCCTTTATCGCCCCTCAAGTCTAGTATTATGCTTTTCTTATTGAAGTGGCTGCCTATATAAGTCGATCCATAGCCACCTACGGGAGTCCCCACAAATATCAGCCCGTCCAAATTTGGAGGTTCGATCCGGATAGCATCAGCACCCATGAGTGCAAGCAAGCTGCACGCAGCTGGCCCCACCCCGAAAGCGCCAAGGTCAAGTACTTTTATTCCCGCCAATGGTCCTGTCATATCCGGTTACCTCCTCGTACATGGTTTATTTACCATATGACAAAATGCCGGCCTGCATCAGACGATTTCAATCATATTACCTGTCAATGGAGAAGCTGCCTGACGATCTATCGCCTTGCCCGGCAACTTCTCCATTGCTATTTTCATTACTAATGTATGGATTGTTTCTATTTCTCAGCCAAAACGGTGTCGCTTACGAGTTGGCTCTCCTTGGGATAGTATCTCCAGTTGATACCGTAGAAGATTACTGCCAGAAGTGTGACGGGAAGTAACCAGAGAAATCCGGCGCGTATGCCGTCAGCTCCGCCTCCGAGCGCATCTGAAATCGCGCCCACTATTGACGGGCCTATCGAACCGACAACGAAGAAAGCTGTTACGACAATTCCATAGGAGGAATATCTGTGGGAGACCGGTGTGACATCCATTGTTAGAGAGTAAATGAGAGTGCCACATATTCCAACTACGAGCATCAAAACCATTAGTAGTACGCTCATGAGAGGTATTGGAATTGATCCCATCAAATATATTACTGTTCCAACCAGGATAGCAAAAAGCAGTTGAGCAATGGTCATTAAATAAATACGCGCACCCTTTTGCCTCCTGTACCATATATCTGCTATGAAACCACCACCTAATGATCCCAGTATGCCTATTAAAGCAGCAGAGCCCACTATGCCGCCAGCCTGTGCTGCATTTAAGTCATAGGCGCGCATCATGAATGCGGGCAGCCAACCTATCACAGTAGTAAGCATCACTCCGAAGCACATCTGTCCTAACAATGTAAACACATATGATTTAATTTTAAAAAGTGCCAGCCAATCTCTGAAGTATTGCTTGCTGAGCAAGCTTTCTCCTTCCTTTTTAGGGGTTTTATAGTCCTTCAGGAAAAACGCCCAGATACCAAAAATTACGCCGGGTATCGCGAATATAAAAAACGGCATCTGCCACATCCCTGTCGATGTAACTATTATTCCGCCAACTATCATACCGAGAGCGCTTCCGCCGGTGCCGCCAATACCAAAGATACCATTCACCATTGCTCTTTTTGATTTGCTGAATGCCACCGACAGCCAACCCGAGCCGATCGTTGTAAAACCATCTTCACCCAGACCGACGGCCGCCCGGACGAAGAGCATGCTGATAAAATTCGTGCACAGGCCGGTAAGAAAGGTTGTCACGCTCCAGAATAATGCCATTATGCCGGCAAGCTTGCGGCGGCTCCAGCGATCGATAAGAATCCCTAACGGGATTGTAACCGCTCCGACCATTATCTGAAATGCAGTCTGTATTGCTCCAAGCTGCGTATCGGAAAAGCCAAGGGACACTTTAATGTTCTGCAATGTTACAGACAGAATAGCCCTGTCGGCATAGTTGATGATGAACAGAATCATTAATACTATCAGGATGCTGGCCTTCTGCCCATTGGTAATCTTATAGGTCTTTTGTGATTGCGCCGATGACTCGATTGTTGATTCCATACCTCCAATACACTCCTTCGTATTTATTCTACCTTGTTACCGAATTCTTTCATGCGAGACAGTACTTTCTTCTGATTTGGAATAGCTGCAATTAAGTAACGTCGATCTTCCCCGCTCTTGCATCCGAGCTTGATTACCCATTGTTTATTCGACAGTCCTTGCTTTACGCAACTCTTCTATTTGCTTTTCACTGAATCGTAGCTCCTGCAAAATCTCATCAGTATGCTGTCCGGGACGCGGGCAGAATGTTCTGTAACTGGGAGGAGTATCTGATAGTTTCAGGGGGTTACCCAGCTGTTTGATTTTGCCCAGAACAGCGTGTTCTTTTGGCATGACCATCTTGCGACTTATTAAATGCGGGTCATTGACAGCTTCTTCTATGTAGTTAACAGGAGCCAGCATAATCTGTTTTTCTTTGGCCCATTCCCACCACTCATCTTTGGTCTTTGTCAGGAAGACCAACTTCAATATTCCGAATAGCTCATTTCGTTCCTCCTCATTTCGCGGCCACTGGCGGGAAATCAGTTCCTGCTTTTCTATATCCTGACAAAAGTTCTTCCAGAACTGTGGCTCTATACATTGTAAGGTTATATACTCCCCGTCTTTGGTTGGGTAAACAGCGCTGCAGGGTTCTCCACCTGTTGTCATGGTTTTGCCACGCCTTCTCTTCTCACCGGAAGCCAGGTTCACAGAAACGTCAACTGCTATAAAAGAGAACACGGCATCCATATAGCTTATATCGATCAGTTGTCCCTTGCCTGTCTTTTCCCTGGCCAGCAGCGCAAGCAATATACCGGCTAACGGGTACAGAGCAGCTCCTGCAAAATCGGCTACCATATTGCTGGGAAAACAGGGGGGCCCGTCAACTGGACCTATTAGACTCAGGGCTCCCGATACAGCCATAAAGTTTGCATCATGACCCACACAATCGCGATAAGGTCCGGTCTGGCCATATCCACTTACTTGACAATAAATAATCCGCGGATTTATTTGTCTAATGGTTTCATAGCCGATCCCCAGACGCTCCATTGTACCGGCACGTGAATTTTCAATCAGAACATCGATGTTTTCAGCTAATTTACGTATTAAGTCACGCCCCTCCTCGGACCTCATGTTGACTTTGATGCTTCTTTTATTGCGATCCAGAAATGTATAGACAAGCATCAGATCCTCTGCGGCATCCTTAATGTGTTCCGTAGGACTGAAACCTACAGGATCGACTTTGATTACATCGGCGCCAAAGTCCGCCAGATGCATAGCCGCAGTGGCTGGCGGATATCCGCGACATAGGTCTAAAACCTTGACACCTTCCAGAGCTTGTACCATAAATTACCCTCCATTTTTTTATTGCTCCCGGATAAACAACATACCCCTATATTCATCATATTCAGCGACCAGTATTTTTACTGACATTATTCTGCACGCTATTGCTTATTTAAGTGATGCGTTCAGGATTAAATTTGATGATATAATAACATTCTATATAATATATTGTCAACATCGAACTTTATGCTATTGACAATTTAGTTGATCAATGATACTATACAAAATTATCTGATAAGCATACGCTGGAATCTTGTGGAGGTGGAAACAGGATGTATCAAAATAAGGATCCAGAGCTTGAAAAGTATCGAAGGAGGCAGTATGAACGATAAAATCAGTATTACAACGAGTTTCGCCAGGCAAATTACATCCCTGGGCTTTGAAGATATACCCAAGCCGCTGATACAGAAGGTTAAGACCTGCGTTTTTCACGTGCTGGCATGTTCCTTCAACGGTCATCACCTGCCGTGGTCGCAAACCGCCATTAATTACTTAAAGGCTCTCAATACCAAGGGAACTGCTACTTCATTTATTGATGGTATCAGAGCTCCATCCCCGGATGTAGCCTTCGTCAACTCAGTCCTGGCCCACAGCATCATACAGGAGGACCAGCATCTTGCTACAGGCAGCCATCCCGGCACAATGGTTATTCCGGCAGCACTGGCAGTGGGAGAGGAAACAAATTGCACCGGGAAAGATCTCGTAACAGCTATCGTTCTTGGCTATGAATTAATAGGACGGATAGGGGTCAGCGTGATGAGCTTCGAATTTATGAGCAAATTCAGGCCCAGTAGCTTCTGGGGGCCTTACGGCGCCTGTGCCGCTGCGAGCAGGCTGCTTGGTCTTAACCAGGATCAGGCGGCCAATGCTTTGGGCATGGCCGGCAATTTGTCCATGGGATTCCAGCAATGTTTTACTGAGGGAACCGACGATTTTTACTTCCACAACGGTTTTACCTCCAGCAACGGCGTCAGGGCGGCGATGCTCGGTAAAATGGGCATTCATGCGTCGAAATTCATTATCGAGGGGCCGGCGGGATTCTGGAACGGCTACAAAAGGCAACCGGGAGCCGATCGTATACTGGAAGGCTTAGGCCAATCATATGAAATATCGAGTGTATATTTTAAACCGGTCCCGTCATGCGCCATGGTTCAAACAGCAGTACAGCTCGCACACAGAATGTCAAAAACCCGGACAATCAATCCGGAGGAAATTAACAATATAGAAATTAGAACGTTCCAGGCAGCAATGAATTATCCGGGTGTGCACAATCCAGGCCCTTTCACCAATATGTTGCAGGCCAAATTGAGTCTTGAATTTGGCGTTGCTGCCGCGCTGACTTTTAAAGAACTGAATCAGAGCATTTATGATAGATACAATGATCCTCTAGTATCCGGAATAGCGGCTAACTCCGTTATGATAGTTGACGAAAATATAGAAAAGACGTTCTCCCAGACATTCCAGCAGGGCTGCCGGATAAATGTTGTCATGAAAGATAAAAGTGTTATCAGCGACAGTCTGGATAACGTCACTCCCATGACTGATGAACAGGTAGCTGATAACTTTAAAACCCAGGCCAATCGATTTTTGAAGCATAGGCAGGCTGAGGAATTAACAGATAGTATTTATAACCTGGAGAAGATAGAAAATATACGAGAAATGACCAAACTATTTGTTAAAAAATAGTCAGACCTGCTTGATGAGCTTCTCTTATTTCAATTTTAATAGTCTGGTGGAGATAGGGGGATTCGAACCCCCGACCTCTGCGATGCGAACGCAGCGCTCTCCCAATTGAGCTATATCCCCACGGGATTTGTATACTATCAAGGCCTATAAACCGTGTCAAGATTGATGGACTAACGCCTGCGCTGCGGCTTGCGCTTGCCGCCGAAGCGGCCGCCGCCTCCGTGCTTGTCGCGCGGCATGGACTCGCTGATATCGAGCGTCCTTTCCTTGAGTTGCTTGCCCTTGAGCGCAGCGATGGCGGCCGCACCCTCATCCTTGTTGGCCATCTCCACAAATGCAAAGCCCCTCGGCTGACCGCTGTACTTATCCTTGATGATGGACACGGAGGTCACCTCGCCAAAAGGTGCGAACTCCGCCCTGATATCTTCCTCGGTCACATCACGGGCCAGGTTGCCCAGAAAAATATTCATGCGAGCACCTCCAATTTATTTCTCATGCCTCCAACGAGGCTTTTCAAACAGGCCCTGTCCAACGGCAGTGAACGCCGTAACCGGCCTGAAGACAACGTATCAAGTGTCCGGCCCCGCGGCCGGTCGTGAGGTTTAAAGGAAATCCGCTTCTATTTAGCGGATTCAAGTATGATCCTGGCGTCGACCGCTATGGCCCCGTCCTTATAGGCGAAAACCGGGTTGAGGTCGAGCTCCTTGATCTCGGGATTCTTGTCCACGAACTCGGATACTTTGATGATCAAGTCTTCAAGGAAGGGCACGTCGGCCGGATCATGGCCGCGGTAACCTTTGAGTATGGGGAAGCCTTTTATCTCGGTGATCATCTCGGCCGCATCCCTTTTCGTCATAGGGACGATGCGGAAGGAGACGTCCTTGAGCACCTCGACCAGGATTCCGCCCAGGCCGAACATTATGACAGGACCGAACTGGGCGTCCTTGGTCATACCGATAATGACTTCGATGCCCTGTTTGGCCATCTTTTGCACCGAAACGCCGATGATTTTAGCCTTGGGATAGTGCTTCTTGATGCCGGCCAGTATCTCCGTATAAGCCTTGCCCGCCTGCGTGGCGTTCAAAATCGATAATTTCACACCACCGGCGTCGCTCTTGTGCACCACGTCGGGGGAGACAATTTTCATGGCCACGGGATAACCCAGCTTGGCGGCTATCTCCACGGCCTCAGCCTTGGATGTCGCCAGCCTGGTCTCGACCACGGGTATGCGCGCCGCCTTGAGCAATTCCTTGGACTCTATCTCGGTCAGGAGGGTCCTCTTCTCCTTCGCAGCCTTGGCCATAATCTCAGCTTTTGTCATCGTATATCTCCTCGTTAGTTTGGGATAGCCGGCGCATCACGACGCGGAAAAACGGCTACATTTTAGCCAATCTATAGTCCGATTGCAAAATGCCTGCATAACATTATATCATTACTTGTTTTGAACAGGGGCCCGCACGGCCCCGATACCAGAGAGGGCTGTTGAGCGTTGAAATTATTATGCATATCGGGCAGCCCCCGCCGCGGAGGCAACACCGACCGCCTGCTGAACGAGGCCATCATAGGAGCAGCCGGCAAGGGCGCACAGATCAAGCATATCGTGCTGGCCGACCTGGATATCGCACCCTGCGCCCACTGCGACGGCTGCATCCAGACCGGGGGACGCTGCGTGATGGAAGACGACATGCAACAGATACATGCGGATATCAGGGAGTACGACCGCTTCATCGTGGCCTCGCCCATCTACTTCATGGGCCTCACCGCCCAGGTCAAGGCCATGATCGACCGCTGCCAGGCCCTGTGGGTGATCAAGAACCTGTTGAAATTGCCCGTCGGCCTGAATAAAGGCACGGCTCGCAGGGGCGCGTTCATCTCCGTCGGGGCCACCGGCTACAGCAACCTGTTCACAGGATCGATCGTCACCATGAAGAGCTGGTACAAGACGCTGGATATCGAGTACGCCGATGAGCTGCTGGTACCCGAAATGGACAGATACAACGCGTCTGCCGGACGGCAGGAACTCCTCTCCCGGGCGCGCTCACTGGGCCGGCAGATCGTAGAGAATTAATTAAAAATCTCAAGGAGGCACATATGGATTTCTTTTTAACCGAGGAACAGAAGATGTTCCAGGCCATGGTGCGCGATTTCGCCACCAACGTGGTGAAGCCGGAGGCCGTAAAGATCGACGAGGAGGGCAAGTTCCCGGCCGAGATATTCAAGAAAGCCGCCGAGCTGGGCCTGTTCGGCATCACTATCGACGAAAAATACGGCGGCAGCGGCGGCGATTACCTGTCCATGACGATCTGCTGCGAAGAGCTGGCCAAAGCCTCGGGCGGACTGGCCGCCATCTTCCTGGCCAACCTGTCGCTGGCCTGTTACCCCATCTACAAGTTCGGCACCGAGGAGCAGAAAAAGAAATACGTGTCGGCCGTCGCCAAAGGCGAGAAGATCTGCTGCTTCGTGCTGACCGAGCCGGGGGCCGGCAGCGACGCCGGCGCGACGCAGACCACGGCGACCAAAGAAGGCGACAAGGTCGTGATCAACGGCAACAAGATATTCATCACCAACGGCGCCGAGGCCTCCATCGCGGTGGTCTTCGCCATGGAAGATAAGTCCAAGGGCACCAGGGGCATCTCCGCTTACATCGTGGAGAGCAACACTCCGGGCTACTCGGTGGGCAAGCTGGAGCACAAGATGGGCATTCACGGCTCGTCCACGGCGGAGCTCGTATTTGAGAATTGTAAGATACCCGCGTCCAACCAGCTGGGTGAATCGGGCCGCGGCCTCCGCTACGCCATGGAGTCCATCGACGCCAGCCGCGTCACCGTGGCCGCCCAGGCGCTGGGCATCTCGCAGGCCGCCTTCGAAGACGCGCTGGCCTACTCGCAGACGCGCGTCCAGTTCGGCAAGCCGCTGTGCCAGCACCAGGCCATACAGTGGATGCTGGCCGATATGGCGACGCAGATCGACGCCGCAAGATTAATGGTCTACCGCGCGGCCTGGCTGAAGGACCAGAACCTGCCCTATATGAAAGAAGCGGCCATGGCCAAGCTCTACGCCGCCGAGGTCTCCAATTTCGTCACCAACAAGGCCCTGCAGATACACGGAGGCTACGGCTATTGCAGGGACTATCCCATGGAGCGCTACCTGCGCGACGCCAAGATAACCGAGATTTACGAAGGGACTTCCGAGATGCAGCGCATGACCATTGCGCGCGCCATCACAACTCAGTAAAGAGATCTGAATAAAACGGCTAACGCCTGGCGGCTCCGCGCAGTTCAGCGACGCTGCGGATACCCTCGGCCTCGAGGTATTTCGCAAGATCGTCCACCACAGCCAGCGTCGCGCGCGGGTCGGCCAGGCCGGCCGTTCCCACCTGGATTGCGGTCGCGCCCGCCAGGATGAACTCCAGGGCGTCCGCCGCGTT
Source organism: Dehalococcoidia bacterium (assembly GCA_041653995.1). Taxonomy (NCBI): domain Bacteria; kingdom Bacillati; phylum Chloroflexota; class Dehalococcoidia; species Dehalococcoidia bacterium. The sequence goes on from JBAZEK010000001.1 coordinate 933,644, forward strand.
CATGATACCGCCGCATCCGATAACAGGTATTTTGACGCAGCCCGCCACCCTGTAGACCATCAGCAGCGCGATCGGCTTGATGGCGGGGCCCGACAATCCGCCGTTAATATTCCCCAGCGCAGGCCTGCGCTGCTTCACATCTATGGCCATGCCGCTGACCGTGTTGATCAGCGACAGCGCGTCTGCGCCCGCCTTCTCCACCGCCTGAGCGATGGATACGATATCCGTCACGTTGGGGCTGAGCTTGACCATGACCGGCAGCGAGGTGGCCTTTTTAACGGCGCGGGTGACTTCTGCAGCCGTGGACCGATCGGTGCCGAACTGCATCCCGCCTCTGCTCACGTTGGGGCAGCTTATATTCACCTCGATGCCGCCGACACCCGCCACACCCTCGAGTTTGGCCGCCACCATGGCATATTCATCGACAGAGTTGCCGGCGATGTTGACCAGCACCGGCACGCTCCATTTAGCCCACATGGGCGCCTTCTCCGCTATCAGTGCCTCCACGCCGATGTTCTGCAGGCCCACCGAGTTTAAAACGCCGCCCGTGACCTCGATGATGCGCGGTTGGGGATTGCCGTCGCGCGGCTCCAGCGTGGTGCCCTTGCAGATGACGGCGCCGAGTTTATTCACGTCGACCAGGTCGCCGTATTCGTCCCCATATCCCCAGGTGCCAGAGGCGGCCATCACGGGATTGGCCAATCGAAGGGTAGAGGTGATATGAACGCTGAGATCAGCCTTCTTACTCATATATTGACGTCCGGCCTCAGCTTTTTAACCCTGTTGACCTTGCCCTGCATCGTCAATTTCCGGTCGCAGCGGTCGTCTATCTTTAGCGTGGTTACGACGCGCAGCGCCCCTTTTTTAAAGGGAACCTCGTGCATGGCCCGCGTGACCTTGAGCACCTGGTCCAGCGGACCCTCCAGTATGGTGCCCATGGGCGTTAGGCGGTGCTTTACGCCGCTGTTCCCGATCAGCACGTCCATGCAGCCGGCGACATACTCGCTGACGCTCGCGCTGCCGGTCCCCAGCGGCACGACCGATATCTCGGCAACGACATTTCTCTTATTCATGACTGCTCTTTTTTATCTATAGTATATACAAGCTCACCGCGAAATTACAGGCACTTCCGGTCAAACGCACAGCCGTTACAAATATGCTAAAATTTTATATCTGCAGGTTGAACGGCTCAAATGGAGAGTAGCACCTATCACATCAGGAATATGGCCGACAGGGACATTGCGCAGGCCCTGGAGATCGACCTGGACGCCTTCCCCAGCCAATGGCCGCATCCGACCTCGAGCTCTTTCCACCATGAGATGCGCAACAAGCTGGCGCACTACGTTGTGATCTGCCGCGGCGGCGGCGCGGCGGCGGACAACGGCCATCGAGTCATCGGACTGAGAGAGGTGCTATTATATTTCAAGCAGATATTTTCTCGCGACCGTATCACCGGCACGCCCGCAGCCGCGGAATACCTGGTGGGCATGGCGGGTATCTGGATGATGGTGGACGAGGCGCACATCGTGACCATCGCCGTGAGGAGGTCGCACCGACACCAGGGGCTGGGAGAGTGGCTGCTGATCAGCCTCATCGAGCTCTCCAGGAAGCTGCGGGCCAAATATGTTACGCTGGAGGTGCGCGAGTCCAACAGGACCGCGCAGGCGCTTTACGAGAAATACGGCTTCACCAGAGCCGGCACGAGGAGAAAATATTACTCGGATAACGGAGAGGACGCGCTGATCATGACCACCTGCGAGCTGGATTCGCCGTCCTACCTTGAAAGGCTGCAAAGGCTCAGGCAGGAGCACAACGCCCGCTGGAGCCATTGCGCCGTATGAAAATGAACTGAAATGGAGAATCGATTATGGGTGAGATGAAAAGTTCGTGGCAGATAGCCATGGAAAAGGCCGAAAAGCTGGGCAAGGTCAGCCCGGAGGAGATCAACAGCATAAAATACGTGCCCGAGGGGAACAGGATCGCCTCCCAGTACCTGCAGGATGAGAAATCGGACCTGATGGCCGAGCTGGCAAAGTTCCCGGCCGGCGACGCCGCCGTGCACGTTAAAAAGGGCATCGACGAGATACTGCTGCGCAACATCAGCCTGCCCCACAACGAGGAGGACATGCGCCGCACCAACCGCGCCATGGCCGGGTTGCGGCTGATCAAGGAAAACAAAAAACAGCTCGAGACCGCTCTGGGGCTGATCAACAACCTGCTCAACCAGTACCAGCAGGCGCTCAAACAGACCTACGAGGAGTTCAAGAAGAAGGCCGAGATGACCATACAGCAGGCCTCGCGCAGCCCGCGCCCGCAGCGCGGCGACCAGATGCCGCTGGAGCAGAGGCTTCAGTTGCAGATACAGGAAGAGTGGCGCCAGATACACAGCGAGCTGGACGCCCAGTACGGCAAGGCGCTGGACGAGCACAAGCAGAAGATCAGGGACATCGCCTGAGTGTACCTTATCAGGCCCGGAAAGCGCGCTCCTTCCAGAACGGGTAGAAATCAGGCATGTCGCTGCTGACCTTCATGGGGAATTTAGGGGGCCGCTTCTCCAGGAAGGACGCCACTCCCTCCATCACGTCTTTCTCGCCGTAGATCCAGTTCAGCGCTTTGGTCTCCAGTATATGGGCCTCCATGGGATGGTCCGCGCCCAGCATCTTCCACATCAACTGCCTGCAGATGGCCACCGATATGGACGAGCTGTTGTCGGCGATGCCGGCCGCTATCTCCCTGGCCCTGGGTATCAGGTCCTCCGGCTCCACCAGCTCGCTCACCAGCCTCTTCTCGTAGGCCTCCTGCGCGCTGAAGACGCGCCCGCTGTAGACCCATTCCGCCGCGGCCCCCATGCCCACCAGGCGGGGCAGAAACCAGGTGGCGGCGCCGTCCAGTATGATGCCCCTCCTGGCGAAGACGAATCCCATCTTTGCGCCCTTAACCGCTATACGCACGTCCATGGGCAGCGTCATGGTGATGCCGAAGCCCACGGCCGGACCGTTGATGGCCGCTATGACCGGCTTTTTCATATCGTAGATGCGCAGGCAGACCACGCCCCCCTCATCCCGGCGGGGAGCGTTATCCGCCTTGCCCGTGAACCTGTCGTGAAACGAGTCCAGCTTGCTCTCGTCCGACAGGTTGGCGCCGGCGCAGAAGGCCCTGCCCGCCCCCGTCACGATAACCACGCGCACGCTGTCATCATTGTCGGCCCGGTCGAAGGCCGCGGCCAGCTCGGCGCAGGCGGACGAATTGACCGCGTTCATGATCTCGGGCTGGTTGAGCGTCAGCATCAGTATATTGTCGGATACCTCGTATTTAAGATAGTTGAACTCCATTTGCCCTCCTTATGTAAAGCGAAGATATATCACGGCCTTACCCGCCGGCCTGCTATTATAAATTATTGCGATATCAAATGGCAGACACATTTGTTATAATGCGATTATGCGATACACCGCAGCCGCAGCCGTTGTTGCGCTGTCCCTCGTGCTGGTCATTCTGCCGGCCGCGGGCTGCGGGTCCTGCGCGCCCGACCCGCTGCCGGGCGGCGTGAAGATTTACTCGGGAGACAAGGCCATGGAGACGGAGCCGGAGCAGCCGCCGCAAACCCCTCCTCCGCAGCCGGTGACCCAGCCGGCAATACAGACCAAAGAGCGGCATGAGACCGTCACGGACGCCAACAGCGTGTTCTCCATCGGTGCGCCCGCCGTCGGCTACATCGAGGAGCGCTGGGTCACGACGCAACAGCCGGTGAATTTCTGGTTCGAATACCTGACGCCCGACATGTCGCTGACGTTGAACGGTGTGCCTGTGGAGATAACCACCCGCTACGGCGCGGGCAAGACCGCGTTCACAACCGGCGTCACCAGCTTCAGCTACGTGATGAAGTACACTTCCACGCAGCAGCTTTCGTACAACCTGCGCATCGTGCCTTCGACCCCGGGCGCGTCGGTCCCCATGGTTACCAGGGAGACCTGGATCGCGCCCTAATCCTGGTCCACCAGCTCCATGGTGTGCGCGATCTCTTTCCAGAGCGGCAACCTCTCAGGCGCGATGTCCAGCGGCGCCACTCCACCGAATAATATGTAACGGTTACCTTTCTTTATACCGTAGACATAGACCTGAGACGATATCTTGGTTGCAGACTTGGCATCATACAGATATTCGAAAGCCGGCGTGACCCCGTCCGCCAGCGTGGTGGCATTATCGCTGGCAACCACTTTGGGACTGGCCCCGCCGCCCGACAATCTAATAGACTTGGCCCACTCGAAGGCTACGGAGTCGGCATCCACTCCGAAAGTGCTCACAATATACACCCTGATTGTATTGGCGTCCGGCGTTGAGGGAGACGCAACCGCTCCGAAGACCGAGTCCGGCAGAGCTTGCTGCTTATATTCCTTGGGATACCTGACCCTGAAATCATAGACGTCGTTGAAATATTCGTTGTAGTCCCAGGGCGGCAGCGGAGTCTCTTTTTTAGCCGCGGCCGCGGCCTCGGCGGCTGTGGGAGCGGGCGGTGCGATGACCATGGTCACCACCACATTTTGCGGCGAGTTCCTCGTCCCGGCGCCCGCGATGGTGATATTTTCCGTATATGTGCCGGGCTCCAGTCCGGCGGGGGCGATGAAGACATCAAGTGTTTTGCTGTAGCCTTTCTCCAGCGCTCCGTCCATCTCGGTCAACCATATCCAGGGCACGGTCTCCCTGGCAGCCCAGGCCATCACCCCGCCGCCCTCGTTCATAAAGGTGATCGTCCTGGTGACGGTCTTGCTGTCGCCCTGATTAAACTGCACATTAATGGCCAGCGAGTTGATGCCCAGCCTGGGCGATACAACCGCAGGCTCCTCCTGTGTCGCTGCCGGCGTAGCCGCGGGCTCGGCGCAGCCGGCGATCAACAGCGAGACTATTACCAATGCCATGCAGATGTTGTTTCTGATACTATGACTATAAACCTTCGTAAATAGTTTCCTCATGATTAAATTATAACAGGCCGGGCAAATAGCGCTGCGGCTTCCGGCGCAAACAACCGAAGCCCGCAGCTCCCGTTGAAACGATATATACCCATGGAGTATGCTGTAACCGTGATGGGGCGCAGGGCGTAATGGACAGGCATCTCAGTCTGAAGGCGGGACGCAACAGCTACCGCATACCGCTGTCGCGCGTGCACACGCTGGTGCTGGGCAGCGGCGCCGCGGGATTGAACGCGGCCGTGCAGCTTCACATCAGCGGCGTTAAAGATTTAATGATCGTCAGCGAGGGGCTGTTGATGGGCACCTCGATCAACACCGGCAGCGATAAGCAGACCTACTACCGCTTGTCTATGTACGGTTCCCAGGCTGATTCGCCGCGCGACATGGCGCAGACCTACTTCGACTGCGGCTCCATGCACGGCGACCTGGCGCTGGTGGAATCGAGCCTGTCGCTGCAGGGCTTCATCAACCTGGTCAACCTGGGCGTCCCCTTTCCCCGCGACGAGTACGGGCAATTCGTGGGCTACAAGACCGACCACGATCCGCGTCGGCGCGCCACCTCGATCGGGCCCTATACCTCCAGGAAGATGTGCCTGACGCTGATCGACCGGATCAGGGAGTCAGGCATCAGGGTACGCGAAGGGCTGGAGGCGGTCGAGCTGTTCACGACGGGCGGTGAATCCCCCCGCGCGGCCGGGCTGTTGTGCGTGGACCGGGACGGACATTTCGAGGCCTTCATCTGCGAGAACCTGGTCTTCGCCGTGGGCGGACCGGGCGGGCTGTATAAAGCCAGCGTATATCCCGTTCAGCAGTCCGGCGCCATCGGGCTGGCGCTGATGGCCGGCGCCTGCGCCGCCAACCTGCCCGAATCGCAGTTCGGCCTGGCCTCCACGGCTTTCCGCTGGAACGTCTCGGGCACGTACATGCAGGTCATACCCAGGGTCGTCAGCCGTGACGCCGACGGAGTCTCGGACGAACAGGAATTCCTGCTGCCCTATTTCCGGTCCCCCGCCGCCATGCACGGGACGGTCTTCCTCAAAGGCTACCAGTGGCCCTTCGACGCGCGCAAGGCTATTGATGGCTCGTCGCTGATCGACATACTGGTCTACATCGAGACGGTGGTTAAAGGCCGCCGCGTGTTCCTCGATTTCCGGGCAAACCCCGCGGGCTACAGGCTACTTGAATTGCCCGGCGAGGCCCGAGCCTACCTGGAGAAGTCCGGTGCGCTGCAGGATACGCCCATCCACCGACTGCTGCATATGAATCCGGGCGCCGCCGAGCTCTATAAAAACCACGATATAGACTTGATGCAGGAGCCGCTCGAGGTGGCCGTCTGCGCGCAGCACAACAACGGCGGGCTGGCCGGAAACATCTGGTACGAGTCGACCAACATCAAACACCTCTTCCCCATCGGCGAGGTCAACGGCTCGCACGGCGTCACGCGTCCCGGCGGCGCCGCGCTCAACGCAGGGCAGGTGGCCGGCTTCCGCGCCGCCGAGTTCATAGCCAACCGCTACGGGGAATGGAGCCTGGACGATGACGAAGCCGCTCAGGCCGTTAAAGAATGCGCGCAGGGCGTCATAGATTATACTGAGCTGTGTCTCAAGGCCCGCAATTCCTGGGAATCGGAACTGGAACAGGTCCGCGAGCGAATGTCGCGTTCGGGCGCGCATATACGCAGCATGGAGTCGCTGAACAGGGAGTGTCCGCAGGCCCGGGAGCAGGTCCGCCGGTTGATGGGGTCCGGCTGCGCGGTCGAAAGCAGGGAGCAGATCGGGCATGCCTTCAGGGTCAGGCAGCTCGCCTTCGCGCAGGCGGCCTACCTGGACGCCATCCGCTACGCGCTGCAGAGCGGCGCGGGCAGCCGCGGGTCTTCCATCGTGCTGGACCCCGCGGGCACAAAGGTGCACGAGATGCTGGACGACTCCTGGAGGATCGCCGCGGAGGACACGTCGTTCAGGAGCAAGGTGCTCGAGACCCTGTGCGATAGAAAAGGCGAGATGAATCATCGCTGGGCGCCATGCCGCCCCATACCCGAGACCGACGCATGGTTCGAAACGACCTGGGCCAGGTTCCGCAGCGGTGATATCTACTTCCGCTGAGATTCACCCGCGGGACTGCATCCGCCGCCGGCCGCACTACTGTATGGCCTTCTTGATACGCTTCAATTCCTCCGCCTCCGGCAGCTCCCTGTAATAATCGTCCAGCGGATAGCATCCCGAGACAAGCCCATGGCGCGGCGCGGTGGTGCAATCGCTGAAGGTCCGGCAGATGCGGCTGCGGTCCAGCGGACGTCCCGCCAGCACATCCGAGGGAAGCCCCGGATAGGACAGCGTGGAGCGTCCCAGCCCCACGAAGTCGATCATGCCGGACTCAACCACGGCCTGCGCAACGTTGGGTATCCACTCCTGCAGGTAGCTGTATCCCGATCCCACGCAGAGCATATCCGGCGCGGCGGCTTTCAGTTCTGCCGCGACACGCATATGCCGCGCCACCCCGGCCAGAGGGTCCTCGGGAGGCAGATAGCCGTCCGAGGGCGGGTACCAGGCGGGACGTATAATATGCGGATTATAGTAGGGGCTGCCGGCCGAGAAGTTGACCAGCTCAACGCCCATCTCGTCCATCATCTTAATCAGCGCCAGCGGCTCGTCCGTTTTTACCTCCCCAGGCTTATCCGGATCTCCGCCGAAGGCATAGGGGTAACGGCCGTTTTCATCGCGGTACTCGATCATGCGGCCGACTTTGTTATCGTCCGGACGGAAGGGCGGCATGTCGAAGCTGCTGAACCTGACCCCGATCCTGAGGCCGGGGCATTCACTTTTGATACCCGCCACTATCTCGCGCAGGAAGCGGGCGCGGTTCTCCAGGCTGCCTCCGTATTTGCCCGGGCGTGTGACCGCGCTGAGGAACTCGTGCCCCAGGTAGCCGTGGCAGTGCTTGATATCCACGAAATCGAATCCGACGGCCAGGGCGCGCTTTGCTGCCTGCACATAGTCCCCGATCAGGCCGTCGATCTCGGCGTCGGTCATTACAGGGTAGTCCTCAGCTATTCCGAACAGCTTATCCAGCAGGGGATGGTGATACAGTATTTTCGGCTCGAGCTTGTTTTTCTCGTTGGGACGGCTGAAGCGTCCCGAGTGCGTGAGCTGCAGCCCGACTAGCAGGTCGTCGGTCCGGCCGTGAAAAGCTTCATGTTCTTTGGTCAGCGTCGTGCGCAGCTCTTCCAGGTCGCGCATGGTGTAATCGACTATCATCAGCTGGTTGGGATTGGCCCGTCCATCCGGCCTGACGGCAGCGGCCTCGCCGCCCCAGATCAGCTTGGCGCCGCTCAGGCCGAACTTCCTCCAGCGCCGGTAGACCGGGTCGGTGGGCCGCCCGTCCACGGTGCAGTCCCATCCCTCCATCGGCTGCGCGCAGAAGCGGTTGCCGATGGTCCTGCCGTCCTTCAGTTTATACGGCTGCGCCAGCGGGCCGGAGGGGGCCGGGACTATTTCGGGGCTGACGGGGATTTCGATGCCCAGCGAACGAACATAGTCGCGAAACTCCGCGAGCGTCTTCAGCTGTGCTATGCGAGTGTACACCTTATTAATCCGTGATGCGGTTTATGAGATGGCAGGCTTGCCGGCACGGGCCTTCTTTATCCAGCCCAGCACCTTTCTCGCTGTCGCGGTGATCGCGGTGTAATCGCCCGCTTCTATAGCTTTGGCGGGGAAGAGCTTGCCGCCCATGCCGACGCAGCATACGCCGGCCTTGAACCAGCCGGTTATGTTCTCCTCCGTAGCATCCACACCGCCGGTGGGCATCAGCCTGGCCCAGGGCAGGGGCGCCAGCACGTCCTTCACGAAAGCGGGGCCGCCGACTGCTGCGGCGGGGAAGACCTTGCATATCTCCACGCCCAGCTCCTCGGCGCTGGATATCTCCGACACGGTTGCGCAGCCCGGGCAGTAGGCAACCTTGCGCCTGTTGCACAGTCGCGCCACCTCGGGATTGAGCGCCGGACCCACGATGAAGCTGGCGCCCATCTGTATATAAAGCGCGGCCGTGGCCGGATCGATGATGGAGCCGGCCCCCAGTATGATGCGGTCGTCGTTTTTAAAATGCATGGTCAGCTCTTTAAACACCTCGTGAGCGCGGTCCCCCCGGTTGGTGAACTCGAAGCAGCGCACGCCTCCCGCGATGCAGGCCTCGACCACCCTGGTCACGGTCTTGCTATCGCTATGGTAGAACACGGGCACCAGCCCGCTCTCCACCATGGCGGTCAGGACTTTGAGACGAGAGAATTTAGCCATTTCACCTTTCCTCGCTATCGTATTAACGGCTGACGCGTCCCGACGCGTCGCCCTTGAGCAGCTTCTCCACCTCGGCGATGGAAACCAGGTTGAAATCGCCGTAAATGGTATGTTTCAGCGCCGATGCAGCCACGGCGAAATCCAGCGCCTTCTGCGGGTCGGACGGACTGGATATCAATCCGTAGATCAGGCCGCCCGCGAAGCTGTCCCCGCTGCCGACCCGGTCCACGATGTGCGTGATATCGAAATTCGGCCCCCGGTAGAATTTGCCCGCATGCCGGAGCACGGCGCTCCATGAGTTGTGAGAGGCGGAGAAGGAGCCGCGCAGCGTAATCGCAATAGTCGTCAGGTTTTTGAACTTTTTCGCCAGCGACTCGCAGACGAAGCGATACCTGTCAGCGGATACCTTGCCTCTGGAGATATCGGCCCCGGGAGCTTTAATGCCGAAGACCTTTTCGGCATCCTCCTCGTTGCCGATGGCCGCGTCGCAGTACGAGACCAGCTCCCGCATGACCTCGCCCGCCGGTTTCCCCCACTTCCACAGTTTGGCGCGGTAGTTCAAATCGCAGGAGACGGGGATGCCCAGTTTGCGCGCGGTTTTGACCGCCTGCAGGCACGTTTCCGCCGCGCCCGAAGAAACGGCGGGCGTGATGCCGGTCCAGTGGAACCATCCCGCGTCTTTGAATATCTTACTCCAGTCGAACATGTCCGGCGTCACCGTTGCGAAGGAGGAGTCCGCCCTGTCGTAGATCACCCGGCTGCCGCGCATGACCGCGCCGGTCTCCAGGAAGTAGATGCCCAGGCGGCTGCCGCCGCGCTGGATATGGCGGGTGCCCACGCCGTACCGGCGCAGGCACTGCAGGCAGGCTTCGCCCAGGTCGTTGGAGGGAAGCCGCGTGACGAAATCGGCTTGCAGCCCGAAGTTGGCCAGGGAGACCGCCACGTTGGCCTCGCCGCCGCCGTAGGAGGCATCGAAGCTCTGCGCCTGTCCGAACCTCAATTGTCCCGGCGTCGCCAGGCGGAGCATGATCTCCCCGAAGGTTACTACTTTTTTCATCTCATTCCTCTACAAACGCTGTATATGAAATCCGCCGTCCACGTCGATCACCTGTCCCGTGGAGAACGGCAGGCAGCCCTCCGCGATGGCGACCACCGCGCGCGCGACGTCCTCGGGCCGGCCCCAGCGCTTGATGGGCGTGACTCCGCCGGCGATCAGTTTGTCGTACTTGCCCTTGACCGCCTCCGTCATGGGCGTGCGGATGATGCCGGGACGTACCTCGTACACGTTGATGCCTTCCGCGGCCAGGCGGTCGGCGTAGAGCAGCGTGCTCATGGCCAGGGCCGCCTTGGAGATGCAGTACTCGGCGCGGCTGGGACTGCTGGTATAGGCGCTGATCGAGCCGATATTGACGATCACGGCCGATTTGATCACCTTTTTTTTGATCAGTTGAATCATCTTCTTCGCTACGAGCTGCGAGAGGAAGTAGGGCCCGACGGCATTGACCGCCATCACCTCCCCCAGGCTACTTTCTGTGATCTCGAGCATATCCCTGCGCACGCGCGGCGCGATGCCCGCGTTATTGACCAGCAGGTCCACCCGTCCGTATTTCTTAATTGCCGCGTCCAGCAGTTTACTTCGGTCGGCCGCCGAGGTGATATCGGCTGTAACGATCAGTCCATCCGAGCCTGCCTTACGCACCAGCCTGAGCGTCTCATTCGCAGGCTTTTTATCCCCGATATCGTTGATTACGGTCGTCCAGCCGGCTGCCGCCAGCCCGACCGCGATGCCGCGTCCAATGCCCCCGCCGGCCCCGGTGATGATCGCGATCTTCGCTTTTTTAACCATTTTACCCGCTCTCGCTGTGCAACCTCACACTGGAATTGAGCATATCATTTCAGGTGCTTCATCCGCAACTGAGCAGTGCATCATTTTGAATCCAAATGTATATGCTGAACATTTAAGATAGTAAATACCTGTTGACATGTGATATCATTATTGATACCATGTGATTGAATGACCGATGCAATAGCGAAGATAGTAAAACAGATGCGGGGGAATCCGCAAAATATCAGATTCAGCGACCTCTGCAGAGTTTGTGAATACTATTTTGGTAGCCCTCGGCAGAGGGACAGCAGTCATTGTATTTATAAAACGCCCTGGCAGGGCGATCCCCGCATAAATATACAGGATGACAATGGTAAGGCAAAAGTATATCAGGTTGGACAGGTTTTAAGAGCTATAGCTAAATTGGAGGCGCAAAATGGTGACAAAGATTAAGAAAAACACTGACCAGTATACATATCGTATTACCTGGTCCGAGGAAGATAAGGAATTCGTCGGTTTATGTGCCGAATTCCCCGGTCTGAGCTGGCTGGCGAAGACCCCCGAAGCGGCACTGCAGGGCATACGCAGGGTGGTGGCGGAAGCAGTTACAGATATGCAGTCCAACAAAGAAACCGTTCCTCAGCCGCTTGCGATCAGGCGCTATTCAGGCAGACTGATGGTGCGTATTCCGCCGCACATCCATCGGGAGTTGACCATACAGGCAGCGGAAGCTAAGGTCAGCATCAATCGTCTCATCAGCTCCCGGCTGGCTTCAGTGTAAATATTCCTCCCGGCCATCAGTCATATTGACACTCGAATTACAAAGTGTAGTACACTATGAACCGGTGAGCCAAAATATCCTGCTGGTAACGTCCGGATTCTTTCATCCGCCCTATGCGGGGAGGCTGGCCCTTCACGAAGCGCTGGGGCAGCTGGACGGTTTCACCTTCCGGCATGTGCCGTCGCTGGAGAAACTCCCCGCCAACCTGGAGCAGTACTCCGCCATGGTGCTTTATTATCATCACAAGACCATATCCGACGCGGCGTTTACGCGCTTTGAGGGTTTCACGGCGGGAGGGGGCGGGGTGCTGGCGGTGCACTCGGCCACGGCCTCGTTCAAAGACTCCCCGCCCTACTCGGAGATACTGGGGGGGCGTTTTTCCGGGCACGGTCCGCTGGAGAGTTTCGAAGTCCGCAGCCGCAGCTATAACATTTTCCGCGGCATCGAGCCCTTCACCCTCAGGGACGAACTGTATCTGCATGAGCTTGAGCCGGGCATCGACGTCCATTTCACGGCCATGCACGGAAACGGCGAGACGCCGGTGGTCTGGACGCACCGCTATAAGCAGGGCAGGATCTGTTACGTGGAGCCGGGACATACATCCAATAGTCTGAAACATCCCGCCGTGCAGGAGATACTGCGGCGCGGATTGCAGTGGGTTTGCGGCGCGGAGTAACGGCAGGGGCGAAAGCCATGAAAATGAACGTTGGGATGGTCGGCTGCGGCGACATCGCCGGCTACACGGCCTTCTTTATGCGCCTCAACCGCGGGATAAAAATAGTCTGCTGCGATATATCCCCCGGGCGCGCCGCCGCCTTCGCGCGGCGTCACGGCATTAAACAGGTCTTCACCGATTACGCCGCCATGCTGTCCCAGGCCAGTCTGGACGCCGTCTACCTGGCCGTCCCGCACAACCTGCATTTCGAGACGATCAAACGGGCTATAGAAGCCGGCAGGCACGTGCTGGTGGAGAAGCCGCTCACGCGCACATACGCCGAGGGCGTCGAGATCGTTAAAATTGCGCAGAAGGCCGGCCTCAAGCTGGCCGTCAACTACCAGTACCGCTACGACGCCGGCATATATCGTCTGGCGGGCGCCGCGCAGAGCGGACAGCTGGGCGAGATACGCTACGCGCGCATCAATATCCCCTGGCACCGTGACAGCAAATATTTCGAAAATTCGCCCTGGCACAAGAGCATCGCGCAGGCGGGCGGCGGCACGCTCATCACGCAGGGCAGCCACTTCCTGGATGCCGCCCTGTGGGCCTGCGGGAGCCGTCCCGTATCCGCGGTTGGCACGACCGCACAGCGCGTCTTTAAGGACGTGGAGGTGGAGGACCTGGCCATGGGCGTGATCGAGCTGGGTAGCGGCGCCCTGATCGAGATATGCAGCTCGATGGCGGCGGCGAAGGAGGGGGCGGTATCCGTCGAGCTCTACGGCTCGAAGGCCACCGCGGTCTATACGGACCGTCCCTGGCCGCGCGTGCGTTTCAGCGGCGGCAGTGTAAAGACGAGTAACGTGCCCGTCTTCGGATTTCACGCGCTGCAGCGCAGTATCGAGGGCTTCAGGCGCTGGGTGGACGGCGGGGCGCCCCACCTGGCGGCGGGCGGCGCATCGCTGCCGGTGCTGGCAGCGGTGGAGGCCATTTACCGCTCGGCGCAGAGCGGTAAACGTGAGAAAGTGGAAAGCACATTTGAATAATAGATAACGAAGGAGCGGAAGATGCAAAGCAGGAGCGAGAAACTTAGCTGGTGGACCAAAATCGGCTACGGGCTGGGCGACATTTACGGCGGAGGCTCGGTGGTGATGCTCAGCTTTTACTATCTGATCTTCCTGACCGACGTGGTGCAGATCGCGCCGGTGCTGGCGGGCACGGCCATACTGGTCAGCAAGATCTACGACAGCATCACCGACCCCTTCGAGGGGCTGATCGCCGACCGCACGCGCACCAAAATGGGACGGCGGCGTCCCTACCTGCTGGCGGGCATACCTCTGATCATACTGTCGTTCTTCGCGCTCTTCTTCCCCTTCAGCATGGATAACGAGATGACGCGCTTCGCCTGCGCGCTGGCCGCCTACCTGTTTTACTCCACGGTGGTCAGCATCGTGATGCTCAACTACAACGCGCTGCACGCCGAGATCACGCTGGACTACCATGAACGGTCCTCGCTCAGCTCCTGGCGCATCTTCTTCTCCACCATCGCCTCCATCGTGGCGGCGCTGGTGCCTCTGGAGATCGTGGCGGCCTTCCCCGACGTGCATACCGGCTACATCGTGATGGGCATGGCCATGGGCACCTTCTTCGCGCTGCCCTTCATCGCCACCATCGCGGCCGTCAAGGAGCGTCCCGAGTTCCAGAAAAAGCCCGCGCCCTTCAGCTGGCGCAGGGCCTTCATCGACCCCTTCAAGAACCGCACCTTCCTCTACACGCTGGGCATGTACCTCTTCGCCGTGGTGGCCATGGACATCGTGGCCACCATCGTGGTCTATTTTGTCAAATACTTCCTGCAGCGCAGCGGCGAGGTCACCTTCGTCACCGGCACGCTGCTGGTGGCGCAGGTCGTGTCACTGCCGCTCTTCCTGTGGATCAGCAAGCGCACGAGCAAGAGCCGCTCCTATATCGCCGGACTGGTAATCTGGGTGGCGGCCATGCTCTTCAGCTTCCTGCTGGGTCCCGCCAACGCCGATTACTGGGTCTACGTCTTCGCGTCCGTGGTCGGCCTGGGCACGGGCGGCATCATGGTGATGATCTACGCCATCTTCCCCGACATACCCGATGTGGACGAGCTGGCCAGCGGCGAGCGCCGCGAGGCCATCTACTCCGCGCTGGTCACCTTCGCCCGCAAGTTCTGCTCGGCGCTGGGCATTTTCGCCGTCGCGCTGGTTATCGGGTGGGCCGGCTACACGGCGCCGCTGCAGCAGACCATCGACGGCGCGACCAAACTGATCGAGCAGCCGCAGAGCGAGGCCTTCCTGCTGGTGCTGCGGATGGTCTTCGTCTTCCTGCCCATCGTGCTGCTGGGATTCGCGCTGTTCTTCGCCCTGCGCTTCCCACTCACGCCCGAGCTGCACCGGCGGCTGAATAACCTGCTGCTCAAAATGCGCCTGAAGGAGCCGGTGGATGAGAACGAGAAACGCGAGCTTGCTAAAGTTTTGCTGGGATAACCCATGACCGTGCACGCGCAGCCCGATTACCGAATAAAGGCGACGACGCCCGCGCCGGCCGGCTACCCCGCTGAGCCTTCGCCCGACGCCTTCTCGGAGCGTCCCTTCCTGCCCGATTACGGCTCGCGCCGCAAGACATTTTTAGATCACATCCTGCGCAATCCCGCGCCTGAGAATACCAAGGCCGGCTGGTACGAGCTGGCCCGTCTGGCGGCGGGTGGAAAGCCGCACGAGGGAGTGCTGCTGGCCTCGCTGGACTTCATCGACGCGCGCAGGGACTGCGCCGATTTCGCTCTGCACGGCATACTGCGCCTGCTTTATCAGTTCACGCCCTACGGCGGAGGGCAGGGCATGCGCATCGGACAGCCGCTGCCCACGTCCCTGGTTTCCCGCATGAGGAAGACCGTGCTGGACTTCAAGTACTTCCCCGACGAGCCGGGCGTCGACTCGCTCTGCACCTGGACCGAGAACCACTACATACTTTTCACCTCGGCGGCCTACCTGTCCGGGCAGATGTTCCCCAGGGAGGTCTTCAGCAACTCCGGGCAAACGGGCAGGCAGAAGGTGGAGCTTAACCGTCCGCGCATACTGCGCTGGCTGGAGCTGCGTTTCCGCAGCGGCTTCAGCGAGTGGCTCTCGCACGTTTATTACGATGAGGACCTGGCCGCGCTGCTGGCACTCTACGATTTCGCCGCCGACGGGGAGATACGAGACAGGGCGGAGATGGCTCTGGACCTGCTGCTGCTGGACATGGCGCTCAATTCCTTTAAGGGCGTCTTCGGTTCCACGCACGGCCGCGCCTACGAGAATACTAAGAAGTGGGCCTCCAACGAGGGGACGTCCGATACATCGAAGCTGCTCTTCGGAGCGGGCATTTTCTCCGGCTTCGACAACATGAGCGCAGTCGCCTTCGCGCTGAGCAATTACCGAGTCCCGCCTGCCGTTGAAGCCGTCGCCCATTACACGGGGACCCTGGAGAACCGCCAGCGCATAGGCATACGTCTGGCCGAGATGGAGAAGTGGGGCATACGTCCCGACAACTTCGAGGACGGCATGCAATATCTGACGCTGGAGGCCTACCTGCATCCGCGCACCATCGCCAACACGCTGCGCATGTTCGACATCTGCAACTGGTGGGAGAACTCCTTCCTCAGCGACTTCAAGCCCTACCGCGGGCTGCTGAAGGCGCTGGGTAAAATCGGCGGACTTCCCCTGCTGGCGCATTATCTGGAGAGGGACGTCTGCCGCAACACGCGCGAAGAGGTCAATATTTACACTTATAGGACGCCCGACTACATGCTCTCCACGGCGCAGGACTACCGCAAGGGCTACGGGGGCGACCAGCAGAGCATCTGGCAGGCCACGCTGGGAGCGGACGCCGTCTGCTTCACCACGCACCCGGCCAAAATAGAGGGGGTCACGCCCAACTACTGGACAGGCTCCGGCCTGCTGCCGCGCGCGGCGCAGTACAGGAATGTAGCGATAGTGGTGTACAAAATCGAGAGGATACCTGCTCTGTATATGCCCATACGTCATTTTTATACGCACGCATGGCTTCCCAGGGATAAATTCGACGAGATGGTGGAGAAAGCAGGCTGGGTCTTCGCGCGCAAAGGGGCCGGCTACCTGGCCTTACGCTCACAGAACCCATATTTCTGGAGGGAGAAAGCGCAGCAGGGCAAGCCGGCGGGGAAGAATCTCTCGGCGCGCGACGCACTGATGTATCCCAGGCCGGAGGACGAAGGACGCGAGATACTGGCCGACGGTGCGCGCAATATCTGGGTCTGCCAGCTCGGCCGCGAGGCTGACGATGGGCCCTTCTCAGCTTTCATCGATAAAATCTCGGCGGCGGAGCTCGTTTTCAAAGGATTGGACGTCCGCTTTCGTTCCCCCGGCAACGGACTTATCAGCTTCGGCTGGGAGGGTCCGCTCACTGTGGACGGTGTCGAGATCGCTCTTAAAGGCTACCGCCGCTACGACAATCCATTCTTGCAGGCGGATTTCAACTCAGACGAAATATGCATAACTTCAGGTGATCACAAGCTTGTTCACAACTGGAAGACCAGTGAGCGATCAGATCAATAGACGGACTATGGCTAATAGCGGTATCCAGTTCAGTACCAGCTGGTCTAAAGAGTAGGTAGATTTAACTGTGTATACGGTTCCTGTTTTGCATAACTGCTTAGATCAGCTATTTTGAGATAATCATCTTTATTTATCCAGTAACACCATACGCCCGGTATTCTTAGAGCTTTCTTGTTATGTTTTCCACCGTCGAAGCCGACAATCTCTATCTTGCACTTCGTCCCGGGTCTGTTTTGAACGAATTCAATTGCTGGAACCAGATCGGTATCGAGAGAAGCCATAACGCCAACATCATGAGCATGATCGATAGCCAGACCAATGAAATCAACAGCGATAGCGACATCTATACCTTTCTGCTGTGCCCTGGTATCCGGCCAATCCGACAAATATCTGAGCGGACGTGAAATCACGATTGCGCCCTCGTTTCTCCAGATATTAGTTTGCCTGGTATATGCTGAATGTGTCTTAGGTTCTTTGGACCCATCCGGAATGCCGGTATAAATCCGGACTTCTTTTAACTGCCGTGTAATGCCTTGAGGGCTACGCGAAGCAATCAGGTTTGCTAATTCAAAAGGCTTTATTTGTCCATAACAGCTGCTGTCTTCAGTGGAGAAGAAAGCCCGCCGGGTTGAGTTATAGACGTTTTGAGCATCTATGAATAAAGTGAACGTTTCAACTGCCGGCAGTTCACTCATAAAAAACAAACCCCGCCAATTCACTTGCGTGAAGGGCGGGGAAGATTAGAATCACATTAGCACACATAATGTACATCTGTCAACAAATATTTATTACATATACGAATGTCTAAGTATAGCAGGGATGTCAATATGCTGGTTATTCCGGCATGACTAGTGTGATAACGTCTTTGAGACTTACTTACTGTCAGCCTATTTCGTGGCTGTATAGATGGCTGCGGCGCCAAAGAATAGCCTCTTTGCTGTGGCCTGTTTGAAACCCTCCTTCACCAGATATTCCTGCATTTCCTCGGCGGAGTAGAAATGCTCTGCCGATTCCGCCAGGTATTTGTAGGCCTCCCTGTTTCCCGAGATCAGGTATCCGGCGGGGAAGACCCATAGCTTCAGATAAAGATGGTCGAGGAACCGTATGAATCGCGATTTTGGTTGGCTGCTTTCGACTATCACGAACCTGCCGTCCGGTCTGAGCACCCTAAGTATTTCATTCAAATAGTCTTCCGTCATGGGGTTGTTGTAGGTGAGGTTGCGGAACGCGAACGAGATCGTGATGCAATCGAAGTGGCCGTCCGGGAAGGGAAGATGTGCCACATCGGCGTTGACGAAGCGTATGTTTCCCACCCCGGCAGCGGAGGCCTTGGCGGCTGCTATTTCCAGCATGGGCTGGCTGTAGTCGGCGCCCGTGATTTCAGGCGTATATGGAGCAAGCCGGGCCATGGTTATGGCCAGGTCCCCCGTGCCGCAGCAGATATCCAGTATGTGTCCCGGGTTATCCTTTAAACAGATGAGAGCCGCCTGCCTGCGCCAGCCGCTGTCCATCCCTAGCGTGATGACATGGTTTATCAGGTCGTACCTGTCGGGAATCCTGGTGAAGATATGGTAGAGGGGACGTCCCGAGGTTTTCTTGATCGAGTTCGCTGCCATATCGATTTACATCTTGAATACGCCGGACAATATATAGCCGGCGGCTATCAGCAGTTGTGTCAGCATAACGACCATCACGTTATTGGCCAGCGCGGGTACGAGGATCGCTCTGTCGTCGTAATGGAATGAGCCGCGTATCGCCTTGACGGCGATCGGCAGCGTCAGCAGTGCCAGCAGTGTGAAAACGGGCATGGCCTTGAATATGACCGCCCCGATGATCCAGACGTAGACCATCAGTGTGAATACGGTATAAACGATGGCCGCGCCACGTCCGCCCAGCGTTATGGGCAGTGTCTTTCTGTGCGCCACCTTGTCCGCTTCGATATCGGGGAACTCGTTGATCAGCAGCAGGTTATGCACCAGGAAGCCCGACGGCATGGCGGCGATAACGGCGTGACAGGTGTACATGCCCGTTTGAGAGAAGTACATGCCCAGCACCGGCAGGAATCCCAGTCCCAGGAAGGGCGACCATTCAGGCCAGTAGCATTTCTGAATCAGCGGGCTGTACAGCACGACGCAGGCCGCCGCCACGATGATGAGGGGCAGCAGCAGCCAGCCTTTGGTGAGTATGAAATAAAGGCCTATGAGTGCTGCCAGCGCCAGTGTGATAATGCCTATCCACAGCACCTCGCGCTGTGTCACAAGTCCTTCTTTGATCATGCCGCTGCCGCCGCTGAAAGGCGTCCTGTCGGTGACCTTATCGATGCCGCTCCTGTAGTCGAAGTAATCGTTCAGCGTATTCACGCTGATGTGCGTCAGTATCAGGCCGAAAGTGGCCAGCAGGGCGTCGCCGAGATTGAAGAATCCGTCGTACCAGGCAATGCAGACGCCCGTTATGCCCAGTACTATCGAGAGGATCAGGAATTGGGGCCTGGTTTCTAGAAAATACAGCTTCGCTTTCATGTCATCTCCAAAAGATGCTGAGGATTATAGCAGAAAAGAGATATGCTCTAAAGAAGCCTGGATATCAATAGTCCAAACAGGCTATTTAATCCATAGCCATGACCGTTATCTTATTAAGTTGAAAGACGGGCCTCGAATATACGTCTTCGCTGTTGGCCACGATCTGTAGCGTTGCGCCAGACATGGAACCATCCCTGATTAATCTGTTGGCGTAACCCAAACTCGGGTCTGAAGACACTCCGACCAGTTTATATCCGTTGACCGAAAAGAACACGCCCGGATTGAACCAAATCTTGATGTTGTTTACCGAGTTTATGCCGTTCACGCACGTGTATGGCGCGCGCCGCAGGAAATACCCCGGTTCCAGGTCCGCGCTGGAGCCTTTGATTACATGTTTCGAATAGCAGGTGACCGACCGGTCATACGGGAACAGCAGGAAGTAGTAGTCGGAGGGCTGCTCATAGCCGGGTATACCCATCGGATTTATATCCGGCCACTTGAGCATTACCCCGACGCGGTCATCCCTGCTGCCGCTCAGCATCGTCACGTCCATATCGATCATAAAACTCGTCAGTGAGGTTAAAGCCGGGTTAATTGTATATACCTTGAACTCAGGATATGAGGGCCGGGTGCACTTCAAGTAATAGCCGCCGTCACCATAGTTACCCGCGCCGAAATCATTGGTGAAAACGGTCCATCCGCTCCCGGGATTCTTGAAGTCATCTTGGAAAATAATATTGGGATTCGGCTGCGAAGTGGTTATTGCGGGAGTTTCCTGTAAATTATCGGAAGGTACCGAAGGAGTTGCCACGTGAACTGACGGCTCAGGCGATGATATATTGTCAGAAGGCAGACAAGCTACTGCGCAAAGAATTAATAGCAGGACAAATCCTATACACGTTGATTGAACCAATCTGAAACGATACATCGCGACTTCTAAATTCTGAAAATATCCTAATTATACAAGGAATCGACCGGCTAATAATTCAATATCTAGGTTGCTCGGAAAATCTGGAAATAGTGAGGAAATACACAAGGTCTTTCAGTTTCCACCACTTAATGAAATTCTACAAATCACCATTCTATTAAGAACATAGTCATATTGAATCTAATTCCCTTTTTATATCTCTTTCCGTTAAAAATATGGTGGAAAGTATAAAATATGTAATAACTATGTATTTTTATCATGGACGACAGACTTTACATCGTCTATAGCCACTTCTTTTTGCATCGTCAAGGGTAGCAAAATTGACCTTTCTGTTCCATGGTATTTTCATAGCCCATTGACAAGATTGACGATGATAAATAAAAGAAGACGTATTACCAATGTATTGGGTAGATGTGCCCGTTGCTGGAACATGTATCGGTGCGCCTGTTGGCGGTACGTAAGTTTTTGGCCCCGTAGGTGCATAACCAATTACTTTCTTCTCGATGTTTATTTTAATTGCGACAACTATTGCTATTGACTCAAAAACAACAGCAATTACAGTGTATAAAAATGACATATTTTTAGGTACAAAAGCGCTACTAAGAAGATATACTATCCAGCCAAAATATAGATTAATAGCAAAAACTGCCCCAATAAACCCCCCAATGTTTAAAGAGGTTTTGTATATTGGTTCACTAGCAGGACTTGCCGATACCTGTTGAGCATAGTCAGGCACTGTGACTGTACAATTTACTTCAAATGCAAAGTAACCACCATTTGTATTGATTTGAATATAACCAGTATTTCTCTGATCATACGGCAAATACGCACTAGTTATCGCTACTGCAATAATCTCACTACTGTTAGGGGCAATACTAATATTAGGCTTATCAACAGATATCCAAGAATTTGCAGTTGAAAGTGTGCCATAAAGCATTTCATCCCCATCATTTTTAATGGTAAATGAATCTAATGAGCGTGTATTTGCTAATTCATTGTTGAAATCAATACGGAATCTATCTAGATTCAGATGTGCTGGTTTTGTTTTGATTAGTAATTCAATTAATACCTTAACTTCGTCCTTGGTCTTGGTATCTTCGTTTTCCAGGCGTATTAATAGATAACATGAAGATTGTTTTTGCAAACTGGAAATTCCGCTAGCCTTTAAAGTCATTTCGAGTGGCAATGGTTCAGAGGATAGTGATTTCACATCTGTAACTTTAAGCCAAGGGGGCAATGCTTTAGTATCAATCCAGATATTTGTAAATGTGCCGCCAATGCTTTTTACTAAAACAGTTGTCTCTTTTGATTGATTATGTTCAATATCTTTGAATCTAATGTACTTGGGTGACACGTCCAATTTCGGTGGGTTATGTGGAGAATTTAGTGGCTTTAAAAGAAAATTATATGCTGAAATTACAACTGTCAGCTCTTGTTCAGCTCTCTTACGTACAGCTTCAGGTTTATTCTGATTTTTGTCAGGATGTAAAAGCTGTAACTTATATCGGTACTGCTCTTTTATTTCTTCCTGCGATGCGTCTTTGCTAACACCAAGAATTTGACAAGCTTCGTCCCACGTCATCATGCACCTTTTTGATTACTAAGATTTCTTTCTAGGTTCAGGCAGTAGTAACGCAGCTGATTCTATCGCCTTTGCCAAGTTTTCCTTGGTAACTACAGAACTTAAATCCTTCCGTGATGCCAATCGTGATAGAAAATCCTTGTCAGCATCATCGGTTCCAATAGTAATTATTTCTATTCCATCCTTTTTCGATTCATTTCCAGCTTTTAGAGCAGCCAGTGCATCATTCGGTACGCCATCTGTAGCAATCACCATTGCCAATGGATTTTGATACTTTTTTAGATAATCATGCGCCATTTTAATTGCATCAACCATATTTGTAGAGCCAGTTGCCTCAAATTTGGGTAAATTATTCTCTATCTGCGAAAGTACTATATTCGGATTACATATTAAAGCAGCATCAGAATCAAACTTGATTAGTCCTACCTGGTAGTTTTTTTGAATTGCATCTCTGGCAAAATGAAGAACACCTTGCCTAGCTTGATTCAATTTGTAACCTGACATACTACCTGAACAATCTAGTAATAGAAATACAGTGCCTTTCTTTTGCTCAAGATGAATACTAATAGGTTTATTTGTTGTTGAGATTTTTATGCCATCAGAAGTTACTAAAACACCTGTATCTGATTCTTTACGAATACTTATACCTTTGATTTCTTTTGTCATCTCCTTTCCTTTTTGTTTGACCCAATTATATTACTCATCACTTCTTATAATACAAGCTACCTTGTCTAAGATTTCCAGTCAATTTATATTTAATCTAAATAAAAGAAAACAGAATCAGTTTAAGGGCATTTTGCCCATAATCCACGACTATTTTCACGTGCTTCCCTCTGTAATAAAAGAAAAAGGTCCTGATACTTTACATCCGGTGGATACGTGTATGAGTATGCATATCCGAGACGTACCAACTCAGCATTCACCATCGTTACATCATCCGTCCAAACATATCTGAGTAAACGTCCATATTTATCCTTCTCCGAGACATCTTTCTCCAAATACACAGTTTTCGATCTAACTAACTCAGTGTTCTTTTGCGAAGCTTCTTTGCCAAAGTATTCCACAGGTTTAAAGGGGTGCACCGTTTCTGGCGTGTCCATCCCGATATAGCGAACCTTATAGCTTTTACCACTTACATCGACCCAAATGGTATCCCCATCTATAACCTTTGTTACCAAAGCTTTTACTGCATCGGGCGGCTTCATTGGTGGATATATAGGGACTGGAACAGGAGATTGGGCTATATTAGATCTAACTGCAATAGTTGCATTATCCTGAATGATCCTGTCAGTATTTATAGCTGTAATTATATATGTAGCTGTAGCATCAGGCTTGATTAATAGCACCCCACTGGCGGATACTTCGCCTATACCATTATCAATTTCCACTGATGTTGAACCGGTCACACTCCAACGCAGTGTGGCTGATTCTCCTGGTGATATCGGCGAAGGAGTAATTAGAAAATAGTTTATTGCAAGATACGGGTAGGGGCTACAAGAAACAGTAAATAGAACTGAAACCAGGAGAAGGCATATGCCGTAACAGGACGACTTCTTAATACTGCCTTTATCAATTAACCATGGACAAAGAATGGATTTAATAATTTGCATTATGGTTTGCACCTAGAGCAAGGAGTATAGCCATTATTAATAGCTTCTGCTCGCTCAATAGGTATTTTACTCTCAGATAAGTATCCACAATCTGCTCTGTGGTACTTTTTGCCAGTTCTGGTGATATATACCATATCTGTGCCACTGAATATTGTATTTGGGGTGTTATTAATTGTTGGAGTGTCTGATGTATCTGAAGTATCAGGAGTATTAGCAAGCGGCAAGACTGTAGTCTTCGTTACTTGGGTAGTATTACTATTAGTGATATTGATAATACCGCCTATTACAATGAGGACTATGACCGCTAGGATACCAATGAGCCAAGGATTTTTCCTTTTTTCTTTCGGAGCTTTTTCAGTCTGCCTTCTCTGTTGCTGATATTGCGGGCTTAAACTGCTGGTTTGCTGTTGATAATAAGGCTGTTCGGATGCTTGTTTATGTACGTTTTGTTGCTGAGTTGGCCAAGGTAGTATTAAACGGCAATACGGACAATTTAACATCGTGTTTTGAACAGGAGCTCTGCAGTTGGGGCAGTTCCATTGAAATGGAGAATAGCAGTTCCAGCAACTGGGCTGGCCTATGTAATTCTGAGCACCGCATCTATAGCATTGAAATATTTGCTGCACTTCCATAGCCTCAATTCCCCAAACGCATTTTATCGCATTAACATAACTTATACAATGAACTTATATGGGGTATACTATGGAGTTGAGAGGTTATTCAGAACACTCAAGGAGGCAATAATTGGGTAAATATGAGGATGAAATTGAGATTGAAATGATGAATAAGTTAGCTGAACAAGAAAGACACCTCTCAGTTACCAATGTTATTGAAGAATTAGATAAGAAATCTAGATCAATCGAGTTTCAAAAGAAAATTAGTCAAACATTACATGAAGCAAGTACAAAGCACCGAAAAAAGAGATGGTTTGATATTTTTTGAAGTAACTATAGGCTATATCTAATCTGAGTTATATGTTATATGAAAAATGGTGGTGCCCCCAAGGGAATTCGAATCCCTGTGTCCAGCTTGAAAGGCTGGTGTCCTAGGCCTCTAGACGATGGGGGCACGCTTTATGGATAGAGGGGAAGGGGCTCAAGGCCGGACGTCTCCGGCAAACCAAACATTATATTCATATTTTGCACGGCCTGTCCAGCAGCGCCCTTGACCAGGTTGTCGATGCAGGTTATCACCACCACACGGCTCGTCTTCTGGTTGATGGTGGGGTAGACCAGGCATAAATTGCTGCCCAGCGTATGCTTGCTCTCGGGAGGCTGCTGCACCACTTTGGTATACGGCTCGTCGCGGTAAAAATCGTAGTAGACTTTGTCCAGCTCTTCCTTGCCACCGCTGAGCTTGCCCGGCTTCGCTTTCGCGTAGCAGGTGCTCTCGATGCCGCGCGTCATGGGCACCACATGGGGCACAAACGTCACTGAGACGCTTTTCGTGGCGTCCAGCAGGGTCAACTCCTGCTGTATCTCCGGCAAATGGCGATGGCCGCCCAAACCATAAGCGCGCACGTTGTCGCTGGCCTCTGAGAAATGAGTAGGAAGGGTGAGCGTCCGGCCGGCACCGGATACGCCCGACTTGCTGTCGACGATCAGGTCCGGCTCGACCAGCCCCATCTGGACCAGCGGCGCCAGCGCCAGTATAGCTGACGTGGGATAACAGCCCGGGTTGGCCACCAGGTCGGCGCCCTTGATGGCGGCGCGGTGCAGTTCAGGCAGACCGAAGACGGCCTTCTTCAACAGCTCCGGCGCGGGATGGTCGAAATCGTACCAGAGCGGGTACCAGGCGGCCTCCTTGAGGCGGAAGTCCGCGCTGATGTCCACAACCTTGATACCCTTATTCAGCAGCGGCACGATGCCCTCGGCGCTGGCCTTGTGGGCCATGGCCGAGAAGGCGACGTCTATTTTGCCCTCCAGCTCGGCCGTCACGGTCAAGCCTGTCACGCCCAGATGAGGAAAGACCTCGCCCAGCTTCTTGCCGGCCGCGCTCCTGCCCGTCACAGAGACCAGCTCGACGTTGGGATGCTGCCAGAGGATGCGCGCCAGCTCGACGCCGGCGTAACCGGTGACGTTGATGATGCCCGCTTTTATTTTGTTCATTGCTTTTTCCAATAACGTTGTTATCTATATTAACTTATTCAGGTGGCAGGTGTCATTTATGTAAAGGGCGGAGGGGACGCCGAAGCGGAACTCGAACAGGTTCACCGACCCCGGCTGCTGATCGATCTGGCCGTAGTGCTTGCTGTGCAGATGCAGCAGGTGCAGTATCATGATCTGGGACAATGCCCGCTGCGAAACGACCACTGCGGTTTCTTTCTTATGCTTCAAGGCGATATCGTCCAGCGCAACGGCGGAGGCCTCCCTCAGCCTGTCTATGCCGGCGTCGGGATACAGCATGCTACTTGCGCCGGGAGGCGCGCCCGCGGCCGAACAATCGGCCGCCTCTCCCTCTTTCTGAATGAGCTGCTTCCAACATACCTGCTGCGCCTCGCCCAGCCCCGGCAGGGGCTCAATTTGCAGGCCGAAGTGTCCAGCTATATGCCGTGCCAGATCCTCGACGCCGGGCAGCGGACAGTAATACACGGCTGCCACTTTATACTCGGACAGCCGCTCCGCCACGGCCCGAGCCACAGCGTCCTCCGAAAGCTCCCTTACCGGACCCGTGTTGACGATCAGTAGCTTGCCCAATTCACCCCGTCGACTATCTTTCAACGACCATGGCGATGCCCATGCCGCCGCCGATGCACATGGTGGCCAGGCCGTGCTTGAGGTTGCGCCTCTTCATCTCGTTCGCCAGCGTGACCAGCACGCGCCCGCCAGTGGCGCCGATGGGATGCCCCAGCGAGATGCCGCTGCCGTGCACGTTGGTCTTGTCCAGGTCGAATCCCAGCTCCCTGACGCAGCCCATCGCCTGCGAGGCGAAGGCCTCGTTCAGTTCGACCACGTCCAAATCCTTGACCGTCAGTTTGGCCTTCTCCAGCGCCTTCTTCACGGCCGGCACCACACCCAGACCCATATAGGCCGGGTCCACGCCGCCGGAGGCGAAGGCTTTTATCTTCACGATGGGCTCCAGGCCCATCTCTTTAGCTTTCTTGGCCGACATCAGCAGCAGGGCCGCCGCGCCGTCGTTGATGCCTGAGGCGTTGCCGGCCGTCACGGTGCCGTCCTTCTTGAAGGCCGGGGCCAGCTTGCCCATTTTCTCCATGCTGGTCTCCATCGGCCTCTCGTCCGTATCGAAGACCACGGGATCGCCCTTCCTCTGCGGCGTCACCACCGGCACGATCTCCTGCTTGAAGGTGCCGTCCTTGATGGCGGCCATGGCGCGCTGGTGGCTCATCAGCCCCAGCTTGTCCTGGTCCTCCCGGGTAAAGCCGTATTTGGAGGCGATGTTCTCGGCCGTCACGCCCATGTGGTAGCCGTAGTAAAGCTCGTACAGGCCGTCGTAGACCATCAGGTCCAGCACCTCGCCCTTGCCGGTCAAATCCATACGATAGCCCCAGCGCGCGCGCGTCATGGCGTAAGGGGCGTTGCTCATGCTCTCCATGCCGCCGGCCACGACCACGTCGGCGTCGTCCAGCATAATGGACTGCGCGCCCACGATTACGGCCTTGAGACCGGAGCCGCAGATCTTGTTGACAGTGAAGGCGGGCGTCTCCTTGGGCAGCCCGGCGTAGATCATGGCCTGCCTGCCGGGATTCTGTCCCTGCGCGGCCTGCAGCACGTTGCCCATCACCACCTCATCCACCTGCACCTCTTTGAGGTTATCCGGCCAATCGTAATATTTCTTCTCAAGCTCGCTCTGCCCATCGCCGGCCAGCGCCGCCGGGCCGTAGCCCAGCTGTTTGGACCCTGACTTCGGCCTGAGGCCGGCCCGCTTGAGGACGTCCTTTATCACTATCGAGCCTAATTTGGCCGCGGTCTGCTCTTTGAGGCCTCCGCCGAACCCGCCGATGGCCGTCCTGACCGCGCTCACTATGACAACTTCAGACATTGATCCCTCCTTAGATGACTATTTTTTACCCAGCAGGCGACGGCACAGCGCCGGCACCATCTCGTGTACGAATTCCGTGCTGTATTCGCTGCGGTTGAAACGCAGCGGCGTGATCGATATGCGGCGGTGCTTGAGCGCCCACAGGTCCGTGCCGCTGACGTCCTCCATGTCCACCGCCCGGTGCTGTATCCAGTAATACTCGTGTCGCCCGTCGTAGCCCGTCTCGATGCCGGCCGAGTATTTCTTCTCGCCCAGCTTGGTCACGTCCATGCCGGGTATCTCGCGTAATTCCAGGTCGGGCACGTTCACGTTGAGCAGCATCTTGCCCTTGATGCCCTTCTCTTTGACATAGTCCGCTACGGCACGGGCTACGCGCGCCCCGGTCTCGAATTTAGGCTGCTCGAAGCCGTTCACGGAGACGGCGACCGAGGGTATCGAGTAGAAGAAGCCCTGCAGCGCGGCGCCCACCGTGCCCGACAGGAACACGTCGTAGCCGCAGTTCGGGCCCTGGTTGACGCCGGACACCACCAGGTCGATGCCGTCCTTCATGACCACCTTGATGGCCATGATGACGCAGTCGGCCGGCGTGCCCTCCACCGCGTGCGTCTCGATGCCGTGTATTTTCTCGTGCACGCGCGTGATGCGTATGGGATGGTGAAAGGTGATGGAGGTGCCCACGCCGCTCTGCTCGCGATCGGGCGCCACCACCGTCACCTCGCCCGCGTCCTTCAGCCAGTCGACCAGCGTCCACAGGCCGTCGGCGTTGACCCCATCGTCGTTGGTGACAAGTATCTTCACTTCAATATCTCCCGGAAAACGCATAATTTTATCACAGACCACCACAGCCGATAAACATGGCCCGATACGGCAATCACGATGCTTGTTAGTTGCCATATACGGTGTTATAATTCGGCAGAAATCCGTGAGCCTTTACAGTCGTGGCAAACCATGCGCATGAATAACTGCAAAACGATCCTGCCAGGGAGGTCATGATGGAGCCAAAGATAGGTGTCTATATATGCCATTGCGGCAGCAACATCGCCGGGATTGTGGACGTTGAGAAGGTGGCGGAGTTCGCCAAAACCCTTCCCGCCGTCGTCGTCGCGCGCGATTACAAGTTCATGTGCTCCGATCCCGGACAGGACCTGATCAAGAAGGATATCAAGGAGCTGGGCGTCAACCGGGTGGTGGTCGCCTCCTGCTCACCCCAGATGCACGAGCCCACCTTCCGGCGCGCGGTGCAGGAAGGGGGTCTCAACCCCTACTACTTCGAGATGGCCAACATACGCGAGCACTGCTCCTGGGTGACTGAGTCGCCCAAAGAGGCCACCGAGAAGGCCAAGGCGCTGGTCAGCGCGGCCGTAAGGCGCGTGTTCTACCACCAGCCGCTGGAGAGCAAGGAGGTGCCGGTCCACCCCGCCACCATGGTGGTGGGCGGCGGCATCGCCGGCATTCAGGCGGCGCTGGAGATCGCCAACTCCGGCCACAAGGTCTACCTGGTGGAGCGCGAGCCCAGCATCGGCGGACATATGATGCAGCTCGACAAGACCTTCCCCACGCTGGACTGCTCGGCCTGCATACTCACACCCAAAATGAGCATGGTGGGCGCACACCCCGACATCGAGCTGCTCACCTACAGCGAGGTGGATTACGTCTCGGGCTACGTGGGCAACTTCCGCGTCAAGATACGCAAGAAGGCGCGCTACGTGGACGATGCGAAATGCAACGGCTGCGGCACCTGCATGGCCAAGTGCCCGGTCAAGGTGGACAGCGAGTTCGACGAGCGGCTGTCCAAACGCAAGGCCATCTACACGCCCTTCGCCCAGGCCGTGCCCAACGTGACCGTGATCGACCGCGAGCATTGCACCTACTTCCTCAAGGGCAAATGCCGCGCCTGCGAGAAATTCTGCGAGAGGAACGCCGTCGATTTCCAGCAGGAAGACCAGATTCTGGATATCGAGGTCGGCAACATCATACTCACCACCGGGTATCAGCTGTTCGACCCCACTCCGCTCAAAGAATACGGATACGGCAGGCTGGACAACGTCATCACCAGCCTGGAGTTCGAGCGGATGGTCAACTCGGCCGGACCCACCACGGGACACATACTTCTCAAAAACGGGCAGGAGCCCAAAAGCATCGCGCTGATACACTGCGTGGGCAGCCGCGACGAGAAATACCACACCTACTGCTCGCGCGTCTGCTGCATGTACGCCATGAAGTTCGCCCACCTGCTCAAGGAGCACGTGCACGGCGCGGAGGTCTACGAGTTTTATATCGATATCCGCAGCTTCGGCAAGGGATATGAGGAGTTCTATAACCGCGTCCAGCACGAAGGCACGGTGTTCTTCCGCGGACGTCCCGGCGAGGTCACGGACGTGGCGCTGACGCCCGAGGAGAAGGGCAAGTTGATCGTGCAGTTCGAGGATACGCTGGTGGGCAAACAGCGCCGCCTCCCCGTGGAGATGGTGGTGCTGTGCAGCGGGCTCGAGGCGCACAAGGACGCCCTGGACGTGGCGCACACCTTCAATATCTCCATCGGCAAGGACCACTTCTTCACCGAGAAGCACCCCAAGCTGGACCCGGTGGCCACCATGACCGACGGCATCTTCATCGCCGGCTGCTGCCAGGGCCCCAAGGACATTCCCGACACCGTGGCGCAGGCTTCGGCCGCGGCGGCCAGGGTGCTGGCGCTGATCGACAAGGGCAAGGTGGAGATCGAGGCCGACACCGCCTTCATCGACGAGTCCAAATGCTCGGGCTGCCGGGTGTGTAACCTGCTCTGCCCCTACAGCGCCATCACGTTCATCGAGAAGGACAAGGTCTCGCGCGTCAACGAGGCGCTGTGCAAGGGCTGCGGCACCTGCGTGGCGGGCTGCCCCAGCGGCGCCATCACGCACAGGCACTTCACCGACCAGCAGATCAACGCCGAGCTGGAAGGCATTTTAGCATAGGAGAGGGATATGGAAACGAAGCTGAAACCGGATTTCCTCAACGAAGTCGCCTCCATACCGGCCTGCGATAAGATCAACGAGTGCATACAGTGCGGCGTGTGCAGCGGCTCCTGCACCACCGCGGAGCACTGGGAATACCCTCCGCGCAAGATCATCGCCATGATACGCGCAGGCATGAAGGACGAGGTGCTCAACAGCAGCTCCATCTGGTACTGCGTGTCCTGTTACCTCTGCACGGCCCGCTGCCCGCGCGATATCAAGCCGGCCAATATCATGCACGCGCTGGAGGCCATCGCCCTCAAAGAGAACTACAAACCGCCCACCAAAACCACCACCATGTACCGCTCATTCGCGCGCTCGATCGAACAGAACGGGCGCATCTACGAGTTCGGCTTCATGCTGGAATACTTCCTCAAGACCAACCCCTTCGCGGCGCTCAAGATGCTGCCCATGGCCTTCAGCCTGCTGACGCACAAGCGCATGCCGCTGCTGCCCAAGGCGGTCGAAGGCAGGCGCGAGCTCAACCGCATGTTCCAGAACATTAGCACGGGAGGTTACAGGTGAGATATTACGCTTATTACCCGGGCTGCTCCATGGAAGCCACCGGCGCCCCGGTGGAGAAGGCGATTAAAACTATCGCCAAACCGCTGGATATCGAGCTGGTTGAGCTCAAGGACTGGACCTGCTGCGGCTCCTCCCCATTCAGCGGCGTGGACAAGGTCAAGGCCATGGCCATCACGGCGCGCGTGCTGGCGCAGGCCGAGAAGACCGGTCTGGACCTGGTCACACCCTGCAGCTCCTGCTACACCATTCTGCACGAGGCCAACGAGCTGATGAAAGAGGACCACAAGCTGGCCTGGCAGGTGCACGAGGCGCTGACCACAATCGGGCTCAACTATAACGGCACGGTCAAAGTGCGCCACATCGTGGAAGTGATCTACAACGACGTCGGCCTGGAAGCCCTTGCTTCCAGGGTGAAGCGTCCCCTGACCGGGCTCAAGGTGGCCTGCTATCACGGCTGCCAGCAGGTGCGGCCCGAGTACGGCTACGACGACCGCGAGTACCCCGACTGGCTGGATCAAATGGCCAAAGCGATGGGGGCGGAGCCGGTCAATTTCCCGCTCAAGGCCAAATGCTGCGGCAGCTCGCTGGTCATCTCCGAGACCAACATGGCTCTGGACCTGATACACAGATTGCTGCAGAACGCCGCCGACAACGGCGCGCAGGCCTTCGTGTCGACCACCTGCCCGCTTTGCCATACCGCGCTGGACGCCTACCAGCCGGCGGTCAACAGCAAATTCAAGACGCATTTCAACCTGCCCGTGCTGGCGCTGCCTCAGTTCATCGCCGTGGCGCTGGGATTCGATTTCAAACAGTCCGCGCTGGACGGCAACATCGTCTCTCCGCGCAAGCTATTGAATCCCTACTTCAGCGGCAAGATAGCGGCGGCCGCGGCCAATCAGCCGGCGCAGCAAGCAGCCGGATGAAAAAGCTGGTACTGGGCATCGGCAATCCCATACTGGGCGACGACGGCGTGGGCTTCCACGTGGTCGAAGCCCTGCAGTCCGATCCTCCCCCCGGCGACATCACTTTCGAGTGCGTGGACGCCTCCGGATTCGCCCTGCTAGACTACGTGGTCAACTACGACCGCGTGGTGATCGTGGACGCCATTATGACCGTGGACGGCAAGCCAGGGACCGTATACCGCCTGGGACTGGACAACTTCAGGCCCAGCAAGCACACCATCTCCCCCCACGACACCGACCTGCCCACCGCCCTTCACCTGGGCGCCACCATGAAGCTCAAACTACCTGAAAAAATCGATATCGTAGCAGTAGAGATACCTCCGGTATACGAGTTCTCACAGGATCTGTCTGAAAAGGTAGCTGCGGCCGTGCCCGAAGCCGTAAAGATGGTGAAAGAACTCATCACGCATTAGATCGTCATTACAAGCGTTTTTCACTCCATCATTGCGGGCATTTTTCTCCCATCGTCATTGCGAGGAACGCAGTGACGAAGCAATCTTGTGCGTGACTGCGGGCACACAGGATTGCCGCGCCCTTCGGGCTCGCAATGACATTTTGTCCCCCACATTCATAATCTGTATAATGATGCTTCGCGAAAGGGAGCGCAGATAGGATATGACAGCCGTGCTGATCAGCGGCCTGGAGGTCTCGGCCTCCATCCGCAGCGAACTCAAGGCACGCGCGGCCGCACTGGCCGCGCGCGGCATCGTGCCGCGCCTGGAGGTCATCCTGGTGGGCGACGACCCGGCCTCCGTTTCGTACATCAGGTCCAAGGAGAAGGGCTCGGTCGAGGTCGGCATCAAGGAGAACACCACCCACCTGCCGGCCGACACCTCCCAGAAGAAGCTGATCGCCCTGCTGGATAAGCTCAACGGCGATAAAAAAGTGGACGGAATACTGGTGCAGGTACCCCTGCCCCCGCACATCGATACGGAGAAGGTTCTCTACCATATATCCCCGGACAAGGACGTGGACGGGTTCCATCCGGTCAACCTGGGCAAGCTGCTGCGCGGCGAGCCCTGCTTCCTGCCCTGCACACCCCACGGCATCCAGCAGATGCTGATGCGCGGCGGATTCGATCCCGCGGGCAAACACGTGGTGATCTGCGGCCGCAGCAACCTGGTGGGAAAACCGCTGGCCGCCATCCTGCTGCAGAAAAAGAAGGGCGCCAATGCCACGGTCACCGTGGTACACACCGCCACCGAGCACATGCCCAGCTTCACCCGGCAGGCCGATATACTGGTGGCGGCCATGGGCAAACCCGGCTGCATCACGGCCGATATGGTCAAAGACGGCGCCATCGTGATCGACGTGGGCGTCAACAGGGTGCCCGACTCGACCAGAGAGAAGGGTTACCGCCTGGTGGGCGACGTAGATTTCGAGGCGGTCAAAGAAAAGGCGGCGGCCATCACGCCTGTCCCGGGCGGCGTGGGACCCATGACGGTGACCATGCTGCTGCAGAACACAATCGAGGCCGCCGAGCTTAAAAGGACTTAAGGGAGATTTAGCGCTATGCCGTACGATCCGTTGAAAATGAGCGACTGGCAGATCGCCGAGGCGGCGGAGAAGAACATGCCTCAGCCGGCTGACTGGCCCGCCAGGCTCGACCTGAAGAAGGAAGAGATCATACCCTACGGCAAGGTGGCCAGGCTGGACTACGCCGGAATTATGCGCCGGCTCGAGGACAGGCCGGACGGCAAATACATACAGGTGACGGGCATGACCCCCACCCCTCTGGGAGAGGGCAAAAGCACCTGCACCTGCGGACTGCTGGAGGGGCTGGGCAAACGCGGCTATAACGTGGGTGGCTGCATCAGGCAGCCCTCGGGCGGGCCTACCATGAACATCAAGGGCACCGCGGCAGGCGGCGGCAACGCCCTGCTCATACCCATGACCGAGTTCTCCATGGGACTGACCGGCGACATCAACGACATCACCAACGCGCACAACCTGGCCATGGTGGCGCTGACGGCGCGCATGCAGCATGAGCGCAACTACGACGACCGCAAGCTGCAGACCCTTTCCAATATGAAACGACTGGACATCGACCCCACGCGCATCGAGATGAGCTGGGTGATGGACTTCTGCGCGCAGAGCCTGCGCAATATCATCATCGGCATCGGCGGCAAGATGGACGGCTTCACCATGCAGTCCAAGTTCCAGATAGCCGTCAGCTCCGAGCTGATGGCCCTGCTGGCCATCGTGAGGGACCTGGGCGACCTGCGCCACCGCATGGACAGGATCACTGTGGCCTACAACAAGCACGGCGACCCCGTGACGGCCGGCGACCTGCAGGTGGGCGGCGCCATGACAGCCCTCATGCGCAATACCATCAATCCCACGCTATGCTGCACGGCCGAATACCAGCCGCTGATGGTGCACACCGGCCCCTTCGCCAATATCGCCCTGGGACAGTCCTCCATCATCGCCGACCGCCTGGGACTCAAGCTGTTCGACTACCACGTCACGGAGAGCGGCTTCGCCGCCGACATCGGATTCGAGAAGTTCTGCAACGTTAAATGCCGCCTGAGCGACCTCAAACCCAACGCCTCGGTGCTGGTGGTGACCGTGCGCGCGCTCAAAATGCACGGGGGCGGCCCCACGGTCGTGCCCGGCATCGGCATACCGGAGGAATACACGCGCGAGGACCTGGAGCTGCTGGAGAAGGGCCTGCCCAACATGCTGCACCATATCAAGATCATCAGGGAGGCCGGCGTTAAGCCGGTGGTCTGCATCAACGTCTTCCACACCGATACGGAGGCCGAGATCAAGATGGTCAAACGGGCGGCCGAGCAAGCCGGGGCGCGCTGCGCCGCATCCCGCCACTGGGAGTTCGGCGGCGAGGGCGCACTGGAGCTGGCCGACGTGGTCAAGGACGCCTGCGAAGACGACAATGAATTTAAATTCCTCTACCCGCCCGAGATGAAGATACGCGACCGCGTGGACAAGATTGCGCGCGAGGTCTACGGCGCGGCGGGCGTCTCCTGGTCGCCGGCAGCCGAGGCTAAAGCCAAAATGCTGGAGAACGACCCCGAGTTCGACGACTATGCCACCATCATGGTCAAGACCCACCTCAGCCTGAGCCACGACCCCGCCCTCAAGGGCGTGCCCAGGGGCTGGATCCTGCCCATACGCGATATCATCATCTACTCCGGCGCCAGGTTCCTCTGCTTCTTCGCCGGCGAGGTCAACATGATGCCCGGCACCGGCTCCAATCCGGCCTTCCGCCGCATCGATATCGATCCGCTCACAGGCAGGGTGCACGGACTGTTCTAAGGGCATGCGTCTATCCGATTTCGAATATGACCTGCCTCCTTCATTCATCGCCCAGCATCCGTTAGACCGGCGCGATCAATGCCGCTTGATGGTGATCGACCGCGGCAGCCGGAGCATCGAGCACCGCCATTTCCACGAGATTGGAGACTATTTAAATCCGGGCGACACGCTGGTTCTCAACGATTCCCGCGTGATACCGGCCCGCCTGAACGGCACGATCGAGGGCAGCGGGCGCAGGGCCGAGGTGCTGCTGCTCAAGCGGCTGGAGGACGGCAACTGGGAGGCGCTGGCCCGGCCGGGACGGCGGCTGCTTCCAGGCTCCAGGGTAATCGTGCCCGCAGTTAAACCGGGCGCCCCAGGGGAGCTCACAGTCACCATATTGAAGACAGGGGAGGGCGGGCTGCGCATCGTGAGCCTGGGAGGCAGGGACGCGCCGGACGGCTACGGGAAGATGCCGCTGCCGCCCTACATACACGCCCGGCTGGAGGACGATGACGACTACCAGACGGTGTACTCCAGATATGAGGGAAGCGCGGCGGCGCCCACCGCGGGGCTGCATTTCACGCCTGAATTGCTGGACGACCTCAGGCGCAGGGAGGTCAATACCACTTTCGTCACGCTGCACGTGGGACTGGATACCTTTCAGCCCGTGCGCGCAGAGGACCCGTCCAGGCACCACATTCACACCGAGCACGGGGTTGTCGGCCGGGCCACGGCTGAAATGATAAATGACACGCACGGCCTTGGAAAACGTGTGATAGCAGTGGGCACGACCTCGGTGCGGCTGATGGAGGCCGCTTCACGGGAAGGCCGGACGGCGTCTTTCAGCGGACAGGTTGGACTTTTCATACTGCCCGGCTACAGGTTTCAGGTCACGGACGCCATGGTCACCAACTTCCACCTGCCCAGGTCCACGCTGCTGATGATGGTGTCGGCCTTCGCCGGGCGCGAGTTCATACTGCACTGCTACGAGGAGGCCAAAAAAGAGGGCTACAGATTCTACAGCTTCGGCGACGCCATGCTCATCTTATAGTATGTCATTGCGAGGAGCCCTTCTTTCATTCGTCATTGCGAGGAGCCGAAGGCGACGCGGCAATCTTCTGTTGTCCTGGCACGAAACACAAGATTGCTTCGCTGCGCTCGCAATGACGTGGTGGGAAAAAGCTCGCAACGACAGGCGCTTAAAGCGTCATCTCGACGATCTCGGACAGCTCCAGCACGCGTACCTTGTCGCCGACCTTGAGGTCGCCCAGGCCGTCCTCCATCATGGTGACACAATAGGGACAGGCCACGCAGATGGTGTCGGGCTCCTGCTTGAGCGCTTCGCCGACCCGCTCGATATTGATGCGCTTCCCCGTGTTCTCCTCCATCCACATACGTCCGCCGCCGGCGCCGCAGCAGAACGACCTCTCGCGGTTGCGCTCCAACTCGACGGGAGGCCGGCCGGTGGCCTTCGCTATGATCTCACGGGGCTGATCGAAGATGGAGTTGTAGCGTCCCAGATAACAGGAGTCGTGGAAGACCACCTTCCCCACATCCGCCGGGACCTTCATCTTCAATTTTCCGGAGACGGCCAGCTCCCTGATCAGCTCGCTGTGATGCAATACCTGGAAATCAGCCCCGAAGCGCGGGTAATCATTTTTAAGGGAGTTATAGCAGTGGGGGCACTGCGCGATTATTTTCTTTACGCCCAGTTCACTGAACTGCCCTACGTTGTCTTTCACCATCTGATCGAAAACATACTCGTTACCCAGCCGCCGCAGGCTGTCGCCGCAGCATTTTTCCTCACGTCCCAGTATTCCCCAGGATATGCCTGCGGCATTTAGGATGTTGGCGATGGCGACCGTATTGCGCTTGTTGCGGGTATCGAAAGACCCGGCGCAACCCACATAGAAGAGGTACTCGGTTACGCCCTTTTCGAAATGAGGGGCATTCATGTCCGCGGCCCATTTGCCTCTTTCGGCCGGGATAATGCCCCAGGGATTGCTGCGGTTCTCCATGTTCTCGAAGAGCGAGATCAGCTCGTCGGGGAACCTGGCATGCATCTCCACCAGGCCCCGCCTCAGGTAGATAAGCTTGGGCACATGCTCTATGAAGACCGGGCAAACCTGCATGCAGGCGCCGCAGGTGGTGCAGTCCCAGATTGCCTCCGGCAGGATGCTGCCCTCGCAGCCCTGGCCGATAAGAGGCAACCCGGGCGCCCTGCCTTTTTCCAGCGCCGGCCCGTTATGCAGCAAATTGATTTTAATATCGTGGATGACCAGGCGCGGATTGAGCGCTTTCCCCGTGCTGGTGGCCGGGCAGTTGTCGTTGCAGCGTCCGCACTCGGTACAGGAATAGGCGTCGAACAGGTCCTTCCAACGGAACCGGTCGACACGATCGACGCCGTAGCTGCGACCCGCGCTGAAGATCTCGGGGTCAATCGTGTTTACCGTCCCGGCATTGGAGAAAAAGCAGTTGGGTATGGAGGTCAGTATGTGCATATGCTTGCTGTACGGCAGGTAATCCAGGAATCCCAGCAGCGCAACTGCATGCACCCACCAGAAAACAACGGCCATGGTTGATAGAACCGCCGCCGAGATAGATGCAAAAAGGACGCCGCCCACCAGGCTGGAGACAGGCATGAAGCCGGCTGCCCCCTTGCCGCCCAGTGCGATCTCGCTGCCGTTAAGACCGAAGTAGGCCAGCATGAGAACCGCCACCAGTCCGAGGATGACGAAGGCATCCGGTGAGCGGGCATCTATGTAGCGCGGCGGAAAAAACAGGCGCCTCCCCATGGCTATTAATACGGCCAGCAGCGCCAGCAGCGAAACTATATCGAATATAAAAGCCAGGGTGTAAGCCAGTCCGTCGGGCAGCAATGATAAGGATATATAATCCGGGAACAGCCCGCCGAGTAAAAATACGGCATTGGCTATCAGCAGAATGATAAAGCACCAGAAGAAGACCACGTGGTTCAACCCGAAGGGATATCTGCCGGTCATAACGCGCTTCTGTCCAAAGGCATAGACCAGCATATTCCAGATTCGCCGTCCGATATGGTTGAAGCGGTTGTCGGGACTTCCCAGCGCCACCAGCCGAAACCGGTACCAGCAGCTCCAGATGAAGAAAATGATCGCGAAAGCGAAAACTGCAGCGAAGACCATCACCTGGACCTGCATAAACTTCT
Source organism: Dehalococcoidia bacterium (assembly GCA_041653995.1). Lineage (NCBI taxonomy): Bacteria > Bacillati > Chloroflexota > Dehalococcoidia > Dehalococcoidia bacterium. The sequence goes on from JBAZEK010000001.1 coordinate 972,316, forward strand.
CCTTTTCAAATCCTGCCCGATCAGCTTTTACTACCGGCCCTCAAGGCCTTTATCTGCCGCGTAAGCGAGGGGACGATCCTGCACAGGTCGCCGACCAGGCCGTAGTGAGCCACCTCGAAAATTGGGGCGCCCCTGTCGCGGTTGATGGCTATGATGATATCCGAATTTTGCATCCCCACGATATGCTGGATTGCCCCGCTGATGCCGCAGGCGATATAGATTTTGGGGCGGACGGTCTTGCCCGTTTGCCCTACCTGGCGCTCGGACGGCATCCAGCCGGCATCCACTGCGCTGCGCGAACAGGCCACCACACCACCGAGTTCATCGGCCAGCTCATGCAGCAGGCGGAAATTTTCGGCTGACTGCATCCCCCGCCCCCCCGACACGATTACATCTGCTGCCGTTATGTCTATCTCATTGCCCGTCCGGCGGTCGATAATCTCGATCACCTTGGTGGCCACGTCGTCCTCCTTGATCTCCAGCCATTCCCGCACGATTTCACCGGTACGGGAATCATCCTTCTCATGCAGGTGCATGGTGTGAGGCCTGACGGTAGCCATCTGGGGCCACGACTTCTCCGTAACGATGGTGGCCATGATGTTGCCGCCAAAGGCCGGCCGTGTCTGCATCAACAGCCGCCTTTCGTCATCCACCGTGAGTCCGGTGCAGTCGGCCGTCAACCCGGTACGCAGTTCGGTGGCAACCGCTCCCGCCAGGTCCCTGCCCACACCGGTAGCGCCGATCAGGACGATCTCAGGCCGGTACTGTCTGGACAGGTAACAAAGCGCTTTAAAATAGGGTTCGGTGCGGTAATAGCGGTAAACCGCTGCGTCCATCAGATAGACCTTTTGGGCGCCGTAAGCATATGCCTCTTTGCAGATGCCCTCCACTTTTTCACCGATCACGACGGCGCAAAGCTCGACTTTAAGCTGTCCGGCCAGCGTCTGCCCCACGCTCAGCAATTCCCAGGAGACGGTCGCCGGTATGCCGTCGGTCTGCTCTACAAATACCCAGACCCCCCTGTACTGGCCATTACCGGCCGCTATCTCCTCCTCATCGCTTTCCTGGAATTCCGTTTTTTGACCCCCGGCGGCCAGCTCTTCCAGTATCTGCAACTGCTCCGGCGTGTAATATATCTCTATGGCCTCTGCCGGGCAGATCTTTACGCACCTGCGGCAGCCTGTGCATTTTGCGGTGTCTATAAGCGGCACGCCCTGGTCCGTGATACCTATCGCGTGCTTGGGGCATACGGTCATGCAGCGTGCGCCGCAGGATATACACTTGCCTTCCAGCCGCCTGGCCACGCCCAGCGGCTTCCTGATCTTCTTATCTTCCGGCATGTCTTTCCAACCTGATGGCCAAATCCTGTATTACTGTGTCGAGATTACGTTCCTGCTGACCAATTTCTCCAGCAGCATGCGGGCCGCCTCTTCCGGATCGGTTACGGACTCCCCGCCCAGTATCTGGCCGGGGGGCCGGTCGGGGGAGAAAATCCTGCGCACGGATGTGGCCGAACCCTTGAGGCCGATCACATCCTCGCTCAGTTTAAGCACACTATTATCCCAGACCTTGATATCGGCATCATGTGCCATCAGCCGCATGGGTACCGTCGGGTAACGCGGGCGGTTGATCTCGCGCAGCACCGCCACCATGGCAGGCAGCCTGGAATCCAGCACCTCATACCTGTCCTCGAATTTGCAGCGCACCCTGATCCTTTTATTCTCGATGTCGATGCTCTCGACACGGTCGACCGATGTGAGCTGGGCACACTTAAGACGCGTTGCGATGCCCGGCCCCACCTGAGCCGTATCTCCATCAATGGTCTGCTTTCCGCATATCACCATAGCCAGCTCGTCCTCCTTGGCCAGCATGCGGATGGCGGAGGTCAACACCATGCTGGTAGCCAGCGTGTCGGCCCCGCCGAAAGCCCGGTCGCTCAGCAGCACCACATCATCGGCGCCGACAGCCAGGGCCTTGCGCAGCGTCATCGCCGCGCCGGGCGGACCCATGGAAAGGGCCACCACTTTAAATCCGTACTTTTCCTTAAGCCGCAAGGCCTCCTCGAGAGCGTGGGCATCAAAGGGGTTGATGATGGAGGGGACGCCTTCACGGATAAGCGTGCCCGTATCCGGATCGATCTTGACCTGAGTGGTATCCGGGACCTGCTTGATACAGGCGATAATTAACAAGTTAGACGCTTCCAGTAATATTTATATATGCGCATTATTATAGTATATTTCGCCGATATTAAGACTATATATTATTGTTTTATTAACCTCCGGTCAATATACATAGCGGAAACCACTCCTGTCCGTAGTGATGTGCCTTCAGGTGCGCCCGAATTGACAACCGCATCGTGCAATACGTAGAATTCAGCATCCAAAAAGACCATGACCACGACTAAAAAAATAACCGCGTGCGTCCTGATGGCCGCCATACTCATATGCATCGCGGCGATCGTGTACCTGGCGGTCACAACCCAGCCTTCCGAGAGCTTCAGCGAGTTCTACCTGCTGGGCGAAGGGGGCCGTGCTGCCGATTACCCGTCGCAGGCCGCAGCCGGACAGCCTGTAAGCGTTATCGTTGGCATCGTGAACCACGAAGGAAAACCGTCTGATTATACAGTTCAAATCAGGGAAAATGATGCTATAATCAGTTCTATAAAAGTGGGCGTATTGAATGAAGGACAGCAGTGGGAGCAGCCGGTGGAATTCAGCCTGAACCAGGCCGGAGAAGGCCGGAGGGTGAATTTCTACCTGTATAAGGACAATGGAGCTGTACCGCACATCAAAGACCCGCTGGTATTGATTATGAAGGTAACGGAGAACTGAGCATATGTGCGGAATCATCGGCTACTGCAGCAAGACCGGCAAGGCTTCCCGGGTGATCTTCGAAGACCTCAAGCGCATGGAATACCGCGGCTACGATTCTTCGGGCGTGGCCATGATATCCGACGGTAAACTGCTGGTGAAGAAGGGAGTGGGCAAGCTGGAGGAGGTAAACCGCAAATACAAACTGGATAAGATACCGGGCAGCGTCGGTATCGGACATACGCGCTGGGCCACGCATGGCGGCGTGACGCAGGTCAACACACACCCTCACTGCGACTGCGCCGGGGAGATCGCTGTCATACACAACGGCATCGTCGACAACTACCAGGAGCTGCGCAAGGACCTGATCAAGCACAAACACCGCTTTATCTCCGAGACCGATACAGAGGTCATACCCCACATGCTGGAAGATGAAATGAAACGCGGCCGCTCGCTGGAGGAGGCTGTGATGGCGGTGGCGCCCAGGCTGGAGGGCTCGTACGCCTTTCTCGCCATCTGCACCAATGAGCCCGGCAAGGTCGTGGGCACCCGCAAGGGCAGTCCGCTGGTGGTCGGCCTGGGCAAGGATAAAGCCTTCGCAGCCAGCGACTCGCTGGCCCTGGCCGGGCAGATAGACCAGCTCTACATGCTGGGCGAGGGCGAGATAGCGGTCCTCACCGCAGTTAAAACGGTTTTCTTCGACTCCACGGGACGTCCGATCAGCAAGAAGGCCTCCAAACCCGACGCGGTCTGGAACGACAACAACAAGGAAGGCTACGAGTACTTCATGCTCAAAGAGATCATGGAGCAGCCCGATACTCTCATATCCGCCACGCACCAGGACAAGGACGTTTTCACGGCGGTGGCGCTGGATGTGCTGAGGGCCGACCAGATAATAGTCACCGCCTGCGGCTCCTCGCGTTACGCCGCCCTGGTAGGACGCTACCTCTTCTCAAGCGTCGGCAAGAAATTCTGCGAGGTGGTCATGGCCTCCGAGTTCCAGTACTTCGCCGAATCCGTGAGCAGGAACACGCTGGTGCTGGCCATATCGCAGAGCGGCGAGACGCTGGATGTGATCGACGGCGTGGAGCTGGCCCGCAAGGCGGGCGCTCGAATAGTCTCCATCATCAACAGGCCCCAGTCGCTGCTGGGCGAGCTCAGCCACAATGTGCTGTACCTGAACTGCGGACCCGAGATCGGCGTGGCCGCCACCAAGTCGTTCCTCAACCAGCTGGCCATCTTCTACCTGCTGGCCTTTTCCATGGTGCATTCTTTCGATATGGCGGCCGATAACATACGCAAGGTCAGCCGGCAGGTCGCCAGGGCCATCGACTGGAATAACGACGTGATAACTAAAATCACGAAGCAATACCACGATAAGAACGATTTCTACTACATCGCCCGCGGCATCAACTTCGCTATAGCCTCCGAGGGAGCGCTGAAGCTGAAAGAGATATCCTACATACATGCCGAGGGCATGCCCGCCGGCGAGCTCAAGCACGGCACGCTCTCCTTAATCGAAGACGGCACGCCCGTGCTGGTGATCTGTCCCGGGGACTTCACCTACAAGGAGACGCTGGGGAATGCCATCGAGGCCAAGGCCAGGGGCGCCAGAATAATTGCGGTCTCCGATGTCGATAACGAGGTTTACGACCACTGGATCAGGATACCCAGGGTGCACGACCTGCTCTACCCCATGGTGTCCGTCGTGCCGCTGCAACTGCTGGCCTACCACATGGCCACCCGGCGAGGTCACAATCCCGACATGCCGCGCAATCTCGCCAAATCGGTAACGGTCAGGTAGCCTGAATGAGAATCATCGCCGTCATCCCCTGCCTGAACGAGGCGGCTTTCATCAGCGATATCGTCGGCAAGGCTATTAAGCATGTCGACCACGTACTGGTCGTTGACGACGGCTCCACCGACAACACCGCAGAGGTCGCCCGCCAGGCGGGCGCATATATGATCAGACACGAGAAACGGCGCGGCGCGGGCGCCGCCACGCGCAGCGGCATTCAGGCTGCCCTGAAGGAAGGGGCCGATATCGTGGTGACCCTCGACGGCGACGGACAGCATGATGCATCGGAGATCCCGAAAGTGATCGCTCCACTGCTGCAGGGAGAGGCCGACCTGGCCATCGGGTCGCGCTTCGTCAAGCCCGATACCAATATGCCACCCTACCGCAACCTCGGCATATATATCATCACCTGGCTGTACAACCTGGGCTCGAAGGGCAAAATCAGCGATTCCCAGAGCTGTTTCCGCTCCTACAGCCGCAGGCTGCTGGAGACGGTGGAGATCACCCGCGACGATTTCGGCTTCAGCATAGAAGTGCTGGTCAAAGCCAGGAAGAAGGGCTTGAAGATCGTGGAGGTCCCTGCCTCCTGCTATTATCACGCCGAAAGCTCTACCCTGGACCCGATCACACACGGGCTGGGGGTCGCCTGGAGCGTGATACAGCTGCGCGCCGCGATCGAACTATGCGGGCCGAAAGCTGTGTTATAATTATTAATTTGTAACGCGGCCTTCCTGATGACGCCGCAGCAAAAGGAGGATACCCGTGGACTGGACCAACAGCAAAGTACTGGTGGCGGGCGGAGCCGGACTGATAGGTTCACATATGGCCGGGACCCTGTTAAAAAAGGGCGCCAGGGTGAGGGTTGCGGATGATCTTTCCAGCGGGTCCATCAACAATATCAAGGACATCAAGAACAGGATCGATTTCCACAAGATAGACCTGCGCGAAAAGAAGAACTGCCTGAAGATGACCAAAGGCATGGATTACGTTTTCCAGTTTGCGGCCAACATGGGCGGCATAGGCTACATCACCAGCATCGGGGCGGATATCATGCGGGACAGTGTATTGATCAACACCAATATGCTGCAGTCCGCCCACGAGAACAGGGTGACCGAATATTTCTACAGCTCGTCTGCATGCGTTTATCCCGAGTACCTCCAGAAGGACGCTAAGGTCACGCCGCTCAAAGAGGCCGACGCCTACCCGGCCGATCCCGACCAGTTCTACGGCTGGGAGAAGATATTCACGGAGAAGATGTGCGAGGCCTACCGCGCCGACTACGGTATGAATATCAAGATCGCCAGGTTCCATAATATCTACGGCGAGGTTTATACCGCCTTCGATAAACAGAAGGGCAAGGCGCCCTGCCACCTGATCATGAAGGCGCTCAGATATCCCGATCAGGATTACGTGGTCTGGGGAGACGGCAAACAGACCAGGAGCTTCCTGTATATCGATGATTGTATCGAGGCCGTGCTGAGACTGATGGACTCCGATTACACGGGATCGATCAATATCGGCTCCGACCGGATGGTGACCATCGATGAGCTGGCCGAGATGACGATCAAAATATCCGGCAAAAAGATTCAGCTCAAGCACGACCTGTCCAAACCGCAGGGCGTCAGGGGCAGGAACGCCGACCTGACCCTGGTCAAGAAAGTTCTCAACTGGGAACCGAAGGTCAGCCTGGAAGAGGGATTGAAAAGGACCTACGACTGGGCCAAAGAGAGGTTCGCAGAGCTCGAAAACATTTAGGATGGATCGCTGCGAGTCAGGCATGCCTGTGAGAAGAGGAAACGTATGAAAATCCTGGTCATGGCCTCGACTATCGACCTCAAGAATAAGATGGGCTGCACACCGGCCTGGTGGCAGCTGTTGAAGGCCCTCTATGAGGAGGGCCACGAGGTTACAGTCATCCCGTATATGGGCATACCCGTAGAGAGCCTGTGGTGGAAGACGTACGACAATCCCTGCGCGCGGGAAAGCATACTCTATAACAACTTCCTGGAGAGCCGCAAGCGTCACGGCAAATCGCCCAGCGGGAAGAGCTTCATCTCGCCCGTCGCCGACCTGCTGATCAAGCACCATGTCAGGCCCAGATGGGCCGGGCACCTGCGCAAGGTACTGACGAAAGAAAAGTTCGACCTGCTGTTCATGATGAGCATACCGCTCAACCATATCACCGGCATTCCCTCCGCCGTCAAGAAGAAATTCGGCATACCGGTGGTATATTACGACGGCGATATGCCGACCATCCTGCCCAAATACACCATCAGCCGGGGCTTCAAATTCAACTACTACGAGGGCGCCGACCTGACCGAATATGACGCTTTTCTGACCAACTCGGCGGGTGTCATACCCGACCTGGAGAAAATGGGCGCGCGCAACGTCCACGCGCTGTATTACGGCATCGATCCCGACCTGGTGACGCCGGCGGAGGTTGAGAAGGATATCGACATAGCATTTTTCGGCTACGGCAGCGACTTCCGCGAGGAATGGATGGAGAAACTGATCACCATACCCAGCCGCGAGATGCCGGATGTAAATTTCTCGGTGGCCGGCGGCAACTTCGCCATCGACCTGGGCAGGGCAAAGATGATCGGCGACCTCTCCTACAGCCAGTGGAGGCAGTTCAGCTGCCGCAGCAAGATCAACCTCAACATCACCAGGTGGTCGCACACCAACGTTTTCGCCTCGTCGACCTCCCGGCCGTTCGAGCTGGCCGCCTTCGGCTGCTGCATCGTCTCGCAACCCTACAACGGCATCGAGCAGTGGTTCGATATAGGCAAGGAGCTGTACGTGGTGGAAAGCGCAGAACAGGCGGTTGATGTGTACCGCAGGCTGCTGGCGGATAAGGACGAAAGGGAAAGGGCGGGCAGCAGCGCCAGGGCGCGCGTATTGAAAGAACATACATTCAACCACAGGGCGGCCCGGCTGATCGATATCATCAAGGGCCTCAAATAGGCTCGGCGATCTCAGGTTGAAGGGCAGGAAGGTCGCATCTTTCATTCAATTGCACTAATATAGACTGCAGGACGACTATCTATAGTGGCGGAAAACCAGACTAAATGCCGCGTCTTCCTGGAACGCACGGACAGCGATGTCGAAGCGGCGCTGCTGCGCGGCCTGCAATATATCGGGTGGGAGCGCTATATAAACAGCAAATCCACCGTTTTCATCAAGCCGAATTTCACCTTTCCCCGCCATATAGAGGGTGTTACCACCTCGCCGGAACTGCTGCGCAGCCTGCTGAAGCTGCTGAAGGGGAAGGCGGGCAGAGTGATCCTGGGTGAGTCGGACGGCGCCAACCATGCCTTCACCGCCGAAGAGTCACTGGAGGGCCACGGCATGTACGATATATGCAGGGAGGAGGGCGCCGAAGCGGTCAGCCTGTCCCGCCTGCCCTCTACTATGGTCGAATCGAACGTGCTGGGTAAAAAGGTCAAGGTACAGTTGCCCGACCTGCTGTTGCACGATATCGACTGCTTCATCTCGGCGCCGGTTTTCAAGGTGCATGCCATGACCACCGTGACGCTCAGCCTGAAGAACTCCTGGGGCTGCGTACCGGACACGATGAGGTGCCTGCTGCACCAGGACCTGGCGCATAAACTGGCTCTGATCGCCGGCCGGCTCAAGCCGCGCATCGTGATCATCGACGGCCTGTACTCACTGGACAAACACGGACCCATGTACGGGGAGCCGATTAAAACCGACCTGCTGCTGGTATCCGATAATACAGTGGCGGCCGATGCGCTGGGAGCGGTGATCATGGGGTTTTCACCGGGCCGCATCAGCCACCTGGCCCTGGCGGGGAAGGCGGGGCTGGGACCGCTGGCTTTAACGGACATAGAGGTGAATACGGATTGGAGCAGGTACAGGCGTCGATTTCAGATCGAGCGCACCCTGATCGACAGGGCCTCGAGCCTGCTCTTCCACAGCGGCCTGCTGGCTAAAATCGTGATGGACTCGGCTTTGACGCCGCTGATATACAAAGTTGTGGGCCTTTTCCGGTCGTCGGATGAAAAACGTGTCGCCGGCCAGCTGGGCGGCCGCAGGTATGCGGGGCCTTATTAAATTTAATGCTGTGTTAACATCTGCGGGTAGTGTATATGGCTTCAAAAAGACTGTTCATATTTGATTTCCTGCGCTTTTCAGCCATCCTGCTGGTGGTTCTCAGCCACATTCTGAAAATGGAGACTATGGATGCGGTTCGAGGCTACCTGGGCATCATGGGTCTGGGCATATTCTTCTTCGTATCCGGCTACCTGCTGGCGGCAAATGAGAACCCCGTATCGAAGAACAATGCGATCGACTACTTTAAGAGAAGGTCCTTGCGGATATACCCGTTGTACTGGATGGCGCTGATTCTAACCGTTCTTCTCAGCTGGATGCTGGAAAATAATCTGTTCGGCTGGCGGACCGTCATCGCATATTTTTGCGGGCTTCAATCTGTATTCGTACCCAGGTACATGGTTGAGATCTCCTCTTACTGGTTCATCGGAACGATACTGATATACTATCTGATGTATCCCCTCATCACTTACGGGAAGAAAACAATCTCGATTTTACTGATAAGTCTCCCCGTTTTCGTTTTCCTGATGGTAGTCAGAGTATATGCCGGCCTGTTCGACGGCAGGGTTTTTGAATACTTCTTCGTTTTCGTGCTCGGCGTAATGGCGGCACGTGCGCAATTCTTCGATTCCAACTATTTCCGAAAGTGGAAGATACCTTCAGCTGTCGTTTCTATCGCCTGTATCTGTATCGTAATCATCTTCGGGCCGTTAATGCCCAGCGACCTGAGCCGCATAGACCCGCTGCTGCTGTTTAACGTGGGCCTGATTACCGTGTTCCGCATGATATTGATCGTCTCCACTATCGCAGCCGTTTACTGGATGCTCTCATTGAGCTCCCTGCCGTCTTCAGTTAAACGTGTAATAACGGCCGGGGCGTTTGCTTCATACGCTGTCTATCTGTTTCACGATGTATATTACTCCGTCATCCGCCACTTCCTTAATTTCAACGATGCGGTCGTAGGCAACATTGCATGGACACTGTTGCTGCCCATCCTGTTTATCATTTGCTATTACATACAGGCGGGCGCGGACAGGTTATTGATTAACCCCAAGCCTGTCTGTCCCGACTGAAACGGTATGCGGTTGAAAAGCGACTGATGATCAGGTTTAACGACTGGCCGATCAACAAACTGCTGCTGCTTGCCGGCAGTTTGCTGCTGGCTTCAGCCGGATTGAACGTCCTGGCCTACGCCGGCTGCGATATCCCGGCCGCCAGGCAGGTCATCGGTTTCATTTTCCTGACTATTATTCCCGGCGCTCTCATCATGCGCATATTGAGGATACATGAAGCCGGTACCCTGCCGGGCTTCCTGTATTCGATAGGACTGAGCATAGCCTTTGTCATGTTAAGCGGGGTATTGATCGATCTCATACTGCCCCTGGCCGGCATACGTCAGCCGCTTTCACTGCTGCCCGTCACAATCGCCGTCGGGCTTCTGGTACTTGTCCTGATGCCGGTCGCCTGGCTGCGCGACAGGGGATATGTGCCGCGCACAGCAGCATTCCCGTCTGAACCGTTACCCCTGATACCCGTGCTTACCATCATCCTGCTCATTGTCCTTACCGTGCTTGCCGTCGCTCTGGTCGATACCTTCCAGAATAATATACTGCTGCTCATCTGCCTGGCAGGCATTGCAGCCCTTGTCGTGCTTGCCGCCTTCGATAAATTCATCCATCCCGAGCTGTATCCACTGGCCATCTTCGCCATCGGACTCTGCCTGCTCTACCAGACCACGCTGATGTCGCCCCATCCCATCGGCAGCGATATTTTCACCGAGTACACGTTCTACCGCATGACCATGGATGCCGGATTCTGGGACGCATCCATATTCGAGATGGTCAACACATGCCTGAGTATAACCATCCTGGCGCCGGTCTACTCGCTGTTTCTGGGCATGGACGGCAACTGGCTTTTCAAAGCGGTTTACCCGCTGATTTTCGCGCTGGTCCCTCTCATCCTCTACCAGGCATTCAAACAGCAGATCGGTCCCAAAAGAGCCTTTTTATCCGTGTTTTTCTTCGTCTCCGTGCCCACATTCTCACTGGAGATGATCTCCCTCTGCCGGCAGCAGATAGCCGAGCTTTTCCTGGCCCTGATAATTCTGCTGCTGGTGGAGAGAAAGCTGAAGCCGTATCAGAGACTGTGTTTACTGTGCATTTTCGCCGTATCGATAGTGATATCGCATTACGCACTGGGATTGATCGGATTCGTGTTTGTTGCATTCTTACTGCTGATTATGCCGGCTCTCGGTATCAGGCCGTTCCGCAGAATATGGGGCAGCGAATCGGGTCAATCAGTCGATGCGGTTAATGGATCTCCGCAATGCGGACCGCTCAGTACAAAAGCGCTCATCATATTTATAGCCGTCTTTTTCATCGCCGGCGCAGCGTGGTACGGATTAACAGGCCAGGGATTGATAATCAGAACATACGAGAGGCTGTGGAACGAGCAAACCCAGGCGATTATCGTGCAGAAATCGGAAACCCTTCCAAGCACCGATGTGCAGCCGGCGACGCAAACGCCCTCTCTCATTCAAATCAACAACCGGGACGGATTGATCAGAACGGCCTTTGGTCTCGATTTTGCCGAAGCGACACCGGCTGGCAAGGGATTCAGGATCTGGCAATACCTGACTCAACTTCTGTTGATTATCGGATTCATCAAAACCCTGGTACGGCCGGGGAAGTCGGGATTCAGGCCGGAGTTTTTATCTCTGAGCCTGGCCGGCGCCTGTCTCCTGCTGGCCTCGCTGGTGATACCCCGCTTTGCCGATTATTTAAATATCACCAGGCTTTATCACATCGCGCTGATGACGCTGGCTCCCTTCTGCATACTGGGAGGTGAGGCCGTCTGGCTGTGGGCTGTATCCGCTTTTCATAGGATCAAAGGAAAGGCAGATAACGGCAGCGCACGCGGCCTCGGTTTTGTAACCCTGGCTGTCCTGATCCCCTATTTCCTGTTCACGTCCGGCATCATCTATGAAGTAACCGGCCAGAGCGTGACCGATAAAGCGGACCTTCCCTATTCAATAGCCCTGAGCAGCTACCGGCTCGACCTTGCGGGTATGTTGTATGCGAAGGACGGCGCAGCCGCAAATTGGATCAGCCAAAATTCCGATAACGTGACAGGCATTTATGCCGACCGTCATGCGGCCAATTTGTTGCATTTTTATCAGTTCCCTGGACCCGTGCAGGAACTTGCCCGCGATGCCAACAACCCGGAAGAAGGCAGTCGACTGTACCTGGACAGCGTGAATATCAGCCGGGGCGAGATCACTTTTGCCGTCTCGACCGGACTCAGGCAATATATCAACTGGAATGGTGTACCCGGCCTGGTCAAGATCATGGACGCTGCAAACAGGGTATACAATAACACGGGTGCGCAGGTATTGATCACGCGATGAAACGCGGGATAGCGGGGTGCCGTCAGAAATTCTCTGCCTCATACATATACAATAGCTATGTAATAAGAGAGGAAATATGCCGCTGAACGGTGTATCTTATATTATCAGGGATAGTTGCGAATTAAGGACGGCTGATTGCGGTACCTGCAACCAGCACTGGGAAAAAATCATCCATATTCCCGATCGGATTACCAAAATCGGTGAATTCGATATATACATCTGCAATAAAAGTAAGCTGGGATTTACCAATCCTTATCCATCGGAAGATACGGCATATCTGCTGTATGAGACTAAAGATTCGACCGATTTTGATGTGATCAGAGGAAATATTTTTGATAAAATCCAGGACTTCCTGGCTGCGAGGCTGATCGGGAAAATTGTGTCCTCCCATAGGCTAAATATGAATGCCGTTCTGGACTATTCAACTGGCAACGGCCGTTATGCTGCTACTGTATCGAGAATGTTCCCTTCTGCCAGGGTTGACGCAGTGGATTTCCAGCCTGAACCTCCTCCCCTGATAAAATGCGGCAGGCAGGCGATAAATTATTACAATGCGGACTCTTTTGGTCAGAACACACAGGAATACGACCTGATTATTTTAAGACATGTATTGGAGCACGCTCACTATCCGGTCCGGTTGTTACATGATCTGGGACAACACCTGACGTCGGAAGGGATCCTGTATCTTGAAGTCCCAAATCTGGAATCGGGCTGCGCCGCTGTATTTAAAAAGTACTGGACACCCTATTATGTCCCCCGCCATATTTTTCACTTCACCAGAGAGTCACTTAATAGAGTAGTTGATTTGGCCGGCCTTAAGGGTGAGCTTCATAAAAAGGAGGGCGGATCGATGGGTATGGTTACGAGCACATTTACCGGCATGGAACCTTCATCCGTTGTGAACAAGTTTTTCGCCGTATCGTTATACCCTTTACAGGTTTCAATAGAATCCGTCCACAATAGCTCTTCTTGTTTCAGCGCTTGCCTGCGTAGAAAATAATTCGATCAGTTTGACTTTCGGACAGACGCATAGAGTTCGATCAGCTTCTTTTTTTCCTGCTGCCAGTTATATTTATTTAATGCCGCATTCAAAGCATTCCGACCAAGCCTTTCCCTGAGCTCGGGGCCGTCCCGTAGTTTGATAATGGCCTGCCGTAACGATTCCTCATTATATTCAACCGTCAGACCTATGTCCTCGCGCTCGGTGAACTCACCGGAGTAGATTCCCCTGGTACAGATAATGGGCCTGCCACAGACCATGGCCTCAAAAAGCTTGTTTGGCGTGCCTATCACGTAATCGGGATTGGTCGTGTCGAACATGCAGAAAATAACGTCGGCTTGCGCAGTCATGGACAGAACCCTGTCCACCGGGACCCGCCCTACAAATGAGACATTAGGATTAAGCTGGCATTCTTTTCTGATAGATTCAACGTAGCCCGCCTCGCCGATGCCTCCCACGATGCAGAAAACGTCCCTTAAATCTTTCACCGCGTGTAGAAGCTGAGGTAAAGCCCGCGCTTTATGTATTGTGCCGATATACAGCACGGTGAACCTGCCTCCATTGTCCGGCGGCCTGTACTCGGTTAGCTGCAGTGGTTTGCAGTTCATGACAACCACAATCGGCCTTCGGGTTATCTTCCCCAGGCATTTCTGCATTATGTCGCTGACCGCAATGATGACATCCGCCTTTGCTACCCAGCGCTTCTCCAGCCACTCAAATATTCCGGCTATCCAGTGCGGAAAGGATGCCTGCATCATATAGCCGTACATATCGCGTGCGTCGTAGACGAGTGGAATGCCGAGTTCCCGCTTGAGCCGAATTCCCACCGGCATGGTATCAAGGAAGTGACAGTGTATGGCATCGAAGGGGGCTTTTTTGTGCAGGGACATCGCCTCCCGATGAGCCGCCTGCTGCCACAGAAGCAGGTGAAATGCATGCCAGGGCGGTACACTTAATCCGCATCCGGGCGGCAGAGATATTTTGAGACGGACCACATCGATCCCGTCCAGCATCTCCCTGCCTGGACTCTGCCTGTACCTGTCCCAGGCAATGACACTGACCCGATGCCCCGCTTCAATCAACGCCCGGGCTTCGTTATACAGCCGGGGATCTGTGGTAACGGTGCTGGATACCAGCATTAATATATGCATATAATTCCAACCATTAAGTATTGATCGGTGCAGTCTTCCTCAGGGAAACATCTTCCTCATCCATAGCTCCAGGTTCAGCGGCTTCCAGAGGGCGGATTGGGCGTCAAGGCTCTGGGTATTGAGCAGGTTCTTAAAATCCTGAGTTATCCGCCTGTTATCTATGTAAGCGGATGCCTTGAAATCCCTGTCTGCAAATATCTCCCTCACCCTGTCACCCTTCTGCCGCATCCAGGCTGACTCCGGAGTGGGAAATCCCAGCTTGTCCCTGCGCCACCTGATGTTTTCCGGAAGAATCTCTTCCATAGCCTCCCGTAAAATCCACTTGGTCCATCCGTTATGAATTTTATACGATGAGGGAAGCGAGAAGACAAATTCCACCAATTTATAATCGAGGAAGGGTACCCTGGACTCAACGGAAAAGGCCATTGAGTTTCTGTCTTCAAAGCGAAGAAGCACGGACAGTTCAGTCGCAACATCCATCGCCAGCCGTTTTTGCAGATTACAATAGTCTCCTTTGGCATGTTTGAAATGCGTTATACTACCGGCAAAGTGTTTATGATCAAAGCCCCGCGTCATAATTCTGTTAATCCGTTTGCCGCGCATAGCAAAATTAAAACGTCGCCCGGCAGATTGCAGCGGAACCGGCAGCACGTTGAATATCGATACGGCAGCAATCATTGCAGTAGAAGACATCATCCTCGGCCATCCCACAATAGAAGCGCTTTTACATCCTTCTGACAGCGCCTGCACTATTTTTCCTGTTGACAGCAGGTTAATAAGAAAGGTGCCGTAATATGGATGATATCCTGCCAGCAGCTCGTCCCCACCCTGACCGTCCAAAAGAACCTTGACCCCTCTTCTCCTGACTTCCTTCATCACACACCACTGCGCATATATGCTTGTTGTCCCGAACGGCTCGCCCTGATGAGCGATCAACTCAGGCAGATCTTCCCATAAGTCATCGCTGCCAGGGAAAACATAATTCTTCTCCGCTTTGGTTTTCCCTATAACCTCCTCGATGAACTTCCTCTCATCGATCCGTGCGTCTTCATAGCATGAACTGAACGTTTTTTGCCTGTCGCCCACAATACCGGGTTTGACAGATACATCATTAAACATGAGCCGGTTTGCCAGGCATACGATGGCGGAAGAATCCAGGCCGCCGCTCAGACAGGTGCCTATGGGCACATCGCTGCGAAGTCTCAATTTGATGGAATCTTCCAGCAGTGCGGCCAGTTTCTCCGCATTTTGACGCGCGCCGGCCGCTGAAACTTGCCCGATATCTGAGTTGACATGGAGCTGCCACCAGCGCTTTACAGTTATATCGCCCGAGATATCCGCAGTAAGATAATGTCCTGGATCAAGCTGTCTTATATCCTTGAAAAAGGTATCCGCCGAATATCCCAGCAGTCCCCACATCAGATAGTTGTAGACTGCCTGGTCATTGACCTGCCGGGTTACGGCCGGATGCGGCAGTAAAGCCTGTATCTCGGATGCGAACACAAAAACCTTCGCGCCTGCATAGTAGTAGAAGGGCTTGATGCCAAACCTGTCACGCGCACAGAAGAGTCTCCGTCTATCATAGTCCCATAGTGCGAAAGCCCACATGCCGTTAAATCTGCTCAGGCATTCATATCCCCACTCATCATAAGCCTCTAATATTACTTCTGTATCGCTTTCGGTTATAAATTCATGCCCCCTCTGTCTTAACTCCTCTCTCAGCTCGATATAATTGAAGATTTCGCCATTATAGATTATCCATCGCTTACCGTCGCGGCTGCACATAGGCTGATGGCCCGACGGAGAAAGATCGATAATGGACAGCCTCCGGTGTCCAAAGGCCAGGTCGTAATTATTCCGTTCTGCAGATGCATTATTTAAACGCTGATGCGGTGTGAATGAATAGCCTGCTGAATATACATCATCTGGTGTATCACTTCCGCCATAGACAGCGTTCCTTCCATTACTCATGTTCAGCAGCACATAGCCTTCATCGTCCGGGCCACGGTGTGTCAGGCAGGCGGTCATCTCCGATAAGACCGTAACGTCAACGGGCAAACCGTTGAAATTAAGAAAGCCAGTTATACCGCACATTGCAGTCAATCCACCCCATATTATACAGACCGTAAAAATTGCATATCCATAACCGATTACTTCCGGCCGGTCCGTGTCACCAGTCCATACAAGTACTTAACTTCAGCAACTCCCAGTAGCTTCAAGGCAAAGGGAACTGCCAGGAATGCCAGCAGCAGCAGTACTTTAATGCCCACGTTCATCCAATTGACATCGTTCA
This sequence comes from Dehalococcoidia bacterium, assembly GCA_041653995.1. NCBI lineage: Bacteria > Bacillati > Chloroflexota > Dehalococcoidia > Dehalococcoidia bacterium. Next base: position 988,845 of record JBAZEK010000001.1, read on the forward strand.
TTATGAACAGATAGGCCGCAGCTATTATGGCGGCGGTTAGAATGTACAAAAGTCCGTTAGCGCCAAATCTATACGGGATCTTATATAGCTTTTGTGATATCACCATTAAAAGTACTGCCAGGAGTAAGAACGAGAAAACCGCTGAAACGGCCGCGCCGATCATGCCGAAGCGGGGAATCAACAGCCAATTTAAAGACAGGTTAACCAGGGCAGCTACAACTCCGGTCCAGGCTACATGTATCGTTTTCTTTTCTATGCCGACTCCGATAGAAAAATAACCGCCGAGTGTATAAATTATGAGCCCGGCGGATATAAAAGGCACGATTTTATAGGCTCCATAGTATTGAGCAGTCGTGAAAATATAAAGTAGTTCCCTGGAGAAAAGTGACAAACCCAGCAGAAGAATGCATGCCGCCACAGATACATAATCAAAAACCCGTGCGAATGTTCGTTTGGCATCTGCGTCTTTATACGTGGAATAGATAAAAGGCCCCCAGGCGAGTTGAAAGCCCATGACCGCAACACCAATCACGGATGCCACCTTGTAGCCGATACCGTAAATCCCCACTTCGCCCAATCCCTGATAATAATTAAGAAAATATCTGTCTGAGTTCGTCATAATGAAGTAGCAGAAAGACAACAGAAGATAAGGCAGGCCAAAAGCCAATATCAGCTTTAACCTCGTCCATGAAAAAACCAGCGCGTAACTGTCATAGGTCAGGAAAAATCCCACCAGGGTGAAGACAAGCTGTGTTATCAGGGTTGCAATGTAGATCCCTACCATTCCCGTATTCATGACGACTACAAAAATAATGATCAGCGCCGTTTGCAGCAATAATGTCCCCAGCGCCAGAAAGACAGCGCGCATCGGCTGCAGCCTGAACCGCAGCAGGTTTGCAAAGGAAGACACCAGCACTATGAAAGGCACACAGGCCAATGCCACTAATAAAACGTTCGAATAATTAATGTTGTGGAAGAGCAGTGAACTCAGATCATTTGAAAACACCATCAATACTGCGATTACTATTGCAGATGTTATCGCCAGATAGGCAATCCCCGTTGAGGCAATTTTTCTTTTATCGTCAGAAGCGCCTGTGTCAACAAAATATCTGCCTATACCGGTTTCTAATCCTGCGATCAGGAACACTGTCAGCAAGGCAGTAATAGTTGTGATGAGCTCTATAATCCCGTATTCATCCGGTGAAAATACTCTGGTGTAAATAGGCACGAGGATAATTCCAATGAAAGGCGAGGCGATCGCGGTCAGCGAATAAAGCGCTGATTCCTTCAGCAATCTTGTCAATTTTGAAATCATCGTTTATACAATTTGTAGCTATTAATAATCAAGCGATTCATATTTCACCGGCGAAGAAAACGTATTGTATCCTCGATCAGATAGAACTGCTCCTTTTTCAGCAAATCATTCGGTAATCTATAATATTTCTCAGCAAAATCCGGATAATAATCATATTTCTCTATGCCACCCGGTTCCAACCAGCCAAGAATCTGTCTGGCGACTTTTATATGATCGTGATAAGTCTCCACAAATTTCCTGCCGGCAATTGCCAAAGAAAGCCTGAAAGTTTTATCCAGTACAATGCGCTTCAAGTTCTCATACACATTGTCGTGAGTTATCGCAACAACCGGGCAACCATTGGGAATCAGCTCGTAATCCTTCATCACGCCCGATAATACCGCATTACCCGTGGCCATAGCTTCTAAAGCAAGCACACCGACAGTTTGAATAAATAAGAAATCAACAACAATATCAGAATCTGTAAGGATTTTTCGTAACTCCAGGTTATTCGTCTGCTCAATAATCCTGAACTCAAATTTAACTCCCTCGCGCTTCAACTGATCCACCGCTGCCAGGATATAATCAGTCCCCTTAATGGTTCTGCTGGTTGGCGCATGTATAACTACAGGAACATCCCTTGCAGGTATATTAAATTCGTACTCATCCAATGCCAGCGGGACATTGATGCGCATATAGGGCATGGTCAACAATTGAGACATCGTTCTTTGAGAAAGAATAAGCTCGCTGTATCTCTCAGAAAATTGCACGGTTCTGACTTTTTCACGTAAACGGCATATAGACTTTGTGTCACACTGTTTACACACCGATAGAGACGATATATTTAATCCTAACGATTCAAATTCCTGGTCAAAAGCCGACCAGTGCCTCACATCACAGCCGCAAAATGCACATACGATTTTCTTTTTGAAGAATTTTAATATCGGGTAATCGAAATAATTCCAGAGAAAAAAGGAACTACCATAAATGAAAATGAAAACATCGTAAAGAAATAAAGCCTTGACAAATTCTACAAATACAAACAGTTCCTGTAACAGGAACCGGATGGGTTTGAAGAAACGCGGACCATCACTCATTTTTAGAAGCCTGTCTGCTATGACTACGTCATACTGTTCATGAGTAAAGTAAGGATTCCTCTCCCTCATCACAATATGCGTTTGAATGCCAAGTGCTCTAAATGCCTTATTATAGGTTGCGCCAATATTGGCGATTTCATGCAATCCAATAAAAATGCGGGGTTCGTTGCCTTTGCCAATTGTATTAGTCATTCAATATCTCTGGGCCAATACCACCATAATTGAGCCGATATGCAAAACACGATTGCTCAGCAGATCCCAAATGCGGTTCTGAAACATTGCTCGAGCCAGCTTGCCTCGCCATGTTTCCATACCGCTACGTTCATTATGAAAAATGGTACGCTCTGTATGTAAACTCACAATCCGCCAGCCAGTCTGTTCAAGTAAAATTCGGATACTCCGAGGCCCAAAATAATATGGGTGATATGGCGGCGAATGGAGCGCCCATTTATCGCGATACAGGCGCGCATTAAATGATTCAACATTAGGAGTGCTGAGTAACAGGTATCCATTGTTTTTAGCGTATGCGGCCAGCCGTTTCAGGTATATCCGCGGGTCATCCAGGTGCTCCAGAACATCCAGCATAGTGATCATATCAAAGTAGCTTCGAGGTATGGTGCTGTCGTCAGTCTTCAGGTCGACGCAATACACCGGGGCACCATTAAGAGTTGTCCTTGCTGTAGAGCAAACCTCGGCATTCAGTTCAATGCCGCATACCTCTATACTCGATATGCCATTTGCCTTTTCAAGCAATGTCTTCAAAAAGAATCCATAGCCGCAACCAAAATCTAAAATCTTCAGTGTGCGGCTTTGGTCGGCGCCAAACAGACGGATAATCTCATTAATGTATTCTCTATAATGAGCTGCCCTGTGAGTTGTTGAGAGATCAGCATAGCATTCAGGATAACCGTACTTACCGTTGGTCTCTCGAAACATCTGCCCATTGAAATATGATGCTATATAAAAACCATTGCCTGATACAAAGCGACTGGGATGCAATTGTAGCAGGCGGCAGTCACTACAGGCTAAATGCTCAAATCCTTCGCGATCTAATATGCTTTTCACACGCGGGCTTTGGCATACGTAGCAGAGCTCCGTCGTCAATTCGCCACATCTATTGAAATTCTCATGACGCATCTCAATAATCTATTTGACCAAATACGGAATTCCTGGATATTTTCTCGAAGATACAGTATTCCATTCACCTGAGGGCGTCAAGTGTTCTTTTACTTGCCGGGCGGGTAGTTATGATCTAAACGGTCTATTTGCATCAGCAAGTTTTATTTTCTTTTGAAAACAAAAAGTTTTTCATATCCGAAATCACCGAAATTCGGCATTTCCGCAGCAAGTTCGTTTATTCTCGCCTCGTATTTCGGTTGTTCAGGAAATATGAGAGCGGGGTACAGTACGCGAGATATTAGCATATATGTGCTGCAGAAATTATTTATCTCTATCAGTTCAAAGAAATCTGCCGCAAAGTTAATCAGATCTTGATCATCAAAAAAAAGGTTGTGCCATACCACCTCGATTTCACTCAGGCCATTTTTAGTTCTCAATTCATTCAGCCTGATAAGTCCCTGCCGGCTGCCCTCAAGCATTAGGAAAAGCCCTCCGTGTTTGATGATTCGGCCAATTCGCCGTATTGCAGCTTTCTGCTCTTCCCAGGTAGGTATATTGATTAAGCATCTCTCAGTGTAAGCAATATCAAAGGTTCTATTTAACTCTAAATCCACGACGTTTCCCAGGCTGAATGTTATGTCCCCTTGCAGCGTATTTTCAATTTGCATCTTATTTTTTTCAGCTTCCGATATCATTTCTTCAGAGTAGTCGATGCCAAGTATGGATATTTTCTTAGCCCACGCCATATATAAACCAGTGTATCCCTTACCACATCCTATCTCGACAACGGTGTCCCCATTTTCAATATAATTCGAGAGTGTTTTCATCTCAAGATGTTGTATATTATAGTCTTTGAATGTGCCACAGTATTTAAGCGGGAAAATCTCTGGGGCATATGCCGCCCCTTCTTGAGCAGCTTTGCCCCAGTGGTTCTTGATATCCCAGTCTCTCCCCATTTTTACACGTCTCCTCTTGACCAGTTTGTGACTATATAACAGCTAAAAACATCGGATCGTCCTGTTCCGTGCTTTCCTGTTACCGCCATCCCACACCGCTTACTCATGGTGTCAAATTGTGCCCATATGCAAAAATCTTGATGTTGGGTTGTGACCTGGAGCCGACAGGTACTTTCTGGTTCGAACTGTAAACAAGCCTGTAGTCCTTCAACTCCTCTAGCGGTACAGGGCTTTCCCCTGAATCATCCCCAGCGATAATATAGTTACTGTCGCTGTTTTCCCCTACGAACCGCTCTGCAGCCTCATACGATGCGAACACTCTGCTGTCGATGATCTCTCTATATACATTGCCGTTCTGCGCGGCAAACTCCCTGTACTGGATGACAGGGACACTGCGCGGCACGACCGCCTTACCATCGAAATTATATAATCTGGCCACCATACTGCGGTAATACTCCGGAAAGAAATAAATGGCAGGTACATACTGGTTATTCTGCTTCGTCAAGAACACATCGTAATAACGCGAATAATCCGCGCCGCTCAGGGTGGCCAGCGCATGGAATTTGCCGTCATGAGCGGCGATCTCATTGTCCACGACAATGTAGCGTGCCCTGTATTTATCGACGGTCAGTTCAGCCGATGCAGCGTCCTGCGCGGTAAAAAAATAGGCCGATTCGAGCGCTCCGGTACCAGGATTGGTAGCTGGCGGCCGTTGACCTATCCTGGCTATCCAGTAGCCGTAATCCCACCAGGCTAAAATCCCGTAGGCATCTGACGGATACTCAAAGCCGCCGGGTTGGCCGGGGGGGTTGTATAATCCGTAGTAAGTATCCGCATCACCAAACGGCTCCTCCGTATTTGTCCGTAGCCAGTCCACGGCCTCGCACCAGGCATCTGAGGGAGCGAAGAGAGGCCTTCTGGCCAGGTCGATGGACGGCCGCTGTCCGTTGGGCAGCGGTCCTATATTGGGATAATACACGAGCAGCACTATCACAACCATCACCGCCGCGACGGCAATATTGCCCTGCAGGGAGGTCCGCCTCGACTGCTGCGCCTGTCTGGCTGCGCGTTTTTTCCCTCTGGCCGAAGGCTGCGGTGCGGCGACCGCTGCAACCGACTCATTTTTCTTTCTGACCAGCGCTTCAAGCGGGATCCAGCAAAGGTAACCCGTCAGCAGCGCCACGTTGACCGCAAAATAGTAGGCGAAACGCCGCATGGAGAGGGCGGAGAGCAAAATGATAACGCTCCACACCAGCAACAACGTCACATTCGCCTCCCCTTTCTTTATCACCTGATAGAACAGCACCCCCATACATATCATGCTCAAGAAAAAGGCCAGCATATAGTTTCCCATGGCCACCGCAAAGGTGAAAACGTCCTGCTGCATGAGCAGAGGCTGCATCTCCATTACGGTCGTCCCAATCGGCCAGATAAAAATGGTTGCCAGGCTGCCCGTCACCCACCTGAACATCGACGGGCCGATCACAGCCAGCAGGATCGCTCCCATCACAGCCAGCCCCGCTATAACGATCGGATAGTAAAAGCCACTCAATCCCCTGCCGTTCATCCATCCGGAAAGAAGAGGCAATAATACAGATACCAGCAATCCTGCAGCGAGCGCAGCTGCCGTTGAAATACCGTGTATCGCCGGAATGTATACAATCAGGCCCACTCCGAAAAGACAAACGCCCAGAAGGCCGAGATAGCCGGTAGGCCGGCCGTGCAAATGGTCGACCACGGCCTGCACCACGATGAATAAAAATAGAACCAGCGCAAACAGCAGGGCGCCGGCCCAGGTCAGCATATAGAGACCCATGAAAATCCCGGCCAGAATGCTGAACGTCAAAATCCTGCCGACGCCGGCCCAGCCTGCCTTAACCATATCGCCCAGCGGTCTTCCGTGGCCCGCCCTTAACGCCAGGAATACAAACAGCATGATGCCGGTAGAGAAAAATACCTCGGCGATATGATGGTCGGTATAACCCAGCAACGACCTGTTGAGGAACTCTCCCGGCATGATGGCCAGCAGACCGGCTGACATCAGGCCCAGCCACTTATTGCCCAGCAAAAGGCCGATGAAGAACACAGCCAGTATGGTCAAAGCCGCCAGCACGGGCGGTATATAAACGGATATCACATCGACCGTATGCTGGTCGGCATTTCCCAGGCTGAGAATCCATATTACGCCTCCCATGAAATAGGCAAAGAAATCGGGATGAGCCCCGGTCGGCACACCTCCGGGATAAAGCAGATAGGGATCGAACTGCGTGAGCTGAGGGAAGTGCTTCATCAGGTTGTCCACCAGGCGCATGTAGTAATAGGCGTCCACGCCCGTCATCTTCACCCAGTCCCTGACAAACACCTGGTCGTAAGGAAGAGCCACGCGCAGCCAGAGAGCCAGCGCAATAATTACTACAAGCAGCAACAGGACGATCGCCCAGGACCCTGCCTTCTTAACCGCCATATATTTAACCTTGCGATAGATTATAACGTTAAGCTTCAGTTTATGACAATGAATTTGAGCTGATGTATTTTGACATCGGGCGGTTAAAACTATATGCTTTAGCCAACTGAATATTTGAAGCAGGGCGCCCGCGGGTGACCGCAGGCTTAAAAGGAGTGCAAACCGGTGCGATACCGGTACAGTCCCGCCTACTGTGAAAGTCAGAACGCCACCCTGCCGAAAAGCTGCCTCCGCGGAGTAAGGGGGCGGGATTTGTTATTTGTTAACGATCCCCCTGCCCGCACGGGCAGGGGTTTTTTATTTATCGCGGAGGTGATCTTTGTATAATACCTGGAATAAAGCGGTTATTTGCGCGGCGCTGGCCGCCGTATTATGTGTATGCGCATGCGCCGCGCCGTCTTCACTCGAGGGATTGAGAGACGACTCCGGCAATATCATAACTTCGGCGCCCCCCGCTGAGCGTATCATTTCCCTGGCCCCGGCCAATACCGAGATAATCTACGCCTTGGGCCTGCAGGACAGGCTGATAGGCGTGACGGAGTTCTGCAACTATCCTCCCGCCGCTAAAGACAAATCCAAAGTGGGAGGTTTCAGTACGGTGGATATTGAGAAGGCGGTGGCGCTCAAGCCGGACCTGGTGCTGGCAGCCGAAATCCATAACAAAAGCGCTACACCGCAGCTGCAGAAAATGGGCTTCCGCGTCGTTTCGCTGCATCCCAAAACGGTGCAGGGCGTTATTCAGGACATCGCGCTCACAGGCAGGCTGTGCGGCGCCGACGCGGCCGCCGCAACGCTGACAGCCGACCTGCAAAAACGCGTGGACGCCGTAACTACAATCACCGCCGGCCTGGCGTCCGAGCAGCGCCCCCGTGCGCTGCTCGTCATCTGGAACGATCCCTTAATGACGGCGGGCAAATCCACTCTCATCGACGACATCATACGCCTGGCAGGAGGCACCAATATAGCGTCGCAGATCAACGGCTTCGCCTCCATGAACCTGGAATCGATTATCAGCGCCGACCCGCAGATCATCATAGTGCCGACCAGCATGGACGAAAAGGGCGATGCGTTGTGGGACTTCATTATCACCGACCCGCGAATGAGCAATACGTCCGCCGTTAAAAACGGCCGGGTCTACAAAATCGAGGGGGACCTGATCTACCGCCACAGCCCGCGCTGCATAACGGCCCTGGAACAAACGGCATCCTTCCTTCACCCGAACCTCTTCAGCAAGTCCGGCAGTGAATGATGCCCGGGGAATAACAATTTTACGATGGAAACGGCATTAAAAACTGAATTGGCCCTGTACCGTGCCAGAGCGCAGCGCGGAAGGCTGCTATTGATGCTGGCTTCCCTGGTACTGGTCGGGGTGGGGCTTTGGGCCGTCACAGTCGGCAGCACGGCCATCCCCTTCCAGGATATACTGGCCATTTTGCAGGCAAGGATATTTGCACCGGGTAAAGCCGATGCCTATTCTGCTATTTACAACACCATTATCTGGGACATCCGCCTGCCGCGCATTATCATGGCCGGTTTCACCGGCGCCGCTCTGGCGGTGGCGGGCGCGGCCTACCAGGGTATGTTCCGCAACCCGCTGGCCGATCCCTATCTTACAGGCGTCTCACAGGGGGCGGCGCTGGGCGCCGTGGCCGGCTTTATGCTGCCGGCCGCCGTGCCGGCCGCCCTGGTGCCCGTGCTGGCTTTCCTGGGCGCCATACTCAGCGTGGCAGCCGTCTATTCTATAGCGAGGACCGGCCGCACGCTGCCCATCACCACCCTCATACTGGGCGGCGTGGCGGTGGGGGCGTTTTTAGCCTCGATCACTTCCTATCTCATCATCATATCGGATGAAAAAGTGCACGGCATCGTTTTCTGGCTGCTGGGCACCTTCTCCCTGGCTGACTGGTGGCGAGTGGCGGTCATGATACCCTACATTTTCGCCGGAGTGACGGTACTGCTGCTGATGGCACGCCCTCTTAATGTAATGCAGCTGGACGAGGAGCAGGCCGAACAGCTGGGCATAAATGTCGAGCGCACCAAGCTGATCATTTTAGTGGCAGCCACCCTTACGACTGCTGCAGCCGTATGCTTCTGCGGCGCCATCGGTTTCGTGGGTATCATCATCCCCCACGCCGTGAGGATGACCTGCGGGCCGGACTACCGCCTGCTGCTGCCCATGTCATTGCTGGGAGGGGCGGCCTTCCTGATAATGGCGGACACAGCCGCCAGGACCATCATGGCCCCCACCGAGATACCTGTGGGAATCATCACGGCCATTATCGGCGCGCCCTTTTTCCTCTACCTGCTCAATCAGAAAAAAAAGGCGGTGTTTTGATGCCGGTCATATCCCTGGTCAGAGCAGGTTTCCGGTACGGCGAAAGGACCGTGCTTCACGATATCACGCTGCAGACCCGGCCCGGAGAGTTCCTGACTTTTATCGGGCCTAACGGCTCGGGCAAGAGCACACTGCTCAAGGGCATATGCGGGCTGCTGAGGCCGTTCGAGGGTTCGATCAGCCTGGACGGACGGCCGCTGGGCAGCTATAGCCGCACAGATATCGCCCGTAATATCGCCCTCATGCCGCAGAGCGCTTCGCTGCCCGAACTTTTCACGGCCATGGAGATCGTGCTGATGGGCCGCACGCCGCACCTGGGGCTGCTCAGATACGAGGGCAGCAGCGATATTCTGGCAGCTGCCAATGCCATGGAGGCCACGGAGACCGCACGGCTGGCCGGCCGCCGCATCAACCAGCTTTCCGGCGGCGAACGTCAGAGGGTCCTGATCGCCCGCTCGCTGGCGCAGGAGGCCGGCATTCTGCTGCTGGATGAGCCCACGGCCAGCCTGGATATCAATTACCAGGCCGGCATACTGGATTTCCTTAAAAAGCTCTGCCGGGACAGGGGGCTCACCATCGTCGCAGCCCTGCATGACATCAACCTGGCCTCACAGTTCGGCGACCGCATTATCGTCCTCAAGGACGCCGCCGTTTATAAAGAGGGCGGGCCGGATGAAGTGATCAATAGCCGCACACTGCAGGAGGCCTTCGGCATCGGCGTCACAGTCTACCCCCACCCGGTTAACGGACTTCCTACAGCTATGATAACGTCAGCCGCTGAAGGGGAGCGCAAATAATGGAGCTTTCAGGCCTGTATATATTGTCCATCGCCCTTCTGCTGGATGCATTGATCGGGGAGGCCTCCAATGCCTGGCATCCCGTGGCCTGGCTCGGCAAGCTCATCTCCCTGGAGCTTAAACTCGAGCCGCCTGAAGGTCCCCGCCGCCAACTGTTATTCGGCGCCGTCATGGTCGTGATGACCTGTATCGCAATAGCCGTTCCTCTCTGGCTCGGCCTTACTTTCCTGCTCAGCCTCAATCCGGTCATTTACATACTTGTTTCAGCATATCTTTTCAAGAACACCTTCGCCCTGAAAGGGCTGTGGAAGGCCGTGGAAGACGTCAGGCTGTGCCTGCAACGCAACGATGCGGCGCAGGCCAGGCGGAAGGCAAAGTCGCTGGTCAGCCGTGATACCTCGGGGCTATCAGACGAACAGCTTATGTCGGCGGCCGTCGAGTCCTGCGCTGAAAACCTCTGCGACAGCTTCGTAGCGCCGCTTTTTTATTTCGCAATCCTGGGCCTGCCGGGAGCCCTGATATACCGTATCGTAAATACCTTCGACGCCATGATCGGATATCACGGACGCTGGGAATATACTGGTAAAGCCGCAGCACGCCTGGATGACGCCCTCAATTACATCCCCGCCCGTTTGAGCGCGCTGCTGATCGTAGTTGCTTCGGGCATCTGCCGGGCCGATGCCGGCGGTAGCTGGCGCACTATGCAAAAACAGCACGGGAGGACCTCCAGTCCCAACGCAGGCTGGACCATGTGCTCCATGGCCGGCTCTCTGGGCATCGAACTTGAGAAAAGCGGCGAATATACTCTCAACGGCGGCGGCGCCGCCCTGTCGAATGCTGTGGTATCTCGATCACAGGCTGTAATGCTGACGTCCGCAGGCATATGGGGACTAATGATTGCCGTGGTGGAGGCGCTGGTTGGGATTGCGCGCTAATCCCCACATACACAAACTCCCTCCCATCGAACACGGAGGAGCGGGCTACGCCGGTCTGCAAGATTCCGGCCTGCTCGACTTCAGCACCTGCTGCAATCCCTACGGGCCGCCTAAGGAAGTCTACCGCACACTGCGCGCAATAAATATCCATGACTATCCCGATCCGCATTCAGGTGAACTTGTGGCGTCTCTGGCCGGCAGCCTGGGAACGGCTGCCGACAGGCTCCTAGCAGGCAGCGGCTCGACCGAGATAATCAGGTTGGCCGCCCTGGCCTATCTGGCGGCGGGAGATAAGGTTGTCATACCGTCTCCAACATATGGTGAATACGCGCTGGCCGCAGCGATTGCCGGATGCGCTATCGTAAAATATAAACTGCGCGAAGATCAGGACTTCCGGTTGAGCCTGGATGACTTCGCTTCCTTCGCGCAGGCTCACAATCCGGGGGCAGTCTTTCTGTGCAATCCCAACAATCCCACCGGACAGCTTCTGCCTGAAGAGGACCTGCGCAGGTTTGTCAAAGGCTTGCCCGATACGGTGGTTATACTGGACGAGGCCTACATGGCGTTCACGGACGAATCAACCGGCGGGCTCGATCTGATGGACGAGCCCAACGTCTTGATCGTCCGCTCCATGACCAAGGACTTCGCGCTGGCCGGCCTGCGCCTGGGTTACGGCCTGGCCTCTCCCTCAATCATCAACAACCTGAGAAAAGTGCAGCCGCCCTGGAATGTAAATTCGCCGGCCCAGCGAGCGGGCATTGCGGCAACCGGATGCGGCGATTATGTCCGGCGTTGCAGTACCCGCATGCAAAAATGCCGCTCCTACCTCACGCGCCGGTTGTCAGGAATGGGATACAGGATTATGCCCACCGACACGCATTTCTTCCTGGTCAGGGTAGGAGATGCAGCCGGTTTTAAAAACCGGCTGCTTGAGAAAGGATTCCTGGTACGCGATTGCTCGTCCTTCGGGCTGCCGGCCTACGTGCGTATATCGCCGCGCCGCATGGATGACTGCAAAAAGCTGGCACAGGCTGTTGCGGGGATGGCATGGAAAGCGGACTACTGACTATACTGTACAATATTATCTGCGGAGGACTATATGTCGGAACAGGATTTTAAAGGTCTGGTACAGGTTTATACCGGTGACGGCAAGGGCAAGACCACAGCCGCGCTGGGGCAGGCATTGCGCGCCTGTGCGCAGGGATTGAGGGTGGTGTTCGTCCAGTTTCTTAAAACACAGCCCGGAGGTGAGCATTTTTTCGCCGACAAATACCGGCCCTTTGAGATCGTTCAGTTCGGCAAGGGCGACATTTTCAAGAAGGGAGAAGATCAACTGTTGACTGAGACGCGGCAGGCCTACGATTACGCGATGAACGCCCTGAGCGGGGGAAAGTACGACGTGGTGGTGCTGGACGAGATATTCATCGCCCACTGGCGGGGTTTCCTCAGCCTGGCGCAGATCATGGACCTGATAAAAATGAAGCCGGCCAACGTGGAGCTTATACTGACGGGACGCAAGGCGCCGCAGGAAGTGGTCAAGATGGCCGACCTGGTGACCGAGATGCTTATGATCAAGCATCCTTTTTCGGAAGGCGTCCATCAACGCAAGGGGATCGAATATTAAATGGTGAGCATAATGTCATTGCGAGGAGCGCCTATATTTATTTCGTCATTGCGAGGAGCGCAGCGACGAAGCAATCTTGTACTGCCATGCGGGATCACAAGATTGCCACGCCCTTCGGGCTCGCAATGACGATGTGGAAGTGAGGTTCGCAATGACGAGGTGGAAGTAGGTTCGCAATGACGAGGTTATTGGTATGAGCACTGAAATAGATGCCGCAGCTAAACTGCAACATCTGATCGGCCGGGTGAAGCCCATCGACCCTTCATTCCAGGAAGCTGCCCGGCGCAGGTTAAACAGCCTGACCAAGCCGCGCGGCAGCCTGGGAGCGCTGGAGGATCTGGCCGTGCAGATCGCCGGTATACGCGGCGAGGTCATTCCGCGCCTGAAGAACAAGGTGATTATTACTATGGCAGCCGATCACGGAGTGGCCGTCCGCGGCGTCAGCCTCTATCCCCAGGAGGTCACCTGCCAGATGGCCCTCAACTTCGCGGCCGGAGGCGCCGCCATCAATGTCCTCTCCCGCATGGTCGGAGCACGCGTGGTCATCGTGGATATGGGTGTGAAGGGCGGGCTGCCGTCATACGAAGGCATCCTGTGCAAAATGATCGATTTCGGCACCGATGATATGAGCGCCGGCCCCGCCATGAGCCGTGACCAGGCCTTAGACAGCCTGCTGGCAGGCGCGGAGGTGCTGAAAAACGAGTTGGCCGCCGGACTAGACATTGTGGGCACCGGCGATATGGGCATAGGCAACACTACCTCGGCCAGCGCCATCACTGCAGCCGTGACAGGCGCACCCGTGCGTGATGTGACCGGGCGCGGCACCGGCATCGGCGATGAACAACTGGAGCGTAAGATAGAGATCATCGAGCAGGCCCTGGCGGTCAACAGGCCGGACCCCAGCGATACCCTGCGAGTGCTGGAGAAAGTGGGGGGGTTCGAGATAGGTGGGCTGGCCGGCGCCATGATAGCGGGGGCGGCCAACCGCATACCGGTGGTTATCGATGGATTCATCTCGGGCGCCGCCGCCCTCATAGCAGCGGGCATCTGCCCTCAGTCCAGGGACTACCTGATCGCAGCTCATCTCTCGGCCGAGAGGGGACACGCCGCCTGTCTGAAACACCTGGGGCTGCGGCCTCTGCTCGAGCTCGACCTGCGCCTGGGCGAGGGAACCGGCGCGGCGCTGGGCATATTTTTAGCCGAATGCTCTGTCAACGTGATGCGCGATATGTCCACCTTTGAAGGCGCCGGCGTGTCCGACATTCCCGGGGGAGGCGCATGCTGAGCTTCCTGGCCGTGCTCCGTTTCCTGACCATACTACCTGCGCCGGCAGCCGATTCAGGCGCAGGCAATACGCGCCTGGCTGTTCCGTCGGCCGGGCAGCGCAGCGAACATGCCTCCGCAGAGATGAAGACCGTGCTCATCCTGCCCGAAACGTCGGCCGCAGATGAAGAGATACGTTCGGTCGGGCGTTCCACAATATATTTCCCGCTGGTTGGACTGATCATCGGACTGGTGCTCGTCCTGCTTTATATCGTTTTCCGCGCGGCCCTGCCGACGCCGGTGAACTGCGTCCTGCTGATAGGAGCGCTGGCCGTCATCACGGGAGCGCATCACATCGACGGCCTGATGGATACCTGCGACGCCTTCGCCGTTAACAGGACCAGGACGCAACGGCTGGAGATCATGAAGGACACGCGGGTGGGCGCCTTCGGCATCACAGGCGCCATCCTCCTGATGCTCTCCAAGTACATCTGCCTTTCAGCGGCCATCAGCGTATATGCCCTGCTGACCTTTCCCCTGCTCAGCCGCTGGGCCGTCACAGGACTGGTGCTGATCTTCCCCTCCGCCAGAGACAGCGGCTCCTTCTATGCGCTCAAGAGCGGCGCCGGCTGGGGCGGATTTATCGGCGCAACGGTCATAACGCTGGCAGCCGCCATACCGCTCAACGGCCTGCTGATCGGACCGCTGATCATGCTGGGGCTTTTCGGTCTGCTGTACTGCCTGGGTGTACTCTTCAGCCGTTTCTTCGGCGGCCTGACGGGCGACTGCTGCGGCGCGCTGATCGAATCCGGCGAGGTGATCACTCTGATCCTGAGCATCGCATCTCTCCGCCTGATGCCCTATATATCCAGCTATAATCTGTTCAAAATCACCCTTCCGTTTTGATTGAATATGACCGGCGATAAAAAAATAGTCCTGATTTTAGGAGGCGCCCGCAGCGGCAAGAGCTCGTACGCGCAGAAGACGGCGGCGGAGAGGGGCGGCAGTGTGCTTTTCTGCGCGACAGCCCGGCCCCTGGATGATGAGATGCGGGAACGCATAGAGGCGCACAGGCGGTCGCGCCCTGCCGGCTGGGACACGCTGGAGGCCGAAGACAACTTGTCGGCGGCCCTGGCAGATAAGACAGAAAGGTATGACACGGTCATAGTGGACTGCATTACACTGCTGGCCGCCAACTGCATGGGCGATACTGCCAGTGGCAAGCAGGCCGAAAAATCCGTCGAGGCCGAGGTGGACGCTCTCATCGGCTTTATGCAGCGGTCGCGCTGCAGTTTCATACTGGTCTCCAACGAGGTAGGCAGCGGCATCGTGCCGGACAACGCTCTGGCGCGTGTTTACAGAGACGCCCTGGGCAAGGCCAACCAGCGTCTGGCCGCATCGGCCGACGAGGTCATACTCATGACGGCAGGCCTGCCACTTAAGCTGAAATAGGCGCTTCTTAATAATCTATTAATAATCTTCGTACATAATCGGTGGTAGTGCGGGCAAGTAGAGCGCGTACGCGATGATATCGACAATGCTATGAATTGCTATTATAATACAGTTATAAATGCCCCCGGCCATACGGATTAAGATCGAGTGAACAGCTACAGGCGTATCCTTGCCGCGACCGTCAGGTACCTGTGCGTTTGCCTTATTTTAGCCTGCCTCAGTTTCGGCCTGTTTTACGGCAGGGCTGATGCGGCGCCGCCCGTCATCTATGGTTCACCGCCTAACGGAGTGGTGGGTACATCTTATAGCACCAGCTTCACAGCCACATGCAACAGCACCACCTGTTCCTCGCCTGTCTGGTCTATATCCGGCGTACCCCCGGGTCTGGTAGCCTCCGGCAGGACCATCACAGGAACACCAACAGCAGCGGGCACTTACTCTATAGATGTAACCGTCACCGACGCCACCTGGGGCAGTACTACCGAATCCTACATCATATATATAACCGTACCCGCCCTGATCTTCTCCACCACCAGTATACCCACGGCGGCCGTGAGGCAGGCTTATTCGGCCAGCATCGTCGCCACGGGGGGCACCGGCACCATCAGCTATGCCATGACCAGCGGCACGCTGCCGTCCGGACTTACCTTCAACAACGGCCAGATATCGGGCACGCCCGCCAGCGGCACGTCGGGAAGCTATTCCATCACGGTCACAGCCACGGCGGGAAGCTCCACCGCGCAGCAGACTTTCACACTGACCGTTGAGAGAGGAAGTTACGATGTGACCGTCAGCATCTCTTCCGGCCTGGAGGAGGGCCAGACCCGTGTCTACATGAACAATACGCCCAGGGCCACGCTGCGGGGTGGCGAATCGTACAAGATTACCGGGCTGGATCCCGACACAACATCGATAATATCGGTGGACAATATAGTAACGCCGTCGGGACGGACCGACATCCAGTACAGGGCGGAGTCCAACTCAGCCTCCGTCAGCGGCGGGATCAGTCAGCTGCTGTTCACGTACTATCCCGAATACGATATCGAGATCACCAGCAGCCCCACGGGCATAGCATCGATGAGCGGGTCCGGCTGGCACCGCGAGGGCAAGCCGCTCAACGTCAGTGCGCCGCAGGAGGTGGCCAGGGACGCCGAATCCCAGTACAGGTTCGCCTACTGGGTGACGCCGACAGGTGAAAAAATCAGCTCGGCTACTCTCAACACCGTGGTCGAGGCAGCCGGCAAGTATATTGCGACCTACGATATGTATTACAGGCTGACCGTGGATTCGAAATACGGCAATACAACGGGGGGAGGATGGCAGAAGGCCGGCAGCACCGTCAAATGGAGTGTGTCCCCGGAAGAGGTGGCCATGCCCGGAATCGCCGGCTTCTTCGGCGGCAAATTCAGGGCGCTGCTCACCTCGGGTTCCGCGCTTATAGAGGGGCCGAAGACCGTTACCGTGCAGTGGGATCCCGATTACTCGACGCCGGCGGTTACAATACCCATAACCGTGCTGGTGATCGCCGGGCTCATCTACGGCATCTATG
This sequence comes from Dehalococcoidia bacterium, assembly GCA_041653995.1. Taxonomy (NCBI): domain Bacteria; kingdom Bacillati; phylum Chloroflexota; class Dehalococcoidia; species Dehalococcoidia bacterium. Next base: position 1,005,730 of record JBAZEK010000001.1, read on the forward strand.
CCCTGACCCGACGCGGCCGCGTGCCGCAGCCGGTCAACCCCTGGGCTACACAGGTACAACAACCACCACCGCCACCTCCTCCTCCTCCGGTCTATTACCCGCCTTATCCCACTATGCCCCCACCACCCCTGCAGCCGCCACCGGCCGCTATACCTCCGCAGACAACGGTGGTTATGATCGGAGAAGGTCTCAAGAGGCCGCAGAGCACGCGCGAACAGCTCATGGAGAAATTCGGCGAGTTGCTGCAGAAATACGAGGATGAGCTGTCCCAGGGCCGTGAGCTGCCGGCGCCGACCCTGCAGGAGCTGCCCGAGATGGCCACCATGATCGATAAGAAGGAACTGCCCGCGCCTGAATATGCCGGCGCCGTCGACTCCACGGCAAAGGAAGAGTCGACCGTGGAGGAATGCGGCTCGACCTCCAAGAAGCTGTTGCGCACCGTCGTTACGCAGTGGAAGAACGCCGCTATCAAGCCCATTACAGTGATACCGGGCGACAAGAAGAGCGCAGCTATGGCGGGCGGAAGGACGGTAACCTGGACGCGCGAGTCATACAACGAATGGGAACTGCATATCTGCAAGCTGCCGCTGGGGCACAAGGGCATGCACAAGGGCGTTACCGAGATCGTCTACAGCTTGATTGATACCATCAGCGAGGATATCAACTACGGGCCCAAACAGCCGCTTAAGCCACCCATCCCGCACTACACCGACGGGATGCCCGAGATCAATATCCCTGCATCGCAGATCATACCTTCCGACCAGTTGCCGGCCTGAGCAGCCATAAACTGCGCGCCCGGCTGAAACGTTCTATAATCATCAGTAGCCGATGTTTAATCTCATGAAACGCATGGTCGGGCCGTCGCTGGCGGCACTGTCCCTGGCGCTGTCCCTCTCGCTTTTATCCGTGCCCGCGCAGGCCGGACGCATGATCTGGAGCGCGGTGGACACGCCAGGCAACCAGTTCAACGTCGTGGCCAGCCCCAGCGAAATCAACTTCCTGGCTCAGTCCAGGGACGGTCGCACTTTTTACGCTTCCGATACATCGCAGAGCCGGCTTTACCGATCGGACGACTCGGGCGCGAGCTGGCTGGAGATCGGCGGCAACCTGCTGGCAGCCGGGGCCGAGCTTCCCGCCTGGAATATCGCAATTTCTCCCGATAACTCTCAGTTTGTCGCTGCGGTAACCAGTTCGGGAAACCGCCCCAGGCAGGTTTACGTCTCGCAGGACGCAGGGCAGACCTGGAACGACACTGCTTTCCCTGCTGCATCCGATATCGGCGCTCTGGCCATATCCCCTATTTACGGAATTTGCGATATCGCAGCCGGCACCCGTTCAGGCGGGGCAGGCGAAGTCTATATATACAAGGTCGGCAGTATGGGCGGCGCCTGGGCCGCACAGGGGTTCGGCGGGGACGTGCTCTCCATTCGCTTTCCATCGTCCTACCGGGCAGACCCTTCCATAGCCGTGCTCTACTCCACGGCGGCGGGCACCTACTTCAATGCGGGCATACATGATCTGAACGCCAATACGACCGACTGGGCTACGGTCTTCAGCGGCAATCCTCCCGAGATAACGGTAAGCGGGGCAGGCGGCTCACCCGGAGCCGCGCAGGTAGTCAGCGGATGTCTTCAGCTCACGGCGGATTACTCGGGACAGGCCCCCGCATTGTGCCGGGCCTACCTGAGCATCGACGCTCCGGGCGGCAATGCCGGCATATTCAGGGTGGACGACATCGTGGTCTACCAGCTAATGGCCTCGCAACCCAACCGCCGCATCTCCAGCATAGCCTATTACGGCACCTATTCGGGCGGCAAGCTGCTGGCAGGAGCGGTCACAGGGGACGCCGCACAGGGCACCGTATTGACATGGTTTACCGACACTCCCATGACCTGTCCTACCGCCTGCTGGTACCAGACCGAAAAACCGCCTACCGGCGCCGGCGCCTCCAGCTACGGCAATGCCATTGTGATGTGGTCACCTGAAGGCAGCCTCGCCTACTGCGGAACCGCATCGGCACAACTCAACAGCGCGGCCGCCTGGCCGGTAGCATACCTCACCGGCGCACCCCTTGACGAATCGGCCTTCTCACTGAGTAAAGATAACGGGAAGACCTGGAATCAACATAGTCTCATCGATACACAGATAAGCTACCTCTCTGACGTGGCCGTCAGGGCGGATTCAAGCACGATCTACCTGGCCTCGATCAATGAGTCCGGCGCAGGCCTGGACAGCGTCTGGCGCTCAGGTGGATCGGCCACGGGCAAATCGTGGGAGCGCGTGCTCTGCCTGCCCGCGGCACGCAACGATATCATACTGCGCATGAGCAATTACGGTAACGATGGGGCGATTTTTATGTCCTCGCGCGGCACGGACGATCTGCGCCAGTCGCAGGATGGCGGACAGACCTGGAAGGCGCAGCTTCCGGCAATGAATGTGACCGACTTATCGGTCACCACCATCGATGATACGCGCTATCTGTATGTTCTCTCCGCTACATCCATGCGCAGGGCAAACGCGTCAGCGCCGACACCCCACTGGTCGCAGCAGGCGGCCACCACACTGAGAGGTTGCCACACTATTTTCGCCGCGCCCAACGGCATTGTGGTGGTGGGAGGCAACAGCTCCGACAGCAGGGTGGCCGCTTCGTCCGGCGTCGGCCAGTTCACTGTTACAACAGATTTGCCGTCCCCGGGCAATGTACACACAATCTTAGATTACAGGCACACCGCATTGATATACGCTGCCGGCGACGCGGCCGACAGCGATATCTACTACTGGCTTGTCGGCTACAGCCGCGACTGGGACATCATGGCAGCGCCCTCGTCCGGCTTCTGGGGCCTGGCCCAGATGGGCACGCTCTACGGCGCCTCCTCCGTTGCGGGCGGGTCTTCCGTAGACAGGACCCTGTATGCGGAAGCTCTGGGACCTCCCAATATCGAATGGGACGTGCTGACCACGGGACTGCCGGCGGGAGTGGCTTTAACGCGGGAGCCTGTGTCGCTAAAACTGTCATCGGGCGTAAACCTGTGGGCTATAGACAACAGGCCTTATGATTATGCGGCGGGCACGGGAAGGCTGTGGACCTTCTGCGACTGTCTCTCCCCCACACCCAGGTACAGCCTGCCGACTCCATTGCCTGCACAACAAGATGTCACTCCCGGGCCATCCCTTCCCGTAGTACCCCAAACACCTGCGCAGCAGACTGAAATTCGCGGGACGCCTGCACCGGGGCCATCGGAAAACATACAGTCTCCGCCGGCGACCACGGCGCCGCCCTCCTCAACACCACCACCCGATAAGCCTGCGCAGTCCGGCGCCGCTGATAACGGCACGCTCAACCTGGCCGCGCTTTTCGCCAACGACATCTATCTATGGATATGCGCCTTGGTGGCCATACTGGTCATCGTGCTGATCATAGTATTGATCGCGACGTCGATCTCACGCAGGCGTATTTAGCGTCTCTCCATCACGGAAGCGGTGATGCCGTTCTCGTGTTACGCTCCGGGCTGCGGGTGCCGCAGGGCTTTACGCCTGGCGATCACGGACTGTGCCGCCTCACGTCCACGCTTGAGTGCCGAAAGATAGATCGCCCTGAGGTTCTGTGATTTGAGCTTCTCGCCATTGGCGCACCACTGGTAAATGGCCTGCCCGATTGTATAGGTGCCGGCGTAAGCCACGGCGATCTTGGGTATGATGCCCCATGCCGGTATCAGCCCGACCAGCATCCTGGCCAGCTGTCTCCAGAGAAACGCGCCGCCTATCACGGCGCTCATCTTGGGCACGGTCTCCTTCCAGTCTGCCGTCAATCCCATGGCGAGGGATATCTTATAGGCCATGAGGGCCTGGTTCTTGGTCAGGATCACCATGTCGGCTATGTTGAGCGGCAGGTCGAGAAATATGTTGATCTCGGCCAGGCCCGTGGTAAGGCTGTAAGTGCTGTTGACCAGGCATGTATCATCGATCAGTTTGCGGCAGACGGCTTCGCGCAACATGGGGACGTTTCGCGCAAGCTGAACCTCCCGCCCGGGGCAGGCGCGCAATATGGCCGGCGCCAGCACTCCGGTAAGCGACTGACGGTCGCCTGGATTCGCAACCACCGTCTCCGCATCCCACCAATCCCGCGCATCTTTCGAAATAACATCTCCGTCCTGCGGCAGATCGCTCCGGCCGTAACAGACGACTACGGGGATCTTATCGCGCCGCAGCTGTTTAAAGACATCTCTCTCCCGGGCGCAATCATCGCTGCCGCCAACCATCAGTATAGCCAGAGTGCAGGCGCCAAGCGGCATCTCGGCATTGAGGCTGCACTCACTCACCCTGGCTATAATTCCACTCTCCTGCGAGCGCGGCCCGGTGAGCAACTGGCTAATCAGTAAAGATCTTCCCGTATCCTCTCCACCCAGCACGGCTAGATGAAAGGGTGATTCAGCCTGCCGGCGGATGGCATTGAGGTCCACTTCGCGCAGTAGTTTGAAGCCGGCTGCCAGGTCAGGCCACTTGGGCATGTATTTCCTCCACAACCTAAAGTTTAGCGCAACCCCTTTCTTATGGCTATAAACGGGCGGCGGCGGCGTGTTAAAATCTGTACAAGGAGCATCAGACATATGCAGAAAAAGAATTATCAGGCTATTCCTCTGTCGATTAAAACAGAGAAGAGTAAACTGAAGGCTGACCTGGAGCTGCTGCGGACCAGGGCGCTGGAGCTGGGTGCGGCGGGCGCCGAGATCATACGGGCCGACCAACTGGTGGTGGATGAGCGCGTCAGGTTGAAATGTTTAATACCGCGTTGCCTGCGGGCCGGCGAGACGCCGAACTGTCCTCCCAACGCGCCCGACCTCGACCTTGTCAGAAAAGCCTTTGCCCGATACTCCTACGGCATATTGATTAAAACGCTGGTGGAGCCTCTGGAGGACTATGCGCCGGGCAAATCCAAGGACAGCGGCGGCACCGACCGCAGCCTGCTCTTTCACGCGAAGACCGCAAAAATCATTTACGAGATCGAGCGACTGGCCTACCAGCACGGATATGCGCTGGCTATGGGTCTGGGTGGAGGGTCCTGCAAGGATTACCTCTGCCACGGCCTGGTCTGCCAGTTCAAGGACAGCGGCAGGTGCCGCTTTCCCCTCAGATCCAGGCCGGCCATGGAGGCGCTGGGCATCGACGTGGTGGACATCATCGGCAAGGTTGGATGGAACGCCTACCCGCTGCTGGGCGAGGCCAGTGAGATCCCCTGCGCCACCTCCGTGGGGCTGGTGCTGATCGACTGAAACAAGGAGGATGATATGGCCAGAAGCGCAATGGAGATAACCGAGGATTTCCTGTCGGACGATCCCAAGACATGGGGCAAGCTGGCGAGCGATATCACCTACCGGCGGCTGGAGCTGCTGCTGCTGCGCGAGATATTAATGGAACTTAAGAGGCTGAATCCGGGCAAGCCTGATTAGCCCATAAGCTGATTTACGGCCACGAGACGATTACCTGCGCAGGCGGCCGCGGTTGCCCCACCATCCACCGCCGTAAGCGGAGATATCAATGATGAACCCCAGTATGACCAGCGCCCAGGCGAAGGGATTGGCCATGCCCATATACAGATAGACGATTACATAGAATAACGCCGTATAGGGAAGAAAGATTATTCCCAGCAGCGGAATGATGAAGTTGGCGCCGAAAACCCTGGTAACCATATCTGAGAACAGCCACATGCAGACGAGTGCGAAGCGCGGACCGATCAACAGGAAAAGCGTGACAAAACAGCACATGGTGCCTCCTCCTTGCTTGATGTAATGGCATATTATTATGACAGATTTTATTTTATTATTACAGCGCAGTATCCTGATACATCGGCCCTGAATATAAACGACCGATGCTATAGAATATACGGATTAATATGCTGGCAAACTGGAGATCGTCGCCGTTTCTGGCGCTGGCCGCGCTGGTAGTAATTACCGCGGTCTGGGGCTACACTTTTACCATCGTACAGGCGGCTGTCGAACTGATGCCGGTCATGGATTTCATGGCCTGGCGCTTCGCCGCCGCTGCGCTGGTAATGCTTGTAATCCGGCCGCAATGCCTGCGCGGTATCACACGTCAGGAACTGCTGCGCGGCGCCGGGCTCGGCGTCGCGCTCGGGCTCGGCTATATCACGCAGACTTACGGTCTGCTGTATGCCTCCGCGGCGGTGTCCGGATTTATCACCGGCATGTTCGTGGTGCTGACGCCGGTCATGGCCTGGATCATCCTTCGACATAAAACAGACGGTAAAACCTGGCTGCTGGTCGCGCTGGCCACCATCGGAGTGGCCCTGCTCAGCCTCAACGGATGGTCGGTCGGCCCCGGCGAATTGCTAACGCTTGCATGCGCGGTACTTTTCGCCATACATATAGTCGGTCTGGGCGAATGGTCCCCCTATTATGATCCTTATACTTTTGCCTTCCTGCAGATCGCCACTGTGGCTGTAATCTCCTTAATTGCCGCGCTGCCGGGCGGCTTTACCCCGCCGCCAAACACAGAAGTCTGGATAACCATAGGAATTACAGCGGTATTTGCCACAGCGCTTGCCTTCATCGTGCAAACCTGGGCCCAATCCCTGGTATCACCCACGCGGGCGGCCATCGTAATGACTATGGAACCCGTGTTTGCCGGATTTTTCGCCGTCGTTATCGGAGGAGACCAGTTGACATTTAGGACGCTGCTGGGAGGAGCCTGCATCGTGGCAGCCATGCTCATCATCAACCTGAGGTCCGTGCACGCCACTCCCAGGGATACCTGAAACTGCGGCTATCTCATTAATATACATTTCCCCTTACCTCAATAGTAGGATAGAATCTTTTTATACTATACTGTTAAGCGGAAAAGACATGGGAGAGATGACTCATATGATTAAACGGTTGTACGATCACATTAATATAAAACTCACGTTTATTATGCTCTGTGTGTTTCTTATATCAGGCGGCTGCTCAGCGCCGGGCCCGGAGGGATTCGCCGTTTACCTCACCGAAGGAGATATACCCCCTTTAAAGATGCCGATCATGAGCCATGTCGATCTCGCAGAGCAGCCCGTCATCTCGACCAAAGACATCGTCTCGTACAATGTTATAACGCATGAAATTTTACTGACTGCGGATGTCTTCGTTCGCGTCTCCAGCCTGCATGTCCCCACCAGCGGCAGGTCGTTTATGGTCTGCGTCGACCGTCAACCGATATACTGGGGCGCCTTCTGGACGCCGTTATCGTCCCAGTCATTCGACGGCATCACCATAATGAAACCGCTTGGCTCCAGTGATTCAAGGGTCATTAAAATCGAGCCCGGCTATCCATCGGCTTCTTACTTCAATGGCGAAGACCCCAGAAATAATCTGGAGGTAATAGGGTCGCTGCAACAGGCCGGTAAGTTATCGGTCATAACATCGGAATACCCTGTGGACACGCTTCCGCATTCCCTCAAAGGATACGAGCTGTATTCCTGGCCGATTAACGGACTGTGGCATTTCACGCTGGTTACGGGCACCAACCGCGAAAAAACACTGGAAGAGATAATCAGCACGGAAAACATTGTCTCCGCAGAGGGATGGGTACATGTGCAGGTGGCAGGATTGGATGCGCTGATAACCCTGCTCGGCAGGCTTCCTCAAAACGAGCATGTCCTCTGGCTTGCAAAGCTACGGCCGCAGCAAACTCCGCAATCCACTATTAACATCATGCTGCCCGCTTCAGAGATTATCGACACTATCAGGGATCACGCCAGGCAGTATGGTTTAAACTTCGTAGCACCGGCACAATAATCCAGCACAATATGACATCGCATTGACAAAGAATTTCTGCAATAATATCCTGACTATTAGAGGCGAGGATGTACGTGATATGGTCAGCAAGTATAGCCATATGAGTTACGTATAAAAGATATTAACAAATACCGGAATTAATGATCGACAGTTGATTAAGGGAGGCAGTATGAAGCCGTCTGATGAGAAGCGCTATGAGAAACTCAGTCCATTTGAGCTGAAAGATAAGCTCATTAAAATCGCAGGTACCAACCATGAGCGTATGATGATGAATGCCGGGCGGGGCAATCCAAACTGGATAGCCGTTACGCCACGATCAGCCTTCTACGAATTGGGTATTTTTGCCAACGAAGAGGCTCTACGCAACGTAGATTTGCCCGCCGTGGGCATGTCTCCTTTGAAGCCCGGCTCGGCAAGCAGGTTAAGACATTACCTGGATCAGCATCAATCCTCACCCGGCGCGAGATTGCTGCGTGAGTCACTGGATTATATCAGGGACGTGCTCACGATAGACGAGGATGACTTCACCTACGAAATGGTAGATGGCATTTTGGGCGACCATTATCCCGAGCCGGACCGGATGCTGTCGTTCTGTGAGAAGGTAGTACAAAAATATCTTGACCAGGAGATGTTCGCGGGCAATCCTCCACCAGGTAACTTTGACCTGTTCGCCACCGAAGGCGGCACGGCCGCTATGGACTATATCTTCACCAGCCTCATGGAGAACCATCTATTACACAAAGGGGACACTATTGCTATCGGTACGCCGATCTTCACACCTTATATTGAGATACCCAGGCTGAATGACTATCAGTTTGTCGAGCTCGAGATAAAACAGAACGAGGATAAATACTGGCAGTATACTGAGCAGGAAATAAACAAACTGGCCGACCCGGCCGTCAAGGCCTTCTTTCTGGTGCATCCCTCCAATCCCACATCGGTAGCTATAGATGATTCTACTCTGAAGATGCTCGCTGATTTAGTGCGTACCAAACGCAAAGACCTGATCATACTTACCGATGATGTATATGGCACGTTTGTCAACGGGTTCCGGTCTATTGCCGCCGTTGCGCCGCGCAATACCATACTCGTATATTCGTTCTCCAAATACTTCGGCGCCACGGGCTGGAGACTTGGGATCATTGGCATTCACCAGGATAATGCCTTCGATAAAATGATTGCAGCTCTGCCCGGTGAAACAAGGGCCGGTTTGCGCCAGCGTTACAGCACCGTAGTGCTTGAACCCGATAAAATGAAGCTGATAGACCGAATGGTGGCAGACAGCAGATCGGTGGCTTTGCATCATACCGCCGGATTATCCACCCCTCAGCAGGTGATGATGGCGCTGTTTTCACTCTACTGCCTGCTGGATAAGGAAAATGTCTACAAGAGAGTTGCTCAATATATCGTCGCGCACAGGTTTTCTACGCTCTATGACTCCCTGGGGGTACCGGCGCCGGAGAACAAATACGATGCTCATTACTATACCACCATAGACGTTCCTGCGCTGGCCAGACTACGCTATGGCGAGGAATTCACGCGTTTCCTGGTTAATAAGCACCAGCCCATAGATTTCGTGGTGAGACTGGCTGAGGACAAATCCATTGTGTTGATGGATGGCGGCGGATTCGATGCGCCGGAGATGTCGGTTAGAGTATCACTGGCCAACCTCCCCAACGCTACCTATTCGGCCATAGGTAAAGAGATCAGCGAGCTTCTCGATACATACTACAACGAATGGCGGCAATCGAAGCGTAAATCATAGTCGTTTTACACTGACGTAAACAGGGGGTGTCTCACGTGGAACTTATTGTCAATATCTGCCGCAATAACCCTGAGATTGTCCTGTTCCTGGCCATGGCCATTGGCTATGCTCTTGGCAAAATCAAATTTTTCGGCATAAGCCTGGGCGCCACAACCTGTACGCTGTTGGCTGCGCTGGTATTGGGACAAATGAACGTAGAGGTGTCCCCTCTGTTAAAAACAGTGAGCTTTGCGCTGTTTATGTTTGCCATCGGTTACAGGGTGGGGCCGCAGTTCTTCGGTGCACTGAAAAAAGACGGCCTTAACTATCTCTGGATATCGCTTATAGTATGCTTTGCGGGACTGGCGGCCGCAATCTTCCTCGGCAAGCTGCTGAATTTTGACCAGGGCACCACGGCCGGCCTGTTCGCCGGCTCAATGACCCAGTCGGCCGCCATCGGCACGGCCGAAGGCGCCATTGCCCAATTGCCCGTCAGTGAAGCGCAGAAAACATTGCTTGATGCCAATGTAGCCGTGGCCTACGCCATTACTTACATCTTTGGAACAGCCGGTACCATAGTATTTCTGAAAATGGTTCCCCGCATGATGCGTATAAATTTGAAGCAGGAGGCCCGGAAGCTGGAAGAGCAGATGAACGGTGGCGCCGCTGCAGCGGATAAACCGGAGCTGTTTTCCTGGTCCAGGCAGCTTGAGCTGCGCGCCTATCGAATACCGGCAAGCGGCATAGCCGCTAAAACAGTCAGCCAGCTGGAGTCTCTATTTCCCGAGAGGGTTTACGTAACCAGGATCAAGCGTAACAGCGGAGTAATCAAGGTGGAGCCCGATACAATCATACAGGCTGATGATCTGATCGCTCTGTCAGGCAATGCCAAATCGCTGCTGGCGGCACCACGGCTGATAGGCCCTGAGATTGATATCGCCGACATTGCTGAAGTTTTAGGCGAGGTTATGGAGGTCTGCATCCTGAATAAGAAGGTTATTGGCCAAACGTTGGGCGAACTCAGCAAGAGCAAGCAGGCTCATGGTATATTCCTGAGCAGGGTAACACGCCAGGGCCACGAAATTCCCATAACCCGCGATACCGAAGTGCATAAGTGCGACGTCTTCCAACTAATTGGCGTAAGAGAGGATGTGGAGAGGGTGATCAACTACCTCGGCTACCCCGAACGACCCACCAATATTACCGACCTCGTTATGCTGGGCCTGGGTATTGTTCTCGGCACATTGCTGGGACTGATCGTATTGCACGTGGGTAACCTGCCGATTACGCTGGGAGTGGGTGGGGGCGTGCTGGTATCCGGACTGGTCTTTGGCTGGTTGCGCTCGATACACCCGACTTTCGGACAGATTCCAGGGGGAGCACAATGGCTGCTTTCTGACCTGGGGCTTAATCTGTTCATAGCCTGTGTAGGGGTATCTGCCGCAGTACAAGCGGTGCAGGCCTTCGAGACCACCGGATTGAGTGTATTCCTTGCGGGCGTGGCACTATCCCTGCTGCCAATCATACTCGGCCTGCTCTTCGGTCGCTACATACTGAAAATGAACATCGTATTGTTGCTGGGAGCGGTCTCCGGCGCAAGGGTGATAACGGCAGCGCTTAACACACTACAGGAAGACGCCGATAGTACCGCTCCTGCCCTTGGCTACGCAGTACCTTACGCTTTCAGCAATGTGATCCTTACGGTGTTTGGCAGCGTAATAATAAACGTCATGGCATGAGAAAGACTGGGGATATGCTCAGAACCATCACCACATATGCACCCATTTTCTGATCTCCGTCATGATTATTATGGTCTTTTTCTCTACGCCCTCCAGCGAATTGATGCGGTTATTGAGGAATTCCGAGAAAGCTTCAATAGATTCAAACCACGCCCATACGCCTATATCGTAATTGCCGGCCGTTAAAAGCACCTGCCTGACCTCGTCCATGTCGGAGAAGTAGTCTGCAATGCGGTTTAGCGCGCCGTTATCCACTTTCAGTGCTATTACAGAGGTGATCATTTTACCCAAACGAACGTTGGGGAAAGCCTGTATATGTATTACGTTATTACTTAACAGATTATTTATTCTGCGCCTGATAGTGGCAGAGCTCATGTTGAGGCTTTTAGCCAGGCGGGTATTGCTCTGATGCGCATCCTTTTCGAGCGCAGAAACAATCTTCAGGTCGATGTCGTCCACCGGTTTGCCGGTTGTTTGAACAATCCCTCCAGCCCGCGATAGATTAACAAACGCATATTTCCTGTATTCCGTACAGATTGCAGTGTCTGTCTCCAGCACCCCGTTCATCGTGTATAGCACGGTGTTTAAAAATTTGGAATACGCTTCCACTGTGACAAACCAGCAGACCATTATCATGTTGAAGCGGCCGGCGGCTAATGCCAGAAATCCCACTTCTTCTTGTTTTGTCAGAAGATCAGCCGTGCGTGAAATGGCATTGTTTTCAACTTTCAATAATATTGCGACGGTAAGTGAAGTTCTGGCCCGGTTGATCTGTACCGCCTGGATACGTATGATATCGTCCCTGATCAGCCTGTTAACCCTGCGCCGAACCGTAGGCGCACATATATCGAGCGCTTCAGCCAGTTCTCTGCTACTCATAGAGGCATCCTTCTCCAGTGCGGCAACTATTTTTTTGTCGATATCATCTATGTGCTTCATTGTCGTTATTAGTATCATATACTACTTGTTTTGTAAAAGAAATGATCAATTTGTTCATATTTCATATCAATTGAATAATTTTACTAAATATTAATGAACAAATCATTGACTTGCGAAAAAACAGTGCTATTATGCAGATACCTTCAATAATTTAACCCAAGCGCAAAGTGCAGCGATAATATATTTATCGAGTTGGGGATAGATGAACTCAGTGCTTGAAGATATCAGGGTTTTGGACCTGACTGACGAAAAAGGCTCTCTCTGCGGACGTATACTCGCCGAGATGGGAGCCGATGTTATAAAAGTTGAAAAACCGGGAGGTGATGCCTCCCGCAGGATAGGCCCCTTTTATCAGGATAAACCTGATCCGGAGAAGAGTCTGACCTGGTTTGCATACAATTTGAACAAACGGGGTATAACTCTTGACATCGCTTCAAACAATGGATGGCCGATCTTCCTCAAGTTAGTTAAAAAGGCGGACATTGTCATCGAGTCCTTCCCTGTCGGCTATATGCAACAAATAGGCCTCGATTACGTCGTGCTTAAAGCAATGAATCCCCGGATCATCATGACCTCCATCACTCCTTTCGGTCAGACGGGCCCCTACAAGGATTTCATTGCCTCGGACATCGTCGTTCAGGCCATGAGCGGGTATCTGCATCTTTGCGGGGACCCCGACCTGCCTCCCATGCGTATCAGTATTCCCCAGGCGTACCTTCATGCCGGCGGCGAAGCTGCTACGGCAACCATGGTTGCCCTCTATCACAGGGAAAACAGCGGCGAAGGACAGTATGTGGATGTTTCGGCGCAACAGAGCATGGTCAGGAATACCGTAAACGCCGTTCCACTATGGCTGACCTACGGTGAGATACTGGAGCGGTCAGGAGCATTCAGAGTCGGTCTTGGTAAAAACTTGCGCGCGCGGCAGACATGGGCCTGCAAGGACGGATTTGTAAACTTCCTCTTTGTCGCGGGAATACTGGCGTCGGTGGCCGGATCGTCGGGATTAGCGGAGTGGCTGCAGGAAGAGGGTATTCCAACCGATTATGAAAACAGGTTAAAAGATTTCGATATATCCAAATTCACGCAGGAAGAGTGGGAGGAGATGGAGGCCCCGGTGGCCAGGCTCTTTTTGAAACATACAAAACAGGAGCTGTTTGACGAGGGTAATAAAAGAAGGGTCAGCATCTGCCCGGTCCATTCACCGCAAGAGTTAGTGGCTTATCCCCAGCTGGAAGCCAGGGGATTCTGGACGGAAGTGCGGCACGAGGAGCTGGACGCTTCAATCAAATATCCCGGAAGCTGTATCAGGTTCACAGAAACGCCCAACCCCGGGCTGCGCAGAGCGCCCCTGGTCGGCGAGCACAATCTGCAGATATATCGTGACGAGCTTGGATTATCCGCCGCAGAGATCTCCCGTCTGCAGAAGCTGAATGTCATTTAAATGTGAAGTGTTATGAGCAAACTACCATTGGAAGGCATCAAGGTCCTGGATTTCACCTGGGTCATAGCAGGCCCGCTTATAACGAAATGCCTGGCCGATTACGGGGCAACCGTTGTCAGGGTCGAGTCCATGGCGCGTCCCTGTTTTCTGAGGGTATCAGGCCCCTTCAAGGACCGCGCCGTCGGGCCGGACAATACCACCTACTTCGCTTACTTTAATCCCAATAAATACAGCGCCTCTTTGAACCTGAAAAAGCCGGTGGGGCTGCGGACGGCCAGAAAACTGGCGGATTGGGCGGACATCATAGTAGAGAATTATGTGCCGGGAAAACTGGCGAAGCTTGGCCTTGATTACGAGAGCGTAAAAAAAACAAATCCCGATATTATAATGCTCAGCACCTCGGGACAGGGTCAGACGGGGCCCATGGCCGCGATCCCCATGACGGGAATGATACTGGTGGCCCTGACGGGATTCATGTTCTACAGCGGATGGCCGGGACAAGACAGCACGCAGCCGTTCGGGCCCGTGAACGATTTTGTCACACCTTCATTCGCCCTCCCTGCTATCCTGGCTGCTCTACGTCACAGGAAATTAACCGGCCGGGGGCAGTCCATTGATCTGTCACAACTGGAAGCGGGAATCCAATTTCTGGCGCCCGGCATCCTGGATTACACGGCTAACAAAAGGCAAACAGGAAACGTCGGCAATTCTTCTCCGGAGGCGGCTCCGCATGGTGTCTATCCCTGCGCCGAAAATAGATGGTGCGCCATAGCCGTTTTTTCCGACAATGAATGGAAGGCGTTCTGTACAGCCATGGGTCATCCTGAGACAGCGGACAGCCCTATGTTCAGCACTTTTGCATACAGGAAAAGAAACGAGAATGAATTGAATGAAATGGTTGGCCAATGGACCATCAAACATAGTCCTGAGCACCTAATGCATACGCTTCAGGGCTCGGGCGTACAGGCAGGGGTGGTTCAGAATTCCAGGGATGTCTGCCAGGACCCGCAGCTCAAAGCGCGCAACCATTTCTGGAGCATGAAACATCCGGTGATCGGGGATTCTATCAGTTTTGGGGAGCCTGCCATATTATCGGAAACTCCCGCCCAACCACTCAGGCCCGCCCCATGCCTGGGCGAACATACAGAATTTATAGCTACCGAATTCCTGAATATGTCCGAGCAAGAGCTTGTTGAGTTGTTATCAGATGAAAGCTGATATTTAAAGCTCCAGCGGATAAATAGATAATTACGATTAAGTACGCCGTGAAAGCGAGGAATGGGATGGATGCAAGTTATACATTAGCTGACAATATCGCCGGTATTACCTTTAAGGACATTCCATCGGAAGTCGTGGACATAACCAAGAAATGCATACTGGACACGTTCGGCTGCATCCTGGCAGGCTCGGGTTTATCGCAGGATAGCCTGAATGTGATCGACCTTTTCATGGAAGCAGGAGGCAATGAAGAGTCCACAGTCATAGGATTTAATAAAAAGCTGCCTTCCTGGTCGGCCGCTTTCGCCAACGGTGTGCTGGCACATGCCCTGGACTACGACGATATAGTCGATGAAGCCGGGGTCCATCCTACCCTGTGCACCGTCCCGGCTGCTTTCGCCCTGGCCGAAAAGAGGGGCGGTGTGAGCGGCAAAGAGTTCATCGCCTCCGTCGCCCTGGGGAACGATCTGATATGCAGGCTGGGATCCGCCATCAAAAGGAAGCAGGATGGTTTAGTGCTGGGCTTCCGGCCCGCTCCCGTGCTCGGCGTTTTCGGAGCCGCGGCAGCGGCAGGCAAAATACTGCAACTCGACCGGGACCGGATTGTGGATGCCCTGGGCATCGCTTTTCACCAGGCCGCCGCAGGCACATTTGAGGTATTCCTAAGCCCCGGAGATCCTAAAATAAGGGAACTATACGGGGGCAGCATCGGGATGCAGGCCGCCCTGGCAGCGCTGATGGCACAGAGGGGAGTTACGGGGATAAAAACGAGCTTCGAAGGTCCCGCAGGACTCTTCAACTTATATTTCCAGGGAAAATATGACAATGATTATCTGATAGGCGATTTAGGCAAGAGGTATGACGGTGTAAACGTGGGCTTAAAGGCCTGGTCGGCCAATAGAATCATGCATAATCACGTCCAGGCTGCCCTTGAACTGACGCGCGAGCATGATATCAATCCCGCGGACATCGAGCAGATCACGCTTTATGTTACGGAAATACAGAAAAGATACGCCGGAGAAGAGAGGAAAAAACCAGCGACCGGCACGGAAGCAAGGATCAGCCTGCCATTTTGTGTCGGCGCCGCCATCGCCAATAAAGGACTCCGCCTCAAGAGCTTCGCATCAGAAGGACTGACCGATAAAGTTGCATTGATGCTGGCTCAAAAAATAATGGCCGAGGATATCAGCTATGGTGAGGTCAAGTCCTTCTTCGCACCGGGCAAGGTATCCATCAAACTTAAATCGGCGGCTGTTTACACCCGTCAGATCGACCACCCGTTTGGTCATCCGCTCAATCCGATGCGGCTGGAGGACGTTATAAATAAATTTATGGATTGCGCCACGTATTCAAAATCTCCGGAGCAGGCGGCACATATTTTGAAGACTCTCAATGAGCTGGAGACCGTCAAGGATGTGAGGGAAATCACGGGATCATTCCAGTAAACGAAATCTCAAATATAATCTGCGAACAGGGGGAGTTGTGTATGGACACCATTGAATGCCTGCTGACACGCAGGAGCATCCGGAAATATACTGACAGGCCCGTGGATGATGCTGTGGTGAAACAATTGTTACAGGTGGCAATGGCGGCGCCTTCTTCAGCTAACGAACAACCGTGGCAGTTCGTGGTTATCAGAGACCGTAAGACGCTCGGTGAGGCATCTAAAATCCATACGTTCTCATATATGCTTGATCAGGCGGCCCTGGCTATACTGGTTTGCGAGGATCCGACCTTTGAATTCAACGCCGGACGGGGTCCGCTTGACTGCTCTGCCGCCATAATGAGCATCCTGCTGGCTGCCCATACCCTGGGGTTGGGAGCTGTCTGGGTAGGCATATTCCCGGTGCAGGAACGCATAGAAAAAACAAGAAGCTTGCTTGGTATACCGCCGCACGTTATTCCCATAGCATTCGTTTCCCTTGGATATGCTGATGAAAAACCTCATAGTGAGGACCGGTTCAAGGAGGAGAGGGTGCACTATGATCGCTGGACCGGCGGAGCAGCAGGCTGATGTTTGGTACGGATAAGACGTCGGTTGTTACACGGTTAAGAGGCTTTTTTTCATTTTCTTCATCGCAATTACGGCGATCATTGCCGTCGTGCTGGCCGCTGATGCAATAATAAAAGCGATCGTATAGCTGTCGGTAACATCGAATATCTGTCCGCCCAGCCAGGAACCCACGGCGGCTCCGACTCGTGAAGCAAGCAACATTAATCCCACCAGCGCCGACACTGCCCTGAGGCCGAATCGCTCACTGACCAGCAACGTTAGCAAAGGAATTTCTCCCCCGAAGGCAAAGCTGAATAGCGCAGCAAAAACATACAGCATCCACAGCTCACCGGAAAAAATTAACCAGACCAGGCTGGCAGTTTGTATCGCCATACACAGGATCATGGCATTCATATTACCGATTCTGTCCGATCCGCTTCCAACCAGGATGCGGCCGAAGATGCCGCCGATGCCTATAACGGACATGACCGTTGCAGCCGTCAGCGGGGATATCCCGATGTCAGTAGCGTAGTTCACCAGATGCAAAAAGATCATTTGCGTACAGACACCAACAAGAACCGCGGTGCCGACAAGTAACCAGAGGGGCAGGGTTCGACAGGCGTTCCCTAATGTCATACCGCCGTCGAATGCCGGGTGATATGATTTCTGTCCCTGGCTGCCCGTATCCACCGGTTCGGATTTCACAGCGCCGTAAGGTAAGCATCCTATGTCTTTCGGATCGCGCCGTAAAAACAGGGCGGTAGCACTAAAAATAATCAGGGCCGTGATCCCCACAATCAAATAAGAGCTCGACCAGCCTACGGCGCGGATAAAATACTCGGTTAACGGCGGCATGATAAGAATGCCGAAACCGACGCCTGCCGAGACAATACCTAACGCGAGTCCACGTTTCTTGTAGAACCAGCGGGCGGTGATGCCGCTGCTGATGGCAAATACCCCGCCGGTACCTATGCCGAAAATAAAGCCATATGCAATATACAGCTGTACCAGGTCGGTTATCCGGCTGCTCAGTATCAGGCCCAGGCCGATCAGGGTGCCGCAGATCAAGGCTATTTTAGCCGGGCCAAACCTGTCCGCCAGCCATCCAGCGGGTATGGCGAATAAACCTCCGCAGATCATTGATAAAGCGTATACGCCGGAAAGGGAAGCGCGGGTCCAACCGAAATCCGCAACCAGGGGCTTAAAAAAGATTCCGAAACTATACTGTATGCCGTTTTGCAGCGCTTGCTGCAGGAAGCAAACAATAACAATGACCCAACCATAAAAAAGAGGTGGCCGTGCGCCGGGGAAATTTTGAGAACAATCACTTGATTTCAATGCGGGAAACTCTCTTCCTGCACAGCAGCAGCTGCGCAGGCATGATCACCATTGATGCACCCATTTCCTGATCTCTGTTTGGATGGCGATCTCCTTTTTTTCGACGCCTTCCAGAGGATTGATAACGTCCTTCAAAAATTCAGAAAAAGCCTGGATAGATTCGAACCAGGCCCAAACTCCTATATCGTAAGTGCCTGTATATAACAAAACCTGCCTGGCTTCAGCCATATCACATAAATAATCAGCTATACGGTCTACTGCGCCGTTGGCCACTTTTAAAGCTATTACAGCCGCTATTGTTTTGCTCATGCGGAAGTTTGGGAAAGCCTGTATACGAATAATATTATTGTCCAACAGGTCGTTTATCCTGCATCTGATGGTGGGAGCGCTGATGTTGAGACTTTTGGCCAGCACGGTGCTTTTTTGACGCGCATCTTTCTCTAATAATTCAATAATCATCATATCGATGTCATCAACCGGTTTATTAGCCCGTTTGACAGGATTAGCAGCACCGTTCATTTTAATGAACGCATACTTCCTGTATTCAGTGCAAATCATAGTGTCGGTATCGAGCACGCCCTCCATCGGATAAAGCACTGTATTTAAAAACCTGGAATAAGATTCTACGGATTCGAACCAGCACAGGCAGACGATATTAAAATAGCCGGCAGTCAATACTATAAAACCCACTTCTTTCTGACTCGCCAGCAAATCAGCTGCCCGGGCAATGACCTTGCTTTCCACTTTGAGCAAAATAGATACTGTTATTGATGTTTTTACACGATTTATCTGAACCGCCTGTATACGTATGATATCGTCTTTTATTAACCTGTTTACCCTTCGACGGATAGTTGGAGCGCATATATTGAGCTGTTTGGACATTTCCATACTGCTCATATGAGCGTCTATCGCCAGCGCGTCCACTATCTTCTTATCCATTTGATCTAATTGATACATAATCGATATTAATACCATATATAACTAAGTATTGTAAATAAAATGATCAATAGTTATATTTAACTGATCAATATGATAAAAATATTTAATGAAGATAAACATATCATTGACATGCGTGAAATTAATGATAACATGCATGCGTACAGAGTTGGAGACAGGGCCGGAGGCATCGACCCGTATTCAATGAACCTCCAGGTTAACAATAGAAAATATAACAGCAGTCTCCCATTTAAATTGATTTCATATAGAGAAGGGACCTGATGAAAACGCTGCTTGATGGCATACGCGTATTGGATCTGACCGACGAAAACGGTTTTCTCTGCGGACGGATGCTTGCCGAGCTGGGGGCTGATGTTATAAAGGTTGAGAGGCCGGGGGGTGACACCTCCCGCAACATCGGCCCCTTTTATCATGACATACCTGACCCCGAGAGAAGCCTGACCTGGTTTGCTTATAACCTGAATAAGAGAGGTATCACCCTCGATATTAAGACCGGGAAGGGAAGAGAGCTTTTCAAACAGCTTGTTAAAAGGTCCGATATCATAGTTGAATCCCATCCCGTCGGATACATGAAAGAGATCGGTTTAGACTATCCCGAGCTTAAGAAAGCCAACCAGCGCATTATCATGGCGTCCATCACGCCTTTCGGGCAAACCGGGCCCTACAATAAATTCGCAGGTTCAGACATTATCGTCCAGGCGATGAGCGGATATTTATATATCTGCGGCGATCCTGACCGTCCTCCTTTGCGTGTTAGTTTACCGCAATCGCCTTTGTTCGCAGGCGGTGAAGCGGCCGTTGCCGCTTTAATTGCCCTGTATCACAGGGACATCTCAGGCGAAGGTCAGTATGTCGATGTATCGGCGCAGCAGAGCATGGTCAAGAACACGGTAAACGCAAACTCTCTGTGGTTCACTTATGGAATGGTCTTGGAAAGGTCAGGCGCATATAGAGTGGGGTTGGGCAGCGGCACACGTGCGCGCCAAACATGGCCGTGCAAAGACGGGCTCGTAAATTTCGTAATATTCGGGGGCGCGCCGGGAGCGGTAATGAATAAAATACTCGCTCAATGGCTAAAAGAAGAAGGCCTGTCCACTAAACAGAGAGAGGAAATGGATTGGGATAACTTTGACGTAACCAAATTTACGCAGGAAGAGTGGGAACAGCTCGAAGCCCCGGTAGCCGAGTTTTTTTTACGATATACCAAACAGGAATTATTCAAGGAAGCCCTGAAAAGGCACATGCCTATCTGTCCGGTATTGAATCCGGCGGATGTGGCGGATTTTTTTCAGCTCAAGGCAAGAGATTTCTGGGTGGATGTGGAACATCCGGAACTCGGCTGTGTGATCAAGTATCCTGCCGGTTGCATGAGGTTTGCGGCAATGCCTGCACTTAAAATTCGTAGGGCGCCGTTAATCGGCGAGCACAATCTGGAGGTCTTTCACGGTGAGCTCGGCCTATCTCCGGAGAAAATCGACGAATTTAAATTGAACAAAATTATTTGAATGGAAAAAGGTATGGGAAAGCTGGCGCTTGATGGAATAAAGGTTCTTGATTTTACCTGGGTCATTGCAGGTCCCCTGGTGACGAAATGCCTGGCTGATTACGGCGCGAAAGTTGTGCGGGTGGAAACCATTACACGCCCCTGTTTCACCAGGTCTTCCGCCCCTTTCAAAAACGGTAACGGTCCCGATAATTCGGCCTATTTCGCTTATTACAATCCCAATAAATACAGTATCGCATTGAATCTTAAAAGCCCAACCGGGCTTAACGTCGCCAGGAAACTGGCGGACTGGGCGGACATCATTGTCACCAACTACGTGCCCGGCAAGATGAAGAAACTCGGGCTTGACTATGAGAAAGTACGAGTTACCAATCCGGATGTGATTATGTTAAACACCTCGGGATTCGGAGAAACAGGTCCGATGTCGCCGATGCCCACGTCAGGTAACGTTCTGGTAGCCCTGACAGGATTTAACAGCTTCAGCGGTTGGCCGGGCAGGGATTGCGTGCAACCATATGGCCCGGTCAATGATTTCGTCACTCCCTATTTCTGCATCGCTGCTATTATGGCCGCACTGAGATATCGGGGCAAGACAGGCGAAGGGCAATTTATTGATGTTTCCCAGCTGGAAGCCGGTATCCAGTTCCTGGCGCCGGGCATGCTGGATTACACCGCTAACGGCAGACTGCCGGCAAGTGTCGGCAATACCTCACCCAATGCGACGCCGCACGGCGTTTATCCCTGCCTGGATAACAGATGGTGCTCAATCGCAGTATTCTCCACTACCGAATGGGAGTCATTCTGCACGGCCATAGGCGATCCTGCCCTGGCTGACAACCCAAAGTTCAATACGTTAGAGAACAGGAAGAAAAACGAAGAGGAGCTTAACGACCTGGTCGGACAATGGACGAAAAACAGGACGCCTGAAAGCGTGATGAGCCTGCTGCAGGCAGCAGGTGTGCAGGCAGGCCCGGTGGAGAGCGCTAAAGATGTGTGCGAAGACCCTCAATTGAAAGCTCGCAACCATTTCTGGTTTATGCAGCATCCGGCAATAGGTGATTGCATGCACGTGGGCGAGGCGGCGATACTGTCGGATACGCCCGCGCAACCCAATATGCCTGCTCCCTGCCTGGGTGAGCACACGGAGATGATAGCCACAGATATTTTATCTCTTTCAGAGGATGAGTTACTCAAATTATTAACCAATGAAGGATCCTGATATTTAAGGAGGTGACTATAGTAAACTTGAAAATAACTTGGCTGTGTAAAAACAATGATAGAAAGCGATGAAAACAACAGAGATGGAGGGTATCGATGAGAAACAAAACAATCGTCACCATATCGGCACTGGCAATGGTAATTCTGTTCGTATTGGTTGCCTGCACCGCGGCCCCCGCCGCTCAGACAACCAAACCGTCGGAAGATAGTGCCTCTCAGGCAACCGCCCAGGATCCGATCGTTCTTGTGGCTGCAACCATGTACCCGGCGGGGAATACATACGCCACTATAGCGCAATTATATGCCGCGGCGGTCCTGCAAGCTACTGAAGGCAGGGTAAAAATCGTTGTGAATCCGGGTGAATCGCTGTGTCCGGGCGCGGAAGAGCTGGCTGCGGTAAACAGCGGCAGCGTGGATGCGGCTATGACCGTCATCAACTACGTGGTCGGCCAGGTACCCCTTGCCAATGTGGGGGCGCTTCCCTGGGTAGGAATACCCGACATCGATAGCAATCTGGCGGCGGCAGCGGAAGGTCTGCCCATAATCCAGAAAGGTTTTGAAAAATATAATATTCACATTAACTGGTATGCCTGCGCCCCATCGGCATACGGCCTGGCGACAAAGAAGGAGGTCCGTGTGCCGTCCCAGGCCAAAGGTCTCAAGATCAGGTCCGCCGGAGGCGCCATGGACGAGTTGATATCCGGTTGGGGATGCAGTACGGTTACCCTCCCGACATCCGAGATGTACCAGTCCATACAATACGGTGTCTCGGACGGCACGCTTCTTTCAGTTCCATCGATGGTGGCTTTTAAGCTGCCCGAGGTCGCCCCGTATTATTGTGACCTGGACATCGGAACCGGAGGCTTCCTGTTCTATGTCAATAAGGACAAGTGGAACAGGATATCCAGCGCAGACCAGGAAGCGATCGCCAAGGTTACTCCGGAATTCATGAAAGTTGTTTTGCAGGTAAACGCAGCAAATATTGAGAAAGGCCGCAAGGAATTACCTGATATGGGAGAGAATGTGTATGTCCCGACCGCTGATGAAATGAAGCTCTGGAAAGCGCCGGCGCAGGCAATCTGGGACAAATACGCCGCATCCAGCCCTGAGGCCAAACAGCTCACAGATATATACCGGAAATACGGCGCGGGTTATTAGCGGTTTTGTTCCTGCAGGACACGTTCCCCCGACAAAAATTGTATGGGATTGAATAGCTGTTATGAATATGGTCAAAATACAGCCTGCGCTAAGTAAATTCAACAGGTTCTGTGCGTCCATCTCCGGTATCGGATTCCTGATAATCATATTTCTAACCGTGTATGAGGTAGTTGTACGGTATGCATTTAGAATGCCGACGGCGTGGACCTTGGAAATATCTTCGTACATGTTGTTAACCGCCACCTTCCTGTCGGCCTCATACACACTTGAGACAGGCGGCCACATCAAGATAGATCTGATCCCCACTCTGCTGAAGCCGAAACCCAGAAAAATACTGGCAATCATTGTTAATATACTGGGAATCCTGTTTGTCACCTTATGGCTCTGGAAGAGTGCCGTGTTAGCCTGGGACAGCTTCAGCCTATATTGGGTTTCAAGGACGAGGCTGGAAGTAACATTGTGGCCCTTTTATGCAGTGATCCCCTTCGGTCTGTTCTTTTTACTTTTTCAATACGTCATACTGCTTGTCCGGGAAATAGCGGGCATACTGCCGGCTCCGGCGAATAACGTGGAAGAAGAAATATAATGGATGTTGGAATAATCGGGGTCTTACTGTTCGTATTTCTGATTTTACTGGTGATCGCCGGTATGCCGATTGCTTTTGCCATCGGCCTGAGCAGCCTGCTGGGCATCTGGGTTTTCATAGGGCCGAATGCACTATCGCAAATAGCCGTAATAAGCTATAAATTCGGCACCGACCCCGCACTGGTTCTGGTTCCCATGTTCGTCGTAATGGCGGAGCTCTTAAGCAAAAGCGGCGTAGCGGAGCAGGCTTTCGATGCGGGGAGCAAATGGTTTAATAAAGTTCGCGGCGGCCTCGGGGCAACCGCTGCAGTTGCAGGCATGTTGTTTGGAGCCTGCTGCGGCAGCAGCTCCGGTGGCACAGCCACAATAGGCCTGGCTGCTATGCCGCAGCTTAACAAACACAGGTATGACGGCGGCTTTGCCGCCGGAATAATAGCAGCCGCCGGAACTCTGAGTATCATCATTCCCCCCAGCGCAATGTTGATCATATACGGCCTGTTGACCGAGGAGTCCATCGGAAAACTATTTATCGCAGGTATCTTGCCCGGGATAGTAACCACTGCAATCTTCATTATATTCATACTGATCTACGCCAAATTCAGGCCGCAGGATGTTGAACCTTCCATGACCGGAGTTACCTGGCGTGACAGGTTTGCATCGCTCAAGAACATCTGGGTATTCATACTGATCGTCATAGGTGTGCTGGGGTCAATCTACGCGGGCATTTGTACGCCAACCGAAAGCGCCTGTGTGGGCGCCTTTCTCTCTTTAATTGTCGCAGCCGCGTACAAAAAGCTGACCTGGCACAGCCTTCGGGACGTCCTGCTCAGCGCGGCCAGGATCTCCTGTTTTATTATCTTCATCCTTTTTTCCGCCTTCACATTTTCATATCTGCTTACTTACCTGGGCATACCGCAACTGATCGCTGAAACCATAGTCAAGAGCGGCATGTCAAATACCGCCTTTGTGATACTGACCATGTTTATTTTCATTTTGCTCGGTTGCCTGCTCGATCCTGCCGGAATCCTGGTGCTCACCCTGCCCACCCTGGTCCCGGTTATGAGGATTCTGAATATCGATTTTATCTGGTACGGAGTTTTGGTCACGATGTGTATGATGATAGGTAACCTGACTCCCCCGGTAGGACTGAATCTGTTCGTGATGAAGACCATAGCTCCGGATATTCCCATGAAAAGAATAATAATTGGGACGGCGCCGTTTGTCGCACTGATAATCGTCAGTATGCTCATCGTTTTCTTATTCCCGCAGGTGGCAACGGTTCTGCCGAATATGATGCGCAACTGAACAGGAGGACGCAAACAATGGATACTTCGACTGACGAGCTGTTATTCGAGTGTGACAACGGGATTGGGGTTATCACTCTCAACCGGCCGGAAAGGAGAAATGCGATCACCTCAACGATGGGTGAAAGCTTTGTTAAAGTATTGGAACAGGCCAGAAAAAGGGATGATATCAAGGTACTGATCATCACTGGCAGCGGCGAAGGCTTCTGCGCCGGCGCCGATGCTGCCAGCCGTCTCAAAGAACGGATAGGAGACGGCGGTTACAAAGCGCTGGAGAAATCCCGCTCGGAGCTTCTGGAACCCGGCATGATAGTAATGCCCCACGCGCTTATGGACCTCGGTAAACCCGTAATTGCCGCTGTTAACGGTGTCGCTGCCGCCTCGGGCCTTTCTCTGGCGCTGTTGTGTGACTTTCGCATAGCTTCAGAAAAAGCCAGGTTTGTCGCTTCATGGGTAAGGATAGGGTTGATGCCGGACGCAGGCGCAAGCTACTGGCTGCCAAGGATAGTGGGGGTTGATAATGCTCTGAAGCTATTTTATACTGGTGAAGCGATTGATGCGGCCGAGGCAAAGAGGATAAACCTTGTTACACAGGTTGTTCCGCATGAAGAGCTCATGAGTACAGCCATGGACTTTGCAGGCAAAATAGCCAGTATGCCCTCGGTGTCGATTGAGTTGACCCACCGTACGGTTTACCGTTTATTCAACGAGGAGTTGGCGAGGCAGCTGTTTAATGAAAACCTGGCAATGAACATCTGCTTTAACACGGAAGATTTCAGAGAAGGTACAAAGGCTTTTCTCGAGAAGCGAAAGCCCGTATTTAAAGGCATCTAGTCAATCAAAGAATCTAGAAGGAGTGCTACAGTGAAGAAAATCAGGATCGGGGCGGGTTCGGGTTACGCGCCTTCCAAGACGGGTGAAGCACTGAGGCTCGTGCTGGAAGGGAATTTAAATTACATCTGCTTCGACCAGCTGGCCGAGCTAACCATGTCCATCATGTCCAAGAACCAGCAGAAGGATCCCTCCAAGGGTTACCTTACCCAGCACATCGACGGTATGAAACAGGTACTGCCTGAAGCTCACAAGAGGGGCGTTAAAATCATCACCAACGGCGGTGGCGTCAATCCCGAGGCGGCGGCTGACCAGATACTCAAAATAGCCTCCGATAATAACATCAAAGGTTTGAAAGTTGCCGTGATCAAAGGCGACAATATAGCAGGCAGGATCGACGAGCTGCTCAAGAAAGGATGGAAGTTCACCAACCTGGAGACAGGCGAGGACGATATCAGCCGGATAAAAGACAATATCCTGATCGCCAATGCTTACATCGGCTCCGACTCCATTGTCGAAGCACTGGAGGCCGGCGCTGACGTGGTTGTGGCTGGCAGATGTTCTGATAGCGCGCTTTTCGTTGCCCCAATGATGCACGAGTTCGGATGGAAGTTTGAAGACACATACTGGCCACGCATAGGCGCTGCCATTACCATCGGCCACACGCTGGAATGCGCCGATTTCGTCACGGGAGTGGCCAGCCCGGTGTGGGAACATGTACCCAAGCCGAACGAGATCGTCTATCCGCTGGCCGAGGTATCCGAGGACGGGACGGCCATACTGGAGATGCCGTCATCGGGAGGCGGCCTGCTCAACGAATGGACCGTCAAAAGCCAGCTCGTTTACGAGGTGCATGATCCTAAAAACTATATTATGCCCGACGGCGTGGCCGATATGACGGCGGTAAAGGTGGAGGACCTGGGCAACAACAGGGTGAAGCTGAGCAATATGACCGGCAAGCGCAGGCCGGACACCCTCAAGGTGATCATCGGGTATCCGGGTGGGTTCATAGCGGAGACCATGAACTACATATCGGCGCCTAAAGCCCTGACCAAGGCCAGAAGAGTGGAGGAACTGGGCTGGAAGAACCTTACCAAATACGGCATGAAGCGCGAGGATGTGGACGTACAGATCGATTACGTCGGCTTGAATTCGATACTCAAGTCCATAGTCCCCCTGCCGGACGAAGACAGTATCAACGAACTCTGCCTGCGTATAGCGGCCAGGGGTAAAAATCCTCTCGAGGCGGGCATGATAGCCGTGTCTTTCCTGGACATGTCGCCGGTTGGTTTCACTGTATCGGTCCCTTCCAAGCCGAGAAGCTATATATCCCTGTGGCCGACGCTGATACCGCGCGAAGAAGTCCCAACGAGTTTTATTATGAAGAGGCTGGAATAAAAATGAGCAAGAAAGTGTTGATTAAAGAGCTGGCCTATGTCCGCAGCGGCGATAAAGGCGATATCTCCAACGTGGGGATAATGGCGTTCAATAAAGAGAACTACGAGATCATTAAAAAGCAGGTTACGCCTCAGAAGGTCAAGGACCATTACAAAGAGCTGGTCAAAGGCGAAGTCAAGGTATACGAGATGCCCAATATCGACGCTCTGCAGGTGGTCATGTACAGAGCCCTGGGAGGCGGCGCTACCTCTACACTCAGGTTCGATGAGACGGGAAAAGCCATGTGCCTGGGCATGCTATTCATGCCGGTCGAGGTGCCGGACGGATTCAAGCCGGCCAAACCTCCCATGTAAAATGTGTTATAAAAGGTCCAGCGCTTTCGTGCCGGCCATTCCGACTGCTATACGCCAGCCAGCCACTCCAGCAATCCGAATACCAGAACGCAGGCGATAAAATCTATACAGATACCGAAGCCTATTGCCTTGGTCACGCCGCCCTTACGTTTAACGGCGAAAACGACCAATACTATTATTGCTATTCCGACCAGCCCAAGAGCTATAACGAAAAATGTATTTGCCAGAACTGACACCCCCGCCATTCCGGTGGCATTGCCGAGCACTTGTGAAGCAATAGCAAGCAGGAGCGCCAGACATGGTGGAATTATTGTTGCGGGTATAGCCAGTCTGGCGGGACCAACCAGTTTCTCTTTTGGCCGGATCACCCATGCAAGAACGATGGCAGCAATGGTCAGCGGGATGGTCAATAACATAATGAATTCTCCTCCACTTTTTGGTTTTCTGTCAGAATGTAATTTAGCACGCCTTCCGCTATCCCTCTTTATCATTCAGAATAAAGATATCTTCGATGGCAGCTCCCAGCGCGCGAGAAATTCCATAAGCCAGCTTGAGCGATGGATTATATTTGCCTTGCTCGAGAAAGATAATGGTCTCGCGCCGCACCCCCACCATCTCCGCCAGCTTCTCCTGGGTCAGGCCGAGGCGGGCGCGATATTCTTTCATCCTTGTTTTCATGACTGTTCAACGGCACTGAAACTTGCACATAATCCCTTGCTATAGATTACCAGGCATCCCAGCAGGCTTAATGCCAGCACCGCCGGCGCCACCAGCAGCCCGAGTATAAAGAAGAAAGCATCCTCGAAGCCGAACCAGACGCTGACCAGATTATGCAGGACGATGGCCAGCGCGATTGTGCTGAGACAGAGCCCGGCTGTAATCAGGCATATCCTGAGCCATCTTGCCGCTTTCTCACCCAGGCAGGGACGGACACGGTCATAGTAATAATAGCCGATGACATAGACGAAGCCCACGACCACGAGTTGTCCGCTGATGATCAGCTCTTTGGGAGTATTCTTGAAGACATTGAACCTGAACAGCAATATCAGCACTATGCTGGCAATAAAGAAAAATATTCCGGTCAGGCGCATTGCACCTGTGAGATTATCGCGAACCCGTTCATCGATGACGGGCATCCGGCCGTGACGGATGAGCGACCACAATTCACGATGCCCCAGCAGCAAAATACCGGCTATCAGCGCTATCACTACGTACAGGTTCTCTCTGGAAAGCATCAGCATCAATGCC
The DNA here is from genome assembly GCA_041653995.1 of Dehalococcoidia bacterium. NCBI lineage: Bacteria > Bacillati > Chloroflexota > Dehalococcoidia > Dehalococcoidia bacterium. The sequence continues at coordinate 1,034,485 of JBAZEK010000001.1, forward strand.
AGCAAACTGACAGCGGCATAGGCTATTAGTATCCATCTTGCTTTCACCGCATTTCCTCCCTATGTTAGAAATATTTAACGTTAGATATATATAACATATCACGTTCAAAAAGACCTGTCAAGGATTCCCACAGAAGCATGATGCAATTAAGCGCAGGTCACTGAGAAGAGTTACTTCGAAAAGCGGAGAGGGTTGATGACAGTCCGAGATAATTTACGCTTTGGTGGGGCATTGTGGACAGTTCCCGAACTCCTGTTTGAGAGCAAAAAGCTTATTTCGGTGCTGCAGCAATTGCTCACTGAAGGCTAACATGACCTTGTTTCCTTCCCTCCGACAACCACTTGCTCCTCGCCGGGATAAAACCTTTTCGTTTTGCTAAGCAAGACGCTCGAGATTATAAAGGCAGACCACTGACAGAAATCAAACTTGACAATTTATACCGGAGAAAGCATCTTCAATGTAGATACTATTGAAGGAGGCTTGGATTGAAAGCTCGTATACAGAAATGGGGAAATAGTCTTGCTTTGCGTATCCCCAAGTCTTTTGCTTCAGAAGCAGGTTTGCAAAGAGAAACCTCTATTGAAATTTCACTATCAGAGGGAAAGCTCATAATAACACCATTGGCTAATCCGAAATTTACTCTTAAACAGCTATTGGCAAAGGTTAATAAAGAGAATTTGCATCATGAGACGGATACTGGCCCCGCCGCAGGTAACGAAGCATGGTAAGCGCTTCACCTATATTCCAAGATGCGGAGACATAGTGTGGATAACCTTAAATCCTCAAGCAGGACATGAACAATCAGGACGCCGCCCCGCCCTGGTAGTTTCACCTGTTAGTTATAATGATAAGACAGGGTTGGCCGTCCTTTGTCCCATCAGCAGCATTGTCAAGGGCTACCCTTTCGAAGTACTACTTCCAGAAGGATCACCAGTGGCGGGGGCAATCTTATCTGACCAGGTAAAAAGCATGGATTGGCGTATTAGAAATGCAGTACTATTATGCACACTGCCTGCCGGAAATATCTCTGAGGTGCTCTTAAAACTGAACACCTTGTTATCACACTAAACAAATGCAATAAGGTCGTAGCCGGGTTGCGACTTGGACTACTTTACGATACGGCCTAACAACTCTATACCGTTCGCAATATGAGTGTACATGCATAATAAAGTCAGCTTTAAATTCTGACACGCCGGCTTGACTGTGCCTTAATTTTCCCTTAATATTTCGCTCAACCATGACGTGAGGTTTAGGAGGATTGAAATATGGTGACAATGCTGAGGCTCTGCATAGCCCTGATTATCATTATCGCATTGGTCCTGCCAGGAACAGGTTGTATTAAATTGGGCAAACTGCCGGGAAAACAGGCCGCGGAAAATAAGACTGCAGCATCAGGCGTCACGGCCGGGGGAACTGCCGGACAGTCAGGATCACAGGCGCCGGACACGGCGGGCAATCAGCCCGGTCAGGGCGGACAACCGGGCGCCCAACCCTCCGGCCAGGAGGCACAGGTCATTACCGGCGGTGGTGGAGTTGCCGTTGCCAACTGGATCGGCACCTGGCAATGCGGCAACTTTAAAATGTATCTGAACCAGGCAGGTGACCGGGTAACTGGGTGGTACGAGTACGAAAACAGCGACATCGAAGGCACTGCTACCGGCAACACTCTCACCGGTACCTGGACTGTATCAGGTGTTAAATATGGTTTTCAGATTGTTCAGTCCTCTGACGGCAAATCCTTTTCCGGCCGTTATAACCAGGGAACTTCAAGCAATCAAGGTGGATCATGGTCATGCACAAGGATAAGCACGGCCATGCCCACTGCAAAATCATCAGGAGAAAATTCCCAGGTAATCACCCAGGGAGGAGGCGTGGCCGTTGCCAACTGGATCGGCACCTGGCAGTGCGGCAACAATAAAATGTACTTGGACCAATCAGGAAATCAGGTGACCGGGTGGTTCGATTCTGAAAATAGCGATATTGAGGGCTTTGCCACAGGCAATACACTTGTGGGTACCTGGACCAAGGGCGGAGTCAAATATGATTTCCAACTGGATCAGTCGTCTGACGGTAAATCATTTGCCGGACATTTTCGCCAGGGATCATCAGGCGCATGGACGGGAGAATGGTTCTGTATACGCACCAGCAGCGCCAGACCTCCGGCGAAACCAGCCACATCATATCCCCCCTCAGCCATACAGACTGCAAGCTGGACAGGTACATGGGAATGCAATAATTATAAAATGTACCTGACCCAGACAGGCAGCAAGGTGACCGGCTGGACTGAACTGGATAATGGTGACATCGAAGGCTATGCAACCGGTAACACAATTGTCGGCACCTGGACACTCTCCGGAATTGAATATGATATTCAGCTAAACCAGTCATCCGACGGCAAATCCTTTACAGGCCATTACCGTCAGGGTTCATCAGGCAATTGGGCAGGAAGCTGGCCCTGCACTTTTATAACCAACGCACAGCCTCTGCCAAAGTCCGCAGTTCGATCTCAGCCTGCACCGACAGCACCCCCCACAAGCTGGACCGGCACATGGCAGTGCGGCCAGAAACAAATATGGCTACTTCAGACGGGCAGCCAGGTCATTGGCTGGTATGATGAACAGAGCGGTGATATTCAGGGCTATGTCACAGGAAATACACTGGTAGGAACCTGGGCGGACGCCTCGGGTGAAAAAGATATTCAGCTGTCCATGTCCGCAGACGGGAATGCTTTTTCGGGTCATTACCGCACCAGCCCTTCAGCAAGCTGGATCAGCCACTTCTCCTGCACGAAAAAAAGCGCGGAATTACCCGCACCCAAAGTAACATTTGATATACAGCCCGTAAGTATTACCAGGGGGATGTCCGCGCAGTTATCCTGGAGCACTATACTGGCTACTTCTGTAGATATTAAACCGGACATAGGTCCCTGTGGCGCTAATGGCAAAATAAATGTCAAGCCCGACGCAGACATCTCATATACATTGAGCGCGAGCAACCCATTTGGCGGATCTAAAGTAACAGTTCCCCTAAAGGTAACATCGCCGAACTGGAGCGGGGAATGGGACTGCGGAAGCTTTGGGCATATGATACTCACCCAATCCGGCAACCAGGTTAACGGAATATATACATACCAGGGCGGTAAAATCAGTGGCTATGTTAACGGGAATAAGCTTGCAGGAACGTGGTCTGAGGACCCGACCCATAAAGCTCCTGATGATGCGGGTGGTTGCGAATTCACCCAGTCAGCAGATGGTCTTTCCTTTACCGGTTATTATGACTACGGGTTTTCAGGCGCCGTGAGTCCCTGGAACGGGAAAAGGATTAGATAGGAGCATTATTGGTTTATGGTAAGTATTTTGGCTTCTATATTTAGTGCCAAATAACCAATATCCCATTGAATACCAGTCCATGCTAAAAAGAGATAAGTGGTGGTAGTATTACCTGGGGGCAGGTCATTTTTGGTGGACCTGGGGAGATTCGAACTCCCGACCTCCTGAATGCAAATCAGGCGCTCTCCCAATTGAGCTACAGGCCCGCAAGACTACATATTATACTAAATCCGCTTCTGTTTGCTAAACGCCAGTGCGGCGATATAGCTATTTCTTGCCTTTGGCTGGTTTAGATGGACGCGGCTCCGGTGAGCCCATCCAGCGCTCGTAGTGCACGCGCTCCGGCTTGAACCTGTCCTCCATGCGCGGCCTCTCGTCCGGATAGCCTACGGAAACGAGGGCGATCGGCACTATCCTGGTCGGCATGTTGAGCAGTTTCCTCATACCGTTCATCCTTTCCACCACCGGATAGACGCCGACCCACACCGCCCCCAGTCCCAGATCATGTGCGGCCAGCAGGATGTTCTGCGTGGCCGCCGAGCAGTCCAGCACACCCCTGCCTCTGGTCAGCTCGAGGCCGCTGTCGTTACACACCAGTATGGCAAGCGCGGCTTCCTTGAGCATATGCGCGTGCGGATGAAAGGTCGGCACCTGTACGAGCGTCTTGCGCTCGGTGATGACCACGAAATGCCACGGCTGCTCATTGGCTGCCGAAGGGGCTGCCATCCCGGCCCGCAGGAGTTGCTCGACAACTTCCGCCGGCACGCGGTTATCCGTATATTTCCTGATGCTTCTGCGCGTCATGATTGATTCAAATGTTTCCATCGGTTCACCTCGTAAGCGCCGGATCTATATACGCCGCCTGACCCTGGCAATCCAGCGCCCGATTAAAACGATCAGTGTAATGACTACCGCCGCCAGAACATAAGGCCAGATCATCTCGTAAAGCGGTGTGGGCGGCGGTTGCCTGTATCCGGTTAAATTCACCTTGAGCCTGTTGTCCAGTCCGCCGGCTATATGGAAAGTAGTCGCAGTCCTCTTGCCTTCTTTCTCGACAACTATCTTATATGTGCCGTAGAAGCCGCGCATTCTGGCGATGCCGTCATCACCCGTGTACACATCGCCGCGCGACCACCATTTATCACGGATAAGAGTCAGCAGGCGGTTATAGGCCGGCTTTTTCGTCATATCCATCCGCAACAGCCCGGCCGGCGCCCCCTGCCAGGCGCCACTATCCGACAGGTCCCACCAGGTTATGGCCTGCACGGACGGGTGGCTGAAGAGCAGTATGTAGAACTTCTCCGCGTAATCAGCCTGCTCGTTCTCGCCTGCAGGTGTGGACGGCCACTCGGACGGCTGCTCCTGGGACGATATGCCCGTCCTGGGCTTGCCGCTCAACACGGTCACTTCGGTGAAATGAATGGGGGCATCGAAATCCTTGAACCGCTCGCAGGTATCCCAGACTTGGTATAAAGGCCAGTTGCCGCGGTGCATATGCGATTGTATGCCTATGGCATCGAATTTACCCTTCTGCCTGACGATCCCCTGGAGCAGATCGCTATAATCCTGGTCGGTGCGAAAATCGTTGATTATGAGCGTCGACGTCGGGCAGGCCGACCTGGCCCAGCCCAGCGCATCCGCGCAGACCGTCACAGGTGTACGCTGGGACATCCACTTGCCCACCCGGGTGCTCACCTGCGCGCTCATGGTCGGCTCATTCACAACATCCCAATAATCGATCGTTCCGCAGAATTCACCGGCAATCTCCTTGACCCGCTTCTCCTGCGCTTTTTGCATATCATCGGGCCCGACGGGCGCCCAGCCGGGCACCGATTCAGCCCAGATCAGAGGATGTCCCTTTACCGTGATACCCCTTTTCTCACACCATTCCGCAACCATCTCGAGCATAATGGCTGATGACTGGCCCTGCTGCTCTTCATAGCTATCCCAGTAAAAAGGCGCGGTGCCGTAATTGAAAAAAGCGCTCAATGCTTCAGCCCAGTCCTGGTTGACTGCGGTGGGCCCGTTCTCGGCCAGCGGCGCCAGGCCGGTTCCGAAAAGGAAGTCATGGCTCTGCTGCTCGTAGTATACGCGCGCGCCCCTCACAGGAACGTTGTTCTCGTCCAGCACCTGTATAACGCCATCCCCCTTGCGTATCTTCTCGATACGGTCGCCGGCGCTCTGCATAATGAACCACTCAAATATCCCATTGTAAGCCTGAATGATGACATTGCCCGCGCTGACCCCAGGCGCCTGGCAGGCCGCCGCAGGCACAAGCAAAGAGACAACCACAATGGTCAGCGTCGCTATATAAAAACATCTTCTGTTCATTTCCAACCCTGTCAACGAAAATACTTTATCTATTTTAGCACAGCATCCAATCTGTCTATACCGGCCTGCAGCCGCGAATGCCATTAACCCGACCGATAGTATTTTTTGACTATTGTTATAAACATCAATATAATATATGATAATATGAGTATATGGTAATATATTCAGGGAGTAATCATTTGGCTGAATTGAAATTGGACCGGGTCACGCTGTATGAGTTTCATGCTCAGTTCTGCAAGACGCTGGCTGACGCCAATCGTTTGCTGATCATCGCAGAACTTGTCGGTGGAGAGAAGTCTGTGACCGATCTGGCGCACAATCTGGGCCTCGGTCAGTCCAATGTGTCGAAGCACCTGGCGCTGATGAGGGAGCGCGGACTGGTGGAAACCAGGCGTGACGGCGCGTCCATCTACTACTCACTGTCGGACCCCAGAATCTTTAAGGCTATTGAACTGCTGGTGCAGGTTCAAACCGAACAGGTTGCCAGAAGGCATAGCCTTGCGCAGCACAGCCGCTGACGCCGTACGGCGTAGTATCAGCTATGAACGTTGGATTTTAATCAAAAGTTAAGGAGGCTATTCGAAATGGATAACCAGGCAGACGGGGTGACCATAATAGTAATGAGTGGCGACATGGATAAGATAATAGCTGCGTTCAATATCTCCATTGGCGCCGCAGCTCTGGGCAAAGAAGCTAATATGTTTTTCACATTCTGGGGCATCAAGGCCATTCAGAAGGGCAACCTGACCGGAGACAGTTTCTTCGGCAAGATGATGGGGCTTCTGAACCGCGGCGGCATTGATCGCATCGGCCCCTCCCGCTTCAACTTCTGGGGCATGGGGAAATGGATGTTCAACCAGATGATGAAAATGCATAAGATCACACCCATAGCCGAGCTGCGTCAAACCGCCATCGACCTGGGAGTCAAGCTTCTACCCTGCCAGATGAGTATGGAAGTAATGGAAATCAAAAAAGAGGATCTCATCGACGAGGCCCAGCCTGCCTGCGGTGTGGCCACCATGCTGGAAATGGCCTACCGCTCCAAGGCGACCCTCTTTATTTAAGGAGCATATTATGTCAGTAGAAAATGAAGTAGTAATGACGCTTAACCTGGAAGGTCTCCTCTGTCCCATCCCGGTAGTTAAAGTCAGCAAAGCAATGCAGGACCTTCCCGTCGGGGGCGTGCTGGAAGCGACGGCCACCGACCCGGGCGTGCTTGCCGACATCCCCGCCTGGGCGCGCACCACCGGCAACGAGGTCATCAAGATCGAACGAGAAGGCAAGCTGGTCAAATTTCAGATCCGAAGATTGAAATATTATACCCGCCATGATCGATCTATCGTTGGCTGTTCTCCTGGTCTCGTTGGCCGTTGCCCTGGCAGGCGTGGCGGTATGGATTTACCAGCTCTTCTCCAGGCCGAGCGCGTGCGATCCATCGCCCGGCAAGGGTTCGGACAAGCTGGGAGTACTGTATGCCTTTACACTTGGCATGCTGCCGTGGAAGAAGGAAAGCGCCGGCCTGCATAAAATAGTCTATCTAAGGGGTATCTGCTTTCACATCGGCATTTTCGCCGGTATAGTGGCGCTAATACTTAGTATCTTCGGCATAGCGGCCGGCAGCACGTTGAACCTGGTGCTGAGCATACTGATGTGGATCGGCGCCGTTGCAGGCGTTACAGCAATAATATCACGCGCAACCGAAGCCAACCTGAGGGGGATCAGCCGCCCCGACGATTACATCTCGCCCGCGTTGATCACGCTCTTTATGTCCATGGGCGCGCTGCACGCCATGAACCTCGTCGATACCGTGTATTTTTATGCTGCCGCCAGCGTGCTGTGCCTTTACCTCCCCTGGAGCAAGGTCCGGCACTGCGTTTACTTCTTCTTCATGCGCGGTAAGATCGGCGCGATGATGGGCCATCGAGGTCTGCTGGGCACGACGCAACGACAGACGAGGAAAGGAACACCATGAGCGACAACGACACAGCCACATTAACACCGGCGAATCCGGCATCTACGGACGCCGATATGCTTGATAAGCAGCTGACCAGAGAGGTTGAAGCTGCGCTGGGCGGCTGCGTACGCTGCGGCCTCTGCGCCGAGTCCTGCCATTACTACTCCGCCCAGCCTCAACTTCAGAATATGCCCGTCTACCGGGGTGAGGCCGTGAGAAAATTTTTCCGCCAGGCCGGCAGCCGGGCGAAGGGATTATTTCATCGGCCTGCAAAGGCGAAAACCGATGTATCGTCCCTTGACACGCTGGCGGATATGGCCTTCGGCAAGTGCACCCTTTGCCGCCGCTGCACGGTGAACTGCCCTGTGGGAGTGGATACGGCGGCGCTCATGCGTACCGCACGCGCCATCGCCACGGCCTCCGGCAAAGCGCCGGAGATACTGGTCCAGCTCGCCGATGCGGCCATCAGCCGCGGGGAGAACATGGAGCTCTTTCGCGATATGTTGCTGGACCGTTTCAAAGAGCTTGAGGTCGAGACACGCAACAAGATCAATGATCCCGCTTTTTCGATTCCCGTGGGTAAAAAAGGCGCCGATATGCTGTTCGTAGGCCTCTCGGGCGAGCACAGCATAGTGCCCCCCGCCATATTGTTTCATTACGCCGGGGCAAACTGGACACTCAGCCTGTTTGAGGCGTCCAATTATGGCTCATTCCTGGGCGACAGCGAGAGATCGAAAAAAATAGCTCAACGCATAATCGACGAAGCCGGAGACCTTGGTGTGAAAGAGGTTGTGATCGGCGAGTGCGGCCACGCATATACGGTGCTGCGCTGGGAGGCGCCCAAGTGGTTCAAAAAAGCGCTGCCGTTTCGTGTCAGGAGCCTGATAGAGGTGCTGGCCGAGTGGATACAGAGCGGGCGGCTGATCCTCAATCCCGAGGCCAATCCCGATCCTGTCACATATCATGATTCCTGCAACCTGGGCCGCAACGGCGGCCTTCTGGAGGAGCCACGCGTTGTGCTGCGCGCTGCAGTCAAGGATTTCCGCGAGATGTACCCCAACAGGGAGGAAAGCTATTGCTGCGGAGGAGGCAGCGGCATGGTGGCCGTTTCCGAATGGGAAGAACGGCGCATGCTGGCGGGCTTGCCTAAAGCCAGGCAGATCAAGGCCACCGGCGCTAAAATCGTTGTCGCTTCCTGCGACAACTGCCGTATCCAGCTTGGCGAGCTCAACGAGCGCTACAACCTGGGCATCAAAGTGACCGGCCTGGCCGACCTGGTTGTGAACGCCGTCGTCAAAAAATAGTTCCAGTGGGCCTTTTCTCTCCCTGCATTGCCGGCGCTTATTAGTCATTGCGAGGAACGTAGTGACGAAGCAATCCTGTACGTGATTGCGTATACACAAGATTGCCACGCTTCGCTCGCAATGACGAGGAGAGAAACGCTGGCAACGACGTCTCGGCAAATACACCTCTTAACAGCGCCGTATGTTATCATTTGAGACGTGGAATCCATTCCCCTCCTCAAGTACCTTGTGGAAGCCGGAATCGGCGCCAGGCGCCAGGTAGTAGCCGCCATCAAGATCGGCCGCGTATCAGTCAACGGGAAGCAGGCCGAGAGCTATACCATGCCGGTCTATCCGCAGGCGGACAGGATCACCTTCGACGGTAAACCCGTCGCGTTCCACAGCCGTGCCAGAATCGTCCTTATGCTGCACAAACCGCTGAACCTGCTGACTACCACTAGCGACGACCGCGGCAGGCAGACTGTGCTCGATATCCTCCCAGCCGAGTACCGCGGACTGGGCCTGTATCCTGTGGGAAGACTGGACCACGATACCACCGGGCTGCTACTTCTGACCAATGACGGCAACCTTACCTACCGCCTGACGCATCCCCGCTTCGAGCTGGGCAAGGAATACTTTGTGCACATAGAAGGTACGCTGAGCCGGCAGGAAAAAGAGCTGCTGGAAAAAGGCGTGATGCTGGACGACGGCATCACAGCGCCCGCCGGAGTGAAGGAGATCGGCTACGAGCCGCCCTACAATTACAGCATCACCATCCACGAAGGGCGCAACCGCCAGGTCAGGCGCATGTTCGCCCATCTCGGATATACCGTCAAATCCTTAAAACGTGTCAGGATGGGGAATCTCCGGCTGGGCGACCTGGCTGAAGGAAGCTTCAGAAGACTCTCTGCACAGGAGATCGCATCGGCCCTGCGCCAGCACAAACAATAGCACGCTCGAGTTCATAATCATTGACGGGTAAGTCAATGATGTGCAGCCGTTGCCCTGTTGGTGTACAATATGCAGGGTTTTGCTCGCAACTAATTAAAATAAGGAGTGTGATTCAATATGGGTGACAGGCTAAAGGGCAAGGTAGCAATCGTTACGGGTTCCGGACGCGGCATCGGCCGTGCCGAGGCCATGGCGCTGGCCGCTGAGGGCGCCAAGGTTGTTGTCAACGACCTCGGCGCAGCTTCAGACGGCTCCGGCAAATCGGCCAGCCCGGCGGAGGAAGTCTGCCAGGAGATCAAGAAGCTGGGCGGCGAGGCCGTACCCAATTTTGATTCTGTGGCCACCTGGGCCGGCGGCGAGAATATCGTAAAGACCGCTATCGATAAATTCGGCCGCATCGACATCCTGGTCAATAACGCGGGCATCCTGCGCGACCGCATGCTCTTCAACATGAGCGAGGACGAGTGGGATATTATTCTCAAAATACATCTATATGGCCATTTTTACTGTGCCAGGGCTGCTTCTCCCTATATGCGCCAGCAGCGCTGGGGGCGCATCATCAACACCTCATCCATCGCCGGCCTGGGCAATATGGGCCAGACCAACTACAGCGCAGCCAAAGAGGGCATCGTCGGATTCACCCGCTCGGCGGCTCTGGATCTGGGCAAATACGGCATAACCTGCAATGCCATCCGTCCCAATGCAGCCACGCGCATGACGGTTACACCCGAGCTCAAGGCCGCCTGGGAGAAGAGGGCCGCAGCGGCGGGCATCACCGATAAGGCGCAGTTCGAGGCCATGATCAGCCAGATGTTCGCCTCCAAACCTGAGAATATCGCCCCTGTAGTGGTTTTCCTCTGCACGGACGAGGCTGCCAACATCAACGGCAGGACCCTCTTTATCAACCTCAACCAGGTCGGCCTGTATTCAGAGCCTGCCCTGATCAAGGAGATCAATAAGGCCGAAGGCTTCTGGTCTGTTGATGAACTGGTCAAAGAGATCCCGGGCAAGCTGACCGGCGACCTGGTGAATCCGGCGCCGCCTCAGCCGGCCAAATAAACCGCTCAAACAGATAAGCTAAACAGAAGGGCATCACCCTAAAAGATGCCCTTCTGTTATAATCTCCTTTAACAAGCGCCGGCAGGCTTCAATCAGAGGTTGAAAATGACTGATTTCATCGTGCAGGACAGCCGACGTCAGCTCTGGATCGTCATAAGCGTGGCATTTGCAGCGTTTATGGCGGCGCTGGATACCTATATTGTCAACGTGGCCCTGCCCACCATAGCGTCGGATTTCAATGCCAGCCCCACCGATGCGGCGCTCATCACGCTTTCATATCTGCTGGTCATCACCAGCACCCTGCTTATCTTCGGTAAGATCGGGGAGAGGACAGGCTTCAAAGTCGTGTTTGTCGCCGGATTCGCCCTGTTCGCCGTCGGCTCTTTCCTGAGTGGACTGGCTCCCACGCTGTACCTGCTCTCAGGCGCGCGCTGCATACAGGGATTTGGCGCCGCCATGCTTTACGCCGTGGGGATGGCCATGATAATCAGGTACATACCGCCGGGCAAGCGCGGCTGGGCTTTCGGCATCACCTCGACCGGGGCCGGTATGGGCGTGATTATAGGCGCGCCCATGGGCGGCTTTATCACGCAGTACCTGGACTGGCACTGGATATTCTGGTTCAACGTGCCGGTCGGTATCGCCGCCGTCATCGTGGCGCTGAAGGTGATGCCCAACGACCGCGTCCGCCGCAAAAAGGGCGTCAAACTTCCCCCCTTCGATATCGCCGGCGCCCTGATGAGCTTTTTCGCGCTGGCGCTCCTTGTGGGAGCTATAAACCGGGGCCAGCAGTTCGGCTGGGACCACTGGGGCATCTGGGGCTCATTCACTCTCTCCGCCATACTTTTCATAGCGTTCGTACTGTGGGAGAAGAGGTGCCGCGATCCCCTGCTCGACATGTCCCTTTTCAAGTTCGCCAGCTTCGGCTTCGGATCGTTCGCCGCACTGGCCGCATGGAGTATGTACTCCGGAGGCAACTTCCTCTTCCCCTTCTACCTGACCATGATCCAGGGCCTTTCATCCAGCATGATCGGCTCCATCTTCCTTATCAGCTCCGTTGTATATATCGCCACCAGCCTTTACATGGGACGGCTGTCCGACCGGATCGGCAGGCGGGTGCTATGCTGCGCCGGCATGATCTCGGCCTGCGCGGCGCTGATTTTCCTGGCGCTGACGATGGGCCTGCCCTCCCTCATTCCCATGATGGTTTATCTGGCATGGGTCGGCGTATCCATGGGCACATTCGTCTCACCCAATAACAGCCTTATGCTCGGATCCATACCGACAGATAACCAGGGCGAAGCGTCGGCGGCGTCCAGGGCCATGCAAAACCTGGGCATGGTGCTGGGCGTGGCTATCTTTGAGACCGTGTTCTCGGCCTTCATACCATCCGCCGACCTGGGCTCCGAGCAGGCCGTTGCAGGTGTGCCCACAAACGTGCTTGTGATGGGCTTCAGCGCCGCATGTTTCGTGGGCGCCGCCATGTGCGTTTTATCCCTCATCCTATCCTGGCTGGCCAAAGAAGACAGTGCGGCTGCAACGGGCGAAAAGCCCGGGCCCATAGCGATTTAGCGTACCTTTATACAGAGGTTACTTTCGATGCAGGGCTATGAGATAAGACGGGTACGGGAGGCGGACCGCAGCACCGTGGTGAGCATCTTCAACTACTTCGTTGAGAACAGCTTCGCTGCCTACCCCGATAAAAAAGTGGGGCCGGAGATCTTCGACCTGCTTAAAAATATGAGCAGGGCGGGGGTTTTTTATGTGGCGGAAACGGCAGACAAAGAGGTGATAGGCTTCGCCCTGCTGAGACATCACCAGGTTGCAGAGGCGTTCAAGCGTGCCGGCGAGATCACCTATTTCATTCTGCCCGGGCACGAACGCAGGGGCCTGGGCTCCCGCTTTATGGAGACCATTATTATTGATGCCAGGGCTGCAGGTGTGGAAACGCTACTGGCCAATATATCATCGCTCAACGAGGTGAGCCTAAATTTCCACCTCAAGCACGGATTCAAAGAGTGCGGAAGCTTCCAGCGCATCGGGCAGAAGTTCGGCCGGGATTTCGACGTCGTCTGGATGCAGAAATTCCTGTAGGCCGGCGCACGCGTCATTACGAGGAACGCAGTGACGAAGCAATCTTGTGCCGTCATGCGCGTGAACAGGATTGCCGCGCCCTCCGGGCTCGCAATGACCAATGATGATTAATACTTACTACTTCGAGCGGAAATCGAAAGGCCCGATTTTAAATTCGTACTGATCTGAGTCCGGCGCCGGTATCCAATCCTGGCCGTCGCCCTGGTCGAACTCATAGTACCCCGGCAGCCTGTCGGGCCATTCAGCCAGCTCAACCGGCACCGAGAGCTGCTGATCCCCTCTCTGTATAGACAGTGTGACTTTATCCCCCGGCTTCTTGCCGTTGAAATAAGAAAGGATATCGTTCACTTTAGCTACAGGTGTATCATCAACCGCCAGGATAATGTCGCCACCCGCCGCAGGCTCGTTTTGTTTATTCCTGCCGCTCTCCACCAACCCGGCCCTGTCCGCAGGGCTGCCGGTTATAACGCCGACGATGTACACGCCCTTCGTCGCCTTGAGATCCAGCTTGTCCTCCAGGTCTCGGCTGACGGGCATGCCCTCGATGCCGAGCCAGGGGGCCCTGATGGTGCTGCCCTTGATCAGCTCAGGCAGTACTTTTTTAGCGGTATTGATAGGTACGGCAAATCCCACCCCGTTGGCTGTGGCCTCTATAGCAGTATTGATACCGACTACTTCGCCTTTCGAATTGAGCAGCGGGCCGCCGGAATTGCCGGGATTGATTGCGGCGTCCGTCTGTATGATATCCGTTATATTGCGGCTGTTGGAATTTGGTATGGACCTGCCCGTGCCGCTGATGATGCCGATGGTGATAGAGCCCTGCAGACCGTAGGGCGAACCAAGGGCCAACGCCATCTGGCCGGGTTTGACCTCGCTGGAATCTGCCATCACCAGGTATGTCAGGTTCGGCACTTTGGAAGCATCCACCTGCAGCAGGGCTACATCGTTATTGAGGTCTGCTCCGATGACCTTTCCCTGGAGCTCGCTGCCGTCGCTGAGCACGATCTTGACGGTGGAAGCCCTGTCCACCACGTGGTTATTGGTGAGAATATGGCCTTCCGTATCGATGATGAAGCCCGATCCCTGCCCCCTCATATTGGGTATATCCAGGCCGAAGGGGCCGAGCAATTTAGAGGCGATCGTTGTCTCGGATTCCACCTGCACCACGGCCGGTATGCACTTTTCATACAGCGAAACAACCGTGTCTTCATCGTAGAGCGGCGTCACCTGCACCGTCGCCGATGAGGAGGGAAGGTTGATGGACTTCTGCTCCGTGGAAACGGATCCCGCGCTGCAGCCGGTAAGCAGGAGCGCAGCAATTAAAAGGGCAGCGGCCGGCGTTCCGATCATGCTGCGCCGTCCACTGCAAATTTTTAATAAAGACATTTATAACCTCCCGGTATTCGATATCCGTAGTGAGATCAAAGGTTCTGCGGCCCGAAGAATATCTCGTAGTAGTACATGTTGCCCGCCTCCGGCTCCGTGATACGCTCAACGCGGCCCTGCTCGAGGTCGACCAGCGCCAGCCAGGTTTTCCCATCGAGCTGCACCGATACGATGGCCTGTGCCGCGGCGGGCGTAACTTTCAGAATGGAGCCTCCGATAACGGACATATTGGAGACGGAGGAAAAAATAGGGAAGACCCTGTCCACACTTCCACCCCTGTCCATGACACTTTTCATCCTCTCATCCGCAGCGGCGATTTTTATCGCGCCTTCACGCTCATCCTGGGCCAGCTCCGGCATAAAAAGCCCCTCGTAGCGCCGTGCGCTTACCACCGTTTTGACGTTTATATCCACATCGGCTTCGATTAAATCCCCCATACATCGCCCGCAGATGACGCTGGCCATACCGTCCCTCACATCCACGCGCATTATGATGATCTCCCCCGTGCCGTTGAGGCGCTGCTGTATGCCGGGATCCCTTTTGACCACGTCCGCAGCGACAACCGAGGGCGAGGGGGCGGCCAGATAAAAGGCCAGCGATAGCACGGCGGCCACAACGAAGATGGCCAGGCCGCTGGCGGCGGCCATCCTCCAGGACGGCGCGCGCAGCCAGTTCAGCCAGCCCTTAAAGATGTTCCCCGGCGATTCCAGGCTTCCGCCCGCTGCCAGAGCTTTCGCATAGGCACCCTGCAGCAGCACCTTTCGCAGGCTGCTTTTGTGTCCCGCTACCATCAGGTCGGGCAGATCAGTGCTTTCCAGCATCCTGATAAGCGCTTCTTTTTTCATAATCCTATGCTTCCGTCCAATAATATAATGTGTTTTAACATAAAAAGTTGCATCACTTCATTTGTTCGCGGAGCTTTTCGACCCCCCTGTGCAGCAGCGACTTGATTGTTCCCTCTTTCTTGCCCAGTATCTTCACCATCTCGCGTATCTTCTTTTTTTCGAAGAACTTCAGGGCTATGACCTCCTGATAAATAAAGGGCAGCTCGGAGATCTTTTTGTGCAGTGTAATGAATTCCTCGTGCCGGCTCAGCTCCTCCTCCGCCTCGCTTATCTCGTCGCTGTAATCACCGGTGTCCGCCAGGTCGGCGATGGATTCGATGCTGGATATCCTCCTTCCCCCCTCCCTGCGGTAATGGTCATTAACCTCATTGCTGGCGATACGGTAAAGCCAGGCCGCGAAGGGCACGTCCCGCCAGCGATACTTTTTAATCTGCGCAAAGGCTTTGAGAAAGGTTATCGATGTTATGTCAAGTGCTAACTGAACACTGGCAGTTCGTTTCAAAGCATAGTTGAAGATGCGCCGGTAGTAGATTTCGTACAGTTCTCCGAAGGCTTCCGGGCTGTGCTGGGCGCGCTTCACCAGCTCCTTTTCCGCTTGCAACTGGTCCGGCGAAAGCGAAGTATCAGACGTCATATGATCAGGCATGTAACACAGTTTAACTCATAACGTAATGGATGCAAAAAGGTTGCATGCGTAAAACAGGCTGCAACGATATTGGTAATTGTGGCAGGCAACATGCACGGCCTGTATGCGAACTGACGGGCAGCGCGATCCGGCTACTGGTTCTTGAAACCCCAGCGCCAGATGACTGCCGCCAGGATGCCGCCTATGAGGGGCGCAACCCAGAAGAGCCAGAGCTGCGACAGTGCCTCTCCGCCAACTACCAGCGCGGGCCCAAAGCTGCGCGCCGGATTAACAGAGGTCCCTGTGATGGGTATCCCCACCAGGTGGATAAGCACCAGCGAGAGACCGATGGCCAGCCCGGCAAAGCCCGCCGGGGCATTTTTGCTGATGGATCCGAAGATAACGAAAAGGAAGAGGGCGGTCAGCACGATTTCAGCCACGAAACAGGATAACAGGTTGAACTGGCCGGGAGATAGAGCGCCGTATCCGTTCTGGCCCAGGCCGTTAACCGCCAGTGAGTATTCGGGCATACCGCTGGCTATCAGCCACAGCAGCAGGGCAGCCAGCACACCGCCCACACACTGGAATATCACGTAAAAAATGGTGTCTTTCCAGCCCAGCCTTCCGGCAACCAGCATGGCCACGGATATGGCCGGATTAATATGGCAGCCTGATATGTTGCCGATGGCGTACACCATCGCCAGCACGGTCAGACCGAAGGCGAAGGAGATGCCCATGAAGCCGATATACTTGCCGGCGATAACGGCGCTGCCGCATCCTATCAGCACCAGCGCAAATGTGCCTATCAGTTCCGCCCAGTACTTTTTCACTTCCCGTTTACCTCCTTTCCCGGATTATTCGATCTACTTTTTCAGCGAATCAAGCGCATTCTGCCAGGCAAGCACGGTCGCATAGGCTGTATTCTTATTAAATGCGATATACAGGTCGACCTTGTGCACAAAGGCCACCGCTTCGATCTCAGCCGGATCCACGCCCGCCTGCTTGGCCACCAACGCCACATCGGCGCCCGTGCCCAGCCAGAGGTCTGCTTCTCCCGCCACCAGCTTCTTCAGGCCATCGGCGGTTGAATCGACATAAGCGAAATTGATGCATCCCTGCTGAGCCAGCTTCTGCTGGCCCGCTTCATCTTTAACAACGGCAATGCATTTAACGGTCCTGGCCTCATCGATACTGCTAACTCTGACATTCGAGCCCTTCCTGGCATAGAGCCAGTTCTCGTAAGAGCCTATAGGACCCACCCACATGAAAAGGTTTTCCCTTTCCGACGTCCTGGCCATGGAATAAAGCGCGGTATCGGGTTCCGCAAGCACGACCTCGTAGGCCTGTGACCACGGCAACACCTCGATGGTGATGTTCTCGCCCAGCTTGTTGATTACACCTTTGACCGCCTCGGTGGATGAACCGACCAGGTTGCCGCCGGCATCGGTGTAATTGAAAGGAGGATATTCCTCCGTCATAACGCGCAGTTTAGCGGGCTGCGCCGGCGTTGTGCATGCAGTGACAAGCAGTATTACTGCTATAAGAGCAAAACAAAGTCTCTTCATATCTCCTACCTCAGTGGTTTTTAACAAGATTATACTCCAGATTCGGCAATGTCAATAGGTGAATGGTACTGGACCAAACACTGGGACAAGATGAAAATCGAGATCGAGGCGGCGCAGCAATACGAGAGCCGTGAATCGCCTGCTTAATCATTCAGACAGGTCAGTCCGCCTTTGTGTGAATCTGATGCAATTTGGTAGCCCTGCACAACGGAGCTATAATGCAATTCAGACCCGAGTATAGTGTCGCTGGAGGTTCTGTCTAATATGAACTTCAAATTTATTCCGGCATTGCTCTTAATGATACTGGTTTTATCCGGCTGCGCTTCCGGCACAGCTGATTCCAACACCCCACCAACTCCCACCCCGTCAGATAACTCAACTTCAGCGCCTTCGGACAAGGCGCCGCGCATCAGCATCGAAGAGCTGTTGCAGAAGATGAACAGCGGATCGGATATCCTCATTGTCGATGCCAGGAGGGATGTGGAAGAACAATTCAAGATAGCGCATATCAAGGGCGCCATTGCGGTTCCTCCCGATAAAATCACGGCGGGACAATGGACGCCGCCGCCTGATCTAAACAGAGAAATAGTCATCTACTGCTCCTGTCCCAACGATGGGACAAGCGCCAGCGCTGTGCTTGTACTGGTTAGTAAAGGTTACACCAACGTCAGGGCATTGAAGGGCGGCTGGAACGCCTGGCAGGCAGCCGGATACCCTGTGGAATCCGGTACCGATTAGGGAGTTTACTTCCGGCTCATTTTACTCAGGCGTAATCTCAGAGATATAGGAAACGCCGGCAACAGCACGTTTGATGCGGGTTGTATCCAGAAGGTGACGCATATCCACAAACTCACCGGCGCGCGCGATCCTTCTGATTTCTCCGTCCAGATCCAGGGCATAATCCCACTGCATATTTTCAAAGACCACACCGTGGTTATGCAGCAGCATCATCTTCTTATCGCCGACATTGGCCGGGTGCATATAGAACGCGTTCTCCAGTGCTGATTTCGACAGGTGGGACAGGTCGGCCGTCAGGTCCAGCCCCAGTCCGAAGCTGATCATGGTCCGGCCGGGCAGCTTCGGCTCCAGATTAATGTCCATCCATTTCTCTATATTTTCAGGATCCGTAATCAGTCCTTTGTTGGCCGGGGCGTGTTTTTTGATGGGGGAGATTTTGACGCCGGAGCTGAAAAGCACGTCCAGGTCGGCTATCATGGCCACGCTCACCAGGCCACGATTAATCACCTGCCGCTCCCGGGCTATATCGAAAACGGCTTCGTACAGCTCGCTGAGGGTAATCGCTTTGCTGCCAGCGTCGTCACCTACCAGCATGATATCGTTAAATTCACCATGCAAAGCCAGATTGAGACCGGTGTGGATCATGACCTCGCCTGTATCTTTTTGAGGGATGAGAAAATCGGGTGTGTCGTTTCCGTCGGTGGGCAGCCAGACCATGGTGCCTCCGCTGGTCATCATTTCGCCCAGCAGCGGCAGGCAGTCTTCAAGGCTACCGCCCAACGCCCCCAGGCCGATGGAATACTCCGCCTCGGAGAAACGCCTCTGCCGTATATCGCCTGATTCCAGGGTGGCATTCATTACTTTGCTCAGATCGCCCACGGTCTTCAGAGTGGCGGGGCGATCGGTAACGTGGAAGACGTGAAAGCTGGTATCCTTTCTGTGGTAACAGGGAAGGCTTCCCCAGTCCTTTTCGGAGCGTCTCATATCCTTCAGCATGGAGCTGTGGTTGACGGCTTCGTCCACCGTAGAATAGGTGGGGAACATGCCTTCCATACCCGCCATCTTCAAGACCTGGGCCGGGTATTCCGTAATTCCACACAGGGAGAGATGCCCTTTTCTGCCGGCCAGTTTTTTATGTATGGAGAGAAGGAGCCTGATGCCCCCGCTGCTCAAATACAGCGCGCCGGACATATCGAGCACCAGATAGTGATCGTCCTCCGTTACAAGGAACTCAAGCTCTTTGCCCAGGCCGGCGGCCTCAAAGGCGCCCAGCCTGCCCTCCAGAGCCACCACCAGGATGCCGTTTCTGCGTTCCGATTTAATGCTCACAACGATTCAATTTAATTAATAAGCCGGAGTATGTCAACAGACAGCAGTCCGAATAAAGACGGTACACAACCGGTAATACACTTGACAGAATGTATAGTATGCTTTACAATTAGTATAATAAACTATATAGGAGACGTTGTAATGCAAGTAAGCAGATTCCGAGTCTACAGGGCGATTATAGCCGCCGGGCTGGCCGTTGCCGTGGCGATTGCGATCGCCACCGATATCCCCTTAATCGCGCTGGTCGCGGTTGTCGTTGCTATCGCGCTTGCCATAGTTCTGGAACGCCGCAACAAAGAGATCGTGCGGGATGAGCGGATCCAGCAGATCGGCGGGAGGGCCGCCACTGCATCTTTCAACAGCGTGATTATACTGGCGGCTGTGGCCGCGCTGGGCGCTGCCCTTTTCCGCAATCAATTGCCTGAAAATATTGTATTCGTCGGCAACATCATGGGCTATTTCGTCTGCATCGCCATAATACTGCACCTGTGCTTTTACGCATATTTCAGCCGCAAGCTTTAGGGTGTAAATATGAAAAACAGGTTAAAGGTATTCCGGGCCATGCACGACCTCACACAGGAGGCGCTGGCCGATCGATTGCGCGTGACCAGGCAGACGGTCATATCCATCGAAAACGGCAAATACGACCCTTCCCTGCCGCTTGCCTTCCGTATCGCCAATCTTTTTAACGTGAAAATCGAGGACGTCTTCTTCTACGAAGGTGGTCCGGGTGAGTTCCACGGCTATCCACCCAGGTCTGAAAAATGAAGCCGCCGCAAAGAAGCAGTCATGCCTTCCCAAAAGCGCCCTGGAGTATCAGTAGAGCCGAAATTGTAAAAATAACCGGACAAAGTCTATATGGAATAAAATCGATTTGGGCGCCTGTAAACAGCGACAGCACTGCCATCGCTATCAGCATGACCGCTGCTGATACAAACACAACTTTCCGTGATTTCAGATTACTGTAGTTGAGTGCTGCAACGAGAATTACCAACCCTCCCAGGAATAAGAGCGTCAGGCCTTCATTTATCCATTCCATCAAAACTATTCTTGTATTGTCGACTGAAATGGCGCCGAATCCATCGACAACCGAATCAGTGGGAATCAAGTGAGCAATACCCCATAAGATACACAGTGCGCCACCGATTATAACCAATACTTTCCTGGCCATCTTCACACTCCTTCAATTTGTTACCGCACCATCCAGTTCAGGCAGCTGCCCAATCAATTACAATAGTATCCCATCCGACCTCCCATAGTCATCACGCCATTTTCATTTCAGTAATCTCACGACTGTTTCTTAAATATGGTATGATAATATGTAATACCAGGAGGTCATAATGGGCAAGGAAAAGATAGCGATCACTATTGATGGGCAGCTTGTCAGCGAACTTGACGGGCTGGTGGGTAAAAACGTCTTTCAGAGCCGCAGCCAGGCTATTCAGGAAGCTGTCCATGAAAAACTTATGCGAATCAGAAAGACCCGCCTGGCGGAAGAGTGCGCCAAACTTAATCCTTCATTTGAAAGAGCCCTCTCCGAGGACGGATTTGAAGGGGATATTAAACAGTGGCCGGAATACTGAGGGGAGAGATCCGCTGGGCGGACTTAAGCCCAACTCGGGGACATGAACAAACGGGTTTGCGCCCCGTGCTCGTTGTCAGTCACGACGTTTTCAATGAACGCTCGGGCACCGCTATTGTAGTCGCAATCACGAGTCAGCTGCAGCAGGCTGGTTTTCCACTTGTCCTGGAGTTGAAAACGGGAGGCCTTCCCAAGCGTTCATGGGCAAAAATCAGCCAGATCAGGACCGTTTCAACTGAAAGGCTGGGCAATAAAGTCGGTAGATTATCCCACGAAGAGCTGGCAAAAATCATCGATGGTCTGAACGAAATCGTTGCATAAATATACGCCGGGCAGCTTCGAGAAAAACATACTGCATTATTATTTAGGTAATCTCACGACTGCTTCTTAAACAGGCATGCAACCTGCATCACCAACCTGCCGGGTTGAATTCACCGGTCACTGGTGATAGTATTTCCAACATAATACGCATAAAGGAGGACTATTGATGCTTGCCATTTTAATAACTGCGGATATTACATCCCTTGAGGTTTCAGGCTAGATACCATATCATCGTTTAACCGATAGATTGCCGGTCGTTCCGCAGGGAACGGCTTTTTTGTTCTTCTCCTGATCAGGAAGTAAGGCTTAATTACGCACGGGGTGTGAGTCCGTGGATTATTCGACATTGAATAATGTCCTGATTAACTTACTTTCGAAAAGGAGCAAGAATTGAATATAGCTTCAAACCATTCACGAACACCCAACCTCCAGGATATAGGGTGGAATTCGTTTTTTCAGAAGAGCTACCGGGCGTTGCAAATCCCGGACACCATGCCTGCCAGAGTCATCACCGAACTCAAGGATGCTTTTCAGGTTTACACTGAATGCGGGGAATTGACTGCCGCGGTTTCAGGCAGGATGAGACACTTCGCTGAAAGTGAAGAACGATATCCGGCCGTCGGCGACTGGGTTGTCATCAAACGGCTGAATAACGAACGGAAAGCGGTAATCCATGCCGTACTGCCGAGAAAGAGCAAATTCTCCAGGAAAGTTGCCGGGGAACGTACCGAAGAGCAGATTGTCTCGGCTAACATAGACACCGTTTTCATTGTCAGCGCTATGGACGGCGGCAGGAACTTCAATCTCCGGCGGATTGAGCGATATCTCACACTTGCCTGGAGCAGCGGCGCCACCCCGGTAGTTGTCCTCAATAAAGTCGACCTGTGCACGGATATCGATACGCCCGTTCACGAAGTCGAGACTGTCGCTCCGGGCATATCCATTCACCCGGTCAGCGCCCGTGAGAAAATCGGTCTGGATGCGCTCACAGCTTACCTGGGAAGAGGAAAAACGACTGCTTTTCTGGGCTCCTCGGGCGTGGGCAAATCCGCACTGATCAATGCGCTGCTCGGCGTGGAGAGACAGAAGACGGGAGAGGTCCGGGGAGACGACCGCATGGGCAGGCACACCACGACCAGACGCGAACTGATCATCCTTCCCGGCGGCGGCATGGTGATTGATACGCCGGGTATGAGGGAAATCCAGATGTGGGCCGGAGAAGAGGACCTGCAGGCGGCATTTCAAGATATCGAGATGCTGGCCGGACAATGCCGCTTCAGCGATTGCAGTCACAACACGGAATCCGGCTGCGCCGTAAAAGCAGCAATCGCCAGGGGCGCTCTTGACCCATCCAGGCTGGAGAGCTTCAGGAAACTGCAGAGGGAAATAGATTACCTTGCATACAGGGAAGAGCATGGTACACGCCTGTACGAAAAGCTCAGATGGAAGAAAGTAGCTAAGCTGGTGAAAGAAATAAAGCATAATCCCAAGAATCGTTAACCGGCTGCAGACGTTTGAACCAATAGTCTCCCTCGCATCATTCTTGATCGCAGGGGGGCTATCAGTTTTGACCATTTGATTAATAATTGCTACAGTTATTGATATCAGGATGTATTACTAATATGATAAGAAGGAAGACGAGGCAGAGGATGGCTATCATAGAGGTGCTTAAAGGGGTCAGGACACATCCTTCCGCCGGCTGGATTTATGATGAAGTCCGTAAAAAGCTGCCGCACGTAAGCAAAGGGACTATCTATCGTAATCTGAATGTATTAGAAGATGAGGGGGCGATAATTGAGTTGAACGTAGACGGAGTGGTTGGAAGGTATGAAATCAGACAGGACAATCATTACCACTTTATATGTGAGAAATGTGGACATATCTTCGATCTCAATGAGCCCATTGAAGCCGAACTAAATGTAAGGTACGCCAAGAAAACGGGTTTCAAGATTACACACCACCTGCTGGAATTCAGGGGACTTTGTAAAGACTGTCAACGAATCGTAGATAAAAATAAAAGAAAGGGGGGATAATTTAATGGGTAAATCGGTCAAAGGGACTCAAACAGAAAAGAAGAAGCAAAACAAGGCGACGGGCAATCAAACAGCCAAAGGCACAAACAAACAGGTAACCGGCAGAGGCACATCGAACCTGGACTGGTGGCCCAATCAGTTGAACCTCAAGATACTGCACCAGCATTCCGCCAAGTCCAATCCGATGGGAGAGGATTTCAAATACGCTGAAGAGTTCAAGAGCCTGGACCTGGAGGCTGTGAAGAGGGACCTTGGTGAGATGATGACCCGGTCACAGGACTGGTGGCCGGCGGACTTCAAACACTATGGGCCCCTGTTCATCCGCATGGCGTGGCACAGCGCCGGCACATACCGCATGGGTGATGGTCGCGGCGGAGCAGGCGCGGGCCAGCAGCGCTTCCCCCCGCTCAATAGTTGGCCCGACAACGCCAATCTCGACAAGGCGCGCCGGCTGCTTTGGCCGATCAAACAGAAGTATGGCCGTAAAATCTCCTGGGCTGACCTGATGATCCTCGCCGGCAACGTAGCCCTGGAGTCGATGGGATTCAAGACCTTCGGTTTTGCCGGAGGCCGTGAGGACGTCTGGGAGCCGGAAGAAGACGTCTATTGGGGCTCTGAGGATAAGTGGCGGGGTAGTGACAAGCGCTACTCCGGCAAACGGGATCTCGATAACCCGCTCGCTGCTGTGGAGATGGGACTGATCTACGTCAACCCCGAAGGCCCGGACGGCAATCCGGATCCTGTCGCGGCAGCCAAAGATATCCGCGAGGTCTTTGCCCGTATGGCAATGAATGACGAGGAGACGGTAGCCCTTATCGCGGGTGGACATGCATTTGGAAAAACACACGGCGCCGGCCCTGCTACCCATGTGGGACCTGAGCCAGAAGCTGCCGGCATCGAAGAACAGGGTCTCGGCTGGAAAAGCAGCTTTGGCACCGGGAAAGGAGGGGATACGATCACCAGCGGCCTGGAGCTCACCTGGACCAACACGCCCACCAAATGGAGCAACAACTTCTTCAGGATCCTGTTCGATTTCGAATGGGAACTGACGAAGAGCCCGGCCGGCGCATACCAGTGGAAGCCGAAAGGCGGCGCAGGCGCAGGCACGGTGCCCGATGCCCACGACCCTTCAAAACGTCATGCGCCGGGCATGCTGACCACCGACCTTTCCCTGAGGTTCGATCCTGTCTATGAAAAGATATCAAGGCGCTTCTACGAGCACCCCGACCAGCTTGCAGACGCATTCGCCCGGGCGTGGTTCAAGCTGACGCACCGCGACATGGGCCCGCGCACACGTTATCTCGGGCCGGAGGTCCCTGCTGAAGAGCTCATCTGGCAGGACCCCATCCCCGCGGTGAATCACAAATTGATCGATGAGCAAGACATTGCCTCTCTCAAGGGCAAGATACTGGCTTCAGGTCTGTCTGTCCCGGAACTGGTTTCGACTGCGTGGGCGTCAGCCTCCACCTTCCGCGGCTCCGACAAGCGCGGCGGGGCCAACGGCGCACGAATTCGCTTTTCACCGCAAAAGGATTGGGAAGTCAACCAGCCGGCCAGGCTGGCGAAGGTGCTCAAGACACTTGAGGGCATCCAGAGCGAATTTAATAGGGCTCAGTCGGGCGGCAAGAAGGTCTCGCTGGCCGACCTGATCGTGCTGGCCGGTTGCGCAGGCGTCGAGAAGGCTGCGAAGAATGCCGGTCACTCTGTGACAGTTCCTTTCACGCCGGGACGCATGGACGCATCGCAGGAGCAAACCGATGCAGCCTCATTCACCGTACTGGAGCCGAAGGCGGACGGCTTTCGCAACTTCCAGAAGGCCCGTTACGCCGTATCGGCCGAGGAATTGCTGGTCGACAGGGCGCAATTGCTGACTCTCACCGCACCGGAGATGACGGTGCTTGTTGGCGGCATGCGCGTGCTGAACACCAACTTCGGGCAGACACAATACGGCGTTTTTACCGGGAAGCCTGAAGCGCTGACCAACGACTTCTTCGTGAACCTGCTCGATATGAGCACGGAGTGGAAGGCACTGTCGGACGCCGGGGACGTATTTGAAGGACGCGATCGCAAGACCGGCGATGTCAGGTGGAACGCCACGCGTGTCGATCTTATCTTCGGTTCGAACTCCCAGTTACGAGCCCTGGCCGAGGTCTATGCAAGCGCGGACGCGCAGGAGAAGTTTGTGAATGACTTTGTAGCTGCCTGGAACAAGGTGATGAACCTTGATCGCTTCGAACTCGCCGGATAATACCATAAACGCTTTTCTGTGATTCAAAGGTAACAATGTTACCTTTGAATCACAGTAGCAATCCATTATGAACCCGCAGGCAGGGCAGAATGACTATGCTATGATAGATACTCACAATGGTCTATTTCGAAATAATCATCATTATCTTTTTGACTATGCTCAACGGCTTGCTCGCCATGTCCGAGCTTGCTATTGTCTCTTCACGTAAAAGCCGTCTTGAACAGATGATGAAAAACGGGGACAAGGGGGCGCGTTCAGCTCTCCGGCTCCTCGAGAATCCCAGCCGGTTCCTTTCAACCGTCCAGATAGGCATCACTCTTATCGGCCTGATCGCCGGTGCATTTAGTGGAGCAACGATCGGACACCGCCTTGGGCTTTGGCTGGATTCCTTTCCAGTGATCTCACCATATGGTGACATACTGGGTATAGGTGTTACGGTTATAGCCATTACGTATTTATCTGTGATAATAGGTGAACTCGTCCCAAAGCGGATTGCCTTTGCCCAACCTGAGAGGATTGCTGCTTCCATTGCCAGGCCAATGCAGGTGCTCTCGCTCATATTCACGCCTGCGGTCTGGTTGCTTCACGTATCAACCGAAGGAGTGTTGCGTGTATTCCACATGTCGGCAAACAGGGAAACAAGCATCACTGAAGATGAGGTCAAATCACTCATCACCGAAGGGACAAGAGCGGGTGTCTTTGCTCCGCAAGAAAAGGAGATGATCGATGGTGTACTCAGGCTGGCAGACCGCCCGGTAAGAGCAATCATGACACCGCATTCCAAGATAATCTGGTTGGACTTACAATCAGATCGGGATACTATACTCAAGATACTGGAGACCAACCGCTTTTCCCGTGTTTTAGTCTGTGATGGAACTCTGGATAAGCCGATTGGCGTTGTGAATGCTAAAGACCTTCTGCCAAAAGCCATGACTTGCGCTGATATTAATCTGGCTGATTTGATTACACCTTTGCTTTATGTTCCTGAAAACACATCTATCCTTATACTTCTCAATCAATTCAAGAAAGAAAAGGTGCATGTGGCCGCCGTAATCGACGAATACGGCATGACTAAAGGGCTGGTCACGCTCACCGATGTAATCGAAGCAGTCGCTGGAGATTTGCCGGAACTTGGCGAAGATATGACTCCTGAGATTACCCAAAGAGATGACGGATCGTGGCTGATCGACGGCATGCTGCCGACGGATGAATTGGAATCCATCACCGGCATCAGCGTGGGGAAAAGTATGAAGATCCTTGCCGGATTCGTAATGGAACAGCTTGGACATATACCGGCAGCAGGTGAGAGCTTCATCTATGGGAGCTATCGGTTTGAAGTGGTGGACATGGACGGCAACCGTATCGACAAGGTACTCATCCAAAACATTCAAAACGCTGCTGAAGCTCAAAGCTCGGATTAGCAATCATTATCTTTGGCTTTGCCGCTCCCTTTGACGCTCGCCCGCCCGGTTGCGGGCCGTTTTGATCTGGGTTTACATGATGTAGGGCGTGCGGCAGCATTTAAGTGCAACACGATGAGAACATATGGTGGGCGATACTGGATTTGAACCAGTGACCCCCTGTGTGTAAGACAGGTAAAAACCTTTAATTGACTGGAGCTTATTGATAATCTCTAGGGAAGCCTTACGTTGTCCTGAAAGAATCATGCTCAAATAGCTTTTACTGATACCTAATTCTTTGGCTAATTGACTCTGTGTTAACTTTTTCATTTATTTCACCCGCCTTTTTATATCCTTTAAGCCTGCGTTTCCAATTATCGGTAAATATTGGTACGACTTCTTCTGTCTTCCTTTTGCACTAAAGTTCCCCTGTGGTTTTCTCACAAAATGACAGTCTACCTCATCAATAAGCCATCTCCGTCCAATGTAGAGTGCATTAATCCGTCCCTCTGACAAAAGCTTACGAACCCGTCTCTCAGATATACCAAGCCTTTCTGCTGCCTGTGGAACCGTAAGTAGTTTCATTCAATTACCTTCTATCATTTTAATATTATACCGTTATCGGAATAATGTCAAGTATAATTACAAGCTAAAATATCTTTTCTTTTTGCCGCATTTTTCCATAATACTCCGCAGAATTTTTTCAAATCGTATTTAAATTAAGTTTTAAAAGTTCAAGAATGAGGGTTTATAATATGCATATAAACTGGAAGCATATGGAAGGAAGCACGATAGAAAGTTAGAACGTAAGCAAGCGAGTAAGCAAGAAGGAAAGCAGGCGAGCAGGGAAGCTATGTTGCTTTCCTTTTTTTAATTTTTTGATTCGGAGGTACGAAATGACTGAAAACAAGGTCAAGGAAATTAGATTGAGCAAATGCATGAATCAGAGAGAACTGGCAGAGAGAGCTCATATCTGTCAAACAGCTATTTCAGACATTGAAAGGGGGGTAAGACTACCATGGAAAGCAGCGTCTGAAAAGCTTGCTATTGCATTGGGTGTCACAATCGAGGAATTATTCCCAAACAATCTTAGGGGAGGTAAAAATTGCTAAACAAAAATAGAACGTCTTTAAAGCTGGGAAACAAGAAAGTAGGCTACTTTGAAGGTGATAAATTCATCAAACCCGTAATCGGCTCAAAGCATCTGCTGAAATTTCCTTACCAAGCTTGGGCAATTGATGCCAAAGTATTTGACGATGAAATTAAACCTAACGCCAATTATTTTATTGTAAGAGATAGGGAGTCGGGGCTTGAATATAGTTGTACGGTAAAGGACTTCGACAATTTAAAGCGAACCATTAACAGAGGGTATGGTAAGCAGTACAGTCTATCTCTAAAACATTGGAAAATAGCAGCTATGGAAGACGCTGAAGCTTCCAGTAACGCAACATAGAGTAGTGCAGCACCCGTTTTAGTAGTTGGAGGTGCTGTGTAAAAATGGTATTAGACAGAAGGAAAAGGCTGATGGAGGAGGGTATGACTCGCCATGATATTTCAGGAGCCTACTTATTTAATCAATTCAAGTGAGTTGTAATAGATGGTCATACCTATTCGATGGTCTTAAGGAGGAAAATATGATTCAGGGCATAGAAAATTATATAAATTTAACAGATACCAAGAATGAATGGGCAAAATTTCTAAATGGCTTTGAATGGCATTGGTTCTTTACTCTCACATTTGATAAAAAGGTAAGTGATGACTTGGCATACAAGCAATTCTTTAGGTGGAAGAATTGGATAAAGAGTTCAGTAGGACACAGAATTTTCTATCTAATTATTCCTGAGCGTCCCAAGTATAAGGGAGATAATACTCATATTCATGGATTTCTTAATGGTGTTGAAAATGAGAAACCCTACATATGGAGAAGGAAATGGGAGGCAATGGCAGGCTTTTCTCGGATTCAACCCTATGATAGTTCAAGGGGTGCAAGCTATTATCTAGCGGATAAAATTGTATTTAAAGAAGAGGATATTTATCATAGCAAAGACCTAAATATGATAAAGATAAATACACTCAATTAAATCCATTATATATATCAATATGATTATTACTACAAACATCAATATTTATTTCTTTTACTTTTACTTTTCCTTATGCCCCTTTTTTATTTTTGCCCCAAATATGAATTAAATATAAATATCTACAATTAATTGCATAAAATTGGGGCATAGGGAAAAAATCACATATAAAATTCAAATAGAAAGTCAGGAGGAATCAGTAAGTAAAATGAGTACAATAATTTCAAAACCTACGACAATTCAAATTAGCATGCTTGGGACACATGCCTTTTGTGAATATAGGATATATCTTGAGCTTGTTATGGGTTTTAAAGCACGAGGTACACCAGAAATGCTTGAAGGCACAAAAGCACACTCAAGGATAAATACGATGGCTTTCTTAACGAGAGATTCAAATATTAGCATTGAGGATGCGTTGCTCCAAGCAGAGTCAGACGGAAGAGAAATAACAAAAAGGAACGTACGGGTAACAGGTAAGATACTACGTGGGAATATCGATGAAATTCACATTGGGCCAAAAGAAATTACGATTATAGATGATAAAAAATGGGCAGAGCATTATCCATCATATAAAAATCAAGTCTTTGGCTATTGCCTTGCGTTTAAAGAACAATACAACCCAAAGCAGCCGATATACGGTGCCATAAAGAATTATCAGTCTGGAAAGGAAGTCTGGAAAAAACAATTTTCAGTTTTGGAAGAGGAATATATAAACGGCATTGTTCAAAGAATACTGGGGATAATTCGTGAGGATATCACTCCAAAACCCATTGGTGTTAGAGAAGTATGCTGGCAATGTGGATTTAAAAATTACTGCAATGTAAGGACACGATAGCAAAATGGTGGAAAAAGGAAAAAGAAGAAACTAACTACTATACTGCCTTGAAACCCACAATAAAGTAATTTGATTTATCAAATATAAGTCTTATCTTGTGTTCTGAATTATCCTTGCCGGCCAGGGCAATTAAGAATGATAGCTTCTTTGGATTAGTAACTGTCTTAGAAATTGGACGATGGACAATAAAACCCTCAAGTTCAATCTTCACATATCTACAGCCAGTCTTCGGATATGGCAAATCCTTCTCTTCCACAATATCTATATATTTGCATATGGCTGAATTTGTCCTTCTTGGCATATTTATTTCCTTTCTTCCCTTTTCCGCTAAATTTAAACTAAATATAAATATCTACAAATTATTATATTAAATCCACAACCAAATTTGAATATGAATGCCACAGATAAATGGCGGAAAAGAAAAAGAGTCTTAGAGATATTATTATTTTGTATTATTTTCTTTAATAGTCAGATAGCAAGTGTGGCTAAGGGCAATTTTACCTTTAAAAATATTGAATCTGGTTGTCATTTGTCTAGTGCTTTAAAAATAGAAAACCTTCACGTGTGAGAAATGCCAGTAGCACGTGTATTAGAAGCGGCATTTTAAATAAAATCTTAGCCCAAAGTCATAGCAAATATAGATTGTTGCATGCGTCCTTTTAATACGATAGAATACGGTCAATGTAGTGAGGCTGGGGAGATGAAATATTTACTTGCTTGTTTCATAGCACTATTCGTTATATCAGCCTGTGCATCTCAAGTCCATGTTGGTGACCAAGCTCCAAACTTCACACTGACAGATATAAATGGTAAACGTATTAGTCTGCAAGATTTTCGTGGCAAGCAGGTTGTTCTTTATCTTTGGTTTTTATATTGTCCTGAATGTACAGAAGACCTTGCTGAGATTCAAGAGTTGAATAATAATAGTGACGAAAGAGTCATTAAGTTCCTAACCATTAACCCAGAAAATTCATCAAAAGACGTTGCGGATTTTTTCACTAAAAATGGATATAGTTTCCCAGTTTTGTTTGATTTAGATGGAAGTATTTACAAGCAATATAATTTACGACCTCGGTCTGCACCCTACACAATAATTATTGCTCCTGATGGAAAGATTAACAATATTACAGTGGGGAATCTTCATTATCAAGGTGGTTTAAAACGGTTAATTGGAGATAACGTAACATCCTTCAGTCCAAGTGCACAAACTCAAAAGACTCCAATAATTATCGTACCCAGTTTACAATCTCATGGTGTCGATGAACTTGCTTATGTATCTAGCGAAACGAACACGAACTCTATATATGTCGTGAATGCAAACGGGGAATATATTGCTAACTCATCTGGAAAAATGGATGCATTATACCATGTTAGTTGGTCGCCAAACGGAGATAAGATTATTTTTGAAGTGGTTAAAGATATCAATATAGACCAGAGAAATATGACCCTTATTTCTTCGTCTGATATTTATTCTCTTGATATTAAAGACCATGAAGAGCGTAGACTTACTTCAAATTATCCGTATAGCAATTGTTCTCCCACATGGATTGAAGACGATAAAATCGTATTTTATTCAACAAGGGGAAGTTCGTATGGCAGTTTTTTACAAAATATATACATCATGAACGCAGACGGAAGTAATCAGATAAATTTAACTAATTGTGCAGAGAATGTACCTATGGTATTAGAACCAATATTATCGCCTGACCACTTGTCTGCAGCATATATTACGGGTAAGTTATTCGATGAAGATATATATGTGATAAACCTAGTGAATGGAAATAAATTTGAAATAGGCCATAATCCAACATTTGCACCCTGGACTTGGTGGTCTCCAAACAGTAAACAGATAGCGTATATATCTGCCTCTCTAAACGGGGGGCCTGAATCATTTTATCTCTACGATGTCGAAAAACAGAAACCGATAAAATACTATGATAGCCCTCAATCTTATTCTATTATGGAAATAGCATGGTCGCCAGACAGTAACAAAGTCGCTATTTTTGAAAAACCGCAGAGCTTGTATGTTTTAGATTGTCTGAGTTCCAAGTTTACAAAACTTGATGGGATATGTGACTGGGTAGTAGAGATGAAATGGATACCTAATAACCAACAAATAGCCATTATTGGTGACAGGTTTACAAACAGAAACTTGTATGTAATTGATATTGGTGAGCAGAGTAAGCATAAAATCAATCCAGAGGGAACGGCAGTCGAGTCGTATCGATGGTCAACTGATAATACAAGAATCATTTATTGCTTAGATGATGGATATCTTTACACAACTTTCCTACCCAACTTAAATACCATAAAACTAATGCAACTTAATAAAAATACGATAAAAGGGTTAGCTTTGTCACCAGACGGTTTATTAATCGCTGTTGCTCTGAGTGACGATACTCTAACTGTAATTTCATTAAACAATAACAAGGTGTGCTTGTTAACTAATGATTATTACAATATTGGAGCAATTTCTTGGTCGCAAAACAGTAACATACTTGCATTTGAATACGGAACTTTATGGGATAGTCCGTTTGTATGCAGTAACATTCAAATCATCAATTTCGAAAACGAGGAACAGTTCATTAAATTAGATAAACCAATCTCAGGACGCTCTCCAATTTGGGCGAGAAAGGAAAAATAAGAAATTTCAAAAATGGAGACTGAATATGACTGGCGAATTGGGAAATTTTGTTATCGTCATGGGATTACCCTGTTTAGGAGCGCTGTTAATAGCTTTTTGTTCATTACCAACCGATAAATGGACAATAAAACACACTTTTATGTTGGTGGGAACTTCACTAATTTTTATTAGCTTTATTTTGCAAGCATATCAGATTATTGATAAATACCCTGATAAAAATGAATATATATTTGGATGGTGGATTGTCGGTTTAGCTACCGTTATCATGGCTATAATAGGGCAAATTATTAGAATCAGATACGGTAAAAGTTGGTTCCAATAGGATAATAAAATAGTGGGAAAGGAAAGAGAAGGAAATTTAATTAGCTATCTATATTTAAGATAAGAGTGACTTATAGAACTTCATTGAGGTTGGGAGATGCAACAACAGTATCAATGCCCTAATTGTAGGTATCCAGTTGCTTATGGGAATAATTTCTGTGGACATTGTAGACAACAACTAATCTGGCAACAATTAATGCCACCTTCACCACCAGTACACCATCAGCAAACACCACAAGGCATTATTGGGAAATCACACGAGCAAAACACTTCTGGACAAGGTGGTCAATCAATAATACCCGATGAAAAGCGTATTAAACTTCCAAAACTCAATATTCGTTTCGACTTTGAGTTGTTTCAAGCAATTGAGGACAATGACCGTAAACTGGCTGAACAGCTCAAAGCAAAATATGGGGATGATGTTTATAATTCCAATTTTTATAACCTGCTTAGTATCGAAGACGCTAACTCAGTAGACTCACTTCATCTTAAACTAGTATCAGTTGAAAAAATGAATTTCAATGATATTTTATGCGAAAGTATCAAAATAGAGACTGAAAAAGTACGCAAAAGGATAGAGGAGCTTGAGAATATAAAAAATTTACGCAACGGGATTGAGGAAGTGTAAGGAACTGACTAAACCCCTGAAACTGGCAGCTCGAGTAAGAAAAATGGCGGGAAAGAAAATTTGATTTATATGTTATGGGATGATACGTATCGTAAAGATGCAGCGGAGTATGAAATCTATCTGCGTATGCATCATAAAGAAAAAAACGATTACGAGAAGCTTTTATCTAATCTTGAACGTGAGTGGTCAGAAAAATCAGTTAAAGAAGAAAACTACATATCGCTTAAAAAGGAATACACAGCGAAACTACAGGAAACAAAGAAGTACATTTCAAAGCTGAAATTCCAGATTACAGCACTCATTAAAAAATGTAATAAAGACATAGATAAAATCGATAGCCAAATTGAACAAATTAAATTGCGGCACAAAGTTGGTGAATATTCAGAGGAGAAACTCAAAGAACTATTATCACCATCTGAAACAGAAAGAAGGCAATTTGAATCCTTAATAATCGAACTGAAACGCATACATGGCTTGAAATATATACCTAAACCAACTACCGATGATGTTGTATCAGAAACAGAACCGAGTCAGCCTAGAAGGTCTCCTATCCCAACGTCATCTACTTCTATTTCAACAGCTGAAGAGCAAGCCCCCGAAATATCAGCACCAATGAGTTTTGAAGAACCGCCTCCTATTTTGGTACCTGCTGTATTTAAAAAGTCTTCACCTGTAAGAGTAAAGAAGAGTCTGTGGATTATGGCTTCGATTACTATGTTTGTAATATTAATTCTCTGTTTTGTTATTTGGAATATAGAAGTGCATAAAAAGGTAATCCCTCAGATTGGAGACCAAGCTCCAAACTTCTCTCTCCCAGATATGAATGGTAAAACGGTTAACCTTCAGGACTTTCACGGAAAGGGTGTTGTTCTTTACCTTTGGGACACATCATGTCCTTACTGCAAAAATGACCTTAGCTGGATAAATGAATTAAATGGCTGCACCTATGACGAAGCAATAATATTTTTAACTATTAATATCTCAGATTCACGTGGAACAGCTATTAAATATTTTGAGGAAAATGGATATAGTATTCCCGTTTTAAATGATATGCGTGGGACGGTTATTAAGCAGTATGTAAAGTACACCTTAGGCCATACGTATCCAGATACTATTCTTATTGGTTCAAATGGCCAGATTCGTAATGTAAAAGTCGGGCCCTTCCAAAGCAAGACTGAATTAAAAACATTTATAGAATCAGGTTTAACCCCCCGTTGGGATAATACTCCTCCACAAATTTATGATATTAATCTTTCTAAGGCCTCTATTTTGAGTTGGAAAACGGATGAGGAAACACATAGTAATATACAAGGGTTTCGTAATAGTGTCGGAGGTGCTGGAGTCACTCTTGGTGAAAATTGGACAAGATATCATAGCGTAAATGAAACAGTTTGCACTAATGGCTACTATGACCAAATTCAAATCAACTCGTATGACCGCTGCGGTAATTCTGCTTCAAAAGTTTTTACACTGCCCAACTGCATAAATTTAGGTTGTAGAGCTCCTGATTTCACAGCAACTTCAACTAATAATCAGGATATAACGCTGTCCGCAGTACCTAGCAAAATGACTCTACTTCACTTCTGGCTACTCGGATGTGGTGCATGTGAAAAGGAACTTCCATTAATCCAAAAACTATATTATGAGCGTCCTAGAGAAGAACTTGAGATATTGGCTGTGAATGTTAGAGGTGACATATACAGCATAAATGACTTCGTTACTGCAAATGGTTATAGATTAATTATTTTACTAGATACAGAAGGCATAATAGATGCCGCCTATCATAATCCAAGGTTCCCCACAACCTTTTTATTGGATTGCAATAAGGTAATTATTAACAAGCATGACGGTGCCTTTCAAAATTATGAAGAAATCGTTGATTTTGTAGGTCAGTATCCAAAACTTCCTGGTAAATAGATAATTTCTTGATATTAAGAAATCGAGGTGTACTGGTCTGAACCCCTGAAACTGGACAGCTTGAGTAAGAAAAATGGCGGAAAAAGAAATGCAACAGGAGGAGCATCCCCTAAATATGGGGAAGCTACTTGTGAATTTCCAATCACTTGAGATAGCTCTCCGTCTATTTCTTTATAATGATGAAATTGCCTCTAGAGTTTCATCTCCTCAGGCGGTAAACCTAAATGCTATGAATGCGGGGGATATAGTAGCTGAAAATGCGTTCACAAACTATGATAGTCTAAGTCAACTCATTGATAAATATAATAACCATCCCAACATCATATCGACAGGTCTAACCATTGATAAGACTTTAGTGGACATACGTGATGCAATAGCTCATGGAAGAGTCGCTGGAGTCACTCCTTTGCTTGTGCCTCCTTTAAAACTAATGAAGTTTGATAAACCAAAGAACAAAAGTGTGAAAGTAACATTTAGCGTTTTATTGACAAGGGAATGGTTCATTCTAGAGATGGCTAAGGTTCAAGATGCAGTTTTTAAAGTCTTTCAAGCTATCCAAATAATACAGAGTGCTAAGACATAAGTGGTGCCCTCTGAAATCGCTCTGAGGGGCTGAAATCAGGGTGTTGCATATTGAACATGACGGATTCCACCTGTCATTACTATTCCAGCTTAATTAGAGCCTTTAAAGTATTAAACAGTAAAGGTAATAACTCTACTTCCTTTCCCTTAAGCCCCTTTATTATTTCTTCGCCTAAGTTTCCGTTCAAGTGAATTATGTCGCTTTTAAGACCAACAAACGCTGGTACACCATAAACACGTTTACGTTCAAGCCAATTATGTCGTTTTGCATATATTATTTCCAGCTTAAATTAACTACAGAAAAATGGGGCAAAAAGAGAAAAAGGGGAATTATATATCAATTTATTGTCAATAATCTTTGAAATACTATTACTTCATCTGAGAGAGATGCCAGCAGCTAAGTGTAACGGCATTGAATTTTAAATAACTTCTCAGCCCAAAGTGGTAACGCATATAGGTCTATTGCATAAGTATTGTTCATATAATAGAATACGGTCAATGTAGTGAGGCTGGGGAGATGAAATATTTACTTGCTTGTTTCATAGCACTATTCGTTATATCAGCCTGCACACCAAATAACTCAATAAACAACGTTGAGACATTCCCAAAAATCGGAGATAAGATACCGAATATCTCATGGACTACTATCAATGGCGAAAAGATTGATTTAAATCAGTTTAAAGGCAGTTGGGTGCTACTATGCTATTGGTGCTCTTGCCCTGTACATAGGAATGACATACTGACTATTCATAATGTTTATGATTCATTATATGATAAGAATCTCGATGTCATTGTAATTAATGATACTTATGCTCAGATAGAATTAGAGGCATTTGGAAAACAAAACAATGTACCGTTTTATTTAATTGAAGATAATCAAAAAACAATTGATAAACTTGTACCATTTGGCAACAGGCCAATATATCTCTTAATTGATGGGAGTGGGGATTTACATGCTATCGAAATAGGTACATTTCGCTCTGGCGAAAATAGCGTTAACAATGTAATCAATTTCCTTGATGATGTGATTAAGGTAAGAATCGATAATATTACAGTCACTAATATTACTTCAAATAGGGCAACTGTGAGATGGAAAACAGATAAGGCAGTACCGTGTTGGTTGGAAATTCACCCCCAAGGTGACCCAATCGGAAAGTGCATCGGCAAGACAAATCCAAATACATTTCATGAATTGATATTAAACTGTAATCCCAACACAGCTTACACTTTTAACGTAGCTGCTAGTGGATTAGATAATTCTTTAATTAACGATGCAAGCAATCGTAGTAGTGAATTTTCATTTCAAACATTACCAAATTGGGTTACTTCTTTATATGAGGTTGACTCTACTAAACCAAAAATATCGAATGTTAAAGTTTCTATAATTACAGATACGAGTGCAGAGTTATATTGGGAAACTGATGTGGAAGCTCAAGTCACCGCTACAATCTGTAAATATATATCCAGTACTGATGCGCCCTTAAACTCCCAGAAAATTGATTTTATAGAAGACATATATTTTACAAAGAAACATAGCTTTACAATTAGCTCTCTTGAGCCAAGACGATTATATGACGTTGGTTTAAATGCCAAAGATAGAATGGGAAGGGTTGCCGATTACAGTGTCGAATTTTTAACACAACCTTCAAATTATACTCACGGAGCGAAGATATCCAATATATCTTTATATGACATCACGGACAGGAGTGCTAAATTAAAATGGTCAACTGACAAGTCAGTATGGAGTTCAGCCTGCTATAAATATGAGTGCTCTTCTGGGGACATCAACACTGAGCATTCATATACACTATCCTATGGTCTGGAACCCGATACAGAATACTGGGTGCAAATTCTAGCACATGGGGAATCGGTATCTGATGTATTCAACTTCAGAACATTAAAGACAACAGATAAGGTAGATATGAAATGAAAGAAAATCAAAAGGGAGGTAAAGAAGATGGTAGCAAATAAGAAGAAGTATTATGCAGGGGAATCAGCTAAAGTCTCTGGCAAATACAACGAATGCAGATTGGGCACAGGCAAAACAGGAGTAACAGCAAATGTCAAGAAGGGGGATACACTCCCACCACATAAAATAGGAGCTCATTGGGAGTTATCAAGAAAATCTAAATAATATAGACATATTTAAGAAAGTGGTGACTTATAAAACTTCATGCTGTCCTGAAAGCTGAATGACCGAGTATATCTTTGCACCATAATAAAGTTCAGCCAAGGCACCGTTAAAATGTACTACAGAATTGTTCTAAAGGGCCAAAATGGGGTATATAATATAGGGCATGACAGATTCTTCCTGCCTGAGCTTTTCAAGCTTAATTATTGAACAAATAACTATGAAATCCTGATTGCTAACGAGGTAACTGATTTGAGCCGTTCACATCTTTGTAGACTTGAAGAGCATCCTCAAAGGATAAAGATTTTGAATACCTTTCAACCATAGAAATGCTTTCCCAACCGCCTAGATTTTGCACAATACGAGTGGATAACCCAGACTTAATATTGTGAATACAAAACCCTCTTCTATAGCTATGGGCGTTGGACTTAATGCCAGTTTCTTTAGACAATCGTTTAAGCATAGTTTTAATGCCAGCTCTTGATATTTCAAAACTATCATGCTCATCAAACCACTTTCCGATAACACCATTACCAGCTAAAGCCTTACGATACTTGTTACCCTTGCCCAGAATGGTTACTGTA
The DNA here is from genome assembly GCA_041653995.1 of Dehalococcoidia bacterium. Taxonomy (NCBI): domain Bacteria; kingdom Bacillati; phylum Chloroflexota; class Dehalococcoidia; species Dehalococcoidia bacterium. The sequence goes on from JBAZEK010000001.1 coordinate 1,073,278, forward strand.
CCTTCACCCCAGTCAAAGTCTTTAGCGTGCACATTAGCACATTCACTCAGCCTTACTCCTGAGTACCATAAGAAACTAATTAATGCTCTATCACGTTCACAATGACAATGATTTATCAGAACTTCTAATTGTTCTTTTGATACCGCAGGCAATAGCTTCTTTTGAATTTTTGGGCTAGGAACTTTGTCAATAACCTTGTCGTGAATATAGCTATTGCTGTATAGCCATGAAATGAGAGTTTTGAGAGCTTGATAGAATCTTGCTTTGCCATTATGACAGGTAAGTGATTTTAGATAAGCATTAACTCCATCTGGACTTAGGGGATAACCAATAAAATGAGTTAAAGTATATTCGTAAAATTCAATAGTTCGCTTACTACAACCATCGGGGCGAGAAGAAATAAACTTCTCCAACAATTCTTTTGTGAACTTTTTGTAGCTAACTTGTGAATATTGTGAAATTGAGCTGTAGTTTTCTTTGGTGGGCGATACTGGATTTGAACCAGTGACCCCCTGTGTGTAAGACAGGTGCTCTAACCGCTGAGCTAATCGCCCTGGGGAGTGGCACGCCTGGTGGGGCTTGAACCCACGGCCTCAGCCTCCGCAGGGCTGCGCTCTATCCACTGAGCTACAGGCGCATAAAATGGTGCCGAAGGTGGGAGTTGAACCCACACATCCGTTACGGATACTACGCCCTGAACGTAGCGCGTCTGCCATTCCGCCACTTCGGCCCTGGGCAGCACAGGATTTGAACCTGTGACCCCTTGCGTGTGAAGCAAGTGCTCTAACCGCTGAGCTAGCCGCCCTCTAACGCTATATTTTATTCTTTAACAAGGTTTAAAAGCAAGGCGAACCGCCCCGTACAATCATAGTTCATCAGGATTTATAAGCCCGCGCTGTGGACATCCCTCTACTCCAATGCATATAATTCAACTACACCCATGTTATCTTTTAAGCCGCTTGAAGCCGGCCCATCATCGCTGCTGAGTGTCCTCATCCTGCTTGCCGTGCTGGCTGTGGCCTGTGCATCACCCCTGCCGTCGCAACCGACGCCGGGCGACGATAATTCTCAACCCACGGCTGAGCCGGCGCAGATACCGGCTGCTCCTCCACCGGAACCGGCTGAATCCGAGAACGTCTCCACAACAGTTGCCACTCCGGGATCGCCCGTCCGGATAAAGCTTATCCACTACAGGGGCACGCTCAGCAGGATCGGTTGCTGCAATCCGGGACTTTACGAGAGAGATGAATTCGTTGTCATCCAGAATGTCGGAGATACGTATGTCGATATCGTCGACTGGCGTCTGACCAATATTACCAGGGGCTATCCCACTTTCATATTCCCGTCGCACTTCCCCTGCGTCCCCTACGAGCTGCCGCCGCCGGACCCGACCGAGGAAATAATATCGACCGAAAGCTATTACTCCTTGACCAAGAACCCGGCGCAGTCCGAGATCTACAGGTTCACGACAAATCCCCAGCAGTCCAAACCGACCAATGTGCCCAACAGTGAAATAGACTGGGCTTCATGCACGCCGGTGGAACCGCTGGACGAGACGCCCATGCAGCCGATAGCGGGCGAACAGGGAGTGCCGCCGCAGTGCATCCTCTACCCCGGTCAAACGATACTGGTATTCACAGATGAAATTCACTGCCAGACCGGAGGCTTCTCCTTCAACTGGGGACTGGGCAATATCTGGAACAACGTGACCGCCGATACGGCCGCGCTGTATAACGCCCGCGGCGAAGAGGTATCGCGCAGGAGCTACCTTGTCGGCAGATAGCGGCATGTTTTTCTCCCCGAATTATTAAGTTTATTGATTTATTTAATACCTGTGTATATAATCAAGAAAATGGTTAAACATAGTCCGCCGGAAATACGTTTTCTCTATGGATAGTTATGGATGTGATGGAGAGATGAAATGCAGCAATGGATAAGATGCACCAGATGCGGCGCCAATAATGCTCCCGGACAGAAATTCTGTAACGCATGCGGTACACCCCTGCCGACCGTCTGCCCCAATTGCGGAACCCCGGCAGGTCCCGGCAGCACTTTCTGCGCCAGGTGCGGCATGACATTCAGCGGTATGCCCCAGCAGACCGGATATTACCCTCCGCAGCAGCCGGGATATCCTCAGCAACCTGGCTATCCGCAGCAACCGGCATATCCGCAACAGCCGGGCTATCCTCAGCAACCGGGCTATCCTCAGCAACCGGGCTATCCGCAACAGCCGGGATACCCGCAACAGCCTGGATATCCGCAGCAGCCCCCCGGCTACCCGCCTCAACAGACCGGCTATTATCCTCCGCAGCAGCCGGGTTATCCTCCACAGCCGGGATATCCGCAGCAACCGCCCGGTTATCCGCCGCAGCCGGGATATCCGCAACAGCCCGGCTATCCCCAGCAACCGGGATATCCGCCGGGCTATCCTCCGCAGCAGCCGCCACGCGGAGCGTATCCGCCGGGCGCAAGGCCACCCCAGCAAGGCGGCGGCAAAGGCATGCTCATATTGCTGCTGGTTGTTCTGATTGCCGGCCTGGCAGGCTTCGGTTACTGGGCTTACAGCCAGGGCTACCTCAAGGGCATACTTAACTTCGGCAGCGATAACACCACCACCTCCACAGGGAAACAGAAGGACACTGTGCCGCCCACCATCAGCGGCGTAGAAGTTAGCGCCAAGGCCATAAACGAAGTCGGCATTATCTGGAAGACGGACAAGCCATCCAGTTCTCAGGTGGAATGGGGTCCCAAGGGATCGTTCGGCAACAAGACGACACTACAGGATGACCCCGTGAGCGGTACCAGCATCGGTGTCACCGATCACGGGGTTATCGTCAAGGGATTAACGGCAAATACTGAATACCAGTACCGTGTGTTATCACATACCGACGGCAACGTTGACGCCGTATCCGCCACCAATACTTTCACGACACCTTCGGCAGATTAACCCTCCTTTTCGCTGCGTTTACAGATTTTCTAATGTATCAATCAACAGTACCCTGCCCTAAATGCGGCGCGCAGAACCTGCGGGGACAGTGGGTATGCGCGTACTGCGGAAATACGCTTGTCGTTTATTGTCCATCCTGCCATACCGGCAACGCCATCGACAGCCAGTATTGCCACGCCTGCCATGCAGTTCTCGCGTATACCGGCGTTCCGCCGGCTCAACCACAGTATCAACCCCAACCCCAGCAGCCTCAACCATATCCGCAGTACCCGCAATATCCTCCCGGGCAAACTGACCAGGGCCAGTACCCTCCGCAGTATCCACCCTACCCTCCACCCGGTTATCCACCACAGCAACCACCCTACCCGGACTACCAGGCCGGATACGGCCAGCCCGGCGATTATAAACCATACTCGGTTCACGGCGGCGAAGCCTACGCCGGAGGCGGGCTGGACGGCCTGATCGACAGGCTCAAAGAGTTCGTGCGCAATACCAATCCCATTCTCCTCTCTTCGCTGGTGGTGCTGGTAGTCGGTCTGACCATCTTCCTCATCCTGGCCTTCCAGTTCGGCTGGATCAAGACGGGTTCGGCGCCCAAAGTAGAAACAGTTAAAGATACCACAGCTCCTGTGATAACTTATTTAACTTATGAGCCCGGTGAAAATAGAAGCATTATAATAATTTGGGCAACCAATGAGCCAGCAAGTACGCGGGTCGAGTGGGGTATCGCACCTGTTTTCAACCAATTCACACTTATAGAAAACGATCCCCAAGTTGGCCAAGGTACACTTTCACATAGGGTAACATTGACTAACCTGCTACCAAACACCAGCTATATTTACCGCGCAATATCATATGACAAAGCAGGGAACAAATGCATGAGTCCTACTATGCCATTCCAAACTACGAACTACTAGTAGAAACGCACCCTGCCTCAAAGCCCGCGTAACATCCGACACCGATCATACATTGCTCCGGGCCCGCATTGGACATACAATATTAAGCATTTAAGGGATTATCATGCAGCAAAACTTTCTCTGTCCCATCTGCTGGCAAGAAAATACGGCCGGCAGCACGGTGTGCAGCCACTGCCACTCACAACTCGGCGTTCTGGGCGCCGTCAATTCCAATTGCCCCCATCCCGGCTGCCGATGGCCGCGCGTACCCTACGACCGCTTCTGCGGCAACTGCGGAAGCCCTCTGCAACCCATCTGCCCTAACTGCGGCAACAACATCTCCAGGGACTCGAGATACTGCCCCAAATGCAGCTTTTTCTGCGGCGGGGGCCGGGAAGGATTAAAATAATCATATAGCACTGCTGGAGAAGTATATGGCTGATATCCTTGACGAAGCTCAATCGTTATTACAGTGCAAGACCTGCCCCTGGTATAAGAACTGCGTCCTGCCTGTCCGCGTGACGGAGCTCGACCTGAAAAAGCAACTCGGCTCGAATATATCTTTCTCCACGCCTCCCGGCATGGAGGACCTGGGTCTCAACCAGTTGCTGGGGGGTCTGGCTTCAGCCGCCGAAAATTCGATGCTGGAAGGCTGCCCGGTTTTCATCGATAGACTGCGCTCCAATCCCAATCTGGCCCTGCGCATTAAAAAGGTCATGCAGGAGTGGTCGGACGAAAGCGGCGACCAGCAATAGCTGATGAGCGATCAGATCAAGCTTATCTCCTGGAACGTGGTCAGCATGCGAAACATGCTGGATAAGGCCAACCTGGCGCCGGACGGACAACCACATTTGCCCTTTCTCGACTGGTTGAAACGGGAATCGCCCGACGTTGTCTGTTTCCAGGAAACGAAGCTGCAGCAGTCCCAGCTCCCTCCCGCCCTCGAAAACCCGGCCGGCTACTTCACGCTCTGGAATTTCGCAGAGAAGAAGGGCTACAGCGGTGTGGCCACATTCAGCCGTAATAAGCCTCTTTCCCACAGCAGCGGGCTGGGGATAGAAAGGTTCGACAGCGAGGGCAGGGTGCTGATGACCGAACACCCCGGATTCAAACTCTTCAACATCTATTTTCCCAAGGCCTATTCGCCAAAGGAGGTGGCCACAGCCCGCAAAGAGGGCGCAGGAAATGCCGATAAAATGGCGGAACGGCTGCCCTTCAAGCTGGCCTTTTACGATGCGCTGCTGGAACACGTGGACCGATTATCGGAGCGGGGCGAAAAAATTGTTATCTGCGGCGACTTCAATGTAGCCCATACCGAGATAGACCTTGCCCGTCCCAGGGAAAACCGCGAGACCTCCGGATTCCTGCCCGAGGAACGCGCATGGATGGATAAGCTGATCGACCATGGGTACGTCGACACCTTCCGCCATATCTATAAGGACGCCGGGCATTACACCTGGTGGAGCTACCGCTTCAAAGCACGGGAAAAAGATATCGGTTGGCGTCTCGACTATTTCTTTATCTCACGCAATCTGACCGAATCGCTGACCGGCGCATTCATCCTCAAAAACGTGCTGGGATCGGACCACTGCCCGGTGGGCATAACGTTGAAAATAGGCTGAGCAGGCCTTAATATAAAGGGTATATGATCGACGCCCTGCACGAACTGAAAAACAATATAGCGCGCGTAGAGCAGAGCCATCCCCACCTGGGCAACGACCTTTCATCCACATGCGACAGGGCCATCACGGAACTGCAGGAGATCCACCGACGGCAGCGCATGGCCGGGACGAGGGATAGCGCTGAAGCCGCGCCGCGGACAACCGGGACCAATCCCCTTTCGCAGATGATCGATAAGACAGGCGCCTGTATCATAAGCGGACTGGACAGGATGGGCGACGCCATCATATTTCTCTTCGTAAAGATCGGCAGGGTATTCAGTTAGACGCCTGATTTCAATACAAAGCGGCTTCTCTGTTAAGATATTTGCATGAAAAAAACGCAGCGCATCGCTGTGATAGGCGCCGGCGCCGTGGGAAGCTATTACGGGGGACGTCTGGCCGAGGCCGGACATGATGTCCGATTCCTGGTCAGGCGTGATTACCATACCGTCAGGTCGTCCGGCCTGAATGTAACCAGTCCGGACGGGGATTTCCTGCTGGCACGTCCTTTTACAGCTGCAGACAGCACGGAGATAGGTACGGTGGACTGGGTGATCTGCGCGCTCAAGTCAACCTCCATTCATGCCGCACACAAGCTGGTCCAGCCCTGCGTGGGCGCCGACACCCGCATACTGGTGCTGATGAACGGCCTGGGATTGGAGGACCATTTCGCCGGGTGGTTCGGCCAAGAACGCATATTCGGAGGCCTGGCCTTTACCTGTATCAACAGAGGCAAGCCCGGTAACGTGCATCACCTGGCATACGGAACGGTTACACTGGGACACTACAAAAACGATCAAGGCGAGATCGACAAAGCCCTTGCGCTGTGGTCGGGCAGCAAAACCAGCGTTGTCTCAGCGTCCTCGCTTTTGAAGGCCCGCTGGGAGAAGCTTTGCTGGAATATACCTTTCAGCGGCCTGTGCGTGGCCGGCGGAGGTATCACGACCGACCGCATCATGGCGGACGAAGGACTGCGCGCCGCTGCAAAGGCATTGATGCAGGAAGTCATATGCGCGGGAAACGCCGACCTGGCATATCACGGCGAAAAATCCGACATCGACCGCAATACAATAATAAATAGTCTGTTTCAGAAGACTTCCACCATGGGAGCATATAAGCCGAGCACCATGATCGATTTCGTGGAGGGCAAGGCTATGGAGGTCGACGCCATCTTCGCTGAGCCGCTACGGCGCGCCCGTGAACTCAAGGTCCCCACCCACCGCCTTGCGCTGCTTACAACCCTGCTGAGATCCCTCAACCACGGCCGGCAATAGGGCCCGAGGCCGCTACGGTACCGTTATGCCCGATTCCCCTGAGATAGGCACGTATCTGAATGGACCGCTGTAATCCAGACCCTCCATGCCCATTTTAATATCGTTTACATCCCATATCGAGCTGATGATCCAGACCACCGCCACCTGTTTGCTGGCGGTAAGCTTTATTAGTATGGGGGCGAAGTCCTTTGTTCCCTGTTTATAGTACTCGATGGGGCCTATCTCGTAACCCTCAGCGACGGATCGCTGCTTCATCGCGGCCAGCGAGCTCCTTCCGGTCTCATTATCGAGGACCAGGAAAGAGGCATAACTTTTGGATGGATCATAGGTGAAGCCCTGTTCCGGCAACAACGAACATGCAAGACACGGCAACGCAAGCAGGACGAGAGCCGCCAGGGTAGCAAGAAGCAGTTTCAGACGCATCTTTTTAATTTCCTTACCGGTATTCCGTATATTATACAAAATGGCAGGCCTGGACGCCCAATTCGATGTATAATCGTCAGTAATATGAAAAGGGTCTACCACAACGATAAAATAACGGTTTTCTGGGATTCGGAGAAGTGTATACATTCCGGCAACTGCTTCTCCAACCTGCCCGAGGTTTTTAAACCGATGAGGCGTCCCTGGGTGGATATCAATGCCGCCGAAGCGGCGACTATTAAAAGCGCCATAGACAAATGCCCATCGGGCGCGCTTACCTGTGAACTGCATAAATAGCGGGTGACTGTCGTTAGGGACATTGGGGGCATGACTAAATACCTATTGATACCGGAATATCTGCTGTTATAATAAGCAGTTGGAGGTGATCTATGGGAATCCAGAATGCGGGACAGGTGCTCGGTGTCGTATGCCTGGGTCTGGCATCCCTGGCAGCATTTCTCATGGTGCCGGCGCGCGAACTGAGCATACGGGAGAGGATCGGCATACATACGTTTTACTGGGCTTTTGCCGTCTACGCAGCCTGGACCATATTCTTCATGTCGGCAGACCAGGGCTGGGAAAGATATTTTTATACCTGCATACCGTTGATGCTGGGATTGATCCTCAGCCTGTTGTCCGAGCTGCAGTCCAAACAGCCGCCCATCAATATAAACGATGCCCGTCTCAAAAAGATCGCCGTCCGGACGTGGCAAAGGCTGCCTAATCACGTGAAAAGAGGGCTGCAGAGCACCGTCATGAATATACAGGAGGTCCCGGAGTGGGACGAGCTGGACGAGGAATATTCCAGGGATTCCACGGCCAGGGCAGCGCGCTGGTATACCATCCTGCCCCTGCCGACCAGAGGTATAATACACGTATCGGAAAGCGACTGCCGAAACCTGCAGGACCAGGCTGTAGCGGCAGCCCTGGCACGCGAGTTAGGCATGGCATATCAATCCACCAAAACCCCCTTCGACAGCAACGCCATCGAAAAAGCCGGCGACGAGCTGCCTGTTAAATGGAAGTTCACTAAATAGGTCCGGCCTGTTGCATTCGTCTCATATCAACCGTATCATGGTGACGGTTCACTATCTATGCCCGCGGGGAACTGAGGAGGAGAACAGTATATGCTGAGCAAAAGCAGGACCTCTGTCAGGGCCGTCGATGTCGACGATGTGCTTTCCGAGTGGCGTTCCAGGGCGGTCACGGTTTTAACTTACGTGGTTCTGATAGTGGCGCTGCCGGCATTTGCGATTTCAGCGTTCTCCATGTACGCGTCAAAATCCTGGGCCGCGTTTGTCGTGATGAGCGCGGCTTACCTGGGGATGATCGCGCTTGCCTTATTAAAAAAGATCGATTTCAGGTTGCGGGCCTGGGTGCTGATCACACTGGGCTATATGATGGCCGCGGTCAATTTATGGTATTTCGGGTCCGCGGGTTCCGCGCGCGTTTATCTCCTGGCATTACCCATTTTGGGATTCATTCTAATCGGTACGCGCACCGGATGGGTCACCACCGCCTTCAGCGCCCTGCTCTACGCTGTTTTCTGCCTTCTTGACTATTACGCAATCCTCTCGCCCCGCTTATTGCCTCTCGATAGATTTGATTTGTTGAACTGGGTTACGACTGGTTTTACTATGATGATGCTGCTGGTTATCATCGTGATCCTGCTGATACGCATGTACCGTTTCCTGATCAACACCCTGAGGAAAGAGCGTGTCCTTTCGGCCGAGCTGGAACAGACCTACGACGCGACTCTGGAGGGCTGGGCTACTGCACTGGAATATCGCGACCTTGAAACGGCCGGACACTGTCACCGCGTCAGCGCAATAACCAAAAGGCTGGCGGAGGCCGACGGCACGGGAGCGCTCGATATAATGGACGTCCATCGCGGCTCCCTTCTGCACGACGTCGGCAAAATGGGCATACCGGACAGCGTCCTGCTCAAGCCGGGCAAGCTCACCGATGAGGAATTCAAGCAGATGCAGCAGCATACAACCTATGCGTATGAACTGTTGTCCCATATACCCTATCTCAAACATGCGCTGGATATACCTTACTGCCACCACGAGAAATGGGATGGCAGCGGCTATCCGCGCGGGTTGAAGGGCACGGATATCCCCCTTTCGGCCCGCATCTTCTCGGTGGTCGACGTCTACGATGCCCTCATCTCGGACCGCCCATACCGCAAAGCCTGGCAGGAAGAGAAGGCGATCGAATATATAAAAGAGAGATCGGGCAAAGATTTCGACCCGGCCGTGGTCCAGGCGTTTGTAAAGCTGGCCGAAGAGGAAACCGATTCGCTTTCCAGCAGCGAAGAATGACAGACCATAGCAAACCCGAGGCTATGTCGCTTCAAGCTGTTATGAAAATCCTTCTCAAGAATAATTAATCAGCCCGCTACTGAATTAGGTATGCCTACGTATTTATCAGGCGGCGCTAAGATTGTATACTTTCCACTCACTACAATGGAGGAGAAAGTATACAATGATAAAAATAATCTGCGACAGCACCGGAGACATTCCCGAGGAAATAAGAAAGCAGTACGACATCACCATCGTGCCGCTTAACGTGCAATTCGGCACCGACAGCTATCAGGACGGCGTGAACCTTACTGGAACTCAGTTCTATAAGATGCTGGTGGAGGGCAAGGTGCATCCCACCACATCCCAGCCCGCGCCCGGCGTGTTTGCCGAGGCATATGAGAAGCTGGCCAAACAAACGGATGAAATACTGGTGCTGACCATATCGGCCGGCATCAGCGGCACCTACGACAGCGCCATGCAGGCCAAACAACTTGTGGACAGCAAGCTTAAAATCGAGGTCATCGATAGCAAGTGGACCTGCGCCGGGCTGCTGCTGCCCACACTCAAAGCTGCCAGGGCGGTTGAAAAGGGCATGAAGATGGCGGAGATCACCAGTATGATAAAGGATATCCTGCCTAAGATCCGTGTCTACATGATTTTCGACACCCTGGAATACCTGAGGAAAGGCGGCCGCATCGGCCGGGCCAAGGCGCTGCTGGGGGGTATGCTCAAACTGAACCCGGTTTTGACGCTCAAGGACGGTGTAATCCACCCGGTGACTCAAGCTCGCGGCCGTGCCAAAGCCGTAGATCTATTGGTTGACCTGATTAAAAAGACCGGTAATCCTGACGAAATCGTGGTGGAAGATGCCACCACACCGGATGAGCTCGAAGACCTGGCCAAACGTATAGGCTCCGCCATCCCCAACGCCAAAATAATCCGCACCAAGGTTGGCCCCACTATCGGCGTCCACGCCGGTCCGAGGATTATGGTCGCCGGCGCAATAGCCACCGTCTGATCCTCCTCTCCATCAGTCAGACTACTGGAACCTGTGAAGAATCCCGATGTGAGCCGGGTGCGGTCTATGTCGTTATCCGGCTCACAGGTTTTTTTTGCTTTCAGCCCTTCCGCCGCCTGCAATCGATCCCATTTCAGCAGTGTTTCGGATCAACCCTGTATTAACCCAGTACCTAAGTCATAGTACCATAGTAGTATTGCTAATTTGAATATACTGAGGTTATATATATGACATATGTATATGAGGTCGGATGTGAGGGTCCCCTTCAAATCAAACTTATATACATGCAAGGGTGAGGGTGAAACCGAATAGATATGAAAAAGATCGATCTTTAAGTGAGGCATGGGCCGGCATCGACCGCGAGAGCTGTGATCAGCTGTTCAAATCGATATTTTTGAATTCCCCCATAGGTAAATACGTTGGGCAGAACGGCAAGTTCGTGCTCTTTAATCCTGCCTTTGAAAAGATCACCGGTCATAAGAAAGACGATCTCAGGGACATGCGCCATTTGAGCCTGGTCGTCCCGGCCGACAGGGAGCTCGTCAGAAGGAATGCCGTGCGCATGCTTAAAGGTTTGCGCAAAACACCCTACCGGTTCAGGGTATGTACGCGCACGGGCGAGGTGCGCTGGATAATCGAGACAGTCGTGCCCATCGTGTACCGGGGCCGGCGCGCCGTCCTGGGCAATTCCACGGACATCACCAGCCAGAAAAACCTGGGGGAGTCGTTTAAGGCAAGCGAGGAAAAATACCGCGCGCTGGTGGAGAATATCAACGACGTTTTATTCACGCTGGACACCAGGAAGACTATAACTTATATAAGTCCGGTCGTAGAGCGCGTCACCAGCTATAAAGTTAAGGAATTGCTGGGACAACCCTTTACCTCATATGTACATCCGGATGACCTGCCGGGCCTGCTGGGCAGCTACAAACGCCTGCTGTCGGGGATAGTGGAGCCATGGGAATTCCGCCTGAAGGACAGGGACGGTGAAACCAGATTCGTGCGTTCCTCCAGCCGCCCGATCTACCGGGAAAAACGCATCGTGGGGGTTTCCGGCCTGATAACCGATATAACCGAGCACAGGAAAGCTGAGGACGAGCTTGTGAGATCCAAGAACCTGTTGCAGAACGTGATAGACGCCACTCCCGACTGGATGTGCGTCAAAGATTTCGAGCATAAATACATATTAGTCAACAAGAGCTTTGCTCAGGCTCAGCACCTTTCACCCCGGGATATGATAGGCAGGCCGGATACCGACTTCTTCGCGGAAGAGCTATGCGTGGGTAATCCGGGAAAAGGCATCGCGGGATTTCACCATGACGACATGCAGGCCTTTCAGGGCCTCCTCGTGCAGAATCCCGGGACCGTTGTAACCTGGGCCGATAGCTCACAACATATTTACGATATATACAATATCCCGTTGAGGGACAACTCGGGAAATGTGTACGCCGCCCTCACGTACAGCCGCGACTCCACAGAGAGACAGAAGGCGGAGGAAGAGCGCGAGGCATCCATCAACGCCCTACAGAGGACTTTGCGGGCCCTGGTGGATACCATGGTCAAGGTGGTGGAGATGCGAGACCCATATACCGCCGAACACCAGCACCGGGTGGCCGACCTGGCGGGCGCCATTGCCAGGGAAATGAAGATGGATGAGCTGCGGATCGAACACCTGGTGATGGCGGCCAAAATCCACGATATCGGCAAGATGTATGTGCCGTCGGATATACTCAGCAAGCCCGGCAAACTGACCGACACCGAACTGGACCTGATCAAGACGCATACCCTCGGCAGCTATTCCATACTGCGGGACATCGAGTTCTCCCGTCCCATCGCCTTAATGGTCCTGCAGCACCATGAAAGGCTGGACGGTTCCGGTTACCCCCGGGGATCGACGGGCAAAGAGATGCTGACGGAGTCCAAGATACTGGCTGTGGCCGATGTGGTGGAAGCCATGTCGTCGCACCGCCCCTACAGAGCGGCGCTGGGTATAGATAAAGCCCTGAATGAAATATCAAAGAATCAAGGCAGGCTGTACGATCCCGAAGTTGTCGACGTCTGCCTGATGCTGTTTAAAGAGAAAGGATTTAAATTCGAGGACAGGTTCGTCTACAGGGACCTGTAGCTACCGCCTGCCGATATCACCGCCATCTTTCTAAACCACTTTGCTTTCCTCTACGTTTTAATATTTGATCAATATTTGAGCTGTATACTGTTTATGTAAACAGCTTAAGATGGTCAATTATAGTGCGCAGGACGTAGATAAATGCTGAAGAATTTGTACTGCCCCAGGTGCATGGCGCGGGTTATGTGCGGTGAGAGATTCTGTGGGAATTGCGGTGCAAACCTTGTATGGGCGGTGCGGCCGGCACAGTCAGGTGTGCCTGTGACGCCCATCAGCAAGGATATCTCCAGATTACTGGCAGACTTCGAGAAGCATATTAAATACAGCCATTCCAACTGAAGTAATACACCGCCCGTTTAAGTTTAAGAGTTGCATAATAAGGAAGCGCTGACCGGGTCGATGCGATCAGCGCTTCCCTGTTTTATAAGACGTCAGGCTGCTACGGCATGGGCGGCGGGGGTGGCATGGTGCCGGGGAAGGGGCCGGGGAACGGGCCGGGGAACGGAGCGGGCCGCGGCGCCGGGTATGAACGATACGGGTAGTTATACCAGGGTGTGCCGTAGGAGTAGGTCCGGTAATAGATAACGGTGGGTTGATAGGCCGGCTGCGCAGAAGTTACATACGTATTCTGCTGCCGCAGTTTGGCCTGGGCTTCAGCCAGCGATTGCTGGGTAGTATTCAGTTGCTGCTGGGTTGAAGACAACTGCTGCTGTGTAGAGTTCAGCGAGTTGTTGAGTGAGTTCACCTGGCCTTGCAGGGCCATGTACTGCTCGCTGCTTATACCAGTGGAAATGCAACCCGCAGACATCACCGTCATCAGCAATACGACTGATAGAACCGCGATAATTGCTGTCTTTTTCATTTTCACCTCCTTTTTCTTAGCATAAAGGAGGTGAACTCAGTATGCTTGACGGCAATCTGACAAGTTACTGATATCAGGCTAACAAATTATCGATCGAGGCTGAATTGTCACGGGGTTACGCTCACGGTGACCGTGGCGTTATCAGTCCCGTAGCTGTTGATGGCGGTCAAGGTAAAGCTGGTGGTTTCAGCCGGCGATACAGCCTGCGTGTATTTCGAGGCTGGAACGCCGATGCCCTGGTCAATAATGTATAAAGTAGCGCCATTCACATTCCAGGAAAGGTTGGATGTCCCGCCCTGAGAAATGCCGGTAGGCGTGGCCGTGAAAGATCTTATTATCGGCGCAGTGCCGTCGGTTAAAACGCCTACCGCAACCGTGACTTCCTTCTTTACGGAGCCGAACGTGTTGACCGCGGTCAGCTCATAAGTGGTGGAAGCGGTCGGTATCACCTTCGTCCAGCCGGAAGACGGTACGCTGCCGACATTCGGGCTGATAGAGACTGTCCTGGCCGCATCGACCGTCCAATTGAGTGTCACCTCCTCCCCCAGCATGATCGAATTGTTGCTTACGGAGAAGGTTTTAATCCGGGGCGGGTCTTTGGTCAGCGCCGGACCGGTGCTCAGGCTGGAAGCATCCACGCTGATAGTGACCGTCCTGGTTACCGAGCCGTAGTCGCTGTCGGCCCTCAATGTATATACTGCGGTCTCGGAGGGCGTTATTCTGACCGTACCCTTTAAGGCCACGCCGCCGATGCCCGGACTGATATTAATCGATTTCGCGCCGATGATATCCCATGCCAGCGTCGCTTCGTCGCCGGCTTTAATCGAGGACGGGCTGGCGCTGAAGATCGTGATGATGGGCGTCTTGGATGTGCTTACCTCCAGCGCGGCTGAAGCGGTTGTATTGCCGTTGATATTGGCCGCCGTCAGCACATAGCGGGTGGTCGCTCCCGGGGAAACGACTTTCGATCCGGTCGAAGATACGGTTCCCACCTCCGGCTGGATGGAAACCGATGTTGCGCCGGAGACGTTCCAGGATAAAGTGGACGTCTGCCCCACATAGATACCGCCAGGGCTGGCAACAAAGCTGTTGACCGTCGGCGGCTTGCCGGTGACCTCAACGGTTATCTCCCTGCTCACAGAGCCGCCGAAACGGCTATCGGCGGTCAGCTTATAGGTAGTGGTTTCATCCGGCGACATTTTCTTTGTTCCGCTGAAAGACACCGTCCCTATGCCGGGGCTGATGGAGACGGCGGTTGCCTCGCCGACATCCCACTGTAAAGTCACCTCCTGGCCGGATATAATCGTAGATGAACTGGCCTCGAAAGCTGTAATAACCGGCGGCGCAAACAGTTTTTCAATATCTCCCTTCAAAGCAACGCCCGTGACGATAAGCGCTGTAACAACAAGCAAGGCAGAGGCTATAGCAATAGTCTTTGTCCGGTTATCTTTTATCCGCTGCAGCAGTTTCGATACGACGCTATTATTCGGCGGTTGTTCCTGTCCCTGCGAATCCTGACCCGCCCATTGATTACCTTCCTGCGACTGATACCATTGCTGCTGCTGATCATGCCGGGAATCGTATGACTGGGACTGGCCCTGCGTCTGGGATCCCTGCCAGTTGAGGACGGTTTTGCAGTATGAGCACTGCGCCTGTCCGTAGACGACAGGTGTGTTGCAGTAGGGGCAGTAATACATTTGCTGCATGATATATTTTTACTTCCGTCACAGAGGTAAGTCAAGCTGTATAAATAGTCCGGTGTGCCGGGATTGTTCGATCTTCTCCCTGTGGTTGACGAAGCTTAGCATAATGCATAGTCCGGGCCGGGTCAACTCATTCTCAGATAAGGACGCCATTGCTTTCGTGCCCTTAATAAATCCTTTATAATTTGCACATAAACTATTACATATATGACAAAAGTGAAGATTTGTTATGCAGCAAATGTACTCTTGTCCAAACTGTAGAGCGCTTATTCAGTATGGACAGCCGTATTGCAGCAACTGCGGTATGACCTTTAATTGGCCTCCTCCACAACCGCCTCCTTACCCATACCCCAACCAGCAATATATGTACGGCAATCAGGGGGCTATGCCGCCCGGGAAAAGCTCGATGGGCGGTTTTGTCTGGTTTATTGTGATATTGCTGATCGTCGGCGGAGCGATCGGCGGCTTCTATTACGCTACGAACGGAGATGTCTTGAAATGGTTCACCCCACCCTCCGTAACATCCTTCGACGCCAGTCCCAAGTCCATCACGTCGGGAGGGACGGCAACATTAAACTGGGCCGTCATGGGGGCTCAATCGGTCTCCATCAGCCCCGACATCGGGACCGTGTCATCCAGCGGTTCGCAGGCTGTGAATCCTGATAAAACGACCGAGTACACACTGACCGCCTCCAATTTATCCGGCTCCTCCCGCGCCTGGGCCACCGTTACAGTTACAGCTCCGAGCAAGCCGGCCATCAGCAGCTTCAGTTCCAATCCGGGCACTATCACCGCCGGGCAGTCGGCCACATTATCATGGAATGTTACGGGGGCAACCTCGGTTTCCATCAGTCCCGCTGTCGGCAACGTATCATCGAGCGGCTCAAAGACAGTGACACCCACCGAGACAACCAGCTACACGATCACCGCCGTCAACGACGCCGGCTCGTCTACAACAACAGCCAAAGTTACGGTGAATCCGTCCGGACCACCGACGATCGCCAGTTTTACAGCCAGCCCGGCCTCTATCACCTCAGGCGGGAGTTCGACGCTGTCCTGGACCGTCAGCGGCGCAACCTCTGTTACCATTAACCAGGGTGTGGGCACAGTATCGACTTCCGGAACCAGGTCGGTATCGCCCTCCACCACAACCACCTACACCCTTACAGCCGGCAACAGCCTGGGCAGCTCCACCGCGACGGCCGCTGTCACGGTCACGGCGGCAGGCATACCCGTCATAACCATATTCACCGCCAGCCCGTCGCCGATTACCGCAGGGGACAATATGACACTGTCGTGGACCGTAACGGGGGCGACAACGATCAATATCTTGCCAGGTGTCGGAACAGTATCGGCAACAGGAACGCGCACTCTGATCCCCGCTGCGACCACCACCTATACGCTAACCGCCACCAACACTAACGGCCCGGCGACCGCGACAGCGACGGTGACGGTGGCTTCGGAAGGCCCACCGGTAATCAGCTCGTTTTACCCATCTCCCGTCACCGTTACCTCCGGATCGTCTTCGACACTGCACTGGACTGTTGCGGATGCGACGGAGGTATCCATTACCCCCGGCATCGGCGTCGTATCTGCCACCGGATTAGAGACGGTAACGCCTTTATCCACAACCACCTATGTATTAACCGCCTTTAACAGCCACGGCACAATCACGGCGACGACCGCTGTCACAGTGGCCCCGGCAGGCTATCCCGCGATCAGCTTCTTCAATGCCGTCCCGGCCTCGGTCGCGTCGGGACAATCGACAACGTTATCATGGACCGTCACTGGGGCGAGCACGGTCTCCATCAACCAGGGCATAGGCGCCGTTTCGGCCTCGGGTTCCAGGACAATAACTCCCGCCGCCACCACCACATACACAATTACCGCAACCAACGGCTCCGGCTCTGTTGCTGCTTCAGCTACGGTAACCGTAACGACAACCTCAGGTACGCCTCCGGTAATAGATTCTTTCGGAGCTTCGCCCACTACCATCTCGCCCGGAGGATCATCGCTGCTGAACTGGTCCATAACGGGAGCAACTTCCATCTCAATCGAACCCGATATAGGCGAGCCATCATCGTGGGGCTATCAGGACGTATATCCCACGGAGACCACGACTTATACCCTGACCGCCTTCAACAGCGCGGGTTCGGATACAGCCACAGTGACCGTGACGGTAACTCCCTGACGTTTTGAACCTGCAATACGTTTGCGTTCAACTAAAAACCGGTATAGCTATAGCGAACCAATCATTACAGGGAATCGCTATAATCCGGTGCACTTATACAGCGATGGAACCCGGCAATAACCGGATGCTACTTCTTCTTGGCTGTGCCCTTTTTAGCTTTGGTCGGCTTACCCTTTGTCTTCGGCGGATTGTGAGCAGCGCACGTCTTGCACATAATATCCTCCTCGCCTTGAAGCTGTCTCCTTACTTCCGATAATAGTTATTCCGTTTAAAGCTGTCAAATTAAAAGGCATACATACTTAAAAGGTCGATCAAGGGGTGCATGTGATGGTAAAACTCGCCTGGTTCGACATCATCGGCAACGGGGTAAGGATGCTCACCCTTTCCCAGTACGTGACATTGGAGGCCACATAGATCATCCAGCTCGTTGATACGGTCTTGGTGCCGGCCGCGCTGAAGACGAGGGTCTCCACCGGGCCTGTCGCGCCGTCGATACGCTCCCATCTATATGTTACCGTGCAGGGCCCGTCGACAGTGATATCAGCGGACGTGGTAACAGTTTTCGGGCACGGGCCGGTATAGTTGGACGGATTTGCCGTAGCTACAGCGCTTGTCACCTTGGGAGGACCCGACCAGCCGCCTCCACCGGGCGGAGTTGCGGGAGGCGGTGTTATCGGTACCGGCGTCCCTACCACAAATGTTCCGACCTGGACTGTTTTTGTAGCTGTCCCACCACAGCCGGTGGCTGTCAGTACATAGGTTGTAGAAGTTGTCGGATAAACCACGCGTGAGCCCGGTGACCCCACTTCACCGAAGCCGCCGGGTGAAAGAACAACAGAATTCACCAGTTCCCCCGACGTTCCGTTGGTTACCGGACCCCATTCCAGTGTAACCGCCTTGCCGGATTCAACAAAACCGGGATTCGCCTCAAAATGGGAAAAAATAGGTGCTCCGGGACATCCGGCGGGCGAGGGTTGCTGCGGTTGGCCCGGTTGCGATGGCTGTTGCGGCTGGCCCGGTTGCGACGGTTGCTGCGGCGTCCCTGTTCCTGCCACTTCAACCATAACCTCGCGTCTGAGCACAGTGCTGCCTATATCTATCATAAGAGCATAGACGGTGGATTCGGACGGGCATACCTGCTTCTGGCCGGAGGCATTCACCGGTTGGCCTTGCAGTTCCACTCCAAAGAAACCTTCGCCCTGAATACTCCAGTTCAGATTAACGCATTCTCCCGGCTGAATAGTGTTTCTGTCCGTTGTGAAAACTATTTGCGGTTCCCCGGGGGGCTGAGCGCCCTGCGGCGTGCCCGGAGCAACTTCACTTCCTCCCCGGCATGTGCAGCTGACAGTGGCCAGCATGATCGCAATAAGCACTACAGCAAATACACTTCTACACATTTCAAAACCTCCTCAGTATCATAGCAGTGTGCTGAGTCCCGACAATACAAACCCGTTAAGGACATATTAAAAGAAATCCCTGGAATCGGCAATCAAGACGATGGTCCCGGCTGATAGAACGTATGATCGGCCTGCTGACCGCCGGGATTGATTAATGCCGGAGGCAAGATCCCGTTATTGACACCGGGACACATCAGAATCTACAATACTTATCTGAAATGCCGATTGCTTCTTATACGCATACCATTGCCACTGTGCTGGGCTTTATTTGCGCGATAGTCTGCGCCGCCCTCATGCTGAACTTGAAGACGGATGAGCAGAGGCTTAAAAGGGCGCGCATCGCACGTCGCATAGCGCCTGTAACCTGGGTCGCCTTTATCGCGCTTATTATCAGCGGAATCTTTCTGGCCCTGGACAAGAATGACCTCAATGTCTATGTATTGGGA
This sequence comes from Dehalococcoidia bacterium, assembly GCA_041653995.1. Taxonomy (NCBI): domain Bacteria; kingdom Bacillati; phylum Chloroflexota; class Dehalococcoidia; species Dehalococcoidia bacterium. Next base: position 1,092,524 of record JBAZEK010000001.1, read on the forward strand.
GCGAAGCACCTGCTGGTGTTAATACTGCTGGTCGACGCCCTGCTGATTCACTTCCGCTATTTCCCGCGATTTTTCAAACAGATCGGATCACCCGAGTTCGCTAAAACATACACGGTGATGCGCCGCATCGGCGCACTGTCCGTTTCCTGCTGGATCATCATCCTTGTGCTTTCGGTCCTGCTTGACCGTTTGACTTAGGCTCTTGTTCCCATTTCCTGCGCAAAGACTATAATATCAGCTATGAAAGGCGCCTGGTACGTTTATATAGTCGAGTGCAGTGAGGGTACCCTTTACACAGGCATCACTAACAATATTGATAAGCGTATAAGGGATCACAATGCAGGGATCGGTTCCAGGTACACCAAAGGGAGGAGGCCTGTTAAATTGCTCGGGAAGTGGGATTGTGCCGACAAATCACATGCAGCTAAAATGGAGTATAAAATAAAGCGCCTTTCCAGATCAGATAAACTGAGGGCAATCATGGGAATGGTAAAATCAAAAGGAGAAGGGGAACTTGATCAACGTTAAGACTGTTCTGTGTATTATATTGGCTGGATTGGCAACCATTTTATGCGGTTGCATTCCTGCGGTGGTGGTATCCGATATCCCGGCCCGCAACTGGGTAATGAGCGTCGTGACCAACGAAAACTCAGCCTGGACCAGAGGAGCGCAGCTGTTCGCCGACCTGGTCAAACAACGCAGCGGCGGCCGGATTCAGATAACAGTTCATCCCGATGCCGGGCTGGCGGGCGGCAACCAGGTGAACGAACTGACCATGCTGCGGGACGGCAACATTAATTTCACCTATCACTCCAATTTGCTTTATTCCAATCTCGACCAATCGTTCGCGGCCATTTCCATGCCGTGGTTGTTCACGGACTATGCGCAGGTCGATGCGGCGCTGTCAGGTGCGGCCGGCAGCGAGCTGTTGAAGGAGACGGAAGCCTACGGCATAGTCGGCCTGGCCTACGGCGAGAACGGTTTTCGCCAGTTGACCAACAGCAAGCTCGCGGTACGTGGACCCGACGACATGCACGGTTTGAAGATCCGTATCCCCGATGTAGGGCTATATAACTCGATTTACACAGAACTGGGCGCCACCCCCATAATAATGAACTTCCCCGAGGTTACCGGCGCACTCAAGCAGGGACAAATCGACGGCCAGGAGAATCCCGTGGACATTATTGTGTCCTCCCGGCTCTACGAGGTACAGAACCATATTACCGTCTGGAACTACTCCTACGACGCCCTTATCCTGGGAATGAACAAGAAGGACTGGGACGGTTTACCCGCCGCTGCACAGAATATTATCAGGCAGGCGGCAATCGAAGCTTCACAGGAACAGGTAAAGCTGTCTCGCGATGCCGCCCGGACGAAGTTGAGCCTGTTGCGTGATAAGGGCATGGCTGTAACCGAACTGACACCGGACCAGGTTAAAGCATTTCGGACTGCGACAGAACCGGTATATGCGGAATGGTCGGGTAAGATCGAACCCCATATTCAAAAGTTATGGGAGATCAGGAGCCTGTCCCAGTAGCCGCAAGCTACACGGATCGTTTCAACGCTATCATATGGCAGCCATCTGCCGGCACTATCTGATATTGACCGATATTAATCAGACTTATACAATGTAACTTAACGAACACTTACTTTTTCCACTATCAATAAACGCAGATCAGTCTTGCAATATAGGAGGCAGCAGTGAAAAAAAACATAGCATCTCAGATATTGGTGGCGATTCTTACTCTGGCTTTATTGTTTGTATCTGCGCCCGTCGTCGCTGATTCCGGTCTCACCAGCGGGTTTGTAAAAATCAAGGACTGGGATGAGACACATGAAGCCTTCAGTTTTTCATCGGGACAAGTTGCCTGGGGCAGCGGCGACTTCTTTATTTCACCCAGAGGGATCCATGTTTTTGAATCTCCCGGCATCATCGATATGGGTTTGGTATATCTTGACGATGTAGGCGAGGCGCCGGCAGCGGGATATGTGGAGATGGCTGCGCCGGTTGATGGTCATACATATGTTGTGCGCTCCAATGGAAAGTACGGTAAATTCTATCTCGAGGAGACCTATGATTGGCTGACCCCTATCCAATATGGGATTTCATGGGTGTATCAGCCCAACGGAACCAGGTCGCTTGGAGGCGCAGCATCAACCAGCCAGACTGTTACCTCCGGACAAACAGGGGCCGCAACAGATACAGGTTGTACCTATGAGCAGTACATCGCAGCTTACAACAAGCTGACCTACTTGATGTCCCAGGGCAAGGGAGATACGCCGGAAGCCCAGGCTGCCTATGCGGAATACGCAAAGGTTAAGGCCTGCTATGAGAGCGGTAGCACGGGAACGGGGCAATCATCCACACCTGCAACTACAACTACCACTACGCCGACCACCCCCACTACTACTACTACTACTGCCACTACGACCACGCCTCAACAGACCGGGTGCACGCAGTATCGCATACCACCTGCCGAAAAGTGGTCCGGCTCATGGTTCAACACCGGCATCAGCTTGCCTGCCAGACAGACGGTTTCCATTACGGCATCGGGGACTGTCAGACCGAGCCTGGGCATGGACGTATATTGCGGACCCGAAGGAACATTCGCGGTTGACTACTGGCTGAAGGATTACTCATTCCTCTCAGGTTGCGGCCATGCAGCGTTGATCGCCAGGATCGGATCAGCAGGGACTCCGATGTGTATCGGCACAGGCACCTCTTTCTCCACTCCCACAGGGGGTGAGCTCTGGCTCGGAATAAACGACACCGATCCTGCCAACAATTCCGGCTCATATGCGGTCGAGGTGTGCCTGGGACAGACCTCACCGTCTGCTACTACCACTACTATACCTGCAACCACTCCTGCAGGCACGACTTCATCTACATCAACGTCCGCCGTTACGAGCCTGTCCTGTGCAAACAAGGACAATGAAGAGAAAGGGTGTGGACCTTTCTATGGTGCGCATACATATCTATTTGGAGCTCAAAATGTAACATCAGTAGTTGCGCGTTTTGACACCGGCCGAAGGTTCAACTGTCGGAGTGTCGTGACATTTGACGTTTACCGAAACGGGGTATGGCAGACGATAAAAACGGTGGATGCTGTATCATCGTCAGGAAATTCCGAGTTTGCGCCTATTGAGGTTCAGGTACCTGTCAACGATACCATTTCCGGCTTCAGAATTTCTGATGGGTGTGTATGTTGCATAGACTTCTCCGAAATCACGATTTACGGCTCACAATCATTACCTCAATCATCAACAACCACTTCTACTAGTGCGTCAAATGTATTCGGCTCCACTCAGATCCTCAACAAGGGTTTCAAGGGCAATATCTATTATTTGGAGGAGGGAACGAGTCACCTTCCCGATTTCTCAAAAATGACTCCCGTCGGCACAATTTACATTGAGCAACTGGATATACCTGACAGGGATTTCACCGAGGGATTCCCGGGCATTACCAACAGGTTTGAATGGTTCGGAATCTCCTATGTCGGCGGAGTTTTTATCCCAGCCGAGGGCTATTACACATTCAAATTGACGTCCGATGACGGCGCCAAACTTTATATCGATGGTGAGCTGAAGATCGACAACGATGGGATACACCCATTCAGAACCCAAACAAAACAGGTGTATCTGACCAGAGGAGATCATGTTATAAAGGTTGATTATTTTCAGGGTCCAAGAGCCCGTTTATGCCTCCAGTTACATGTTCAAACTCCGGGTGGAGCAGAAGACCCGCTGAAACCCGGGCTCGACCCGTCCCAAATAGTATCTCCCGCTCCTGCATCGACCACCACTACCATTACGACAACCATACCTGCAGGCACTGCGCTCATTGCCGAGTCCAGGACCGTTATGACCGGCGGTACGGTTCAGGTGCCGATTTATTTCCAGGATGCTCAGAGCGTCGGCAGTCTGGGTTTCACACTATCTTACGATCCTGCAGTATTGCAGGTGGTAAAAGTATCCAAGGGATCCCTGCTGGCGCCGGCTACCTTTACATCCAGCGACCAATCCGGTTCCATTATTTTCGGTTTTGCTTCGCCCCAGGCGATCAGCGGCAACGGCTCCGCGGCCATTGTTGAATTCAGGGCTCTGGGCAGCGCGGGCAGCACAAGTGCTTTGACGCTGTCTGAGATACTGGCAACCAGCTATTACGGCTCCTCACTGACCGTCAGCCCCGTCAACGGCCTGCTTACCATCGGGCAAAATCAGCCGGGCGATGCCGACGGAGACGGCAAACTCAGTGTGCTGGATGCGCTGATTGCCCTTAAAATGTATGTCAAGTCGCTCCCGCTGGACCTGATAGCTGATATCAACCAGGATGGGAGGGTCACCCCCGAGGATGCCAGGTTGATTATGGAGAAGGCCAAGCCATAATAAAGGAAGGTGATGATCATGAAATCAGGTACCATTTGTCGGACTTTAATCATTGCGGCGCTGGCCGCCTTAATAATCATACCGGCGGCCGGCTGCATCAAGCTGCCCCGGAAGGCTGCTTCGACAAGCGGGCAGTTGAAGGTCCCCATTAATGCTGTCAACGCCGGCAACCTGGGTAGCCTTGAGTTTGAATTGGTATATGACCCCGCTATCGTACAGGCGGAGGGCGTGACAAAGGGCGATCTGGCGGATAATGCCATGCTTGATTTCAGTCTGTCACGTACCGGCCGCATATGGGTGGCCCTGGTGGATTCCAACGGTTTAAACGGCAACGGTTCCCTGGCCGTGATATCCTTCCACAGGGTGGGAAGCGGGCAAACGGCGGCCACCCTTAAACTGGAAAATGTCATTGCCCACGACGCCATCAACCTTGTTGATATCATAACCAGCACCACCGCGGGAAGTCTAACAACACCACCGGTTATAAATTTTACCCGCTGAGGAGATAGAGCGGCCAACCGGAAAGCTGATCTACCACTGGGTTATGGATATGTCTGAGATCAGACAGGATATTACCACTGAAGAATGGGTCATTATAGCGAAAGAAAGGGCGCTGAGGCCGTCCGAATTCGCCCGTCAGCAGTCCAGACCGGAACTTCCTGCATTTTCAGCATCATGCCCGTTTTGCCCCGGCAACGAATCGATGACGCCGGGAGAAATACTTATATACCGGGATAAAGAGGCCCCAGGATGGCGCGTGAGAGTTGTATCAAATAAGTTTCCTGCGCTCAAACCGGGCGGCAGTACCGTAAGGAAGATCGAGTCAGGATTATTCATGAGCATGGACGGCGTTGGAATACATGAGGTTATTGTGGAAACACCGGAACACAATAAAATCCTGTCATTGCAGGAAGCCGGCGGCATTGCAGATATCCTGCGCGCCTACCGGGAAAGGTACAACGCCATGAAACAGGAATCCTTCGTAAAGCTTATCACTATCTATAAAAATTATGGACCGAAGGCGGGCACTACGCTGGAGCACTCGCATTCGCAATTGATAGCTACGCCTGTCGTGCCCAGATATATGCGAATACAATTTGAAGTTGCTACAAGATATTATGACAATATCGGCAGGTGCCTTTACTGCGACCTGGCAAGCCATGAAATTAGCACATCCGACCGACTGGTAATGGAAACGGAATTTTTCACAGTCTTCCACCCATTTGCTTCACACACACCTTTTGAGACTTGGATTATACCTAAAAGGGGGCAGGCATCCTTTGGCAATACAACGACACAAGAGCTGGCTGACCTGGCACATGTACTGCGATCTGTATTATTGAAGATTTATACGGGTTTGAATAATCCCGATTATAACTATGTTATCAGTAGCGCCCCGGTGGATGATGAAAATAAAGACTATTACAGCTGGCACATCAGGATTATCCCCAGGCTGACGGAACTGGTCGGATTTGAAATCGGGTCAGGCATCAACCTGAACACTGCTTTACCGGAAGAGACAGCCCGATTCATGCGTGACCTGTAGTATAATTAATTTTAGTAATGATAGTGTGGAGATGGTGGCTAACATGAAAAACATCCTTTCGTCCAGGTTTCCGGTTCTCGCCGTCTTACTGATCCTATTGAGCACTACTTTTACAGCATGTGTATCCTCCGGGCAAGCCACCCCGCAAAGCGTCAGCCCTCAGGAGGCCCGGCAGATATCCTATAATGCCGCAATATACGGCTTCCCGCTGGTCGTAATGGACCTGACCCGGCAGGTCATGACGGCGGTTCCCACAGCCAATGCGAACGGGTCACCGGTCAACCAGTTCGGCAATAAGAAGGTCTTTCCGGATGCAACATTTACCAACGTGGTGAACCCTAATGCCGATACGCTTTATTCATCGGCCTGGATAGACACCTCTAAAGAACCAATTATCCTTTCTTTGCCGGATACTCAAGGACGCTACTACCTGATGCCCATGTTCAACTGCTGGACCGATTGCTTTGCCTCGCCTGGATCACGCACCACCGGCACCGGCGCCGGCAGCTACGCCATCACCGGTCCAGGCTGGGGCGGCGGGTTGCCTGAAGGCCTCCCTGAGATGAGGTCTTCCACCCGTTGGGTCTGGATAGTCGGTCGCATCGCTTGTAGCGGACCCGCAGATTATGAAAACGTCTGGAACCTCCAGGACCGGTTAAAGCTGACGCCGCTCTCCGCCTGGGGCACGGATTATGTACCGCCGGCTGACGTTCCGGTCGATCCTGCTGTTAATACCAAAGTCTCTCCTTTGAATCAGTTGCTGGCCCTGGATTCAGCCGGCTACTTCAACTACGTGTGTCGGTTGATGGTCGACAATCCTCCCTATGACGCAGATGCGCCGATGCTGGCCGACATGGCAAAGATAGGCATTAAGCCCGGAGCCGACTATGAATCATATTTTGCCGGGCTAAATGATAGTCTCAAGTCTGCAATTCAAACCGGTTACAAGTCCGCTCTGGCCGATATTCCCGTAACAGACCTGGGTAAAGAGAAAAACGGGTGGCAGCTCCCCACCAATACCGGCAACTATGGGACCGATTATACAGTCAGGGCGGTTATCGCCTACAGGGGGCTGGGCGCAAATCTAATCGATGATGCTTTCTATGCCTCGGCTTCAACCGACGGCGACGGGACAATATTTTCCAGCGATAACAAATATATACTTCATTTCAACAAGGACGAGATACCGCCGGTAAACGGATTCTGGTCTCTCTCCATGTACAATGACAAGATCATGTTCGTGGCCAATCCGATCAACAGGTACAGCCTGGGCTCATTAAGCGATCCGCCCCTGATAAAAAATCCTGACGGGTCTCTCGACATCTATATACAGCGCGATGCGCCTGACTCCGCCGTAATGAACAACTGGTTACCTGCACCGGCCGGCGGCGGCTTTCAGATGACGCTGCGCCTGTACTGGCCGCAGCAACCGGTGGTAGACCAGCAATGGGCGCCGCCGGCAGTACAACCGGTCAAGTAGAGTCAATATATCGTTCAATAGCACCGAGCATGCCTGTCAGCCTAATACTTTGACAGTCGACAGGAACGGCAATACAATTTTGATGGATTGGGGGTATGCATTTATGAAGCACAACTGCAAATATAAAATCATCTATCTGATGTCGGTCATTTGTATACTGGCCCTGTGTTTGCCGGGATGCGTATCCGGCGGCGCTCAAAATCAGGTCAGCGCATATCCGATTGATACTGACGTCCGGACTACGGTGCACAGGACGATCGCTCTCAATGAAAACATCTCCGGTCTCAGCTCTCTTGAGCTTTCCAAAGTCTCGGAATATGGCAAATACGGTTACGGCAAGTGGACCTATGGCCAGGGCATCCCCAACGAGCTGCGCACCGATATCATGCCGGCCGGTGATGCCGCCGCGTCGGTAAGCAGGAAAACCAGGCTACTGAATTTCTTCGCTATAACCGATGTCCATATAACCGATAAAGAATCCCCATCCCAGTTGATCTACCTGCAGCAGTTAAATTCCAAAGACGCCGAGGTCACTTCGATATACTCGCCGGTGATGCTTTGCACAACTCAGGTACTGGATGCGGCCGTACAGACCATAAACGCGCTTCACAGGCAAAATCCGTTTGATTTCGGCATCTCACTGGGCGACGTATCCAACAGCACCCAGTACAACGAAACAAGGTGGTATATAGATTTGCTGGACGGCAAGGTCATCAATCCGAGTTCCGGCGCCCATGCCGGGGCTGAAGCCATCGACTACCAGAAGCCTTTCAAGGCGGCAGGCCTGGATAAGACTATTCCCTGGTACCAGACGCTGGGCAACCACGATCATTTCTGGATCGGTTCAATCCCTGTCAACGACTTCCTGCGCCAATCGTACACCAGCGATACAATCCTGGCTGCCGGCGATGTCCTGGCCGACCCCAGAAATTTAAACAAACCTGATTATTATATGGGCGTAATCGACGGCTCGACTCCTTACGGAGAAATAAGGGGAGCCGGGCCGGTAGCCAACTTCAATAGTCCTCCCAAGGTCGTAGCCGACCCGGACCGCCGGTCACTCTTGAGAACCGAGTGGATCAACGAGTTCTTCAATACAACTTCCAGTCCTGTCGGCCACGGCTTCAACCTGGTCGACCCCGGCCAGCCGGAGGGATTCGCCTGTTATAGCTTCGTCCCCAAATCAACAATACCGCTCAAAGTAATTGTGCTGGATGATACGCAACGGGAAGATGATGGCTCGGCCGATATCCACGGCCACGGTTTCCTCGACCAGGCGCGCTGGGAATGGCTCAAGAAAGAGTTGGCGAACGGCCAGGCCGCCGGCCAGTTGATGATCGTCGCGGCACATATACCCATCGGCGTTCAACCCGACAATACGGAGCTAGAATGGTGGAACAGTCCTCAGAATGCCGTCACCCTGCCGGACCTGCTGAAGGAACTGGAAAATAATCCAAATCTGATTATGTGGATATCAGGGCACCGCCACCTCAATACCATCAAAGCGTTTGTGTCCACCGATCCCGCCAGGCCCGAATGCGGTTTCTGGCAGGTTGAAACGTCGTCACTGAGGGATTTCCCCCAGCAGTTCCGCACCTTCGAAATATATCTCAACAGCGATTACACGGTCTCAATCGTAGCAACCGATGTCGATCCTTCGGTCAAAGAGGGAACGCCGGCCGCCAGATCACGCGCTTACGCAGTGGCCGCGCAGGAGATCGTCAAGAACAATCTGAGTCCGGTCTTTGCCGGAGCCGATCCCACCATCCCTGATCCGACTATTCCGGATCCCACCATCAGGCCGATGCCGACACTTTCCTATAATGCAGAGCTTCTCAAGCAGCTGAGCCCGGCGATGAAGGCCAAATTGCAGGCGCTCTTCCCATAAGCAGCGCTCGACTTAATTAATGATATAACTGAATATGTAAGCCGCAAGTGATACCGAGTCCTGCCAGGTCTCAGTAGCTCTTTGATGAGTCCAGTTTATCACTCCACAACTGCTTGAGCATTTTCAGGTCATCTATAAACTCTTCCTGTGTCTGCTCTTTCTTCTTCTCAAGTGACTCCAGTATCTCAAAGGCAAAAGCCTCGCCTCCAGACGATTCCCACGCTTCCTTCAAGCGGAGGTCAAGGCAAGAGCCCGAAGATATCGTAAAATTGAAGCTGTTTTGCTTTGCTTGAAGGTTAGGTGTGCAGTCCAATAAATACATCCCGTTGTGAGTATTGATCAACCTGTATACTCCGCCAACAACCTTCGCCTGCTTATATTCATTTATAAGTGTTTTTCTTCTATCCATTTCGATCCGAATTCAAAAAAGTAAAAAATGGCAGCGACTGGGATTGAACCAGTGACCAAGGGCTTAACAAAACCTTTGTCTGAGCGGAATTAATATTTGGGATTTAGGCCAGCCTGTTTGCACAACCAGTATCATCTCAGTTAGAGCATCTTTCAACATTTCACGACATTCATCGATATCTTTACCCTCGGTAATCACCTCAGGCCATTCAACCAGCTGTCCCATATAACCCGAACTTATCTTTGTGTATTTTGCAGTGTAGCTCTTAACCATGTATTGCCTCCGTGCAAAGACCTATGACTATTATAGCAGTTACTCAAAGATGCGGAGATTGATACGTCACCGGATTCCCTGCGATAACATGGTAGAGGGTTGGTGGCAGCGACTGGGATTGAACCAGTGACCAAGGGCTTATGAGTCCCCTGCTCTACCGCTGAGCTACGCTGCCACGCCGAAAAACCTGTGATAATTAAAGGACAGCAAATATTTTAGCACTAAACTACCAACTTTTGCTACAGGTCCCTGCTCATCATCAGTAAACCTGCACGAGTCGGCATAAATACCCCGCCAGGTATACCTGATTTCACGAAAATGGCATTGACATAGATACGACCATGTGTTACTTTGACCAGACCCCATGTAGTCAAGGTTGGAGCAGGCACGGCAGCAAAAACGGCATCTTAAAATCTTACGAGGAGGTTGGCATGGAAAAAGGAACATTGGCAGAGGGACCGGCTTACTCTAAATGGAACACCTATTATACTACCGCTCTTCTATATCTCCTGCTGATGTTCGACTACATCGATAGATTTGTCATCGTTGCCCTGTTCCCCTTTCTGAAAAGTGAATGGGCTTTAACGGATACTCAATGCGGCTTGATGGTATCCGCCGTTTTCTGGGCTATCCTGGTTTTAACCCTGCCAACCGGGGCTTTAATAGACCGCTGGAGCAGAAAGAAAACCATCGGTCTGATGGCCATCATCTGGAGCCTTGGTACGGCAGCCGGCGCCCTGACCAGGAATTTCACACAATTATTTACGACCAGATTCATTATCGGAGCGGGCGAAGCGGGTTATTCGGCCGGCGGCACAGCCCTTCTGTCCGCCATTTTCAAACCGGAACAGCGCGCCCGTGTTATAGGGTTCTGGTATTCCGCCATCCCTCTCGGTCAGGCCCTGGGTATAGTGTTAGGTGGGATTATCGCAGTCAACCTGGGGTGGAGAAATGCATTGGGTATAGTAGCTCTCCCGGGATTATTGCTTGCCATCCTGTTTTTTTGGGTCAAGGATTATAAAACGGTGGACCTGGTGCAGTCCGTTCCCCAGGAAGGATTATCATCCAAACACAAGATGAGTAAGCGGGACATTATAAAAGAACTGTTCCGCAGCAAATCTCTTTTATTTAACAACCTGGCATTCTCCGCCTGTACCTTTACCATAGTTGCCCTGACAACCTGGCTGCCTGCCTATTTCCAGAGATTCGAAGGTATGGCTATTGAACGCTCAGGGTTGATGGCCAGTATCATTATGGTTCTGGCCATTGTCGGCGGCCCCCTCGGCGGTTTCCTCACCGACCGGTTTTATAAAAATAAGCCGAATTCACGCATGCTTTTCCCTGCGCTCACCTGTGCGATAACTTCATCCCTGTTGTTCGTTGCATTTCTGTTACATGGCAGCCTTCAATACGGTTTCCTCCTCGCAATGGGATTATTCATCATCATGTTTTCACCGGGTGCGATAGCTGTGACACAGGACGTCGTTCATCCCGGTCTTAGGTCAACCTCATTGAGCATTAACATAGTCTTTCAGCATCTTCTCGGCAGCGCGCTCGGGCCACTCGTAGTGGGCGCTCTTTCGGATATTTACGGCCTGGATAAGGCGCTGCTATTCCTTCCGGCAACACTCATTCTGGCGGCGATTCTCTTTTTCACGGGATCATTTTTCTATAAAAGAGATGCTGAAAGCGTTGAAAAAATGGCAATAGTATTTGAAGCCGGGTAGAATAATCCATCGCAAATAAACCTGCAGGGAATATGAAAATCATGAATATGACGGGTAGAGAAAGGATGCTGACTGCACTGTCACTGGGACAACCGGACCGCGTGCCGGTATGGGAGCTGGCTTTCAACGAAGAATCCATCATCAATATAGGAAGGTTGCTGACCGACGACGTCCCGCCGGTTAAGCTGGCTCACGAAATGACCCTGGAGGAAAAATTAAAGCTTTTGGAACTGCTGTACAAGATCACCCGGGAGCTCGATCTGGATGGACTGACCTCAATTCATCTCTTCAACCGTAAGCTCATCGATGTTAATCACATCGAGGATGACTGGGGCAGGGTATCCCACGTGGACCGGGTGGGCGACGCAGTGACGGTCAAAGGCCCGATAGCAGGACCCTCCGACTTGAAACACCTGAAGATCGTTCACCCCCAGGAGAGCGAGTTCCTCATGTTGATGGCTTCTATCGATAAACTGGGCCAGGATGTAACCCAGGTCCTTTTTGTTGTCGGCCCCTTCCGGGAAAGCTGGTCGATGATGGGAGGAATGGAGAACCTGTTCTACTATTATAAAGAGGACCCGCAGTTCGTGAAGGACCTGGCCCGTATCACCACCGATTACATACTGGAGATAATCGACAAGGGCGCCGACCTCGGCGCCGATGCCATTGCGCTATCCAGCGACCTTGCTTATAACCAATCCACTCTAATGTCACCCCGCCACTACGAGGAATACATCTTCCCCTACCACGTGGAGATAGTAAGGCACATACACAGGCGCGGGATGAAGGCCATCAAACACTCGGACGGCGTTATGTGGCCGATCATGGACCATATGGTGGAGGCAGGGTTCGACGGCATCCATCCCATTCAGCCGCAGTGCATGGACATCGGCCAGGCCAAGGCAAAATACGGCAAGCGCATCTGCATTATGGGCAATATCGACTGCACACACCTGTTGCCCACCGGCACTGTGGAAGAGGTTGAAAAAGCGGTTAAGGACACGATAGCCGTTGCCGCACCCGGAGGTGGCTATATCCTCAGTTCCTCCAATACCATCCATCCATCCTGCAAGGGCGAGAACTATGTGGCCATGGTCAGGGCTGCGCACAGATATGGGCGTTATCCCATATAAATATGCGACGCAAAAAAGCGTGGCCGGCTTTGGTCCGGGCGCTCCTGCCATAGAACTTGCCCAAGAGAATAAATAAGGAGAATGACTGCATGCAACGCGGCGTTAATAACAGGAGATCCCATGGAAATCGCGAGGACCTCACTGGTGAACACACAGTCGGCGATGCCGGGCAGGCAATTCTGGCCTGCCTGTTTTTTATTACCTGGATAGCAGATTCCTTCTTTTTCCATTACACAACTATGCTAAATCAATACGTAACTTTGTATATTCGAATACCGCTGGGGATTATCTTCATTTTAATATCCGGATATTTGGCGCTAAGGGGCATGTCCATTGTTTTCGGTGAAAAGAGAGAGCCGCCGGTTGTAATTCGAAAGAGCGTGTTCGGTATTGTCAGACACCCCATATATCTGAGTGAGATTTTGCTATATCTTGGTCTTATAATACTTAGTATATCCATCGCGGCTATCGGGCTCTGGATAATTGCTATAGTTTTCTTACACTGCATCTCACGCCATGAGGAAAAATTATTAATAGCGCGCTTTGGGGATGAGTATAAACAATACATCAGAGACGTACCAATGTGGATACCGCGCCTCCAGCGCAAGTAAACAATGAATAAACCACCTATGAACTTTCCCTGTCAAAGAGGCAACCGTACAGTAAATCAAGATCACATCGTCATTGCGAGCCCGTAGGGTGCGGCAATCCTGTACACCCGCATGACGGCACAAGATTGCTTCGCTATGCTCGCAATGACCGGGTTGCAATAGCAATAAAAAAGCTACGTAAAAGATGATTGACAACATTTTTGCCGATAGTGTAATATGTCATACAAGTTTACTACTTATGCTCATGTGCGCATAAGTATACGAGGGTAAAGGATGCGTGATCTACTGAAGATATTTAAAGCCATGGCGGACGAAACGAGATTAAGAATCATGTATTTGCTGATGGAAAGGGAGGCCTGCGTGCTGGAAATCAAGCAGGCCATGCGCATCAGTCAGACCCGCGCCTCGCGCAACCTGGGCATACTGCATGACGCAGGACTGCTCAAGGCGCGCCGCGAGGGTCCGCTGGTCTTCTATTCACTGGATACACGGCAGATCAAGAAAAGCTGCAACGGGCTGGACGCCATGGTCAAGCAGGCATTCGAGATGGACGAAACCTCGCTCAAGCACCGCGAAAGGCTGAAGAGGCCCGTCCCGCGTAGCTCGGACAGGGAATAAGGCCGATAAACGGCCACTACGGATTGACTTTTTTCCGTATAAGTAGTGTAATATTTAAGGCCTGTTGACGGTCACTATCTGAATATACTGATATGACAGATTTCGAACCTAAGATCGTCGCATTTCTATGCAACTGGTGCTCCTATCGCGGGGCCGATCTGGCAGGCACCTCCAGGATCAAATGCGCCGCCAACGTACGCGCCATCCGCGTGATGTGCAGCGGCCGCGTAGAGCCCGCCTTCGTGCTGCGCGCCTTCGAGCTGGGTGCAGACGGCGTCCTGGTGCTGGGCTGCCATCCCGGCGATTGCCACTACTCGGAAGGCAACTATAAAGCTCTGCGGCGCATGGACCTGCTCAAGCGTACGCTCATACAGCTCGGCGTGGGCGAGGACAGGTTCCGCCTGGACTGGGTTTCCGCCTCCGAGGGCGACCGGTTCTCCCATATCGTTAACGAGATGACCGAAAAGGTGAGGGCGCTGGGACCTTTCAAGACGAAGGAGGGAGCGGTTGCCTAAGCTCAAGGTCGCGCTCTACTGGGCCGCCTCCTGCGGCGGTTGCGAGATAGCCACCCTGGCTATCGGAGATAAGATACTCAAGCTGGCCGAAGCCGCGGACATCGTATTCTGGCCGGTCGCCATCGACGCCAAATATAAGGATGTCGAGAATATGCCGGACGGCAGCATTGACGCCTGCCTGTTCAACGGCGCTATCCGTAACTCCGAGAACGAACACCTGGCCAAACTGCTGCGGCAGAAATCTAAGATATTAATCGCCTACGGCTCCTGCGCCTACGAGGGATGCATACCGGGGCTGGCCAATTTCTTCGACGCAAAATCGATACTGGAAAACACCTACATCGGTACCGCATCCAGCGACAACAGCGCCGAAATTATCCCTCAGACAAAGGTGCTCGTGCCCGAGGGCGAACTGGAGCTACCCGAGTTTTACAACACGGTCAAGACGCTGGCCCAGACGGTCGACGTGGACTATTTCGTGCCCGGCTGCCCTCCCGAGGAGAGCACCACCTGGATGGCGCTCGAGGCGCTGGTCAGCGGCAAACTGCCTCCCAGGGGCACGGTCATCGCCCCTGCGGCGACCGCCGTCTGCAACGACTGCCCCCGCGTCAAACACGAGAAAAAGATCAAGGCCTTTCACAGGCCTTATGAGATCATCCCCGAGCCGGATAAATGTCTGCTGGAACAGGGCCTGCTCTGCTGCGGCATGGGCACACGCGGCGGCTGCGGCGCCCCCTGCCCACAGGCCAACATGCCCTGCACCGGCTGCTACGGACCGGTGGAAGGGGTGCGCGACCAGGGCAGCCATATTCTGACAGCCTGGGCCTCCATCATCGACTCCAACGACGAGGACGAGATTAAAAAGATACTCGACGGCATAGTGGACCCGGCGGGCTACGCCTACCGCTACAGCCTGCCCGATTCTATGATGAAACGGGCGAGGACCCGGCCATGAGAAAGATCACCATCGATCCCATCACCAGGCTGGAAGGCCACGGCAAGATAACCATCTTCCTCAATGATGACGGCAGCGTGGCCAACGTCTACCTGCAGATACCCGAGCTGCGCGGCTTCGAGAAGTTCTGCGAAGGACGTCCCGTGGAGGAGATGCCTCAGATAACACAGCGTATCTGCGGCGTGTGCCCTGAAGCACACCATATGGCCGCCACCAAGGCGCTGGACGATATGTTCCAAACCGAGCCCACCAGCACGGCTAAAAAGATCCGTGAGCTGCTCTACAGCGCCTTCTACGTCACCGACCACACCACCCATTTCTACATATTGGCCGGCCCGGATTTCATCATGGGGCCGGACGCGCCCGTGGCGGAGCGCAACATACTCGGCGTGATCGCCAAGGTGGGCATGGAGCTGGCGGGACAGGTTCTCAATACACGCAAGGAGAACCACTGGATCATACAGGCCGTGGGCGGTCGCCAGATCCACCCCGTCTTCGGGCTGCCCGGCGGCGTGAGCAAACAGATATCGGAAGAGGACAGGGCAAAGATCGAGGAGATAGCCAGAAGGGATGTCGCCTTCGCCCAGCTATCGCTCAAAGTATTCGGGGACATCGTGCTCAAGAACAAGGCCTACGTGGACATGATAACCAGCGACGCCTTCACCAGCCGGACCTATTACATGGGTCTGGTCGACGATAAGAATAAGGTCAATTTCTACGACGGCAAGGTCAGGGTCGTCGACCCGGACGGCAAGGAGTTCGTCAAGTACTCGCCACGCGACTACCTGGAACACATCGCTGAGCACGTGGAGCCCTGGAGCTACACCAAGTTCCCCTTCCTCAAGAAGGTGGGATGGAAGGGCTTCGTGGACGGCAAGGACAGCGGCGTCTACTGCGCCACGCCGCTCTCCCGCCTCAATGCCGCCGACGGCATGGCCACACCGCTGGCGCAGGAGGAGTACGACAAAATGTACTCGACCCTGGGAGGCAAACCCGTTCATCACACGCTGGCCACGCACTGGGCGCGCCTGATCGAACTGCTTTACGCGGCCGAGAGGCTGCTTGAGCTTTCACAGGACAGGGAGATCACAGGGCCAAATATCAGGAACATCCCCGCTGCCAAGCCGACCGAGGGCGTGGGCATCGTGGAGGCGCCGCGCGGGACCCTCACCCATCATTACGTAGCTGACGAGAAGGGATGCATCAAGAAGTGCAACCTGATCGTGGGAACAACCAACAACCAGGCCGCCCTCTTTATATCCATCAAAAAAGCGGCCGAAAATTTGATTAAACCCGGCCGGGACATACCGGAATCGCTGCTCAACCAGATTGAGATGGCCTGGCGGCCGTACGATCCCTGCATGTCCTGCTCGACCCACACGCTGCCCGGCGCCATGCCCCTCGATATTACCGTGCTCGACGCCGGCGGCAACACGGTCAGACGTCTGACCCGATAATTTATTTTTTACCAGATTTAAATGTTGAACCGGTTTACTGTCTTTAACCGGTGTCTACATATGAACATATTTAAATATGCTGCATAACATTGAGCGCAGCAAACAAAAAATAACAGAAGGAGTTGTGTATGCAGAACCGGGTCATATCCAGGAAGGACCTGGCAGGCTTCGTCGATGACCTGATCAAGACGAAGGCTGCGGGTGAGGTCATCGGCATCAAGGCGCAGGGCAACAAGTTCAACTTCGGCCCGCTCATGGGCAGCGGCGAGCTCCGCCTTGACTACGACGTGTCGCTGCTGCCGCCCAAAAAATACTTCTTCCCGCAGATGGAAACGGTGCTGAAGTATGAGGTCGGCAAATCGCCCAGGGTCGAGCCGCTGGTGAGCGAGCAGGAGCTTTGCATCATAGGTGTGCACCCCTTCGACATCCAGGGCATCCTGCTCTTCGATGCCGTATACGGGGGCAAGGACCCCGATCCCAATTACTTCCTCAAGAGGAACAAGGCTATTATTATCGGTGTCGATTGCCTGGCGCCCAATCCCAAATCGTTTGCCGCCAGCATGGGTACCAGTGTCACGGACGAAGGCTTCGACCTGATGCTGACCGACCTGGGCGGCGACTACTTCGTCACGGTCGGTACCAGCCGGGGCGACAGCCTGATCGGCAAAGCCAAAACCAGGGACGCCACACCGGCTGACCTGGAGAAACGCGACAGAGTGCGCAAGGATGCCGAGAAAAAATACAAGATATCGCTGAAGATGAAGCCGAACGAGATACCGGGGCTGCTGGACGCCACCTGGGACAGCAAGATCTTCACGGACAAGGCAGCTACCTGCTTCAGCTGCGGCTCCTGCGTGATGGTCTGCCCCACCTGCGTCTGCTTCGATGTGCAGGATGAGATGTCGCTCAACCTCAAGGACGGCGAGCGCTACCGCCGCTGGGACGGCTGCATGCTGACCCAGTTCGCCAGCGTGGCCAGCGGGGAGAACTTCCGCGAGCACAAGGAACAGCGCTTCCGCCACCGAATGTACCGCAAGGGCAAGTACCTGGTGGAGAGATATAAATACCTTGGCTGCGTCGGCTGCGGCCGCTGCGCCATCGCCTGTCTGGCCGAGATCGCCAGCCCGGCTGAAACTTATAACCTGCTCAAGGAGGCCAAGTAAATGGTTATGCAGCTAACCGCCAAACAATCCATACACCTCCCGAGAACAGCCGAACTGATCAGGGTCGAGAAGCTGAGCGATAGGGAGAAGGTATTCGAGTTCAAATTCGAGGACGGCAAGGAGCTCGGCCAGCGGCCGGGCCAGTTCGTCGAGGTCTCCATCTTCGGCGTGGGCGAAGCCCCCATCTCGGTGACCTCCTCGCCCACACACAAAGGCTCATTCGAGCTGGCCGTCAGGGCCACGGGAAGCGTCACCGACAAGCTGCACACGCTGGAGAAGGGCGCGAAAGTGGGTATCAGGGGCCCCTTCGGCAATGGATTCCCTATCGAGACGCTCAAGGGCAAGGACATACTCTTCGTGGCCGGCGGCATTGGCCTCTTTCCCCTGCGCTCTCTGATCAACTACGTCATGGACAACCGCAAGGATTTCGGAGAGGTCAATACGCTCTTCGGCTGCCGCTCACCGCAGGAGAGGCTCTTCATCGGCCAGCTGGCCGAATGGGACAAGAGCAAGGACATGTGCTTCCTGGAGACGGTCGACCGCGTGCCGGACGACTCCTGGCAGGGCAATGTGGGCGTGATCACCACGCTCTTCCCCAAGATATCCTTTAACCCGGCCACGACCTACGCCATCGTGGTGGGGCCGCCCATCATGTATCGCTTCGTAATCGCCGAGTGCCTCAAGAAAGGCCTGGCCGACGACCACATAATCATGTCGCTGGAGCGCAGGATGAAGTGCGGCGTGGGCAAGTGCGGCCACTGCCAGATCAACGGGCTGTACTGCTGCCAGGAGGGGCCCGTCTTCACCTACGCCCAGGTAAAGTCTTTAAAGGAGGCAGTATAAATGAAACCCAGAGTAGCCTTTTTCGATTTCACGGGCTGCGAAGGTTGCCAGCTCGAGGTATTGAACTTCAACCTGGAGATCGTTGATCTCATCGGCGCGGTGGACATCGTCGAGTTCCGCGAGGCCAGCTCAGACCACTCCGACGATTACGACATCGCCTTCATCGAAGGCAGCCAGACCACCAAGCGGGACGTCGAGCGGCTGCAGAAGATCAGAGAGAAGGCCAAGATACTGGTGGCCCTGGGCGCCTGCTCCTGCACGGGCGGCGTCAACGCCCTCAAGAACCGCTTCTCCATGGAGGAGAATCTCAAGGTCGTTTACGGTGAATCGGCCAAATACTATGACACCATACCCACCAAACCCACCAGCGCCTACGTCAAAGTGGATGCATATTTGCCTGGCTGCCCCCCTAACCGCAACGAGGTCATCAGCCTGGTCAAGTGCCTGCTGACCGGCAAAAAGTTCGAGCAGTGCCACAATCCCGTCTGCGTGGAATGCAAGCTGGCCGAAAACATCTGCGCCTTCGAGCGCGGCGAGTTCTGCCTGGGACCCATCACCCGCGGCGGCTGCAACGCCGTTTGCGTCACCGCCGGACGAAAATGCTGGGGTTGCCGGGGTCCGGTGGACGAGCCCAACACCAATTCACAAAAAGACATTATGGCCAAATACGGTCTGACTATGGACGACATGCTACTGCAGTTCAAGCTCTTCAATGGAGCGCTGGAGGTTTCTAAATAATGGCTGTTAAAGAATTGAATTTCAAAGTTCATCACGTAGCCCGCGTCGAGGGGCACGGCAACATAATCGTCAACGCCAGAGACGGCAAGATCGAACAGTGTCTGTGGGAAATACCCGAATCGCCGCGCTTCTTCGAATCCATGCTGCGCGGGCTCAGCTACTCC
The DNA here is from genome assembly GCA_041653995.1 of Dehalococcoidia bacterium. NCBI lineage: Bacteria > Bacillati > Chloroflexota > Dehalococcoidia > Dehalococcoidia bacterium. The sequence goes on from JBAZEK010000001.1 coordinate 1,112,430, forward strand.
GACGTCAACTTTATTGCGCCGCGCATCTGCGGCATCTGCGCCGTGGCGCACGCCACAGCATCCATCGAGGCGGTGGAGGCCGCCTTCGGCGTCAAGCTCAGCGAGCAGGCCTCTCTCATCCGCGAGCTGCTTTTCGATGCCGAAACCGTCACCAGCCACGTGCTGCATTTCTATTTCCTGATAGCGCCTGACTTCCTGGGCGTGGGCAGTGTTATTCCCCTGGCAACCACACATACCGACGTTGTACTAAGGGCGCTGCGCATGAAGAAAACGGCCAACAACTGGGCGGATATGCTCTGCGGACGCAAGACACATCCCATATCCATGGTGGCCGGCGGCTTCGTCAAACTGCCGGAGATCGAGCAGCTTAAATGGCTCAAGCAGACGCTCGAGGGCGAGTATATGAAGGACCTTGAGGCCAGTGTAGAGCTGTTCAAAACTCTCAAGTTCCCCGATTTCACGCGTGAGACCGAGTACATCGCGCTCCACAGGCCCGATAAATACAGCTTCATCGGAGGCGCCATCGGCTCCACCGACTGCAAGCCCATACCCATCAACGACTACCAGAAAGTGACCAACGAGTTCTGCGTGCCGCATTCGACAGCTAAATTTACCAAACACCTGCGCGATTCATACCAGGTGGGCGCGCTGGCGCGTTTCAACGTCAACCACACCAAGCTTCACCCCAAAGCAAAAAAGGTGGCCCAGACCTTCGGGCTCAAGGCGCCCTGCTATAATCCCTATTTCATCAGCGTGGCGCAGATTGTTGAAACGATGCACGCCGTCGAGAACAGCATCATCATCCTCGACAAACTACTGAGCAAAGGCATCAAGCCGGAGAAGCCGGAGGTCAAGCCCAGGGCCGGGCGCGGCGTGGGCGCTGTGGAGGCCCCCCGGGGCATCCTCTTCCACGACTACACCTTCGACGATGCGGGCAAGCTGATCGCCGCCAACATCATCATCCCCACCAACGAGAACCACAACAGCATCCAGCATGACTTCAACAAGCTGCTGCCGGAGATAATCGACCGTCCGCAGGACGAGATCAAGCTGGCTATGGAGATGCTGGTCAGGGCCTACGACCCCTGTATCTCCTGCTCCACGCATATGCTGGAAGTCAAATTCGTTTAACTGCCGATAATCCGGTTTTTGTAACAGAACAGGGGGAGTGCGCACTCCCCCTGTTCTCTATGCTATGACAGATAATTCCTGTATAATGAACTATATTCACGTCACCGAGAAGACGCTTTATGATAAGCGGTAAGCTTCTATATCGCCTGTCGGCCATCTTCCTGGCAGCACTTGCACTACTGCTATCCTCCGGCCAGCCGGTCAGTGCTGATACATTCGTAGGCCCCTCTGCGATCGTCATAGACGGGACATTCACTGACTGGCCCGCCTCACCGCCGCCCAATCCCGGATGCTACGAAATCCAGGATTTTTCAAATACCGGCATTTATGACGGCACCGGCTTCAGCAATACCGCTGCCGATATCAATTACTTCTGGAATGCCATGTCCACCCAGAACGGCGGAACCGACAACGCCAGTGCCGCAAACAAGATACAAAATATCTATTACCGCATCGATACTTTCACCAATAGTGTGATAAGACCACAACAGACTTACAATATCCAGTTAAACCTGGGGGCGGCGGCGGCGGGTTATGCGGACCACCTTTTGCAGATATCGGTGCTTGACACGGCTACTCCCAAGGTAAGGATCCTGCTTTCCCAGTACAACGCGCCTTATTACAGGATGGGCGCCTACACCAGCGGATCGCTGACAAGCCGTGTATGTAATATTGCCGGTTACGGCGGCGTCGTGGATGCCAGGGCGGTTGGGGCTTATGGCAAGTATGACGGAACAAATTACGGTATCGAGGTCAGCATACCCATTGACTGGTACGGCGCCGCCTACGGCGGGACTGTAAAAGATGATGGAACCGGTGCGAGCTTGATTCCACTAACCCTGTTCAGCTCGACCGGCAGTCTCGGATCGGTCGGCACGGTCAAGGATACTATCAACGATGCCAGGGGCGAGCTGCATTTCGCCATAGTAAATGCCATAACCGGCGATACAACCTACGTATTTCCACCATCTCTCACCGTCACCAAAGAAGGCCCGGATGAGGCCACCGTGGGCTCTTATATAACCTTCACCGGCACTCTGAGCAATGTCGGCTATATACGCGCCGAGAATGTGGTCATGGTGGATTACCTGCCGGCAGGATTGAATTTCATAAGCTCCAGCCACTCATCTGTCTATGACCCTGTGGCGCACACCGTCACCTGGAACCTTGGCAGCGTCGGAGGACTCACTTCGATGCCCGGCTGGATCACCGTCCAGGTGGATGGCGCCGTCCCCAACGGCACTCTTCTGACAAATACCTTTAGCATCACCTGGAAGGACGATATCGGCGCCGGCTACGGCCCTGCAACTGCTACCAAAGACGTCATTATCTATACTCACCCGACTTGTGCAATCAGCAAGTCCGGCCCGGCGACAGGCAACCCGGGAGGAACTCTCAGCTTCAGCATCGATGTAACCAACACCGGCGGCCTGCCTGCTCAGAATATAACTCTGGTGGATACCCTGCCGCCCGAATATGCCTATGTCAGCTCCAGCTATTCAGGGGTATACGATCCCGGTGCGCGCACGGTCACCTGGAACCTGGGATCACTGGCCTCCGGGGGCAATAGCATCATATCACTGACCGTGCAGGTTGATGGCGGAGTGGCCAACAATACCCCCCTGTCTAACAATGCGGCCGTCACCTGGCAGGATGCGGGCGGCACTACCTACGGCCCAGCCGGCACTTCCCTGACCAGCACCATTTACACCACACCCCAGCTAACCATTACCAAAGAAGGCCCTGACGAGGTAACCACCGGCTCCTATATCACTTTTTCCGGCTCGATAACCAATGCCGGCGGCACGGACGCCATAGACGCCGTGCTGGTCGACCAGCTGCCGGAAGGACTGACATTTGTAAGCTCCAGTTATTCAGCGGTTTATGATCCCATCGCACGCACGGTCACGTGGAATCTGGGCAATATCCCCAGCGGCATTTCCCTCTCGGGCTGGATCACCGTGCTGATAGACGAGTCCGTTTATCAGGGAAGTCACCTGGTAAACACCTTTTCAACAACCTGGAAGGACGCAGGAGGAGCAAGTTACGGACCTTCCACTGCCGACAAGGAATTCACCGTCTATACACGCCCGGTGTTATCAATTAACAAGATGGGGCCGGCGACGGGCACACCGGGCGGCTGGCTTACCTTCACCATCGATGTGACCAACTCCGGCGACCTGCCCGCCCAGAACGTCTCCCTGGTGGACGTCCTCTCGGATAAGTACACCTACGTCAGCTCCAACCCGCCTGCCACCCTTATCGGCGGCAATGTTATCTGGGACCTGGGCACAATCAACGCAGGCGGCGCCGCCGCCGTATCGGTTACCGTGCAGGTGGACGCCGCCGTAGCTAATGGCACCCCGCTGGGCAACTCGGCCATGGTTACATGGGAGAACAGCACAGGCAATAGCTACGGACCCGCCAGTTCCTCCCTGACCACCAACATCTACACTGCACCCCAGTTGACCATAACCAAGGAGGGTCCCAACGAGGCCGCTGTTGGCTCCTATATTACATTCAACGGCTCAATAACCAACATCGGCGGCACAACCGCCCAGAACGTGGTGCTGGTCGATTACCTGCCGGCAGGACTGACATTCGTCAGCTCCAGCCATTCAGCGGTCTATGACCCCGTCGCTCGCACCGTTACCTGGAACCTGGGAAGCATCGACGGCGGCGCTTCTACAAATGGCTGGATCACCGTCCAGGTGGATGGCGCCGTCCCCAACGGCTCGCACCGCATCAACGACTTATCGGTAACCTGGCAGGACGGCTCCGGCACAGGCTACGGGCCGGCCAGCGCCACCAAAGAGGTTATCTGCTATACCCACCCCACGCTCTCTATCAGCAAGTCTGGCCCTGCCGTCGGAAGCCCGGGCGGCCGATTAACCTTCACCATCGACGTGACCAACTTCGGCGGCCTGCCCGCACAGAACGTCACTCTGATGGATGCTCTTTCAGATAAGTACACCTACGTCAGCTCCAACCCGCCTGCCACCCTTATCGGCGGCAATGTTATCTGGGACCTGGGCACAATCAACGCAGGCGGCGCCGCCGCCGTATCGGTTACCGTGCAGGTGGACGCCGCCGTAGCTAACAATACACCACTGTCCAACGGCGCCATGGTTACCTGGTCGTATGGCGCCGATAGCTTCGGACCGGCCGGGACTTCCCTGACCACCACCATCTACACCACACCCCAGTTAACCGTCACCAAGGAAGGTCCCGACGAGGCCACTGTTGGCTCCTATATTACATTCAACGGCTCAATAACCAACATCGGCGGCACCACCGCCCAGAACGTGGTGCTGGTCGATTACCTGCCTACGGGACTGACATTCGTCAGCTCCAGCCATTCAGCGGTCTATGACCCCGTCGCACATACCGTCACCTGGAACCTGGGAAGCATTCCCAGCGGCGTTTCCCTGCCGGGCTCGCTGACCGTCCAGGTGGACGGCGCCGTCCCCAACGGCTCCCGCCGCATCAACGACTTCGCGGTAACCTGGCAGGACGGCTCCGGCAACAGCTACGGCCCCGCCAGCGCCACCAAGGAGGTCGTCTGCTATACTGGCCCCACGCTCTCCATCAGCAAGTCCGGCCCCGCGACGGGCACACCGGGCGGCCGGCTCACCTTCACCATCGATGTGACCAACTCCGGCGGCTTGAGCGCACAGAACGTCACCCTGATGGACCTCCTCTCGGATAAGTACACCTATGTCAGCTCCAATCCCCCCGGCGCACTCGTGGGCGGCAACGTCGTCTGGAACCTCGGCTCACTCAACGCGGGAGGCAACGACTCGATCTCCCTGACCGTGGAGGTGGGCGCCGCAGTGGCCAACGGTACGCCCCTGTCCAACGGCGCCATGGTTACCTGGCAGGACGGCTCCGGCAACAGCTACGGCCCCGCCAACAGCGCCCTGACCACCACCATCTACACTACTCCTCAGTTGACCATCACCAAGGAGGGACCCGACGAGGCCACCGTTGGTTCCTATATCACTTTCACCGGCACGATCACCAACGAAGGAGGCATGTCCGCCGAAAACGCGGTCCTGGTAGATTACCTGCCGACGGGACTGACATTCGTCAGCTCCAGCCATTCAGCGGTCTACGACCCCGTCGCACACACGGTCACCTGGAACCTGGGAAGCATCCCCAGCGGCGTTTCCCTGCCGGGCTGGATCACCGTCCAGGTGGACGCCGCTGTGGCCAACGGCTCCCGCCGCATCAACGACTTCGCGGTAACCTGGCAGGACGGCTCCGGCACAGGCTACGGGCCGGCCAGCGCCACCAAAGAGGTTATCTGCTATACCCACCCCACCCTCTCCATCAGCAAGTCCGGCCCTGAAACAGGAAGCCCCGGCGGCATACTCACCTTCACTATCGATGTGACCAACTCCGGCGGCCTCAGCGCCCAGAATGTCACCCTGGTGGATGCCCTCCCTGACAAGTATGCCTATGTTAGCTCCAACCCGCCGGGCATCTACGGCAGCGGTAATGTTGTCTGGAACCTGGGCACGCTCGCCTCAGGCGGCACCGCCTCGGTTTCCCTGACCGTGCAGGTGGACGCCGCTGTGGCCAACGATACACCGCTTTCCAACAGCGCCATGGTTACCTGGTCGTATGGCGCCGATAGCTTCGGACCAGCCGGCGCCTCCCTGACCACCACCATCTACACCACTCCTCATCTGACAGTTGCCAAATCCGGCACGGCCACAGCCAGCCCGGGCGATCAATGCACCTACACCATTACTTTAACCAATTCATCAGGAGGAAGTGCCCTCGATACCGAGCTCAAGGATTACGTTCCGACCGGTATGATCTATGTGAGCAGCAGCGATGGCGGTGCCTATGCCGCCGGCATAGTCACCTGGAACCTGGGAACCATCGCCCCGTCCGGATCGCGCTCGGTAACGGTTACTTTACAGGTCGATCCTCTTATCGCGGAGCAGACCGTGCTGGTCGATACGGCCGCTGCCACCTGGAAAGACAGCCTCACAAATGAATACGGACCTGCCGGCGGAAGCTTCACCACCACCGCATATCTTTTCCCTGTTCTCTCAATGGCCGTGAGCGGGCCGCCCACTGGGCAGTGCGGCACCAACCTGGTCTTCACACTATCCATTACCAATAATAGCTCAACCGTAGACGCCGGCAACGTAATCGCTCAGTATATACTTCCCTCCAGCTGCACTTATGTCGTCTCCAGCGACGGTGGGACCTATGCAGGCGGCGTGGTCACCTGGAATTTGGGCCCCCTTGCAGCCGCAAGTACGCGGCAGGTAACGGTGACCATCTCCTGCTGCGGCGCTCCCGCCGGCTCGGATATCATTTCCACCGGCCTTGCTGTCTGGCAGTACCCGGCAGGTAATATGCACGGGCCCGCATTTGATACTGCGAGGACACATATTCAACTATCGCCATCACCAACTCCACCACCACCACCAACTGAAGATGTTGCTCCGCCCTTACAGCAGCAGATTACCTCGCATTCATCCACGGTATCAAACACATATACCTGGACGTGGGAATCGAACACCATTAATTTATCCAACATTGTTGTACAATCGGCGTCTCTATCTTCATCAAGTACCGAGCCGGGAATTCCCGTGACAGTCTCAGCGCTGGTAACCAATAAAGGCAGGGTGAACGGCTCTACCGATGTTACGATTTATGTCAACGGAGAGCAGGACCAGAGCTACGGCGTCTCAGTTAACAGTGGAAAATCCACCAGGGTCGAGTTCGCAGTCAGCCGCGAAATGCCGGGTACTTATTCGGTGTACGTCAACGGTATGAGCGCGGGCAGCTTCAGCGTGAGCGACAACCTGGGCAACAATATCGTACTGGTACTTAGCTCCCTCTGCCTGCTGGCTGCGCTATTCATTGGAGTTTTAATGATACTGCGCCGCCGGCAAAACCCGTATTGACGGCAGCCGTCGATCTTCCATCCCCACCAGTCCCGACGACCCCGGATAACAATTAAGCTCAAAACATAATATAATTAGTCGCCTGAATTATTATTAACGCCTTCTGCTTCATGCTTGATTTAAACTTAATCTTCGTCGGCTTCATCATACTTGTCGCCCTGGCTTTTGATTTCACCAACGGCATGCACGATGCCGCCAACTCCATCGCCACAGTTGTCTCCACCCGCGTCCTCTCCCCCAGGCTGGCCGTGATCTGGGCCGCCTTCTTCAACTTCGCAGCGTTCCTGATCTTCGGCACGCTGGTGGCCGAGACCATCGGCAAGGGCATGATCGACGTCAGCTCCATCAACGAGACGGTCATACTGGCAGGTCTGCTGGGCGCGATAAGCTGGAATATGATCACCTGGTACTTCGGTCTGCCCAGCAGCTCCTCACACGCCCTGATCGGCGGCTACGCCGGCGCCGCCGTCGTAAAAAGCGGTTTCGGTGTGATCATACCCTCGGGCTGGTACATGACATTGATATTCATCATCCTGGCCCCGGCCATCGGGCTCGTTTTGGGATATGTATTGAAAGTATTGGCCTCCTGGATGCTGTGCAGGCAGCGTCCGGGCGTGGTCAACAGGTGGTCGCGCATTGCTCAACTGGTATCAGCCGCGCTCTACAGCCTGGGGCACGGCGGCAACGACGCGCAGAAGACCATGGGCGTCATCACCAGCCTGCTTCTGGCAGGGGGATTGCTCACAGAGTTCCATGTCCCGATCTGGGTGGTCCTGCTATCTTATGCCGCAATTGCGCTGGGCACATTGACGGGAGGCTGGCGCATAGTCAAGACCATGGGGCAAAAGATTACACGGCTGAGGCCGATAGACGGCTTCTGCGCCGAGACCGCCAGCGCCTTCTCCATTTTCCTGGCCACTTACCTGGGCGTACCGGTCAGCACCACTCATGTGATTACGGGAGCCGTCTCAGGCGTGGGCTCTGCCAACCGCTGGACAGCTGTCCACTGGGGCGTGACACTTCGCATCGTCTGGGCCTGGCTGCTGACCATACCCGGCGCAGCCATCATCGCCGCCCTGATCTATTTCCTGCTGCAATTTACTATGGGGCAGGCACTTTTCTAATAGACGATAGTTACCGACTGTTGCTTCTTTCCAAACGGGCGGACCTGAAGGTCCGCCCCTACAGCAGCCCGGCTTATGTACCGGCTACCTGTTGAGCCTGACGGAAATCAGCTTGTATATCTCGGCGACCACGACTATGGTCAGGGCGCTGGATATCGCCACCACCCAATCCTCCACAGTCAGCGAATAAGTGTTGAAAGCGCCCTGCAGCAAGGGAACGTAGACTACAAGTAAGAGCAGCGTCAGCTCCCAGCCTACGGCGGCCAGCAGCCACCTGTTCTGTTCAACGCCCAGGTTGAAGAGCGACCGCTCCAGCGAACGGCAATTGAATGCATTGAGGAACTGGATGATGATAAGGGTGACAAAACACAGGCTCTGCGCCTCCAGCAGGCTCTCGCCCCGGTTCAACGCCCATATGAAAACGAAGATGGAAGCCAGGCATGTCCAGACTCCCATAACAACCATGTAGCTCACCGTATTGCGCGTGAAAACGGTCTGGTTGCGCGGTCGCGGCTTCCTGAACATGACGTCTTTGGAGTAGGGGTCAACGGCCAGTGCCAGCGCCGGCAGGCCGTCGGTTGCCAGGTTGACGTAGAGAATCTGCACGGCGATCAGTGGCAGCGCTCCTCCGGGTATGCCCAGCAAAGGACCCAGCAATATGGCGGAGGCCATGAGCAGTATCTCACCGAGATTGCAGGAAAGCAGGAATACCAGATATTTCTTGATGTTGTCATAGATGGCCCGCCCTTCCTCCACCGCCGCCACAATTGAGGCGAAATTATCGTCGGTCAGAATCATATCGGCGGCTTCACGGGTAACGTCCGTGCCTTTGATTCCCATGGCTATGCCGATATCCGCTTTCTTGAGCGCCGGCGCATCGTTGACGCCGTCGCCTGTCATGGCCACCACATGTCCCTTGCGGGCCAGCGCCTCGACCACGCGCAGTTTATGCTCCGGCGAGACCCTGGCATAGACATCGACCTCCTCCGCCGTGCGGTTGAATTCTTCCTCGGACATCCCGTTTATCTCTTCGCCCGTCAGCGCCATTCCGCCCTTCATTATGCCCAGCTCGCCGGCGATGGTAACCGCCGTCAGCTTATGATCGCCCGTTATCATGATGGTCCTTATCCCGGCCTGGTCGCACACTGCGATGGACCCCTTGGCCTCCGAACGCGGCGGATCGATCATTCCACCCAGGCCGAGCAGCACCATTCCGCGGACCGTGAATTCCTCAGTATTGAACCCACCGGGCAGCCTCTTGTAAGCGGTGCCCAGCACCCTGAGCGCCTCGGCCGCCATTTGATGTATCTTGCCGTGAATCCGGGCCTTCTCATCCTCATTCAACCTGACCTCCCGTCCATCACGATAGATATATTCGCAGGCATTAAGGATAACCTCGGCTGCGCCGTTGGAATAGGCCACGACTCCATCGGGCTCCCTGTAGGCGACCACCATCCTCTTGGTCTCCGACGTGAATGGTATCTCGCCGACCAGCGGATTATCGTTGCCGGCCTGGTATTCAATCAGACCTGCCTTGGCCGCCGCCACCAGGAAGGCGCCCTCCGTGGGATCTCCCTTGATCCTCCAGCGATCGTCCTCCTGGTAAAGCTTGGCGTTGGCGCACAGGTTGGCCGCCTTTAAATACTTCTGCAGCACGGGATCGGCCGGGTCCAGCTTGCTGCCGTCCCTGTAAAATTCGCCCGTGGGCTCATAGCCTGTGCCGGTAACCTCGATAAATTGACCGTCCAGATAGATCTTTTTCATCGTCATCTGGTCCTCGGTCAGCGTGCCGGTCTTATCGGAGCAGATCACGGTGGTACATCCCAGCGTCTCTACCGCGGACAGCCGGCGCACCAGCGCGTGGCGTTTGACCATGCGCCTGACGCCCAGCGCCAGTGATATAGTCACCACGGCGGGCAGCGCCTCGGGGACCGCAGCCACAGCCAGGCTTACGCCCCAGATCAGCATCTCCAGCGGCGGATGCCCGCGCCAGATGCCCATGCCGGCCAGCACGGCGCACAGTATCAATGCGCCTATGGCTATATATTTACCTATGCTGTCCAGGTTGACCTGCAGGGGCGTCCTCTCCTCTCTGACCTCCTTCAGCATGCGGGCAATCTGGCCGAACTCGGTCCCGCTGCCGGTTTCAACCACCACGGCTTTGCCCCTGCCGTAGACAGCCACTGTTCCGGAAAATACCATATTTACCCTGTCGCCCAGGCCGGCATCGCCCTCGATCCGTCCGCTATTCTTCTCAATCGCATTGGATTCCCCGGTCAACGGCGCCTCGTTGGTCCTCAGGTTGACCTCCTCGATAATGCGGGCGTCGGCGGGCACCATATCGCCCATGGTCAGCAGGATAACATCGCCCGGCACCAGCTCCCTGGCGGGCACATCGGTCTCCACTCCACTCCGCAACACCGAGGCCAGCGGCGCCGCCATACGCTTGAGCGCCTGGATGGCGCGTCCCGCCCGGTATTCCTGGAAAAAGCCCAGGCCGGCAGCGAATAAAATAATAATGAAAATAACGATGGCGTCGGTGACCTCGCCCAGGAAGGCGGAGAGCGCAACTGCGACCAGCAGTATTATGATCAGAACGTTCTTGAATTGCTCCAGCAGCAGCCGCCACGGCGATACGCTGTCATCACCTTCCAGCTCATTGTACCCGTACTTCTCCAGCCTGGAGGCAACCTCTTCATGGCTCAGTCCGCCGCTGCTGGAATCCAACCTGGCCAGCGCTTCATCAGCAGACAGGTTATACCAGGGATCTCTCCTGTCAGAATTCATTTGCAGCTTCCTTTCGATATGTCGTCCGGCTCAACGCATAATTATAGCAGTTGCGAGTCACGCCGGGCATTTTGACATACCTGTGATTCTATGTTAATGTTTAATCCATGGTTAACTGCATAGCGTCCCGCTGGTTTTACGCCTATTATTATTTTACGCCCGGCCGACTGCCTGGGGGACGATGCAACATACCTGAATTTTAAATAACTGTAAGTAAGAATAGCAAGAAGGGCCCTCCAGGCGGAGGCCCTTCTTTTTTTACACAAAATTTCAGGGAGGTACACATACAATGATGATAATGAAACGCGACGCCACGGAAGAGGAGATCAAGAACGTGATCAGGCAGATCAAGGTTCACGGGCTCAAGGCGGATGTCTCGCGGGGGGATTTCAGGACGGTTATCGGCCTGGTGGGCGATGAGCGCAAGGTGCCCTTCGATAACTTCGCCATACTGCCCGGCGTCAAGGAGGTGGTCAAAATCGAAACCCCATACAAGCTGATCAGCAGGGAGTACGGGCGCGCAGCCGACGGCAGCGGCGGGCTGCGCCGCACCATCGATATAGGCAACATCCATATCGGCAACGGTGAACCTATCATCATGGCCGGGCCCTGCGCGGTGGAGAACAAAAAACAGCTCTTCATGATCGCAGAGAGCATCAAAAAAGCCGGCGCACACATCCTGAGGGGCGGGATATTCAAGCCCAGGAGCTCGGTCCACTCCTTCCAGGGAGTGGGCGGCAGCGACACCAAGAGCGCCGAGCAGGCGCTCAAATGGATGCGCGATGCAGGCAGGGAGTTCGGTCTGCCCGTCGTCACCGAGGTCAGGGGCGAGGACCATGTAGACCTGGCGGCTGAATATGTCGATATACTTCAGATCGGATCGCGCAACATGTACAACCAGGACCTGCTGGCCAAGGTCGGCAAGAAGAACAGGCCCATACTGCTCAAGCGGCATTTCGGCGCCGGCATTGAGGAGTTCCTCTCCTTCGCCGATTACATCGCCGCCGAGGGCAACAAGGACATCATCCTTTGCGAGCGAGGCATCGTGCCGGTAGGCAAGGGCAAGGAGTATACGCGTTACACTCTGGACCTTGCCGCAGTGCCGGTCATTAAAAAGGAGACTTACCTGCCCGTAATCATCGATCCCAGCCACAGCACGGGCCGTCGTGACCTCATATTCAGTATGAGCTGCGCGGCCGTAGCCGCCGGCGCCGACGGACTGATGATCGAGGTGCACTATAATCCTCAGGAGGCCATCGTCGACGGCCGCCAGACCATTACACCCGCCGAATTACAGGATATAATAAAGTCCTGCCGTGAGATCCACGGCATGGTATCAGCCAAATCCGGAAGCTGACAGGCGGTATCGAAGGTTGAGGACAGTAAGGATCAAGCCCGGCAGGGTAAGCTACGATGTGCGCATCGGCGGCGGCCTGCTTTACAATGCGGGCAGATGGGCCAGGGAACGGTTTGCAGGCGAGAAGGCTGTTATAATCAGCAATCCGGATGTCGACCGGTTGTACGGCGTCATGGTCAGGCAGGCACTGGAGAAAGAGGGCTTTAAAACCGTGACGCTGCTGGTGGCCGAGGGTGAGCAGCATAAATCACTCGACACCGCGGCCAGGCTCTACGGCGGAATGCAAAACGCCCGGGCGGAACGGTCCACTCCCGTGCTGGCGCTGGGAGGCGGCGTAATAGGCGACCTGGCGGGATTCGTGGCAGCCACCTACATGAGGGGCCTGCCCCTGGTGGCCCTGCCGACCACGCTGCTGGCCCAGGTGGACAGCAGTCTGGGGGGTAAAACGGCGGTGGACCACGGCCCGCTTAAAAACAATATCGGCGTGTTTCACCATCCCGAACTGGTCATCGCCGACACCTTCACTCTAAATAGTCTGCCGCCGAAAGAAGTCAGCAACGGACTGGCCGAGGTGATCAAGTACGGGATGATCCGCGACCGGCCCTTTTTCAGCCTGCTCGAGAAAAAAATGGCCGGCATCCGCGCCCTTGAAGACGACCTGCTGGAAGAAGTGGTCCAGCGTTGCGTGTATATCAAGGCGCGCATAGTGGAAAAAGATGAGCGCGACACCGGGCTGCGCAATATACTGAACTTCGGACACACCATAGGCCATGCCGTAGAGGCCGCATCCGATTTCAGGATAGGGCACGGCCAGGCCGTGGCTATAGGCATGGTCAAAGCCTCAGCCATCTCAAACCGGCTGGGTATATTCCCGTTTCGTGACCTGACCAGGCTGAAGGACCTGTTGCTGCAGGCGGGACTGCCTGTGCACATGCCCCGTCTGGATATGTCCAGGGTCCTGCAGGCTATTAATCGTGATAAAAAGGTGGTCGACGGCAAGACAAGGTTCATCCTGCCGCAAAGGATAGGACGCGTCTTCATTTCGAGCGATGTCAGCTTCGCCCTGGCCGTAGAAGTGCTGGAGAATGACAATGGATAAGCCCAGAATCTGCGCGGTGATCACCGACAGCGACACGGACGCCATCAAGAGAAATGAATCCCTGTCGGACCTGTTTGAGCTGCGCATGGACCTGGTTGGCGACGGCTGGCACAAACTGGTACCGCACCTGCATAAGCCCTGGATAGCTACCATGCGGGACATCTCGCACCGCGGAAAATTCGCCGGCAGCGAGGAGCAACTCGTTAACGAACTGATGCGGGCGGTCGAACTGGGCGCCGCCATCGTGGACATCGAGCTTGACTCTCCGGCGCTTAATGAGACGGTGAAACGCATAAAGGGCAACGCCAGATGCCTGATATCCTATCACAACTGGGATGAGACTCCCCCGCTGGAGCGACTATCTATCATCGTAAAACAGCAACTCGCCGCGGGCGCCGCTATCTGCAAAGTCGTGACCATGGCCAGAGATATCGATGACAACCCGTCGGTGCTCGAACTACCGGGCCGCTTCCCGGGGATCGATGTGATCTCCTTCGCCATGGGTCCGGCAGGTGCGCTCAGCCGCGTCCTCTCGCCTCTGGCGGGCGGCTATCTGACCTATGCCTCGATTGATAAGACCGGAGGCTCCGCCCCAGGGCAGCTGAGCGTGGAGCTCCTGCGCAGGATTTATGGGACGATGGCGTGATGGCGGATTTTGAATTGAACGGCAGCACAATGGTATGCGGCGTGATGGGTGATCCGCTGGAACACAGCGTCTCCCCCGCCATGCACAACGCCGCCTTTCGCAAGCTGGGGCTCAACTATGTTTATTTACCCTTCAGGGTGAGCAAAGAGAATCTGGCGGGCGCCGTCGAAGGCATCCGGGCGCTGCATATCGCAGGCATGAACGTTACGATACCTCATAAGGTGTCGATTATACCCCTGCTGGACGAGGTCGATGCGCTGGCGCAGCGCATCGGCGCAGTTAATGTGGTCCACAACAAAGACGGGAGACTATTGGGTTTCAATACCGACGCCGAGGGTTTCCTGCGCCTGCTGAAGGAGCAGGGCATAGAGGCGGGCAGAATGCATGCAGTCGTTATCGGCGCGGGTGGCGCCTCCAGGGCCGTCTGCTTCGCGCTGGCCTCTCTCGGCAGCAATGTTACCATCCTCAACCGGACCGTACAAAAAGCGCTGGACTGCGCGGCAGACATGGCGAAATATACGGGCCGTACATTCGCGGCGCTGGAGTTGAATCCGGACAACCTGGCCTCAGCGCTGGCAAAGGCCGACCTGGTGGTGAACGCCACCAGCCTGGGAATGGCCCCGCAGGCCGGCGAGAGCCCGGTCAACGGCAAACTGCTGGAGCGCAGGCATATCGTGGCGGATATCGTATATAATCCGGTCGTAACCAGGCTGCTCAGCGACGCGGAGAAAGCGGGGGCCAGGATTATAGGAGGGCTGGATATGCTGGGATGGCAGGGGGCGCTGTCCTTGGAAATATGGACCGGCTGCAGAGCGCCGGTCGATTTGATGCGCCGGGCGGCTGCCGAAGCGGTGAAACGCTATGAAAAGTAATATCGCTTTAATCGGCTTTATGGGGGCAGGCAAATCCGCGGTCGGCCGGGCGCTGGCGAAGGCCGCCGCAATGGATTTTATCGATCTCGATACCATCATCCAGCAAAAAGCAGGGAGGTCGATCTCCCAGATTTTTTCATATGACGGCGAAGCCGCCTTCCGGCGTATCGAGTCACAGGCGGTCAACGACGCCGCCGGCAGGGAAAACACGGTGATAGCCTGCGGAGGCGGGGTGGTTCTCGAGCAATCCAACGTCGAGGCGCTCAGGCGCAATGCGATTATAGTATATCTGCCGGCCGAGCCCTCCGTCCTGCTGCGGCGCGTATTAAACAACCCTGAACAGCGTCCCCTGCTGCAGGTCGTCGATCCCGCTTCGGCCATGGGCGGGCTGCTCAAACGCAGGTTGCCTTTGTACGAGGCGGCGGCCGATCTGACGATAGATACATCGGCGCTCGATATCGAGCGCGTGGTAGAAAAAATAATTTCGGAGCTAAGAACTTATGATTGTCACAATCTCCCGGAGCAGGCTTAGCGGCGGGATACCGGCTCCATCCTCCAAGAGCTACACACTGCGCGGCCTGATGTGCGCCGCGCTTTCGGACGGGTGGAGCGAGATCGAACGTCCGCTTTATGCCGACGACACCGACGCCGGTCGTGACGTGCTGCGTAAAATCGGGGTACTTATCAATGAAAAGGAAGGCTCCTGGCTGGTCAAAGGCAATAGCCTCCGCCAGCCTGATTCGGAGCTGTTCTGCCGCGATTCGGCCGGCACGCTGCGCTTTATGACAGCCATCTGCTCTCTTGTACCGGGCACCTGCCGGCTGACGGCGGGTTTGTCTCTATCGAGAAGGCCCATCGCTCCGCTGGTGGAGGCACTCAAGCTGCTGGGCGTGGACTGCACCACTGAGGGCAGCGCGGCGGTTACCATCCGGGGAGGCCGCTTAAAGGGCGGCACGGCCGGGCTGCCGGGGGACATCAGCTCGCAGCTTGTCTCAGCACTGCTTTTCATCGCGCCCAGGGCCGATGAGGGGATGAGCATAGAGCTGGCCCCGCCGGTGGAATCCAGGCCTTATATCGATATGACGATCGATTGCATGAAGAAGTACGGTGTCCGGGTGCAGCGCAGCCCTGATGATCTTAGATTCGAGATCAAGCCGCAGGCCTACAGGCCCGCACGCTACTGCGTGGAAGGGGACTGGTCGTCGGCCTCCTACCTGCTGGCGCTGGGCGCCGTGGCGGGCGACGTACAGGTGTCGAACCTGAACAGGTCGAGCTTGCAGGCCGACAGGGAGATACTGACCCTGCTCAAGCGCATAGGCGCCGATTTGCAGGCACGTGGCGACGGTGTGAGGGCCAGGAAGGCGAAACTGAAAGCCGTGAAGGCCGACCTGTCCGACTGCATCGATCTGCTGCCGACCATGGCGGTGCTGGCTGCCGCAGCGCAGGGAGAGAGCATCCTGAGCGGCATCAGCCGCGCCCGGCTGAAGGAGTCCGACAGGGTGGCTGCGGTAAAGGAGGGGTTACAGCGGATGGGCATACCTGTCAGGGAGGAGAGGGATACCTTGAGTATCACCGGCGCCGGGCCTGCCGGCTGCACGATCGATGCGAAAGGCGACCACAGGATAGCCATGGCCTTCAGCATACTGGGCGTGCTGGCCGGCAATACGGTCATAGAGGGCGCCGAGTGCGTGAACAAGACATATCCAGACTTCTGGGCCGGCTTGAAGAGCCTGGGAGGGGAGGTGGTTTTAAATGAGCAATAGCATCGGAATGCAGTTTGTTGTAACCAGCTTCGGGGAAAGCCACGGCAGGTGCGTGGGCGTGGTGATTGACGGCTGCCCGGCAGGCCTGCCCATCGGGCTGGATGAGATACAGGCCGAGGTAGATCGCCGCAAACCGCAGAGCAGCGCCGGCGGCACGGGGCGCAGAGAAGAGGACAGGGTGGAAGCCCTCTCGGGCATATTTAACGGCAGGTCGACGGGTGCGCCCATCTGCCTGCTGGCCTGGAATAAAGACGCCGACTCCAGTGCCTATAAAGATATCATCTCCACACCCAGGCCGGGCCATGCCGATTATACGGCCTTTCTCAAATACGGCAAATACAACGATTTCCGCGGCGGCGGCAGGTTCTCCGGCCGTATCACAGCCGGATTCGTCATGGCGGGCGCGATAGCCAGGAAGCTGCTTGCGCTACACGGTATCGAGATAATCGCCCACACCGTGCAGATCGGTGATATCAAGGCCGACCCGCACCTCTCGCATATCACAAGACGCATCATAGATAAGACCCCGGTGAGATGCGTTGACCCTGTGGCGGCAAAAAAAATGATGGCCGTGATTAAGGCCGTTCAGAAGGAGGCCGACAGCATCGGCGGCACGGTGGAGGCGCTGGCGCTCAACGTGCCCGGCGGGCTGGGGGAGCCGGTCTTCGACACACTGGAGGGCGAACTTTCCAGGGCTTTCTTCGCCATACCCGCCGCCAGGGGCGTCGAATTCGGCGCCGGTTTCAGCGCGGCATCAATGAAGGGATCGCAACACAACGACCTCTTCAGCGTAAAAAACAAGAAAATAGTCACTCTTACCAACCATGCAGGCGGGGTATCGGGCGGATTGAGCAACGGTATGCCCATTATCGCCAGAATAGTCTTCAAACCCACTGCGTCTATCGGTAAAAGCCAGAAGACCGTCAGTCTGAAAACAGGCCGGACGGTCGATCTATCCGTCAAAGGCCGGCACGATAGTTGCATCGTGCCGAGGGCGGTGCCCGTGGTTGAAGCCATGATGTCGCTGGTTCTGTGCGACTTCGCCTTGCGGGCCGGCCATATAGGGAGAATAATCTCATGAGCCTGGATGATTTGAGAAAAGACATCGACAGCATCGATTCAAGTATAGTTAAGCTGTTGTCCCGGCGGTTGATGGCAGCCCGCAAGATAGGAGATTTCAAGAGAAAAGGACGCGGACTGATCCAGGATGCCGCCCGCGAAAAGGCGGTATTGGAGCACGTCAGACGGCTGGCAAAAAAAGAGGGCGTCAATCCGGAAGATGTAGAACGGCTCTACCGCCAGATTATCGCTGCATCGAGGAGCGTACAGGGAACAGAGGTCGCCTTCCAGGGACAGGACGGCGCCTACAGCCAGGAGGCGGCCTTCGACTTCTTCGGCAATTCCGTGCTGACGCGCCCCTGCGAGACGCTGGACGAGGTATTCAAGCTGGTGCAGGAAGGCGGCGTGCCCTGCGGGATAGTGCCGGTTGAGAACTCTCAGGAAGGCAGCATCAGCCGCTCCTACGACCTGCTGCTGGACGCGGACGTGATGGTCTGCGGGGAGACGCTGATCAGGGTCTCGCACTGCCTGATCTCCAACCGCGGCGTTTCTCCATCGTCCATTAAAAGGATCTACTCCCACCCGCAGGCCCTGGCGCAATGCCAGGCCTACCTGCGGTACCTGGGCTGCGAGATCATACCGGCCTACGATACGGCGGGCAGCGTGAAAATGATAAAAGAGAAGAAGATCATGGACGGGGCGGCCATCGCCGGCGCCCGTTCCGCACAGATTTACGATATGAAAATACTGGACCGCGAGATCGAAGATAATCCCCGCAATACCACCCGGTTCTTCGTTCTCGGCCGCTCAGATGCGCCGCCTTCAGGCCACGACAAGACCTCCATCGTCTTTTTGCTCAAGCACAAACCGGGCACGCTGTACCAGGCGCTGGGGGAGTTCGCCAAAAGGCGGATCAACCTGACCAAAATAGAGTCGCGTCCCACCCGCCAGAAACCCTGGGAATATAATTTCTACCTGGATTTCGAGGGCCACCGCAGCGATGGCGCAGTGCAGCAGACGCTGATACAATTGGAGGATATCTCCCTCTTCCTCAAGGTGCTGGGATCCTATCCAAAGGCCAGACAGACATGAGCGCTAAAGTTACGAAGATCTGCGTCATAGGCGGATACGGGAAGATGGGCAGGTGGCTTGCGCGCTTTCTGAAGGGAGAGGGCCTGCAGGTCACGATAGCAGGCCGCAGCCTGCAGAAGCTCGAGGAGGCGGCCCGGGAACTGGGCTGCCGGGCTGCGCCCCTGGAGCAGGCCGTGAAACAGGCCGAGGCTATAGTAATTTCTGTTCCTATCGGCAGCTTCGAGGCCGTGGTGCGCCAGCTGGCGCCGCACACAAGGCCCGGGCAATACGTATTCGATATCGCCTCCGTCAAACAACGCCCGGTTGAGATAATGCATAAGTATTTAAGCGGATGCCGCATACTGGGCACACACCCCATGTTCGGCCCGGGCGCCGCATCGTTGCAGGGGCAACGCTTCGTATTTACACCTGTCGGAGATGAGGAAGAATCTCTGGCAGCGCAGCTGCGCCGGCAGCTCGAAAGCAGGGGCGCCAGAATAGCAGTTATGAGCCCCACCCGGCACGACGAACTGATGGGCATGGTGCTGGGCCTGCCCCATTTCATCGCCCTCGTATCGGCGGATACACTGCTAAGCCTGAAAAGCCTGAAGCAGGCAGGCGAAGTCAGCGGCACCAGCTTCCGCCTGCTGCTGACACTGGCAGAGGCCGTCCTTTCCGAGGATCCCGATTTCTATTCCTCACTACAGATGAGCCTGCCGGATATGGCCGACATAGAGCAGCTTTTCCGGGAGAAGACGGACCTCTGGCTTAAACTGGTGCGTGAACAGGATGGAGAGCATTTCTCAGAGAGGATGCGTTATCTTCGCAAGCAGTTCGAGCGTGAAGATCCGGATTTCTCAGCCGCCTATAAAAATTTATACAGACTGGCTGACTAATCCAAACATATATGATATATTAGAATAAGAAAATACCTTCAGCATCCTGCTGATGCAAGAAAATCCGGCACGGCAAGGCGTCCCGGTGATGGGACATCCCGCAAACATCTATGATAAACGCCTGCACAGTGATAGACCGGTCCCGGCACACAGTCAGCAATCATTACCGATATAGTGCTGATCCTGTCGTCAGCCAGAGGAGAATAAATGACTACACCCGACGAGAAAGAAAAACCCATCACCATCCTCATTGTTGAAGATAATCCGGCTGATGCACGTTTAATCAGAAAGCTTTTAAAAGAGGCCCCCGGCATTGACTGTCAGGATAAATACGCCGTTAACCTGGCCGAGGGCCTGGAACTGCTCAGACATAACAATATCAATGTCGTGCTGCTCGACCTAAATCTCCCCGACTGTCAGGGCACAGATGCGTTGTTGGCGCTGAAAAACGAACACACACATACTCCTATTGTCGTGATGACCGACCCCAAAGACGAGAAGATTACGCTGGAGGCTCTTAAAATGGGCGCCCAGGATTACCTGGTCAAAGGTCAGATCGACGGACATATTCTTTTAAGAGCCATGCGCTACGCCGTCGGCCGCAAGCAGTCGGAGGACGCCATACTAAAATCCAAAATGCTATTACAGAACGTGATAGACTCGACGCCGGACTGGATATATGCCAAGGACCCTCAGCACAGGTTCCTGCTGGTCAACAAGACTTTCGCTGAATCGCAGAACGTACAACCCCAGGATATGATCGGGAGGCCCGATACCGATTTCTTTTCCGAGGAGCTATGCTGCGGCAATCCTACCAGGGGAATTACAGGTTTCCATGTCGATGATGATGAAGCGCTCAGCGGCAAGGTGCTTCACAATCTCGATAATTTCGTTACATGGGGTGACGGCTCCCTACACGTTTACGACACGACAAAAATCCCCTTGTACGACGAATCAGGCAACTCTTTCGCGGTACTGGGCTACGGCCGCGACATAACCAGGCGCCATAAGGCCGAAAATGAGCTTGCAGCCAGCTACAGGGCTTTGCGCAAGACGCTGCATGACTCCATCAAGGCCATGGCCCGCATAGTGGACCTGCGCGATCCGTATACCGCCGGCCACCAAATAAAGGTGGCGGACCTGGCCGGCGCAATAGCACTTGAGATGGGCATGGACGATGCGGCGGTGGAACACCTCATCATGGCATCCACGGTGCACGATATAGGCAAGATGTATATACCGGCCGACATATTGAGCAAACCCGGCAGACTCTCGGAACTGGAGTGGGAGATCATCAAAACGCACGCGCAGGGTGGATTTGATATCCTGGCCGGCATCGAATTCTCGGGACCGGTTGCCATGACGGTGCTCCAGCACCACGAGAGACTGGACGGCTCCGGATACCCCAACGGGCTGAAAGACGGCCAGATACTCACCGAAGCAAAGATACTGGCAGTGGCCGACGTGGTGGAGGCCATGGCCTCGCACCGGCCTTATCGTCCTTCCCTGGGCGTGGAGAAGGCTCTCAACGAAATCGAGCGGAAAAAGGGCGACCTTTACGATCCGGCGGTGGTGGATGTCTGCCTCGGCCTTTTCAGGGATAAGACTTTCAGCTTCAACACTCAGCCGGTAGCAGGTCCGTGATGGGCCTTACTTCCGCCCCGCCATAATAGCTATGAAATTCTCCAGCAGCATCTCGGTCCTTTCCGGCGAGTATTTGCGTTTGTCGCTCATATCCCCGTCCAGCACGAGATAAGGTATGTCCCGCTCCTTCATCACGTCTCCGATCAGCTTCTGGGCGGCGCAGGAGTGGCGGCAGGCATCCGTAGAGAAGTGCACCACACCATCCAGATTATATTCGTCGATAATCTCGTTTATCCCCTTCAGCCTCTGCTCGATGGTCCCCACATATGGATTCCTCAGGCTCCACAGGGCAAGGCTCTCGAAAGGCAGGGACTCGTCCATTTGTCCCCCGTAATTGCGGGCCAATTCGCCCATGACAATCGTGACGCCGTTTTTTCTGAATATCCGGTTGATATTGGTAGGTTGGACAGGGAACCAGGCCAGCCATAATACGCGGTATTTCTCAGGTGTGAGTTTACCTTCCATGATCTTTTTACGGCTCTCCTCCACCATTTCGAGGTAGATCTGCTTCTGTATCTCCTTTCCTGCCAGCAAATTGCCGTAGATGGACGTGTTCACAACGGGCACACCGATGTAAGGGTAGGGCGAGACCTTCTGAAGATCGGCCAGTTGCCCGTAAGCCCGCCGCGCGCGGTTGGATACGCGAATACATTCTCTCAGGCGCTCAAGGTCGAACTTCTGACCAGTAACCTCCTCTATCTTGCGAACAATATAGCGCAGCTGGGCAGCCACGTAATCGACCGACTCACGGCTTATCTTGTTTGGAATATCCAGCGATATGGCTTCCTTACCGTAACTCTCTGCAAGCGTTTTATTGGTCTTGGCTTTGCCGTCGCAGAAATAGGACGATGAGAGCAACAGGTCGGCCCTTGGCATGTACCCCAGCATATTGCACCCCGCAGCCAGCCTGTGGTACGAGCAGATATCGGTGGAGTAGCCGGCCTCCTCAGCCTTGTTCATGATCTCAACCGCGACATCTGCATCAAATGTAGGCAGGAGGTTGGCGGCTATCTCAAAATCGAAGGGCGTTACATCGAAGGCCGCCAGCAGTTCCATGGGAAAAGAATAAAACGAGGTCCAGATGACGTTTTTGTCGGCGCGGTAAGCCTCTACAAAAGAAGACGCCAGCTGGATGGTCATTTTTATCGTGGCGCGCGGTTTCTGCCTATACGCAGTTTCCAGACCACTCTTCATTTCCGTATAATATTTTTTCAACATTTCGCTATCCCTCAACTTTCCAGCATTTCTACGAAGGCTTCCACCCTTGTCTTGATCCTGTCCCTGTCTTTGAAAACATAGTCGTTCTCCACAAAAAGGACGGGTATACCGTCCTCGTTCAGCCTTTTAAGAAGGTAAGGTACATCGTATAGCTGCTGGTCGCAGAATTTGAGCGCTGTCAGTATCACTCCGTTTACGGCATAACGCTTGACGTTGTCGCTGATGCGGGCATAGGTCTCGACGGGCGCTGCCGTCCTTGAACAGCGAGGCAGGCCGAGGTAAGCCTGCGCCAGCGACAGGAAGGGATCGCCGCCCTTTTCATCAACGACACGCTCGAAAAACCTTAATCCGGTGCAGATGTCGGCAACCGGCACATCGGCCCCGCTGCCCTCTATCATCTGGAAAACATCGGGCCTGGACATCACATTTCCACAGACCATGACACGAATTTTACTTCGGTCCTCTGCCGATACGCCCGCTGCGGCAGACTTTTTCTCCACTGCCGGGATGCCCTCAGTTGCCCCATCGCCATCACCATGCAGCATCTCAAGGCCCAGTCTGAAAAGCTCGCTTCCGGCAACCGGCAACGGCGATGCCTTTTGACGGCTGTAGAGCTCGCGCATTCGACCCCTGGCTTTATTAGCCTCCTTTATCGCCTGCTTGAGGGCAGGTCGCGTGACCTCGCAGCCGGATGCCTTTCCGATATGGGCGGCGAAATCTCGCAATTGCGAAGCATAATACGTGACGGCCAGATCGTCGGCATTCTTGGGGACCTCCAGCATGTAAGTGAATTTTGACGGTACGTAAGCCCTCCATACGTCGTAAAGGCGGCGCACACCGTCGCAGGAGCGGGCAAAGACCAGCCCGTCGAACGCATTTCCCGCATCCTCCACAGCATCCGTGAACAGGCTTTTAATGTAGGGGCACATATTGGGGTACATCCGGGCATCGGCGGCGGCCGTCATCTCCGCCCTGCCTTTCACCCATACAGGCTTGAAGCCCGCCGCCGCCATGATCTCTGTGGGCACCAGAGAGCAAAAATAACCCATACTGCCTTTCGATTCCGTCATATTTTTTCCTCTCGCACGTACTTCATTTAAAGCCAGCCCTCCAGATCATCGCCTTACTTGCCTATCGATCGAAATAAAACGTGTAGTCGCGATAGCACCTGCCCTGCGTGTGCATCATGCAGCGCGTGACCCTGGGTTCGACCTTCCATTTCAATCCCAGCGTATCCAACCAGGCCTCTATACGGTCCATAATGCCGCACTCATACTGGTCGATCACGCCCAGGGACTTGATCCCGTTATAGGCGAAACAGGATTCCCACTCACCGTGTATAACATTGGGCGCGGGGGACCAGAATTTATACTTCATGAAATCACCCGACACGATGTACATGGCGGACTCGAAGAGTTCATACAGCTGATCGAAGTTCCTGACCTCCGTCACGCCCAGCGCTTTTGCCATACGCTTAATTTCGATCGCTGCCATAGCCTTCACCGCAGCCCTGTTGATCTTGTTGGTCGGCTCGATCCCCACCTCCTGATAACTATTGTAAAACCACATAGCGTCATGCGTCATCCACCCTTTATTCAACAGCTCCTTGAGCAGCTTCGGCTCCATCTCTGCTACCTTCATTGTTTTCACCCCCTTTCATGATGACTATCTGTCAATTTTGAATATAACATTTCGTTATATTTCTGTCAAGACAAATTGTCATATTTTAATTTCACTGCATTGGAGTCCATTCACAAACTGTGATAAAATTCCGGCGTGAGATTCCGTGAATTAGGAGAGAAAATAAAGCAGGCGAGGGAAGAAAGCGGGCTATCGCAACTGGAGCTTGCCGCCAGGCTGAAATGCACACAGTCAGCGCTCTCCAACTACGAATTGGGCAAGAGGAAACTTAATCTCAATCTTCTCATTGAGATCGCGCAAATACTTAACAAACCAATTGATTTTTTCACGGAATCGATTGCAGAAAACAAGACCGATGAAAGCGCCGGTTTACGTTTACCAAGGCTTTAACCGTGCTATAGGGCACCGGTAATACCCGGCAGCATAATGGTGGGCACTACCGATTACAGCTGTGAACCGCTGCTGAAGAAGTACTGACTCGACGCCAATGTCGTGACGATACCGGAAGGGGCCGGCGAGATACAGCGCTATATCATTGCCGCAAAGCTGTAAGATCCCGCATTTGCTGGATCAGCCGCCGCGCGGCGGCCACCATCTCGGCCGCCTCCGCCGCTCCTATAGAGTATCTGCCGCTGAACATCTCCCTGTGCCTTCTTTTCTCGGCCGCCTCGAATATCCTGAGGATACGTACGTCGTCTTCGGGCAGCAGCATCCGGCAGAAAGCCAGCACCGTCGCGTGGTCACTGGCAGCCACGGTGCGGTAGCCCTGCGACCGCATAAAGGCGCAGCAGGCATCATAGACAGCATCGTAGGTCAGCGCAAAGCACCTGATGGGCTGTTTCTCGATGTCCTGCGCGGCACGCCCCAGGCCGTCGGCGGCCGAGGCCATCAGCGTTTTTATCACCAGGGCATCGGCGTCAGCTTCCCTGATCCGCCTGTTTTTAACCATCTTCTCAACCGTCATCTTTCAACCTCCCCGCTCTTACTGTTTTTTGCCTGTTACATTTACAGGTAATTAATCCAGCCGCACTTCTCCTTCACCAGCGGCGACATAGCTCGCAATTTCTCAATGATACGCGGCAGCGCCTCCATTACTTTATCTATATCCTCCACGGATGTCCATTTTCCCAGTGTAAATCTGACCGAACCGCGCGCCCTCTCGACCGGTATGCCCAGCGCCATCAGAACATGTGACGGTTCAGAGCTGGATGAGCTGCAGGCCGAGCCGGTGGAAGCGCAAATACCCTCGGCATCCAGGTACATCAGGATCGATTCACCTTCGATAAAGTCGAAACTGAAATTGGCGTTATTGGGCAGGCGGGATTTCCTGTGGCCGTTGAGGTAAACGTCGGCCACCCTTCCCATGACGGAATCGATCAGCCGGTCACGGTACTTCGTGAGCCTGCCCGCCTCTTCCCCCATTCCCGCGAGGGCGATCTCGGCTGCCTTGCCGAATCCGGCGATGCCGGGTACATTCTCTGTGCCGGCGCGCCTCTCGTTTTCTTGCTCTCCGCCGTGCAGCAGCGGTGCTATACGGGTGCCTTCACGCACATATAGCATACCCACGCCCTTGGGCCCATAGAGCTTATGTGCCGACGCCGACAACAGGTCGATACCCAGCTTATTAACGTCTATTGGCAGGTGCCCCGCGGTCTGGACCGCGTCGACGTGAAAATACACGCCGGCCTGTCGCGTGATACTGGCGATCTCTTCGATCGGCTGGATGGCGCCCACCTCGTTGTTGGCATGCATGACCGAAACCAGCAGAGTCTTTGCCGTTATGCTTTTCTTTATGCGGTCGGGGTCTACCATGCCGTATTGATCAACGGGCACCACCGTGACGTCGAAGCCCAGGTTTTTCATGTAGTTACATGTGTTGAGCACGGCATGGTGCTCAATGGACGTGGTAACGATATGGTTACCCCTTTCCCTGTTGGCCAGGCAAACCCCTTTTATGGCATGGTTATCCGCCTCCGTCCCACCACCGGTAAAGACCACTTCCTCCGGCCTGCACGCGATTAGTTCAGCAACCTTCGAACGCGCCTGATCCATGCAATCCCTGGACTCCTGTCCCATCGAGTGTATGCTAGATGGATTGCCGAATCTCTGGCTGAAATAAGGCTGCATCGCTTCGGCAACCTCCGGTAGCATGGGCGTGGTGGCCGCATAGTCCATGTAAATGTGTTTCATATAATCCTCGATTCCGGATTTATCCCTCTATTTTAGCGCAAATGCTAGTACGATTTTCCCGTCCTTCACTGGGCGATACCACCTCCCACAACCACATCACCATCATAAAAAACAATAGCCTGCCCGCGCGCAGCGCCTATCTGAGGTTTTTTATATCTAACGACGATTTCCCCATCATGACGGGGGAATATAACAGCTTCGTACCCCGCATGCGAACTCCTGATCCTTACCGTCACCTGCATGGCACCTGCAACAGATTCGCGGGCAATCCAGTTGACTTCAGACACGATCTGCTCCTCAATATTCAGTTCCTCCATACCACCTACAACTACCGTGTTTGTTTCAGCCCTGATATCGATTACATATAAGGGTTTTTTAGAAGCAATGCCCAGACCCCTGCGCTGTCCCGGCGTGTAAAAGACAATGCCTTTATGTCTGCCCAGAACGTTGTCCTGCCTGTCCACAATAGGGCCTGGAACGCCTTTCCCCTCAAATAGCGAGGAATAATCTCCCCCGGCGAAATCCTGGCTCTCATTATCGGCTGCGATTTCCAGCTTCATTTCCACGCACATTTTACGCACATCCTGCTTGAGAAATTCGCCCAGCGGAAACAGCGTACGGGCCAACTGTGGCTGGCTCAGACCGTAAAGGAAATAAGACTGGTCTTTTTTTACGTCGCGTCCCTTTTTCAACAGGTTACGCCCGCCTGCGACCCTGCACACGCGCGCATAGTGTCCGCTGGCGAAGAAGTCCGCATCAATGCCAAGGGACAGCGCCTTCCGCCACAACAGATCAAACTTTATCAACCGGTTGCAGCGCACACAGGGATTAGGAGTATTACCCAGTTGATATTCCCTGCATAAATAATTCAGTACGTGTTCCCGAAACTCATCGGCCAGATCGATCACATGAAAAGGCACTGCCAGCTTGGAGGCGGTCCGGCCCGCTCTTTCGATGCTTTCCTGCTGTCCCGGACTGAAGCAACTGCCACGGCATACCGGGCTGCTTTCATCCCAGGTTTTCATGGTTACACCGGTGACATGATACCCCTGATTCACCAGCAGGGCGGCGGCCACCGAGGAATCGATTCCTCCGCTCATCCCCACCATTACTTTCTGTTTGCCTTTGCTGACCATTTACAGAGAAATTATATCACCGCCTTATTCCAGACCTGCCATCATGGCGCCCAGATTGATAGGCTCATAGGCATCGAACTGAATATCACGCACGTAGCGCATGCCTTCCCACATTATCTTATAGCCTTTCATCTTGCTGGTGAATCCGATCTTCTTCTGCCAGAAGTCTATCTCCTCTTTCGTTCCCACCCTGACCTCGCCGGCTTTCCCCATCAGCCTGACGCCCGGCGGCGAAGGGAACCTGCCGTCCATCAACGCTTTGCCCCAGAACAGCTTGTCGGCGTTGATCGCCATCACGCAAACACGCGGATTATGCTTGAGGTTCTCCGGCAGCCGCGAGGGGAACTCCTCGAAGTAGAAGCCGGTACTGTCATTCCTTAATGCGAGTCCCCCGATGGGTGTGACATGCGGCGAACCATCGGCGTTTACTGTGGCTACGGCATAATGGAAACAGCTCTTGTATGCTTCCTCAAATATCTTCTTGATCTCGTCCCAGTGATTGCCGATTTCCATATAAGACCTCCCTGCAATTTGTGACCTTACCTGATATTGATCAAAACTGCCGTCAGAGCCGTCAGCCGAAGTTCAATGCTCTGACAAATAACTCCATGAAATCAGGCCTGTCAGCCAGCTCCAGATACTTCACCCTGCTCGCCATCGCTTCCGTTCTCTTGCGTGCTGCGCCGGACACCAGCACCACGCAGGCGCCCGCGCCGGCCGCATTGCCGACCTGGCTGAACCGTCTCAGCGGCAGGTCCGGCAGCATGCCTATCCTTATCGCACTTTTTATATCGATATAGTTCCCGAACGTCCCGGCGACGATTACACGCCTGACATCCTCTGCAATCATGCCCGCCGATCCCAGTAAAACGTTGATCCCCGTGCGGATGGCGGCCTTGGCCAGCTGCAGCTCCCTTATATCTCCCTGTGTAATCACGATATCTTCCCCGTTAGCCGACCTGTCCCTGCCGGCGATCATAATCTCCGGCCGTCCCGCATTTATTCGAACAAGAGAATGGTCGCTTTGCATCCTTCCCCCTGAATCGACAATGCCGGCGCCGGACATCCGGGCCACGGCATCGAGCATGCCTGAACCGCAGATCCCTGCCGGCCTGTGCCTTCCGATGGTCCTGTATCTGACCCTGCCGTCTTCTATCACTATCTTATCGATAGCCCCGGCCGAGGCCTTCATACCGTGCTTAATATGCCCCCCTTCGAAGGCCGGGCCGGAGGCACAGGATACGCTGGTAATATCTCCGGCGACCGCCAGAGATATCTCGGTATTGGTGCCGATATCGACGATAAGAGTGGCTGATTTGAGATTGCCGGCATCCGTTGCCGCCAGCACCGCAACATGGTCTCCGCCAACATACCCTCCGATATTGGGAAGCAGGTATACATCTGCTTCCGCCGCCGATTTAAGACCCAGCTTATTTGCGCTGATATTCACAGGGGCCTTCGTCCACGGCAGATAGGGTGCGCGGGCAAGCTGGCCCACCGGCAATCCGAGCAGCAGGTGATGCATCGCCGTGTTGCCGCAGACGGATGCCCTCACTATCGCCCCGGGCGCACTATCCGTCCTCACACACAGCTTCCTGATCAATTCATCGATCGCTACTACCGCCTTTTCCTGCAGCTTTCCGCAGCCGCCGGTTGAGCTCATGGCGTACGTTATGCGACTGATGACGTCGTCTCCATAAATAGCCTGCGGGTTGGCCACAGCACAGCTGCTCAGAATACAGCCGCCGGCAAGGTCAATCAAATATCCCGCTATCTTGGTAGTGCCCAGATCGATAGCCACGCCACAGTTGCCGCCGCTGCTCCCGACCCTTCGGTCCGGAACAATCCTGGCCAGCAGTTCTTCTTTAAATGCTGGGGTTGAAGCCAGTCCCTTGCCGGGCGGCAGGAAGACGATCAGATCGCCGGCGGGCCTGGTCTGGCAGGCCAGACGCCAGCCCCACTCCAATTCATCGCGCGAGAGCTTCTTCAATTCGACCGGCGCCGGAGGGCTGACGGTTCCTTTCTCGATACGCACCCTGCAGGAACGGCACTTTCCCTGCCCGCCGCAGACGCTGGCTATTTCAATCTGATTCTCGCGGCAGCAGCTGAGAAGATCTCTGTAGTCGCTGCAGGATACTTTCCGACCGGATGGTTTGAATAAAATTTTATACTTTTTCATTTACCTGTCCGCTCGTGATTATATCATGCACACCACTATTTATATTCAATTTCAACGATTCCAAACCGATCGAGTTATATTGACGGACTAATCAATGTTACTTGCTTTTAGGCGGCTATTAACCTAAAATTTTCTCGTAATAAATTCAGCGCCGCATCACCAGGCCCTCCGGTCACACCGGCCGGAGGGTTTAACTGTGAACCAGGATGCCCCGGAGGAAAAATATGAAAGCTGACCAGTTCGAAAAGTTTAAAGGATCGGCGGATTATGTCATCTCGGATGCGCTTAAAAACGCCGTAAACGTATCCATCGTGCTCAAAAGGCCGCTTTTAGTCAGAGGCGAGCCGGGTACGGGCAAGACGCTCCTGTCCCACAGCATCTCCGTATCTCTGGGCAAACCTTTAATCCGCTGGCATATCAAATCCACCACCAAGGCGGCCGAAGGCCTGTATGTTTACGATACCGTGCAGCGGCTCAACGACAGCCGTTTTGGAGGCAAGGATGTCTCTAACATTAAGCACTATATCAAGCTGGGAAAGTTGGGACAGGCTTTCACGGCGCCCGAGCAGGTGGTGCTGCTTATCGACGAGGTGGACAAGGCCGACCTGGAGTTCCCCAACGACCTGCTCAACGAACTGGATGAGATGAGCTTCTACATTCCGGAGACCGATGAAACCATCTCCGCCAAACACCGACCCGTGGTCATCATCACGAGCAACAACGAGAAGGAATTGCCCGACGCCTTCCTGCGCCGCTGCATCTTCCATTATATCGAGTTCCCGGAACCGCCTCTGATGGAGGAGATAGTCAAGGTACACTTCCCCGACATCAAAAGCGCCCTGCTCAAGGAGGCGCTGGATACCTTCTACACCCTGCGCAAGATCGACGACTTCCGCAAAAAGCCCTCCACCAGCGAATTAATCGACTGGATACAGGCGCTGATGGCCAGCGGGCTGGACGGCAAGATCAAGGACGGCGAGATTCCTTTCCTGGGCACGCTGATCAAGAAGGAAAACGATATCGATTTTTACGTGACGCACCACGTTAAGAAGAAGGCGCAGACCCGTGGCTACAATGTATACGGAAATTGAGTCCAACCGCCTTAAAATATAAAGGCTATGTTTACACCATTTTTCTATACGCTCAAGGACAAGAAGGTGCCCGTTTCCATCAACGAATGGATGATACTGATGGAGGCTCTGGACAAGCGTCTTATCCGCAACATGAGCGACTTCTACTACCTGGCCCGCTCCATACTGGTTAAGAGCGAAACCCATTTCGACCAGTACGACATCGCCTTCCAGGAGTATTTCGGGGGCATAGCCCCTCCCTTCGAGGTCACCGAGGAGTTGATTCAATGGCTGATGGAGCCCAAGAACAGGCCGCAGCTAACGCCGGAAGAGCTGGCGGCCATCCAGAAGATGGACCTGGAGGAACTGCTCAGGGAGTTCGAGAAGCGCCTCAAGGAGCAGAAGGAGCGGCATGACGGGGGCAACTACTGGATCGGCACCGGGGGCACGTCGCCCTTCGGCCACTCCGGCAATAATCCCCAGGGCATGCTCGTGGGCGGTCCGGGAGGCATGCGCAGCGCGGTGCGTATCGCCGAACAGAGGTATTTTCGCAACTACAGGGACGACGTTACGCTGGATATCCGCCAGATTAAAGTCGCCCTCAAACAGCTCAGGCAACTGAACCGCGCCGGGCCAGAGGATGAGCTCGACCTTGACCGGACCATCGACGCCACCTGTAAAAACGCGGGCGAGATCGAATTCAAATGGAAGCGCCCCCGCAAAAACAGCATCAAGCTGCTGCTCATCATGGACGCCGGCGGGTCCATGGAGCCATACGCGGACCTCTGCAGCCAGCTCTTCTCAGCCGCCAACTCCCTCAGCCATTTCCGCGCTTTCAAATACTACTACTTCCACAACTGCCCCTACGATGTGCTCTACAGCGATATCCAGCAGCGCAAAGGCGAGCCTATCGAGCACCTGCTCAAGGTGCTGGAGCCCGACTATAAGGTTATCTTTGTGGGAGACGCCTGCATGGCCTATTCGGAGCTGATGGACCGCTTCGGCGACCTGTATTTCCACGGGTACCAGAAGCACGCCGGCATCGACAGGCTCAAGCAGTTCAAGTCCCACTTCAGTCATGTTGTCTGGCTCAATCCCGAGACATCGGTGCTGCGCAGCTACCCTACGGTGCAGATCATCTCCAAGCTTTTCCCCATGTACAACCTGTCGCTGGAAGGCCTCAACCGCGCCGTTAAAAAACTGGTCTCCAAGCTGTAACCGGTACGGACGCCAGATAGACAAAGGCCGGTCATGCAGCTATAATCCCGATATGCCGACCAGACTCAAGAGGCTTATTACCAGCGCCGAGATAAACAGCGCCGTTCAGAGGCTTGCCTCCGAGATAACCAACGACTACAGGCACAAGAATCCCCTCCTGATCGGCATACTCAAGGGATCTTTCGTTTTCATGGCCGACCTGGTGCGCAGGCTGGATATGCCGCTGGAGGTCGATTTCGTGCGATTGTCCAGCTACGGCGGCGGCACCGAGTCATCGGGCAGGATAAGGGTACTGGGGAAAATGAGTGAGCCGGTGGAGGGACGCCACGTCATCGTGGTGGAGGACATCATCGATACCGGCCTGACAACCTCCTATTTCCTTCGTTACATCAGGGGCAGAAAACCGGCCTCGGTCGCCCTTTGCGCCCTGACCGAAAAGCCCGCGCGGCGCAAGGTGAAAGTCAAGATCGACTACCTCGGTTTCACCGTCCCCGATAAATTCATCGTAGGCTACGGCATCGACTACAACGAGAGATACCGCAACCTGCCGGATATCTGCTATATTGAGTAAGCGAGGTGATATGAGCCTTCCGGATTTGATTGCGGTGGCGCGGGGCGACAGGCCCGCCGACCTGCTGCTGAAGAACGCCGGCATCATCAACGTTTTTACCAGCAGCATCGAAGAAAACAGCATCGCCGTCTACGACGGGCGCATCGCCGGTATAGGCGACTACACTGAGGCAAATAACATCATCGACCTCAGCGGCGCTTTTCTGGCGCCCGGCTTTATCAACGGCCACATACACATCGAAAGCTCGATGCTGCACCCGGCCAATTACGCCCGCACCGTGGTGCCGCATGGAACGACCTCCATCTCCACAGACCTGCACGAGATCACCAACGCGTCGGGCATGGCCGGCATTCGCTTTGTCCTGAACTGCGCGCGCAACCTGCCGCTGGACTTCTTCTTCCAGGCTGCGTCCTGCGTGCCCGCCACCCACATGGAGACTTCGGGCGCTTCGATTACGGCCTCCGACATACGGCGGCTGCTCAAATGGAAGAACAATATCGGCCTGGGCGAGATGATGAACTACCCGGGCGTGATCAACGCTTTCCCTCCGGTGATGGATGAGATAAATGCGGCCGGCGGCCACGTGATCGCCGGGCACGCGCCCGGCCTGAGGGGAAAGCAGTTGAACGCCTATGTTTCCGCCGGCATCTACTCCGACCACGAAAACTCGGAGCTCGAGGAGAGCAGGGAGAAGCTCTCCCGCGGACTCTTCCTCATGATCAGGGAGGGCACATCCGAGAAGAACCTGGAAGACCTGATCCGGCTGGTCACGGACAAGACCTGGCACAGGTGCATGTTCGTGGTGGACGACCGCAGCTGCTCGGACCTGCTGCGGGACGGTGATGTCGATGCAGTGGTAAGGAAGGCCATCGGACTGGGATTGGATCCTATCCGGGCCATCCAGCTGGTCACGCTCAATCCCGCCGAATACTTCCGCCTGCACGACCTGGGACGCATCGCACCGGGCAGCAGGGCCAACCTGGTAACCATTAAGAACCTGGAGAAGCTTGATATAGACATGGTCTTTTATGACGGCAAACTGGTTGCGAGGGGAGGCCGATATCTGGGAAACACGACAATGAAAACGCCGTCCAGACTGACGAAATCGGTCAACTTCAAGCCGTTTAAACCATCGGCGCTGGAACTGGTCTCGAAAAACGATCATTTCCCCGTAATTGAGATAGTGCCCGGCCAGATAATAACTAAAAAACAGATGGTAAAAATCGGGCGGGGCGTATTCCAGACCGACACGGCCAGGGACCTGCTTAAAGCCGTGGTGGTGGAGAGGCACCACGCCACCGGCAATATCGGCCTGGGCATTGTGCGCGGATTCGGACTCAAAGAGGGCGCCATCGCATCCACCATAGCTCACGATTCGCACAACATCGTGGTGGTCGGCGCCGGCGATAAAGATATCCTGGCAGCGGTTCAAGCCGTCAGGGAGATGCAGGGAGGACTGGTGGTCTGTCGGGATGGAAAGCCAATCGCCAGGCTTCCTCTGCCCATTTGCGGACTGCTCTCGACCGACCCGGCGGAGAAGGTCTCTGCTCAATTCGAGCATCTGGAACGGGTTGCAGCCGGCCTGGGCAAGCTGCCGCCGGCCCCCTTCGCCCTGCTGTCCTTCATTGCGCTGCCGGTTATACCCGAGCTGCGCCTGACCGACAAAGGCATAGTGGATGTAGTCCAGTTCAAATTATTGACAGACGTTTAAGAGGAGCGGCTAATGGCATATGAAACACTGCTGGTAGAAAAAAAGGACGGTGTCGCGCTGGTGACGTTCAACCGTCCCGATAAATTGAACACTCTCAACACCCGGCTTTTTTTCGATCTGAGGGACCTGATGGCCGAGTTCAGGTATGACATCGAGACAAGGGTGATTATTTTCACGGGCGCCGGCCGGGCATTCTCCGCCGGCTTCGACCTGCGGGTGGATGCCCTCAAGGAACATGCATCCCAGAAGGAGATGCCCAACGAAAGGATATGGCAGCTTTTTTTCATGGACCTGATGTCAACCATCGAAAACCTGGAGCAGGTCACCATCGCCGCCATCAACGGTCCCGCTATGGGGGGCGGTTTCTGCATTGCCTTGAATTGCGACTTCCGCATCATGGCCGACAACGCCAGCCTGGGCGTCCCCGAGACCGGACTGGGGGTATATTTGAGCTGGGGCGCAACTCCCAGGCTGGTATCCCTGCTTGGACCGGCCAGAGCCAAGGAATTCATCATGACCTGCGATCCGGTTGACGCCGACGAAGCTTTAAGGATAGGCATGGTCAATCGTGTGGTGCCTTCCGATAAACTGCTTCCCGCCGG
This sequence comes from Dehalococcoidia bacterium, assembly GCA_041653995.1. NCBI lineage: Bacteria > Bacillati > Chloroflexota > Dehalococcoidia > Dehalococcoidia bacterium. The sequence continues at coordinate 1,147,345 of JBAZEK010000001.1, forward strand.
CTACGAGCTGGCCGGTAAGATCATGCGCAGGGGTCCGCTGGCCATCCGCATTACTAAAAAGCAGGTGAACGCGGCCTCGGTAGCCCGCATGTCCGACCTCCACCTCTTCGAGTCCGAGCTGTGGGAGAGGAACCAGCTGTCACCCGACCTTCAGGAGGGCATCATGGCATCCATAGAGAAACGGCCGCCTTCTTTCAAACCCGAGGCCGGAGTGCCCAAATTCGATTTGCCCGCGTAACAAAGCGCAGTTCATAAATACGAAAATATAAATGGGAGGTTGTGACCATGGATAAAGAGAAGCTGGCCTGGCAGTACGTGAAGAAATGGGCGGAGGAAACACCGGACAGGGAGGCGCTCGTCTATAAGGACAGGCGGATTACCTACAAGACGTTCTATGAGAGAACGGTCAGCGTGGCGAAACTGCTGATCGAGCTGGGAGTCAAAAAGGGGGACCGGGTGTTCACGCTTTCCGCGGCGCGCGATGAGTTCGAGTATATCTACATGGCTACGGCCATGGTGGGAGGTATCTGGTTCGGGCTCAATCCGCGATATACGCGCGATGAGTTCCTTTATATGGTCGGTGACGCCAGGCCCAAAATCGGATTCGCGGTCAGGAACTACGATGTCCTGATGCGCGACTACAAGGACGACCTGACCGCCCTTAAGGAAGCCAATCCCGAGCTGGAGCGACTGATCATTATAGATAATCCCTGGGAGGGCACCTTCGAATGGGAGCGGGAGCTGGGCAAAGACCGCAGCAGCCTGGACGCCGCCTTGAAAAAGCGCATCAGCGAGGTTAAGGAGGATGATCCTGCTTTAATCATCTATACCTCGGGAACAACGGGAAAACCCAAGGGGGCGCTGTTGACACACAGGAACATGGTATCCAGCGCAGCAGCACAGAATGCGCGTTTCATGGCGCCCAACAGCAAGCGCGGTGAGGGCAAGGCCCTCATCCATTTCCCCATCAACCACGTCGCCTGCGCGGTGGAGCTCGTCATGGGCTGTCTGCACTGGGGAGCCACCATGGTATTGATGGACCGCTTCGACCCGGCGGCAACGCTTAAAATGGTGCAGGACGAGAAAATCACCTTTATGGGACAGGTGCCGGCCATGTTCATGCTGCAATTCACACTGCCCGATTTCGATAGCTACGACCTGTCCAGCCTCAAAACCATCATCTGGGCCGGCTCAGCGGCCCCTGAATCGATGGTCAACAGGCTTTCGAAGACAGGAGCAACACTGATGACCGGATACGGACAGACAGAGAACGCCGGCTTCATCACCTACACCAAACCGGGAGATTCCATGCGGGACCTGATCGAGACGGCAGGCAAATGCTATCCACCGTTTAAAATAAAGCTGATGGACGGCAAAGGCAAGGAGGTCGGCCGCGGGGAAGTGGGCGAAATATGGATGAAAGGCGATCTGGTGATGAAAGGATACTGGCAACGTCCCGAGGCCACGGCCGAGACGATTACAAAGGACGGCTGGCTGAAATCGGGCGACCTGGCTACCATGGATGACCGCGGCTACATCAAGATCGTGGGACGCACCAAAGAGATGTTCAAATCGGGCGGCTACAACGTCTATCCGCGCGAGATCGAGGCCGTCATCGAGCAATATCCCGGCATAGCCTTTGTCACGGTCATTCCCATACCGGACGAGACCTGGCAGGAGGTGGGCAAGGCCTATATCATGCCGGTCCCGGGCAAGAATGTCGACGTAGATGAGATACGCGAGCTGTGTAAAAAGCACCTGGCCAACTATAAGGTGCCGAAGCAGTTCGAGGTCCGCCCGCTGCTTCCCCTGCTGGCCAGCGGCAAGGTGGACCGGCGCGCTCTGGTGGAAGAGGAAAAGACGTCCAGACAGAAGTGAGCATGCCGGAAAAACTGAATCCCGCCTTTTAAAGGCGGGATTCATATCGGATTCACAAATTAATTTAGGTAATTATACCCTAGTATCAAGTAGGGACTTTTTCTTAGACTACACGTCCCTTTTTCCCCCTTTGAATCGTATCCCCAAAATACCTACCGTGTGTGTGTTATGATTAATCATGATACCACCGTGGGGAGGGCACCAATGTCACAAAATGAAATCCTAGCACTCGATGCAAGGTTGAAATTAGCACATGAAGAACGTGCTCCTGATTCACCTGAAGATGAGTTCTTTGAAATATTTGCCTCTGAACAGATATTGAAAGACTTCGACCTTACTGATGAGGAAATAGAAGCGGGACAAGTTGGCGGGGAAAACGACGGGGGTGTAGATGGCATATATTTCTTAGTCAATCGACAACTTGTCACGGATGATTTTGACATCAATCCAAAGACAGTCACAAGGGCTGATATTTTCTTCATCCAGGCAACACGGGAGCAGTCATTTAATGAAAAGCGTGTTGCAAAATTGAATTTGCTAACTGAAGATTTTCTCGATTTTTCAAGGGGCCCTGGACAACTTCACGGAACTTATAATTCTGACGTAGTATCTGTGATGATGACATTTAAAGAGCAATACCAAAAGCTTCTTGCTTATCCTCATGACCTCACAATTTCTTATTGCTACATGAGTAAAGGGGACATTAAGACAATCAATGTTGGATTGCGTAGGCAGAGTGAACGAGTTCAGGAAAAAGCAACACAACTATTTCCTAAAGCCATTGTATCGTTTAGGTTTATTGGCGCGGCAGTGTTGCTTGACCTAATCAACAAGCAACCACAGAAGGCTTATCCATTAGAATATACTGAAATGATTTCGCCTGCGGGACAGCAAGCTTGGGTATGTCTCGTGCCTATGGTTGCATACAATAAGTTCATTACTAACGATGAAGGCGAGATGAAAAATGAGTTGTTTGAAGGGAATGTAAGAGACTGGCAAGGTGACAATGATGTTAATGAAGCTATACGGGGGACTCTTGAGAGTGGAGTTGATGATGAAGATTTCTGGTGGTTGAATAATGGTATTACAGTTTTAGCTTCCGGTGCCTCTAGCCAGGGTGGACATGTATTGAGTGTTCAAATGCCTCAAATTGTGAATGGACTCCAAACCTCTCGTTGCATATACAATTATCTCAACGCAAAAAAAGGGATCAATGAGCATCGCAATGTCCTTGTGCGTATTATTGCGACACAGCGTGTAGAAAGTCCAGATCATATCATAAAAGCCACAAATAGTCAGACACAGGTGCCGCCTTTCCGTTTGCATATGACCGAGCCGATTCATAGGAACATAGAAAGTCTTCTAAGAAATCACAATCTGTTTTATGACAGAAGAAAGAACTTTTATAAGAATGAGGGCAGACCTATTACACGGATTATCCAGCCTCTTGCTTTAGCACAGACAATTATGTCAGTTGTCCTTCATAGGCCGAATGATGCAAGGGGGAGACCAAATTCAGTTTTGGAGAAATCATATGCAGAAATCTTTAGTACACAATATTCCCTTCAACTGTTCGCCGTTTGTGCTTTGCTGATGAGAAAGGTCAATGCTTTTCTTTTACTGCCCGATTTGAGAACAACACGAACAGAAAGGACAGATTTACGTTGGTATCTCGCCATGCAATATTCACGTACATTGACGGGTACGGACGCTCCTACCGTCGATGAATTAACAAAGATGGTAATGCCTGCCGATGACAAGTTGCTGCATATATCCTATAAGCGAGTGAGCGAGATTTATAAATTACTAGGGGCAACTGATCTAGTAGCAAAAGGCACTACACTCGTAGAACAGGTAAAGAAATTGGCCTATAGTTAGACAGCATTATTTGGATATATGATTGTAATATCGTTGAAAGCGAGAATGAGATAGCAAGCTACAGACAGAGTTTCAATATGAAATAAAGCTATATGTATACCTATCTTATCATCACAAAAGAACTTGCCACTGTGGTATGATAAAGCCACTAAACCGAAGGAGTGGCGTATGCAAGTAATGTGGGGTGCATGGGTAAAAAAGGCAATTATCAGACGAAAGCATCCATTTACGGTCGATATTCAAGGTATCTATGAGCAGATTTGGAAACATGAGAAAGCCGATTTTCCATTTTCAGTTGATCTCACTCTCTTACTGGTATACCAGATTACCAATCGTGCTGAGTTTGGCCAAGTATACAAATTGGCCCTTGATTTCAGAGATAAATATGGTATAGATTGCCTGTTCCGTTCGATACAGCCGATGCAATTGCCAGAGGGTGATTTACCAGTACGTTGGTATGAGACCTATGCAATCAATAATGTAGTAATTAAGCAACCAGATGATTATGCTATGAACATATATATAAACCAGGAATTCAAACAGCTTATTCCGTTGTGGGTCATTGCCCCCAAAGTCATGACATGGGATGATGCTACAGGCACTACTACTGAGATGTGGCCAGAAGAATTTTTTAAGGATTTCGACAGAGAGGAACAGCAAGATGTTTAATCTAAAAGTGGCAAGGTTTACAGTCAAACAACGGGGGGGCAAAGACCCTGATGTGCAGATTATTAGGACTCAGTATATACCCATACCTCGTTCAGAAGTTATAAAAAATATATCTAAATTAACGCCCAAGAAACGGCGATGTAGTTCTGCCAAAGACTCATGTGTCACTGAGCAGGCTTTTGAAGACATTCTTGACAGAGCAGTACGCGCAATAAGAAAAAGTACGGAGAAGAATTAACCTCAGATTCAGCGTATTTGTAGCATCATATACGCTTGCTTTTGCATCTGCCCGTATTTATCCTAAGGAGATGAGACCTATGCTTAAATCATTACTTGTAATATTGCTAATACTTGTACTCATCAACTCCTTTTCATTGGCATGTGCAGGTATCAATCAAACCACAGAAAATATGTCGACTATCAAACCAAATTCAATTATCAATCAATCAGACTCGCTAGACGAACAAAGGTACTTACTAAAGCACGATAACGGGATATTCAGTGATTCATATTGCTTATGGGACCCAAGAGGGCTATGCGTATCTTATTCTCCCCCGGTAACCCCATTTAAGATTAACAAAATATTTATCAGGGGTTATCGCACTGACTTCCCAAATGCTGAGGGAAAAACATATACAGTTAAAATTTGGGATGGTGATTTTGGAAAAGAATTATATTCATATGATTATCCCTATTCCAAATTTTCCACGAATGCCACTATGGTTGAACATACCATAAGTCCACCGCTAATTGTGACAGACAACTTCACGGTGGATTTCATAAGTCATAGTGAATCTGTGAAAGAGGGCGCAAAACCAAATATTGCTATCTATATTACATATGACAATACTCTCAGTATAAATGAGCATTCAGGTATATCATGGTTGGGTAAATATGACGATGCAGCTGTTGAAAGAGTCATAAAAAAGAATCCCAAATATTTGTATGCCGCTTGGATGATTCAAATTGAAGGCAGCGGTCAAGCAAGCAGCGGCAAACCTCAAGCTATCATCACGGTCACGGAAAATATCTCAGCCGTTGTTGACGGTAGCTATTTTGCACCTTTTCCATGCTCATCCACCCATGCTGAGATTAAGGAAGCGCGCAATTTAATAAAAGACGCCATGGCCCGCAGACAGAGTTTAACTGCTTCGGCTTTCGGTCATCTTATAGGCGAAGAGCGTAACAAAATGTATGAGGCAATTGAGATTCTTGAACATTGCGCTTCGAAGTTAACTGAAAACGACTGTGAACCTGATGATAGAAATGCAACTTTGTCGTCTCTATACAACGATATTGGATATTGCCATACATTTTTACAAAATGAGAATTTTGCTTCAGATTATTATTACCGAGCAATCAAGGTAAATCCAAATAACAACTGGGCGGCGGCTAATATTCAGGCTACTAAGGAAATACTACTTCCCAATAAAATTGTCCATTTTAATTTGTCACAGTAGAGGAAAAGACGTCCAGACAGAAGTGAGCATGCCGGAAAAACTGAATCCCGCCTTTTAAAGGCGGGATTCATATCTTGTTAAGCTATGTGATTTAACCGGCCGATTTGGCTTTCAGCCGGGCGCTCTGCGCCAGTGCCCGTATGGCCTCTAACAGGTCCTGCCTGCGACAGTCCTTGGTCAGATACCAGCTTGCGCCGGACGCCAGGGCATCGCCCGCATAATCGCCATACACTGTGAGGAAAAGTATCTTTACGTCGGGCATGATCTTCTTGATGGCCCGTATGGCAGTCGGCCCGTCCATGCGCGGCATCTGGCCGTCCATGAGAATTACATCGGGCCGCAGCTTCTCAGCTTTCTCCAGGGCATCCAGACCGTCCACAGCCTGGCCTACCACCTCGATATCCTTGTGCCCGTCAAAGATGCTCTTGAGCCCTTCGCGCACTACTTCATTGTCGTCTGTAATCAATACTTTTATCGGTTCTTCCATCTCTCACTCTTAATAAATTAATACGCACTCACTTTTATTCATAAGTGATACATAGGTAGTCTAACGTATTTACAGGCCTGTATAATCGGGATATGGGTTGGTTTTGCAGGCCGTCCAAAGGTGACTGCAAAACCAGTCGAAAGGTTGGGTGAAATCATACTAAAGTATGATCAGAGCTGAATTATTCCCCGCTTGAGCGCGGTTGTTACAGCCTCGGTGCGGGTGGTTACGTTCAATTTTTGGAATATGCTGGTCACGTGGGTTTTAACCGTGCTCTGCGTAATGGAGAGCTGATCGGCAATATCCTTGTTGGAAACGCCCTTGGCCATGAGGTCGAGAACCTCTATCTCCCTGTCGGACAGGGCGTCGACGCCCGTGCTTTTGCGGGACAGCTCCGAGGCCAGCTTATCCAGCACCTTGGTGGTAAAGACCGGCTGTATCAGGGATTCACCCTGCGAAACAGCCCGTATAGCCTTAAAAAGCTCATCGCGGGGTGCATCCTTCAGCAGGTAGCCCTTGGCCCCGGCCTTGATGGCGGCGAAAAGGTATTCGTCATCGGAATACGTGGTAAATACTATGAACTTGATCTCCGGATGATCCTGCTTGATCCTGATCATGGCCTCAACGCCGTCCAGCTCGGGCATGCGCAGATCCATTAAAACAATATCAGGAGACAGCTCCACCGCTCTCTGCACCGCCTCCAAACCGTTGGATGCCTGGCCGACGATGGCGAAATCCGGCTGCCGCACCAGGTTGCCTACGATACCATCCCTTACCACCTCGTGATCATCTACGACAAGTATCTTTATCTGCTCCACTCTTGCACCTCCTACGACAGAGGGATCGACACCCTGATAACGGTCCCCTCACCCTTACTGCTCTGCACTTCAAATTTTCCATTCTGACCCTGCGCCCTTTCCCTCATGCTGATCAATCCGAAGCCTCCCGCTTTCCCGATCTTGCCTTCAGGCCCCGGCTCAAAGCCTACGCCGTTATCCTTGACCGTCAGCGTGACTCCTTTGCCCTCAAAACTAAGCGAAACATCCACATGCGTCGCCTGTGCGTGTTTGGCCACATTGGCCAGCGCTTCCTGGCAGATACGGAATATGGCGGTCCCGGTATCAGGGGGTATCTCGCGCTTATCCCCGTACAGTGCGAAACCGGCCCCTATGCCGTTATCATGGCGGAACCTTTCCACCTCATGCTGAATGGCCTCATCCAGCTTGAGCTGTTCCAGCGCCTGCGGGCTTAAATTCCACACTGATCTGCGAGCCTCGGCCAGACTTTTGCGGGCCAGGCTGCGCGCCTGGTTCAGGTGTTTCTGTACATCTTCACTGGTGTCGCCCAGTGCCTGCTCGGTGGCTTCAAGCTGCAGGATAATGCCGGTGAATCCCTGGGCCAGCGTATCGTGTATCTCGCGGGCCATGCGATTGCGTTCCTCCGTGACGGCCATGGACTTCATTTCCTGATAAAGCCGCGCATTATCGATAGCCACAGCCAGCTGATCGGCCAGCGTCTGCGCTGTAAACACATCCGCCTCATCGAAACCGTCCACTTCAGTACTTTCGATATCCAGCACGCCCAGTACCCTGCCGCCCATACGCACGGGCACGGCCAGCTCGGACATTGTCTCACCCGTACCCTCCTGCTTCCTGTAGCCGGGCTCCAGCTTGAGGTCGCTGACCAGCACATATTCTCCGGTATGGGCAGCCTTGCCGATTATGCCCTCCTCGTCCATCTCCAGCGGCACGCCCACAGGTATCACATTTTTCTGTCCGCTGAAATGCAGGGTCTTGAGCATCAGTTTGCCCGAGCTCGGCTCAAACAGAAAGATATTGACGTTATGAAAATGAAAGGTCTGGCGCAGCAGATTGCCCACATATGCCAGCAGCTCATCCAGATTGACGATGGAGCTGATTTTGCGGCTGACCTCGTTAATGGTGCGGAGCTGCTCCGCCCTCTGTCTCTCCTTTTCGGTACGTTCGATAACCTTCTGCTCGAGGTTGGTATACGACTCGCTTAAAGCATTGGTCATCACGTTGAACTGTTCGGCCAGCACCTGCATTTCGTCCCCTGTATTAACGTTGAACTTGTAATTGAGTTCGCCGTTGGCGATATGTTCCGAGCCTTTAGTCAACGCCATAATAGGCCGCGTGATCGTCTCAGAAAGCAGGAATGAGACACCCGACACCACCACTACCATGGCCACAATTACGGCAATAAAGATCAACTCGGCTTCCCTGGCCTGTTTGTCGACCTGGTCGCTCATCTCATCCACGGCCGACGCGATCCTTGCCTTGGTCTCTTCAGCCGCCGAGGAGAACTCGTCCAGGTAAGTATTGGCAGCCACGATCAGGTCGGATGACTCGACCGGCACCGTGTACATATACTTGATTCTTTCCTCGGTATCGGTAGGTGCCTTGTATTTATAGTAACCCGAGGCATCCTCCCCCAGCAGGCTGCGCTCGAAAATAGACGAATAATACGATGGCTCCCCGCCAAGCTGGCGCAGGTTTGCCCCTACGATGCTGGGATTTGCGGCGAATATGACCTTTCCCGTCTTATCGTAGACCCTGGTATTCCCCATCCTGCCCACCTTCTGAACCGCGATGGTGCTCAACTCCTGATTTTGCGCAAGTGCGGTACGATCCAGATTGGGATGGAGCTGTAAATAGAAATATATCTCCTTTGCCACATCGGAAGCCTTCTGGTAAATGGTCCGCCTTCCCTGGTCCTCGAGCGCCGCAATGGAGACGGACATGACTGTTTCGCCCATAGAGACGCTATACTCCTTGGTCAGCGCACCCACCGAGCCGATATATCTCAGAGCCAGGGAACTGATAAATCCCACGGAGATCAGTGAAAGGGCCAGGAACGATATGAGAATCTTGTCACGGATGCCGAAACGGATCCTGATCTTCTCGATCCGGCTGACCACCTTGGCCTGCTTTTTTTCATCTGTGCTTTTCTTACCCATTACAATCCAAATTTGTCTTTCAAAATCTCAACAAGTTCCGGCACAGGCACTCTGGACTGCTGCATGCTGTCACGCTCACGGATGGTTACCTGGTTATCCTCCAGCGATTGGAAGTCGATGGTCACGCAATAGGGCGTGCCTATCTCGTCCTGCCTTCTATAGCGCCTGCCGATACTCTGCGCATCATCGTACTGCGCCATAAAATGCGGCCTCAGCAATGCTGAGACTTCTTTCGACAACGGAAGCAATTTGGCGTTACGGCTGAGCGGCAAAATAGCCACCTTCACCGGGGCTATCCGGGGATTGATGCGCAGTACCACACGCAATTCCTTGTCGGCCATCTCCTCATCGTAGGCATCGCAGAGAACGGCCAGCAGCGTGCGGTCCACGCCCGAGGATGGCTCGATAACGTAAGGAATGTAGCGTTCGTTCTTCTCCTCATCGAAATAGTCCAGCGTCTTGCCGCTGAACTTGGAGTGCTGAGTCAAGTCGAAATCGCCGCGGTTGGCGATGCCCTCGATCTCCGACCAGCCGATGGGGAAATTATAATCAACGTCGAAGCAACCCCTGGCATAATGAGCCAGCTCCTCTTTATCGTGCTGTCTGAGCCTGAGGTTCTCCTTTTTTATACCCAGCCCCACGTAGTAGTTAAGCCTCTCATTGACCCAGTAATCGAACCACTCTCCGTCGGTGCCGGGTTTGACGAAGTACTCGATCTCCATCTGCTCGAACTCCCGCGTACGGAAGATAAAATTGCCCGTGGTGATCTCGTTGCGGAAGGATTTCCCGACCTGGGCGATGCCGAAAGGCAGCTTTTTCCGGGTTGTGGACTGCACGTTATCGAAATTAACGAACTGCGCCTGCGCGGTTTCCGGCCGCAGGTATACTATATTGGCGGCATCCTCGACGGGGCCCATAAAGGTCTTGAACATGAGGTTAAACATGCGTGGTTCGGACAGGGCGCCGCCGCAATCCGGGCAGGCGGATGTGTCGATATCGGTGGAGCGGAACCTGTGCTTACAGCTCTTGCACTCGACCAGAGGGTCGGAGAAGCCCGCCACATGACCGCTGGCCACCCATACCTGCGGGTGCATCATGATGCTGGCGTCAAGGCCCACCATATCATCACGTTCCTGCACCACCTTCTTCCACCAGTAGTCCTTGATATTTTTCTTGAGCTCTACACCCAGCGGACCATAGTCCCAGCAGCTTCCCAGGCCGCCGTATATCTCACTGCTCTGGAAAACAAAGCCACGCCTTTTACACAGCGAGACAATCTTCTCCATGTTGACTTTCATATTATCTTCCGGCACATAATCCTCCTGATGAGATACCAAAGGCTGCTAAATTATACCATTGCCTGACCGGGCGGGCAGGTTAATCGGGGCGGCAATTGAGATTAGCTTCAAGCGGCATACGCACTTGATTATAGGGGCAAATGCAGATACAGTCAAAATAGGAAATCAATCATTGGGCCGCATCGGCCGGCAGGCTGTATAATTAGACCGTTGAGGCAGTGATTAGTCATGCTCATCAGATGTTTGAAAACAGCGGCATTTGTCCTTTTATCTTCAGCTATATTAATCTGTCCCCAGGCCGGCTGCTACACTCAGCCGTCGCAGCCACCGGCCCTGCCGACCTCACCTGCTCCTCCCATTCTCCCTTCCGTCGCCAGCCCACGCTTTCATACCGTTATCCTCGAAGGGCCTGTGGGCACCATCAACTACAACACGGTGACGTTCAAATGGGGAAGCGGTCTCTCCTCGGTGGAGCCCTCCAACTTTATGTACGCCACGTTTCTGGATGGCCTGGACCAGGACTACACACCTTTTCTATCGGATACATCGCGTTCTTTCAGCAACCTGCCCAACGGAAGCTATAAATTTTACGTAAAGACGCAGGACATCAACGGCAATATCGATCCTGCGACTCCCAGCCTGTCCTTTATCGTCTCAGGAGTTGTCCCACCTCAGGTGCAGGCCCTGCCCTCGGCGCCGGGCGTCGATGGGGGGCTGCTGTTGATCGGCGCGGACGTCAGCCGCATTGCAGTGGCCGGGGACGGATCAACCGTTTACGCGCTCGATTCCACCAGCTCGCGCCTGTACCGCTCCACCTCGGCGGGAGTCGCATGGAGAGACATATCCGCAGGTCTGGGCGCCGGCGCGCCATGGATAGACCTGGCCGTAGCGCCTGACGATCCCGGCTTTTTAGCCGTGGTCACGGCGGGCGGCAGCCAGGTCCATATCTCAACGGACGGAGGCGCCACTTTCCAGGGCACGGAGATAACCTCACACCTGGGGGCCGGCCAGGCGGTCAGATGCATAGCCATATCGCCGGGCTACGGATCACCGAGGCGCGAACTGGCTGTTGGAACCTGGAATGGGGCCGCCGGGGGAAGCGTGCTGATTAATATTCTCGCCGGTTTTTCAGGAGGGTGGTTCGATGCGGGCAGCAGCATGCCCGGCTGGGCGCCTCCCGACGGAGGTGGAGTTGACGTAGCCGCCATCAGCTATTCACCGTCCTACGGCTCCGACGGCACCCTGCTGCTGGTTACCTCCAGCGCGGCAAAAACCTATCTCTATGCCGGCGTACGTGACACCGGTTCAAACTCCATAACATGGAACTCCTGGACGGGCTATCCCGTAGTTATCGGACAGGCCGGAGAGCCGCTCAACCATGCCGATATAGCCCTGCCCTCCGACTACAGCGGCAGCAATGCATTTTCCCGCAGGGCCTTTGCCTCGTGGAATAAAAATAATCCGGGACGGGATATCTATCAGGTGTCTGATTACCAGGTCTACCGCATGAATGCTCCCGAAGCGATCGCTTCCATTGCGTATCACGGACGCATCTCGGGCGGCAAGCTGCTGGCGGGCGCCGTGAAGTGCCAGACGGGCGGCTGCTACCAGATACAGACATATTTCACGTCCAATCCAACCTCCATGTACCCGGTCTGGCTGCCCAGCCAGAAGGCGCCTACGGGATCGCGAAATGCCATTGTAAAATGGTCGACTGACGGCATCGCCGCATACGCGGGTACCAGCGGGACGGAGAGCGCTTTCTCGCACAGCCTGAATAACGGCGCGACCTGGAACCAGTAGGCCTTTATGCGTGTAAACAGTCAGTACCTGCGCAAACTAACCACGCCGCAGGATGCAGTTACCCGCATCAATAGCGGAGATACCATCGTCCACGGATCGAGCGTGGCAGAGCCTCCTGCACTTCTCACCGCCTTGGCCGACCGCGCCAGAGCGGGAGAACTAACTGGATTAAGAGTATTCTCCAGCCTGCCCATGCAGCATGCCGCTCGCACGGTCCTTTCTCCTGACTTATCCGACTGTATAGAATCGAACTCCTGGTTTGTGACTGAGGCCGACCGGTCACGGCATAAGATCGGCCTGAGCTACTACGTGCCGACACATATCCACCAGATACCCAGGTTGATGCGGGAGCACATGGATATCAGTGTCATGATGACCACGGTTTCGCCCATGGATAAATACGGATATTTCACCTTCGGCGCCGTAAACGATTACACCGGGACGGCCGCGCGCGCCTGCAGGACCTTGATAGTCGAGGTCAATGAGAACATGCCGCGCGTGCTGGGGGATAATCTGCTGCACATATCGGAGGTCGACATTATTGTAGAGAACCACGTGCCCCTATTGGAGATTAAACCACCGGAACCCGGACCCGTTGACGAGACAATAGGCCGCTGCATCGCTGAAATGATACCGGACGATGCAACCATAGCGCTTGGTATCGGCGGTATACCCAACGCCATAGGGCACTGCCTGTCCGGACACAGGGATATAGGCATTCACAGCGGCGTTTTTACATCCGCCATGGTCGATCTCATCGAGCGGGGCGTGGTCAACGGCAGGAAGAAAAATCTGCACACGCGCAAGCATGTTTTTATAGTGGCGCAGGGCGACAGGCGGTTGTACGACTTCATTCACGACAATCCCAGCATGGAGATCCATCCCGCCTCGTACGTCGAGAACCCGGACGTGATCGCCGGCAACGACAACATGATAGCCGTCAATACGATACTTGAGCTGGACCTGATCGGGCAGTGCAACGCAGAGCACATGGCCGGATCGCAATTCAGCGGCACAGGCGGGCAGCTCGATTTCGTCCGCGGGGCTTTCAACTCCCGCGGAGGCAAGTCGATACAGGCCTTTACCTCCACTGCGCGCAAGGGCACCGTCTCACGCATCGTGCCGCTGCTCAGGTCCGGCACGGCGGTGTCCATACCGCGCATGGACGTGCAGTACCTGGTCACCGAGTTCGGCTCGGTCAACCTCAAGGGCAAGTCTACGCGGGAACGGGCGCTGGGCATCATCGGCCTGGCGCACCCGGATTTCAGGGAGCGGTTACTGAGGGCGGCTGAAGATATGTACCTGCTGTAGCCTGCCGATAAGCACCCGGAAGTAACCCCTGTCGCCTCTATAGCTGAAATTCAGAGCGAGTATCTTCATCCCAACTCCTGTGCCGCATCCTGATAAATCCAAGGACGCGATACATGGAGTCTTAAATAGTCTTTTCAGTCGATACTGAAAGGTTCTCAAGAGAAGGCTTCTATTCCAGCGGCATTCTCAGGACCATTTTGGCCAGGTCCCAGGCATGCTCGTAGAGGTGCAGCCCCTTGCTGAAGGCGTGTATCTCGCCGTCCTCAACACCGATCTCGCCCGCCATATATTCCTTGAGCGTCTGCAGGCCGCCCAGGTTGGTGGGCATGCCTCCCCACAGGTCCCACGACCGGAAATAGAGTATGAAGTGCAGGGCGCCGTCCTGCACGCGCGTGTCCACCAGGCGCAGGCAGGGCGGGTCGGCCTGGTGAAGGCTCTTTTCATTGCCCACGCACATGCACATCTGGTTAGTGTCGAAGCCCTTGCGGTAACGGCGGATTACCTCATCGATCTGCGGCGACAGGAACTCACCATAGGTGTATTCCTCGTTCTCCTGCCTGTCCGGGGTCATCAGGTAGGACATGTACTCCTCGATCACCTCGTCGGTGGTGGGCAGGGGAACGCCGGTCGGCACGTCCGGGCTGAGCGGACGTATGCCGGGCTTGCTGATATTTATGGCGACGAGCTCGATCTCCTTGCGGCGCATGCCTTCGAAGCTGCCCTGCTCGATCTTGTACTCACGGCCTTCTGTCAGGGCTTTCTGCAGGCACTGGTACCAGGCGTCGCCCAGGCTCAATGCATCGATAATGGTAAGTTTCATTTTGTCCGTAGCATCATAAGCAAGTAACACAACGTCTGTCAAGGCGGATGAGATTGACATCATACGCCTTCAAACATCATAATTTATGACTGCAATGATCAAAGCTGTCTTTTTCGATTTCTTCAACACGCTGGCCTATTTCGATCCTCCACGCGAGCAAACATACTCGGAAATTGCGATAGGCCTGGGAATAAAGGCCTCGGCGGACATGATTACAGCCGCATTGCCCGAGGCCGACGCCTACTGGCGCGCTGAGAATTTCAAACAACCTGTACGCCGGCGCGAGCAGGATGACAAGGTGGCGGTTTACAAAGAGTACGGTTCGAGGATACTGGCCGGGACGGGTGCAACGCCGGAGCAGGCATTGCAGATGCTGGCCACGGCCTTCAGCAGGGGCTGGGTTTTCAAATCGTTCCCCGATTCCGTGCCCGCGTTAAAGCTGGTCAAGGAGAAAAAAATGATAACCGGCCTCATCTCCAATGTCGGACAGGAGATCGACTCGTACTGCCGGGAGCTTGGATTTGAGCCCTATCTCGATTACAAGGTCACCTCTTTCGAGGTCGGCTTCGATAAGCCCAGGCCGGAGATCTTCCAGCTGGCGCTGGACCGAGCGGGGGTCAGGTCGGACGAGTCCGTGTTTATCGGCGACGTCTATGAACAGGATATCGTGGGCGCCAGGGGAGTGGGCATGAAACCCATACTGATCAGCCGCAACGGCCTTGCTTCATACGATTGTATTGTGATCTCCGACCTTTCCCGCGTGCTTGATCATATATAAACCGCTTCTCACAGGCCCCTTAAGTACTCCGGCCGCAGCAGTGCGGGGTCTTTTTTCGCAAGGATCGCATCGAGCTGGGCCAGCATTTTACCTTTGTCCCCGGGCATGCTCCCGCGTATGGCGAAGTAATTGGAGGCATGCATGGAGCTGAAGAAGCAGTCCGAGAACGCGGCATGTTCGACAATAGTCCTCAACTCCATCAGGGAATCGAAGGGCGTTATAAGCTCGAAATTTCCTTTCTCCCACTCAAGGTAAAGCGGTGTGCCGGGTATCAGCGTCAGAGTAAGCGCGCCCGCATAATCGGGATCCATCTCCGTTAAAATGCGCGCCGTCTCCATGGCGTGCCGCCGGCTGCCCTGCACGCCGCCCAGGCCGAGTATCACGGTCACCGACAGAAGTATACCCGCCTCCCTTACCTTGGCCGCAGCTTCCACCATCTCGGTATGCGTGGCTCCCTTTTTGATCCTGCTTAGAACCTCGTCGTCGCCGCTTTCCACACCCATATAGAGTATGCCCAGCTTGAGCTCTCTCAGTGCCTTCAGCTCTGCCACGCTGCGCCTGAGCACGTCCTGGGGTGTGGCATAGCAGGCTATACGCTCCAGAGAGGGGAATTTGCCGTTCAGGTATTGCAGCGCTTCCACAAGTTTGGGATAGGGATAAACCAGCGCGTCCCCGTCCTGTAAAAAGACGCGCCTGCCGTCCCAGCGGCGCAGGATGGCATAGACGATGTCGGGCTGGCCCGGCAGCGCCATACGGGAGTTCATATAGAGGGACATGGCGTCGATCTCGCTTTTAACATCCTGAAGGTCGCGTATACCCAGATTGGTGAAGGAAAATGCGCAGAAAGCGCAGGTATTGTTGGAGCAGCCTGACGTGAGTGGCAGGTAGTAGCTGGCATGCTCGCTGGGAGGTCTGATAATCTCCGGCCGTTCAAATCTCATATTTTGATCCCGCTCAATATCAATGTAATTTCGCCACGTAGCTGTTGAGCGGCACACCCAGCGACCTGGCTACAGGGCCGCACTTGGCCTTGAGGCAGAAGAAAATTTTACCCTGGGGGTCCAGTTCATCAAGGGTTTCATAATAACCCATGCCCTTAGCGAAAATAAAATCGGCCGCAGCGAAAGCCTGCTTGAACTCCTCAGAGGCCAGCTCAAACAGGACCCCCGGCGTAGCGGTTCCCGTGGTTATCACCTCCCCGGCCTCCTGCTGCAGGCCGGCTTTGCGGATATCGGCGATGGTGACATCGTTCTGTACCGGCAACTCCTTCACCACGTATATGGTCCTTGCGTATCTGCGCATCAAATTGAGCAGCGGCATATCGAAAAACACTTCCCCGCTGTTATCAGCCAGGTACAGCACAAGGCTTGAGCTCCTGACCCGGCCTTCCAGCAGCGCCGAATCGTCGATCGCGAACTGCAACCCGTTTTCCCTGACCTCTTTCTCCAATTCCCCGATCGGCCTGAAGAAATCCATGGCATTGCCCTGCGCCGCCAGCCTGAGATAATCAACGAAATTCTCCTTGTAGCTGTCCTGTACCAGGGCAAACAGCTTGCGGGCCTCGCTGATCTCGATGTCCTTGAACTTTCGATAAGGGTCATGGTTTCCCGTTACCTGCTTGATGAGGTGGTGCAACGGGGCGGCAACTTCAATAGATACGATGCCGGGCTTCAATTTGTCCCTGATCAGCTCCCCGGCGGCGCGCTTCGAATCCTCCCTCAGGACGGGATCGTCGGTGGCAAAGCCGGACGCCTGGTGGGCCAGCCTCATCAGACAGTCATGGCATTCCGTGGATACTTTCACAACTATTATCGCTATTGCGGGCGCACCTGAAGGTACGCCCCTACAGGTAATAAATGCAGGGGCGGGTTTTTAAACCCGCCCGAAATTGAAATACATACTCAGAACTGCCTGCGGGTCCTGAGGATAAGAATCAGGGTCACGATGACCAGCAAGGTACCGATCCCGATAACGATCCAGACCCACAGCGGTGTCTCCTGTCCCGTTGTTGCCGTATCTGGCACAGGAGGCGCCTCTTCGGTGCGGAAGCTGAAGTTTGCGCTCCAATCACTGGTAATCGGCTGGCCGTTGACCTCGGTTGCCCTCACTCTCCAGAAGTAATTGGTGTCGTAGTCCAGCGTCCCGCTATATTCATATCCTGTTGAAGAAGTGCTGACCTGTATTATAACCTGCGTGAATTCGGAATCTGCCGACATCTGGAATTCATAGCGGGTGGCCTCCTTCCAGGGCGACCAGGAGAAAGATGAAGGCCTGACCTTGCAGGCCATGCATCCGTTGTCGGGAGCCAGCAACTGCACACCATAGTAAGGCGAGTTAACAATGAATCCGGGTTTAACAGTGAAGCTGCGCGCATCCGACCAGGGGCTGGCTGCGATCTGCGTGGTGGCCGAGCGGTAGGAACGTACCCTCCAGTAATAAATCGCACCGGCCTCGGGCAATGCCGCCGGCGCAAGCCAGATGCCCGGACTGGTCATGTTGGACTCATCCATAGCGGCCCGGATCGAGCCCGTGACCGCCTGGATATTTTGGGCGTTGGATATGGCCGGATCGACTCTCAACGTAAAGAGCTTATCCTTGGCAACCTGCAGTTCGTAAACGGTGGAAAGGCAAAGCTGTTCCCATGACAGGTCGATTTGCTGGTTGCGCCCCGTCACCGGATCGGCCCCCACCAGCGCGCCGTCGGCAGGCGCGCGCAGCGCAGGCCCCTTCTTGGCCAGGCAATCAGTATATACCCACAACATGCCCCGCCTGTTGTCAGGATCGTAGCCGGGGTCCTGCATATAGCGGCCCCTGAGCAGGCCTGCCAGGGCTGCGATAAAAGCGTTTATATCACCTGTGAAAGGGATCACTGTATTATCCAGGCTGAATCCGGACTGGTTATCGATCGCCCACAGGGATGTATTGGTATTGGGTGAGCAGCAGCCACAGGCTTTGAGAGCGCTCGGCTCCAGCGTGAAATGCACATAGCACTGTGAAGAGGGCTGAAAGATGTCCAGGCAGTCCCAGTAAATACCGGGCTTGGGCATACCATTGCGCGGCTCCAGTGTACGGCATACGCCGCTGTTCGAGGGCAAACCTCCGGGCGCCGGTGCCAGCGAAGTCGAAATGTTATCGTGTACCGCGTAAATGGCCGGCTGCGGACTGCCCGTGAAGGCCATTGCGATGCCGTAGTAACCCACCAGGTGCGGCGGGTCGCCCGGAACCGCTGCCCCACCCCACCAATTGGGACCATCCGCGCCGTTGGTCGAGTCCATCATATCGTTGTCGCTCCAGCGTGTGAAAGCGGGTGCGGTATTGCGGTAGACGGTGCCCGTCACGTTATCGCCAACAGCAGCATAAATAAAGTTATTATTCTGGAAATCAGTATCGAATATGGCATGGACATTGCCTTTGACGGGCATATCATCCAGGTATCTGTAGAAATTCACACCGCTGTCGGCGGAGTAGGACAAAGACGTTCCGGTCAGTGTGGAACCCCAGTTGGCCCCCACCAGCACTTTGCCATCCCGCGCTACGATAGTATGCGGTGTCACGTAAGTATTGGCCCCGGCCAGGTTGGTGGACCAGGCGGTGCCGGTATACACCAGTTTTTGCACCATGCCGGTGACCCCGGCAACATATATCACCCTGCTGGAATCGAATGTAAAGTCCTCCACTAAATACCGGGGAGCAACGGCAGCCCAGTAGTCCCCATAATCGGGTGACCACGCCATTACCCCGGATCCCGAAGTCGAAGACGGCGCGAACCTTGCGGCCCAGGCCACCACACCTCCGTCGGATGAGTCTGTGCAGGATTGTACCGTGCGCAGGAGAGGCAGGTCGGTCTGCGGCACACGGCAGCAGACCGAAGTGGTATGCAGGAAGACCCTCTCCCAGTAGGTGCCCAGGGGCGCCACGGCAGGAAGAGGGGCGGCCACACCCGGGCTGATGGTTGATCGCCATACGCTGTCGAATTCATTGCAGCCGACGCCCGCATCTCTGTGCACAGAGGCCAAATATATCGTTGTACAGTCGGCCGACACGGCCACATCGTTGAACCAGTCGATGGTGGTATCGATCAGTGAGAGCTGGTTCCAGGTGTCACCATTGTTGCGGCTGATGGAGAAAGCCGACTCGTCATTGGGTATCCGGGTGGATATCCAGGGACTGGGCGACCCGCCCGGTATGACTATTGCCGGCGAGTCCCACCATACGGCGTTGTCGCCGATGATGCCCGATCCGGTGGCGGCATAGGCCAGCGACCCATTGGGATTCCAGGCCACCAGGGCGGCGCCGACGCCCGTCAGATTGTCGCTGCACACCGTTGCATTATCGCTGCCGCAGTTGCCCTGGTTGCCGGCGCCGGTGGGCGGCTTGAGAGACACATAACCGCAGGAGCCGGCGCACGCGCAGGGCGTATCCATAAACAAAGTAGGCACCATCGCATTGCAGGGTGACCCGAAGGCGAAACCCGCCAGCAGTTTACCGCTTGAGTAGGTCCCGAAAAAGGCGATGCTGTATACCTGACGATAGGCCAACGTAGAACCGTAAATGGCGGCCGGCACCTCGTTATCGATCCTGAATACACCTGTTACATTGGCCGCATCGGGAAAGGGGGCATACAGGCTGACGAAGGCGCGCCTGAGCGAGGGCGACATGCCGCTGTAATCGGAAGGGAGGCTCAGGTCCGCGACACCCAGGTTATCGTAAGAAGGGGAGACGTTAGCCGTAGTTGCAACTTCCACGCCTGCTCCAGGGAAAACGTAGGACAGTATGGAGTTGCTGCTCATATCACGTAAACCGATATTGTAGTTGGTACGGTTAACATCGGCATAGATCATAACAACAGCGTTGTCCCCGTTGTAAGTCGGCGAGAATTTTAGGGCGAAATAATCGATGTTGGCTGCGGGGGCCTGCTGCTGCATCCACGAGCCGAAGCCTGCGCCCCTCATGATAAACAGCCTGCCGTTCCCAGCTCCGCTGCGCGTGCCGATCGCGTAATCGCGGCCGGTCCCGTAATCCATGGATATATCCAGGGCCCCGATGGCTTCGCCGGCAGCCGCCATGGCCGGGGCGCCGGCATTGTTCCATGCTGCCCCGCCGTCGGTGGTTACCCAGAGCTCGACCGGTCCCGTGGCCTGTGTGCCGGCTGTAATCGCCCAGATTTTGGCATCGTCGGGCGCGACAGCTACCTGGTAAACATGTTTATCGGCGGCCCATGCTGCATTGCCCGCCAGCATTCTATATGCTGAAGTGGTCCAGGATATGCCGCTGTTGGCCGTATTATAGAGAACTCCCAGCGGACCGGGGGTGTTGGTCGCAGTGACCGTCCTGTTATCCACCGTGACTGCAGCCAGCAGTGTCTTGCCGTCATGGGCGACAGCAATGTCGCGTATCTCGCTGCCCGTGAAACTGCCGCCGATATAAGGATTCAGAACGTCATTTCTATTGGCGACCGAATTGGGCGTACTGACAGTATCCCAGCGCATTACGCCGGGATCAGCATCCGAGCGGTACGGATTCAAAAGGCCTGACTGCAGCAGAGTTACAACTGCAGCCAGTATACAGAATATGAACAACTTGCCGGGTTTTGTTTTTTTCATACGCGGTTGGCCAGTCTCCAGTATCCCCGACCTAGCAAAACGTGTACTATAATAGCACAAGCCGATAGTTAAATGAATTATTAAGGATATGTTATAAAATATGCCTGATACATTGAAACGCCTGCTTGAGCACGGTAAAAATGAGCCGGTTGCGGGGTTCCTGGGAATGAGGTTGCTGGAGCTGTCCCCGGGGTATGCCCGTGTGTCCATGCCGATGAAGCCCGAATATATCAATTTCAACGGTATGATCTTCGGCGGCATTATCTCGTCGGTGGCGGACCAGGCTTTCGCCTACGCCACCAACTCGGTGATCAATCCCAACGTTGCATCGCAATTCAATATCCATTTCATAGCAGCGGTCGGTGTGGAGGACGAACTGACGGCGGAGTGCCGCGTTATGAAGAGCGGCAAGCGGGTATGCATCTCCGAGATCAAGGTTATGAACCGGGAGGGACAGCTTATCGCCACGGCCACCGGCACCACCATCCCTCTGATTTAGAGCCCCGCGACGGGCTTGCGCAACTAAACGGCGACATCTTATTATTAACAGGTAACGGTTTAAATATGCGTAAGGTAAAGATACTGTTTACCGAAATACACAAGCCCGAGTACCACGATAAAAACCCTTTCCGCGAAGGTTTTGAGTGGGGCAAGAAAGTGGTGCTGGACCTGTGCGTGGATATCGACCTGGACGAGATGTTCAATATCTACATCGAGCAGCCGGAGAAGCGCGTCAGGAACGGCAGGGTGATCAAATTCAGCGAATTCGCCATGGAATATCTGGAGCAGGAGCAGCAGCGACAGCGCCGGGTGCAAAGCGGCGGAGGCGATATCTCAGATGAGGGCAAGGCATAGCAAATAAAGGCAGGGGGTATTAGGATGGAAGACTTTGAGAAACTGGGGGTGTTCTACATCGGCAGGGAATATGACATGGCCCAAAAGAAATCGGGCGAAAACCTGGTACTTTACGATTCCAAGGACCTTGTAACGCACGGTGTTTGCGTGGGCATGACCGGCAGCGGCAAAACGGGCCTGTGTATATCTATTCTTGAGGAGGCGGCCCTGGACGGCATACCTGCCATTATCATAGACCCCAAAGGCGACATGCCCAACATGATGTTGACCTTTCCCCAGTTGAGAGCGGAGGATTTCCTGCCATGGATTAACGAGGACGATGCGCGCCGCAAGGGCCTTACGCCGCAGGATTTCGCGGCCAAACAGGCCGATCTGTGGAAGAACGGGCTGGCCTCCTGGGGCGAGAGCGGTGACCGCATCGCCAAGCTCAAGCAGGCGGCTGACTTCGTGATTTACACGCCCGGCAGCACGGCGGGGATCCCCGTCTCCATATTGAAATCGTTTGCCGCACCTCCGGCAGCCCTGATCGAGGATAACGAACTGCTGAGGGACAGGATTAATTCCACGGTCACCAGCCTTCTGGGGCTGGTGGGCAAGGATGCGGACCCCATCAAGAGCAGGGAACATATATTGATTTCGACCATACTGGATAACGCCTGGAGGCAGGGCATCGATCTCGACCTGGCAGCCCTCATACAGCAGGTACAGACACCTCCCGTCAGCAGGATCGGCGTCATCGATCTCGACTCGTTCTACCCTGCTAAGGACAGGTTTGAACTGGCCATGCTGATCAATAACCTGCTGGCTGCGCCGGGCTTCAACGCCTGGCTGGAGGGCGAGGCGCTGGACATCGGGCAGATGCTCTACGGCCCGTCGGGCAAGCCGCGCATGTCGATCTTCTCCATCGCGCATCTCGGCGACGCCGAGCGCATGTTCTTCGTCTCCCTGCTGCTCAACCAGGTACTGGCATGGATGCGCCAGCAACCGGGCACCACCAGCCTGCGCGCCATGGTCTACATGGACGAGATCTTCGGCTATTTCCCGCCGGTGGCCAATCCTCCTTCCAAACAGCCCCTGCTGACACTGCTCAAACAGGCCCGCGCCTTCGGCGTGGGGATACTGCTGGCCACTCAGAACCCGGTAGACCTCGACTACAAGGGGCTTTCCAACACAGGAACATGGCTGCTGGGCCGGCTGCAGACCGAGCGTGACAAGGCACGTGTGCTGGAAGGGCTCGAGGGCGCGTCAGCAAGCCAGGGGGCGAAATTCGACCGCCAGGCCATGGAGCAGACGCTGGCCGGCCTGGGCAACCGCGTCTTCCTCATGAACAACGTCCACGACGACGAGGCGACGATATTCGAGACCCGCTGGGCTATGTCATACCTGAGGGGACCACTCACCCGCACACAGATTAAGACGCTGATGGACCCGGTAAAGGCCCAGATGCCCAAAGCGCCTGCGCCTGCCGCGCAGGCAACCGCCTCTCAGTCGCCCGCATTCACAGCACCTACACCCGGGCAGGCATCAGGTGCGGCAGCGCCGGCGAGGCAGGCGGCTATGCCGTCGGGACGTCCCGTAATCCCTCCCGACGTATCACAGTACTTTGTACCGGCCCGGGGCAGCCAGTCTGGAAACGCGCTTTTATACAGGCCGTCCGTACTCGGCGTGGCGCAGGTGCATTTCATAGATGCCAGGTCCGGAGTGGATATGACGGATGATACCGCCGCAACTACTGATATCACAGATGATCCCATACCGGTCAATTGGGACAACGCCCGCGATGCCGGTTTCAGCATCTCCGACCTGGAGAAAGCGCCCCGCGAGGGCGCCCAGTTCGGGACCTTGCCGGCAGTGGCAGGCAAGGCGCGCAGCTATGATGGCTGGAGCAAGGAGTTCACTACCTGGCTTTACGGCAGCAAGAAATACGAGCTATTTAAGAGCCCGACCTACAAACAGGTTTCCAGGCCCGGAGAGTCGGAGAGGGACTTCAGGATAAGGCTGGGCCAGAGCGCCAGGGAACAGCGCGACGACATGATTGATAAACTCAAGAAGAAATACCAGGCCAAGATAAACACGCTGGAAGAGAGGATCCGTAAAGCGCAGCAGGCGGTGGACCGCGAGGCCGAGCAGCAGAAGCAGCAGCAGATGCAGACCGTGATCAACGTTGGCTCCACGCTGTTGGGAGCATTCCTGGGCAAGGGCTTCGGCGCCGGCACCGTTGGCAAAGCGGCCACCACCGCCAAAAGCGCCGGACGTATCTTCAAGGAGAAGGATGACGTGAACCGCGCCAGGGAGAGCGTGGCAACGCATCAGCAGACGCTGGAAGAGTTGGAAGCTGAGTTCAAGGCCGAGATGGACGAACTCGCCGCCAAGACCGATCCGGCCACTGAAGAGCTGCAGAAGATATCCCTTCGGCCGGCCAAAAAGGACATCGTGGTCAAGCTGGTCGGACTGGCCTGGCTGCCCTACTGGCGTGCACAGGACGGCACGGTTTCCGCAGCCTGGCAATAGACGCGATTGAATGACAATCCATCGCAAGATGGATTTATACGGTGATTTTAAGCCTGTGCCTGAGGTAAAGACCTGCCAGCAGGCCGGTGAGCAGCCCGCCCAGGTGTCCCTGCCAGGATATGAATGAGAACGGCAGCAGGATGAGGAAGCCGATGACCACGGCGATCCACAGGGGCATGGGCACCGGTATGGGAAAGATAAACACTTTGACTTTCGGTGCGACAATTGCCAGCGCCCCGCCCAGGGCGAAGACCGCCCCCGAGGCGCCGATGGTCGCCGCGTAGGGAGACGACAACGCCAGGACAAAGAGACCCCCGACAATGCCGCCGGCAAAGTAAACGATGAGAAAATTGCGCATGCCGGCGATGCGGTTGAGGAAGCTGCCGAAAAAATACAGCGTCAGCATATTGGTCAGCAGGTGCCAGAAATCCGCCTGCGTGAACATGTACGTTACGAGTGTCCACGGCCGCGCCAGAAGGCCGCCCCAGGAACCGTACAGCGCAAGGTAAGGTATGATATTGCCCCCGGTGAAGGCGGCTATGTTTACCCCAAGATATACCAGCACGTTCAGGATTATGATCACGATTATGGGGATGAGCTCTCCCTCACCCGTGCGATAACGTACATTAGACATATCTATTTACCCTGATTAATGATTTTTATCCTTATTTAGTTTATCACGACCGGAACGAGAATCGGCATCAGGCCGGCGTGTAGTAGGTCAGCCCGTCCTCATTATATTGCTTGACTTTTCCCCGTTCCAGCAGGTAGATCAGGTGCGCGATGGTCTCCCCCATGGCGAACCATTGCTGCACTATAGGAAAATCTTTCCATTCTTTGGCCTCGATTCTCCACGTGATATACGGCGCGACCTGATATGCCGTCTTGTCACCCTGCTTGAGGGCGGCCACGGCCTCTTCCAGCCTCACCCTGTGATGCTCCTTCAGTTCCTGGATACGCTGCTTGTGCTCATGCCAGGATCTGCGGTGCGCCGGCAACACCAGCTCGGCATCCAGGGTACCGGCCTTATCAAGGCTGTTCAAATAGTCTCCCAGGGCATCGCCCATCTCCGGCCAGTGGGCTATATTGGGAGTGATATCGAAGAGAATGTGGTCTCCCGAGAACAGAATCTTTTTGCCTTCATCATAAAGGCACATATGTCCCGGCGAATGGCCGGGCGTCTCCACGCACCTGAGCGCGTAGCCGCCGACCTCTATGACCTGCCCGTCGTCAACCTCTGTGATATCCACCAGGCGGCTGGGGCTGTAGAGGTAGCCCGGATGCTTCGCCATCGATTCTTTGAGCACCTGGAGGGGGAATCCGTTGGCCGTGTAGTAGTCCAGCAGGTCAGCCCAGTGGCGCGGGCCTTTGACTATTTTCGTCTCGGCGCGCCCGAAATAGCAGATCGAGCTCTCGGTGGCCAGGTCGCCCGTCAGCCCGAAGTGGTCCGCGTGCAGGTGCGTAACGAACAGGTCCGTCCTGTTGAGATCGATACCCAGCTTTTGTATAGCGGGCATCATCACTTCCTTGCATTCCGGGCGGTTCATGCCCGTGTCGATAATCAGGTTTCTGTCGGCGCCCCTGATGACGTAGCAGTTGACCGACTTGAGTGGATTTTTCGGCAGCGGCAACTCGATTTTGTAGAGGCCCGGTAAAATATCTTCTATCATTTCAACCCTTTTTAAACATAATCGCTTAATTATACTTGTATCCGGGCAAATTGGCATTATCGCCCTTGCGAAACCCTGTTGACACCCCCCAATCGGTTTTGTTATGATACGGCAATAGGTTTCCGATAACCGTTTAAAAATGACTTTTGAAACGCAGGACGTGGAAAGAAAGACCCTGTCCATCCTCAAGGTATTGGCAGGAGAAGAGGAGCCGCTGGGCTCCATCGTTATTGCACGCAAGCTCAAGGACCTTGGCATCGACCTGGGTGAGAGGGCGGTGCGTTACCACCTCAAGATGATGGACGAGCAGGGCCTGACCAGCCTGGCCGGCCGCCGCGACGGCCGTCTCATCACACTGCTGGGGAGGAGGGAATTGAAGCAGGGCATGGTCAAGGACAAGGTGGGCTTTGCCCTGTCCCGCATCGAGATGCTGGCCTTCCGCACCTCCTTCGACCTGGAGAAGCGATCGGGAATGGTGCCGGTCAACATCACCGTGTTCGGGAAGTCCGATTTCCAGAAGGCGCTGCGCCTGATGAAGCCGGTGATGGGTTCACGCCTGACCGTGAGCAGGCTGGTGGCGGTGGGCCGCGCCGGTGAGAAGATCGGAGATTTCATCGTGCCGTCCGACAGCGTCGCGCTGGCCACGGTCTGCAGCATAGTGGTCAACGGGACCCTGCTCAAGGCCGGCATACCCATGGATTCCAAATTCGGCGGGCTGCTGCAGATGCAGGACCATGAGCCGCTGCGCTTCGTGGAGCTGATACATTATGCGGGATGTTCGCTCGATCCTTCGGAGATTTTTATCAAGGCCGGGATGACATCGGCCTCACATACGGTTAAGACGGGCAGCGGCAATATACTGGCCAATTTCCGCGAGATACCTTCCATCTGCCGCCCCATAGCGCATGACGTCATCTCCGGGCTGGCCAGGGCCGGCATTAACGGCGTCCTGGTCTTCGGGTCGGTCAGCGAAGCGGTGTGCGAGGTGGCGGTGGAGCTGAACCGCGTGGGCATCGTCCTGCTGGGCGGGCTCAATCCGGTAGCGGCGGTGGCGGAGGCCGGCATACCGTTGGAATCACACGCCATGAGCACCGTAGTGGATTATAGAGAGCTTGTTGGTTTCGAGGAGTTGCTTCAATGAAAGAGATCAAGGTCATACCCTGTCTGGACATCAGGGAGGGCAGGGTGGTCAAGGGCGTCAAGTTCGTGGACATCCGGGATGCCCGCGACCCGGTAGAGGCTGCGGAAGCCTATTGCCGCGAGGGGGCCGATGAACTGGTCTTCCTCGACATATATGCCAGCGTGGAGAACAGGAAAACGCGGCTGGACTGGGTGCGCAAGGTGGTTGAAAAGGTAACCATACCGTTCGCAGTTGGCGGCGGCATCGGCAGCCTGGCTGACATGAAGGCGCTGATTGATTCGGGAGTGGACAAGGTGTCCATCAACACCGCCGCGGTCACCAACCCCGACCTGATCAAGCAGGCGGCGCGCGAATTCGGCAGAGATCGCATCGTAGTGGCCGTGGACGGCCTCAAGAACCCCTCCGGCAGCGGACGTCCCAGGCTGGAGGTGGTGATCAAGAGCGGCAACGAGCCGACGGGGCTGGACATCGTGGACTGGGCGCGCAAGATCGAGAAGCTGGGGGCCGGCGAGATACTGCTCACCAGCAAGGACGCGGACGGCACCAAGGAAGGCTACGACATCGAGATGACGCGCGCGGTGGCGGAGGCCGTTTCCCTGCCGGTAACAGCCTCGGGCGGCGCAGGCACGCTGGAGCACCTGTACCAGGCGGTGGTAGACGGCAAAGCCTCGGCGGTGCTGGCGGCTTCCATCTTCCATTTCCGCGAGATCTCCATCAGGGAAGTCAAGGAATACCTGAAGAGCAAGGGGATACCTGTTAAGCCGCTCCCCAAATAGCCGTTAAATCCAATTATATTTAAATTCAAGAGGAGGAAGCATGTCTCAAATCAACCCGTTTGAAATCGTCAGGAAGCAGGTGGATAAATGTTCGCGCATCCTGAAACTGGACCAGGACGTAACCGATATATTGAAGAACCCGTTACGTGAGCTGCACGTATCGCTGCCGGTCCGCATGGACAATGGCGCCGTGAAGGTGTTCCAGGGCTACCGCGTGCAATACAATGATGCCAAGGGCCCGACCAAGGGCGGCATTCGTTTCCACCCGGACGAGACCATCGACACCGTCCGCGCCCTGGCGGCCTGGATGACATGGAAGTGCGCATTGATGGACCTGCCGCTGGGCGGGGGCAAGGGCGGCATCATTTGCAACCCCAAGGAGCTGTCCGAGGGCGAGCTTGAGCGCCTGAGCAGGGCCTATGCCCGCGCCGTCTACCAGTTCATCGGCCCCGAGAGGGACGTGCCGGCGCCGGACGTATATACCACACCCCAGATCATGGCCTGGATCATGGACGAGTATTCGGCCCTGGCCGGCAAATCGCAGTTCGGAGTTATCACGGGTAAACCGCTGGCGCTGGGCGGATCCAGGGGACGCGGCGACGCCACGGCCATGGGCGGCATGTACTGCATACGCGAAGCCGCCAAAGAGCTGAAGATCGATCTGAGCAAGGCGACCATCGCCGTACAGGGCTTCGGCAACGCAGGATATTATGCGGCCAGGCTGGCCAAGGAGATGTTCGGAGCAAAGATCATAGCCGTCTGCGACAGCCAGGGCGGCTGCTACTGTAAGACGGGCATCGACGCCGATGAGGCCCAGAAGGTCAAGACCAAGACCACCTCGGTCTGCAACCTCAAGGCCGGCGACAGGATCACCAGCGAGGATATACTCGAGCTTGATGTCGACATACTTATCCCCTCGGCCATGGAGAACGTCATCACAGAGAAAAACGCGGCCGACATCAAGGCCAAAATCGTGGTTGAGCTGGCCAACGGCCCGACCACGCCCGAAGCGGACGATATCCTCTACAAGAAGGGAGTGCACGTTATACCTGACTTCCTGGCCAACGCCGGCGGCGTGACCGTGTCCTACTTCGAGATGGTGCAGAACTTCAACATGTATTACTGGACGGAGAAAGAGGTTTACTCCAGGCTGGACGAGAAGATGACCACCGCCTACCATTCGGTCTACGATACCCACAAGGAATACAAGATCAATATGCGGCAGGCGGCTTATGTGAGGGCTGTGGAGCGCGTCGTGGAAGCGATGAAGCTGCGCGGCTGGGTATAGACTCTAATTTAATATTACGTGTAATAAAAAGGGGCGGCTTTAAAGCCGCCCCTTTTTAGTGTTTTTCATTTAGCAGTTTTGATCACAAAAACACCACTCCCTAGTAATCAAACAATAAGAAATCATGAAACCACTACTAGTTCCCCATCTATTACAATAAGCTCATCTACTATTTGTAATTTTCTCTTCGTCTCTACGTTTGCGAAAAAGTGTATTTCGTCGCCAACAATGCTGATATCGAAATTATTAGCTGGGTACCCGCTAATGTTCAATTTTGAGGGTCGTTCCCATTCCTGCAATACATCTGAGACCTTAAGCAAGAAGGCAAGTGGCGCTTTTGTTATGTCGATTTTACTACCATTATAACTACTGCTTGGGAGACTATGAATATAGATTGCAGCACACGCTGAGCAAATATCTGTATCAAAATATTCTTGGCTCCAGTTTATGCTGCTGTAATTGACATATTTATCTTCATAAGCCCTTCTCTTATTATTTTTCTGGTACATCTGGTCAATTAAATAGAGAATAGTTAAGGAACTAACAATGCCATGATTGATTCTATCGGACCTACACATTTTATCAAGTTCATTCTTAGCCATGATTTTTAAATCCCATTTATATAAATATGTCTGAATTATATTGAGACTATTCCAGCCATTTGTTAATCGCGTTAGCCTCCTGAAATCCATCGGCAACCTCATTGCGCAGCGGTTAACACCAGTTTTTCTTGCTATCATGTCAACTCGTTCGAAATAGGTAAAAATTATATTGGACGCATATTCAATCGGATAACCCACATCATGGAATAGGCCTGCCAGCTTCCATTGTAACTTGTCGACTTTGTTACCCAATTTTGGCTTAATGTAGCGCTCATTGAGATATATTCCGATTAAAAACGTGAGTAATGAGTGCGTACCATGTTCTCTGGCCCATGGCTCTAATTCTCTGATACCCCTTTCAATCTCTATTAACCCAGTAATCTCGTCCAGTAGCTGCTCTTTCCCATGAGCTGCCATAATATTTCTAATAAGTGCAACAGCCATTTTCTGTCTGTCATCAAGTGCATCCATCTCGATAAACTCACTAACATCACGATATTGACAATCGTAGTGGTACAAATACTCTGAACATTCTGTGAGCAGAAAGCTGTTAATATCCATGGATTATCGCCCTCCAATATTACTCGCTGGACATGAAGATTTCTTTAACGCTGCAGTCCCTCTACTTCATGATACACTCAAATTATGCGGATAATATTGATCCTTTTCTCATTTTATAGATTGCACCCTGTTAAAATAACCCTCATGACCTCACCCTAATTGAATATCACTACTCGAATCCAGGCAAGCACCGTTGATAGATTTTCATATTTCTTTTATGGTAGAACAAATCCTCAGACAGCGTATTTCCATTCGTCTCTATATGAGACAGATTCTTTGCTGGGAAAAATGAAAAGGCGCATTTTTTATAATATCTACTATTCTTATTGTAAGGATTTTGCGTCAGTCTTCGACAAAGAGGATATAGGCATTCTGCCACCTCATTACAGCCCCTTGCAGTTACGCTGGTTGCGTCCATAATTTGAGAAAATCCACCTAATAAGACATCCACAAAATTAATTATGTCTACGTACTCAGGATTATGGAGCTCTCTTTGTGAATCACTGGCTATCGAAGTTATCTGCGAACACCTAACGGAAACATTAGACTCCCGACTATTTACTTTATAGGGAGAATGCACTAAAAATGGATCATCCACAGAAAGGTTTCTATCTTCTGAGTAGATTTGTGCGACTTCTACAGCGTCACTATTAGCATCGAAGAAAAAGCGACATGCAGAAAATAAACCTATGTGAAAGAATGTGTTATATATTCTGTATTTTCGAAGTTGTCCATCAGATGGAGGGCCGAATTTGTTATAGTCAAGATTATCTGTATTTATGCCAAAAAGATAGAATTTTACGTGGTAATACAATTCTTTTACATATAATTTGGCCCATGCCTTCGCTGTCCTTGATCTGCTGCTGATCTGGCTATTCGAGCGCAATTCACTGAAATGAATTCGCTTACTGGCATCACAACTTGCATCATTCTTGGCTCTACGTAAGCACTCGCCGAGTAACACTGATGTATGTGAATTGCAAATAATGTAGCCGTGATACAGCCATCCTGGAATCATTCTTTCATCGTGAAATATCAATGCCTCGATTTTAGCCATGATTCTTACCTGGATAACGCATTGACCTGTGCAGTTTTCATAAATAATATTACATCAATGAATTAATGCGAATCTGACTAAATTACTTAGATCACCATTGTGAGTCATATCGATGAGCACTTAGAATACAAACCCATCTATTTGTTACTGATTTGCGATTTTCATGGCCTTACTATTCCCAAACACCCAAATCGCTTCAAAAATCTTTCATGATAAGTTGCCCCTTTAAAATATGGATATTTAATAATAGTGAGTGCAAATATAACAAAGATTTATCAAGACTAAAGTTTGTTTATAATTATTCTAAAACTTAAAGATTTTATTTACATAGAAATAATAAGTGAATCGGAGGCTAATATCCTACTAATCAAAATCTCGCAACGATCATGCATGAATTTATTTAACTAAAGCAATTCTGTCTGGCGTACGGAATCCTCTTTTTATTAAGATGTCTCTTTCCTTCAGCAGACAAGCGCGATTATGTGCTATTGCATCATCAAATTGCTTCCGTTCCCACGCACCAATACACTTATAACCATCATCATAAAAAGGATCATTATAATTCGGAATGTTCAAATATCGCACGACATTTTTCTTTTTCTCATACTTTTCACTGTTCAACTCGCATTCAATGTCAAATTCTCGGCCAATATGATGAAAAAGAACGCATTGTTCGAATTCACTATTAAATGCATACAACGGTCTTCTCAAGCTGTCAATAATTGTATTTGTTATAGATTTCAGCGCCTCGATTCCATCATGTGACTTGGCACAGTAAATGCGAATATGATCCCCATCAATATATCCTAGAATAACTTGGATTATGTCTTTATATCTTCTAGAATCATTAAAATAATCACTAAAATTTCCGATAGTCTCAATGTCAATTATAGTTCCTATAAAATCAGACGCAATTTTTTCTTCGTAGTCTGCTATCATTCAATTTTCCTCCTTTCTATCGATTCAGCTTCAATTTAAAGGTTATAAATTTACATGCAATTAATAATACACAGGATACTTTTTATTACGACAATTTTGAGACCATTGATATGACTAATAAAAGTGCAGTAAAAAACTCAAGTAACTAAAACCATGCATAATCGCAGAAAATACAAGAGACTCCGTCTATCACTCTATATCTCCCCCTATGATGATTATATCAGTATATGCATATACTGATAATTTTACAGGAAGTTCACAGTCGGGATACAATGATGAAATTGCGCGGCTGGGTATAGGTTCTAATCCAAAATCACGTGTAATAAAAAAGGGGCGGCATGAAAATGCCGCCCCTTTACTTTATATACCGTCCACTACGCGATTGTCTGTCTTTTTTTCGCAGAATACTGTGCCCTGTGGCTCCTGGCCAAAGGACAACTGCAGGATTTACAGTTTTTTATCGTGATCTCGCTGTGGGAATGTTCTACCAGGTGAAAGGTGAACTTGCAGCCCCCGTCGTGAATATTAACCCCGTTGCAAAAACCTTTGTTCTTATCGAATTCCATTTCGTCTCCCCTTAATACTTGACCGGGGACATACGTAAGCCCTTTACGGACCTGCATATATCCCCGGTTCAAATTGTGTGCTACTTTATTTAGTTAGTGCTGTAGCTGCGCTCGCCGTAATTTGAGTTGCCGCTCTGCTGTTTCTTAGCTTTTCGGCAGCCCTGGCAGCGCTTCGGTTCGTTGGTATAACCTTTGGTGGCGAAGAACTCTTGTTCTCCCGAAGTGAAGGTAAAGGTAGTACCACAATCGACGCACTTGAGCGATTTGTCTTGAAAACTCATCGGATGCCCTCCTTTAATAAATTTAGTCAGTATTCGGGCCATCCAATGCTTGTCTTGATCCGGTGGGATATAAGGAGCTTGTAATAACCTAAACTTGAACTATATCAGAAGTATACACCGAATTGGAACTTATGTAAATAAATTGTATCGGCAGGTAATGGGTCAGTTTGGATATAATGTCGCTTAGCAGTTGTCATAATTACCTATGCAAAACCCAGTTATTATGCTAATATTGTGACACATACGTATATATGGACGTCCAAAATTTAAGAGGGGTATGTACATGGAAGCAGAAAAGGTACAGATTAAAAAATTACCTTTCGAGTTACCTGAAAGTTTAAGAGCGGGCGTATATTCCAATGTTTTTTCTGTCACTATTACCAATGAATTTGTTGTGCTAGATTTTGGTAGTTCCATACCAGACGCTGGTAAGGTTGTTCCTGATAAAAATGTTGTTGTCTCAAGAGTAATTACTTCAAGAGAGGGTGCAGAAAAACTGGTTGGGCTGATAACTAAACTTATCAATCGAGTAGAATCCACTGATTCTGATAAAGTGAAAAAATGAAAGTTGACGCATTAAATGAATCCGCCTGGGTGACCGGATCAATCCGCACTGATAATTCAGCCGTAGCTGTAAAAGATGCAAAGTTAATATCTGGCGAGGTCGCAACAAGTTACACGCAAAGGATTGGACAACTTTCGGTGATAGGTGAACATGCGGGCTCAATTACCCAATTAAGATTGGAAAATAAAATATTACAAGAAAAACTGCAAATGATAGAGAATAGACTTTCCACTGTAGAATCACTAATACCCAAGGAAAAGATCGTGGTTATTAAGGATATTCCTTATGAAGATGCTAAAAAAGAGATAAAAAAGTTATTTCTCAAGGGTCAAACTCTTTATTATTCAGATATTTCTCAAGAATTAGGAATTAGTCTTCAGACTGTAGTTGAAATTTGTAACGCGTTACACAATAATGGGGAAATTGCGATTGATGGCTGAGCTAACAGGTATGGGTGATAGTCTTCGTGGAGAGAGAATAGCTGTTGAGGCGTCAGCTATAAGTAGCCCAATGGTTCAAAAACGTAGCGGTGCACATAAGGGGCAGTTTGCTACCCTTACTCGGAATGCTTACTGTGTAATAGAAATGCCATTGAAATGGGTTTTAAATAAGAGAGCAGAACTCAGTGAGTAAACAATGCCGAAGATGAAAGGTCTAAAGAAACGAACAGTAAAAGACATAAACCAACCCCTTTATCCCCTCAGGATATGTGGTTAGTTTAGGCTGGTTTAAAAAGAAAAGCTAATGCTATATAAAACACAGCCAACATAACCCATAAAATACCCAGTCCGATTAATTGAGACCCTAATTTATGAGTATTGCTCGGATTTTGTAATGCTTTACCTTGAAACCAAAAGGAAGCCCCTGCCACCGCCATTGTTACGGCTATTCCGATAATCCCCCACATTGTTGCACTCATGTTACCCTCCCAAATATTAAATCCCCTTTATCCCTAAAGGAGTATGGGGGCACTTTATGCCTTCGCGCCCTTTATTTTACCCTAAAAGGATAGTGGAGTAACTACCGTCCTCTTGCGAGATATTTAAGTATGTTTATCAGATTGGTGTTTGTCTTTTTAAGTGTTTCGTTTATATGATCCAAGTCGTTATCTAATTCACTCATCATATCATCTCCATTAGTTGCTATACTTACCAAAGAACACCGACCTTTACCTAAATCAAATATATGAAACCAAGCACATTCTTCTTCTAAACAATCAATTTCGTCTAATTTACTTGTTATAAAAAGCGGGCATTTCATATTCTATTTCCCCCCATATTAAAATCGAGGTGATTTTATGACAAATCAACTAGCATTTATAAAACCGTGGGAATATAAAGACAATCGATCAGGAGATCATATTCTCATCGGCGCATCTAATCTATATTCAATCTTAATAATAAATGATAGGCATTATTAATTCACAAAAGAAACCGGTGAATTTGACGGGACATCCTTTAATATTAAGGCTAGCTATAACCGTTGTCTTTCTCCCAATCCCTCGCCGCTTCTTCAGTAGTTCTTCGTCCCACTTGCTTAATATGCCCCTTAGGAGATTCTATTTGGTGTTCTTGTTCTCTCCTATCTAAATTATCTGTTATGCCGCCATGCATAATCTTGTTGCCAACCTTGAAAACGTACTTATACGTGTCTCTGGGTTTGTCTGCCATAACGCACCTCCCATCCGATGATTATTTAAGTATAACAGGAGTGTCAAACAAATATTCAAAATGATACACTACCCATCTGTCGATTAGGTTGATCATTTTATTGATCCAAGGTTATATGCGGTGGTCTTCGCGGATGATAACTCGTGGGCCTCCGCTCAAGCTGGTATTCCATTGCTTGGGCGGCTCGATCTTCTCCAGCCTGTCCAGTTGCCCGATACCCTTCAAGCGCTGGTAGATCAATTGCCAGGCGCAGGGACGGTCCGGCCTGACCTCGCAGCGATCCTCTCTTGAGCCTCCACAGGGACCATTGAGGAGATGCTTGGCGCAGCGGGTGACCGGGCAGATGCCGCCGTACTGGTGCAGTACGCAGGACCCGCACTGGGCGCATTTCTCGGTCCACATGCCCCTCTCCTCAAGTATGCCCAGGAACTTGGTGTTGAGCCCGGCGTAGACCGGCTTCTTGAGGAAGCGCTCGGCGATGGCCTGCACGCCGGCGCCGCAGCCCAGCGACAGCACCACGTCGGCCTTCTCGATGGCCTCGGCAGCCTGCTCGATAAAGATGTTGTCGCACTGTCGCTCGATGGTAAGCTCGCTGACTTTGTAGCCCAATCCCCTGGCCCGGGACGCAATGCGCAGAGCGGAGGCAATGATGCTGACCTCGCGCTCCCCACCGGCCAGGCACACCGTCACGCAAGTGCCACAACCCAGCACCAGTATTTTGGAGTCGTTGGGCAGCATATCGACAAGTTCATTTATACTCTTTCTCTCTGCGACTATCATAGCTTTGCCTCCTGGGGGGCGGATTGTTTTGCCTTATTTAATGGGCTGGGACCCAGCTTTACCACGGTCTCGGCCATCTCCTTTATATGCTCGATCAACTGACGAGCCCCGGCGGCGCTGACGTTGACCATTTTGAGCCTCTCCGGCTCAAGCCCGCTCTCAGCTAAAAATTTGCGGGAATAAGCCACGCGACGTTTGGCGATGAGGTTGCCCTCCTTGAAATGACAGCTCCCCTCCTCACATCCGGCCACCAGCACGCCGTCCGCGCCGTTCTCGAAGGCCCTGAGGAAATACTCGACCTCCAGCCTGCCAGTGCAGGGCGTACGCACGATGCGCACGTTGGATGGATACTGCAATCGCATGGAGCCGGCCAGGTCGGCCGCCGCATATGCGCAGTAGATGCAGCAGAAGGCCACTATGGTTGTTTCTTTTTCATTCATAGCACACCGCTCTTCTCCGGCAGCGCCGGCGCCGTTTCTTCTTTCATATCCTTAAATAGTTCGTCCAGCATGTCCTTGAACTGCTTTGAAACGAAGTGATTAAGCTGTATGGCGCAGGCGGGACACTCGGCGGCGCAGATGCCGCAGCCCATGCACTTGGCGGCGATTATCTCGGCCTTACGGTCGGCGTTCACCGTCGGCGCCCCGTAAGGACAGACCTTGGCGCAGGTCATGCACGAGATGCACTTGTCCTGGTCAACGCGTGAGACCTGCGCGCCCACCTCGAGATACGATTTGGAGAGCACGACCGAAGCGCGCGAGGCCGCGGCGCGCGCCTGCGAGATATTTTCGTCCAGGTGCTTGGGCGAATGCGCCAGGCCGCAGAGATAAATGCCCTCGGTGGCGAACTCCACCGGACGTAATTTAAGATGGGCCTCGACGAAGAAGCCGTCGGCATTGACCGGCACCTTCAACATGTCTGCCACACGCCGGTTGCCCTCAGCAGCATCAACGCCCGTGCTGAGCACGACGTTGTCCGCCTCGATCTCGATCGGTTCGGGGAGATCGGGACTCCTGAGGCTGACCTTCAGACCGTTCTCATTGCTGACTGCGGGCGGCGCATTCTGGTCATAACGTATAAATATGACGCCCGCCTCGCGCGCCTGCCTGTAATATTTCTCGCGGAACCCGTACGTGCGGATGTCGCGATACAGCACGTATATATTGGCGGACGGATCACTTTCCTTTATCTTGAGGGCGTTCTTGACCGCCATCGAGCAGCAGATGCGGCTGCAGTAGGCCCTTTCCTCGTTGCGCGAGCCGGCGCACTGCACCATCACCACGTTCTTGCCCGCCCAGGTCGAATCATCCCGGCTCAAACGCTTCTCCAGCTCAAGCTGAGTGATCACCCTGCCGTCCTTCCCGTACAAATATTCCCGGGCCGCGGCCGGCTCGGCGCCGGTGGCCACGATGATGGCGCCGCAGGAGACCTTGATGTCTTTGGCATCCTGGAAAATGGTCGCTTCGAACTGCCCAATAAAGCCGGATACGCCGGTCACGTCGGCGTTCAGATGCATGACGATGTTGGGACTCTCCTCCACCTGCCTGACCAGGCCGGCGACAAATGGTTGAATGTCCTCGTGCTCCAGCGTGTAATTCAAATCGAGCGCGTTGCCGCCCAGCCTGCCGGACTTCTCCACCAGGTGCACTTTGAAGCCCTGACCCGCCAGCGCCAGCGCGGCGGTCATGCCGCTCACGCCGCCGCCCATTACCAGGCCCGTCTGGTCCACGGCAAAGGTGGTGCCGGTCAGCGGCGCCAGCAGCCTGGCCCGCGCCACCGACATCTTCATAAGCTGTATGGCTTTATTTGTGGCCTGCTCCGGCTCGGCGGAGTGCACCCACGAGCACTGGTCCCTGATGTTGGCCAGCTCGAATAGATACGGGTTGAGGCCGGCCTCCCTCAGCGTCTCGCGGAAAATGGGCTCGTGCGTGCGCGGCGTGCAGGACGCCACCACCACACGGTTGAGACGGTGCTTGTGTATCATGTCATGTATGTTGTTGAGACTGGAATCGGCGCAGGTGTACATGGTGTGCGTGGCGAAGACCACGCCCGGCAATTGCGCTGCGGCCTGCGCTACCTTCTCAACGTCCACCACCGAGGCGATGTTCTTGCCGCAGTGGCAGACGAACACGCCGATCCTGGGCTGCTCGTCGGTTACATCGTGCTCCTCCGGGTAGACCGGTTTGCTGATCAATGAGTTGCGCGCCTCGGCCAGCAGCTCCATCGACAGCGAAGCCGCCGCGCTGGCCTGCGTCACGGTCTCGGGTATGTCCTTTGGCTCCTGGAAGGCCCCGGCCACGTACACACCGGGACGCGAGGTCTCAAGCGGCGATAGCCGGTCGGTGGAGCAGAACCCGTACTCGTTCAGATCGATGCCCAGGCGTAAGGCGGCCTCCCCGGCATCTTTGCCGGGCTGCATGCCCACCGAGAGCACGACCAGGTCGAACTCCTGCTCCTGCATTTCGCCATCGTCGGCATAATATTGCAAACGCAGGTCGCCCGTGCCCGGAACCTGCAGGACGCGCGAAGGCATGCTCCTGATGTAATTTATATTTCCGCTGCTCCTGGCGCGCTCGTAATACTGGTCGAAGTCCTTGCCGTGGGCGCGGATATCCATGTAGAAGATCGCGCACTGCAGCCCGGCCGCGTGGTCGGACGCCACCAGCGCCTGCTTGGTGGAGACCATGCAGCAGACCGAGGAGCAGTAGCCGCTGCCGCACTTCTCGTCGCGCGAACCCACGCACTGTATCCAGGCGATGCGATGCGCCTCTTTACCGTCGGAGCGCCGTACGACGCGACCCTCGAAGGGGCCGGAGGCCGACAGCATACGCTCGAACTGCACGCTGGTCAGGACGTTGGCATAGCGGCCGAAGCCGAACTCGCCCTTCTTCTCCGCCGGAAACTCCTCGAAGCCCGGCGCCAGTATGACCGAGCCCACCTCCAGTTTGACCTCGCGCTGCCCCATGTAATGGTCTATGGCGTTCTGCTCGCAGGCGCCCACGCACTCACGGCACTCGGAGCACAATGCGCAGTTTAAACAGCGCTCGCTCTCGGCCAGCGCAGCATCTTCACTCAGTCCACCCTCGGTCTCATCAAAATTGCCGCTCCGCTGAGCGGCTGGCAAATATTCCGGCACGGCCCGCGCGACCTTCCGCTTCCCGGAGATATCCGGCAGCAGGTCCTCGGGCAGCGGTCTTACCGTATCCTCGAAACGGCCGCCGCGCAGATCCTGGCTCTTCAAATAGCGGTCGATGGACTCCGCGGCCTTCTTGCCCGCGCCCACCGCCTGTATGATGGAAGCGGGTCCCGACACACTGTCGCCGCCGGCGAATATACCCGCCGCCGAGGTCTCAAACGTCACGGGATCGATCTTGAAGCAGCCGCGCTCGATGTCCAGCCCGGCGGCGCCGATGAAGCCTTTGTCCAGCGCCTGCCCGATGGCGATGATGACATGGTCGGCCTGTATCGTCCTCAGCTCCTTTTCATCGTAGGCCGGGCAGAAGCGCCCCTCGTTATCAAATACGCTGGCGCAGCGTTTCAATTCGATGCCGGTTACTGATCCCTCACCAAGTATGCGGCGCGGTCCCCAGCCGTTGGTCACCGTGATGCCTTCCGCAAGCGTGTCGGCGACCTCCTCCGGCAGGGCCGGCATCTCGTCCCTCTGCTCCAGCGCTACCATCTCCACGCTCTCCGCGCCCAGGCGCAACGCCGTGCGCGCCACATCCACGGCTACGTTGCCGCCGCCTATCACGACCGCCCTGCCGCTAACTTCAGGCGGATTACTCACATCGGCCGCCCGCCTGAGAAACTCCACACCGTAATCTATGCCCGCCAGGTTCTCGCCTTCCAGGCCCAGCCTTCGGCTGACCTGCACGCCCACGCCCACAAAGACCGCGTCATTGTCCTGCCTGATCTTGCCGAACTCGATTTCTTTGCCGATACGGCAACCGTATTTAAAGGCAACGCCTTTGCGGCGGATAAGCTCCACTTCATAATCGAGAATATTCTTGGGCAGGCGGTACCCGGGTATGCCCCAGCGCAGCATGCCGCCCGCGGCGGAAGACGCCTCGTAAACGGTAACGGCATAACCTCGATCAGCCAGGTCGGCGGCTGCCGTCAATCCGGCCGGTCCGGCCCCGATCACGGCCACCTTCTTCGCGCCCGGCGGGGGCGTCTTCTCCTCGGGCAGGGCTATCTGCCCGGACTCCACCAGCTCCATCTCACGGTCGGAGGCGAACTTTTTAAGCAGTCGTATTGCGACCGGCTCGTCCAGGTTGCCGCGCGTGCAGACGGCCTCGCAGGGATGGTTGCAGGCGCGCCCGCAGATGGCGGAAAGCGGGTTCCGCTCCCGTATCAGGTTGACCGCCTTCACGTACTCCTTCTTCTTGATCAGCTGTATGTAGCCCTGCACATTGATATTGGCCGGGCAGGCTACCTTGCAGGGCGCGTGTCCGTTTTTCAGTATGCCGAAGATGTTGGGCGTGGCCTGGGCGTAATGCTTGGCGATGGCCTTGCGCGTGCCCATCTCGCGATCAAAGTGGTTGGGCACGTCGACCGGACAGACATCGGTGCACTGCTCGCAGGCTGTGCACTTAGACTCGTCGACGTAGCGGGGATAGCGCCTGACCGTGGCGGTGAAGCTGCCCGGCTCGCCCTGCAGGTCGGCCAGCTCAGACAGGGTCAGTATCTCCACGTTGGGGTTGCGCGCGCATTCCACCAGCTTGGGCGACACTATGCAGGTGGCGCAGTCGCCGGTGGGGAATGTCTTGTCCAGGTGCGACATCATGCCGCCGATGGCGGCCAACCGCTCCACCAGGTAGACCTTGAAGCCCGACCCGGCCAGGTCCAGCGCCGCCTGTATGCCGGCGATGCCTCCGCCCTGCACCAGCACCGCGCCCGTCTTTTTCTTTATATCTTCACCCATATCACAGTTACCTTTTACGTTCCTTTTGAGCCCAGGGCCTGAAGCACCGCATCCGGCGGCGCCATCAACCTGTTCAATCCCAGCTCCCCGGGACCTATACCCAGGCATAACCCCAGTAATTGTGTTATGTAAACTATGGGCAGGCGGCCTTTTCCCGCACCGCCCTTCATCTCGTTCTGCCTGAGGTCGAGGCTGGCCTGGCACATGGGGCAGGCCACGGCGATGCAGTCGGCGCCTGAGGCCCTGCCCATATCTATAATAGAGTTCGACAGCCGCACCACCACATCGGTGCGCGTCAGGTTCAGTCCTCCCCCACAGCAGTCCACCTTGCAGGACCAGTCCACTCCTTCTCCACCCATGGCCTCCACCAGACGATCGAGCGACGTCGGGTTCTCCGCGTCGTCGAAGCCGGTGATGTCGTGGGGACGCACCAGCAGGCACCCGTAGTAGCTGGCGACCTTCAGGCCGTTGAGCGAGCGAGCCAGCCTTTTCTTCAGATTCGGAATGCCGACATCCTCCAGCAGCACCTCGATCAAATGCCGTACGGCCACCGACCCGTCGTAGGGTCTTCCCACAGCTGCGGCTACCTTGTTACGCATGTCCGGCGAGGACGACACCTCATGGTTGGCGGCTTTCATGCGGCTGTAACAGGCCGCGCAGGTCACCACCGTATCCAATCCCATCTCCTTCGCCAGCAGCAGGTTGGCGGCGGGCAGTGACGCGGCCAGCACGCGGTCGGTCTGGTGGGCGGCGGTCGCCCCGCAGCAGGACCAGCCGTCTATCTCGACCAGCTCGATGCCCAGCGCGCGCGCCACGGCCGTGGCCGATTCGTGCATGTCGCGCGCCGTGGAATGCGAGGAGCATCCCGGATAATATGCGTACTTCATTTCGTCTTACTCTTTACCCCGGCGGTATTTTCGAAGATGCGCCGCACGGTTTTTTTATCGGCGCCCGAGGGAGGAAGAATAGCCATCTTGCCCTTTCCCAGCATAGCGGGGAATTTCTCCGCATCGTCCATGATCTTGCCGCTGCCCAGCTTGTATCCCATAATCATGGACAGGTCGTAGGAGCGGCCGAAGATCTTCACATTCTGCAGGAACATGCGGTTGAAGAGAGGCATGTCTCCCTTCGGCGCCTTAATGCCTTTTGCGATGGAAAGGCTGCGCAGGGTGTCGATAACGGCGGGGAAGTTGATCTGCATGGGACAGCGGCCGTAGCAGGTCTCGCAGGACAGGCACATCCATACCAGCCCGCTTTGCAGCAGCTCGTCGCCGGCCCCCAAATGGAGGCGCCTGATAATCTCGGAGGGCGCCGATCCGGCCGGCCCCGCCACCGGACAGCCTGCAGAACACTTCCTGCACTGGTAGCAGGTGTCCAGTTTTACGCCGGACATCTCTTCCACCTGCGGCCTGATTCCGGCTGTTCGTCTCTTTTTGCTTATCACAATCGTCATATCAGTACACCATTACCCGTTACTATTCTCCGGTCGACACGGTCAGCAGTTCCGTCTCGGTGAGCGCCGCAGAATCCGACTTCTTGCCCAGTGCGGCGACCCTGACCGGGGCCACCTTGCGGTAGACCTCCGAGGGTTTGAGCAGCCGGCCGTCCACCGTCAGCAGGTCTTCGACCCTGATGCCGAAAAGCCGCTCGTTCTCCTGCAGGTACGGCAGGATCAGCTGCCAGTCTTCGTCCGTCATGCGGTAGAACCCGCAGCCGTTCAACTGCTGCCAGACGACCTGCTGGCGCGGATCGCGGATATAGATGGCGCCGCCCGAGGCCAGCGAAAAGAGGTTGCTTCCGGGATACGGCTCTTTAAGCGCCTGCAGGCGTCCCTCATCGTCGAAGGCCACGCCGTTGAGTATGACGAAGCCGCCGCCGTTAAATACGTCACCGGCCATGAATGACTCCCCCAGGAAATCGAGGCAGGTGCCGTTGATGACGACCCTGGGCCTGCCCACCGAATTGATGAGGGGCCTGCCGGCGGCGTTGCCCATGACGTAGACCGATCCACCCTTGGCGCCGTACATGAAAGTCTGGCCCACGTCGCCGTGAATGACCAGTACGCCGCTCTTGATGATCTGCCCCACCTGGTCCTGGGCATTGCCGTGCACGTTGATGGTCAGGCCGTCGATACCTGAGGCCAGGTAATCGCCGGAGCTGCCGTATACGTCGATGGTCGCATCGTCCGAGACGGGTCCCAGCCCGCAGCCGATGAAGCGCTGCCCGCTGCAGTTGTAGCTGATAAAGCGCCGCCATCCTATGTTGTAGGCGTCCATTAACAGGCTGGCATCGCTTCCCAGTCCTTCCGCATCGAATCCCCGCGCGTTGATCACCAGGACGGCCTCGCCGTTGCGGGGTGGCCGCAGCAGGCCGTGCGTATTATGGTCGATCAGGCGATACCCGCCGTTCCCGTCCTTATCACCATCAAGCCCGGGAAGGCCGTCGAAGACCTGACGCAGCGCACCGCGCACCAGATGGATGACATGGTTGCGCTTTTTGGCGCCGGCAGGATACCTGCGGTCGTTGAGCAGCGTGAGCACTTCAATGGTCGGCGCGGTGTACCTGCGGTCGGCGGCAATCTCGACAATTGCAGACAGCGCGGAACGCGTGTCGTCGAATGACCACTGCCCCATGCCGCCGGACAGGTGTGCGAAAACGGCCGCAGCGTCACCCTTCTCAAATAGCTGCGTCAGCCTGTCCCTGACATGGCCGTTGGATGACCTGACTGAAGCGGAGAAATCGCAGGATTCCGTTGCCGACGGCAGGGGCACAGGTGCGCCGAACTTGTCCGTGCAGGAGATGCGCAGGCGTCCGCCGCTGTCCGGCTTGAGGTCGAAAATGAAGGCGCCGCCGTCCGTATGGCTGCCGCCCCTGGCGTTCCAGTAGCGGTCGGCAACCGGGCAGATGCGGCTGTCATCCGCATGCAGGCTCTGCAGCGTGGCGTCGATGGCCTGCTTCTCGGAGGCTATCAAACCCACCTGCACATCGCCGTCGCAGAAGGCGAAGACCTGCGGCCGCAGCATGGCGGTGTCCGTGATGCCCATCAACTGAAAGGCCCGGCTCTCCGGCAGCGAGCGCGCGATGATGAAGAACCAGGGCCCGTCGGGCGAGCCGTGGATATGTGCGGTCTGGATGGCGCGGTATATAGATTGCCTGTCCTGCGGAAGCCGATCGAAATCAAGCTCGGAGGTGGGCGCCAGAGCCTCGATAATATATTCCAGCGGGTATCCGTAGGTCCGCTGCAGCAGGTCGAACATCAAGATGGAAGCCTCGGTATCGGTGAGGAACTGCGGATGTATATGCCGCTCGGCCAGGTATTCGCACACCGAATGGTAGTTGGCGAAGTCGCCGTTATGCACCAGGGCGGCATTGATACCGCCGAAGGGATGGGCGCCGCCGGGATGCCAGACACGGCCCTTGGTGGGGAAGCGCTGGTGCGCTATCCACACGTGGGCGCGCAGCTCCTCGATCTTATAGTACTTCACGATGGCCTCGGCATAGCCGACCACCTTGAGTATCATGATGTTCCTGCCCTCGGACATAACAAAAGCCTTCTGCTCGCCCAGCGACGCGTAATATTCCTGGTTGAGCCGCACGCTGTTCTGGTTGATAAACTCCGCCTCCGCCGCTTCCCGCGGCAGGCTATTAAGTTTGTTCTTCTCAATGAAGGCATCCAGCGCGTCCGCCCTGGCGCGCACAAAATAGCGGTAGACGTCGGGAGGCCTGGCCTCTAAGCCCTCGACCGCCGTCCAGTCGTCCACGGTATCAAGCCTCTGCCTCGCCCTGACCTCAA
This sequence comes from Dehalococcoidia bacterium, assembly GCA_041653995.1. Classification (NCBI taxonomy): domain Bacteria; kingdom Bacillati; phylum Chloroflexota; class Dehalococcoidia; species Dehalococcoidia bacterium. Next base: position 1,192,286 of record JBAZEK010000001.1, read on the forward strand.
AATAAGGCGTGATGTATTTGCCTTCAAGCTCATTCAGTATCCCCGCATCGAGGAAGGCCACGTGCAGCATATAGCAATCTTCCAGCACCTCGCGGCTGACCCCGAGTTGCTCGGGCACAAAGCCGAGCGCGGCGATGCCGCCGCCCTTGCCGTTGCCGCGGTTGTGCATCTGTCTGGACGGCTCGTAGATATGCCTGGCCGCCGCCGGATGCGAGCAGCAGAAGCCTACTACGCCGCAGCCACCCTCCTCCTCGATCTTCCTGTCGGGCGTGGCAGGTTGCAGCTCGCGCGCCAGCCCGGCGCGTGAGTCCAGCAGACGCTCGATCAACTCTCGTTTCATCCGGTTTGCCCCGCATCGTTACTGTAGTCGAGGTGCTCGAGCAGATCGGTGCGGCCCCTCAGCTCGCTGACGCTGCGCAGGCCCAGCCTGCGCAGTATGTCGACCAGCTCGATACGCCAGGCGTTGTAGAGGTTGATCACACGCTGCGAGCCCCATTCCACGTTGAACTGGCCCTGCAGGCCCGGGTCCGTGGTGGCTATGCCGCGCGGACAACCGCGCCCGCTCTCGCAGCGCGCGCAGCGGACGCAGCCCAGCGCGACCAGCTCCCCCGTCCCTACTACCACACCATCCGCGCCCAGGGCGATGGCCTTGGCGATATCGTGCGCGTTGCGCAAACCGCCGCTGGCCATCAGAGTTATTTTGTCACGCACGCCCTCACGTGTGAGGAAATCGTGGACCTTGACGATGGCATATTCGATAGGCATGGCGATATTCTTCTTGGCGATGTCGGGGGCGGCGCCGGTGCCCCCGTATCCGCCGTCCATATGAACGATATGCGCCCCGGCCGAATAGCTCCCCACCGCAACCATGTCCACATCGGCGGGGGTGGACACCTTGGCCGAGACCAGCGCATGGCGATTGATATGTTTGATCCAGTCCATGTGTTTCTTATGGTCTTCGATGGAATATACGCTGTGGAACGGAAAAGGCGAGAAGAGCGAGATGCCCGTCACCGTTTCGCGCATTTTTGCCACGGCGGGGGTGACCTTATCGGCCAGCAGGTGGCCGCCCAGACCCGGCTTGGCGCCCTGGGCATATTTGAACTCAACGATGCGCACGCGTTGAATCGTCTCCTCGCGCACGCCGAACAGCCCGGTGGCGACCTGTGTAATGGTGTGCTCGTCATAGGGCCTCAGCCTCTCCATGTAGCCGCCCTCGCCCGTGCAGGTGAAGGTATTGAAGGCCACGGCGGCCTGCGCCTTGGAAAGCTGTGTCACGTTGCTGACCGACCCGAAGGACATGCCGCCGCCGTACCAGGGAACATCGATCTTGATCTGCGGCCTCCCGTCTCCCCGCCTGTTCAGCTCAAGGCTGGTGTCGATCTGGTCCGGCGCTAGGTCGATCGGCGGCACGGCGGGGAATTTGAAGCGCAGGCGGTCGAACCCGCCGCCCGAGTCGCCGCACTCGTATTGATATCCGTACCCGGGAGCGGGAGGCGCGCCGGTCTCCGCCATCTTCCAGGTGGCAAGTATCAGGTCGGAGGTCCAGCGATGATCGCCCAGCACCTTCATCATGGGATTTTCCACCATCTTCAACGCGCCGTTGGGGCAGAGGTCCACGCAGTAATGTCCGGTGTCCTTGCACGAGGGCCCGATGCATACGTTGTGTCGCGGGTTGGCGAAATACTTGTAGCCGCCCTTGAGCACGTGAACGCCCTGAGGGCACGCCTCGGCGCATTTGCCGCACAGTTTGCAGGCATCGCTGCGGCGAATAATATATTTGGCGATCTCGTTGCGATAACGCGGCGGCGCCGGCTTGATTACGCGCCGGACCTCGACCTGTGGCACCAGCGTCTCGATAGTGCTTTGCGGCAGGTCCTGTTCAGCCATTTCTTCTTGTACCAAAGAGTTTGCCAAAGGTTGCCTCCTCGAGTTCCTCAAAGAAAAGCGCCCTGCCCGCCTCGCCGCGCAGGCGGCGCACATCGCGTATACCCATTGCGCCCATGACCTCTATCAACTGGTCGTGCCATGCGGCGATCAGGTTGGTCATGCGGCCCACGCCGTAATCCGTATCAATCTCCCTGATGCCGGCCCGGCAGGCCAGGCCGTCGTTGCACTGCCTGCACAGGGTGCACTCCAGGGCTATTAACAAAGGCAGGTTAACGGAAACCAGGTCCGCGCCGCAGATGATCTGCTTGGCCATGTGCTCGGCCAGCGCGACGCCCCCGCCGGATATCAGCGTGACCTCGTTCCTGATGCCGCGCTGAACCAGCGACGTATGTATTTGCCGAAACATGTCCTTTATGAACCGCGGGCTGCCGGCGTTAAGCTCGTTGCCGTTGACGTCGGCCACCAGGTGCAGGGCCTCGATATACGGTTCCCCCGCCAGCTCAATGCTGCGCTCCACGCCTTGCGCATCCAGGTCGATCCTGACCGCCACCACGATAGCGGGATTAACGGCCTTGAGCTCCGCAATGCGCTGTTCCAGGCCGGCGCCGTCCCCGATCTCCACCAATCTCATTTTCCGCAGCAGTGCGGCAGCAGGCAGAGCCGATGAGGGGCCGATGTAGGCGGCCAGGCCGGGCAGATACTGCTCCAGGTCGTTGCCCAGCAGGTCCCAGTCGTTGAAATCGACGATGGCGATGGTCCCCGTCTGAGCCGCAACCACTTTGAAGATGGGCGGCAGATTGGGCAGCCGGTAGCCCTGCGGCATCATATCGATGACCATGGGGATGGGTATGTCCACCAGCGGCGGCAGACGTCCTTCAAGCGTATTGGTCCCAAATTGCAGCAGGGAGGGTTTCCTGCCGATATCCACGGCCGTGCTGATATACTCGCGGCCGTGTATGCCGTCGCGTGTGGGACGGACTATCTCCGACATATCGGTCCACATCGAATCGAATCCGGGCCCTGAGAAGGGGCCGCGGTACCCGGCGCCCGAGACAGGGATCCTGGCGGTCTCCGCCTGCGTCCAGGTCGTCTCTATCATCTGGGGCGTCCAGTAGCCGTTGCCCAATCGCTCATAAACGGGATTCAGCGCGAGCGAAAGCAGGCCCTTGGTGCACTGCTGCACGCAGGAGAAGCAGCCCATGCACTGGAAAAAGAGGGCGTCCATCTCGCGCAAATCGCGTATATAAGCAGCTTCCTCGCGGTAGCGATCGAACACGCAGGCACGCTTGACGCAGTTGTGGCAACCGGCGCAGTCCTCGCGCCAGTCGACCACGCCGCACCTGCCTATGCGCGGCCGCCGCGGCGGCACCGGTCTGGTTTTGATGTGATACTTGTCAGGCATATCTTCTTTCCCCGCTTAAAGGGCCATGGATATCAGCGCGGGCACGGCCGATTCGTTGCCCCCGGAAAAGATGTGTATACCGCGCAGCCCCGGCAGGGCCTTGAGCCTGCCGATCATCTCGGCGCAGATGGCCAGCCCCTCTTTTCGCTGGGCTTCTTCGCCGCCGGCCGACTCCAGGCGTGTGATCACATCATCCGGAATATTGAAATCCGTGAATGTATCCTTCATCCTCTTCGCTTCAGCCGCGCTGCCGAGCGGCAGTACGCCGGCCAGGATGGCGGTCTTTTGAGCAATTGCTTCGCCTCTGAGGGTATCGAGCCACAGTTTGAAGTCTTCGATATCGAAGACGGCCTGTGTCTGCAAGAACCCGGCCCCCGCCCTGATCTTCTTTTTGATGCGCATAACATTGAGTTCGAGCGGCCTGAGCGCCGGATTGGCGGCGGCGCCCGCCAGCATGGAGAAGGGACCTTCGATCTTGCGCCCGTCCATCAGCAACCCCTCTTCAGCCATAGCATTTACCGCGGCGATGAGCTGGATCGAATCGATGTCGAAGACGCCCGCCGAATCGGGGCACGCGATGAGGGTCTGATGGTACCCGCTGAGACAGAGAACGTTCTTGATGCCCAGTGAAACTGCGCCGAGCAGGTCGGATTGCAGGGCGATGCGGTTCCTGTCCCTGGTCACGACCTGATAAACAGGTTCGATACCGGCACGGAGCAGGGTGATGGACGCGGCAAGGCTGGACATGGCCACGCCGTAATGGTTGTCGGCGACGTTTACGGCAACGGGGCCGTCCCTCAAAGCGGCGGCGCACTCTTCCACAACGCGTGTGCCCGCCCCGGGACGGGGCAGATACTCCGCCGTCAGTATGAAATCCGTACCCGCGATTTTCGCGGCCAGTCTGCTGTCAGGTTTCATGAGATTACTTCTACTCCTTATCGAGCTCCAGCTCGTCGCCCGCGTATGCGCTGCGCGGCGATGTTTCGATCCTGTTACGGAAGGCTTCCAGCTCTTTTCTGACCTGCTCCACGCCGCCTTCGCCCGGCTGGATCATGACCATGCGCCCGCGGCCCAGGCCTATCTCCTCCAGCAGGGCATCCACCGCCTCCACCCGTTTTTGAGCGCGCAGGTTCCCCTCGATATAACGGCAATCACCTTTATTACATGTGACCACGGCCACTCCGTCCGCGCCGGTCTCGAAGGACTTGGTCAGGTAGAGGATATCGACCTTACCGGAACACGGCAACGGGATCAGCCTGACCTCAATCCCCTGCATGCTATCTCCTCCCGACAGCTCGGACGGATCCAGGCTGCTTGAGCAGCAGAAGAGATCGATCTTGACCCTGGCCTTATTTGCTACGTACATTTCATGCCACCTATACGGCTTATGGAAGCCTGTTGCCGTATTATAGCAGCACAATATGGGGCTGTCAAAATCTTTTGTCACAAATTTGCCGCAAGGCAAGCTGAAAATGGAAACGGCCCGGTTAAGGGCCGTTTCATAATAGTCTATGGTTTTAGATATCTTTGATTAATACCTTCTCGAGCCGCCTCTGCCGCCGCCGTAGCCTCCGCGCTGGCCGAAGGAGGACTTGCCTCCACGACCACCGCCGCCGCCGCTGCGTCCGCCGCCACCGCCGCCCTCTCCTCTCGGTCGGGCGCCGTTGACGGTGATGGCACGTTCCTTTAGCTTCTTGCCGTTCAGTCCGGCGATGGCCGCCTGGCCTTCCTGCAATTTGGGCATCTCCACAAATCCGAAGCCTTTGGATTGCCCGCTGTAGTTGTCCTTGATAATGGCAACAGACGAGACCTCGCCGAAGGCTTCGAACTCAGTCCTGATGTCGCTCTCGGTTACCTCGTAAGCCAGGTTCCCCACGTATATATTCATGGTACGATTATTTCCTCCTTAATTTAAAAGGCGCGGGGATAGAATCTCTCCTTGCGCCCGCAGTGCCTGCCGCGATTACCTTCTGGGATTTATGGTGCTATAGCAATCGCTGCAGTAAACCGGTTTGTCCTGTCGCGGCTCGAAGGGGACCTCGGTCTCTTTGCCGCACTGTGCGCACTGCGCGGGGTACATCTTGCGCTGGTAGCCTGACCTGCCGCCGTCGCGGCTTGATTTCCTGGCCTGCCTGCAATCGGGGCAGCGTTTGGGCTCATTGGCGAACCCCTTGGATGCGTAGAACTCCTGCTCCGTCGCGGTGAAGGTGAAATCCTTGCTGCAATCCGCGCAGTTGATAGTTTTGTCGGTGAAACCCATGTGATGACCTCCTGATTTAATTTTAATGGCTTTTGGTTGCGGTCATCCAACATGAGAAGATATTAGAGGAAGATCGAGAGTTAATCTACCGAAGCTGGCAATAACCTTTACAGAAACCACTATGTATACTTTACAATAAAATACTACATAATGCAATTGGTCGATAATACGCTGTCACTATTTAACACCGGGCTTCCGCATCTGTTATACTTCTCTTTCCCAAATTTAATATGAATGATCTGAGTTTCTTCAGACGTTACACCGCACCCTGTCTGGTCGCTTTCCTGGGGTCGACTTTCCTGTGGGCCATCCTGACCTATATCACGATCTACTGGGTGGACATGGGCTACAGCCACCTGCAGGTGGGGATACTGATTGCCGTTTTCCCGCTGGTGTCCCTGGCCCTGATGATACCTTTCGGTGTTTTCGTCGACCGCATCTCGCCAAAAAAGCTGATCCTGGCCAGCCAGTTTATCTTCGCCCTTAGCATCTCGGGGCTGATGATGACGCAGGATTTCTGGCTGACCATGCTGTTGCTGGCGGTGGGCGGCGCAGGCAACGCGCTTTTCAATAACGCACTTCCCGCGCTCTTCTACAAGACCCTGGGCAGCAGCATACGCGGCCTCAAGCTGGGTTTTTTTACGGCAGGCATACTGGTAGGGTACGGGCTGGGCTCCCTGCTGGGTGGTTACATATACACGGACTTCGATATGAACGCCATCTTCCTGTTCGCACTGATCGGTACGGTCCCCATGTTGCTGCTGAGCCTGCTGCTGGCGGACGTCCCCGGCACCAGAATCAAGCTCAGCGATTACCGGGCCGACCTTTCCAGTAAGTCGGTGCTTGTCTTCGTCATACTTGTTTTCGCATTCTCCCTGCACGCCGGGGCAGAGCAGTCCAGCTTCAGCCTCTTCCTCAACAAGGACATCGGGATGGACAAGGAAGCGGTGGGCTGGCTGTACTTCATCCATGCCAACGTTATGGCCGTGCTTTCGATCGTCAGCGGGTACTATGCCGATCGCGTCAACTCGCGGGGAAAGGGGCTGGCCGCACTTTATTACGCCGGTATAGCCCTGTCGGGCCTGACCAATATACTGCTGATGTTCACCACTAACTTCGGCAATGTCCTGGCCACGCGCCTGACCCATGCCGTGGGCGACAGCCTGACGCTGGTGACCCGCAGCCTGATAGTATCCAACCTCTTCATCACCACTCGCATGGGCGGCAACCTGGCCACCGTCCAGACCACCGTGACGCTGGGTACCCTCTGCGGCGCCATCATCAGCGGGGCATTCACGGGATATGCGACTGGATTCGCCATCGCCGGCGCCGCGGCCGTCCTGGCGGTGATTTATGCGTTAATCGTCAAGCCTGAATTCTGACCGTGTTTTGAGTTAGAATATAGACAGTATGGCTTCCCGGGTGATGCAGTATGCCGGCTAACCTGACGCCGCAGTATTTTGAAGCGGAGCGACGCTTCAAGAGCGCAACCACGCCGGAGGAGAAGATCCAGGCGCTGGAGGCCATGCTGGCTGTGATGCCCAAACATAAGGGCACCGACCATCTGCAGGCCGACCTGCGGCGCAAGATCGCCAAAATCAGCGAAGAGGCCGAGAGAAAATACGCCACCAGCCGGAAAAACTTCAATGTGCGCAGGGAGGGGGCGGGACAGGTGGGGCTGATCGGACCACCCAACACAGGCAAGTCGCTGCTGCTGTCCTCACTGACCAGCGTAAAGCCTGAGGTTGCCGCTTATCCCTTTACCACCAAGTCGCCCAACGTGGGCATGATGCCCTTCGAGAACATCCAGATACAACTGGTGGACATGCCCGCCATCAACATGGAGGAGTCGCGCGTCTGGGCCAACACGGTGCTGCGCAATGCCGACCTGCTGGCCATCGTGGTGGACCTCACCAGCGATCCCGTACGACAGGTGGAAGAAACGCTGCAGGGGCTGGAGGATATTTCGGTCGTGCCTTTTAAGCCCGGTGCAGACAACAGAGGCACCGGCCTGAGGGAACGGCGCGCCTTTATCATAGCCAACGTGGGAGACCTGGATATAGACGATGAAGGAATTAACGCCCTTAATGCCAGGTTCGGTGGGTGGCTGGACGCAGTCAGAGTATCGGCAGCGGAAAAACAGAACCTGGAGGAGCTCAAACGTCAGATCTTTACGCGCCTCAAGATCATGCGCGTGCATACCAAGTCGCCCGGCGCCAGGGTGGACCTGACCGATCCGGTGATACTGCCGGCAGGCGCGACTATCAAAGACGCAGCCGAGGCTGTGCACAAGGATTTTAAGTCCGGGCTGCGCTATGCCGTGATCTGGGGCTCAGGCAAGTTCGACGGACAGCGCGTCGGCCCCGAGCACGTGCTGCGCGATAACGATATCATCGAACTGCACGTATAGGCCTCAGACTGGTTTAAGGTATAATTCCATATAAATGATCGTCGCTATCAGGAAAAGTATCAGCTCCCTGAAAAAGGATAGGGAGCACGGGGCCGGATGGCTCACCCTGCGTTCGCTCGAGATACTGCGCGAGGCTGCCTCTCTGGACCCGGCCGAGAGCCCGCAAAAACTCCTGTCATCGCTCACCGGCGTCGCCGGCGCGCTGATCAGCGCGCGCCCGGCCATGGTGTCCATCGCCAACTATGTTCTCTATTATCAGGAAGAGCTCCAGTCAGCCGCTGCGACCTCCAGGTCGCCCCAACGGCTTAAAAAAGCAGCCTTCAGTATGGCCGACCGCCTGATCAGGCGGCAGGGTAAATCCGCCGCTGCCGCTGCGCGCAACGCGGCTGCGCTGATTGGCAGGCGCAGTATCGTTATGCTCTGCAGCTACAGCTCAGCTGTCTGCAGCGCACTGGAGCTGGCACGGCGCGGGGGTAAGGACTTCAAAGTACTGGCCGTACAGTCTCGCCATAAAAAAATATCCTACGGCGAGATGGCGCTGCGCCGCCTGCAGGAGTCGGGCATCAGCGGCAGTATAGTGCCCGATAATCAAATAGCCTGGCAGCTCGCGCGTGCGGACCTGGTGCTGTGCGGCGCCGACGGTGTCTCGCTTCACGGATGGCTGATAAACGGGACACCCTCTTTGGAGCTGGCGCAGACGGCTCTGCGCAAGAAACGCCCTTTGTATGCCGTATGCGAGACAAGTAAGATCGACGCCCGCGGACTGACCGCCGGCCTGCCTGAGCCCGAGCCGGGCTTCGACATGGTTCCACTCGAGATGCTCTCGGGGCTGGTCACGGAAAAAGGGATGATGACGCCGGAGGAGATATATAAATTCACCTTAGATGACCTGACGGGGAGCATGAGTGACCGGCCTCATTGATGCGCACGCCCATCTCGATGAGATGGAGGACCTCGCTGCAGCCGTCGGGAGAGCCAGGCTGGCGGGTGTGGCCGCCATCATCTCCATGGGGCAGGATTTGAGCTCCAACGCCCGGAACCTGGAGATGTCGGCCAGTTATCCCGGATACATTTACCCTGCGCTCGGCCTGCATCCCTGGGCCATCGGCAGGCTGGACGATGCGCAAATCGAGCAAAATATCGGTTTCATATCGGACAACCTGCACAGGGCCGTCGCGCTGGGCGAGGTCGGCCTGGATTATGACAAACGGGTGCTTAAAACGGCGGGCAAGGATATGCAGAAGGAGGTGCTGCGGCGGCTGCTGGCGCTGGCCCTGCGCCATGATAAGCCGGTCTCGCTGCACAGCCGCTACGCCTGGAAGGATGCTCTGCAGGAGGTCGTAGCCGCCGGGATAAGGAAGCTGGTCTTCCACTGGTATACGGGATTCTCCAGCACGCTGGCCGAGCTGATCGAAGCCGGATATTACATCTCGGCCACGCCGGCTGCAGAGTACCACGATGAACATCGCCGCGCTATCAGGGAAGTCCCGCTCAATAGTCTGCTGCTGGAGACGGATTGCCCCGTTTATTACGGCAGGGAGCAGCGCTACCGCTCGCAGCCGTCCGACGTCATGCGCAGCCTCAAGGCGGCGGCTTTAATCAAAGATACTCCTCAGGAAGAAGCGGCAACCGTCACCACGGCCAATGCCTGCCGGCTTTTCGGCCTGCCCCTGTAAATTCGAGTATTACCACAAGCTTCGAACTTGCATTCATCACCCCCGCGTATTTGCCCACCGAAATCAAACGGATTAAAATTAGTCAACTATCCTGATATGAAGGCTATTATTCTTGTCGGCGGCGAGGGCACCAGGCTGCGTCCCTTGACCTATTCATTAGTTAAACCGATGGTCCCTGTTGCCAACAGGCCCTTTATAGAGCATGTTATCCGCAAGCTGGCACGGCACGGGATCGACGAGATTGTGCTGGCCATGGGTTACAAGCCCGACTCGATCTACGCATATTTCAAGAACGGCAGCGGCCTGGGAGTCAGGCTGACCTACAGCCTGGAAGAGAAGCCGCTGGGCACCGCCGGCGCCGTTAAGAACGCCGGCAGCTATGTCAAAGAAGCCTTCTTCGTCCTCAACGGCGACTGCTTCTCCGATCTCGATTATTCCGATATGTACAGGCAGCACGTACACAATAAAGCGAAAACGACTATTGCGCTCACACATGTGGAGGATCCCACCAGGTTCGGCGTGGTCGAAACGGATGAGTCGGGACGTGTTCTGCGTTTTATAGAGAAGCCGAAATGGGAGGACGTGACCAGCCACTGGATAAATGCGGGAGTATATATACTTGAGCCCGAGGTGCTGGATTATATCCCGGACAACCTGTTCTACATGTTCGAGAACGGTGTATTCCCCCGCTTACTGGAAAACGGAGAGCCCTTTTACGCCTATCACAACCGGGCGTACTGGATCGACATGGGCACACCCGAACAGTACCATCTTGTCAACAGCGATTTACTGCTGGGCAATTGTTCCTCTCCTTTGCACGTAGCCCGCGACCTGATCATCGGCGATGGATGCGAGATAAATCCTTCCGCCCGTCTGACCGGACCGGTTATGCTGGCGGAGGGATGCAGTGTGGGCGCAGAGGCGCGGATTACGGGTCCCGCCGTCCTGGGGCGCGGCTGCCGCATAGCCGGTGGCGCGGTTATTGAGAATTCCCTGCTGTGGGACGAGATAACTGTGGCTGAGGGCGCGATCATTATTAACAGCATTATTGCCAGCGGTGCTAAGATAAATAAGGGACAACGCCTGCAAGGGCAAACAATCAACCAGAGGGCGCCAACTACATAATAATCAACTATTTTGGAGGCGAGATGGCTGACAATGTAAAAACCGTTAGTGAAAAGGAATTCAAGGCAAACGTGCTGGATGCGGCGCGGCCGGTGCTGGTGGATTTCTGGGCGGTTTGGTGCGGGCCCTGCAAAATGATCGCTCCGCTCGTGGACGAACTGGCCGGCGAATATAAGGACAGGATAGAATTCGCCAAGGTCAACGTGGACGAGGCGCCCAAGGTAGCCTCCAGCTACAACGTGATGAGCATTCCCACACTTATCATATTTAAGGGAGGTAAACCCTTCGAGCAACTGGTGGGCTACCGCCCCAAGAAAGACATTCAGAAACTACTGGATAAGGCCTTAGCGTAATAGTGAACCCGATAAGCGACGTCACCTACTGGACAGCTTTCATAGCGGGTTTGCTGTCTTTTTTTTCACCCTGTGTGCTCCCTCTGGTCCCAGCCTACCTGGCCAACCTGGCGGGAACATCGGCTATAGATACGGGCGCCAGCCGCAGGGTATGGCCCACGCTGCTGCACAGCGTGGCCTTCGTGCTGGGATTTTCCATCCTCTTCATCCTTATGGGGGCATCGGCCGGCCTGATCGGATCGTCCATCATCGCATACTCCGATACCCTTCGTATCATCTCCGGCATAGTCGTTATAATCTTCGGTGTCTTCCTCATAGCCGCCTATAAGATCCCCTGGCTCAACTACGAGAAAAGGCTGCATATGCAGGGGGCGCGCAACCCCGGCTATATCAGGTCGCTGCTGATCGGGGCGGCCTTTGCCGTGGGATGGACGCCCTGCATAGGGCCCATCCTCGGCTCGATTCTCTTTATCGCATCTTACACCGGCGAGACGGCCAAAGGCGCCACTCTGCTGGCTGTCTATTCCATGGGCATGGGGATACCCTTCCTGCTGATCGGGCTGGCCTGGAGCTATGTAGTGCCTTTCTGGAAAAACATCACCCGTTACCTGGGCCTCATTTCTATTTTAAGCGGCGTGCTGCTTATAATAGTCGGTATATTGATGCTGACCGGCCAGCTTACCTGGCTGAGCCGTTTTGCAACCTGAATGCGTTATAACAGGAGAGAGACGTCCATGAAAATTGCATTACCTATCATTCTTACAGTGCTCTTCTGCGCCGTCCTGCTGTCCGGCTGCGGGGCTCCTGCTGTGTCATGCCCCAAAATCGGCGACAAAGCTCCAGACTTCACCCTCCCCGGTATCGATGGGATAAACCATAGTCTGAGCGATTATGCCGGCAAACCGGTCGTAATCAACACCTGGTCGACCAGTTGTATCGAATGCAAGAAAGAGATGCCGTACTTTAAGGAAGTAGCCGAGCAATACGCGCCAAAGGGACTGGTCCTCCTTTCCATAAATACACAGGACAGCATCAATACAACCAGGAATTACCTGAACCAGAACGGATATAGCTTTACAACACTGATCGATTTAAAAACAGTCATTTATCAGAAATTCTGCTGCCCCAAAAACGCGGACCCCAACACGTTCTTTATCGGAACAGACGGCAATATCAAATCCATAAAGATAGGCAGCTTTGCCACCCAGGAGGAACTGGTCAGCGAAGTACAAAAAATTATGCCCTGACGCATGAAGAGAATGACCGCCGATTCGCCTCACAAGCTCCAGCGATATTTAAAAAGGGACTGAGACGTTGATCATATTATTATTCTCTCAAAGGAGATATTCTTCAGGATCATCGCGGTGAGCGGGAAATATTATGGATTTTTCAAAGACGAACAAACTACTGTATATAGTCCTGGCTGCAATTATCATACTTATTGCAGCGGTTGCTGTTGCAGACAGAGCAATACATGCCAATTCCGCGATAGCGGTCCCCGGGTCAGCAGCTGAACCTGCAGCGCAAACAGCGGTTAAAACAGGAACAAAGATCGGCTTTGCCGCGCCCGATTTCACACTACCCACCACGGACGATAAGGAATTCAAGCTCAGCGATTACCGCGGTAAAAATGTGATACTTAACTTCTGGGCATCCTGGTGCGGCCCCTGCCGCCTTGAAATACCCGCGTTTAAAGAAATACATAGTAAATACAACGACGGCAGCATTGTGATTGTCGCCGTCAGTTCCCAGGACAACCCAGACAACACGGCTTATTTCGCCGCGGTCAACGGCATGGATTTCGTTATACCCCTCGACCCGCGCGGCGTTGTATCCAACCTCTACAACATCAGGGGAATGCCCACCACTTATTTTATCAACGAAAAGGGCATCATTACATCCATTAAAATCGGCCCCTTTATCAACATTGAGGAGATAGAGGAACGCCTGGACTCATTCAAATAAAGCTGACCTGACGCTAAAATTCAGTTATAATATGTCAAATACGGTGTTTTTACATGAGTAATAGTGACGACATACTCAAGAAAGTTGAGCTGGACAAATGCCGCGAGGACCTGGTCCTGCTGCAAAGCCGTTTCAAAGTCGGAGAGATCGGAAGCGACGTATTTGATTCCGAGAGCAAGATACTGCTCAATAAAATAAGTCTGCTGGAAAAAGAAGTAAATAAAATACCCCTCTCCGCGGGCGATAAATTTAAAAAGCACCGGGCGCTCATCGTGATTATAGCCGCTGTGGCGCTTGGCCTGCTTCTTTGCGCAACGGTGATACTGCTGGTGCCGAGGTCGGGCACAGACGTAGGCAATATAGCCCCCGACTTCGTAATGCAGCTCACCGACGACAACACCACGGCGCTCAGCTCTTTCCGCGGTAAAAATGTCGTGCTGGTTTTCTGGGACAGGGATTTCTGGGACGATAACTTCTTCAGCGTAAACGGCGTGGTGCGCAGGCTTTACACGCCGGATAAGCTCAACGAGCTCTTAAAAAAGTATCCTGAGGGCGATCTGACTATTATCGCCATCGCCTCGGGCGCCGGCAGCAGCGAGATAGATGACCTGATAAAGAAGTACGATATAGCATTCCCGGTCATCAGCGACACTTCAGGCAAGCTTCGTTCAAGCTACAACATATCGTATGAGCCCACCTGTGTTTTTCTGGATAAGAACGGTATCATCAGGGCCAGGGTGGAAGGCCCCATCACAACCATATCCGATTATGAACAGATCATCCACGCTGCCGGCAGCGGCCGCAGCATTAATAATTCGCAAGCACCCATAATGAACGTGCTTGTCCAGTCCAACAACGAGAAAAGCGCCATGGTGACCTGGAGTACCTTGCTCCCGGCCACCACACAGGTCGATATTGACGGCAAGAATATACAAACAGTTATAACGCCCGCTCCGGTCACCCTCCACTCGCTCAGTATTAATGACCTGTCCCCAAATACCTCCTACCATATCAGGATTTTATACAACGTGAATTACATCAACGTTTCGGAACACTCCTATGACGCGCTGGCCGATACGATAGTCTCGAAACGCTATCTGGCCACGACTTCGGGAACGGATTCGAGCTATCCGGAGATATCAGGAGCCGGGACCAGTTCGATTACGGATTCATCTATACTGGTAACATGGAAAACCGACGAGCCCGCCGGCGGTGAAGTCGATTTCAGCATCGGCAGCGATATTCTGGGCACAGAATCCCAGGGAGACCGTCCGACAATCTGGCATACGGTCAAGCTCGATAGCCTTATGCCGGATACGGAGTATCGTTTAAAGATCAGATCAAAGGACACCAGCGGCAAGGAGTCTACTCAGGACCTGCCGTCGGTCAAGACGCTGAGCATGGTTGAGACGGCTCCCCAGGTGGGCAAACGGGCGCCTGACTTTATCCTGAAATCTTTAGACGGCACGGAGTATTCCGTGAGCCAGTTCCAGGGCCGCAACGTCATGCTGAATTTCTGGCTGGAAGGCTGCCGCGCCTGCGAGCTCGAGATGCCAATTATTCAGACAGCTTACAATAAATACGGCCGCGACGAGCTTGCCGTTTTGGCAGTCAACGTGCGTGGAGACGCCGACAAGGTCAAATACTTCGTCGCCAATGAGAGATTATCGTTCCCCGTGCTGATGGACAGCGACGGCCAGGCGGATGCCCTCTACAAGGGGCCAGCCTTCCCCACCACATTCTTTATCGACTCCACCGGCATTATCCGGGAGATCAAGACCGAACGTTTCCAGACCCTCAGCGAGATCGATGACTCATTGTCCAAATTAGACTGCTGCAAATAGCCCTGTTTACCGGGTTGAGGGGCCAATCATATGGGTAACAGACATCATTACATCACGTGGCTGACAGTACTTATTGTCCTCTTCACATCAGGCACGATCGGCTACATGCTCATCGAGGGCTGGAACTTCTTCGATTCCTTGTACATGACGGTCCTCACCATCGCCACGCTGGGCGGTGAGGTGCACCCGCTCTCCACTGCCGGCCGCGTTTATACCATCGTTCTAACGCTGTTCGGAGTAGGTACTGTAATCTATATCCTTACCAGCATTGTGCAGGCAACACTGGAAACTGAGTTCGGATCGTTCAGGAGGTCCCGCATGGAAGCCAGAATCAGGAAACTTGCAAACCACTTCGTGCTGTGCGGCTACGGCCGCGTCGGCGAGGCTATAGCCGGCACGTTAAAACAACAGAAATCCAACTTTGTGGTTATCGACCACAGCATCAACAGCTACAACCGGGCCGTCCAGGACGGCTGCCTGGCCATTATGGACGACGCCACAAAACACGATGTCCTCAAGCAAGCCGGCATTGAAAAGGCCAGGGGCCTGATCACCGCCTTCGGCGACGATGCCTATAATACCTATGCGGTGCTGACCGCACGCGAGATCAACCCCATGCTCACCATCATCGGACGAGCCAATAACAACGATGCCGTTCGCAGGCTCAAACAGGCCGGCGCCACCCATATCATCCTGCCCGAAGTGATAGGCGGCCAGCAGATGGCCCGCCTGGCCTTGAGGCCAACCACTGTGCAGTTCATCGAGACAGTCCTGGCCGACCACGAGGGCGAATATCTGGTGGAAGAAGTAACCATCAACGAGAACTCAACTCTCATCGACAAAACCATTAAGGACATCGGGGAGAGGTTCGCAGGTGTACGTATCATGGCCATCAGGGAAAAGGACGGCGATATAATCATTAATCCCAGCCTGAACACCACCGTCGAGATAGGGGGTAGCCTGACTGCTTTCGGCACCATGCAACAACTGCAGGAGATCGAAGGCTGTTGTTCAATTACACGCGACAGTAAGGGTCAGATAGTGCCCGACCTGTAAGCGCCTCGATGCCGCAATCCGGCATCGGATAAGCAGGGAAAATGTGCTCCGGGTTTACGGATTTTCTGGCAACCTCCGGAGTTATACTGTAAGATTTATCAGGCCGTAACCCGGTTTATTTTTCTTCATAAGGACTTGCCAATGAGTTTACGCGTCAAAAAAACACTGCTCTTCATTCTGCTTACATTCTTCATCGACTGGTCGATTGTCTTCCTCTATATCGCGCTGGGGGGCAAGGTCGACAGCCTCGGCATTGTGCTGCTGGCCGCGGTGTATATGTTTATCCCCATGATAGTCACAATTATCGTACAGAAGACTATTTACAAACAGCCGCTGGCCGGGCCGATGGGCATCTCATTCAAGTTCAACCCCTGGTTCTTCGCGGCATGGTTCCTGCCTCCCATAATCGCCTTTGCCGTCATGGGAGTCAGCCTGCTCATGCCCGGGATAACATTTACGCCCGATATGTCAGGCTTTCTTGCCCAGATGGCCTCCGCCCTCAGCCCGGAGCAGATGGAGCAGGCTAAAGAGCAGCTGGCCTCCATGCCGGTACATCCCGTATGGCTGATACTGGTGCTGGCTCTCATCTCTGGAACAACCATCAACGCTGTTCTGGGATTCGGCGAGGAGCTGGGCTGGCGCGGTTTCCTTCAAAAGGAACTCTCCGTCATGGGTTTCTGGAAATCCTCCGCGCTGATCGGATTCATATGGGGTATCTGGCACGCTCCCCTGGTCCTGCTGGGCCTTAACTATCCGCAGAATCCACAGATGGGCGTGCTGTTGATGACGGGCTGGACGATACTCCTGGCGCCTCTTTTCAGCTACATCCGCCTCAAATCGCGCTCGGTCATCGCCGCCTCAATCTTCCACGGCACCATCAACGCCGTACCCGGCCTGGCTGTTATACTTATATCCGGAGGAAATGAGCTGACCGTCGGCCTGACCGGGCTGGCCGGATTCATCGTTTTTGCGCTGGCCGATGTATTGATCTTCATCTATGACCGGTTTATAACCAGGGAAAAAGTTGATACTATTTTGAGACAGATGTCTACGGAGCCCTGAATGCAGCGCGGAGGATTGATCGAGCGTCTACCTCCACCACTTCTCAAGCTGGCCCTGACCGCCGGCAGGCTTGCCGGTAGATCCGGTGTAAAAGTATACCTGGTGGGCGGCATCGTGCGTGACCTGATCCTGGGCCGGTCGTGCGTGGATATCGATCTGGCTGTTGAGGGCGATGCCGTCAGCCTGTCACAGCAGATGGCGGAGAAAATGGACGCCCGGCTGACTCTTCACAGGTCCTTCGGCACCGCATCATTGAAAATCGATGGCTTCAACGTGGACCTGGCAACCTGCCGCAGCGAGATCTACCGCCACCCGGGCGCGTTGCCGGTAGTCAAACCAGGCAGTTTACGGGACGACCTCAAACGCAGGGATTTCACCATAAACGCCATGGCCGTCTGCGTCAATACCCCCGACCGGGATGTCCTGACAGACCTTTTCGATGGACGTCGGGACCTTTGCCAGGGACTGGTGCGCGTTCTGCACGATAAAAGCTTCCAGGATGATGCTACACGCATGATGCGGGCGGTACGCTACGAACAGCGGCTGGGCTTCAAGCTTGAGCGCAGCACGGTCAGGCTGTTAAGGCGCAGCCTGGATATGCTGGATACGATCAGCGGAGATCGTTTGAAAAACGAATTGATGCTCTGGCTTAATGAAGACCATTGTTATAATATCCTGCGCCGGGCCTCACAACTCGGTATTACCGGCAAGCTGCATCCCGCCCTCAAATGGAATCAAGCCATGAGTGCGGCTTTCAGGCGGGCGGCTGCGCCGGATATCGTTAAAACATCGCCGCTGTATTTCTGCCTGCTCGTGTACAACCTGAACGAGGATGAGCTTTATGAACTGCTGGGGCGACTCAACCTTGACGGCAGCCGTCTGGACCTGCTGAGCAGCCAGTCTCTGAAACTCAGGAGCATGTGCAAAACGCTCGTTAAACCGGCTATCAAGAGATCAAAAATATATTCAACGCTGCATGAATTCGATCCGGTTGCCATACAGACTGTCGGTTGTTACGCTGTGATTCCCGGCCTGCGACGCAATCTCAAACTGTATCTGGACACGCTCCGTTACGTTAAAACTTCGCTGGGCGGCAACGAACTGTTGAAACTGGGTCTGTGCGAAGGACCGAGGGTGGGAGCAATCCTCAATAAACTCCTGGCCGCCAGGCTGGATGGAGCGATACGATCCAAATCAGACGAGACCAAACTGGCGCGCCGGCTGGCCGGCTTTTAAAACCGCCAGCCGTTCAACAGCACCGGCAACTGGTGCCCGATACTGCAAAGGATAATCGCCCGCGGCACCTTGCCGCACCAGGCGGCCAGCATAAATTTCCACCACTTTATCTTGAGCGCCCCGGCGGCCAGTCCCATCAGGTCGAAGGGCACAATGGGCACGAGGGCCCCACCGAAGACGGCCCATACACCATAGCGCTGCATCCAGCCGACCGCTTTTTGATAGGCAGGCAACTTCTCATCGACCACTATCCTTTCGCCCGCATATCCCACCCAGTACGATGTCATTTCACCGATGGCATCTCCCGTGCCGGCGGCTAATCCTACCGGCAAGGGGTTCCAAATGATAGCAGCGGCAAGCATTAAGGCTGCGCCGGGCGTGGGAACGAAAATAGTACAACTGCTGATCAGGCTGACTATAAATACAACCAGATAGGCCAGCCACTCATAACTCTGCAAAGAAATGCTGAAGATGTCACGAAACTGAAAGAGCAGGAAGGCGATGGCGACGGACACAGCCAACATGCCCAGCAGAAGCAGCCCCTCCTTGAGCCACTTCACCCACCAGCCGGTAGGCCTGGCACCCCCGTCAGCCAATCTCTTGCCTTTTTACTGACGTCACTATGTACGACTCCATATGACGAGACAGGAGATAGGCCTGGATATCGGATGCCTGCTTGCTGCTATCCAGCATGGTGAAAAGCACGGGCCCCGATCCGGCCAGATGTACCTCAGATACCCCCGTCCGGTGCAACTCCTCTAAATACCTGTCCAGACCCGGGAACGCCGCGAGCATCACTCTCTCAAAAACATTGAAGAGCGACAGCGGCCTTCTTTCAGCCCCGCTTTCGAATTGCCTTCGAACGGTTGTGGAGAAGGCGCCGTCGGAATAATGGGCCTGTTTGAGCAGGCTGTAAAGAGCGGCTGTCTTACACGACGATACCGGCACTTCAGGCCGGAGTAAAACAAACCAGGTCTGTTGCAGGTCGGCCAGGGGGGTAATCCGTTCACCCCTCCCCTCGGCCAGGCAGGTGCCCCCGTAAATAAAAAACGGTACATCCGAACCGAGCCCGGCCCCGATTGCCGCCAGTTTCTCTGACGTTAATCCGAGCCGCCAGAGGATGTTGAGGCCACGCAGCACGGCTGCGGCGTCGCTGCTTCCACCACCCAAACCGGACCCCATCGGTATATGCTTCTCCAGGCCGATAACAACGCCCCGCTTGCAGCCGGCAGCCTCGCCCAGCGTTCGAGCCGCCCGCAAAGCAAGATTGTCCCGGTCATCGACACCCGGCAGGCTGTATTTCAGTCCAATACGGTCGGAGGGCTCCAGGGTCAATACATCATGCAGGCTGACGGTCTGCATAATGCTGGATATATCGTGATAGCCGTCGCTTCGCCGGCCCAGCACTTCGAGCACGAGGTTAAGCTTGGCAAATGCCTTCAGAGTCAGCACTTTTCTCCTCCTGCCGCAAGGTAAAGGGCCGACCATTCCTCAAGCGAGAGCGATCCGGGGCGCCTCCCGGGATCTATACCCGATCTGCGCAGCATACTCTCCGCCTGCGCTGTTTCGATCTTCAGGCCGATGGCCAGCGAATTGCGGAGCTGTTTGCGCGGCGACGAGAATCCGCAATGAACCAGTTCGAAAAACCCGTCGATGTCGGCGATCTTCAAAGCCGGCACCGGGAGCATGTTGAATTTAACAACGGCCGAATCCACTTTAGGCACGGGATAGAACGAGGCCGCAGGCACTCTGAGTATGATCTCCGGATTGCTGAAAAGCCGCATACTGACCGCCAGGAAACCCATTTTCCCTTCCGGCGCAGTTACCTCCCTGGCCACTTCCTCCTGCATCATGATAATCATCAACTCCGGCCTTTTACCGGCTCGCGTGAAATAACGCAGGATGGGAGAGGTGATGTAATACGGGATATTGGCCACGACTTTGTAGGAGGAATCCTCTACCAGGCTATGCAAATCCTGTTTGAGGATATCCGCATGAACTATAGTTACGTTGTGATGAACGGCCAGCTTCTTCCTGAGCCTGGACACCAGCCCGTCGTCGAGCTCGACGGCGATAACGCGGCCGGCGCCGGCCGCGAGCATCTCCGTGAGCGCTCCCAGGCCGGGGCCCACCTCCAGCACGGTATCGTCCGCCGTAAGGGCGGCAGCTTCTATAATAGCCTCCCCGACGGAATCGACCACGAGGAAGTTCTGCCCGAGGCTTTTGCGTGCCCTGAGCCCCCGGCTTTTCAGCCGTCTCTGAAAACTGTTTCCGGTCTCTCTATACTTGTATGGCAACAGCCCGCTGCCTGTATGAAAAATAAAGGGCCGTGCACCGGCCTTCGATAGTGTCCTTCAGCTTGCTTCCGCCAGCCGGCTCCGGCCAGGTGACCCTGCGTCACCCGGAGTTCACTATTTACCGCTGCTTCCTTCCGGACCTGACGGGATTCATAGCCCTCCGCCGCGCAAGACCCAACCTTCAACACCGCTTAACAGTTGTAGTTCTGAAAAACAAAACCTCGAGCCGGGATTCAGCCCCGCTATAGCGGATCTCGGGTACAGGGCACCGCTGGTTCCCCGCCTAGCACGGCCCAACTCAAATACTACAATTAAAGAGCCTTCTTTTCAAGATTAAACGCCCCTGGCTATTCTGGCTATCAGGAATTCGGGCAGGCCCTCTTTTTCCATCTTGGCCTGCGTGGACTCGATATCGTAGGCTACTCTATAGTGGTAGATGGCGCTTTCTTCGGAATCATATATGGCGTAGCTGGCCCGAGGGTCCCGGTCGCGCGGCTGTCCCACCCCGCCTGGATTGACGATCAACCTGCTGCCGCCGAGCTTGAGGATATCTCCGTTTCCCATATATCCCTCATTGACCGATATCCCTTCCTGCTCAAATACGAAAGGGACATGTGTATGCCCCACCAGGCAATACCTGGTATCGAAGCATTCGAAATTGTCGGAGGCCGTGAAGGCGTGCGCGATATATTCCCACAGCGGCAGCCTGGGACTGCCGTGTACCAGGGTGAATTCATCACGCACCAGCACATCCGGAAGGTCGAGCAGGAAATCGCGATCATCATCGCTCAGCTGTCCGGATGTCCAGCGGTTGGCGCCTGCGGCCTCCGAGTTGAAATCACCTATATCGATTTTACCCACCGCCGCCAGGTCGTGGTTTCCGCACACGCAGGCCGGGTCAAGCGTCCTCAGCAGGCCGATGCAGGCCGAAGGATCGGGACCGTAGCCGACCACATCGCCCAGGCACCAGACATGGCCGAAACCCCCGTGGTTACAGGCGTCCTCAAGCACCGCCTGGAAGGCCTCGAGGTTGGCGTGTATATCTGCGATGACGAGGTATTTCATGAAAAACTGATTATATCATACACATGGCGGCCGGCCGGTTGTGCCGGAATATGCATGCAGTGTATATTAACAGCATGGCTATGTACTATTTCGCCTATGCCTCCAATATGAGCCGCAAACAGATGTTGGAACGCTGCCCCGACGCCAGAGCTGTTGCTTTAGCCACTCTGCCCAATTTCAAGCTGATATTCAGTGGCTACTCCCGTTTGCGCAAAGGCGCGGTGGCTACAATCAGAGGTTCGCAGGGCGACAGGGTCATCGGCGCAGTCTATGAGATAAGCGAAGCCGGGCTGCGCAAGCTGGACAAATACGAAAACTATCCGGTCGAATATAAGCACATGGAGGTGCGCGTTTATACCGACGGCGGCGATATGTACGATGCTATAACGTTCATTAAAGCCAGGCAGGAGGAGGAGGGAAAGCCTTCGCCCGAATACCTGGCCGTGATACAGCAGGGCTTCCGTGACTGGGGCATCATCTGAAACGCCGGATCAATTGCTCTCGGTGATCACCACTTCGATCATCTTGTCGCCGTTCACCAGATTTTTCAACACATCCATGCCCTGCGTAAGCTGCCCGAAAACGGTGTGCTTGCCGTTCAGGTGTGGTTGCGGCGTATAGCAGATGAAAAACTGGCTGCCGTTGGTATTCGGGCCGGAATTGGCCATCGATAATGAGCCGGCCTGGTGTGTTCTGGAACTGAACTCGTCCTGGAATTTATATCCCGGCCCGCCTGTGCCGTTGCCGCTGGGATCTCCGCCCTGCGCCATGAAATCGGGTATCACGCGGTGAAAGGTCAGCCCGTTGTAAAAACCCTTTCGCGCCAGCGTGACGAAGCTATTGACGGTGACCGGGGCGTCCTGGGGATACAGCTCCAGCGCCAGGTCTCCTTTGGCTGTCTTGATGAGGGCGGTATATTTCTTGTTAACATCGATCGTCATGGGAACCGGTGAATTATAGCTTTTAGGCTGTTGTGCGGGCATTTTAATCACTCCTGTTATAAACAACGTTAGAAATACTGCTATCAGCACCACCGCCGTGACCAGCGGTATCATGACGGACTTATTTTTGTACCAGGCCTTTTTTACAACTTTGGTTTTCTTGTTCCGTTTTTTTGACATAGCAGGTATCGCCATCCTTCACATTCAGTATTTACCCCTGTTATAAACAGGGTGCTGCCGTGCAGCAGCACCCCGGGTGATACATTACACAGATTAATATTCTACCAGCTTCCGAACACCGAAGTGTAGCCCAGCGCCAGCCTCACCAGCATATACACCAGGAAGATGACGCCCGAGACAAAGATCCACAGGCATAGCATACGCCAGAAAAGACCCCAGGCCAGGCCCCAGGTAGGTTTGACATCGAGTTGCCGGTGATAATGTGCGTCGGGGGCTACTGTTGGCGTCACCGGCTGCTGGGGCATCGACATGCCTGTGATCATAGGGGCAGGGGTAGCTATGCCGGTTACGATGGGCATATGGGGAATTTGGCGCTGGTTATTCCCCAGGTGCGATCCGCATGATACACAGAACTGCTGGTTGGCGGCATTCTGTGCGCCGCAATTCTGGCATGTTACCATCTGCTGCATATTTCACCGCCTGAGCTTTACTTTCCTGCATTATATACGTGGTGCAACACTATAGCAAGACCCGCCGCCTACCTGGCACAGGCCTGTGCTATAATCACAGCATGCGCATAGCGGAAATAGGCGAATTCGG
Source organism: Dehalococcoidia bacterium (assembly GCA_041653995.1). Lineage (NCBI taxonomy): Bacteria > Bacillati > Chloroflexota > Dehalococcoidia > Dehalococcoidia bacterium. Next base: position 1,215,648 of record JBAZEK010000001.1, read on the forward strand.
GCTTATCTCAAAAATAGCGGCTCTTATCGATGAAAAAAGCGACGGGCAGTCGCCGGCCCGCAGGGATTTACTGTTAGGCATCGGCGATGACGCGGCTGCCTGGAAAAGCCCCGGCGGTATCGAGCTTATCACCACGGATATCCTTGTGGAAGAGGTGCACTTCGATTTCGCTTATACAGACTGGAAAAATTTAGGCTGGAAAGCCATGGCTATTAATATCAGTGATATAAACTCTATGGGCGGCAGGCCGCGCTATGCCCTGGTTTCACTGGCGTTGCCCGGTCGCGGCGAGGCCGCGGATGTACTTGATCTCTACCGCGGGATACTGGAGATATCCAATACCTACGGTATAGCTGTGGCCGGCGGAAATATCTCTGCTTCAGATAAAGTCGTTATCAATATCACTTTAACAGGGCTCGCAGATGGGAATATAATGACTCGTTCCTCGGCCCAACCCGGTGACCTGGTAGCCGTTTTCGGTTTCCCGGGCCTCTCTTCAGCCGGGCGTAAGACGCTCTCGCAGTTTATTGATCTGGATGCCGATGCGCTGCAGCTATTTAAGAACGCCCATCTCCGTCCTTCACCGGATTTTAACAGCGGCCCCCTGCTGGCCGGCCTCGGTGTCAAAACGGCAATCGATATCAGCGATGGGCTGGCAGCAGATCTTACACATATCTGTATGGCCAGTGGAGTGGCGGCCACCCTGCACTTAAATAATCTGCCCATCCATCCTCTGCTGAAAAGATATTTCGGCCGCGACAGCCTTAAAATGTGCCTGGCCGGCGGGGAAGATTACCAACTGCTTTTAACAGCTGCACCGGATGTACTGCAAGGAGTTAATGCCGCATTCGATCAGGCTCCTGTCGTTATAGGAGAGATAACGGAGGGGCAACCATACGCCGTATCTTTACTCGACGAAGGTGGAAATCCCGTTCACATCGATTTCAGCGGCTGGGATCATTACAAACATCCTAATTGACCATTGATATGCCAGGTTTTACAGTTACCACGCAAAGCCCGGAACAAACCCGCAGACTCGGCCAGGTCATCGGCGGACTGGCGCGGGGCAACGACCTTTACCTGTTGAAAGGAAACCTCGGGACAGGTAAAACCCACCTGGTTCAGGGCATCGCCTTCGGATTGGGCATCAAGGAGTACGCCTGCAGCCCTTCTTTCATGATAGCCCGTGAGTATCACGGCCGGCTTCCTCTCTACCATCTCGACCTTTACAGGCTGGACCTTATCGAGGAGATAGCCGGCCTCGGGCTGGACGAATATTTCCGTGATGACTCCGTCTGCGCCATAGAATGGGCCGAAAAAGGAGCGCCCGTTTTGCCCGGGGACAACCTGACCATCAGACTGAAGCACCTGCCGGGCGAAAGGCGGGGTATATCCTTCATCCCCCATGGCAAAAGATACGATGAACTGGTCGACCGTTTGAAAATCGCTCTGCGGAACGACGGGGAAGCTACATGGAACTTGCAGTAGACACTTCGACCTCCTGGGGAGGACTGGCGATCTCACTCGAGGGCAGCCCGGTTGCAGAGCTGACCTGGAAACCGGGCCAGAACCATACATCCGAGCTTCTACCCAACATCGGAAGATTGCTGCAAACAGTGAAATCGGACTTCAGGTCGCTGTCCGCGGTGTTCGTTGCCATCGGCCCGGGCAGCTTCAACGGGCTGCGCGCCGGCATCAGTGCGGCCAAAGGCCTGGCCTTCTCTCTTAACCTGCCGCTGGTCGGCGTCAGCACACTGGAGGCTGAGGCTGTTATGTTTGCTTTTACCGGCCTGCCGCTGTGCCCCGTGCATGATGCGGGCAGGGGAGAAATCGCCACCGCGCTTTACCGTTATGCCGATGGCTGGCAGCAGCTGAAAGAGGAGCATCTCACCACAGTTGAAGCGCTGTGCGAAAAAATCGGTCAAAAGACTCTGTTTTGCGGCGAGATTCCCCCCGCTGCAATTGAAAATATCCGTGCGTCGCTGGGAGATAATGCTTTGATTCCTGAATGGGAGCAGCGCCTCAGGAGGCCGGGAAGTATCTCTTACCTGGGTTGGCGTCGGCTGAAATCAGGGCAATCCAACAGCCCTGCTGCGCTTCAGCCCCTTTATTTGAGACAGCCTCCCATAACACAGCGCAAAAAGAAATACTGACTGCCGGCGCCCGTCAATATGTCCCTGTCATATGCATCAAATACAGGATACCCGAACCTGATATCGATACCAGCCAGTCTAAAATGCTCGAGGCTGCAAGCAGATCGTTCAACCAGCCGAGCACCGGATAAATTCCCAGCAGCAACACCATCAACACCAGTCCAAGTGCCGCGTTGATCACGCTGAAGATACCGCCCAGCGCACTCCAGAAAAATCCACCGCTCCATATCTTGTCCAGTAAGTGGCGCGGCAACAGCAGGGCCAGGTGCATGATGATCATTATTATGCCCATGGTAATCAGGAATGTTAACAACGACCGCCATAAATGATCCGAGGCAAAACTCATCCAGACAAAGACATAATTTGCAAAAGCGCCCGTAATAGACAGCGCGACGATAAAAGCCAGCAGCCCGCATAATTCCCTGGGCGCTCCCTGTTTCAAACCGCCAAGAAAACTGAAGACCAGTACCAGGGCCACTATGATGTCGATGATGACAGCCGCGTAAACAGGCACTTCCATACCGATAATCCCTATTTTTCTCGCGTAATAGTCTATATGATTGAGGCGCGGACAACAATCTGAGAATAGCAAAATAACTGCATTAAAGATAAAATAAGTATCCGCTTACGGGCAATAAATGAAGCTTGGAGAAGAAATGGAAAAAACACTGGTATTGGTCAAGCCTGACGGAGTACAACGGTGCCTGGCCGGAGAGATATTATCCAGACTCGAAAGACGCGGCCTGAAAATAGTCGCATTGAAGATGCTGCGCATGGACAGGGCGCTGGCCGAGAGGCATTATACCGTTCACAAAGAGAAGCCTTTTTTCAAAGACCTGGTAAATTTCATCACATCCGGCCCGATCATAGCAGCCGTGCTGGAGGGGGAGAAGGCGATCGAGTCGACCAGGCAGACCATGGGAGCCACAGACCCCAAGAAAGCGGCGCCCGGCACCATCCGGGCGGACCTGGGTATAAATATGGAGCATAACCTGATCCACGGTTCCGATTCAGCGGAGAACGCAGAAAAAGAAATAGTCCTCTTCTTCAAGCCGGATGAGATACTGGGTTATACCAGGGATATAGACAGGTGGCTCACTGGATAGTCAGCAGCCGCACGGCCTTGCCGTAAACGTTTTCCAGATCATAGAAATGGCGCATCTCTTTTGAGAAAATATGTATCACTGCGCCCAGATAATCGAGCAGTATCCAGCCTGAGTCGGAATCCCCTTCACTGCGATAGGGCGAAGCTGATTCTTTCTTGAGCGAATTCAATATCTCGCGGTGGATGGCGTCCACCTGGCGATCGCTGTCGCCGCTGCAGATAACAATATAATCCGTGAAGGAGCAGGCCTGCCTCATATCCAGCAACACCACATCCTCGGCCTGCTTATCCGAGGCCAACTCGACTGCCCTTCGGGCTATTTTCAGTGGCTCCAGATTTATCTCCTCTTTAGTACTATAGTACCGGTTCTATATCTCTATATCTGATTATAGCACAGGGAAGGCGTCCCCGGCAGCAGGGCAACTCATATCCGGGCCATAGCGTCGTAGTGATGACCACATACGTTTGGGAATGCAAGAAGGTCGGGTTTGACTTTTTCACAATAATTGTCATAATTAACTCAGGCTTATGGCCTTGATCAATCAGATGCTGTGCCAATATCAGTGCAAGCGCAAAATATGTTGGCTCTCGATAGTAAAAATTAGGATAGAAAACATCAACGGAGGTTGATTTAATAATGGTACAGCAGATTAAAGCGGACAAGGATTATACTCTTGTCACGCAGATTATGCAGGTAGCCGACATATTCGTGAAAGTACGGGAGAGGGAATTACTCCCCCAGAACCTGTCGGCAACCTCGGCCGCCATCCTTTTTCTCGTAGACGCTATGGGGAAAGATGTCACCCCCGCCAGGATTTCCCGCATGCTGCTGCGCGAGCCTCACTCCATATCCGGCATCCTCATGCGCATGGAAAAGCAGGGCTTGATCAAACGAACCAAGAACATGGAGCGTAAAAACTTGATCCGCATCACCCTGACAGCAAAGGGAGAAAATGCCCTGAAACAGGCCATGAAAAAAGAGGGGACCAAGCGCGTCCTGTACAAATTGAGTGCAGAACAGCAGAGGCAGCTCAAGGCGACTCTGACCATGCTTAAAGAGGCGGGCATGAAGGAGTTACACCTCAGTCCCAAAGCTCTGCCCTGGCCTTAACTTTGATTATACGATACAGCAGGCGCCCGCGCAGTATTAATTACGGCCGGGTGCTTTGCTGTAACGGCAAACATGTTGATAAAGGATGATCCCTATACCGTTCTTATACGATTTTTCCTTTATCATCCCTGTATCATTTGATATAATTAGCGTACTGTCTAAAATTAGGTAATATATGAAAGCAAGATGGTGGCAAGGTAGCCTTCTCTACCTACTGATCCTGGTGGCGCTGCTCGCACTGGCATTCAGCTTCTTCCCCATCAACAAAGGACCAAAAGAAGTTGATTTCTATACTTTCATCGACAATGCCAATAAAGGCCAGATCAATACCATCCAGCAGGACGGAAACTCAATCATAGGGCTCAAGGACGACAAGCCGGTGGTTAAAGCTGCCTATGTGGGCAGCACCAAGGAGTTGATGGACAGCCTGAAGGATGCGGGCGTCAAGCTGGGGGACGACGGTATTAAGTTCGATGTGAAAACCGGCGGCTTTGACTGGGGCAGCATCATGCTGAGCTTCTTACCCCTGGTGCTTTTCGGCGCACTGCTGTTCTTCCTCTTCCGCTCAGCGCGCGGCGCCAATACTCAGGCCTTCAATTTCGGTAAAAGCCGGGCCCGTCTGGCTTCGGGCGACAAGCCGACCGTCACATTCGCCGACGTGGCCGGCATAGATGAATCAAAGGGTGAGCTCCAGGAAGTGGTGGAGTTCCTCAAATCGCCGCAGAAATTCCTGGCCCTGGGCGCCCGCATACCGCGTGGCCTGCTGCTGGTCGGCCCGCCGGGCTGTGGAAAAACGCTGGTCGCCAAGGCCACTGCGGGCGAGGCAGGGGTGCCCTTCTTCTCCATCAGCGGCAGCGAGTTCGTCGAGATGTTTGTCGGCGTGGGCGCCTCGCGTGTGCGAGACCTTTTCGACCAGGCCAAACGAAATTCACCCTGTATCGTCTTTGTGGACGAGATCGATGCCGTGGGCCGTCACAGGGGAGCAGGCCTGGGCGGCGGCCACGACGAACGCGAGCAGACGCTGAACCAGATACTGGTGGAGATGGATGGTTTCGACAGCAACACCGGCGTCATCGTGCTGGCAGCCACCAACCGGCCGGACATACTCGACCCCGCCCTGCTGAGGCCGGGCAGGTTCGACCGCCATATCGTTATCGACCAGCCGGACATAAACGGCCGCAGCGCCATACTGGCAGTCCACGCCAAGGGCAAGCCGCTGGCCAAGGAAGCCAAACTTGAGGTGATCGCCCGGCAAACCCCTGGATTCAGCGGCGCCGACCTGGCCAACCTGATCAACGAGGCGGCTATTTTAGCCGCCAGGCGAGACCGCAAGGATATCGGGCAAAAAGAGCTGGAGGATTCCATTGATCGCGTCATCGCCGGGCCTGAGAAAAAAGGACGCGTTATAACCAGGAGTGAGAGGGAATTGATCGCCTATCACGAGACCGGCCATGCTCTGGCGGCCAAAATGCTGCCCAACGCTGATCCGGTGCACAAAATATCCATCGTGGCCAGGGGCATGATGGGCGGCTGGACCAGGTTCCTGCCAAGCGAGGAGCGCCATCTTGAAACCTACGAGCGCTTCAAGGACATGATGATCATCAGCCTGGCCGGCAGGGCGGCTGAACAGGTCTCACTGGGCGAATTGACCACGGGCGCGCAGAACGACCTGGAGAAGGTCACTCTGATTGCCCGCCGCATGATTACAGAGTTCGGCATGAGCCAGAAATTGGGGCCGCGCACTTTCGGCAAAAGGGAGGAGATGATCTTCCTGGGCAAGGAGATACACGAGCAGCAGAATTACAGCGACAAGATAGCACAGGAGATAGACGAGGAGGTGGAGTCCCTGGTCAAGGAAGCCTACACTAAAGCGCTGGAGATCATGACGGAAAATAAGCCCAGGCTAAAATACATAGCCGATTACCTGATTGAAAAAGAGACTATAGACGATCTAACCTTCGAAAAGCTGCTGAAGGACCCCCTCCCGGCGCCCGGCCTCGAGGCTGCGCCGGCTTCATGACGCCGCCTACTTATTTCTCTCGATAACGAAGGCTACTAGAGCTTTGAGCGACCGCCGCGCATCACAATCCGGCAGATTATTAAGTGAAAGGCTGGCCTTTTGTGAAAATCCCTGGGCGATGGACCTGCATTCATCTATGACCCCGGATTCGCGCACCTTTTCCACTGCGCCCGGCACAAGGTCTTTGCGGTGGTCCACGATAATGGCCTGGATCAGACTATTGTTTGGATGCTTCTCCGCATACAGGATGGACGGCAGGGTAGCGGCGCCCTCACTCAGGTCCGAACCAACAGGTTTCCCCAGCGATGAAGGATCTCCCACGAAATCAAGTATGTCATCGATGATCTGGAAGGCCAGCCCGAAATTGAGCGCATATTCTTTGAGGGCCTTCACCTGTTCCTCGGGACAGCCGCTCAGAACCGATCCGCACTCTGCAGCCATAACAAACAGGCAGGCTGTCTTGTCGCTGATCCATTTATAGTAGTTGTCCCTGGCGACGGCCATGTCGAAGGTATGACTGCCCTCCCTGAGCTCGCCCCCGGAGATAGTCATCAGTGTCTCGCTGAAACGCCTGATAACCCTGAGGTTCTCCGTGGTGGAGGCCAGGCTGCCCGCCCTGGAGAATAAATAATCCCCCAGCAACAGGGCGCTGTTCTGTCCCCAGGTGCGGTAAATAGCCGGCTTGCCGTGGCGCATATCGGCATTATCGATGATATCATCGTGTACCAGTGTGCCTATATGAAGCACCTCCGCGGCTGCGGCCATGGGGATAAGTGTCTCGAGGTCGTAATGGTAAAACTTGCCGCTGAGCAGTGTAAGAGCAGGTCTGACCCTTTTGCCGACTTTCAGAAGGGCATACTGGAGCAATTGCGCCAGCAGGGGTATCTCATTACCGGAGATCTCCTCCAGCTTCAATTCCACCAGATCGAGGCCGGGCCTGACCGGGGCATATATCTGATCGAGGTTCATGCCGTTTCGCCGCTCCCCAGCCTGGCCATCTCCTCCTCCACCAGGCTATCATCCAATTTGGTGAACAGCGCCTGGGGTTGAGGCAGAGCGCGGCCGGGTTGAGGAATCTGAAAGTCCCAACCTGCATCGCGTATATCCCCCTCGAAGCCCAAATAGGAGTGCAGCTTCTGCGATGTGAAAGGCAGGAAGGGATAAAGCATGGTTTTCAACGCCGATATGACGGCGATGGCTGTATATACCGATCTCCCGGCAGCCTGGCGGTCCTGTTTGATCATCTTCCATGGCGCGGCATCATCCAGGAAGCGGTTGACATCCTGCGCCAGGGCCATGGCGATTTTGAGACCCTCCTTGAAATGGCAGCGGTCAAGCTGGCTGCCGACCTGTTCCAGTGTGTTGCGGGCTTTCTGAAGCAGTGCCTTGCCGGCCTCATCCATATCACCCGGCTCAGGCACGGAGGCATTGAAATTGCGATGGTTGAAGGAAAGCACACGGTGCACCAGGTTGCCGTAGGTTGCCACCAGCTCGTCGTTGTTCTTGCGCAGGAACTCGTGCCATGAGAAATCCATGTCGCCCGTCTCAGGCATATTGATAGACAGGTAATAACGCAGAGGATCAGGATCGTAGCGCGATAGGAAATCGGGCACCCACACAGCCCAGTTGCGGCTGGTGGACAGCTTCTTGCCCTCGATTGTGAGGAACTCGTTGGCCGGTACATCGTAGGGCAGGTTCAGACCGCCATAGCCCATCAGCATGGCCGGCCAGATAATGGTATGGAAGGGGATATTATCCTTGCCTATAAAATAGTAGGCCCTGTTCTGCCCCGTCCAGAAACGTTTCCAGGCGTCGTTATCTTTCTGAGATGAGGCCCACTCACGGCTGGCCGACAGATACCCGATGACCGCCTCAAACCAGACGTAAATACGTTTTTTTTCAAATCCCGGCTGCGGCACCGTGACGCCCCACTCGATATCGCGTGTGATGGCCCTGTCCTTGAGACCTCCCTCCAGGAATCCCAGCGTAAATTTCTGTACGTTCTGGCGCCAGAAATCCTTATCTCCCACCCACTTCCTGAGCTGCTCCTCAAATACGCTCAGCTTGAAGAAAAAATGCTCCGAGTTCTCAAACCTGGGCGTGGATGAGCACGTGCGGCAGCGCACATCTATCAGGTCGCTGGGATTCAGTGTGTGGCCACAGTTGTCGCACTGGTCGCCCCTGGCAGCATTGAAATTGCAGTGGGGGCAGGTGCCCTCGACGTAACGGTCGGGAAGCGAGCGCTTACAACTGGGGCAATACGCCTGAGGCATTGAGCCTTTATAGATGTAGCCTTTCTCCAGCAATTTGAGGAAGATGTCGTGCGCAACCGATGCATGGTTGGCCGTATCCGTGGTGGTGAAAAGATCAAACGAGATGCCCAGTTGCTGCCAGCTCTCCAGAAATTCTTTGTGATATCTGGTGGCCAGCTCTGAAGGTGGAATGCCCTCCTGCTCGGCGCGCAGGGTTATAGGTGTCCCGTGCTCATCGCTTCCGGATACCATCAACACATTATTGCCGCGCAGGCGATGATAACGGGCGAAGATATCGGCGGGTAAATAGGCCCCGGCGACATGACCGAGGTGGAGCGGGCCGTTGGCATATGGCCAGGCTACAGCAACAAGGATGTTCTCAGGCAAGTAAATATCTCCTGTTTCGTATTGTATTATTTAAGCGTTTTCGATGGGAAAAAGGTGAAAACCTTGTCCCCCTTCTCCTTCTTTTCCATGCCGGCCTTTCGCTTCTCGCAGCAGGCCTGGCAGAAACGCAGCTCTTGAGATTCCTGAGGCGATTTCCTATATTCGGTTACGCAGCCGTAATTCTTTTTCCTGTATGCTTCGCCGCCCTTTTTCTTATAGCAGGCCGGACAATAGCACTTCTCGCTATCGCCATCAATGACGAAGAGGTATTCGTCACCGCTTTCTATCCTTTTGTCGCATTCCGAGCAATCCAGATCGTCGATATAAATCACCTCTTCCTTCAGTTTATCCGAAGGCTTCTCGTCGATAGCCAGATATACATCACCGTGATGTATGGTGCTGTCGCAGCCATTGCACCTGGCCGGTCCAATGGAAATTGCACCCCTGCGAAATCTTTCCTGCATGACTAAACTCCCATTTTAGATTTGTCCCTTGCCTTACACAAGGACTTTTTTACCTTACCGATGCCCTGTATAACGATCGTGAATTCACCGCGCGGCCTGTTGAAATGCCTGACTGCCGCGCTCAGCGGTCCGCGAAATATCTCCTCGTGCAGCTTGCTCATCTCCCTGCACACTGCTACGTTGCGGTCACCCATCATCTCCAGCATGGCCGACAGTGAATCGACCACCCTGTAAGGCGACTCGAAACAGATCATCGTCCTCGGCTCCAAGCTGACCGATCCCAGCAACCGCCTTTTCTCCCCCTTCTTGCGCGGTAAAAAGCCCAGGTAAAGGAACTGGTCCGACGGCAGGCCTGAAGCAGCCAGGGCAGTGATCACCGCCGAAGGCCCCGGCAATACCTCGACTTTAAATCCTTTCTCAATAGCGCCCTTGATCAGCTCGTAGCCCGGATCGCTGATGCCGGGAGTACCGGCTTCCGAGATAAGGGCGATGTCCTGTTCCTCCAGCATTTTCAGCAGGGCAGGCATCTTGCTTTTTTTATTGTGCTCGTAATAACTGGCCAATCCGGTCTTAATATTATACCTGCTGAGCAGCTTGCGTGAGGTGCGCGTATCTTCTGCTGCTATCAACTGCACTTCACCCAACACCCGCAGGGCTCTCAGCGTGATATCCTCAAGGTTACCGATGGGTGTGGCTACAACATACAGAACAGGCACAATAACGCAGTAATTATATCCCAGTTTACGCTTGGCGGTAAACTTTATGTCGTACTCGAGCGCAAATGGCATATATCGATATTCCTCCAGGCTTGACTTGAAACACTCCGTTTTGATATAGTTTCCGCTAATCACCCCCCGAGGCTTGACATGCCAATACCTAAATTCAAAGAGCTCGAACGAGCATATGGTTTCGATGAAGTGGCAATCGTGCCAGGGGACGTCACGGTCAATCCCGACCAGACCAACATCGAATTTAAAATCCGCGATATCACTTTCGCCATCCCGATAGTAGCCGCCGCCATGGACGCCGTGGTGGACCCCGATTTCGCCATAATATTCAACAAGGCGGGAGGATTGCCCATCATCAATATGGACGGAATTCAGGTCAGATATGACAATCCCCGCGCTGTACTGGATGAGATAATCAACGCGCCTCAGGGAGAGGTCACTGCCCTGATGCAGAAGATCTACAGCCAGCCCATCAAGGATTCGCTTATCGCACAACGCATTCAGAAGATTAAGAAGGCCGGCGCTGTCTGCGCCGTATCCATGATACCCGCCACGACCAAAAAGCTGGCCCCCGTAGCAGAGGAGGCCGGCGCCGACATAATTGTGGTGCAGACCACGGTAACCACAGCACGGCATATCTCCAAGAGCTATCGCGGCCTGAGCTTCTCGGACATGTGCAAACAGCTCCGCATCCCGGTGGTGGTGGGCAACGCCGTAACTTACAGTGCAGCCCTCGAGCTGATGCGGACGGGTATCGACGGCCTGCTGGTAGGTATCGGCCCGGGCGCCGCCTGCACGACACGCGAGGTGCTGGGCGTGGGAGTACCGCAGGTTACGGCCACCATCGATTGCGCCGCTGCGCGCAACGTTTATTTCAAGGAAACCGGCCGCTATGTCTCGATCATAACCGATGGCGGCATCCGCATCGGCAGCGATATGTGCAAAGCCTTTGTCTCGGGCGCCGACGCCGTGGTATTCGGCTCCATCCTTACCCGCGCCGGGGAAGCGCCGGGCAAGGGATATCACTGGGGTATGTCCCAGCCATCCGCCACGCTTCCGCGCGGCACGCGTATCAAGACCGGCGTCAAGGGTTCGCTTGAGAAGCTGCTCTTCGGGCCCAGCCACGTTACCGACGGGACGGAAAACTACGTGGGCGCTCTGCGCAACGCCATGGGCGTATGCGGGGCGCTGAGCATTAAAGAGTTCCAAAAGGTCAAACTGGTGATCGCTCCCTCCATAAAGACAGAGGGTAAATACTTCCAGTCCACTCAACAGAGCTGCTGACAGCGAATAACGCCCGCGGCCGGCGATCCACTACAACTGCAGAATTATCATATTTTACGGGCAATAAAGATCGTGACGATAGACGTGGCCAGGCTGATGACACCTACGATGAGAAAGACACTGGAGATGCCGGCCATATCCATGAACACACCATATACGGGCTGCAGCAGGCTCTGCCCCTGCTGCCCAATACCAAAATAGATACCGAAAACTATCCCGTGCATACGCAGCGGTGTTCTCTCCATCAGATATGTCTGGACTGCAGTTTCCCTCATTGTCCACACGATCCCGATGACAATCATTAACACGGCCAGGGCGGGAAAATAGTTAACTGTGGTGAAGAGCAGTATGGCCGGACCTATGGCTATCAATGTCAGCAGGACGGTCTGTCTGTTACCCCACCTGTCCGAAAGCCATCCACCCAGCAGACTCCCCAGAACTCCTGACGCTCTCAGTACGCTGGTCCAGACTGCAGCCATGGTTGCGGTAAGGCTGTAATGGTCGACAAGATAAAGCGGTATGAAAGGCAGCAGGGAGCCGGAGGTAAATGTGACCACGACCACCAGGATAATGACTGTAGATACCTTCTTCAGCACCTGCCAGAGCGACGGCGAATCGGCGCCGGCCTGTTTCCCCCTGCCTTCCGTAATTTCAGCACGGGGTATATCGGGTTCAATTTTACGCAGCCAGAAGGCAACGCTGAACCCTGCAACCAGGGCGGGTATAGAAAGCAGAAGAAAGGCCATGTGCCAGTTGATAGTTGCAGCGATAGCCGTGCCGATAAACGGGCCGACGCCGAAGCCTAATGCGCCTCCGATCATATGCAGCCCTATGGCCTTTCCGCGCCTGTCCTCGAACAGGCTGCTGATGGCGGGCACGGCCGCAGGATGGTAAGCGCCGGCAAAGATGCCCATAGATACCATGGCTACCAGCAATGATTCATAGGTCGGCATCAGGCCTGCGGCAATGCCGCTGATGCCTACTCCGGTCAAACCCATTGTTATCGATATCCACCTGTGCTTGATGCGGTCACCGACCCATCCACCCAATATCTGCGAAAATCCCGAGGTGACGCTGTACGCAGAGACCAGCAACCCCGCCTGAAAGTAATTAAGCATCATATCCTGCCGGATAAACGGCAGCATCGTGATAAGCAGGCCGGTCATCAAATCCTGGCTGAAGTGTGTAAAGCAGAAGAAGAGGCTTACACCACCTCCCCATTGATTGAGATGCTTTTTAAGCGTGTCGAACAATTTAAATATCCGCTTATATAAAGACCGATGCCCCATACCAGATGCCGAAACCTATCAACACCAGCGCGCAGATACTGAATACAATTTTCTGCACTTTCGGCGTCCATAGGTGTCTTGTACGGAATACGGTCATCGAAACGATCTGGTCCCAGGTGATGTCACAGGCAAGATGGACGACCGTAAAAAGCGCCAGGCCCATAATACCGAAGGTGACGGCGCCTGTTATCAATGCCACGCCTATGGTAGCCCACCAGAGATAGATATATGGATTACCGCCGGTCATCACCATGCCCGTCACAAGGGGACTGTACGGCATAACGGCCCCTCCCTCAACCGGTTTCTTGAAGGTAAAGAAGATAAGCAGCCCCATTATTATTAGCAGCGCTCCTCCGGCCAATCCGGTGACCGTTTTCACGACTGGATCGTTGAGATAGGAAGCAAAACCGAAATAAATGAGGGCGATTATAGGTATCTCAATGATCCCGTGTCCGATACCGATCATAGCCCCGGCGTTCCTGTCTTCATACCCTTTGGCGATGGTGGCGGCCGTCAGCGGTCCGGGCAACATAACACCTGAGAGTGATATACCGGCCGCGGAAAGCAAAAAGATCCACAGATTCTGGGTCATATTAATTGAACCTTATACGGGCACTAACGCAGAAAAAAGCTTTAATCAGTCATCATTATCGCCATCATCGTCTCCGCCGTCACCTTCGTCCTTTTTGGGCGCCGGTGACAGCCCCATCCTGGGTACGATAGCGATGCCCCTTTTGTCCTTCTTTTTTTCGGGCCTGGGCAGGGCGTGGATATCATCGATAAGCGAGCCTATCTCTGCCGCGCTTGAACCTGCAGGCAACACCAGACATTTGACCCCGGCCTCGCGCAAAGCCGTCAGTTCGGCCATTGTAAGTCCGGCGCCTGTCAGGGCTATAACGGGCTGGCCCGAGAAATCAGCCGCCCGCCGGCATTGCATCAGAGCTTCCACGGTAAGGGCAGGCACACGAAGGTCCACCATGACAGCCTCTATGGCAGGATGGAGGCCGTTCACCGCCCGCATCAGACCGGCCTCGATCGACATATCCAGCCTCAATACCCTGCCGACCGATTCCGGCTCATTTCCCGCCAGCGATTTGACCGGCAGGTTAGCATCGAACACCACGAAGTCGATATCGCTGCCTTCCGGCTTGGCCCCCGTGCCGGTTTTACCGCCGCTCAATACCAGGCCCACCGGTATATCAACCTTTGTTTTAAGGTATTTTACGATGGCAGCGCCTGTCAGGCCGGCAGGATCGAGTATGCCTGCACAGGCGCCTGTGGTGGCAACTTCCTTCAACTCATCCTCCGGTTTTCCGGCCAGTTCAACAGCAACCAGCATCGATACAGACCTGTCACCGCCGCTTCCGGCATGAAAGCCCATAGCAGGGGCCGCAGCCTTATTCAGATTATCTAATTTATCGATGAATTTACTCATGCGTCACCGCTCCCTTGGATATAAGATAAACATATTATCTCACGGAAAGGTCTAAATAATCTCTGCGGGAGACCGGCCCGGTTACCAGTATGGCGGGATATCTATGGACACCACCCTGCCCATGCTGGGCCAGCGCTGCATCTGGCCGGGCTGCGGGAAAATAGCAACCGGTTCGTATTCCTGGCCGACTTCTACATTGACCTGTTTGTCGGCGTAATAGCCCTGCGAAGAGGACGTCGTATCTATATATACCAGTCCCCTGTCCGTCGTCTGAAAAGCGTCTAAAGAATGGTTGGTGTAGCCTTCAACCATACCTGGTGGCAGTAGCTTGACGGCAACGATGGCCGCCCGTATACCGGCAGCCTCGGCGTTGTTATGCAGCAACTCGGAAAAGTCGCCGCAGGTGAACAGGCCGCTCATATAAGCACGGCGGTCGGTCTGGTCGGTTTGCAGGAAAGCCTTCAGCTCTTCCCAGCTCGGATTGCGGGCGGCCGCATTATTGCGCAGCACGATGTAATGACTGTCAGCCCCCACCATGATGGCTCCCTGAAAAAAAACGTAGGATTCGTTTTCCTTCAGAGCCGGCAACATATCGGCAGGGATATTCGACGGGATACCGTTCGAATCAACGGCCGGGCTGGAGGGAAGGCTGGCTGTTTTAACCACCGGCACGACATTGACAATGACGGAACTTACAACGGCGCCACCCTGGCTGACAGCCGTCAGATTATAGGCCGTTATCTGTGACGGCGTGACGCTAACCTCACCGCTTGCCTCGACCTGCCCGATCCCATGGTCGATGACGATGCTGTCGGCGCCATCGACGTTCCAGCGCAGCGTTGCAGCCGTGCCGCTATCTATCCTGGAATTGTCCGCCCTGAAAAAGAGAACCTGGGGTGGTTCAGCGGGAGCAGCAGCAGGCATGGACAGCAGCGAACCGGAGCATGCGCTCAGACCGAGGACAATAACGGCGGCCAAGCCGGCCATGAGCCTGATATTCATTTTCCCTGCTGTTACCTGCCTTGCCTTAAAAGTATAGCTTCAGGTGGTTTTGCAGGCAATTTATTTCGATTATAATTACTTTTACCTGCTATTAAAAAATGGCATGTGTCAGGAGGATAGTCGGTATGGCGAAGCAGTTGAAAATCGTGATTATCGGCGGCGGAGCCTGCGGTCCCAAGACCGCCGCCCGCGCGCGCAGGCTGGATGCATCGGCGCAGATCACTATGGTGCAGGATGAGGAACTGATATCCTACGCCGGCTGCGGATTGCCGTACTATATCTCCGATGTGGTCAAATCCCGCAACGCCCTCCTGGTACGCGATGCCGCCGCCTTTAAAAAGATCAGCAATGTGGATGTACTGACAGCCACCCGTGTGGACCGCATCGACCGGTCCGCACACAGGATAGACGTAACTGCACTGGCCGAGAATCGGCAATATTCCATCGACTATGACAAGCTGGTGATAGCCACAGGTGCAAATCCGGTGGTTCCACCTATAAAAGGCATCGACTTCAAAGGTGTGCACGTGTTGAAACGCGTCCCTGACGCGGATGAGATAAAGGTCCTCATAAATGAGTCGGCCTCTAAAAAGGCCGTTGTTGTAGGCGCCGGACTGATCGGAATTGAGATGGTCGAGGCGCTATCGGCACGCGGATTGAAGGTCAGCGTGGTCGAGGCGCTGGATAAAGTGCTGCCGGGCATACTGGACGAGGAGATCTCGGACCTGCTGGCCGACCATGTTAGAAGCAAGGGAGTGACTCTCAAGCTGGGGCAAAAAGTGGTGGAATTCAAGGGTGGTAACAATAGAGTAAGCCATGTCATCACGGACAAGGAGACGCTTGAGGCAGACGTGGTCATCTTCGCCATAGGCGTGCGCCCGAATTCAAAGCTGGCAAAGGAAGCAGGCCTGGAGATCGGTCCATTCGGCGATGTCGTTGTCAACGAGTATTTGCAGACAAGCGATCCCGACATCTATGCCGGCGGCGACTGCGTGGCCAATATCAGCATTGTCACCGGCAAGAAGGCATTCGTGCCCCTGGGCTCCACAGCCAACAAGCACGGGCACGTGATAGCGGCCAACATCACCGGCGGCAGCGAAAAATTCGCGGGCATCGTAAGCACCGCCTGTGTGAAGGTATTCGACTTCAACACCGGGCGTGTGGGACTGGGAGAGCAACAGGCGCGTGAAGCAGGTTTCGATGTGGTCACTGCCCTCATACCCAATCCGGATAAGCCGATGTATTACCCCGGCAGCAAGGAGGTCATCATCAAGCTCATCGTGGACAGGAAAACCCGACGTATACTGGGCGGGCAGGGCACCGGACCCGGCGATGTCATCAAGCGCATCGATGTGCTGGCCACGGCCATCACAGCAGGTATGATAGTAGATACGCTGGCCGACCTGGACCTGGCCTACGCTCCCCCCTACAACACGGCGCTGGATGTCCTCCACCACGCGGCCAACCTTGTGCGAAATAAGCTGGAGGGAAGGACGACGGGCATCAGATACGCCGAGGTAAAAAAAAAGATAGACGCGGGGCATGATTTCGTACTTCTCGATGTGCGAAGCAAGTACGAGAGCGATAATACCTGGTTGGAGACACCCCAGGTACATTTATTACCGCAAGCGAGACTGTACGACGAAATGGATAAACTTGACAAGAAAATCGAGACAGTGGTCTTCTGCCTGCGGGGCGGACGCGCCTACCAGGCCTGCTGCACACTCAAAGGCGCCGGCTTCAAGGATGTTAAATTCGTTGAGGGAAGCCTGACCTGCTGGTGCGCCGATGATATTTGCGGCGAGCCCGTGCTCTAAACGTGTATAATAGCTGTTAAACGGGCACGAAACTCATATCCTCATGGCAGCTGACAGTTCACATATACGACGGCAAGCTGCGCGCAGCGGATTCACTCTGTGCGAGGCTATAATACGGTCGTTCTCCCGGCTATCGATCAAAGAGGGCGCGCCCTGGCGCACACTGCTGGCCGTTTCGGCCAACTCTCAGGCCGTGGTTGAGGCGGCCCTGCTTGCGGCCAGGCAGGCGGAATGCCCCATATTTTTCGCAGCTACGCTCAACCAGGTCGACATCGATGGGGGCTATACTGGTTGGGATCATGCGAGCTTCGCTACCCTGGTACGGCGCACTGCCGGAAAAACGGATTTCAAAGGCCCCATTCTGCTCGGGGTAGACCATGCCGGACCCTGGCTGCGCGACAGGCACACCAGTGAAAAATGGCCTTACAGCCGTACAATGAAAGCGGTCGAAATATCTCTGGAATCGGCTATTGCAGCAGGATTCGACCTGCTTCATATCGATCCCACCGTTGACCGGGGCCTTCATCCCGGCGGAACACTGCAACTTAACACGATCATTGACAGGACCGTCCAGCTGATCAAGCACTGCGAGTCCTTCCGCATCAAACACAGACTGCCCCCGGTGGCATACGAGGTAGGCACCGAGGAGGTCAAGGGCGGGCTGGCAGATGAAAACATGTTCAGCAATTTCCTGTCTGGCCTGCGTATAAGGATGACGCAGGAAGGACTGAGCCGGGCATGGCCGTGCTTTATCGTGGGTAAAGTTGGAACGGACCTGGACACGACCCTGTTCAGCCCGCAGATGGCGCAGGAGCTTTATGATATCGCACGCCACTATAACCTGGTGCTGAAGGGACATTACACCGACAACGTGGAAAATCCGGTCGCCTACCCGGCCAGCAGAATGGGGGGCGCCAACGTCGGACCCGAATTTACCGAAGTCGAATGCGATGCCCTTTTCGAGCTTGAATCGAGGGAAAAGTCTGCCCATGTCAGGAACGCTGCAGAGCCTTCGATATTTAAAGAATCTCTCGCACAGGCTGTGATCCGGTCCGGCAGATGGCGTAAATGGCTTCACCCGGAGGAGGCCGGCAAGCCGTTCGACGCGCTACCCGCCGAAAGGCAAAACTGGCTGCTCAAGACAGGCGCGCGCTACATCTGGACGGACAGGAAGGTAAGGGAAGCGCGCAAACGCCTGTATGCAAATCTGGTAAAAGACGGTTTCGATCCCCACCGGTATGTGGTCGAGCGCATCTCGCAGCAGATATTGAAATACTTCCGCGCCTTCAACCTGTATGGCTCAATCCCCGTGCTTGAAAAGGAATTCGAGCGGCGCAGAAGGCTCCCGTTCTGGGACGAAGGGCAGGTGCTGGCCGCGGGAGAATTGATCGTAGAGATCATGCGCCCGTCGGTGGACATGCCTCTGGATACAACCGGACGATTCGTGGGGCCATTCCCCAGCGGCGCACCCGCCATCTTCGCGGATGCCTCCGCGCGTATAGGGAAACGGACAGGCTTTGTGGGTTCGCTGGGACAGGACGGCTTCGGCCGTCTGCTACTGAGTAGGTTCACGAATGACGGCATTGACCACAAACTCATAGCTTCAATCAAGGGCCGGCCCACGGGCTGCGCCTTTGTGGCCTATGACAGGGATGGCGGGCGTAACTTTATCTTTCACATCGCGGGCACCGCCTCCGACCGCCTGCCTTCTATCTCACGGGCCGTGAAATATGCAAGGTCTTTCCGCCACCTGCACCTTATGGGCTGCTCGCTCTCCATAAGCAGCGCCATAAGAGAAGCCTGTATGGCGATGGCGGAGGCTATCAAAGAGTCTGGCGGCAGCGTCAGCCTCGATCCCAATTTACGGCCGGAATTGCTCTCAGCCGGGGAGTGCAGAAACATACTGTTGCCCGTTGTTCGCCTGGCAGATATCGTTCTTCCCAGCGGGAACGAGGCCGGCCTGCTGGTGCATGAACCCGATATCGATACTGCCTGCCTCCGCCTGATCGAGTTGGGAGTGAAGATCGTGGTGCTTAAAAAAGGCGACAGCGGCTGCCGCGTGTTCACCCGCGAATCCACCTTCGACGTCCCAGGTTTCAAAGTAAATGCCGTCGACCCCACCGGCGCGGGCGACTGCTTCGATGCCGGTTTCATCAGCGGCTACCTCGATAATCTGCCGCTTTACGAGACAGCCAGACTGGCCAATGCCATGGGCGCTCTGGCCGCATCCAGACTGGGACCGATGGAGGGCGCCTTCAGCCTCAACGAGGTTATGAACTTTATAAAAAAACAGCGGCGGGATTAATAATCCCGCCGCCGTCCCTTCGGCGTTTATTTGCCCTTTGCCCGGTCCTCCTCCTGCAGCACGCGCCGCAGCACCTTGCCCACCATAGTCTTGGGCAGAGCATCGCGGAACTCCACATGCTTGGGCACCTTGTAGGCAGTCAGCTTCTCACGGCAGAAGACCTGTATCTCCTCGACCGTGCATGATTGGTCTGTTCTCAATACCACCCATGCTTTCACGGCTTCGCCCTGCGCGGCATCTGGCACGCCGGCCACACCCACCTCGAGCACGGCGGGATGCTGAGCGATGATCTCCTCGATCTCCACCGGGAAGACCTGATGGCCGCTGGGCTTGATCAGGTCCTTCTTGCGGGATGTTATAAAGAGATATCCGTCCTCATCCAGGTAACCTATATCGCCGGTATACAGCCAGCCATCGCGCAGCATCTCTGCAGTAGCTTCAGGACGGTTCCAGTAACCCTGCATGATGTGTGGCCCCCTGGCTATGATCTCGCCGGCGTCACCGGCCTGGAGTTCAGTTTTTCCCGTATCTATATCGACTATCTTGATGACGGTATCAGGGGTGGGCATGCCAACCGCCCCCTCCTTCCATTTGCCCAGGAACGGACCCATAGCGAGCACGCCCGATTCCGTAAGGCCGTAAGCTTCCACAATCTTGCCGCCCGTGACCACCTCCCACTGCCGCTTGGTCTCAGGCAGAAGGGGAGCCGCAGCAGCCACCGACGACTTCATGGTCTTGAAATCGATCTTGCCCGACTTGACCTCGGGCCTGTTCATAAGCCCGATGAAGATGGCCGAGATGGCGGGGAAGAAGGCCGGTTTGACCTTTTTAATCGTGGCCAGAACATCCTTTACCTCGCGAGGATTGGGGATAAGAGCCGTGGGATAACGGCCTGCGATGGCTGTAGACAGCAAAATTACATTGCCGTAAACATGGAAGAAAGGCATTAGCAACACGAGCACATCCGTCCAATCCGTTGCCAGCGGCTTGGACCAGGAATGTATCTGCCGGCCGTTCATGAATATGGCCTCATGGCTCAGCATCACGGCTTTGGGCGTGCCCGTCGTGCCGCCACTGAACAGCAGCAGGCCGGTATCTTTACCGCTCACCTTGACGTCAGGTTTCTTATCGCCGGCATGTTTCTTCATCAGGTCCTGCAGCCAGATGTCGTTTCCCTGCACCTTTTCCAGATATTGTCCCTGTTTTTTCTCCATCAGCAGAGTGAACATCAGTTTAATAAAAGGCGACAGGTATTCTTTGACGCTGGTAACGATAAGCAGTCGCAGCTTGGTGCGTCCCTGGATTTTCTTCACCAGGTCGTAGAATGCAGTCAGCACAATTGCAACTTCGGCGCCGCATTCCTTGAGCGCAAATTCGAGCTCCGCCTCGCTGTAGAGCGGGTTAACCGGCACGGCGATAGCTCCGGCTTTCCAGATGGCAAGCTGGCTAATGACTATATTGGGTGAGTTGGGCATCAGCATGACAACGCGGTCGCCCTTCTTAACCCCCTGAGCCGCAAGGCCGGCAGCCAGTATATCGCTCAGGTGGTCGACTTCCTTGTAGGTCATCCACCTGCCCTTGAACCAGATCATTTTATGCGCGGGCCTCTCCCGGGCAACATCCGCGACGTCTTCGAAAAGCTTCTTATCGGGATAGGGTTGTAAAGTTTTGGGTACACCCTTGTCGTAATGCTTGAACCATGGATAGTCTGCCATTAAGATCTCCTCCATTATTTATGTTTATTATTTATAAGTGTGCTGCTACGATGGTTTTTTAGCCTTTTCCTCCTCCTGCAACACCCTCCTCAGTATTTTACCAACGAGTGTCTTGGGCAATGCGTCGCGGAACTCGATAAACTTGGGCACCTTGTAGGCTGTTAATTTGTCCTTGCAGAAAGATTGAAGCTCTTCTGCAGAGACATTCTGTCCCGGACGCAGGATCACCCATGCCTTAACAGCCTCAACCTGTTTCGGATCCGGTATCCCCGCCACGCAGGCCTCTGCTACAGCGGGATGAGTGGTGAGTATCTCCTCCACTTCCTTCGGCCAGACCTGGTGGCCGCTGGGCTTGATGAGATCTTTCTTGCGCGAGGTCAGGTAGAGGTAACCGTCCTTGTCCATATAGCCGATGTCACCCGTATACAGCCAGCCGTCCCTGATCATCTCCGCTGTGCCTTTGGGATTGTTCCAGTAGCCCTGCATGATCTGCGGGCCTTTGCCGACTACCTCGCCTTCCTCGCCGTAAGGTAACTCCTTATCAGGATCCGCGACATCTACGAATTTAATTATGACATCGGGCAGGGGCAGGCCGACCGCGCCTTCCTTCCATTGACCCTTGAGCGGGCCGACAGTAAACACAACTGTGGATTCTGTAAGGCCATAGGCCTCGAGAATGGGGGCGCCCGTCATAGCTTCCCAGCGCTGCTTGGTTTCGACCATCAGCGGTATGGCCCCTGAGAGGCAATATTTCAGGCAGGTGAAGTCCACCTTCCCCGCCGCGACTTCAGGGTGCGCCATCAAGCCGATGAACAACGTAGGCACACCGGGCATAGAGCCGGGCCGAACCTTCCTGATGGTGTCGATCACGTCATCGAGGTCACGCGGATTGGCCACAACTGCCAGCGGGCTGCGAACACAGAGGGAACTGGCGATAACCCCGTTAAAGCCATAGGCATGGAACAGGGGCATGAGCGCCATCGTGTAGTCGTCGTGAGTTATCAGGCCCTGTTTGTTCCAACTATTGGTCTGAAGGCCGACCGCCGCCATGTTCCTGAAGGAAAGCATAGCGCCCTTGGGAGCACCGGTTGTTCCGCCGCTGAACAAAATGATAGCGGTATCATCCATCCTGGGTTTTACAACAGGAGCGGGATCCTTGGCGTGTTTGTCCATGAACTCGTCCATCCACACATCGCCCTTCTCAAGCTGCACGGTATGCGGCTTCTTTGCTTCCGGAAGCATGTAGTCTTCGAGCGAGGTGGCGATAACCTTTTTCAGCTTGGTGCGCGACTGTACCTTCTTGATATTTGCATACAGCAGGTCCCAGACAATGATTATCTCCGCATCTACAGTGGTCAGCGCATGTACCAGTTCATCCTCGTTATACAAAGGATTAAGCGGAACAAAAATGGCGCCGGCCTTCATAGTGCCGAAGGCGGCTATAAGCTGCTGAGGTGTATTGAGTAACATGGTGGCCACGCGGTCTCCCTGCTTCACGCCGTTGGCGATCAGCGCCGAAGCCATTATCTCGAAAAGCCTGCTTGCCTCCTTGTAAGAGAAATACCTTCCCTTGAAATACATGAATGTGTGATCCGGCATCTCGCGGGTTGTGTCCGCTATGACATCAAGTAAAGTGATTTCCGGATATGGCGCCAGGGAATGGGGCACCCCTGCATCGTAAGATTTGTACCATGGATAATCCGCCACTTTAAACCTCCTCAAACAATATTTACGGCATATTTTAAACGCGCTGCTAATTATACTAAATTAACCGGGCGCTCTATATCCCCGACTTTTACTTGCTTTTCTCCTCATCCTGTAGAATTCTACGCAGTACCTTACCCACGAATGTTTTGGGCAGCTCTTTACGGAACTCGAAGTGCTTGGGAACTTTGTAGCCGGTGAGTTTCTCCCTGCAATATTTCTGCAATTCCTCTGCAGTCACGCTTTTCCCCTCTTTCAGCACGACCCAGGCCTTGACGGCTTCCATCTGTCTGGGATCAGGTATCCCGCCCACACATACTTCAGCCACGGCCGGATGCTCCTGGAGAATCTCTTCCACCTCACGCGGCCAGACCTGGAAGCCACCGCATTTTATCAGGTCCTTCTTGCGAGACGTCAGAAAGATATAGCCATCCTCATCCATGTAGCCGATATCGCCGGTGTAAAGCCAGCCGTCCCGCAGAATCTCTTTGGTCTCTTCCGGCCGTTTCCAATAGCCCTGCATGAGCTGCGGCGCCTTGATAATAATCTCTCCCGGCTGCCCGACAGGCATACCTGAAGACCCGCTGTCTATATCAACGATACGTACAATGGTATCCGGCAGGGGCAGGCCTATGGAGCCCTCCTTCCATTTACCCTTGGCAGGAGTGGTAAGCATGGCCATGCCGCTCTCAGTGAGTGCGTAACCCTCGGTCAACCGGCCGCTGATATGCTTCTCGAACTGCTCCTTGGTCTCACGCATCAGCGGCGCTGCGCCCGATGTAGCCATGCGAATGGTTTTGAGATCACCCATTTTGAGATCCGGATATTCCAGCATGGAGATGAACATGGTGGGAGCGGCCCCCATATTAGTAATACCTTGATTCTTAATAGTTTCAATCATGCCCTTGATATCACGCGGATTGGCGATGAGCACCGAGATATTATGCTGAACCAGCGCCATCCCGAAGCTGGCATAGATGCCGAAAGCATGGAAGAGCGGCAGAGGCACAAGGAATTTTTCGTCCCACCAGAGTGAAATCTCGCGGAACCAGGCCTCCACCTGCATACCTGTGATCACCAGGGACTTATGGCTCTCCATAACACCCTTGGGAGTGCCCGTGGTGCCTCCCGAGAACAGGATCAAGGCTGTATCGTCCGGCGCCACTTTTACGCCGGGGACCGGTTTTCCTGCATATTTCCTGCTAAGGTCGAGCCACCAGTCGTCGCCTGGCTCAATAGCGGTCGCCGCCTTCTCTTTATTCGGCACGGTGTAATCATCGAATTCAGCCAGGATAACGTTGCGTACGCTGGTTTTCTTCTGCAGCCTTTTGACCATGGGATACCACAGGTTTAGCACCACCGCTGTTTCAGCATCGATATCATTTAACCTCGCTTCCAGTTCGAACTCGGTGTAGAGTGGATTGAGCGGCACCACAATAGCGCCCAGCTTCCAGGCCGCGAAGAAAATAATATACTCCTGGGGGCAGTTAAGGAAGAGCACGGCTATGCGGTCACCCTTCTTCACACCCATGGAAGCCAGCGCCGCAGCCATAGCATCGCTCTCACTGACGATCTCTTTATAGCTGAGCTTCCTGTCCTGGAAGATGATCATGGGATAATCAGGACGCTCGTTTTTAGCTTCCAGCAAGACATCCATAATGGTCTTACGGGGGTATGGCTCAAGAGAGCGGGGTACGCCGGGATCATAGCTTTTGTACCATAGATGTTCGGTCAACTCAGCATCCTTCAGACCGGTCCCGGCAGCCGCCGGGACCGGTCTTCATTATTTTTAAAATTTAAAAATAACCTGCTATTTTGCTTTGGCTTTCTCCTCCTCCACCAGTACCCTTCTCAGCACCTTGCCCACCATAGTTTTGGGCAACTCGGTTCGGAACTCGACAAATTTAGGTATCTTGTAGGCCACCAGCTTCTCCTTGCACCAGGCCTGTATCTCCTCCGCTGTAGCGGTCTTGCCCGCCTCCATCACCACCCAGGCCTTAACCGCCTCACCCTGCTTGGCATCAGGTATGCCGGCCACGCAGGCTTCGGCCACATCAGGATGTGCAGCTATGACTTCCTCGACCTCCCGCGGCCATACCTGGAAACCGCTGGGCTTGATCAGGTCCTTTTTACGCGAGGTGATGAAAAGATAACCATCCTCATCCAGATACCCGATATCGCCGGTGTAGAGCCAGCCATCCCGCAGCATCTCCTTGGTCTCCTCAGGCCTGTTCCAGTATCCCACCATGAGCTGCGGCGCCTTAATAACTATTTCGCCTTCCTGTCCGGCGGGTAAATCGCCCTCACCCGTCTCCAAATCGCCGATCCTGGCAATCACATCGGGCAGCGGCATGCCGGTGGAACCCTCCTTCCATTTGCCCAGGTAAGGTGTAACGCAGGAGGCCATGGTAGCCTCGGTCATGGCATAGCCTTCGACTATCCGGCCGCCCGTCAATTCCTCAAAGCGTCTCTTGGTATCGGCCAGCAGCGGAGCGGCGCCGGACACACAGAACTTCATCGATTTGAAATCGACTTTCCCGGCTTTGACCTTGGGATGCTCCAGCAGAGCAATATAAAGGGCGGGAACTGCCGGGAAGAAAGTCGGTTTATCATGTTGAATAGTAGCTATCAAATCTTCGCGGTCGCGAGGATTGGGAACGAGGGACAATGTCACATGGCATACTATGGCGGTGCTCATAACACCATAGGTCGCGTATACATGGAAAAGCGGCAGGCAGGCCATGATGACATCCTTGTAGCTCTCGATCATGCCACCGAACCACGCAGCATACTGCAGGGCTGTTATCACCATGGAATGATGCGTGCCTACCACGCCCTTGGGGGTGCCCGTGGTGCCGCCGCTGAACAGTATGAGTGCAGGATCCTGCGGTGCAACCTTCACATCCGGCCGCCCGGCGCCGGCATACTGCTTGATCAGGTCCGTCATCCACAAATCTCCCTGCTCCAGTTCTACATAGTGACCTTCCTTTTTCTCCTTGACCAGCGTGAACAACACCTTAAGCACCGGCGGGAGGTAATCCTTGATGCTGGTAGCTATGACCAGCTTTACGCTGGTGCGCGGCTGTATCTTCTTAAACTGCTTGTAGAACATGGTCAGAACGACTACAGTCCCAGCCCCGCAATCTTTGAGGGCGTGCTCCAGCTCGCTTTCCGTATACATGGGATTTAAATGCACCAGTATGGCGCCGACCTTCCAGGCCCCCCAGCGGCAGATAAGCGCCTGCGGGCAGTTGGGCATGAGAAGCGCGACCCTGTCGCCTTTCTTGACGCCTTTGGCAGCCAGGGCAGCCGCGAATTCATCGCTCAGCTTCTGAAACTCAGCATAGGATATCTTCCTCTTCTTGAAAAGCATCATGGGATAGTCGGGTTTCTCTTTGACTGCCTCATCCACGTAATCTATGAGGGTTTTCTGGGGATATGGTTCCAGTGTGTGGGGTACACCGGGATCGTAATTCTTTAACCAGCGATATTCTGCCATGCAATCAACCTCCAAATCAATATATTCTAATGCCGTGACTATATGTTTAAGCAGTCCCCGGCTGTGCAGCCGGGGACTGCCTCGTTCACAGACTTACTTCTTGCTTTTTGACGCCTCTTCCTCCTGCAGAACCCTTCTCAGCACCTTGCCGACCATTGTCTTGGGCAGGTCGCTGCGGAACTCCACGAACTTGGGTATCTTGTAGGCGACCAGCTTCTCCTTGCACCAGGCCTGTATCTCCTCCGCCGTAGCCGTCTTACCGGCCTCCAGCACTACCCAGGCTTTCACAGCTTCACCCTGCTTGGCATCGGGAATACCGGCCACGCTGACTTCCGCCACCGCTGGATGGCTGCTGATTACCTCCTCGACTTCCCTCGGCCATACCTGGAAGCCGCTGGGCTTGATCAGGTCCTTTTTACGCGATGTGATGAAAACGTAACCGTCATCATCCATATAACCTACATCGCCCGTATAGAGACAGCCGTCACGCAGCATCTCTTTAGTCTCCTCAGGCCGGTTCCAGTACCCCTTCATCAGCTGCGGGGCCTGGAAAACGATCTCCCCCTCCTTGCCGGCTGGCATATCGCCTTCGCCGGTCTCAATGTCGCCGATCCTGATTATGACGTCCGGGAGCGGCATCCCCACAGACCCCTGCTTCCAGGTTCCGCGATAAGGCGTGCAGCAGCAGGCCATGGTAGACTCGGTCAACCCGTAGCCCTCAACGATACGGCCGCCGGTGAGGTCTTCGAAACGCTTCTTTGTCTCGTACAGCAACGGGGCTGCGCCGGAGTTGCAGCATTTCATTGAGCTGAAATCCACCTTACCTGTTTTGACTGCCGGATGCTCCAGCAACGCTATGAACATGGCAGGCACGGCGGGGAAGAACGAGGGCTTATCATGATTGATGGTAGCGACCACATCGTCGCGGTCGCGGGGATTGGGTACCAGAGACATCGCCGCATGCCCGACGATGGCCGTGCTCATGACCGCATACGTGGCGAACGAGTGGAAAAGCGGCAGCACCAGCATCATCACATCTTTGTAAGGTTCGACTATCTCACCGAACCAGCTGCTGAATTGCAGACCTGTGATTACCTGCGAATGGTGCGTGCCCACTACACCCTTGGGTGTGCCTGTCGTCCCGCCGGAGAAAAGAATGAGGGCGTCGTCGCCCGGCAGCACTTTCACGTCGGGCCGTTTGGCTCCGGCCTGGGCTTTAATCAGGTCGGTCAGCCAGAAATCGCCGGGCTGCAACACGATGCGATGGCCTTCCTTTTTCTCTTTGACCAGTGTAAATAGAACCTTGAGTACGGGCGGAAGGTAATCCTTGATGCTGGTCGCTATAATCAGCTTCAGTTTGGTCCTCGACTGTAATTTCTTAACTGTATTGTAGAACAGGGTCAGCACCACTACAGTCTCTGCGCCGCAGTCCTTAAGGGCATGTTCGAGTTCGGACTCTGTATACATGGGGTTCATATGTACCAGGATAGCGCCCGCTTTCCAAGCGCCCCAACGGCAGATAATGGCTTGCGGGCAATTAGGCATGATCAGGGCTACGCGGTCTCCCTTTTTTACGCCTTTGGCTACCAGCGCAGCCGCAAATTCATCGCTGAGCTTCTGTATCTCAGCATAGGACATCTTCCTCTTCTTAAAAAGAACCATGGGGTAATCGGGATGTTCTCTCACGGCATCATCCACATAATCTACAAGCGTCTTCTGGGGATAGGGTTCCAGCGTGGCCGGGACCCCTTTGTCATAGTTTTTTAACCATCTTTTGTCGGACAAGATAAGAACCTCCTTAGATTTGTTATTATGATTAAGCTTTCAACGCCTAATTACCTCGAAGTACTACTTCGCCGCTTTTTGCCTTGCTATTTCCTCCTCAACCAGTACACGTTTCAGGATCTTGCCCACCAGTGTCTTGGGTAACTCGGCCCTGAATTCCACGTGCTTGGGCACTTTATAGGCTGTTAGTTTCTCACGGCAATGCGCCTGTATCTCTTCAGCTGTCGCGGTCTCCCCCTGACGCAGCACGACCCAGGCCTTGACAGCCTCGACCTGGTAAGCGTCGGGGATACCCGCCACTCCTACTTCCGCTACCTTTGGATAGGTGCTGATACATTCCTCTACCTCGCGCGGCCAGACCTGGAAGCCGCCGGGCTTGATCAATTCCTTCTTGCGCGACGTGATGAAGAGGCAACCTTCCTCGTTGAGATAGCCGATATCACCCGTGTACAGCCAACCATCGCGAATCATCTCCGCCGTGGCCTCCGGCCTGTTCCAGTAACCCACCATGATCTGCGGGCACCTGGCAACGATCTCACCCTCCGTCCCCAGCGGCATGTCTTTCTCACCGGTCTCAACGTCAACTATTCGCAGAATAACGTCCGGCAGGGGAATGCCGGCCGATCCGGGCGTCCACTTGCCCTCCACCGGGCCCAGGGTAATGGCCGCGGTCACCTCGGTCATGCCATAGCCCTCGATCAGCTTGCCGCCTGTCAATTCCTCAAAACGCCGCTTGGTCTCAGGCAGCAGCGGCGCCGCAGACGCCACGCAGAGCTTCATAGATTTAAAATCAACCTTGCCCGCCTTTACAAGCTTATGCTCCAGCAGTGCAATGAACATTGTAGGGACGGCAGGGAAGTATGCAGGTTTCACCTTGTTTATGGTCTTCACCACATCGTCACGATCTCGCGGGTTGGGGACAACTGCAAGTGTATTATGCCCCATGATGGATGTGCCCATCACCCCGGCAAATCCATAAACATGGAAGAGCGGCATGATCATCATAACCACATCATCCCATTCCGTCAGAACACTATCGTTCCAGACCTTGAGCTGCCAGGCCTCTGCAACCAGGCATTTATGTGTGATGATTACACCCTTGGGAACGCCGGTAGTGCCTCCACTGAAAAGCAGCAGCGCAATATCTTCGGATACAGGCTTGTGGTCAGGAATAGCATCACCGGCGTGCTTGCTCATGAGCTCGGCCATCCAGAGGTCGCCTGGCTGGAGAGTAATTCGGTGGCCTTCCTTCTTCTCCTTGAGCAGCGTAAACATAGTCGCAAGGAACGGCGGAAGATATTCCTTGATATTGGTGGCAATGACCAGCCTGAGATTTGTCTGCGGTTGTATCTTCTTGACCGTGGCATAAAAAGGTGTCAACACGATGGCAACCTCGGCCCCGCATTCCTTAATCGAGTGCTGTAATTCATGCTCGGTATACATCGGATTGAGCGGCACAGGTATAGCGCCGGCCTTCCAGGCTGCAAACGAGCTGATAAAGCCCTGCGGGCAGTTGGGCAGGAGTACGGCAACGCGGTCGCCTTTCTTAACTCCGTTAGCCTTGAGGGCAGCGGCAAACACCGAATAGAGCCTCACGAGCTCGCTGTAGCTGATGTTCCTGTCTTTGAAAATCATGAACCTGTGATCGGGCCTCTTCTTGGCGGCCTCCTCAACCACGTCTAAAAAGGTGACCTGCGGGTATGGTTCCAGGCTGTGCGGCACCCCCGCATCATAGCTTTTAAACCACTGATATGATTCTGTCATCAATTCAACCTCCCTGCATAATTATTACTGTGGCAGCTATGTGTGATTGGTTTCCCCTCCCTGTTTGCTTGTCTCTTCCTCGATCAATACCCTCCTCAGAATCTTGCCTATCTGGGTTTTAGGCAGATTAGTTTTAAACTCGATATATCGCGGCACCTTATAGGCCGACAGTTTGGATTTGCAGTGCTCCCTGAGCTCCTCCGCCGTACAGGTCATTCCTGCATTCAGCACCACCCACGCCTTCACTGCTTCGCCCTGGTACTGATCGGGCACTCCGGCCACACTGGCCTCCATAACCGCCGGGTGCTCATGTAATATCTCCTCTACCTCGCGCGGCCAGACTTGAAAGCCGCTGGTCTTGATTATATCTTTCTTGCGGCTGTGCAAGAAGAGGTGACCATCGTTGTCCAGATAACCAATATCACCGGTATAAAGCCATCCATCCCTGAGCATATCGGCCGTTTCCTGCGGTCGCTTCCAGTAGCCCGCCATAAGATTCGGCGCCTTAAAACATATCTCGCCGAGCTCGCCGGCTTTCATATCGCCGCGGCCGGTCTCGGAATCCACTATCTTAATGACGACATCGGGCAACGGCATGCCAACCGAGCCTTCCTTATTAACGCCCATAATAGGATTGAGCGTTGCGGCCTGCATGGTCTCCGTCATGGCATAGCCTTCCAGGAGCCGTCCGCCTGTCATATTCTCAAACTGTTTCTTCGTATCCGCCATAAGCGGGGCTGCACCCACAATGCATATCTTCATGCCCGACAGCTTTACCTTGCCCGATTTCACCAGAGGATGATTCATAATCGCGATATAAAACGTAGGAACGCCGGGCATGAAGGCCGGCTTATACTTTTGGATACTTTTAACCACATCGGTGACATCGCGTGGATTCGGGATAAGGATGCAGGAAGAACGGTTGATCATAGCCGTGCCCAGCGCGCCCGCACATCCAAAAACATGGAAGAGCGGCATAGTCAGGGCCACCCTGTCCTCCCATTTCTCCAGTACAGGACCGAGCCAGGCGTTAATCTGCATTGCAGTCATTATGAGGGCGCCGTGAGTACCCACGGCGCCCTTGGGAGTGCCGGTTGTACCACCGCTGAAAAGTATCACGGCCGCATCCTCCGGCCTGACTTCAATATCAGGCCTGGGATCGTTCTTATGTTGTCGCAGCAGCTCCTGAAACCACACATCCCCCTTTTGCAGGGAAATCCTGTAGCCCTCCTTCTTCTCCCTGGCCAGCGTGAAAAGCAGACCGAGATGCGCCGGCAGATATTCCTTGATACTGGTGGCGATAACGGTCCGGATAGTGGTATCGGCCTGAATATTCTTCACAGCCTGGTAAAAAGGATTAAGCACGATCACAGCAGAGGCGTCCACCTCGGTCAACGCATGCTTCAGCTCGTGTTCGGTATAAAGAGGATTGATAGGGACCGCTATTGCCCCTGCCTTCCAGATGCCCTGGAATGCCAGTACCATCTGCGGTGAATTGGGAAGGAGCAGGGCTACACGCTCCCCCTTTTTTATTCCGAGAGCAACCAGGCCTGCGGCCAGGGCGTCGCTCTGCCGCACAAAGTCGTGATATAGAAGCCTGTGTCCTTTGAAATAGAACATGGCGCGGTAGGGTTTTGCTTTAGCCGACTCATCGACCACCTCGATCATGGTCGTTCCTGGATAAGGCATAAGTGTGCGAGGCACACCTTCATCATAATTCTTAAACCAGGGGTAGTTATCCATTTCGACTCCGATCCGCATCATCAGCGGGCGAGGTGTTCCCGTTTATGGTCAATCGTTAATTGACCGGTCAATTTTAACATAGTTACTCGTAAAGTCAAATTTGATAGCAGCATGGCAACGCGTTTGACAATCCGTATGTCTACTTATTTGGATACCGACTGCTGGCGCAATTGCCCGCAGGCCGCCTGTATGCCCGCGCCCTTTTGTTCCCGCTGTGTCACAGTTATACCGGATTGCTCAAGCACGCGGCGGAAAGACATGATGACAGACGCCTCGGGCTGCCTGTAATCGCTTCCCGGAACCTGGTTGAATGGAATGAGGTTTACATGGCAGTTCAGCCCTTTGAGCAGTGAGGACAGCGCGGCCGCCTCAGCAGGGCTGTCGTTAATCCCTTTGAGCAGGCAATACTCGAAGGTTACACGCCGGCCGGTATGGTTGCTGTAATGGTGGCAGGCTGCGATTATATCCTTCAGCAGGTAGCGCGACATACCCGGCACCAGCTTTCTGCGCAATCCGTCTGCGGCGGCATGCAGCGAGACAGCCAGCGTAAGTTGCAGCCGCTCAGCGGCCAGACGGTATATGCCGGGAACATAACCGATCGTGCTCACTGTTATATTGCGCATCCCGACCTTGAGTTCATCGTTGATCAGGCGCACAGCAGCCAGTGTAGCATCGTAATTGAGCAGCGGCTCTCCCATTCCCATGAAGACAACGTGGCTGACCCTTCCGTCCGCAGCAAGTATCTTTTTACGTACGGCGGCCTCGCCCACGGTTAAAACCTGATCGACCATTTCACCCGCCGCAAGATTGCGTTTGAAACCTCCGGCGCCCGTGGCGCAGAATGCGCAACCGACCGGGCATCCGACCTGAGTGGATATACAGCAGGAGAATCGTTCCTCGTAAGACATGCCCACGGTCTCCACCAGCTCGCCGTAGTAAGGCGACAGCAGCAGCTTGTACGTGCCGTCCCTGCCTGTGCTGATCTCCTTGACAGAGGATCTCCCGACCGCCCACAACTGGTCCAGTTTTATCCTGAACGGGACCGGGAGATCGGTCATGTCATTGACCTGCCGGCATCCGCGCCTGTAAATCCAATCGGCCACCTGTTTGCCGCGGAATTTCTTCTCCCCGAGTTCGGCCGCCAACTCTTTCAACTGGTCGCCATTAAGACCCAGTAACATTTTTTTCGACATCATGTCTCTCCCTGACTACAACATTATGTAGCACCGTCAAGCAGGCTGCAAGCCGGGCTCAATACAGTTTGACCACCCCGCTTATTAGTAGTAGCATGAAATTGTGGGGCAGTCAGACAGAGTAGCCCCAAGGGAGGTCGGAAATGGTCAAGAAACAGGCCATGTACGTAGAATGGCACTTTCCTCGAGAGTGCTCTCCCCTGCCGGAGGAGCAGAGATAGACTGCGGACGTGCAAAAGGGGAGAGCCAGTAAAACTCCTGAGCTCTCCGTTAAGTAGCAAAAAGGCTACGAAATATCAAGGATAAGGCACAGTATTGAGGCTTACCTCTGTGGGAGAGTAGGGAGGAGCGCGGATCTGAAAGATCAAGGGGCTTCGCTTTGGCGAAGCCCCTATATTTTCTGCGGATTCTTGTTATGGGCTGTCTGATACCGCTATCAATACCCGGCGGTAGCGTCCAGACCGGCAGACTTGAATATGTCGACGATCTCGTTGATACGCTCACTGCCCAGCGGCTGGCGGCCGCTGAGCTGATAAGCCTTGCCCAGCGACTGATATTTGGGACGTCCAAACTCATGATATCCCAGTACAGACACTTTCTCTGCCTTCATCCCGCTCAACTTGCCGGCCAATTTTTGCATATATTCATTAGAGTCATTGTATCCGGGTATTACAGGAATCCTGATCCATATCCGGGACTTACCGGAACTCATGGCTTTATCGAGGTTGGACAGAATCAGCTTGTTGTCCGCGCCGGTGCCATCACGATGCTCGTCGGCATCCAGATGTTTTATATCGAAAAGCACCAGGTCGACAATATCGAGCGCCCCGTCCAGCACGCTCCACGTTACCTGTCCGGAAGTATCCAGTGCGGTGTTATAGCCCAATTCTTTACACCTGTTCAGGAGGGCCAGGGCAAAGTCCGCCTGCAATAGTGGTTCGCCCCCTGAAAGTGTTATGCCTCCACCGGAATTACGATAGAACGGCTCATCCCTGCGGCACTCTTCGACAACTTCGTCGAGGGTCATAAACCGCCCCGCCACCTCTATGGCGTCTTCCCAGCATGCGTCTATGCATTTCAAACAAAGGTCGCACTTCTCCCTGTCCAGCCACAGACCAGTAGAGGCCAGCGATAAAGCTCCAGGGGAACATACATCTATACAGCGGCGGCAACCGTTGCACCGGGTTTCCCGTACCAGTATTTCAGGCTGCGGACTGATAGACTCGGGATTGGAGCACCACCTGCAATGCAACGGACAACCCTTGAAAAAGACCGTCGTTCTTATGCCGGGTCCATCGTGAATACTATAGCGCTGGATATTAAATACCAGCCCTTTGAGGTCCTTTTCTGCTTTGCCGTCGCCCGTTGCGCCGGCCTCCCGGGAGTTTAAAAGCACTGCGGAGTCCTGGCTATGATGGAATCCTGGATGCTCCTGTCGAGGTCGATGAAGTACGCAGCGAAGCCCGCCACCCTGACCATCAAAGTGGGATATTTCTCGGGGTGATCCTGCGCATCCTCCAGCGTCTCCCTGTTGACCGTGGAGAACTGGATATGGTGTATGCCCATGTCGGCAAAGGTCTTCAGGTATTGAGCAAAGACCTCGGCATTATGGCCTACCAGGAACTGCGGCATGAAGCTCTGATTGAAGAGGTGATTCCAGCTTTCCAGCGGGTCTACTTTCGCCACGGACTTCAGGACCGCAGTGGGACCTTTCTTATCGCGTCCGGCCATGGGCGAGATGGTACCATCATTAAAGGGATCCCCGCTCATCCTTCCATCCGGGGTCGGACCGCATACGCGGCCGAAGCTCCACCAGGCCGTGGCTGCAGTGCCGTCCACATGCACCGATGTGCCCCAGTTGGTCTTGCACTTACTGGTCTCCTCTTCGATCTTGCGGGCAACCTTGTCGGAGATCAGATCGGCATAATCATCGTCATTGCCGAACTTGGGCGCGCGAAGGCATAACTGGCGGATCTCTTCGTAACCTTTCCAGTTGTTCTTAAGCGCTTCCACGAGTTGCTTCATGGTGACTTTCTTGTCATCGAAAACCACTTTCTTAACGGCAGTCAGGGAATCGGCCACGGTGTTAAGGCCGAAAAGGGTAACATCGCGGTAATCGGGCATATAGTTCCAATCGCGCACATCCTGCGCCCTCTCGATACAATCATCGATAACCGATGAGAGGAAGGGGCGGGGCGCCCACTCTTTGTAGAGGGCGTCGGCGATATTGGCGATGCGCACCAGGCGATGAATCACTAGCCGGTAATTTTCCGCAAAAGCCTCAAACAGCTCTTCCATTGAGCCGATCTTCTCAGGGTCGAGCACTTTATTGCCGGCTTTCTTGTAGATGGCAAGCGGATCGATGCCCAACGCCTGGTTCAGGCAAAGAGGCGCCGGCACACCGCTGGCCCAGGCCGAGATGTGGCTGAAGTTCTTGCCGGGTATGGTTGGAACCATACAGTTGTTGATCGAATAATTACGGGCATCCTCGATTGGAGTGCCCATGTTGACCATCCGTAATACCACTACCTTGTCATTGAAGATAGCCGGCTGCGGCATACCCGATGCCAGGCATTCGATGGCCTTGTCCACCAACTTTTTAGGTATACCGTCATGCCAGCGCAGGGCCAAAGGCGGCACGATGGCGCGCACTGTCCTGGTAGCATCGAGGATGATAAGGCTCATCTCACTGGTGACGTCCCGGCCCCTGGAGTCCACACCGCCTATAGTGACGGTTTGGAATCCCAGCGCTCCACCGCCGAACCCGGACCAGATGGGAGCGTGTAAAAAGCCGGTCTCCTGGAATTTAACGAAAAGAAACTCAACCAGCTCCTGAGCCGATTCACGGGTAATCTTGCCCGCCGCCAGGTCCTTTTCATAAAACGGATTGAATACCATGTCGAAGCGTATACCGGAACCCACCTGCGGGATCTCGAGGAAATTAACCACCAGGTGGACGAACCAGTAGGACTGGATGGCCTCATGCAGCGTGCGGGCCGGCTGCTCCGGTACACGATCACAGATCGCGGCGATGTTCTCGAGCTCCACCTTCCTGAGGACTTCCTTCTCGGATTTGGCCAGGCTGCGAGCCAGCTCGGCATATCTCTTGGACCATCTGCAGACGGCCTCCAGAGTAATAATAGTGCTCTCAAGGAAATCCTTCTTCCTGACGAAATCGATGCCGTTGACCGTTTCGTCCATGTATTCACGGTCGAGCTTGTTCAACCTCTCCCTGGCTTCCTCCAGGATACCCTTCAAACCCATGGAAAGTATCTTGTCGTAGTTGGGTGTGGCTGATTCCCAGTTGAAGATCCAAAAGGCATCCTTAAGCTCCGGCGGAAGGTATTTCTTGCTCATGTGGTGGATGGAGCGGTTACCCCAGTACTCGCCGATCTCCTTGAGCTCTTTCCTGCCCTCATCGCTGAGCATGCTCTCATAGACCTGTCCCGGCGCCGTTTCCCTGGCTATCCACTTCCAGGCCAACTCCGGGTAAAAAGGCACGGAGTCGCTGTTGGAGGCATAGTTGCCCACGATCATTTCGTCAGGCCGGATGTAGACCGTCATATTGTCCAGTATGTGCGCCAGGGCCCTGGCCCGGCGCAGGGCTATGGGTTGGCCCTCCGTCATTTTATATGATTGCGTTACCAGCCTGGCCCTTTCAAGGTCCAGGGACCAGATGAAGCCGGGCCTGGTCGCCCTGGCGTCGGCGCTCAGATAATCCAGCGCCACCTGCTGCGCCTTAATGGGTGTTTTCACCATTAGATTCACTGTTCTTGTAGTCATTGTCTGCCTCCTTAGATACTCATAATTTACTTTTACACTTTGATGCGCAGATCGTCAAGAGGATAGCTCATGCAGGGATGGATATACCCCGATTTCTTGTCCGCCTGCCGGTGATGCACACGGGAGGGGGTGAAGACCTTACCGGAGATCAACCTGGTGCGGCAGGCCGTGCACTCGCCCGAGCGGCATATCGCCGGGACCACGATTCCGGCCCGTTCGAGCGAATTCATCAGAGGCTCGCCGGCTTTGGCTTTGGCTTTCTTGCCGCTCCTCATCTCGATCACTTCAAATTCCCTGGATGCCGCTATACCGGGCCATGCGGGCTCTTTGGTGATATCCTGCGGCGGCCCGTAAGCTTCACGCTTGGTCCGCCTGGCAGGCACGCCCAGTTTAGCCAGCGCCGGTCCGCAAAGCTCGTACATGAGGGCCGGGCCGCAGACAAACACAGTCTTGCCTTTCAGATCGCCCGCCAGCTTTGAAATCACCTTGTCATCCAGGAAGCCGGCAGCGCCTTTCCAGCCTGCCGGAGGTTCACTCATAACGTAGTCAACTTTGATGTTCTTGTTCTTGGCGGTGATCTCTGTAAGCTCTTTCTCAAAGATTATGTCATCAGGTTTGCGGCTGCCGTAGATCAGCTGTATCTTCAAAGCTGATTTCTTTTCAACAGCCTCACGGATTATGGACATGAAGGGCGCCGCACCGCTTCCGCCCGCCAGGAAAACGAGGTCGGATGAATCCATCAACGACTCATAATAGAAATAACCGTTGGGGCCGGTGGATTCAAAGCTGTCACCCACCTTGACGCTGTCAAGCAGGTAATGCGAAACGAAACCACCATCCACGCGTCGGACCGTGATGTCATAATACGGTTTGCCCGGCGTCGACGATATACTGTAGGGACGTGATGTCCTGACGCCCTTGATATCGACAAAGAGATTGATATATTGTCCGGCGCGGAAAAACGGCAGGCGCCCGTCTTTGGATTCCAGTCTGAAGGTTTTGGCGCTGGCCGTTTCTTTTATGATCTTCTTGACCTTGAGTTGCAGCCTGCGTGGATGAATGTTTTTAACAAATTTTTCTTCAGGCGTGATGGTATCTTTCAGTTCATGCGGCTGCACTTTTTGCTTTTCCAGTGAACCCTGCATTTTAGTTATCTCGTCGGCCTCCCAGCCTCCCTTCTCCATATCCCGCAGCACCTCGCGGGACGCCATGGCGCCGGAGGCGATACAGGATTCAAATCCGCCACCGATATTAACCCAGGCATTGGCGAAATACAGCCCCTCCAGAGGCCCTCGCATGGGTATGCGCAGGAACCCGGTGCCGGTGAAGTTCTCGTCGAACCCGATTATGCTGCCGCGCGGATTTCCCGTGTAGCGTATGTTGGTCAATGGCGTGGCAACCTCGATTACTTCGATGTGGTCCCTCAGATTCGGGGCCGCTTTTTCCGCCAGCTTGATCACCTTCTCGGCCATCCTGTTCTTGGCCTCAACATAGTCCGACGGGGACAGTTTCAGCCACGGATCCGCATAGGCGATCTGAGTTATTACACACGATGCCGTACCCTTGGGTGATACGGTCGGATCGACCACATTGTAAGCCACAATGGCATTGCCGTCCGGCTCATAATCGAGCGAGTTACGCATGTTTTCATATTGTGCGTCCAGGTCATAAGTCTTATTAACGAAATTCTCGTGGACCTTGAGCCCGACATCCTGGCATGGGCAGTCCAGGCCTACATAGATGTTGAAGGTACTGGCGCCACCGCTCCATCCACCCAGCCGGTTGAGGTACCAGCCCGGCATACTATCGCGACCTACCAGCTCCAGGCTGGTGGTTACAGGATTAGCGCTGCACACAACGTGCTGCGTCGCGATCTCGGTGCCGTCCTCCGCCAGCACTCCGCGCACCTTGCCGTCCTTCACTATTATTTTTTTCGCGCCGTTATTGAACCAGACCTCGCCGCCGTAGGACTCCATCGTATCGATAAACGCCTGCGAGAGGTTTTGCGAAGTCCCCCTGACATGGGCCGGGCCGAACCTGATGTAGCTGACAAGGCCAAGGGCATAGATCAGGAAGGCCATCTTGGAGGGCGGCTGGCAGAAGTAGCCCCATAGTTGCCCGATAACGGCACGGGCTTTCTCATCGGAGACCAGGGGATTGAGCACCTCGGACAACGTCTTGCCGAAGTTGCCGACCAGCTCGGGGTATTCGGATGGATTCTCCATAACCGCTTTCATCCCGACCCGCATGGAGCGCATAGCCTGCCTGGCGAACTCGAACATGATATTGGAGAATTTTTTAATGCCCTCGGCCTCCCTGGGGAACTGGCTGCACAGGGCATCTTCGTAGTTCTGCCTGCCTTTGGGAATCTCAATTGTGAAGTCAGGGAAAATACTGCGGTACAGATCCGGGATATGCAGTATATCTACCCGGTCGGAGACACCATTGTCATGCAGGATTTTCCAGATGGGCCCCTTATCTTCCTCTGTCCCGTAACCCGAAAGCTGATGAAGCGCAATCTCAAATTCAAAGCGTCCCCTGAGAAACGAGGTCGCATATCCGCCCGGGACATTATGTTTCTCCAGAATCACAACCTTCTTCCCCGCCTTGGCCAGGTAGGTAGCAGCGGATATTCCACCCAGGCCCGCTCCCACCACTACGGCATCGAAGTCTTTCATCGGGTGTTCCTCCTATTCCTGTTATATATTGTTTATTTTAATCGCTGTCAGCGTCCTTTGAACTTCGGCAGCCGCTTCTCTCTGAAGCAGTTAAGACCCTCCCTGAAATCTTCGCTTCCCATCAGGTTTTTCTGCGCATAGGTCTCTATATATAGCTGCTGTTCCAGGGTGTTGTGCAGACCGCTTTGAACGGCGCGTTTGATCTGCTTGAAGGCCAGTGGAGGACCCTGCACTATCCTGGCTGCCAGGGCTTCCGCCTCCTCCATCAGCTTCTCATGCGGCACAACCCTGTTAACCAGGCCGATGCGCTCCGCTTCGCGCGCGTCGATGGATTCTCCCGTATACATGTATTCGTAGCAGCGTCCGGTGCCCAGCAACCGCGGCATAAGGTAGGTACAGCCGCAATCGGGTATCAAGCCCCGCATGACGAAGGCCAGGTTGAACAGAGCCTTCTCTGAAGCGATCCTGATATCGGCCAATAACGCCAGCGACACCCCCCCGCCTGCAGCAACGCCGTTGACAGCGGCGATGACCGGCTTCTGGAGATTATATAGCCCTAATACGAACGCTCCACCGATGGTCTGGCCGCGAGGCTCGAGCAGCTCCTGCAGTCTCCCTTCCTCAGCCGCCTGGTTGAAAATAACAACGTCGGCGCCCGTGCAGAATCCCTTACCCGCGCCGGTTATGATGAGGGCGCGTACGCTGTCGTCGTCCTGTAAATCCCTGAATATCTTCGGCAAATATTCGTTGCTGATCTCACCCGTCAGCGCATTCAATCTGTGCGGTCTGTTCATGGTCAATGTAGCCACGTAGTTTTTCTTTTCAAGTATCAGACCTTCATATTCCATGTGTATATCCTTCATTTTCTCCGGTTGACTCTCTTGCTGCCATATGCCGATGCTCAGGCTTTGATCGTCACTTCTTCCGGGAATTCTTTTTGCATTATACTCACGGCCCCGCCGATGATGTCGTCCATAACTTCCTGCGTGCTCCTGATCTTTTTAATCAGTCCGGTGACCTGGCCGGCAAACATGGGATAGTATTC
This sequence comes from Dehalococcoidia bacterium, assembly GCA_041653995.1. Taxonomy (NCBI): domain Bacteria; kingdom Bacillati; phylum Chloroflexota; class Dehalococcoidia; species Dehalococcoidia bacterium. The sequence goes on from JBAZEK010000001.1 coordinate 1,255,909, forward strand.
GGCTTCGCCTTTCTCCATCATGCCCTGCAGAAGATCGGAGACCAGCATGCTCTGCAGCGGCATGGGCAGGGTCTTGAGTCCGGATTTCTCCCAGGCCTCGTTAAGCTTATTTTTAAAGGCCCTTGTGGTCTTTCCGCTGTAGATGCGTGTAATCTGCTCCTCTTCCTCGTCCGATTCGACCAGCTTGCGATAGTAGGCGTCTATAGTCGGTTTGTTGAGCATGCCCAGCTCGATGAAGTCGACAAAACATTCGTGGGTGGCCAGGAAAGCAGTCCCGCACCAGGCGCCGATGGCGCCCAGAGCCAGCGCAGCCACCAGGCCACGTCCGTCGGCTATGCCGCCGGCGGCCACCACGGGTGTGGGCGCCACTGCGTCTACTACCTGCGGAACAAGGGCAAAGGTACCTATCCTGCCGGTGTGTCCGCCGGCGTCGTGTCCCTGGGCGATGATGATGTCAGCCCCCATCTTTTTAATCCGGACGGCATTGCGCACGTTGCCGACCAGCGAAACGATCTTGATGCCCGCCTCATGCGCCTCGGGGATCAGCCAGTCGGGGGTGCCGAGGCCGAGGGCGAAGAAAGGCACCTTCTCCTCTTTCACCACCTGGAACTGGCTCCGCCCGAACTCTTCGGAGATGGGCCATTCCTTCATCTTGGCGCCTTCGACGCCGAAATCCCTGGCCATCTTCCGGATAAATTCCGTGTGCTCCGGAGGTATATAGTCCTTGAGCTTATCCAGGTCGAAATCCTTGGGTATGGCGGCCGGCAGTAATATGTCTACGCCGAATGGTTTATCTGTCAGAGAGCGAATTTTTCTGATCCATGATCTCAGCTCTTCAGGCCATAAGAACGTGGCGCCGAGCATTCCCAGGCCGCCGGCGTTGGAAACCGCGGCGGTCAACGTGTAACCGCCCGCGGTCCCCATCCCTGCCAGCATCACCGGGTATTCGACACCAAGGATATCGCAGAGTTCGGTGCGGAATACGGGACGCTTTTTCATTTCTTCTCCTTAATCAATTACTGGGGTTTCTGGGTCATCATGGTTCGCAGCTCCCTCTTCAGGATCTTGCCCACAGCGCTGGTCGGCAGCTGATCGTAGAACTCTATGCGCTTGGGGACCTTGTAGGGAGCAACCTTGCCTTTGAGGTATTCGATAATCTTGGCTTTCTCCGCATCGCTTTTCTCGATGCCGGGCTTAAGTATGATGGCTGATGCGACGATCTCGGAACCGGGCCGGCTCGGATCCTGGATACCCACCGTTGCGCCCATATCGACATCGGGATGCTCGCAGATAACATCATCCAGCTCCCTGGTGAAAACCTTGAAGCCCGATACGTTGACCATGTCCTTGAGCCTGTCCACGATGGTAAGGAATCCTTCCTCGTCCATCTTGCCGATGTCTCCGGTGTGGAACCACCCGTTCCTCAACGCATTGGCCGTCTCCTGCGGCTTCTTGAAATAGCCCTTGGTGAACACCTGTGGGCCCTTGACCGCCACCTCTCCCGGCTCGCCGAAGGGAAGCTCCTCTCCCGTCCCCGGATCGACTATCTTAATCAGCGTATCCGGGAAGGGTATACCGACCGCACCGGGCTTCTTTTTTCCGTAGCGCGGATTGGCGGTGATGATGGGGCTGGTCTCGGTCAGGCCGTATACCTCCACCAGCTTGCTCTCACCCACAATCTTTTCGAAGTCCTTGATATATTCCGGAGGGAAGGGAGCTGCGCCGCTGGCGAAATACTGGACATCGCTGAAATCGTAATCGCGGAACCCGGGCTGCTTCATCAACTCCAGGTATACCGTCGGAACGTTGCCGATGACGTTCGGCCGATGCTTTTTCATGTACTTGATGATGAACTGCTGGTCGCGCGGATTGGGCACAGCTATTAGGGTAATAGCCTTGGACATCATAGCCATGCAAACCAGCAGGCCCGCGATATGGAAGAGCGGGAAGGCGGTCATGCCAACCACACTGCCCATTTTGGTGTCCAGCCAGGTGGTGACCTGGAACATCTGGCTTACCATATTGCGGTGGGTCAACTCTGCGCCCTTGGGCAGGCCGGTGGTGCCTCCCGTATACTGCATAATGCAGGTATCATCCATGCTGACCTTCTCGGCCACGGGAGTGGCCGGCATGCTCTTCATAACATCCTTGAAATGGTATATTTCAATACCGGGTATCGGCAGCACCTTGCCCGTGGGTATCTTCTTAAGCATTTTCCCCATGGTCGCTATCACCGGCGACAGGTAATCGGCTATGCCTGTGAAAACTATGGCCTTGAGATCGGTCCCGCCTATGCCTTTGATCACCCTCGGGTAGAGGGCGTCGAGGGTAACCAGCACCTTGGCGCCGGAATCCTTGAGCTGATGATTAAGCTCCTCCGCCGTCAGCAGAGGGCTGACGCCGGTCAGAACGCAGCCGGCCTTCTGTACGCCCAGCAGGCCGATGTAATACGCGGGCAGATTGGGAAGGTTTATGCCCACTGTGTCCCCTTTTTTCAGGCCTACTTTCTTGAGTAGATTGGCGAAGCGGTTGGACATTTCGTCCATTTGCTTGAAAGTGAACGGCGTACCCATATAGTACAGGCCCACGCGTTTGGGATCATGCTTGAATGCCGGTTCCACCGTTTCCCAAAAAGTTGTGTTGGGATACTGCAACGTTGCAGGCACATGCTTGTCGTAAAATGCGAGCCAGGGTTTTTTTTCGTAGATGTCCGCCATGTAACAACCTCCTACCAATTTATTTTTATATAAACGTGACCGCTTATATTTCGTCCCGGCAATGCCCTAACAGGTTACCACAGCAAAAATTATTTTACAACAATATTATAGCAGAATTGAGAGTAAATTACGTTACCTGACCGGTCAATCAATATTTTAAGAAAGCGCGGCCGGTTAAGCCGGCCTGTTCGCGCTGACCTTTATGCTGCGGACCGCCCTGCCGACTTTTTTAAGGTCGACCTCGCTGATATTGTCAGCGGACAGCATGGCCTTCCCGGTCGGATCGTTGCTTATATATTCTGCGCCGAAGCCCGTCTCATCGATTAATTCAATGTTTTGAAAACCGGATTTTGCGATTGATGCCAGGTATGTCTCTTTGAGCGCTGCTCCTGCCAGGCAGCCGATATAGGCGGAAACAGACTTCTGCACAGACTCGGGCAGCGGCTCCAGCAGGACTATATCCGAGACCATCAGCCGCCCTCCCGGTTTGAGCACCCGATAAGCCTCGCTGAAAACCTGCTGCTTGTCGGGGGACAGGTTGATAACGCAGTTAGATATGATGATGTCCACCGAGCGATCGGCGACGGGCAGATTTTCGATCTCGCCCAGCCTGAATTCCACATTATTAAAGCCGCCCTTTCGCGCGTTCTCGCGGGCTTTCTCCACCATCTCAGGCGTCATATCAACTCCGATAACCTTGCCTGCGGCGCCCACTCTGGATGAGGCGAGAAAGCAGTCAAATCCGGCGCCGGACCCCAGGTCGAGTACCACCTCCCCCTCTTTTAAGGTCGCCAGCGCCACCGGATTACCGCAGCCCAGCCCGAGGTTTGCCCCGTCTGGCACCGACGACATATCCGCCTCCGAATACCCTATGCCTTTACTGATATCACGGGCTGTGTTGGTACCGCAGCAGCCGGTCGTCTGTGGCCCGCAACAGGATCCGCCGCCTTTTGCCACCTGTGCATAACCCTGCCTGACCGTTTTTTTAATTTCTTCCTTGCGCATGTGTATCCTCCTTAATTTATAAAAAAATAATGCTCAATAAGGATTCAGCCACAGCCATATATAGAAAAAGCCGATCAGAATGAAAAGTGCGGCCATGACTACTCTTATGTATTTCTCGGCCCTGCTGATGGCATTTATCCACTTTGCGGCGCCGACCACGCCCAGCGAGAGGAGTGTGCCGAACAACAGCACGGGAAGGCCGGTGCCCAGCGCAAACAGGGCGGGCAGTCCCACACCACCCTCAGTCTTGAACGCCAGAGGTATGAGAACACCGAAGAAAAGAACAGCGCTGTAGGGACAGAATGCCAGGGCCAGGACTATGCCCAGCGGCAGGGCGCCCAGCATGCCCATGTCGGCCAGTCTGCCGGCGGCATTTGCCACAGTGCTGCCATGCTCACCCAGAGATATCCTGTCAAGGAAGAGCATAACCAGGCCTACGATTATCAGCAGAGGGCCCGTGGCCTTCTCACCAAAGTACTGCAGGAAGTTGGCGATCGCCGGTATGCTCAATCCGGCATAAATGATCAGCATCCCCAGCACGGAGTAAGTAATCATCCTGCCCAGCGTGTACAGGGCCCCGCTGGTGACGGCGAACCTGCGGTCGGATATCCTGCGGCTGATATACGCCAGTGCAGCCAGATTGGTAGCAAGCGTACATGGCCCGATGGCTGCCATCACTCCCAGCAGGAATGCGGAAAAGCCGGGCAGGCTTACATCGCTTAAAAGTCCCTGTATATCCACTATCCGCACCCGGCCGACCCGAAGCATGAAGGAATAAGCCTCTGCGCAGCATGCAATTTAACTAAATCGGAGCGCGTGGTTTCATCACCTCCCAACCCCTCACGCACAGCCTTCAAAATATCAATGGCGTAATATTCAAGGTTCTCTCGATCGATGGAATAGAGCGAGTATATGCCGACACGCCTCATTTTAAGTAATCCGGCATTGTACATAGCTCCCAGGTGGTGAGAGGCACGCGGCTGCGATATATTAAGGACATCGATAATCTCGCAGACACAGCATTCACGCTCATACAACATGTTAAGTATGCGCAACCTGGTTTCATCCGATAGCGACTTCAATATCCTGACCAAATAACGCATAACTTGCCTCTATCCTATCAACATATAATGATATCTTTATATGTTATTAATAGTAGTATGTTGTTTTGCATGTGTCAATTTACATTCGCCGGGACACGTAAATCCTCAAGCAGGCAGCAGCCGGTGGACATAACAATTATATTGACAAACTCCGCTTGACAAATATCCCTGGAATTTTTATATTGTATACAAATATTTTGTGCTAAAATTATTCGATTATGGTAAATGAACTGGAAGAGCACATCTGCTTCAATGTCGGTCGTGTCATGCGCCGTGTTTATGAGCACTATGATTCGCGGCTTTCGCCTTTCAACCTGACCACGCCGCAGTACATGGTTTTCAGCGCCCTCTGGATAGGCGACGGGATAACGATCGGCGAACTGGGGCAGCGCGTGGCTCTGGACGGTTCAACCATCACCGGCATACTCGACCGCATGGAAAAAAACGGTTACGTGGAACGCAGGCCGAATGCAGAGGACCGCAGGTCAGCTCTGGTTCACCTGACACAAAAGGCAAGGGAGGTCGGGCCGCGCATCATCGGCTTTGCGGACGAGCTGAACGCCGCCATCCGCAAAAATTTCCCGGCGCAGGATATAGCGGTCTTTGAACGTGTGCTGCGCGATCTGGGCCGTTCGCAGATAAGCTGATCTAATTGGACCCGCATCCACAGCCAACATAAGTACGCCCCGGGAGGATTATATGAGCCAATCCGACGCAGTTCTTACAGACCCGGAAATAAACGTTTACCTGAAATTCATCGAGTGGCAGAAGAAGAGCTGGTACGGTGTCCCGGGCGGGGAGAAACTGCTGGCCGTCATATCGGCAAAATACACGCCCGCCGACGCTGCATTCCTCACCGGCATACCGTTCTCTCCCAAAAGCCTCGAGGCATTAGCCGGGATAAAGGGCATGGATCCCGCTGCGCTGAAAATCAGGCTGGACGAACTGACCCGCAAGGGATTCCTCTATAAATTCGTACGTGATGGTATTCCTCATTACATGCTCAATGATATTTTTATGCTCATGCGCACGACAGGATGGCCGGGTAGAACCGACGAGCACAGCAGGCAGTTCGCAGTGCTGTCCGACAACCATTTCCCGACCTTCATGCAGCCCTGGGAGACCGTCAAAGAAAAAGGCCTGCGCGTGCTGCCTATAAACGCCGCCATCGAGGACAAGCAGGCCATACTGCCGTATGAGGAAGTAAAAAAGCACCTCGATTCCTACACTTATTTCAGCGTCAGCTACTGCCCCTGCCGCGTGAAAAAAGGCCTGGTCACGGGCACACCTGACAGATACCAGCTTGAAGTATGCCTGCATTTCGATCGCCTGGGCCGCTATGCTGTGGAGAATGGTTTCGGGCGCCAGATTACGCGCGAGGAAACCGAGCGTATCCTTCAGCAGTGCGCCGAGGCCGGCCTCATACACGCCATGTCCAACCAGCAGGAAAGCCCGGATACCATCTGTAACTGCTGCAGTTGCTGCTGCATGTGGTTTGAGGCGGTCAAGCGCATGAAGCATTCAGGCGGGCTGGTGCCCTCCAACTACCATGTCAAAGTAGAACAGCAGACCTGCACGGGTTGCGGCTTGTGTGTCAAGCGCTGCCCGATGGAAGCGCTTCGTCTCAAGGAGTCACCGGATGCCAGGGGCCGCAAGACTACTGTCCGTGAAAAGGATGGACGTGTTCGTGAACTCACCAACAAATCCGGCAAGGTATCCCAAGTCAATGCCGAACTCTGTATCGGATGCGGAGTCTGCGCCTATAAATGCCAGTCCGGCTCACTGTCCCTGGTGCGCAACGCTGAGGAGCATCATCCACCCCGCACCATGCGAGACTGGGCGGTCGAGTTCATCACCACGCGCAAGCCAAATCCGTAGGGGCGTACCTTCAGGTGCGCCCGATTGAGCCTGAGCATATTTGCCAATATTCAACTCTGCAATTATACTTTTCAGAACAAGATACTGCGCACTCAAGGAGAGATCAGCATGTCCAATTTCAAATCGCTTAAATTGCTGTGCCTTATCGGCCTGCTGGCATTGTCGGCTTCATCGTTATTTGCCTGTACTGCTCCGGCCGCCACATACCAGCCCTCGGGTCTCGCGGAGCTGGTGGCTTTTACCTCCGACCGTGACAGCCAGGTTCACATATATACAATAGATCCCGACGGGACGGACCTGAGGCCGGTGTCAACGGATAACCGCACAGTCGACGGCACACCCGATTGGTCGCCGGATGGCCAGAGGATCGCATTCAGCTCAAATCAATCTTATAATTATCAGATATGGAGCATGGACGCTGACGGCAGCGACCGCAGGATGCTCAGTGACGTAAAGGGGCGCAGCGCATTACCCAAATGGTCGCCTGACGGCTCCAAAATAGCATTTACTTCCCAGGTTGTTAACAAGGAAGGCATATTTGACCTTGAGATCTTTGCAATGAATTCCGACGGCACAAACGTCCGGCAACTGACCTATAGCTCTGCCGAGGAAACCCATGAAGATCCGGCTTCCGAAGCAGATGAGGATGAACACAGTCACAGGGCAGGCTGGAACAGTGCGCCCGCCTGGTCGCCGGACAGCTCCAAAATCCTCTTCGCCTCCAACCGCGATGAAAACAGTATCAGTCCCATGCTTTACACCATGAATCCCGATGGCAGCGACCAGGAAAAGTTCGGACTGATCTTTGACGTGGACGGCTCCGAGCCGGACTGGTCGCCGATCACCAATAAGATCGTCTGGGTCAGGGGCACCGCCGCCAAAGGAGATATCTGGGTCATGGACGCTTCATCCCCCTTCCCGCTAATGGTAGCCAAAAAGATCACAGACGATATCAACGACAACCGCAGCCCGGTATGGTCGCCCGACGGAACTCAAATAGCCTTTGTCTCCGATGCCAACGGCAACAAAGATATATTCATTATGAACGCTGACGGCAGCAATATCCACCGCCTGACCTACGGCGAATTCAACAACTTCAGCCCGACCTGGAGATAACCGCCGTCCGCACAGCCGATCGCAGCATCAACAGGACACCACAGCCGATGCCTTCGAAGGCATCGGCTGTTTTAATGCCATCCCGATTTGACATTAGAACATTTGTTCTATTATAATTCCTGCACGCCTTTCGGAAGGGGGGAGCGTGGTGTCCAGACAGATTGATGAGCCGATCACCGTCCATATCAGCCGGGAATCCGTTCCGACCGCCTTCATCTGGCGCCGGCGTCTTTACCGGGTGGTGGAGATACTGTCCTGGTGGAGGGAAGCTTCGGAATGGTGGAACGGGGGGCAGGTGCGCATTCTCATCCGTGTCACCGCCGAGCGGCGGGGCGCCGGCATTTACGAACTGTGCAAGAGCGACTCGATCTGGCTCCTGCACCGCGTGCTCGACTGAATGAGAGGGGAACATCGCCATGTCCTTCGTACATCTGCATGTTCATTCTTACTATAGCTTCCTGGACGGCGCCGCCGGACCGGCTCAACTGGCGGATAAGGCAAGCCATTTCGGAATGCCCGCGCTGGCGCTGACCGACCATAACCGCCTGACGGGCGCCGTCAAGTTCTACCAGAGCGCTAAGAAATCCGGTGTTAAGCCCATCATCGGGGCTGAGATAGACCTGGAGGGGGGCTATCACCTCACCCTGCTTTGCAGCGACAGGACGGGTTATTCCAACCTCTGCCGGCTGCTCACCGCCATGCATTGCAAGAGGCACGGGGAGAAGCCGGCCGCCACACGCGACCTGCTGGACAGGCACCGTGCAGGACTCATCGCCCTCTCCGGCTGCCGGCTGGGCGAGGTACCCGCGCTGCTGGCTGCCGGACAGAAGCGCGGCGCCGCCCTGGCGGCAGGCTTCTACCGCGATGTCTTCGGCGACGGCTTCTTCATCGAGCTGACCCGTTATCCCGCCAGGGAAGATTCGTCCCTGTGCCGGTTGCTCTACGACCTGGCCCGCGAGCACGGCATGCCTGCGGTAGCCACCAACAATGTACACTACCTCAGCATGCGTGACTACCGCATCAGGGAACTGCTCAACTCCATCAAGCATATCGTGCCGGCCTCACAGCTTGCCGGCCCGCGCACGGTGGAGCAGTATTTCAAATCACCCGCTGAGATGGCGCGGCTCTTCAAATGTTTCCCCGGCGCCGTCGAGACGTCCCTTGAGATCGCCTCGCTCTGCAACCTCGATCTCGAGCTGGGCAGGCCTCGTTTCCCCGGGTTCGATTTACCCGCAGGCGAGACCGCCCCCGGAGTCCTGCGCAGGCTGGCTTACGAAGGCACGGAACGTAGATACGGCAGTCTGACGCCGGAGCTGTCCGCCCGCCTGGAGATGGAGCTCACTACCATCGAGAAGCTCGGGTTCTGCGGCTACTTCCTGATAGTATGGGATATAGTGCGCTGGGCCCGGGAGCGCGGCATACGCTGCCAGGCCCGCGGCAGCGCACCAAATAGCCTGGTGGTCTACGCGCTGGATATCAGCATTGCCGATCCCGTCCATTACGACCTGCTCTTCGAACGCTTCATGCACCCATTGCGCAACGAGCCGCCCGATATAGACCTCGATATAGACCGGAGGCGGCGGGGGGAGGTGCGCGATTATGTCATCGGCAAATACGGGGAGGATAACGTCTCCTGCGTTGCCACCATCAATACCTATCTGGCGCGCGGCGCCATCCGTGATGTCGGCAAGGCGTTGCAGGTGCCGCAGCCCGTTATCGAAGAGGCCTGCAAGGGCATACACTGGCTCTCCGCATCCAGGCTGATGGAGAAGGCGGACACGCTGCCCGAGCTGAAGGGCAGCACCGTTTACAAAAGGCCCGAGCTCAAGGAATTTTTCGATTTGTGCGCCGCCATCGACGGCTTCCCCAGACACCTGTCGGTACACCTGGGCGGGCTGCTCATAGGCGAGGGGCGGCTCTCCGACCTCGTGCCGCTGGAGCCTTCCAGCGGGGGGGATATCATCAGCCAGTACGACAAGGACGACATCGAAAGGCTGGGCCTGGTCAAGATGGACCTGCTGGCGCTGCCCACCATAACAGTTATCGAGCAGGCCGTGCACAGCATCAGGAAGAACCGTGGACTTCAAATAGTTATCGATGCAATACCGCGCGACGACCCGGTGGCCTTCGCCATGCTGCGCGCGGGCAAGACCATCGGAGTCTTCCAGCTCGAATCGCCGGCGCAGAGGGAAATGGCGGGACGCCTGCTGCCGCGTACCTTCGACGACATCATCGTCTCGCTCTCGCTGGTGCGCCCGGGCCCGCTCAAATGCAGCATGGACAAGGTTTATCTGGCCCGCCGCCACGGTCAAGAGCCGGTGAGCTACCCGCACCCCTGCCTGGAAAGCGCCCTGGGGGAAACGCTGGGCGTGATACTCTACCAGGAACAGGTGCTCCGTGTGGCGCATGACCTGGCAGGCCTGAGCTACGCCGAGGCTGACGGGTTCCGCCGCGCCATGACCCACGACCGCACACACGAGGAGATGGAGAAGATGCGACTCTCTTTCATCAACAGCGCCATGCGGAGGGGTGTCAAGCGCGGCGTCGCGGAGGAGGTCTTCGAGCATCTCGCTGCTTTCGCCGCCTACGGCTTCTGCAAGGCGCATGCGGCAGCATACGCCGTGCTCTCCTACCAGTCACTCTGGCTGAAATGTCATTACCCGGCCGAGTTCTTCGCAGCCATACTTTCCAACCAGCCCATGGGCTACTATCCGCCGCGCGTGCTGGCCGCCGAGGCCCGCCGCTGCGGCGCCGCCGTCCTTCCGCCCGATGTAAATAAATCTTCCGACCTTTACACGGTGGAAGGCAACGCCATACGTGTCGGCCTTTGCCAGGTGAAGGGCCTGAGCAGCGAAGCGGTATGTTCCATCATCAGCCAGAGGAGCAGGCGGCGCTTCGCCGCCCTGGGCGACTTCGCCCTGCGCGTGGAGGCCAGCCAGCCCATGATAGAAAACCTGGTTAAAGTGGGTGCGCTCGATTCATTCGGCAGCAGAACAGAGATGCTGGCGGAGATACCCGGCCTTCTACAGCTCAAACGCAGGAAAACAGCAGGGGCGGAACTTCCGGATACTCGGGCGGGTTTAAAAACCCGCCCCTACAGCGATCCAAATACCGAGATACTCGTAGGGGCGGACCTTCAGGTCCGCCCGGATACTCGGGCGGGTTTAAAAACCCGCCCCTGCAGCGATCCAGGCAAGAAAGAGAACCTGCTGGATGAGCGTGAGCTTCTCTCTCTCGACCTCTCCGCCCATCCCCTGGACTTCTGTATCCTGGGCGAGGGTTTCACCAGCATCAGCGACCTGCCATCCCTTCCCACCGGGGAGCTTGTGAAAATCGCCGGGTCGGTCATCCGCTACCAGACACCACCCACGCGCACCGGCAAGCGCGTGGTCTATATCATCCTTGAGGACGGCAGCGGCGTCGCCGATGTCACGGTATTCAGCGACGTGCAGGAGAGATGCGGCAGGGTGCTCTTCCGCTGCGCATGGATGGAAGTGCGAGGCAAGATCCAGCGCAGGGGTCCGCAGTCGCTTTCAATCATTGCTACCGAAATAAGGCCGCTGAAATCGATCGCTGAAATATGATGGCGCAGCCCGGGTTAAGCAAACTTATTTCCAAACATGTTAAACTCATAACATGCACAAATGGGATGCGCATGATTACCAAAAAAGCTCGGCAGCCCAGTTTAAACTGGGCTGCGAACTGATAGCCAAACTCGAACTCAAAGGCAGCGAGAGTGTACTGGATATAGGCTGCGGCGACGGCAAGGTCACTGCCGAGATTGCAACACGCCTGCCGCATGGATCAGTAACCGGCATCGACAGCTCACAGGAAATGATAGATCTGGCCTGCCGGACCTTTCCTCATGCTGAATTTCCCAACCTGCGCTTCATCCACAAGGACGCCTGTCAGCTCGATTTCCATCAAGAGTACGACATTGCTTTCTCCAATGCCGTACTACATTGGGTGAGAGACCACCTCGCCGTCCTGAAAGGCATATATGCGGGACTGAAAAATCCGGGCAGGCTGCTGCTCCAGATGGGCGGGCGGGGCAATGTTGTCGATATGACCGGGGTGGTGCTCGGCATTGCCGCCCGGCCTGAATGGTCCTCCTATTTTAAAAGCTTCATTCCGCCGTATAACTTCTTCGGAATTGAAGAATACAGTAAATGGCTGCCCGAAGCCGGTTTTGAACCTCTGCGGATAGAGCTCATTGCCAGGGATATGGCGCAGCAAGGCAAAGAGGGACTGGAAGGCTGGTTCCGCACAACCTGGCATCCTTTTGTACACAGGGTACCCCGGGCTATGCAACAGGCCTTCATCGATGAAGTTGTCGATGAATATCTGCGGCAGTACCCTCCTGATGCTTCTAACATAGTGCACATAGCCGCAGTAAGGCTTGAAGTCGAGGCTGTTAAGGACAACGTTTAGCAGGTGGCGCAGGGATAAAAAAAGCAGGGGACGCCCGAGTGCCGGCGCCCCCCGCGTTTGGGAGGAGAACCGCAAACTTTAAAACATGCGGGCCACTATCACCACCGCACTAATGATCAACATCCCGCATATCACCATAGACCAGAAAAGAGCCTGTGCTTTCCAATCCGTTTTGACCGTCCCTACTATCGATTTCATCGCGCTCATCTCCTTTCTCCTGGTCTTTTTTCCCTACTCATCAATTCTATGATGCATATTCTACCAATACAATAAGGCATCGGTACTGGTTTGTCTGTGACCTTAGTACTATGTCTTATATGCCCTTATTATGCCGCACTGCAGGCCGGCTTAACACGGTCACAAGTATGGTATTGGCCAACTGCAGGGTATGATTCGCTGTAATAAAAAAGTAGTAGCCCGTATAGGTAACGGGCTACTACTAATGGACGATCTTGAGGGAGTGGCAAAGATGCCGCTTCATTCAGAGATACGTTGTACCCGGCCTATGGCTTATACCAGGTAAAGCTCAGCCTGACCGTATCTTTCTGGTAGCCGGGGATATAGCGGTTGTACATGATTGTTTCACCGGGCGGTATGCTGGCAGCGATTTTGACGCTGTTGCCGGTGGCATTCGCCACGATTTTAACATCGGACATATACCATGAGCGATCCGAGTTAGTCACACTTCCGTTGACTATCAGGGCGCTGACTGTCGCATATTTATAGAAATCCGTCTGGTTTACCCAGACGGCGGCGGAATCCGCGGGAGGAACTGAGGACGGCGCCGGGACGGGAATCACTTGTACGGGAATATTGGCGCCTGGCAAGATGGTGAAGTAGACCGGCACGTAAATCGGGCTGTTGGCGGCGCCGTCGGCGGCAATCGTAATGATGCCGGTATACTGGCCGGGGGCCATGCCGGTTGCATCGACATTTACCCTGGCGTCGGTGGTTTGAGTGGTTGCGGCGCCGGGCACCTGCATCAGATTTATCCAGCGCGCGTTATCGCTCATCGACAGGTTAAGTATGCCCTCGCCCTGACTGACGACCGATAGTACCTGGTCGAGAGTCGGACCCTGGCCCTCCCCGATAGTGAACACCAGTTTATCCGGGCTGACCACCATTATGCATGCCGATGATGCTGCGGGCGCGGCGGGCTGCTGGACAGCCGGGATACAGCTTATAGCAGACACAATACAGGCAACTGCTAATAACACCACCAGAATAAAAGAGCCATTTTTATGCGCGGCCATTGCTTCCTCCTTAACCGTTATATTCACATCAACCGCATTATATAACATGCCAACTCATTTTCCCATCGCCTCCGTCAGTTCGATATCACGACATCTCGACTCCAGGTGTTTTAACGCAGCGGCTTAAGGTCAGGCCTTCCGACTTTGACAATATGCATTACCGTACTTATGCTATTATCAGGAAGTCCGGACTACATGCATTCCGTAAAATGAAGTATCTCGATATAACGGCCAGATTACTCCCTTTGCTCCTGCTGATACTTGCTTCATCATGCGTCTCCAAAGAATATCCCGTAACCGGCGCCGTTACGGAGACCCTGTACAGGACCGAGTATGCAACAGAAGTCTACACGGAAAACGAGACTACGATTGATACCGTCACGAATAGTTATGAGCTTCCGCTTTACTACAGCTGGTACTCGCAGAATATCGCCTTCAACGGCCAGACCAACTTCTGGTACCTTGCCTATGATATTCCCCAATGGCCGACCTATGATAACCTGCGGCTGACAATCTCGATCTGGAAACAGTTTCAGTATGAGTCCACCTCCATACGTATACTCGACATGACCAGAAGCGGTCACCTGACCACACCTGCTCCCGCCATATACGGAGATACAGATGAGGGAGAGGTCGAGTGGACCTGGATAACACCCAGTACCATTGCAACCGTCAGCACTTCTTCCAGTTCATCTTCCGACACCTCAGGAGATTCATCCGAAGGAACCAGCACCACTACCACCGGCGGGGCTGCGACAACATGGCTGGATACGGCCAATGTCCAGATCAATGAGGCCAGGTTTTTAGGCGGCAGGACCAATCTCTGGTCCAGGCCTGAGAACCCGCAGGTCTTCGAGTTAGACGCCGGCAAGGCGCAGAAGATCGGCGTTATAGTCAGCGGACCCCAGAATCAATGGAACGCCCGGGTCACTCTGAAAGGCGCCTTTACCCGTAATATTGTTTCGAATAAAACGGTCAGCAGGGAGCGACAGGTGGAGAAACAGGTACCCTACGAGGTGCAGAAACAGCAGACTACCTATCAGGTCAGGCAGGTACCATTCTGGGAAGCGTTTTCGCAATGAATCATTTATTCTGCTTCTTACGCTGCCGGGCACGGGACTGGTACCGGGTATTTTCATTACGGGCTCCAGTCGCAGGCAGGATTCTGCCCCTGTTGATTCTGACGGCTCCGGCCATTTCCGCTCTCTCATGTATACCCATGCAATACCCTCAAAAAGAGATCTATTATGAAACGGTGTTTGTTACCGAGAACCGCACCGAGCTGGTCAGCGAAACCTATCCTGTAACCCGAACTGTAAGCGGCCAGGAGCAGCTTACGCCCTATATTCTGTGGAGCAGTCCCTCTGTGATGTTCAAAGGCACACGGTTCGTCTGGTATTACGGCTACAGGCTGCCCGGCGCACAGGTCCATAACATCGAGAGGATCAGGATATCGCTCTACAAACAGTACTATTACGAAAACGTTGCCGTCAGCCTTTTCGACATGGGCGCCCGCGGGCAGGTGCTACAGCCGCCGCTGATCTCGTCCCTGGACCCCGTATATAGCTCTACAGTCCAGTGGGATTGGTTTACATACAGCACAGAGGCGGAGGCAATGAATAAATGGCTTAACTCAGCCAACATCAAGTTCAATTTCGCCCGCCGACTGGGAGGGCAGGCTGATCTATGGATGAACCGCTGGCAGCCTTACGATATCGAATTCGATACGCGGGGCGCACGGGATATAGCAGTTCTGTTCACCGGCCCCACCACTCCCCAGAATACCAGGTTCAGCGCCTCGCTCTTGTGGGACGATCAGGTAACGGAAAACGTAACACGTACAGTAGAGAGAACGGTCCCGTACCAGGTAGAGCAGCGTATACAAAGCGAGAGGACTGTGACCAAAACGTCGCTGGTGCCCTTCTGGCAGGCGCCCCCCTTCAAGTAGACCGGGGATTAACTGACACGAGCCTCAGATCAGGCCCAGATACCAGCCCAGCAATTCTTTGCCCCACAGCAGTGTAACCATGCCGCCAAGGCAGAGGAAAGGGCCGAACGGCAGCATTTCTTTTCGCTTCTTGCGCCCGCTGATGAGCAGGACTGCGGCCACGATACCCCCGGCCAGTATGCTCAGGAAAAGAGCGACAAATACCAGAGGAAAACCCACCATCAGGCCCAGCAGGCCGGCCAGCAATACGTCCCCCATCCCCATACCGCCCCTCGATAGCACAACCACCAGAAGAAGAAGCAGGGCGCCGCAGACACCGCCGGCCAGGGCGCACAACAGGAAATTGTTGAAAACGGCCATAAATCCGCTTCCGCCGTAATAAAGCGACCAGGGTAAGCTGTAGCGCGCCAGCGTAACCGTCAGCGCTACCAGTGCCGCCAGCAGCAGGGACGGGTAGGTAATTACATTCGGCAGTATGAAATGCTCGATGTCGGTGACAAATAATATGATCAGCACGGTGGAGTAAATAAGCAGTATGGCCAGCGTCCAGGATAGGCCGTATTTCAGATAAAGGGCCGCGAAGAGAATGCCCGTAACCGCCTCAACCACCGGTGCGCGCACCGGAATCGCCTCACCGCAGTCCGGACAGCGACCACCTGTCATAAAATACCCTATCAGCGGTATGAGGGACTTCGGTCGACGCCTGGCGGAGCATTTCGTGCAGGCCGGGGGCTTCAGTTGTATCCCGCCTTCCTCCGTTACCGATCCGGCCAACCGGTTGAGGGCAGCGCCCCACGCCAGGCCCAGCAGCAGAAAGAGGCATCCGGTTAAAGCAGTAATAATACTACCCACGAATGTATTTTTGTTCACCCATTCCAAAGTAATCAGTGAAGTCCAGGATTTGGCCCGAGCTGTCTCTGACAGTCCCGCGGAAAGAGCCGAAAGGCCCGTAGTATTTTACCTTCATCGCCAGCAGGTTCATGTCGATGCTGCCCATGGTGACGGGCTTGAATGTAAGGTTCACCATTCCATAGCTGTCCCGTATAATCCACTCTCCCGTCACCCCCTGCGGCCTATCGAACTTCACCGGCGGCAGCAGTTGCAACCTGCCGTCCACCCACAGGCAGTTCTCGTTATATCTCTTCGCATCGATGGTCTGGTTATCCGTCAGGTTGAATCCGATCAGCCGCCCTTTCCCGTCATGGCCAGCTGTTGTGACCCAGTCGTACTTCATCACATAAGGATAGAAGCCCTTATGGTCATCGATAATAGCGAGACTATCGGTGCGCAGGAACTCAATCTTCTCCCCCCCCAGAATGAGGCTCCCCTGCATCGGCATCAGGCACTTATGAGAATAGACCGCGCGGTTCTTGCCCAGCGGTATTGAGACGACGATGGGCGCAACCGATCCCTCATCATGAATTGCCTCGAAATGTCCCTCAATATCCGGCAGGCCTTTCTGATCACGTATAAATACATTCATATAAAATCTGCCCTTCGCCAGCGCGCTGATAATCTCGATGGAACAGTCCTTGTCCCGATAGGACTGGCTGCTGTCCCAGATAGACGCGGGAATCTTAATTTTCCATGATGGCAGAAGTTTCTCAAACAGATATTTTTTCTTCCGCACTTTATCGTATACAATGAACTGCGCCAGGGCCGTGACCTTGGCGTTATACAATACAGCCAGCATAAACCAGCGTTCGTTTCCAAGCTGGAAGGCCTGCCATTCCTTGAGTCTGAAATAGAGCAGAGATTCAGGCAGCCATATACCCAGGGGCTTATCAGCCTTGAGAGGATTGACATTTTTAAACTGTGTGCTGAAAGTTCCGAATGCGAATTCGCCGTCTGTGACAAGATTGTCCGGGGCGGCTCGCAACTCCCTCTGTCGGTATTCTGCCATCTCATCCCTCCTCTGGCAGACATTGTGCACCATGACCCTTAAAATATCAAAAGCCGCAACCTGATATACCCCGGATTAACCAAATGCTCCACATTGTAATAGAATATTAAATTGATGAGGGCCATTGTCGCGACGCTGTCTGTTTGTCTGATACTTATATCTTTGAACTGCTCGCCCAGGTACATGTCCACCGGCGCATTAGGCAAATATGTCTACTTCCCCATAGATCCCCGGCAATTGATAACGGTGGAAGATCCCACCATACGCCAGACGCTGAACATGATCACTTCCGATACAACGGACTTCAGGTCCGATTTCAGAAAGCTGCAAGCATGGGTTTCGTCGCATATCGTATATTCCAATGACAGCTATTACCACTGGCAAACGCCTGTCGAAACTCTGGAGAAAAGGACGGGCAACTGCAAGGATTTCGCGGTGCTGCTCTGTACGCTCAGCCGGGCTGCAGGCGTGCCGGCCAGCGATATTTACGTGGCCATCGGCAAGGACCACAGCAACAATGCCCACGCTTTCATAATAGAGAAATGGATACTCGACCGATGGCAGGTGGTCGAGCCGCAGGTAGGAGGATTTGTTATCTCCGATTTAACGTCCATAGACACGGCTGACAGATACAGCATCTATGCCCGTTTCAACGATAAATACTACCTGGGGGAGACGGCCTATATTACCGCCACCGAGACCTTCCTAACATCCAGGCCAGCGTCAGCCGCAAACAGTCAGCCTGCCGCGGGTTCAGAGCCGGTAGCTGTAAGCCCTTCCCCGGCAGTCAATCCGCTCCCTGAAATCGACTACTTCTATTTCAAGCAGGTCCCGAATGTCGTGGGGGCATCCGGCGCCACCATGCTGGCATGGCAGGTCACCGGCTCGTCGCTGGTATACATAGACAACGGCATCGGATATGTGGCAGCTTCAGGAAGCCAGATAGTCGCTTCTCCGGCCGGAACGGTCTTTACCATCACCGCAAGAAATGAAAACGGCGAGGTGAAATCGAAGGCCTTTAGATAGGTGGGCGGAGGCCCATCCGTCCGCCATCCGTTCGTTCAGCGGCGGCAGTATTTACAGGGCACAAAGAAGCATTTGCTGCTGTTGTTGACACCGGAGCAACCCATGGTAGTATCGCTCCTGCCCCAGCCGGTGGCGTTGCAGCCCGTGCGTCCGGTGCTGTTCCCCCAGGTTTTCGAGTACGGCAAAACCGATGCAGTATTGTTGTCGGCTATTGCCGGCGCCAGGCCCGGTAATATGGTTGCAGCCAGGCATATAAGGCTGATTACGATCAGACTACACAATTTTATTTTAAGTGTCATACCTTTTCCTCCCCGCTTATCAGGTCAGCAAATGCCTTTCGACTCTGGAGCCAGCGGTCAGAGTCGAACTGACGACCAGCTGTTTACGAATTACAAGGAAAGTATAGCAGAAGATGATTTACGATGAAAGACCGTGATTTTTGATTTATCTAAAAATGTTATTTTACGATCAATTATCTTTATAATAGCGACTGGTTGAAAATGGTTCGTTAGCAAAATGTTAGCAAAATTAATAATGCGCGGATAATAATAAATGGCTCGCAGCTCAGAGGACACGAGCATCGGTCTTCGGAGTCTGAGTTATATACGATGTTCATCTTAGAACATGTCGGATTAACCCATTTTACCGCAGCCAAAATAACGCTATGCATCGTGCCTCTGAAACACAGAGTGATTGGTTAGGAGGGTGCTATGATTTGCCACAGGTTCTCATCTAAATAATTCGAACCCCCGTTGATTGACAGGTACGTCACATGTCTATCCTTTGCAGATCGTTCTTCATTCACAAATTTTCGTTCCCGGCAAGAGATTCCTCAAATAATCTCGCCCGGCATCGCTGACTTGGGTGTGGCCGATGTTTAGTCTTTGCAGTGCGATCAAGCCCTTGAGATATTTTAGACCATCATCGCTGATTTGGGTTCCCCATAGGTCCAGATCACGTAGCGAAGTCAATCCCTGGAGATATTGGAGCCCAGCATTATTAACCTGGGTGTTAGTGAGTTGTAGCTTTTGTAGTGAAGTTAATCCTTGGAGATATCTAAGTCCCTTATCCCTGACGTCACTGCCCCATAGGTCCAGCTCACGTAGTGAAGTCAGTCCCTGGAGATATTGGAGCCCGTCATCGCTAATCCTACTACTCTTAATCTTGGTACTGCTCATACCAAGCCGAGCCAGGGTCATGTTACGTAGTTCGAGTTTTTGCAACGCAGTCAATCCCTGGAGATATTCTAGCCCAGCGTCGCTCACATTGGCGTCACCGAGGTCCAGTTCTTGTAGCGAAGTCATTCCTTGGAGATATCTAAGTCCGGCACCACCGACTTCGGTGCCCCAGAGACTAAGTTTTCGAAGCGAAGTCAGTCCCTGGAGATATCTTAGCCCGGCATCGTTGATTTGACTGTTACCAAGGTTTAGTTTTTGCAGCGAAGCCAATCCTTGGAGATATTCTAGTCCAGCACCATTTACTTGGGTTTCATATAGGTCCATCCATTGCAGCGAAGCCAATCCTTGGAGATATTCTAGTCCAGCACCATTTACTTGGGTGTGGCTAAGGTCTATCCTTTGCAACGAAGTCAATCCTTGGAGATATCGTAGCCCGGCATCGCTGATTAGGGTGTTGCCGAGATTTATCCATTGCAGCGTAGTCAATCCCTGGAGATATTTTAGCCCAGCATCGCTAACTTGAGTGCTGCCGAGGTATAGTCTTTGTAGCGAAGTTAATCCCTGGAGATATTTTAGGCCAGCATCGCTGATCATTGCCCTAGTGTTAGATGCAAAGCTAACACTGAACAATCTAAGTTCTTTAAGGAAAGCCAATCTCTGGAAATAGCGACATCCATCATCGCTGCCTTCGGCGTTATCAAAGCAGCAACTTATGCCTTGCAGATCATTTGACCCTAAGTCACCAAATGGGGAAAGGTCAGCAAAAGCATCATCAGCGACATGGATATACAAATCTTTATTGCCGGGGACTGTAACTATCCCTCTCGCTTTACAAAGTGCCTGTTCATTACTAGTCAACCAATCTTCCGGTACACTGTCTTTATCTCGTATCCAGAGCCATCCCAGGGATCGATCCTCAGGGAAGCGGACACTACGCTTTGAACGGTATGCTTTAAATTCCAGCCCGCGTTTCACCAAATCCGCGGAATATACTGTCAGTTTGGCGTTTTCAGCAGGAACAATGCCGGTTTTATTCGGTTTATCTCCCTGGATCATGTACTGATCTTCTCCAATCCAAGTTTACGAAGACGTTCTTTTGCATCCATAATATCACTATTAATTCGTTCAGCCATTTCTTTCAAAAGATCTTCACCTTCTACCTCTGCCTTCTTTACCTTCTTATAAAGTGCATAGAGGTCTGATTTCCTTAATTCCTTAATTCTTGAGGTACTATACTTAATGCGTTCTCTTACATGTGCCAACTTGCGTATTA
Source organism: Dehalococcoidia bacterium (assembly GCA_041653995.1). Lineage (NCBI taxonomy): Bacteria > Bacillati > Chloroflexota > Dehalococcoidia > Dehalococcoidia bacterium. The sequence continues at coordinate 1,276,740 of JBAZEK010000001.1, forward strand.
GACGCACAAGTTGCATGGCTACGTCCTCTCCCTTGATGAAATCTGGGCTAGATTCCCATTCTTTTAGAATGACCTGGAGTCGCTCTTCATCGCCTCGCTCATACGCCTGGTTTGCTTCCACCATTAGCTGCTGGCGACGGCCCCGTTCCTTTTCGTCGGTACAAAGGTCAGGATGGATCTTTCTAGCCACTTCCCGATATAGCTTTTTTAGTCTGTCCGATGGAATAAATTCTAGTGGTTGCTCTGAATTCTGCATACCTTGAGTAGCCTTAGCCGATTCCTCCGCTCTGGAGCGCGCTTCATTGGCTTTGTCTTTCGCGATCTTTTCCTGGGGTTTCAGTCGAGCCTCCACTTCGGCGATTTGAGCATTGATCTCATCGAGTTCACTATACCGTGAACCTACGGTGTTTAGATATCTTGTAAGAAATATATTCAGCTGCGCCTGGATCGTTGCCAGATCTAACTCGTTTTGGGCAAGTGCGTTTTCTAATGTGGCCAGCTCAACGCGTTTCTTATGTAGTTCCTCCTCTTCTGGGGTTTGACGTTTCGTAATATCCATAGTCATATCAAACCTTGCTCCCCACGCCCGACGGTGGACGTCAAAGGGCGCGGCAGGTCAGATAGATAATTAGCTACATCTTGATAATATCATCAAATACCGGTAATGTATCTTTCCAATAAGAAAGCTATCGGGTTTATTCAGAACCATCATGCATTTCCATATTAAGAGGAAGCCGCAGTAATTTATCTTTTAACAGCTTGATCGTATCTGGATCAATCGTTGAAGCTTTGTTTCGTGCTTGCCATTCTGCGATCCCATCGTAAGTACAATGTCGCAAATAGTTTAGTACTCCTTCACTCCCGTTCAATTGAAGCCAATGCGGGTGCTGTGTATTTATTATCACCATGACTCGATCTTCCGATGTTGAATCTATTACTAGATATGGATCATTGACCGATGCATCCCCAAGCAAATAACCTGCCACCGAGAATGTGCTAATGTCCGCAATGTAAGTCGGCTCTCTAGCAGCAGCAGCCTGTTCCAAAGGCTGCAGCGCCTGATGCACTACATCAGGTGGTGGCACCGTCTCAATCGTGACAAGGTCGGCCATTTCAGCAGAAGTCAATTCTTTTTTCAAAACATCAAGCGCGACTTGAGTTTCGATGTCAGATGGCCCGCGCTGGTCTTCGCCACTCTTACGATAAGCTTTGGCAGTCTCGGCATAATCACCGCAACATACTTTAAGCTGAGATTGGACTTGATCTTCATCGTCTCCTTCCCAAAGGATATCGTCTTTTGTATGGCTGACTTCAAACTCATCCATATGAATCTCGCCGATGAGACGCTGGTTGACTAAATCATTGGAACCTTGAATCTGGCCATAAAGACTTTCAGGGCGCCAGGATTCTGGCCATCCTTTTACAACACGATCAGCGTGCATAATAGAAAATCCCGCTTTTGCACGGCTGCCACTAGCCAGTACTCCAACCCAACCGGTAACATGCTTACCGCCCACAGAAAAAGCAAAGTCTTTCTTGTAGCGGGTACCATCTGCGCCTGTAAAAACTGATCATC